>JALHRQ010000001.1:0-362881 GCA_022841375.1 Burkholderiales bacterium
ATTTGTGGCGTCCCCACGGGGATTCGAACCCCGGTTACCGCCGTGAAAGGGCGATGTCCTAGGCCTCTAGACGATAGGGACTGCGTCTGATTACAGCGAGGTGTTCTGCTGGTGGAGGTAAGCGGGATCGAACCGCTGACCTCTTGCATGCCATGCAAGCGCTCTCCCAGCTGAGCTATACCCCCACGAGAGCGGCGAATTATACCGATGCATCCCGGGACTGTAAACCCGGAATTCAGCCCGGAAAGGCCTTTAATTCCAGCGCCATGCGTGCCAACGCCTGATCGCGTCCGATCAGTTCGAGTGTTGCATCCACCGACGGCGTTTGCGGTTCACCGGTGACCATGATCCGCAACGGCATCGCCAGCTTGGGAAACTTCAACTGGTATTCCGCGACGACCGCTTTCATCGCCGCACTGATGCTGGCGCGGTCCCAGGTGATTTGCGCGAGCCTGCGATGCAGATCCTCCACCGCGGGTCGCACATCTGCAGTGTAATGCTGCGCGCGCAATTCGGCGGAGGGCTCCAGCGCACGATAGAAATACACCGCCGCATCCGCAAGCTCTTCGATCGTGCTGACCCGCTCCTTCAGCAGCGCAACCACGCGCTGCGGCGCAGGCCCGGCCGCGACATTGCAGCCATCGCGCTCCAGAAACGGCACCATCAGCTGTGCGAGACGCGCGTCATCAGTCTCTTTGATGTACTGCTGGTTCAGCCAGCCGAGTTTCTCCGGGTCAAAACGTGCCGGTGAACGGCTGATGTGCGCCAGGTCAAACCATTCGACCAGCTGTTGCATCGAGAATTTCTCTTCATCGCCATGCGACCAGCCGAGGCGCGCGAGGTAATTGTTGAGCGCTTCAGGCAGATAACCGTCCTCGTGATACTGCATCACGCTGACCGCACCGTGGCGTTTCGACAGCCGCTCGCCGTCAGCACCGAGGATCATCGGCAGATGCGCGAACAGCGGCAGCTTCGCCCCCAGCGCGCGGTAGATGTTGATCTGCCGCGGCGTGTTGTTGACATGATCATCGCCGCGCACGACATGGGTGATGTCCATGTCGATATCATCGATCACCACGCCGAAGTTGTAGGTCGGAATGCCGTCGGCGCGCATGATCACCAGATCATCAAGTTCTGCGTTGGCTACGGTGATCGGTCCCTTGACCAGATCATTGAACGTCACCTCACCGGTATCCGGCGTGCGGAAGCGGATCACGGGTTGAGCCCCTGCGGGCGGCGTCAGCCCCAGGCGTTTTGCATTCTCCGGCCGCCAGCGACCGTCGTAACGCGGCTTGTCGCCGCGCGCGCGCTGCGCTTCGCGCAAGGCATCGATCTCTTCGCGTGTGGCGTAACAGTGATAGGCATGGCCGTCGCGCAGCAACTGCTCCACGGCGGCCTGGTAACGGTCCAGGCGCTGCATCTGGAAATACGGGCCTTCGTAGTCCAGTCCCAGCCAATTCATGCCGTCGAGAATGGCCTGCACCGAGACATCGGTCGAACGCTCGCGATCGGTATCCTCGACGCGCAGGATGAAAGTGCCGCCATGCTGCCTGGCGTAAGCCCAGCAGAACAGCGCGGTGCGCGCGCCGCCGATATGCAGATAACCGGTCGGGCTGGGAGCGAAACGGGTTCTAACCATGATGTGGCCGCAAAAAAGACACTATTTTACGTTACGCGGCCATCACAGACGCCCGATTCGGTCTAGAACCGGTCCGGGCGGTACGGCGTGAGATCGATGCGCGACGGCCGCCCGGCAACCATATCGGCAATCAGCCTTCCGGTCGGCGCCCCACCACACAGGCCGACATGGCCGTGGCCGAACGCGTAATAGACGTTGTCGAACCGGGTTGCGCGACCAATTACCGGGGTTGAGTCCGGCATCGACGGCCGCCGCCCCATCCATTGCGTTGAATCCACACGACTGATACCGGGAAACAGGCGCTGCATCAGCACCTCCAGGATTTCCGCGCGACGGTAATCAGGTTCTGCATGGATGCCGGCAATTTCGCTTTGCCCGGCAATACGCAGCCCCATTTCCATCGGCGTCACAAAACATTTGTGCTCCGGCACCATCACCGGCATCGGCAACGAAAACCGCGGGTCGGAATAGGTCACGTGATACCCGCGTTCGGCTTCGAGCGGCACCGGGTCGCCGAGAGCCGCGCTGAATTCATTGGAATGCGCGCCGGCGCAGATCACCAGCTTCTCGACCGGCAGCAGACCGGCATCCGTACGCAGCGCCCGCGGGCCATCGGGGCCGAAATCGATGCCCAGCACCTGGCGTTGCAGCAGTTTGCCGCCATTGCGTTCGAATTCGACTGCAAGCGACTTGGTCAACCGTTCCGGATTGGCACACCAGCCATGATCATGCAGGAACAGTCCCATGCGGAAATCGCCCTGCAGCTGCGGCAATCGCGCGCGGATACCGTCGGCATCCAGCTCATCGATGACGACGCCGCGATCCCGGCGCAATTTCCAACCCAGCGCATCGGCCGCGTAGGCTTTGCGATCAGAATACACCACCACATAACCGCTTTTATGGATCAGGTCTTCGACGCCGGCGCTTTTGATCAGCGGCGCATAGGCCTCAAAAGTCTGCGACAGCAGCGCACGCAAACCATCGGCGATGCGTTCGACCTTGCGGCGATCGGCGGAAGCCACAAAACGCAGCAGCCAGGGCAAAGCCTGCGGCAGATAGGACAAACGCAAGGACAGGGGTCCCAGTGGATCCAGCAGGTAACCAGGCACTTGTGAAAGGATGCCCGGCATCGCAATCGGCACGCAGGACCCTGGGCTGAGGATGCCGGCATTACCAAAGGAACAGTATTCGCCCGGGGGACGCTGATCGACCACCGTCACCGCATGGCCGTCGCGCTGCAGGTAGCTGGCCGTAGCCATGCCGACGATGCCGGCGCCGATGACGGTGATGTTATGGGATTGCATGAGAGGCCGATTATAGCCAGCGGTTTGGCGGCCGACAGCCTCCGATGGTAGAATTCGCGCCGGCTTGGGCGGTTAACTCAGCGGTAGAGTGCCACCTTCACACGGTGGAAGCCACTGGTTCGATCCCAGTACCGCCCACCACTCTCACCCCGTTAATGCGCCACAGGTTCGGCACATCCGCCAGCGGCTATACTCACGAATCCCATTTCGAGTAGCCATCGTGTCCGAACAGTACACCCCGCTTGTAACGCCGCCGCCGGACAACCATACGCCGGCCGTGTGGTTCGCATTTCAGCGTTCGGCCATTATCGTCAGCGACATGGCGTCCGCGGAACTGCCCTGCTGCCGCGATCTTGCAGACCACGGCGTAAACCCGGTGCGCAGTCATTACCTCGGCCTGCTCGGGGAACAACATTGCTACGCCGCCGATATCGAAGAAGGTCATCCGCTCCCCGACGGTTGGGCGACGCTGGGCCTGCGCGATCTGTTCGGCATGGTCGACGGCACCGTCGCCGCACTGTCCGGTCGCGCGCTGCAGATCATCGACTGGGAGCGCAACCATCAGTTCTGCAGCCGCTGCGGCACGCCGATGAAAGCGCGCACCGACGAACGCGCTCGCGCCTGTCCGGCCTGCCGTTTCACCAGTTACCCGCCGGTATCCCCCGCGGTCATGGTGTTGATCACCCGCGGCCGCGAATTGCTGCTGGCGCGCAAATCGGTGTGGCCGCCGGGGCGTTATTCGGCGATTGCCGGCTTTGTCGAACCGGGTGAAAAGCTCGAAGACACCGTGGTGCGTGAAACCCGCGAGGAAGTCGGCGTCGAAGTCACCAATCTGCAGTATTTCGGCAGCCAGCCCTGGCCATTCCCGCACTCGCTGATGGTCGCGTTCACCGCCGAATATGCGGGCAGCGAAGTCAGGCCCGACGGCGTCGAAATCGAGGAAGCCAGCTGGTTTGATGTCGAGGCGCTGCCCAATCTGCCGCCGAGCGTCAGCATTTCCCGTCGCCTGATCACCACGGTCGCCGCCGAACTCGCGCGAAAATATCCGCACCGCACCTGAAGTTTTTTCCGGAATACAAATCCCATGAACATGCCGAACATGAACCCGCTGCTCCGTCTGCACGCCATCGGCCAGCGCATCTGGCTCGACAACCTGTCGCGCACGCTGCTGCAGGAAGGCGCATTGCTGAAACTGATCAATGAAGACCGAATTGCCGGCGTCACCTCGAATCCGTCAATTTTCTACAAGGCGATCAGCGAAAGCCCCTATTACCGCGAAGAACTGCAAAGCCTGAAAGCGGACAAGACGCTCACTTCCGAACAGCGTTACGAAACCCTCGCCGTCGCCGACATCCGCAGCACATGCGACCTGTTGCTGGCTTTGTACAAAAGCACCGACGGTGATGACGGCTATGTCAGCCTCGAGGTTTCCCCCGCGCTGGCCCCAGACGCCCAAGCCACTGTCGCGGCCGGCCTGCGTCTGAAAGCTGCTGTCGGCCGTGACAACCTGCTGATCAAAGTGCCGGCCACAGCCGCGGGGCTGACCGCGATCGAGGAACTCGTCGCGAAAGGTTGCTCGGTCAACGTCACACTGATGTTTTCATTGCGCCATGTGCGCGAGGTGGCCGGAGCCTACCTGCGTGGCATCCAGCGGCTCGACGCCAACGGTGGCGATCTGCGCAAAGTCAGATCGGTGGCGAGCCTGTTCCTCAGCCGCGTCGACACATTGATCGACAAACGCCTTGAAATCATCGGCGGTGAAGCGCTGGCGCTGCGCGGACGCACGGCTGTTGCGCTTGCCCGCATCGCCTACCAGGATGCACTCGGTTATTTTTCGACGACGGTCTTCAGCGAACTGGCAAAACGCGGCGCCCGTCCGCAAACCATGCTGTGGGCGAGTACCGGCACCAAAAATCCAGCCTTCAGTGATGTGCTGTATATCGAATCCCTGATCGGCCCCAATACCATCAACACCGTGCCTGACGGCACGCTGGCGGCGTTCCGCGACCATGGCAAGGCGGAACAAACGCTGACTCGCGATCTCGATGCAGCGAGGGCACAGTTCGCAGCGCTGCAACAGCTCGGTATCGACCTTGACGCCGCCGGCGACGAACTGCAGAGCGAAGGTTTGAAACTGTTTGAGGATTCGTTCCGGCAGTTGCTGGCGTTGACTGCCGCCTGAAGGCGGCTGATCCCGTCAGTTCGCCAGACAGCGCCACACCGAACCGCCGCTGGCCTTGTCGATATCGGCCAGTTGCGATTCATGCGCCGCGACTTCAGCTTCACTCGCGCGCAGCACTACCAATTTGAGGTTGCCGCGCTCGAAGTTTACCGCTCTGGTTTCCGCACGGGCGCCTTCTGATTCAACGATCAGGCTGTCCTGGCCGCGGGTCATCGCCAGATAAACTTCCGCCAGCAGCTCCGCATCCAGCAGCGCGCCGTGCAGCGTGCGTGCCGAGTTATCAATCTGATAGCGCTCGCACAGGGAATCCAGGCCGTTGCGCTTGCCGGGATGCAGGTCCTTGGCCATGCGCAGCGTGTCGATGACGGCAGGGCAAATGGTCGCGAGTTTTTTCCTGCGCACCAGCGCCAGTTCGGCGTCGAGAAAACCGATATCGAAAGGCGCGTTGTGGATGATCAGTTGGGCGCCAGTGATGTACTCGAGCAATTCATCGACAACTTCGGCGAACTTCGGTTTGTCGCTGAGAAATTCCGTGGTCAGACCATGCACCTGCAGTGCGCCCTCGTCGCTGTCGCGTCCCGGATTGAGATACCGGTGGAAGTGTCTGCCGGTCAGCCGTCGGTTGACCATTTCGACACCGGCAACCTCGATGATGCGATGGCCGAGCCTGGGTTCGAGACCCGTGGTTTCCGTATCCAGAATGATCTGCCGCATCGCCATTAACCGATTTTTCCGTTCATCACACTATCCACGCCCTGATTGGCCAGCGCATCGGCACGCTCATTGCCGTCATGCCCTGCATGGCCTTTCACCCACAACCATTCAATCCGGTGCTGTGCGGCCAGTTCATCGAGCTGTCGCCACAGATCTTCGTTCTTGACAGGTTTTTTGTCAGCCGTCTTCCAGCCGCGTTTTTTCCACGAGTGTATCCATTCCGAGATGCCCTGCTGCACATACTTGGAGTCGGTGTGCACCCGGACCTGACTTTGCCGCTTCAGCGCCTCCAGCGCGCGGATCACCGCGGTCAATTCCATCCGGTTGTTGGTGGTCTGCAGTTCGCCGCCGAAGATTTCGCGCGCATGCCCGCCGCTGCGCAGCAAAGCGCCCCATCCGCCAACCCCGGGATTGCCCTTGCACGCACCATCGGTATAGATGTCTACGGTCTCGCTCATTTCACGCGCGCCTTGACCGCCACGCCGTCCTTGTCACGCACGTCACGCCCCTCGCGCACCCGCTCCGGCATCGGCGCCAGATTCTTTTTGGGTACCACCTGATCGCTCCACTTCGGCATGATCAGGCGGATGCCGCGCACGCGTTTGACCGCCTGCAGGAAATATACGCCGCCGGCGATGGGCCACCAGCGGTCGCCGGCTTTTTCCATGAAAGCAAAACGGTCCAGCCATTTCTGTTCGCTGCAGGGCGGCGCGTAACACGCCATTGAGCCGGCAACAATTTCAAGCCCCAGCAGCGCGAACCAGTCCTTGACCCGCGGCAGATGGATAAATCGGCCCTGCCACGGAAATTCACCGCGTCCGCCCAAGCCGAGGCGCGCACCCCACAGACTCAGCGGATTGAATCCGGCAATCACCACCTGTCCTTCGGGGCGCAGCGCACGCGCCACTTCACGCACGATCTGGTGCGGATGATCGGAAAACTCCAGCGTATGCGGCAGCACCATCAGATCGACACTATTGGACTCGATCGGCAGGTCACAAAAATCGGCGCGCAGTCCTGCACTGGCGTCACGGCCCACCTGCACACGCAGCGGGATGCGGCTCGCGCGCAGCAGGTTCAGCTCCTCCATGCCGAGTTGCAGGGCGTGATAGCCGAAAATATCGGCAACGGCGTTATCGAAATAGGCCTGCTCGCGCGCAAGCACGTACTGGCCCAGCGGCGTCGCCAGCCACTGCGTCGCGGCAGTCTTTGCGTCCACAATTGACATGCCGTGAGTTTAAATCATAATCGACCGCTGATCTGCAATGGAGCATCAAATGGCTGCCTGTGAAGTCGTGGCATTGCGCGCGTTCGCCGACAATTACATCTGGACAATCCGCGACGAACGTTTTGCAGCCGTCGTCGATCCGGGCGAGGCACAGCCGGTGATCGATTATCTGCAGCGCGAAAACCTGACGCTGGTCGCCATACTCAACACCCATCACCATGCCGATCATGTCGGCGGCAACGCGACGCTGCTGGCGCGCAGCCCGGTCCCGGTATTCGGCCCGCGCGACGAACGCATTCCCGAAGTCAGCGTCAGGCTCGCTGACGGGGAGCATTTCAGACTGCCGCACTTCGACATCGACATGGAAACACTGGAAATCCCCGCGCATACCCGCTCGCATATCGCCTTCGTCGGCGACGGCATGCTGTTCTGCGGCGACACACTGTTTGCGGCAGGTTGCGGCCGCCTGTTCGAAGGCACACCCCGACAGATGCACGACTCGCTGACGCGATTGAGCCGCCTTCCGGACGACACCCGCGTTTACTGCGGCCATGAATACACGCTGTCGAACATCAAGTTTGCGCGAGCGGTCGAGCCCGGCAACACGCTGCTGCCCTCGCTTGAAGCGCGCATGCAGGCGCTGCGCGACAAAGACCAGCCAACCCTGCCCTCAACCATCGCCCAGGAAAAAGCCACCAACCCTTTTGTACGCGTGAATGCGCCCGGCGTGATTCAAAGCGCGAACGCCCGCGCCGGCAAAAAACTCACCGATCCGGTCAGTGTTTTGGCAGAAATTCGCGACTGGAAGAACAATTTCTGAACAAACCGTGGCGAAATTCACGCCAAATCTGTGATTTTTTCGGTAAATTATTGATTTTGAAGAATAATCCGGTTTGACAACCTGGCGCCCCGACGGCTAACATCCCCCCATCGTCAGGCTGCCACGGCAGCCGAAACTGGAAAAATCCTGCATGATAAAAATCGCTGCGCGCTGCACCCTCCTCGGTCTTGTTGCCCTCGCTACAGCGTGCGCGCAATTGCCGACAGAGACAGCATCAACTGACCCCTCCGCAAAGCCACAACTGTCCGCGCCGGATCCCATCGCTCAACTGGCCGCACAGACCAGCCCGGTTAACCCGCCGCTCGCCGTTGTTGCCGCGCCGGAACCCCAAATCAAGGCCCCGCCCAAAGACGTCTGGGAACGCGTGCGCAACGGTTACACCATGAAGCCGATGGATACCGAACTGGTTCGGCACTGGGAAAACTTTTATTCGGCCAAACCCGAATATTTCGCGCGCATGGTGGACCGCAGCAGCCACTATCTTTTCCACATCATTGAAGAAATCGAACGCCGCAAGATGCCCGCCGAGGTCGCCCTGCTGCCGATGATTGAATCCGCCTACAACCCGCAGGCCTACTCCAAGGCCCATGCCTCAGGCCTGTGGCAGTTCATCCCCTCCACCGGCAAGCACTACGGCCTGCGCCAGAACTGGTGGTATGACGGCCGTCGCGACGTAATCGCTGCCACCAATGCTGCGCTGGACTATCTGGAGAAACTCTACGGCATGTTTGGCGACTGGGAACTTGCGCTGGCTTCTTATAACTGGGGCGAAGGCGCTGTCGGCCGCGCCATTGCGCGCAACCAGGCCAAGGGCCTGCCGACAGACTATGCGAGCCTGACCATGCCGGCGGAGACCCGCAACTATCTGCCGAAACTGATCGCCGTCAAAAACATCATCGCTGAACCCGCACGATTCGGCGTCAAGCTCGCCAGCGTTCCCAACGAGCCGTATTTCCAGGCTGTCACCGTCAAACGCCATATTGACCTCAAGCTGGCGGCCAAGTTTGCCAACATGCCGTTGGATGATTTCCGTTTCCTCAACCCGGCGCACAACAAACCGGTGATCAAATCCGACGGCAGCGAAACCATTGTGCTGCCCCGTAACCGGGTCTCTATTTTCCTGGCTAACCTTGAAAATCACGACAAGCCGCTGGTGTCGTGGCAGGCGCATACCGTAAAAGCCGGTGAAAAGCCTGAAAAAATTGCCGCTGTCTATGGCATGAGCGTAAATGAACTGAAGCAGGTCAACAACATCACTGCCGGTAACAAGTTCCGCACCGGCTTACCGCTGCTGGTGCCGGTGAAAGAAGGCGCAACACCCAACCTGCCTGACCTTCCGGCCACGCCGGTAACGCTGTCCAAGGCTTACAACACGGCCCGCACGACCCACGTCAAGGGCAGCAAACCGGTGAAACATGCGGCCAAAACCACGGTCGCCAAACGTTCACCGGCAAAACGCGCACAGACTCCGGTTAAAGCCAGCGCCAAAACAAAACTCCCGGCCAAACCTGCTGTCGTTGCTTCGCAGTCCCGGCGTTAATCCTGTTTGCAGAGATGGCAGCGCGCCACATGGGTCGCGCTGAGACGCTGGGCATCGGGATAAACGGATGCGCAGTGCGTCACCGCCACAGCGCAGCGCGGATGGAAATGGCAGCCTGACGGGGGATTCACCGGTGACGGCAGATCACCCGCCAGGCGCAGCACCGGCCTGGCAGCCTGCGGATCGGCAGCCGGCACTGCCGCCAGTAACGACTGGGTATAAGGATGGCGCGGCGCACGCAGCACGTCATCGACCGACCCCTGCTCGACAATACGCCCCAGGTACATCACCGCCACCTCATCGGCCATGTAATCGATGACCGACATGTTGTGGCTGATGAACAGATAAGCCAGCCCCTTCTCGCGCTGCAGGCGTTTCAGCAGATTGAGGATTTGCGCCTGAACGGATACGTCAAGCGCACTGGTCGGCTCATCACAGACAATCAGTTGCGGCTCCACCGACAACGCGCGGGCGATGGCAATGCGCTGGCGCTGGCCGCCGGAAAACTCATGGGGATAACGACCTTTGATATCAGGCGACAGCCCGACCTCGGTCAGCAGAGCATCAATGCGCTGCTGACGGTCTGCAGCACCGGCGCCCACACCCAGCGCCAGCAAACCTTCTTCCAGTGCATCGCCAATGCGCACCCGCGGATTCAGAGAGGCGTACGGATCCTGGAAAATGATCTGTACATCGCGTCGCCGCGCCCGCAGGGCCTTGCGGTCAAGCGCCAGAAAATCTGCGCCGCCCAGCAGCACCTGACCGCCTGTGGGGGCCACCAGACGCAGCAGGCCCTTGCCCACTGTGGTCTTGCCGCAACCTGATTCACCGACCAGACCCAACGTCCGTCCCGGAAAGATGTCGAGCGTGACGCCGTCCACCGCACGCACATGACCGGATACACGCTGCAGCAGTCCCTTGCGGATCGGAAAATAAACCTGCAGGTCTTTCACCTGCAGCAAAGCACCGCTGCCCTCGTCCTGCGCGCGCCGCGCCGCGATCTGCGCACCCTGGTCGGCAGTTGATTCTGCTCCGGGCGCCGTTTGCGCAGCCACCTCCGCATACAAATGACATCGGGCTTCGTGTTCATCGCCCACTACGTGCCACGCCGGCAATGTGCCTGCACAATGCGGCAGCACACGATCGCAACGCTCGGCAAACCGGCAGCCGGTGAACAGCCGGTGCAGCGGCGGCACCGCGCCGGGTATCGCCGCCAGCATGCGGTTGCGGCCGGCACGCTCCGGCAGCGAGTCAAACAGCTTGCGGGAATACGGATGTGCCGGCCCCTTGAAAAAAGTCTGCACCGGGCCGGTTTCGATGATCTCGCCGGCGTACATCACCGCCACCTGCTGCGCCATCTGCGCGACCACACCCAGGTCATGGGTGATCAGCAGCATCGCCATGCCGTGCGAGCGCTGCAGGTCGCGCAGCAGTTCCAGCACCTGTGCCTGCACCGTGACGTCAAGCGCGGTGGTCGGTTCGTCGGCAATCAGCAGCGCCGGATCACAGGCCAAGGCCATCGCGATCATCACCCGCTGTTTCATGCCGCCGGAGAGCTGGAAGGGATATTCGTTTACGCGCCGTGCCGCATCGGGCATGCGCACGGCATCCAGCAGTTCGATGACCCGCGCGTCGACCGCGGCCCCGCTCAGCGCGGTATGCCGGCTTACTGATTCGGCAATCTGCGCGCCGATGGTCATCACCGGATTCAAAGACAGCCCGGGTTCCTGAAAAATCATCGCCACCCGGCGGCCGCGCACATCGCGCATCTGCGACTCCGGCAGCACCAGCAGGTTCTGCCCGTCGAGTTCCACGACACCGCCGGTGATCGTCGCCGCATCCGGCAGCAGGCGCATCAGCGACAGCGCCGTCATCGACTTGCCGCAGCCCGACTCGCCGACCAGCGCAAAGGTTTCGCCCGCAGCGATATCGAACGAAACGCCGTCGACCGCGCGCACCGGCGGGCCGTCGCCGTGGATCTGCGTTCGCAGATCGCGCACCCTCAGCAGCGGTTTTGTGCTCATGCCGCGGCTCCTGCGCGTACCAGCCGGGGATCGAAGGCGTCACGCACGGCATCGGCAAAAATATTGGCCGCCAGCACCAGCGCCAGCATGAACACAAAGGCCGCCGCCAGCGACCACCACACCATCGGCTCGCGCGCCATTTCCAGTCGCGCGCTGTTGATCATCGTGCCGAAGCTGATCATCGACGGGTCGACGCCGACGCCGACATAGGACAGCACCGCTTCCGCCAGCACCAGGCCGCTGAAATCCATCACCAGCGCAATCATCACGATATGCATCACATTGGGCATCACATGGCGCATCATTACGCGCCAGTGCGACACGCCGAAGGCATGCGCCGCCTGGATATATTCGAGCTCGCGCAATTTCAGCGTCTCGCCGCGCAGCAACCGGCACAACCCCGTCCAGCTGGTGACGCCGAGAATCACGCACAGTGCAATCAGCCGCACGTCGGCGCGAATCTCGGTGGTCGGGAACAGCGCCGCATGATTTTCGATATAAACCTGCATCATCAGCACTGCAGCCGCAATCAGCAGCACCCCGGGGATCGAGGACAACGTCGTGTAGAGGTACTGGATCATGTCGTCCACCCTGCCTTTGAAATAACCCGCCATCACGCCCAGCACCAGCGCAAAAGGCAACATCACCAGCGTCGCCAGCGTGCCGATCACCATGCCGGTGCGGATGCTCTTCAGCGCCTGGTACAACACGTCCTGCCCGACCTTGTCGGTGCCGAACACATGGTAATGCGGGGCAAGCGCTACTACCGGGCCCGCGATCACCGCCAGAACGGCCAACGCACCCAACGCCGCCCTCCAGGGCACCGCCGTGCGGCCGCGCCAGATATCGTTCCAGGCCGCATCGATGCCGATACCGGAACGCTGTGCCACCGCAGCGCCCAGTGCCACAGCAGCGGTAAACCACAGCAGCAGGGCCACCGCCAAACCACGGAATCCGCGCAACGCGATGTCCCCCGCCCGGTCCGCCGCCGGATCTTTCAGATGCGCGCCGCCATGACGCAGACGCGGAAACTCGCGCACCTCGCGGCCATCGGGCAATTGCAGCGTTTCCTTGGCATACAGATGTGTCGCCAGCGGCGCCGAATAGGTTTTTTCGCGTTTGACGCGCAGCGGTTCCAGCACGCGGTCAAGCAGGCTGCGCACCTCAGTGGCGTACGCGAGCTTGCCGTCCTGCGGCGGCAGCAACGGCCGGTAATGCACCGAGTCGAGCAGGCCGGCCAGCACAAAGGTGGCGAGAATTACCGCCGCGGCAATGCCGCTGGCGCTGCGACTGACCCGCGACCAGGGCGCGCGCAGATGCGGCCGGGCACTGGCATAGGCGGCATAACCTGCAATGGCCGCGACCAGCAGCCAGACCAGCGCATCGGTCCACAACAGCTCGAAGCGGAACGGAAACAACGTCATGAGAAACGCACCCGCGGATCAACCAGCGTATAGGACAGGTCGGTCAGGATCAGGCCGATCACGTAGAGCACGGAACCGAGGAACACCATCACCCGCACAATCGCAAAATCCTGCTGACCGATGGCGTCGATGGTGTAACTGCCCAGCCCCGGAATGCCGAAAAAGGATTCGGTGATCAGTGCACCCATGAACAGCAGCGGAATCACCACCACCACGCCGGTGAGTATCGGGATCATCGCGTTCTGCAGCACATGACGGAACAGCACGCGTGCCTCCGACAGGCCCTTGGCGCGCGCGGTGCGCACATAGTCCTTGTTGATCTCCTCGAGAAAAATCGTGCGATACCAGCGTGCATTGCCGCCGATGCCGCTGATCACGCCGATCAGTACCGGCAGCGCGAGGAACTTGATCGCATCGAAGCCGCCGTTGTAGCCGGAGATCGGCACCAGGTTCCACAGTTTGCCGAAGATGAACTGGCCGCCGATGATGTAGAACAGCGTCGATATCGACATCATCAGCACGCACAGCACCACACCCCAGAAGTCGAGCACGGTGGCCCGGAAAAAGGCCATCAGCAGCGCGAATGAGATGTAGACCAGCAATCCGATCAGAAAAGCCGGCAGTTGCACGGCAAGGCTGGGCCACATTCGGGTGCTGATGTCATAACCAATGTTGCGTCCCTGGTCCGACTCGCCGAACTGGAACGCAAACAGCTTCACCGACTTGTCGTAAAACACGGTCTCGGTAACACGCTCAAAGCCTGATACTTTATCGTTTAAAAACAATGGCTTATGATATCCCCGTTCAAGCTTCCATTTTTCCACCGCTTCGGGGGTGACGCGCTTGGCGCCAAGCTGCGCGCGCGCCATGTCATCCGGCGTGTTGACGAAAAAAAACAGCGCAAACGTCAGCACATTGACGCCGATCAGCACGAACACGCCGTAGATCAGGCGTCGGAGTATGTATCCGCTCATGCACGCTCCCCGGCCACGGCGGTACGCCGCTCCCGCCGGCGGTATGCGGACACGGCCGGCCACGCACCCAACCCCAGCACAACGGCGACCAGCGCCAACGGCCATAGCACCGGTGAGTTCCATGCGCGACGCTGTTGCGCGCGCAATGCCGGCTCCAGACGCTGATATTTGAGACTGTTGTTGGCAATCTGGTTCGGCTTGCGGTTATGCACCCAGCCGTGATGCAGCGTGTAGTCCTTGGGGAAAAAACTCCACACCCAGGGCGCGTCATGACGCAGCAGCGCGATCATGCGGTCGATGATCGCCTGCCGTTCGGTGCCGTTGGGCATGTGTTTCATGCGCTCGAACAGGTGATCGAATTCGGGATTGCTGTAGTTCGACGCGTTTTCGCCCTGCGTCTTCGCGCGCGACTGCGGGCCGTGAAACAGGAACAGGAAGTTTTCGGGGTCGGGATAGTCGGCGTTCCAACCCATGAAAAACAACTGCGCAGTGCCGCGGCGCAATTTGTCCTGCAAACGATTAAAGTCCGTGGCGCGAATCACCAGCTGGATGCCCAGCCGGGCGAACTGGTTGATATACCAGTCGAGTCGCGCCTTGCTATCCGCGCCGGTGGACGTCGTATCCAGATGCAACAGCAGCGGCTGGCCGCTTTTGGCATCGCGGCCATTCGGATACCCGGCTTCGGCGAGGAGCTGTTTGGCCTGGGCCAGGGTTTTGCGCTGCGCCTCACCGTTGCGCCATTCATAAACATAGGGATTGATGCCCGCAGCATCGGCATCGCGATATCCGAATATGCCCGGCGGCACCGGCCCGTGCGAGGGCACACCGCGGCCATTGCGGAATATCGAAATAAACTCCTCCTGGTCGATGACCATCGATACCGCCAGCCTGAGCTTGCGCGCCTTTTCGCGCATCTGCTCGTCACCCTGGCCGCCGACCAGCGGATCCAGCATGTTGAAACCCAGATAAAACACGCTGGTCGCCAGCGAGGTCTGCAGGCTGATGCCACGCTTTACCATGTCCTCCGACAGCGTGACATCGCCCTGCCCCGAAAACTGCACCGCCTGGTCAAAAGTATCGGACGCGATGCCCGATGCGTCGTAATACCCCTGGAGGAACTTGTTCCAGTACGGAATCTGCTCCTTCTCCAGGCTGAACACTACACGGTCGATGAACGGCAGCGGCTTGCCGGCATCCTGCAGCAGGCCGCGTCCGGCATCGCCCGGTTCACCTTCGGCAGGATAGGTTTCTCCGCGGTAATTCGGGTTGCGCTCCAGCACCATCTGCCGGTTCGGATTGTTGACCGTCAACATGTACGGCCCTGAACCGATCGGATACCAGTCGAGCGTAATGTTCTTCTGCGCCAGCCCGGGCTGGCCATAAAAACGATCCGCTTCTGGCGGCACCGGCGCGAAAAACGGCATCGCCAGCCAGTAGGCAAACTGCGGATACTTGCCGCGCACGCGCACCGCGTAAGTATGGCGGTCGATCACCCGGACACCGGACAAGGCATGCGGCTCCAGGTCGATGAACGCGTGTTCGGGCAAACCGGCTGCGGCCTTGCCCAGTTCCCCTGCAAGTTCTTTCAAACCCACCACATAGTCGGTCATCAATTGCAGTATCGGCGAATGCAGGCGCGGGTGCGCCAGACGTTTGATCTGGTGCACATAGTCGGCAGCGACCAGTTCGCGGGTACCGGTATGTTTGAAGTCGCCCAGCGTGTCGATACCGCGCAGATCGGTTGCGGTCAGCGTCTGATACCGCGCTTTGCCCGTTTCATCCACGGCCAGCGCCGGATGCGGCTGATACAGCACGCCCTTCTTCACCGCAATCACGTATTCGCTGAACACCACGCGCTCTGCGGGTGCGTTGTCCGGGAGCTTGCGGCCAGCGGCGTCGAGATAAACCGGTTTGGGCACTACTTCTGCGCCGAACGGAATCAATTCATAGGGCCGCTTAAGATAGTGATACTGCAGCGGCGGTTGATAAATGTTGGCGATGAACGCAAATTCGTTCTCGGCATACGACTGTACCGGATCGAGATGTTTGGGACGTTCGGAAAAGGAGGTGTAGAGCGTATTCGAACCCGCCTCCGCTGCCGGATAGGGGTCATTCCAGGGTGATCCGCTGCAGCCCGCGACTATGGTGATTACTAAAAGTGGAGCGAGCAGCGGGGCAATCAGCGGCAGACGGTAACGAAGCGAAGTCATCGCGCAAAAGTGTAGCCGATATTGGCGGGCGCGGCTTCTGGTTATAATCGCCCCGCGTCTGCTCTATTCTGATTAGTTACGCTAAGGGAACACCATGGCATTCCTGCAAGACAAAAAGATCCTGATCACCGGCCTGCTCTCCAACCGCTCCATCGCCTACGGCATCGCCAAGGCGGCACATCGGGAAGGCGCGCAACTGGCCTTCACCTACCAGGGTGAGGAAATCCGCGAGCGGGTGCAGAAACTCGCCTCGGATTTCGGCACCGTGCAGGTGCTGCCCTGCGACGTCACCCAGGATGAACAGATCGACGCGCTGTTCTCATCGCTGCAGCGCGAATGGGGTCATATGGACGGCGTCGTGCATTCCATCGCCTATGCCCCGCGCGAGGCGTTGAAAGGCGAGTTTCTTGACGGCCTCACCCGCGACGCCTTCAAAATGGCCCACGACATCAGCAGCTACAGCTTCGCCGCGCTGGCCAGGGGCGCAGTGCCGCTGATGGCCGGACGCCAGGGCGCCCTGCTCACGTTGAGCTATCTCGGCGCAATCCGTACTGTGCCGCATTACAACGTCATGGGTCTCGCCAAGGCCAGCCTGGAAGCGTGCGTACGTTATCTGGCGACCAACCTGGGCCCGCAGGGCATCCGCGTCAATGGCGTCTCAGCAGGGCCGATCAAAACCCTGGCCGCAGCCGGCATCGGTGATTTCAACAGGATCCTCAAATACGTCGAAGAAAACGCGCCGATGCGGCGCAACGTCACCATCGACGATGTCGGCAATGTCGCGGCCTTCCTGCTCTCCGAACTGGCCGCCGGCATTACCGGCGAAATCACCTACGTCGACAGCGGCTTTAACACCACCGTCGGCGGCATGCGCGAATAACCACGCCCGGCACTTGATAAAAAAGGGCGGCTCTGTGAGCCGCCCTTTTTTATTGCTGCCAACGCTTCAATCCGGTCAGGATTTTTTCTCGACCTGATCCTTGCGGATCTTCACATCCGATTTCTGTTTAAGACTGGCCAGGTAAGCCGCCAGCTCCGCCTGCCCAGCCACCTGACGCAGGGTCTGTGCGATGGCGTTCTGCTTGTCCTTGGCGCCGTCGGCAGCGTCCTGAATCTTGCTGATGCGTACCAGCATAAAGGCGCCGCCGGCAATCTCGACACCAGCGTAGGCCGGAACCTTGCTGACATCGGTCTTGAATGCCTGGCGCAAGGCGTCAACCGGCACACCCTTGGGATCACCACGGCTGACCAGCAGCGGCGCGCTCCACGTGATCTGGGCGCCCTTACTCTCACCTTTAGCCGCATCTTTTCCAGCATCTTTACCCGCCTCTTTGCCTTCCCGCAACGCGGTCAGGCGGGCACGGCCATCCTGCGCCGCCAACTGGCCGGCCTGCTGCAGTGTCAGTTTTTTGGTCAGCGCCGCGCTGATCTGCTCGAACGGCTGCACCACCGACGGTTTATGCTCGATGACCCGCGCCGCCATCAGCACGCCGGGCGCCAGTTCGATCGCTTCGCTGTTGCGTTTGTTGTTCAGCACATCGTCCGAAAAAATGGCCTTCAGCAGCTTCGGATTGGCCAATAGCGGGCTATCGCCGCCGTTGCGGGATATCCAGCCGCTTTTCTGCGGTACAGCCTTGATCAGATCAGCCGCGGGTTTCAGGCTGTCCGATTGCTCGAACAGCGTGGTGCTGAAATTCTCCGATATTTCAGCAAACTTGCGACCGGCCTGCTGTTTCTTCAGGTCGGCCTCGATTTCCGGACGTGCTTCCTCGAAAGATTTCGCCTTGCCGCCGCGCACAGTGGTCAAACGGATGATGTGGAAACCGAACTCGGTTTCCACCGGTTGCGAAATATCGCCGGCCTTCATCGTGAACACCGCATCATCAAAGGCCTTGACCATCGAACCGCGCTCAAAGAAACCCAGGTCGCCGCCATTGGCGGCCGAACCCGGATCCTGCGAATGCTGTTTGGCCAGCGCCGCAAAATCCCTGGGATTCTTCTTCACCTGCGCATGGATTTCATCGGCCTTGGCCCTGGCTTTTTTCCTGGCATCGGCACCGCTTTCGGCAGCAATCAGGATATGACTGGCCTGGCGCGCCTCCTTGACCTCGAACCGCTTCATATTCTCGTCGTAGGCCTTGCGTACGTCGGCCGCCGAAGGCTGGATCTGCGCGAGGATAGCCTCGCCGCTGAGCAATACAAATTCAATGCGCACCTGCTCGGGGACGCGGAACTCGTCCTGGTGGCCGTCGTAGTATTTTTTCGCTGCATCGGCCTCGAGCTTGACCTGCGGCAAGAAACGATCAGCCGCCAGCGTGAAGTAACTGACCTCGCGCTGTTGCTCGGAAATGCGCAGCAGATTGGCCGCTTCCGACCGCGACACGAAGGAGGAAGCCACGTACGGATACGCGGCATGCTCGGAGACCATGTCCTGGCGCACGCGCTGCTCGAAAATCAGTGGGGTCATCGACTGCGCCTTGAGCAGCTCTTCGTAGCGCTCATAGGAGAACTTGCCGTCGACCTTGAACGCTTCGATACTGGCAACGATGTCCTGAATCTGGCGGTCGGTAATCACCAGACCGGCCTTTGCGGCGCGCTCAAACAGCAGCCGCTGCTGCACCAGGTTGTCGAGCACCGAAAAGCGCAACTCGTTGCTGTCGAGCATTGCCGGATCGACACGGCCACCGGCCATGCGCTGCAGCGCATCCTGACGCTCGCGCAAGGCCTGCGAAAACTCTTCCTGGGTAATCCGGTAGTCGCCCACCGTCGCAATGCTGCCGCCGGAGCTGCCGCCCTGAAAATAGGAATCGATACCGAAAAAGGCAAAAGGCAGCACGATCATTGCCAGAATCAGCTGCATCAGCCGTTTATTTTTATATACAAAATTGTACATGGCTCTCTCTCCAGGATCGCGCATTCAGTGCGCGGATAACAAAAAAGGCGAACCGGGTTCGCCTTTTTTCTAAAGTTGGCGGAGTGGACGGGACTCGAACCCGCGACCCCCGGCGTGACAGGCCGGTATTCTAACCAACTGAACTACCACTCCAGTTTATTGCTGTATTTCATACCACGGTGCTGCTGGTGGGTGCTGACGGGATCGAACCGCCGACATTCGCCTTGTAAGGGCGACGCTCTACCAGCTGAGCTAAGCACCCGCATCTGATCTGCTCGCATCTCAACCTGCAGCATCAGCATCCTGCTGCGACACCCTGCGAAACAAAGGGCCGGATTGTAGCCCAATCCGGCCCCGATTTCCAGCTTTGCAGACTCAGTGCTTGATCGCCGCCGGCGTTGCACCCTCTCCCGCGGGCGGCACCGGTACCGCAGCCTCCTCGGGCAGTGCCTGAGGTTTGCGTTCCAGCGCCAGTTCCAGCACCTGATCGATCCATTTCACCGGATGAATGTCGAGCTTGTTTTTCACGTTGTCCGGAATTTCCTTCAGGTCTTTCACATTTTCTTCCGGAATCAATACGGTCTTGATGCCGCCGCGATGTGCCGCCAGCAGCTTCTCCTTCAGACCACCGATCGGCAGCACTTCGCCGCGTAGCGTGATCTCGCCGGTCATCGCCACATCGGCGCGCACCGGGATGCCGGTCAGCACCGACACCATCGCCGTGCACAGGCCAATACCGGCGCTGGGACCGTCTTTCGGCGTTGCACCTTCCGGCAAATGGATGTGGATGTCGTTCTTCTGGTAGAAGTCCGCCTGGATGCCCAGACGCTGCGAACGCGCGCGCACCACCGACATCGCCGCCTGCACCGACTCCTGCATGACCTCACCGAGCTTGCCGGTGGTGGTCATCTTGCCCTTGCCGACCATGGTCGCCGCCTCAATCGACAGCAGTTCGCCGCCGACTTCGGTCCACGCCAGGCCATTGACCTGGCCGATCTGATTTTTCTTCTCGGCAATACCGAAGGAATAACGCCGCACCCCGAGATACTTGTCGAGATTGCGCGCGCTCACCGTGATCTTGCGCTCCTTGCCGCCGCTGACCAGTTCCTTCACCACCTTGCGGCAGATCTTGGACACTTCGCGATCGAGGCTGCGCACGCCGGCCTCGCGCGTGTAATAACGCACGATGTCGCGCAGCGCACTGTCCGACACCACCAGTTCATCACCCTTGAGTCCATGATTCTGCATGGTCTTCGGCAGCAGGTGATGCTCGGCGATATGGACTTTTTCGTCCTCGGTGTAACCCGATAAACGGATCACTTCCATGCGATCAAGCAGCGCCGCCGGGATGTTGAGTGTGTTGGCCGTGGCCACGAACATCACGTCCGAGAGGTCGTATTCGACTTCAATGTAGTGATCGACGAAAGTGTGGTTCTGCTCGGGATCCAGCACCTCGAGCAGCGCCGACGCCGGGTCACCCCGGAAGTCCATCCCCATCTTGTCAACTTCATCAAGCAAAAACAACGGATTACGAACACCCACTTTGGACATGTTCTGAAGAATCTTGCCGGGCATCGAACCGATGTAAGTGCGACGATGACCGCGGATCTCGGCCTCGTCGCGCACGCCACCGAGTGACATGCGGATGAACTTGCGATTGGTCGCGCGGGCAATCGACTGGCCGAGCGAGGTCTTGCCGACGCCGGGAGCGCCGACCAGGCACAGGATCGGCGCCTTCAACTTGTCGACACGCTGCTGTACGGCCAGGTACTCGACGATGCGTTCCTTGACCTTATCCAGACCGTAGTGATCCTCGTCGAGCACTTTCTCGGCGACTTTCAGGTCGGTGCTGATCTTGCTCTTCTTGCGCCAAGGCAGGCCGATCAGCGCGTCGATGTAGTTGCGTACGACTGTGGCTTCGGCGGACATCGGCGACATCAGCTTGAGCTTTTTCAGTTCGGCGTCGGCCTTCTTGCGCGCGTCCTTGGGCATGCGCGCACCACGGATCTTTTTCTCGATCTCGTCGATGTCCGCGCCTTCCTCGGTTTCGCCGAGTTCCTTCTGGATCGCCTTGACCTGTTCGTTCAGGTAGTACTCGCGCTGGCTTTTCTCCATCTGGCGCTTGACGCGGCCGCGGATGCGCTTCTCCACCTGCAGGATGTCGAGTTCGCCTTCGACAACCTTCAGCAGGTGCTCAAGGCGCTGCTTGACGCTGATCATCTCCAACACTTCCTGCTTCTGCTCCAGCTTGAGCGGCAGGTGCGCCGCGATGGTGTCGGCCAGACGGCCCGCTTCGTCGATACCAGCGAGCGAAGTCAGGATTTCCGGCGGAATCTTCTTATTCAGCTTCACGTACTGATCGAACTGCTGGATCATCGTGCGCCGCATGGCTTCGGTTTCGCTGTCCGTATCCGGTTCGCTGGCGATCGGCGTCACCTGCACCGTGAAGTGCGTCTTGACGTCTTCTATGCTGTGGATGCGCGCGCGCTGGCTGCCTTCGACCAGCACCTTCACGGTACCGTCCGGCAGTTTCAGCATCTGCAGGATGTTGGCAATGCTGCCGACGTCATACAGGTCTTCCGGCGAAGGCTCGTCCTTGGCGGCGGATTTCTGCGCCACCAAAACGATGCTTTTCCCGGCTTCCATCGCTGTTTCCAGCGCTTTAATCGACTTGGGCCGTCCCACAAACAGGGGAATGACCATGTGCGGGAACACCACAACATCCCTCAAGGGGAGTAGCGGAATTTCCAACTTGCTGATTTCATTACTGTTTTGGTCATTCATTGGGGTCACCTGAGAGTTTCAACATAATTCAGCTTGGGGCGTGCGCCTGCAAATCAAGCGCCGCATACAGATCATCCCATGAAAGTGGGGAAACCACTCCCTTGCCGTCCTTGCCGGACATCAAAACTGCTGCGGGGGCCTGGAGCACCCGCCTCCGGTCAGACGGTTGATCCGGCAACTTTGGGCTGGTCCGAGTAGATGAGCAAGGGAGCAGCGTCGCTGAGGATGGTGCCTTCATCAACAACCACCTTGACGACGTTTTCCATCGACGGCAGGTCGAACATCGTGTTCAGCAGCGTGTGCTCAAGAATCGAGCGCAGGCCGCGCGCACCCGTCTTGCGTTCCATCGCCTTGCGCGAAATCGCCTTCAATGCGCCGTCACGCACTTCCAGCTCGACACCTTCCATGCTGAACATTTTCTGGAACTGCTTGAGCAGCGCGTTTTTCGGCTGCGTGAGGATTTCGATCAAGGCAGTTTCGTCCAGCTCGGCCAGCGTCGCCACCACCGGCAAACGGCCGACGAATTCCGGGATCAGCCCGAACTTGATCAGGTCTTCAGGCTGGCAGTCGCGCAGCACCTTGGCCGTATCACGACGATTGTCCTTGCTGCGCACGTCAGCGCCGAAACCGATGCCGCTCTTTTCGGAACGCGCACGAATCACCTTGTCGAGGCCGTCGAATGCGCCACCGCAAATGAACAGGATGTTGGTGGTATCGACCTGCACGAATTCCTGATTCGGATGCTTGCGCCCGCCCTGCGGCGGCACCGAAGCCGTGGTGCCTTCGATCAGTTTCAGCAGCGCCTGCTGCACGCCTTCGCCCGACACGTCACGGGTGATCGACGGGTTGTCCGACTTGCGCGAAATCTTGTCGATTTCGTCGATATAAACAATGCCGCGCTGCGCCTTCTCGACGTCGTAGTCGCATTTCTGCAGCAGCTTCTGGATGATGTTTTCGACGTCCTCGCCGACGTAGCCGGCTTCGGTCAGCGTCGTCGCATCCGCCATCACGAACGGCACATTGAGCAGCCGCGCCAGTGTCTGCGCGAGCAGCGTCTTGCCGGAGCCGGTCGGACCGACCAGCAGGATGTTCGACTTCGCCAGTTCAACGTCGTCGTTCTTGCCGACGCTGCGCAGGCGTTTGTAGTGGTTGTACACCGCCACCGAAAGGATTTTCTTGGCGACGTCCTGGCCGATCACGTACTGATTGAGGATGTCGCGGATCTCGTGCGGCACCGGCAGGTCGGATTTGGCGCCCTTGGCGGCATCGCCGCCCTGGGTTTCCTCGCGAATGATGTCATTGCAGAGTTCGATGCACTCATCACAGATGAACACCGACGGTCCTGCGATGAGCTTCCGCACTTCGTGCTGGCTCTTGCCGCAGAACGAGCAGTACAACAGCTTTTCACCGCTCACTTTTTCGGTCATTACCGCAACCCTTTGCTGACTGTTTTGATGTGACCGCCCGTCGTTTCAATCATCCGGCCCGGATCAGGCTGCGACTACGTCGCCGCGGCTGGTCAGGACCTTGTCGACCAGACCGTAGTTTACCGACTGCTCGGCGGAAAGGAAGTTGTCCCGATCGGTGTCTTTTTCAATCGCCGACACGTCCTTGCCCGAATGTTTGGCAAGGATTTCATTCAGTTTTGCCTTGAGGTAGAGGATTTCCTTGGCATGAATCTCGATGTCCGAAGCCTGCCCCTGGAAACCGCCCATCGGCTGGTGAATCATTACCCGCGAGTTGGGCAGGCAGAAGCGCTTGCCGTTGGCGCCCGCGGTCAACAGCAGCGCGCCCATGCTCGCCGCCTGGCCCACACAAAGGGTGGACACGTCCGGCTTGATGAACTGCATGGTGTCGTAAATCGCCAGGCCGGCTGAAACCGAGCCACCGGGGGAATTGATATAGAAGGAAATGTCCTTGTCAGGATTCTCCGACTCAAGAAACAGCAACTGGGCGATGATCAGATTGGCGGTCGAAT
Source organism: Burkholderiales bacterium (assembly GCA_022841375.1). Classification (GTDB taxonomy): domain Bacteria; phylum Pseudomonadota; class Gammaproteobacteria; order Burkholderiales; family SG8-41. Next base: position 23,736 of record JALHRQ010000001.1, read on the forward strand.
CATTGACCGGTCCGACCAGGAAAACCACGCGCTCGCGCAACAGGCGCGAGTAGATATCGTAGGCCCGTTCGCCGCGGCCGCTCTGCTCGATCACCATCGGCACCAGGCCGAGATTCTGCGGTTCCTGCATCATCGAGTACGGCTCGGTAAAGCCCTTCATTTGGCATTCCCCATCAGTTCGTCGAACGTCACGGCTTCATCCTTGACCTGCGCTGTTGCCAGCGCCCAGTTCACCACGTTCTCTTCCAGCACCACCGACTCGATGTCACGCAAGCGCTCCGGCGACTGGTAGAACCATTTAACCACTTCCTGCGGATGCTCGTAACTCTGCGCCTGCTCTTCGACCAGGGCCCGCACCTGTTCCGGTTTGGCCTGCAGATTCTGCCCGCGCACCACCTCGGACAGGATCAGGCCCAAAGTCACCCGGCGCTGTGCCTGCTTCTCGAAAATGTCCGCCGGCAGCGGAATGTTTTCATTGACCGGGATGCCGCGCGACGCCAGATCCTGACGCGCCATCTGCTGCAGGCGCTCCACTTCCATGTCGACCAGTGCCTTCGGCACTTCGATTTTGGTTACTTCCATCAGCGCGTCCATCACGCGCTCCTTGGTCCTGGCCTTCAGCCGCGCCTTGACCTCGCGCTCAAGGTTGCCGCGGATTTCCGTGCGCATCTTGGCCAGATCGCCGTCTTCTACGCCCAGGCTTTTCGCAAATTCAGCGTCGATCACCGGCAGTTTCGGCGCCGAGACCTCCTTCACGGTCACCGCAAACACTGCGGTCTTGCCCGCCACTTCCTTGCCCGCGTAATCATCGGGGAACTTCAGGTCAAACTTCTTGCTGTCTCCGGCCTTCATGCCAGGAAGGCTCTTTTCGAACTCCGGCAGGAAGCGGCCGTCACCAAGAACCACACTCTGGCCTTCGGCCTTGCCGCCGGCGAATTCCACGCCGTCGATGGTGCCGACATAATCCATGGTCACGCGATCGCCGTTCTCCGCTGCGCGATCCGCCGCCTCGTAACTGACGCGCTGCTTGCGCATGATTTCCAGCGTCTTGTCGATCTCCGTTTCCGACACTTCCAGCGTGGCACGGGTAACGTTCGCTTTGGTCACGTCACCCACCACCACCTCGGGATACACCTCAAAGGTCGCGCTGTAGCTGAAATCGCTGGCGCCATCGACCGGCGGCGCGGCGTCGAACTTCGGATAGCCAGCAACGCGCAGGTTCTGTTGGGTAACGGCATCGCCGAAGGTTTTCTGCAGCGTGTCGCCGAGGACTTCCTGACGAACCTGCGGGCCGAACTGCTTGACCACCACCGTCAACGGCACTTTGCCCGGACGGAAGCCATCAATCCTGACGGTGCGCGTGAGTCGCTTGAGGCGTGATTCAACCTCCCCATCAATGTCTGCCATCGGCACCGTAATGTTCAGCTTGCGCTGGAGTGATCCCAGCGTTTCCAAATTCGCTTGCATCGAAAATTCCCTGTTGAGTTAATCCGTAGCGCCCTGGTGCGAAAGGAGGGACTCGAACCCACACGCCTTTCGGCGCCAGAACCTAAATCTGGTGCGTCTACCAATTCCGCCACTTTCGCGCTGCAACAACGGCGCCCGGGCCCGCCTGGACCTGCATTTGCCGGCACCGCCGTCCTTTTGCAACCCCTTGATTGTAATATAATTGCTGTCAAACAAGGCCGCAGGCTGGCATCTGCACCCGAAATATAAGCCAAGCCCTTGATGGAGCTCTCTTTTCCGCACCCCGTGGCCGTCGACCATTACGAAAATTTCCCGGTTGCGTCCGTTTTGCTGCCTGCCCGGCTGCGGCGCCCGATCGCCCTGATCTATCGTTTTGCCCGCGAATCCGACGACTTTGCCGACGAAGGCGAACTGCCGGACGCCGAGCGCCTGGCCCTGCTGGCGACTTTCGGCCGCGAACTGCAGCGCATCGAACGCGGCGAGCCGCCCGGCATTCCATGGTTCGCCGACCTCGCCGCGATAATTCGTGAACACGGTCTGCCGATCCAACTGTTCCACGACCTGCTGTCGGCCTTCGCCCAGGACGTCACCACCAAACGTTATGCCGATTACGCCGGCGTGCTCGACTACTGCCGCCGCTCGGCCAACCCGGTCGGCCGCCTGCTGCTGTATCTCTACGACGCCGCCAGCGAACAGAATCTGCAATACTCCGATGCCATCTGCACCAGCCTGCAGCTGATCAACTTCTGGCAGGACGTGGCGATCGACTGGCAAAAAGACCGTGTCTATTTCCCCCAAAACGACATGCATCGGCTGGGCGTCAGTGAAGCGCAGATCGCAGCCGGGGATACTGGCGGCCACTGGCGGGATCTGATGAATTTCGAGGTGCAACGCACGCGCGAACTGCTCTACAGCGGCCTGCCGCTGGGCCGCGTACTAAAAGGTCGCATCGGCCTTGAAATGCGCATGATCATCGCCGGTGGCGACCGCATTCTCGAAAAAATTACTGCGGTGCGCGGCGACGTCTTCCGCCACCGACCTGTGCTGACCAAACCGGACTGGGCGCTGATGCTGTTCCGCTCGCTGCTGTCATGATCGATCCGCACCAGTACTGCCAGGACAAGGCTGCCGGCAGCGGTTCCAGCTTTTATTACAGCTTTCTGTTCCTGCCGAAGGAACGCCGCCGCGCGATCACTGCGTTGTACGCCTACTGCCGCGAAGTGGATGACGTTGTCGACGAATGTGCCGACGCCGGCGTCGCGCGCACCAAGCTCGCGTGGTGGCGTGACGAAGTGGGACGGATTTACACCGGCAAGGCCCAGCATCCGGTCGCACGCGCCCTCGCCGATATTGTGCAACCTTTCACCATCACCGAAGACCAGCTGCTGCTGGTGATCGACGGCATGGCGATGGACCTCGACTACAACCGCTATCCGGATTTCGACACGCTGAAAACCTACTGCCATCGCGTCGCCGGCGTGGTCGGCCTGATGTCGGCGCGCATTTTCGGATTTAAGGACCCGCGCACGCTGGAATATGCCGCAGAACTCGGCCTGGCTTTCCAATTGACCAATATCATCCGCGACGTCGGCGAGGACGCACGCCGCAACCGCATCTACCTGCCGCTGGATGAACTCGCCGCGGCGGGCATCGATGCCTCGCAGATCGTCCACGTCAGCGCGAAAGTTCAGGCGAGCGACGCTTTCCGCCAGTTGATGGGGCTGCAGGTCGAACGTGCACTCGCGACGTATGACGCCGCATTTGGCAAACTGCCTGCTGGTGACCGCAAACCTCAATTGCCGGGCATCATCATGGCCGCCATCTATCGCACGCTGCTCGACGAAATCCGCGCTGACGGCTGCCGCGTACTGACACACCGTACTTCGCTGACGCCGCTGCGCAAGCTGTGGATTGCACTCAAGACCTGGATCAAGGGATAACAAAGGAATCGTTTGATGGACCTGCAACTGAAGGGCAAAACCGCACTCGTCACCGGCACCAGCCAGGGCATCGGCCGCAGCATCGCCAAAATGCTCGCCGCCGAAGGCGTAAAGCTGTGCATCGCCGCGCGCCGCAAAAACCTGCTTGATGATCTTGCAAAAGAAATCATCGCCGCCGGCGGCATTGCGCCCGCCGTCGTCGAAATTGACATCATGCAGGACGGGGCTCCGCAGAAACTCGCCGACGCCGCGCGCGCCGCGCTTGGCCACATCGACATCCTTGTCAACAGCGCGGGCGGCAGCCGCCCGGCGATTCCCATCGACGCACCCGAAGAAGAATGGGAGAGCGTGATGATGCTGAATTTCGTGCGCGTGCGTCAGCTCACCCACGCCGTGCTGCCGGATATGATCAAAAGCAACTGGGGACGCGTGATCAACCTCTCCGGCAAATCCGAACCTGACGCCCTGCTCGCCGCGACACCGGCCAAAGCCGCCATCCACGGCTGGTCCAAGGGCCTGTCGCGGAAGGTCGGCAAACACGGCATCACCGTCAACTGCCTGGCGCCGGGACGCATCATGAGCGAACAGATCCGCCGCAAATATTCAGCAGAATTCCGTGCCCACGAGGAACAGAACGAGATTCCGCTCGGCCGCTACGGCGAACCCGAGGAAATCGCCGCGATGGCGGTATTTCTCGCTTCACAGCGGGGCAGTTACGTCACCGGCACGGTGATTCCGGTCGACGGCGGCATGCGCCGCTTCGCGTTCTGAACGAACTCACCGCCATGATCGCAGTCATCTTTGAAGTGTGGCCCGCACCGGGCCGCAAGCAGGAATACCTGGATCTCGCCGCCGGGCTGCGGCCCTTGCTGGAACAGGTCGATGGGTTCATCTCGATCGAGCGTTTCGAAAGTCTCAGCGAACCCGGCAAGATTCTTTCGCTGTCGGTATTCCGGGACGAAGCCGCAGTCGAACGCTGGCGTCAGCTCGAGCAGCACCGAAGCGCGCAGGTTCGCGGCCGCGGCGGCGTTTTCCGCGATTACCGGTTGCGGGTCGCCGGCGTAATCCGCGACTACGGCATGATCCAGCGCGACCAGGCGCCTGAAGACAGTCGCAACACACACGGCTGACGCTGAAAACGAGCCAGAGCCACATCAACATGACACGGGACTGTGTTATGTATTGATCTCATTTTCGGAATACCACCCGTGCCGCACAGCATCAACCTGATCACCACACTCGCCGCCGCATTCGGCCTTGCTCTGCTCTTCGGCCTGGGTGCTGCACGCCTGAAACTGCCGCCGCTGGTTGGCTATCTGGTCGCGGGCATGCTGATCGGGCCGCACACCCCGGGGTTTGTCGCCGACATGGAACTCGCCAGCCAGCTCGCCGAAATCGGCGTGATGCTGCTGATGTTCGGCGTCGGCCTGCATTTGTCGATCGATGATTTGCTGTCGGTGCGCAAAATTGCCCTTCCCGGTGCGATCGTGCAGATTGCCGTCGCCACCGCACTGGGCATGGGCGTCGCCCATTTCTGGGGCTGGTCAATGGGCGCGGGCCTGGTCTTTGGACTCGCGCTGTCGGTCGCCAGCACCGTGGTATTGCTCAAGGCGCTGGAAAGCCGCGGCGCCATGGACTCGATGAACGGCCGCATTGCCGTCGGCTGGCTGGTGGTCGAAGACCTGGTGATGGTGCTGGCACTGGTGCTGTTGCCGCCGCTGGCGGGCATACTCGGCGGCAGCGGCGGCAACGTGTCCGCCGTCGAACTTCTGAAAACCCTGGGTTACACCCTGGGACAAGTGGCGATTTTTGTCGTGCTGATGCTGGTCATCGGCAAACGCCTGTTTCCCTGGCTGCTGTGGCAGGTCGCGCGCACCGCGTCGCGCGAATTGTTCACCTTGTGCGTGATCGCTGCCGCGGTGGGCATCGCCTATGGCGCCGCCGCGCTGTTCGGCGTGTCATTCGCGCTGGGCGCGTTTTTCGCGGGCATGGTGCTGCGTGAATCCGAACTGAGCCACCGCGCCGCCGAAGAATCGCTGCCGCTGCGCGACGCATTCGCCGTGCTGTTTTTCGTCTCGGTCGGCATGCTGTTCGACCCGCGCATGCTCCTCGACAGTCCACTGCACGTGCTGGGCGTCGTCGCCATCATCATATTCGGCAAATCGCTGGCGGCTTTCGCCATCGTGCTGGCGTTTCGTTACCCGCTGAATACCGCGCTGACGGTTTCCGCCAGTCTCGCCCAGATTGGCGAATTCTCTTTCATTCTCGCGGGTCTCGGGGTCAGCCTGAAACTGCTCCCGCTCGAGGGTCAGAGCCTGATCCTCGCCGGCGCGGTCATTTCCATTGCGCTCAATCCTCTGGTGTTCAGCGTGATTGAACCCCTGCGCCGCTGGATACAGTCGCGATCGGATGTCGCCCGCGTGATGGAGCGCCGCACCGACCCGCTCGCCGCCCTGCCCGACAGCACGGAGCCTAAGTTTCTCACCGGCCATGTGCTGATCGTCGGCCACGGTCGCGTCGGCCGGCGTATTGCCAATGCGCTGGCCCAGGAAGGTGTCGCTGTGGTCGTCGCGGAACAGAATCGTGAAACCGTCCAGACCTTGCGCGGCCGCGGCATTCCCGCGGTGTCGGGCGATGCTGCCGAACCCGCGGTACTGATCCAGGCGCATGTCGCGAAAGCACGCATCCTGGTCATCGCCATGTCGGACTCGGCACGGGCGCAACGGATGATCGATACCGCGCACAAGCTCAATCCGGAAATCGAGATCATCGTGCTCACCCACAGCGACGAAGAAGCCAAGCGCTTGCTCAGCGATCGCCCGGACCGCGTGTTTGTCGGCGAGCATGAACTGGCGTCGGGCATGACGCAATACGTACTCGACCGCATCAAGGACCGCGGCACCGACAACGATCAGTCGGTTACGACAACAACTTGATATCCAGCGCGCGCTCTGCCAGCCAGATCGCAGCGAGTATGGCCACGATCACCGAACCGCCGGCAAATACCACGCGCGAATAAAAACGCGTGGCGCGCAGCGCAAATGCCAGCGGCAGGAACACCGCGACAATGGCCAGTTGCCCCAGTTCGACACCGACATTGAAACCGAACAGCGACGACAGCAGCGCATCGCCGGGAAGACCGAGATCGGTCAGCACCGACGCAAAACCAAAACCGTGGATCAGGCCGAAGGCGAAGGCCATCGCCCAGCGCCGCTCGCTGACCAGCGGATACAGATTGTTCAGCGCTGCGAACACCACTGAAGCCGCAATCACCGACTCCACCAGCCGCGACGGCAACGAGATCAGTTCCAGTGCAGCCAGACTCAGCGTGATTGAATGCGCCACCGTAAACGCGGTGACGACTTTGAGCACCTCCCAGAATGCCGGCGCAAACCGCGATACCGGCAGCCAGGTTTGCGCTTCACGTCGCAAAACCGCGGGCAGCAGCAGTGCCAGCAGGAACAGCACATGGTCGAATCCGATCCAGATGTGCCACACGCCTTCCCGCACATAGGTCACGATCTGCTCGAACACCGAGGGCGCTGCCAGGTTGAAAGTCTGCTCCGCGCGCTCGGGGCCGAACACGGCGGTCTGCGTCACGCTGCCGGATTCGATGCGCGCGAGGCCGCGATGCGTGGGATCGAGTTCAAAAAACAGGCTGTAGCGGATTTTCAGCGTGCCGGCGGCTGCGCACTCGCCGCTGAAACGGATTACCGCATACGCGCCATCGCTGTGGCGGTCGACCAGATGGTCGGTTGCCTGTAAGGGGCATGCCGCGTCACCCGCCGTCACCTGCAGCCGCGCCAGCGCATACGACGCCACATCCGGGTGCCGCGCGGAGAGTTCTCCCCAGGTGATTTCGCCGTTGCCGTCCGCATCCAGCCCGATCGCGTATTCCAGGTCGCGCAGCGCAATGTCCCACTGTCCCGAGACATGGCCGGGCTCCGATTTGAAACTCAGATAACTGTCACTGGGCTTGTGGGCCTGCGCGACCGCACTGGCAACCAACAACAGCAGCATGACCATCAGCCGCTTCACGGTTTGCCTCCCATGAGCTTCTGCGCCAGCGCGGCAAGTTGCGGATCTTCGTGTCGGGACTGCGCCAGCCAGTCGAGCACCGGCTGCGCGGCATCGCGACGGCCGGCGGCCACTGCAGCTTCGAGCAGAATGCGTGCGTCGTAGGGTTCACGCTGGATCGCCCAGTTCGCCACTGCCAGTTGCAGCGCGCGGGTGTTGTTGCGTTCAACCGACAACTGGAAGCGCGACTCTTCCTGACGGTGCAGCGTGTCGCCGCGCATCGCGGCGGCGGCAAAGCGTTCACGCAGCGTCTGCGCGTAGGTCTTGAATTCCGCAATATTCAGCGCCTGTGCCGCCAGCGTCAGCCGCAGCAGCAGCACGTCGGAACGCACCCAGTCGCGCAGCAGCGTGACGGCTTCGGCATGGCGGCCATGATCAATGAGGAAGTCGCCGTAATTGGACAGCAAATACTGGCTGGTGATGTTCAGGGCCAGCGCGCGGCGGTAATAGCGTTCGGCATCCGCCGTGCGCCCAAGGCGCGTCGCCAGATCGGCCAGTCGTGTCAGCAGCCACAACTGTCCCTCGGGACTGCTGCCGGCGTGGCGCGCCAGCAGATCTGCAAGCTGGCGTTCGGCCGCCGCCGCCTGCCCGGTCTGGCCGTCGATATAGGCCAGGCAACTGGCCCAGTAGAGTTCCTTTTCGCGTGCGCGCATGGTTTCGCAGTCACGCCGCGCCCCGGCATAGTCGGCCAGCACAGTCAGCACTGCGGAGCGGCCGCTGAGGGTTTCATAATGACCGGGGTCGCGCTGCAGGGCCTGCGCGAACAATTCCAGCGCCGGCGCATATTCATGGCGCCACTGCAGCAGTTTGCCGCGCAAATAAAGGATGTCGGCCGGTGCTTTTGGATCGGCAGCCCACGGCGCCATCGCGGCCTCGGCATAACCGATATATCGGGGATCGCCTTCGGCGCCTGCCAGCGCGTAATAGGCGCTGGCCACTTTCATCGCCAGCACGGGATCACGCGGCGCAGCAGCCAGCCGTGCACGATCAGCAGCCAGCGCCCGCGCGCGCTCGTCGCCCCGGTTCATCGGCAGACGCTCCAGCACTGTCGCGGCATCGGTCGGACGGAAGGGCTCGGCAGCAACGAATCCGCCAGACAGCAAAACTACAATCGTCAACAGCCCCAGCAATGAACTCAAATACATAAACAGTCTTCAGAAATGAAAAAAGGCAGGGCCGGAGCCCTGCCTTCTGCAAGCTGAGAAGAATTACTTCTTGTCGGCTTTTTTCTCGTCTTTCTTGGCTTCAGCTTTCGGAGCATCTTTCTTGGCTTCAGCTTTCGGTGCGTCTTTCTTGGCTTCAGCTTTCGGTGCGTCTTTCTTCATGCCTTCTTCGTGCTTGGCGGCGATAGCACCAAAGCTGACAGCGGCGAAAGCGGCGGCAATAATAGCGGCGAAAATTTTGTTCATTTTTAATTCCTCATTAATTAAGTTTGGAACACGGCGGCCGGATTAGGGCCACTGGAACCGAAAAACGCGCTGAAAGCTCATTGGTTGACACCTGGAGACGCTGCGATCCACTGCAAGCATCTGACTGATACCCCCTGCTGGTTCAATCGCGTGGACCGAATAATAAACGAAAACAGCAACTTGCGCTGAAATTCCGGATAATCCTGCGTCGCAACCCGGAGACACCCCACCCGACCCTGTTACACCTCGTTACACATGAGCAACCCGGCCGCGGGGTGATTTCGACGACTATCGGGACGACTTTGCCAACCCGAGCTCGGTCAGGATGTCCTTGATTTCGCCATATTCTTCGCCGATATAGCGAGTCGTTTCAGCGCTGTTGCGGTAGCTGTTGGACATCTGCGCCGCAGCCAGATCTTCGTTCCATTCCTTACTCTGGGTCAGGGTCCTGAAAGCGTTGTCCCAATAGCCCACCTGGGCCGGGTTCAGACCTTTGGGCGCAATCAGCAGCCGCCAGTTGTCCGCCACCATTGCAAAACCGGCCTCCTTCGCGGTCGGCAACCTGGCCAGCGCGCCCGGCAGTCTCTGCGGTGCGGCAATCGCCAGGGGACGAATGGTGCCGGCAGCCGAGGCCGCCGCAATCGACGATGCCGAATTGACCCATACCGCGACATGTCCGCCCAGCGTTGCAGTCAGGGCTTCTCCGCCGCCGTTGTAGATCACCACTTTGAGTTTTTTCACATCCGCACCCGCCGCCCGTGCCAGCAGCCCGGCCGCGATGTGGTTGGCGCCGCCCGCGGTGCTGGAGGTGCCGATCGGCACCGATTCCGGGTTCTCGCGCAGCGCCTTGGCCAGTTCAGCCAAGGTTTTGTACGGGGAATCCGCTTTCACCGCAAAACCGATGTATTCGCTGATCAGCAGCGAGATCGGCGTGAAGTCGGTGTAGTTCAGCGTACTGCGGCCGGTAATGTGGTTGGTGACGATGTTGTACGAAGTGACCTGCAGCAGATGCGCATCGCCCGCTTTGGGCGCCATATAGGCCCACGCCACCGCACCGCCGGCCCCCGGCTTGTTGAGCACCGTGGCGGTGACCGGCAGCGCCTTCTGCTCCTGCCAGATTTTCTGGATCAGCCGCGCCGTTCGATCCGTGCCGGTGCCGGGACTGGACCCGACGATGATCTCGACATTGCGCTCGGGTTTCCACGCGCCCTGCGCAAACGCCATACCGCCAGTCAGCGTACACGCCATCCCCGCCAGCCATGCCACCTTAAGACTCGCTCTCATCGCATTTCCTCCAAATGATTTACCCGCCACCAGCCACGCATTCTAGCCACGCCGCACCAACCCCGCCCCCCGTTCGGCAATCATCATCACCGGCGCATTGGTGTTGCCCGACGTAATGGTTGGCATCACTGAGGCATCGATCACCCGCAAACCCTGAATGCCGCGCACCCGCAGTTGGGTATCAACCACCGCAGTCGCGTCATCGGCGCGGCCCATTTTGCAGGTGCCGACCGGGTGAAAAATTGTGGTGCCGATCTGCCCGGCGGCCTGCACCAGCTCGACATCACTTTGAAACTGCGGCCCCGGCATGAATTCCACCGGAGAGAAGGGATTCAAAGCAACAGATTCGTTGACAATGCGCCGCGTCAGCCGGATCGCCTCCACCGCAACCCTGCGGTCTTCTTCGGTCGCCAGATAATTCGGCGTAATCGCCGGATGTGCGCGCGGATCCTTCGATGTGATGCGCACCGAACCGCGCGAGGTCGGCCGCACATTGCACACGCTGGCGGTGAACGCCGGAAACTGGTGCGGCGGCTCGCCGAAACGGTCCAGCGATATCGGCTGCACATGGTATTCAAGATTCGGCGTCGCCTGCGCCGGATCGGATTTGACAAAGGCACCGAGCTGCGACGGCGGCATGGTCAGCGGACCGGTGCGCTTGAACGCATATTCCAGCGCCATCTTCGCCTTCGCCCACCACGAATCGAGCATGGTGTTCAGCGTCAGTGCTTTGTTATTCACCCGGAACGCCAGCCGCAATTGCAGATGATCCTGCAGGTTCTCGCCCACCGGCAGATCCTGCACCACGGCGATGCCATGCTGCTGCAACAAGGCCGCGGGGCCGATGCCCGACAGTTGCAGGATCTGCGGGCTGCCGATGGCGCCCGCCGACAGAATCGTTTCGCGGCTTGACCCGGCATGTTCAGACACGCCGTTGCGCGAGAATTCGACGCCGGTCGCACGTTTACCCTCGAAGGTCACGCGATGCACCAGCGCATTCGTCACTACCGTCAGGTTCGGCCTTGAACGCACCGGATCCAGAAACGCCCGCGCCGCGCTCCAGCGCACGCCGCTTTTCTGGGTGACTTCAAAACGCGACACGCCTTCATTGTTGCCGCGGTTGAAATCGTCGGTCGCCGGTATGCCCGCTGCAACCGCTGCATCCCTGAACGCATCAATGATGTCCCACTGCACCCGCGGCGTTTCGACGCGAAGTTCGCCGCCGGCACCATGTTTTTCATCGGCGCCGCGCCAGTAATCTTCGGATTGCATGAACACCGGCAGCACCTGCGGCCATGACCAGCCGGCATCACCCGTCAGTTGCGCCCACTCGTCGTAATCACGTGCCTGACCGCGCAGATAGAGCATCGCGTTGATCGACGATGAGCCGCCGATGACGCGGCCGCGCGGATAGTTGATCGCTCGGCCGTTAAGTCCGGGTTCGGCGACGGTCTTGTAGCACCAGTCGGTGCGCGGATTGCCGATGCAGTACAGATAACCGACGGGTATGCGGATCCACATCCAGTCGTCGTTGCCGCCGGCTTCGATCAGCAGCACCGACACCGTGGGGTCGGCCGACAGCCGGTTCGCCAGCACGCAGCCGGCGCTGCCGGCACCAACGATGACGTAGTCAAATGTGCCGAATGAGGGAAGCGAAGGCATTAATTATTTATCAAATAAAATCAATAACTTATACACCCCCTCTCCCCATGGTTTCATGGGGAGAGGGGCAACCACAAGGATCTCGCAGCCCCTCTCCCTAACCCTCTCCCCGTTAAAACGGGGAGAGGGAATGAAAAGCGCGCTCAGGAGTTTTTCACCAGTTTCTGCACATTCCAGTTCAGCGAATCCGCGACATAGATATTGTCCTGCGCGTCGAGGGCGAGGTAATGCGCTTCGCCGTATTGGTTCGGCCCCTTGCCCTGGCCACCGGTGGCGGCGAGCAGATTCAGATCCAAGTCGAGCTTCATAATGCGGCCGGTGTGGCCGTGCGCCATCATGATGTGTTTGCCGTCGCTCATCAAACACAGTCCGCAGGGCGTGCCGGGATGCGCTTTTTCGCGCAAAAAATGGCCATCGCCATCAAACACCTGCAGCCGCTCGTTAGTACGATCAGCGATAACAACCTGTCCTAGCGGATCGACCAGCACCGCATGCGGCTGGTTGAACTGCCCCGCTTCCTTGCCTTCGCCGCCCCAGGTAAGGAGGAATGTGCCGTCGGCAGCGAACTTCAGCACACGGGATTCGCCCTTGCCGTGACCCTGCGTCACATAAAACTCGCCCCTGGGTCCGAAGGCAATGTCATTGGGTTCATTGAAGCAACGCAAATGCCCGGCCTGGTGCCAGTCGGTCGGCCGCCCCTTCACCCCGAGCACCATCAGGATGCGCCCCTCGGCATTCATTTTCACAACAATGTGCGCAACGGTATCCGTGGTCCAGATGTTGCCCTGCGCGTCGAGGCGCAGCCCGTGCGGATTGTCGAACACGCCGCGACCCAGTGAACGCAGATACATGCCCTGCGGATTGAACTCCATCAAGGCATGTTCATTGCGGCTGAAGACGAGAATGTTGCCGTTGCCGCGCACCGCGACCGCTGAACACGGCCCGAAATTGACGCCCTCGGGCAGATGAAAAATGTCCGGCACGACACGGTAATTCAACTCCGGTACGTTCTGCTGGACTGCGATGGTCGCGGCTTGCACCATGAACATCTCCTTGAATGGCATTGTTGTTTTGGCCGCGCACCGGCGTTGCGGCTGGTGGCGGGAGAATACCGCGATTCCGCGCCGGCGGCGCACCGCCAGTCGCCGCTCAACATGTGGGCAAAACAGCGATTTGCAGCGTTCCGCGCCGCATCACCCCGCCCCGGGTTCAGGGCTAGAATGCACCATCCCAACGACTCACCGGAGCCGCCATGCGCCACTCATACCGCATCATTCCCGCCCTCGTCCTGTGCCTGCTCGCCGTTCCCGCCGCCGCGCAGCAGAACATGAAACCCGGCCTGTGGGAGGTCACCAACAAGATGGGCGGCAGCGGCGACATGGGCACGAAGATGGCCTCGGCGCAGGCCGAGATGCAGAAGCAGCTTGCGGCGATGCCGCCCGAGCAGCGCAAACAAATGGAAAAAATGATGGCTGACAAAGGCGTCGGCATGGCGCCCGGCGGCGCGCCGGGCGGTGGCATGGCGGCGCGCGTGTGCATCAGCAAGGAAATGGCCGCGCGCAACGAACCGCCGGCGCAACAGGGCGACTGCAAACAGGAACAGCTGCAAAAAAGCGGCAACACCACCCGCTTCAAATTCAGCTGCAGCAAACCGCCGGCCACCGGCGAAGGCGAATACACGCTGCATTCGCCCGAGCACTACACCATGAAAATCAAAACCACCAGCCAGGTCAAAGGCAAAGCGGAACAAATGACCATGGACGCGCAGGGCAAGTGGCTGTCGAATGACTGCGGCAACCTGAAACCCGCCAAATAAGCCCCCGCGGCCGGCGCCATCTGATCACCCCGCCGGTCCAGCCATGACAGCCCCGAACGCCGCGCCGGCCACCAAAACGGATACCGCCGGACCCCCGATCGCGGACCATCAGGCGCAGCAACTGATTGCCGGGCAGATCCGGCTGCTCTACCAGAACACCCATCTGGCGCAGGTGGTGACACTGATGAACGGCGCGCTGCTGGCGGTGATCCAGAGCACGGCCCTCGGCTACCACGCCGTCATTCCCTGGTTCACGCTGCTCTCCATGGTCAGCCTCTCGCGCATCGCGCTGGCGGTTGCCTACGAGCGCTCGACACCAGAGGCCAAATTGTCACCTGCCTGGCGCACCCGCTATTGCATCGCCGCGGCGCTGGCCGGCGCAATCTGGGGCGCCTCCAGTTTCATGCTGTTCACGCCGGACTCCTTCGTCCATCAGATTTTCCTCGCCTTCGTGCTGTCCGGAATGATCGCCGGCGCCATTGGCATCATGGCGGCGTGGTATCCCGCTTTTGCGCTGTTTTCGGTGCTGACCGCATTACCCACCGTGCTGCGTTTCGCGATGGTCGGCGAAGGCATGCACGTGGCGATGGCCTGGCTGATCTTCCTGTTCATGGCCACCATGCTGGTGGTCGCCCATCGCGTCAATCGCGCGATTGTCGAGTCCCTGCAACTGCGTTTCGAAAACCAGAAACTCATCAACGAACTGGAACGGCGCGTCAGCGAACGCACGCGCGAGCTGTCGCGCGCCAACGAAGAGCTCGATAAATTCGCCTCCGCCGCTTCGCACGACCTGCAGGAACCGCTGCGCACGGTCGCCAACTTCGCCGAACTGCTCAACACCCGCTATGCCGACCGCCTCGACAGCGACGGCCGCGAATTCATCGGCTTCGTGGTCTCGGGCGCGCACCGCATGCGCAAACTGATCGACGACCTGCTGGCCTACGCCCGCGTCGACGCCAAAACGCCACCTGCTGTCGATATCGACTGCAACATCATCGTCAGCGAACTGCGCAACGACCTCAAAGCCGCTATCGAAGAAAGCGGCGCCGTCATCGACTGCGAACCGCTGCACCCGGTGCACGGCAACCCGGGGCAGATCAAACAGGTGTTTTCCAACCTGCTGGCCAATGCCATCAAGTTCCGCCGCGACGAACCTCCGCATATTCGCATCCGCTCGGTGCGGGAAGGCGACCGCTGTATAATTTCCGTCCAGGACAACGGTATCGGCATTCCAGAGAAATACCGGTCACGGATTTTCGACATGTACGAACGCCTGCACAGTTCGACCCGTTACCCGGGTACCGGCATGGGTCTCGCGCTGTGCAAGAAAATCACAGGGGTGCACCATGGAACAATATGGGTTGATTCCGCAGAAGGGCACGGCTCGACATTTCATTTCAGCCTACCTGCCGCACGGGGATGAAGGTCAGGACGGGAGTGGTCGACCGATCGAAATCCTGCTGGTCGAAGATAATCCCGCGGACGTGCGCATGATGCAGGAAGCCCTGTTGATGGCCCAGATCCCGCACCAGTTGGCACTGGTCACCGACGGCGAAGAAGCCCTGCAATACCTGAACCGGCAGGATAAATATTCCGCCGCCACGCGCCCCGACATCGTGCTGCTCGACATCAAGCTGCCCAAAATCAGCGGCCACGGCGTGCTCGAAGCCATTCGCAACAATCCCGAGCTGCGTACGCTGCCGGTGATGATCCTCACCAGTTCCTCCGCCCCGCAGGACCGCAGCACCAGCGAGAACCTGCAGGCCACGCACTTCATCACCAAACCCGTCGGCCTCAACGTGCTGGCCGGCGACATCAAGATCATCAACGCCCTGGTCAAGCGCAGCGGCATCTGATCCCGCCGTTCATCGCGGCGGGGTGCCTGCCAAACATTTATCAATGGGCGCTGCGTATGGCATGGGACTCCACGCCAAATATCGTTCAAGGTCCTGACGGCGTTGAAATCACCGCTAAATGGTTCAGCACGCCGGCGCTCATTGTCGGCGCCATCGGCATTTATCTGGTGTTTGATCTGCTGTCTGATTTCGTGTTTCGGGTTTTGCCGGGGAGCGGCTCAAGGCCGGACCCGTGGCTGGCCCTGCCGGGACTCATCGCCGCAGGCGCACTGTGTTACGCCGCACTGGCCTGCTGCATCAATCGCACGCGCGTCGAAATCCGCGCATCCAGTATCATCATCAGCAACGGCCCGTTGCCGTGGCCGGGTAAAAAGCGGTTTGAACTCAATGATATACGAATGGTGTACAACACCATGGCGCTACGCCTCAAGCATTACAGACGGAGCAAGAATGTCACCTCCTTTGTCGTCATGGCAGTAACGGGAAACAACCAGCACATTCAGTTGGTGAAAGCGGCTGACCGGAAAAATGCCGACG
Organism: Burkholderiales bacterium; assembly: GCA_022841375.1. Taxonomy (GTDB): domain Bacteria; phylum Pseudomonadota; class Gammaproteobacteria; order Burkholderiales; family SG8-41. Next base: position 39,784 of record JALHRQ010000001.1, read on the forward strand.
AAATCGAAACCATCATCAAAGCGCAACTGGGGCTGAAGCCATCCGCAAGCCCCAAAACGAATCAGACAAAACCGAATTGACGCCGGAGATCACTTGAACCACACCCTTACCGCCATTGCAGCCGCCCTGCTGACACTCAACGCCACCGCCCACGCCGCCGACCCCTACCCCAGCAAAGTCATCCGCATGATCGTCCCACTCGCCCCCGGCGGCACCGGCGACACGCTGGCGCGCACCGTCGGCGAGGAAATGGGCAAGATCCTCGGTACCAACGTCGTCATCGACAATCGCCCCGGCGCCGGCGGCCTGATCGGCACGCAGACGGTCGCCGGCGCAGCCCCCGACGGCTACACCCTCATCAATGTGAGCCCATCACACGTGATCAACCCGGCGCTGTACAGCGGCAAGACCTACGACCCGATCAGGGATTTCGAACCGGTGATCCACATCGCCAACACCTACCAGATCATCGTCGCCCATCCGTCACTGCCGGCGAAGAACCTGAAGGAACTGATCGCGATGGCCAAAGCCACGCCGGGCAAACTGTCCTACGGCTCCGCCGGCACCGGCTCGGCGACGCACCTCAACATGGAACTGTTCAAATCCATGGCCGGCGTCGACATCACCCACATTCCGTACAAAGGCAGCACCTTCGCGCGCATGGACACCGTCGGCGGCCAGGTGCAACTCGCCATGGACGGCCTGCTGCCCGTGCTGCCGCTAATCAAGGAAGGCAAACTGCGCCCGCTCGGCTTGACCAGCACCAAACGCTCACAGATCGCTCCCGACATCCCGACCATCGGCGAAATCGTCCCCGGCTACGGCACCGACACCTGGTACGGCGTACTCGCCCCGGCGAAAACGCCAAAGCCGATCATCGCCACACTGCACGGCGCTGCGCTGAAGGCGATGAACACGCCGGCAACGGCGGCGCGGTTGAAACAACTGGGGACTGATGCGGTGGGTGGGACTTCAGAGCAGTTTGGGAAACTGATTGCGAGTGAGGCGAAGCTTTGGGCGAAGGTGGTGCAGGTTTCGGGGGCGAAAGTTAATTAAGTAAAAGCATACCTACTCAAACACTCGCATGAAAATCTCCCAAATCACTCGCCGCGACATAGTCGATGCAATTTCCGTTGAGAAAATCAACTGGAGTGGGCGAATGGAGGAGTCTGAATTTTTATCACGCCTATTTAATTTGTCAGCAATCCCGTCAACAGACCATCGCTTTAAAGATGCGGCAGGAGATATCTGGCAGCACCGCGTAAATAACTTCGATTGGGATAGTGATTGGGTTTTCTACGACTCTCGATTTAATTTAATGAATGGCGATGACGAAGATTTCCTTTCATTTTTATGCGAAACAATCCATCCAGTTGTAAGACCTGACCCAACCGAGGCAGAAAGAATCTGCCAGCTATACAATGAATATTTACGGAACGATGGTTTTCAGATTATCGAAAAAACGAGACTGTCTGGGAAGCCAGTATTCATTGGTCGATATGTAGGGACTGGTGTGACGCCCGCGATTGCTGCCGCCAAATCAACTCTTGGTGGCACAGACTCTGGTTATATCTTTCAGCAAATTACAAGAATGGAAGCCGCAGTAGGGAACGATCCAGCGTTAGCAATTGGCACAGCAAAGGAGCTACTGGAGTCTTGCTGCAAAACAATTCTTACTGACAGAGAAGTTGCTTTTACAAAGTCAGCGGACTTACCAGAATTAGTCAAATTAACCGTCAAATCTCTGGAGTTAACGCCTGACGATATTCCAGAAAAAGCCAAAGCTGCGGAAACCATCAAGCGTTTACTCAGTAATTTAGGCACTATCGCTCAAGGCATCTCGGAACTAAGAAATCAATATGGAACGGGGCACGGTAAGGCAGCGGGCGCCAAGGGCCTAAATTCGCGTCACGCAAAACTGGCCGTTGGTGCAGCCTCCACATTGGCAGTATTCCTAGCTGAAACTCACAGCGAAAAGCCTGCAAAACCAAGTTAGCCACCCTTCCGAGCCGCCGAGTAGCGCAGCGCGGCCGGGGGAAGTCGGCGAGGACTGTCTGAGCCATTGCCGCTCAGCGGCAATGGCGAGTTCCGCAGCCGCCCGGCTGTGCGAGCAACGCAGGGGACCCCGAAGGGGCGGCGAAGCAGGGTCGCCTTCTCTTTGGTTACTTTCTCTTGGCGAAGCAAGAGAAAGTAACTAGCAGCCGGGCTACCCCCGGCGAAGTTGAAGTACCGCAATTCCAGTGGCAAGGACGCCCTTCGACAGGCTCAGGGCGAACGGTGGTTTTGGGCATACTCAAAATCAAAACCTTGGATTCCGGCTTGTGCCGGAATGACGGCATCTAGCGTTACGCATGCTGGAACGTCAGATACTCACCCCGCTCCGCCGCTCTATAATCATCACTCCATTTGTCAGCAAAGCTGCCCCCGGCAGCCCCGGAGTCCGACATGCAAACCAAAATCCCCTGCGTCATCATGCGCGGCGGCACCTCGAGAGGCCCCTTCCTCCTCAAGGACGACCTCCCCAGCGACCCCGCCACCAGAGACGAAGTCCTGTTAGCCATCATGGGCTCCCCCCACGAAATCCAGGTCGACGGCATCGGCGGTTCGCATTCAGTGACCAGCAAAGTCGCGATGATCAGCAAATCCACACGCCCCGACGCCGACGTCGATTATTTTTTCGCGCAGGTGCAGATCCACGAAAAATTCGTCGACACCAAACCGACCTGCGGCAACATGCTGGTCGCCGTCGGCCCCTTCGCCATCGATGCCGGGCTGGTGCCGGCGCAGGACGGCGAAACCACGGTGCGCATTTACAGCGTCAACACCGAATCGCTGGTCGAGGCCATCGTGCAGACCCCCGGCAAACAGGTTCAGTACGAAGGCGACGCATCGATCGACGGCGTGCCCGGCACTGCGGCGCCGGTAGGAATCAATTTCAGCGATGCCATCGGTGCGGTCACCGGCAAGATGCTGCCGACCGGCAAAGCGCTGGACGTGATCGACGGTGTCGAAGTGAGCTGTGTCGATATTGCGATGCCCATTGTGATGATGCGTGCCGCCGACATGGGCAAGACCGGTTATGAAAGCGCAGTAGAACTGGATGCTGACCGCGTACTGATGGAACGCATGGAAGCCATCCGCCGCAAGGCCGGCGTATTGATGGGCATGGGCGACGTGTCGAAAAACGTGGTGCCGAAAATCACGCTGCTCGCCAAACCGCGCCACGGCGGCACCATCAGCTCGCGTTATTTTGTGCCCGAGACCTGCCACAAATCGCATCCGGTCACCGGCACGGTATGCATCAGCGCCGCCTGCGCGATTCCCGGCACGCTGGCTGCAGAGATCGCGCCGCTGAAACCGGCGCCGCAGGGCATGGTGAAAATTGAACATCCGTCGGGGATGATCCTGATTGACCTTGATGCGGATTTTATGAACGGCAAACAGGAGCTGCGTCGTGCGGCGCTGGTGCGTACGGCGCGGCGGATTTTCGAAGGCAGCGTGATGGTCCCGTCGCAGATCTGGGCGGGTAAATCTGCGGCTGCGAAGCGTGCGGCTTGATTCCTGAGACACTCAAGACCTCCACTACCGTCACTCCGGCGGAAGCCGGAGTCCAGAGATTTTCTGAACGCCCAAACTGGATTCCGGCTTTCGCCGGAATGACGAGCTGCTTTTGTGACGGATACCGGTCATGACAACATCCACCACAGTCGCAGTCATCGGCGGCGGTTACGCCGGTATGTCTGCGGCGGTGGAACTCGCCAGCCGCGGTGTTGCGGTGACGGTGTTTGAAGCCGCGCCCGCGTTGGGTGGCCGCGCGCGCCGCGTCACCGTCAACGACACCGCGCTCGACAACGGGCTGCACATCCTGATCGGCGCGTATTCCGAAACACTAAGACTGATTGACAAGGTCGCGCCGAAGCGGGATTCCTTCCTGCGCCTGCCGCTGGATTTGCAGATCCACAATCAATTCCATCTGCGCGCGCCCAAGTTGCCTGCGCCGCTGCATGTGGCGTGGGCACTGTTCACCGCGAAGGGCATAGGCTTAGAAGACAAACGCGCCGCCGCGCGGTTCATGAATGCGATGAAGTCTTGCCAATATCAACTGCCGCAGGACTGCACGGTTGCCGCCCTGCTCGCCGAACATCTGCAACCCGTTGTTTTAATTGAATATTTATGGGGCCCGTTGTGTGTGGCCGCACTCAACACGCCGGCACAACGCGCTTCGGCGCAGGTGTTTCTCAATGTATTGCGCGACAGCCTCGGCGCCGGCCGCGCCGCCAGTGATCTGCTGCTGGCGCGCATGGACCTCACTGCGCTGCTGCCGAAACCGGCGGCGGATTACGTGCGCGCGCGCGGCGGGCAGGTCGAACCGGGCGCCACCGTTGAGCGCATCACGCGTGATGGCGATGGCTTTAATGTGCAGGTGCACGGCACCATGCGGCGTTTCGCCCGGGTGATCTGCGCGGTGGCGCCGCATCGCGTGACGCCGCTGCTCGCGGACATTGCGGAACTGCACACGACCGCACAGCAGATTGAAGCCCTGCGATACGAACCCATCCATTCAGTATGGCTGCAGTTCGACGGCACAGTGAAGCTGCCGTCACCGATGATCGGTCTCGCTGGCAGTCCGGCGCAGTGGCTGTTCGACCGCGAGGCGATCTGCGGCCAGCGCGGGCTGATCGGCGCGGTGATCAGCGCTTCGGAAGAACAGGTCGGCGAAGCGCAGAATGATCTGGCGCGGCGTGTCGTCGCGGATATCGCTGCGGCTTTCGGCCCGCTGCCCAAGTTGTTGTGGCACCGCGTGATCGCCGAAAAACGTGCGACCTTCAGCTGCACGCCCGACTTGGTGCGTCCCGCAGTGCAGACGCCCTGCCCCGGTTTTGTATTGGCCGGCGACTATGTGGCCGGTGATTATCCGGCGACCATTGAAGCCGCCGTGCGCAGCGGTGTTCATGCCGCGACTCTGATTCGATAACCCGTAGCCCGGATGCGCCCCGAAGGAAGTCCTCTTGGGGGAGAGGCCGCAGGCCAGAATCCGGGGGATGTAAAACTACGCATACACGCAGTGCCCGGAAAAATGGATACGCCCACCCCGGATTCCGCTGCGCTTCATCCGGGCTACGAGCCCTGGGACATCATCGCTCAGCGTATAATCCCGTAATAAATCATCAACATGGAGCGAGAAATGGCCGAACGCGAAGCCATGGAGTATGACGTTGTCATCGTTGGCGCCGGTCCCGCCGGCCTCGGTGCGGCGATCCGCCTGAAACAACTGGCTGCGGAACAGGGCCGCGAGGTCAATGTCTGCGTGCTCGAAAAAGGCTCGGAAGTCGGCGCGCATATTCTCTCCGGCGCGGTAATGGACCCGATCGCGCTGAATGAACTGATTCCGGACTGGAAGGAAAAGGACGCCCCGCTCAATGCGCCGGTCAGCGAAGACCGCTTCATGATCTTGAGCGAAACCGGTTCATTCAGGATTCCCTCCGCGTTGCTGCCCGAATGTTTCCAGAACCACGGCAACTATGTGATCAGCCTCGGCAACGTCGTGCGCTGGATGGGCCAGCAGGCGGAAGCGCTGGGTGTGGAAATATTCCCCGGCTTTGCCGCTGCGGAAGTGCTGTTTCATGACGACGGTCGCGTCAAAGGTGTTGCCACCGGCGACATGGGCATCGGCCGAGACGGCCAGCCCACCGAAGCGCATCAGGTCGGCATGGAGCTGCACGCAAAATACACATTTTTCGCTGAAGGCTGCCGCGGTCACCTCGGCAGGCAACTGCAGGCGAAATTCAATCTGCGCGACGGCGTTGATCCGCAGGTCTATGGCATCGGCCTCAAGGAATTGTGGGAAATCAAACCGGAACTGCACCAGCCCGGGCTGGTGGTGCACACCGCCGGCTGGCCGCTGGGCAGCGACACCTATGGCGGCTCCTTCCTGTATCACCTCGAAAACAACCAGATCGCCATCGGTTACGTGGTCGGGCTTGCCTACAAGAATCCGTACTTGAGCCCGTATGAGGAATTCCAGCGTTACAAGACGCATCCGGAAATCCGCAAGTTCCTCGACGGCGGCAAACGCATTTCATACGGCGCGCGCGCCATCGCCGCCGGCGGCCTGCAGTCGCTGCCGAAACTGGTATTCCCCGGCGGTTGCCTGATCGGCGACGACGCGGGTTTCCTCAATGCCTCGCGCATCAAGGGCAGCCACACCGCAATCAAGTCGGGCATGCTCGCCGCTGAAGCCGCGTACGCGGCGCTGGCTGCGGAAACCCCTGCTCCCGAGCTGACCACCTACCCGGAATCGTTCAAGTCGAGCTGGCTGCATGACGAACTGCACCGCGCGCGCAACTTCAAGCCGTGGATGAGCAAGGGCCTGTGGACGGGCACGATGATGGTCGGCATCGATCAGGTGCTGTTCCGCGGCAAGGCGCCGTGGACGCTGCATCACGCCCACGCCGACCACGAATGCCTGCGCCCGAAAACCGAATACACGCCGATCAGCTACCCGAAGCCCGACGGCGTGATCACCTTCGACCGGCTGTCGTCGGTGTTCATTTCCAACGTCAACCACAATGAAGACCAGCCCATCCATCTGACGCTGAAGGATGCGTCAGTGCCGGTCAATGTCAACCTTGAACTTTACGACGCACCCGAGCAACGTTATTGCCCGGCCGGTGTCTATGAGATCGTGCGCAATGACGACGGCAGCAACCCGCGACTGCAGATCAATGCGCAGAACTGTGTGCACTGCAAAACCTGCGACATCAAGGATCCGACGCAGAATATCGTCTGGGTGACGCCGGAAGGCGGCGGCGGACCGAACTACCCGAATATGTAATTCAGCACGTCCCGCTGCAACCCGGCCGCGGGCATCACAAAGAGATCTGGGCGCGGATGCCACTTCTGTTCAAACTGTCATTGTTTCTGGGACGCCGCTCGGTCAGAACTGTACTGTCGCTGGTGCTGACAACCGTGCTCGGTTTGATGGTCATCGCGACCATCTACTTCACGCTGTTCGACCTGCAGTGGCTGGCCTTTCTCGGCGGCATCCTGTTCGCCGCCGTGCTGTCGATGGCCAGCCAGGCGTCAAAGGCGGAATGGCTGATCATCCGCCGCACCACTCAGCTCGACCGCGCCCGGGAACAGCTGCAACGCGAGGCGGCGCGCCGCAAGATCTCCGAGGATGCGATGAGCGCGAACCAGGTGCGCATGCGCATGATCAACGACCTGCTGCCGATTCCGATGATGTTCGTCGACCGCGACCTGCGCATTCACGAACAGAACAAGGCGCTGCGCGAACTGACAAAAATGCCGCAGGAGCAGATCGAAGGCCAGCTGCTGCGTGACGTCATGGGTGTTCAGTACATGACCATGCTCCCCCACTGCCGCGAAGCGCTGACCGGCACGCCGGATGAATATCCGCTGCTGTGGCATGTCGGCGGCAGTGATGAGGAAAGCTACAAGGTCAAACACGTGCCGCATCCGCCGGGAAGTGATCGGCCGATCGGGTTTTATATCGTGATGCTGCCCGAACGCGCCGCCGCCAGCGCGGCAACACCCAGCGAACCCCCGGGCAGCGACAGCAGCACCGGCTTTGATCCGCGGGCCGCCATCACCAGTGAAAACGGCGAAACGATGTATCTGCATTCGATCAGCGACCGGCTGATGGAGGGCGATGATCCGCGCAGAAAACTGGTGCGCGCGCTGGAGCAAAACGAATTCATCCTGTTCGCGCAGAAGATTCTGCCGCTGAAAACGCTGCCTTTCGATCACGGTTGTTACGAGATCCTGCTGCGGCTGCGCGAAGAAGAGGACAATCTGCTGCCGCCCGGCGGTTTTATCCCGATGGCGGAGCGGTACGGCATGACCGAGGACATTGACCGCTGGGTGGTACGCAATGTAATCAGCTGGTCGCTGGAGCAGAAACAGAAAACCCCATCATGGGATATTCCGGTGTTTTGCATCAACCTGTCGGAAGCCGCCATTGTCAACCCGGAATTCGCGCGGTTTGTGCGGCAGGAACTGCAGCGCTCCGCATTTCCGGCCGGCCAGCTGTGCTTCGAGATCGGCGAACTGGAGACCATCAGCAATCACGGGAATGTCGGCAACTTCATCGCCGCGCTGAAGCCGGCTGGGTGCCGCTTCACCGTCGACGGCTTCGGCAGCGTCAAGCTGTCGTTCTCGAATCTGAGCGGACTGCGACTGGATTTCATCAAGATCGACGGCGTGATCATCCAGAACATGTTCAAAACACCGGCAGACCTGACCAAACTGCAGGCGATCATCGGTGTTTGCGCGAAGCTGGGCATCCGCACGATTGCCGAATTCGTCGAAGACGATCGCACAGTGGCGAAGTTGCGGGAAATCGGAGTCGATTACGCGCAGGGCTTCGGCATCGACCGCCCCGGACCCATCACCAAAATAAGCTGAAGGCCCTGCAGCGCGGCCTCAGCTGCCGAGCATGCCTTTTTTGAGATCGGCATCGGCGGGACTTTCGCCCAGCCAGATACGCAGCAACGCGCGGTTGAAATCGGCGCCGGGAATGACGCCTTTGGTGCTGTTGTTGACGATAATGCGTGTGCCCTGATCGGGCAAGTAATCAATCAGGATGACGTCGCCGGGCTTCGTCACCTTGACGGACTCGAATATCGCGCGCAATTGTTTCACCCGCGAATCCAGTTTCGCCATGTCGTCGACGCCGTGGTTGTTCTTCAGGCCGTCTTCAAGCGCACCAAACAATTGATCGGACGACAGTTCTCGCAGCATGTGCAGCGCAATGCGCTTGGCATCGGCATTGTTGATGACGGCGTTTGCCGCAGCGGTTTTTGCGCTCAGGTACAGCGCGCCGATATAAACCTTGAACAGGAAGCGCGTGCGTACACCGGCGCCGTTGAGCCGCAGTTCGGCCCCGCCCTCGGCGACGCGCGCCGTGTCCGCCAGTTTGACGCCTTCGAGTTCGGCAGCGGCAACACCTTGCGCCAGGCACAGAGCCAGGGAGTACGTTATAAGTATTTGTTTTAATTGCATTTTTTATACCTCCCTCACCCGTTGACACGTACTGCCCGCTAAAGCGCTTCGAACACGCCTGCAGCACCCATGCCGGTGCCGATGCACATGGTCACCATGCCGTATTTCTGTTTGCGGCGGCGCAAGCCGTGCAGCAAGGTCGCGACGCGAATCGCGCCGGTGGCGCCCAGCGGATGGCCCAGCGCAATCGCGCCGCCCAAAGGATTCACTTTCAGCGGATCGAGACCGAGTTCACGGATCACCGCCAGAGACTGCGCGGCAAACGCCTCGTTGAGTTCGATCCAGTCCAGTTGATCTTTAGTGAGTCCCGCCTGATGCAACACCTTGGGTATCGCCTTCACCGGGCCGATGCCCATGACGTCCGGCGGTACGCCGGCCACCGCATAGCCGACAAAACGGCCCAGCGGCTGGAGCTTGTAACGATTCATCGCCGCCTCACTCATCAGCACCACGGCACCCGCGCCATCCGACATCTGCGAACTGTTTCCGGCGGTGACGCTGCCTTTTACGGCAAACGCCGGCTTCAGTTTGGCCAGCGTCTCGACGGAGGTATCACGACGCGGACCTTCGTCGTGTTCGGCACGACGGGTCTTCACGGTGACTTCGCGCATATTCAGATCGGGTAAACGGTCATTGATGTCGTACGCGGTTATTTCATTGCTGAATTCACCGCCATCGGTCGCCCGCACCGCGCGGCGATGGCTTTCGGCGGCAAACAGGTCCTGGTCGTCGCGGCTGACTTTCCACTGATCAGCCACGCGTTCAGCGGTGATTCCCATGCCGTAAGCGATGGCGACGTTTTCATCCCGGGCAAACACCGCAGGACTGAAGCTCGGTTTGTTGCCGCCCATCGGCACCATGCTCATGCTTTCGGTGCCGGCCGCGATCATCACCTCGGCTTCGCCGAGGCGGATACGCGCGGCGGCATCGGCCACAGCCTGAAGCCCTGATGAACAGAACCGGTTCAGCGTCAGGCCCGGCACGGTGTCGGGAAAACCCGCAAGCAGCAGGCCGATGCGGGCGACGTTCATGCCCTGCTCACCCTCCGGCATCGCGCAGCCGGCAATGACGTCACCGACCTCGTGCAAGTCCAGCCCCGGGCATTGCGCGACCACGCTTTTCAGCACATGCGCCAGCAGATCATCGGGGCGCACGTTTTTGAGCATGCCGCGCGGCGCCTTGCCCACCGGCGAACGGGTTGCGGCAACGATGTAGGCATCCTGGATTTGTTTGGTCATTCGATACTCCTTGAGACGGGAGTGAGGGGTTAGGCGCGAGGCGTCAGGGGGGTCCACTGGTCATTACTGTTGCGTGTTTTCTCACTCCTGACTCCTGACTCCTGACTCCTGACTCCTGACTCCCAATCAGTTTCTCAATGGTTTGCCATTTTTCAGCATATGCTCAATCCGGGCCTGTGTTTTTTGGCTACGACATGACCTGAAGGTCAGTCTCCGCCGAAAAACAAGATATTGTTGTTCCAACAGCAAGCCCCTCAGTTCCTGAGGGGCTTTCCCGTCTTGAGCATATGCTCAATCCGGGCCTGTGTTTTTTCAGTGGCGATCAGTTCCATGAAGTGCTGACGCTCAAGATCGAGGAACCACTGTTCATCGACCAGGCTACCGCCTTCAATATCGCCGCCGCACATCACCGTCGCCACCTTGGTGGCGATCAGGTTGTCGTGTTCGGAAATATGGCCGCCGGCACGCATGTTTTCGACAAAAGCACGAATCGTGGCAATGCCGCTGCGGCCCAGCACGGGTATCGCCTTGGCGCGCAGCGGCGGCCGGTACCCGGCGGCGGCCATCGCCCGTGCTTCCGATTTGGCGATTTCCAGCAGCTCGAAGCGGTTCATCACCACGCGGTCGGTCGCGCGCAGGTAGCCGAGCTCGCGCGCGTGTTCGGCGCTGCGCCCGACTTCAGCCATCGCCACTGCCTTGAAATATTTCTGCAGGAAGGGTGACATGTCGCCGCCCTTGGCGTCGGCTGCGGCGCGCATCGCGAATTCCTTGCAACCGCCGCCCGCTGGCAACAGGCCGACGCCGACCTCAACCAGGCCGATGTAACTTTCCAGGGTGGCCACGGCGCGATCGCAATGCATGATGAATTCGCAGCCGCCGCCCAGCGCCAGGCCGTCCACGGCGGCCACCGTCGGCACCATTGAATATTTGAGCATCTGCGTAGTGATCTGGAACTGCTCGACCAGGTGTTCAACTTCGGCGAGCTTGCCGGCCATCAATTGATCGGCGACACCGATCTGCCGCGCCGCTTTCAGCGCCAGCGATTCGGCTTCGCGTCTGACGCTCTTGAACAGTTTCCCCAGTGCCGACGGTGCCGCGCGTTTTTCACCGCCGCCCGCCGGCGTCTTTTTCAGATTGGCGCCCACCGAAAACGGCGCTTCGGTCTGCCAGATCACCAGGCCGGCGTAGTTGCGTTCGGCTTCGGCGATGGCCTGTTGCACGCCTTCAAGTACATCGTCGCCGATCGCATGCATGCGACTTTTGAAACTGACCACGGCAATGTCGTCGCCGGTGTGCCAGCAGCGCACGCCATCGGTTTCGAAAATCGTCGAGCCGTAGCGCCGTTCTTCGCCGACGAGTTTGTCCGGGAACGGCTGGCGTTTGTAAACTGCCAGAGACGAGCGCGGCTGGTAGGCATCGGGCACTGGTGCAAAGGATCCGTCGGGACGGTGCACGCCGCTGCGCGACGGATTGACCGCCCATGCCGGCAACGGCGTCTTGACCATCGCACGTCCTGCGGCAATGTCTTCGGCGACCCAGTCGGCGATCTGCCGCCAGCCGGCCGACTGCCAGATCTCGAACGGTCCGGTATCCCAGCCGAAACCCCAACGGATCGCAAAATCCAGGTCGCGCGCGTTGTGCGCGATCGATGCGAGGTGCAGCGCGCAGTAGTGAAAACTGTCGCGGAATATCGACCAGATCAACTGGGCCTGCGGATGCGTCGAGGCATGCAGCTGCGCAAATCGTTCGGCTACATTCTTGTTTTTGAGGATTTCGACCACCGCTTCGTCGGCCTTGCCGTCGGCGTTGCGATAGCTGCCCGATTGCAGATCGAGCACGTGAATGTCGCGGCCGACCTTCTGGTAGACGCCCTTGCGCGACTTCTGGCCCAGCGCACCCTGGTCGATCAGCGCCTGCAGCCACGCCGGCACACCGTAATATTTGTGCCAAGGATCGTCGGGCAGCGTATCGCGCATGGTGTTGACAACATGAGCGAAGGTATCGAGGCCGACGACGTCGGCGGTGCGGAAGGTGGCGCTGCGCGGCCGCCCGATCAGCGAACCGGTCAGCGCATCGACGGTGTCGAAACCGATGCCCAGGCGTTCGGCGTGATGGATGGTCGCCAGCATCGAAAACACGCCGACGCGGTTGGCAATGAAATTCGGCGTGTCTTTCGCACGCACCACGCCCTTGCCCAGCGTGGTGACCAGAAAACGTTCCAGTTCATCGAGTATGCCGGCCTCGGTGCCGTCGCAGGCGATGAGTTCGACCAGATGCATGTAACGCGGCGGATTGAAAAAATGTACGCCGCAGAAGCGCGGCCGCTGTTGTTCCGGGAACGACGCGGCCAGCCGGTTGATCGACAGGCCCGAGGTATTGCTGGCGAATATGGTGCGGTCGCCGAGATAAGGCGCCACTTTGCGATAAAGGTCGGCCTTCCAGTCCATGCGTTCGGAAATCGCCTCAATGACGATGTCGCAGTCGCGCAGCGCGTCGAGGTGCTGATCATAATTGGCCGGCTCGATCATATCGGCACAGTCTTTGGTCGCCAGCGGCGACGGTTCCAGCTTCTTGAGATTGGCAATGGCCTTGAGCACATTGCCGTTGGGGTCACCCTCCTTCGCCGCCAGCTCGAAAAGCATGACCGGAACGCGCGCATTGATCAGGTGGGCGGCAATCTGCGCGCCCATCACGCCGGCGCCGAGAACGGCGACCTTGCGCACCACGAGGGGGGAATGGGACATGGCTGAAGCTCCGGGTAGCCTGCGACGATTCTAGCACCGTAGCCGGACGCCTCGTATGCGCGGACCGGTACAGACGGCCAAAAAATAAGGGCGGCCCGCAGGCCGCCCGTTTCAAAACAGGATCAACGATCAGAAGTTGTGCCGATATTGTACGCTGAGGATATCTACCTTATTGTTGTTATACGAACCCATCAACGAGCCACGCCCAGCGACCAGGGCCGGCGTCAATGAGGGTGCGCCGTTCATGTTGATCGCAGCGTCTTTGACAAAAATGTGTGCGTAACCGAAATCGATCACGCCCTGCGGTGAAAGCCGGTATTGAGCACCGATTGACAGCCAGGTACGGTCCTGATCCGGCACACGGGGCGTGCGCAAGGAATCCTGTGTTGGCGTCTGGTCAATAGCGACGCCGGTACGGACCATCCACTGACTGTTGTAGCGATAGTTTGCGCCGACACCGTAACGCCATGTATCGCGCCAGCCGAACGGCGTGCTTTCCAGCAGAAATCCATTGTTACGCACAATATTGAGCGTCTCAATGCTGCTCCATTCGGTCCGCGTGGCGTCAGCCATGAATTCCCAGTTGCCGGCCTTGTGTTTGCCAGCGAAGGAATACGAAGCCGGCATTTTGACGTTGGCCGATACCGATCCGTCACCCGCCTGATTGGCCACCGCAGTGAGTCCGAGCAACGCGTTTATGGAAGCAGGCCGCCCGTAATACTGAACAGTACCACCCAGCGTGTAGTTCATCGCTGAGCGATAGCTAAAGCCGAGGGTGGTATTCGGCGCCGGGTTGAACATGAAACCAAAATTGAAACCCCAGGCACTGTCACTTCCCTTGATGCTGTTGCTGCCTTCCGTATTGTTGGGGACGCCGGGAACACCACCCGCTGAAGCCAGAAAACTATAGTTGATACCCTTGTTCAGTTCGGCTTCGATGCGCTGCCAATTCAGTCCAACGCCTACAGAAAAAGTGTCATTGACCTTGTAGGCCAGGGTCGGATTGATGTTGATGGTCTCGATTGAGGATTTCAGTGCATGGAAACGCCCCATCCAGTTGGCATCGTAATCGGTCATCATCCCGAACGGCGCATTTACACCGACACCGGCGAATAACTGAGGATCAATCTGCCATGACAGATAAAAATTGGGAACTGCCGCCGGCTGTCCGGCATCACCGCCTGTGCCGTTCATCGCAAAAGGGCCTGCCAGACCCACCGTCGAAACTGCCGGCGTATTGTTCGCCGACGGACTGAATTTGGCGGAAGGAACGATCAGATGCAGCGCGCCGACAACCTGCCGTCCGGGCAGCCGGGTCAGTCCGGCCGGATTGAAATATATTGTGCTCGCATCTTCAGCGGCCGCTGCGGCCCCCGCATAAGCGTTGCCAAGACCGCTCGCATTCTGCTCGATCAGCGCAAAACCTGAGGCCTGCACCGTTCCCGCCATCGCGGTGATCGCCGCACTGACCGCCACAAAAACCAGACTGTTTGTTTTTTTCATAACCCCTCCATAACATCGATGATTAAATTAGGAAAAGTATAAAACCACCATCCATGCTCTAGTCTTTTCGGGATATTACTCCCGCCAGCCCGGATCACAAGGGTGCCGGCGGGGTAAGTAATTCATGGTTGCGCGGATACCACACGCGGACGCCGGTTGTCATCCACTGCGACATAAGTCAGCACTGCCTCGGTCACCCGCACGCACTCCTCACGTGCGGCGCGCCGCTGCGCATACACCGTGACGTCAACCGTAATCGACGTACGGCCCACCTTGATCACTTCGGCATAAAAACTGACCAGATCACCGACAAACACCGGTTGTTTGAATACAAACGAGTTCACCGCGATGGTCGCCACCCGTCCTTTGGCCAGGCGCATCGCCGGGACGCTTCCGGCCAGATCGACCTGCGACATGATCCAGCCGCCGAAGATGTCGCCGGTGTAGTTGGCATCCGCGGGCATCGGGATCACGCGCAGCATCGGATCCTTGCCTGCGGGCAGCGTAGTCGTTTCAGGGCGCTCGCCCGCCGTTTGCCGCTGTTCCGCAGTCATGTTCGAATTCCATTGTTGATGATCGCCCCGTCAATGCCCGGCATACATCTGATCGATTTCAGCATTGAATTTCTCCAGCACTTTGGCGCGACGCAATTTCATCGTCGGCGTCATCAGGCCATTCTCCACGGTCCATGGTTCCAGGGTCGCGGTAATCCGGCGCACCTGTGCGTAACCCGGAAATTCGGCAATCTGCGTTGACACGCGCTGCAGGATCAGTTGTTCAGCATGTTCGGACCGCAACAAGGTCTCGTTCCGGGAATCGATGCCGGCCTCTGCTGCAAGCTTGTGCCATCGGTCGGCATTCAACACGGTCATCACCGTCAGGAACGGCTTGCCTTCACCAAGCAAAATGACCTGCTCGAACAGCGGATCGCGCATGATTGCCGCCTCCATATCGTTGGGCGGCACCTTCTCGCCGTTCGACAATACGATGATTTCCTTCAACCGCCCGGTGATGAACACATGGCCCTGATCGCCGATGCGGCCGATGTCGCCGGAATTGAGCCAGCCGTCGGCCTCGATCATCGCCCGCGTGGCCTCTTCGTTGTTCCAGTAGCCCATCATCACGTTGGGCCCCTTGATCATCACCGCGTTTTTGTCGCCGATTTTGACCTGCACACCGGGTATCGGCTGACCGACGCTGGCGGGGATGTTGTTTTCGGGACGGTTGGCGCTGGCAATGGGACTGGTTTCCGTCAGACCATAACCCTGCAGGATGGGCAGGCCCAGACCGATGAAAATGCGCGAGATTTCCGGTGGCAATGCAGCGCCGCCGGACAACGCGTAACGCAGCCGCCCGCCCAGACGCGCCAACACCTTGGACGCGACCAGTTTGTTGAGCAGCGGCCACAGCAGGAACGACGGCTGCCATGGCGCGCGGCCCTGGGCGTGCTCAAAGCGGGCATATCCGACATCAGCCGCGAGCATGAACAGTTTCTTGCGCAGCGGCGGGCCTTCCTCAAGTTTGGCGCGAATAGCGCCCCAGATGCGCTCGTAAATCCGCGGCACCGAAACCAGCATGGTCGGTCGCACAGTTTGCAGGTCTTCGGCCAGTTGCGGAATCGAGCGTGCGTAGGCCACGGTCGAACCGGACATCACCGTCAGGTAATAACCGCAGGTGCGTTCAAACGTATGCGACAGCGGCAGGAAAGACATGAATATGTCGTCATGTCCGGTAGCGAGCACGGTCAGCGCGGAAGCGGTGTTGGACAGGATGTTGTCGTGCGACAGCATCACGCCCTTGGGCCGTCCGGTGGTGCCGGAGGTATAGACAATGGTCGCCAGCGTATTGCCGGGACGCGACAGATGCCGCGTCGCACCGCCGTCATCCGGCAGCCATTCACCGATCCATTTAAGACGCGCATCACCGGCCGCGGACTGCGGCGCGTTCACCGTCAGGAATCGCAGCACGCTGCGCAGCTCGCCGACGACATCGCGCAAAGACTGCCATTGTTCGTCGCCCTCGACCAGCAGCACCTTGCAGTCGGCATTATTAATAATGTAGGCGACGTTGTCGGCGCGATCCTGCGTATACAGCGGGACCACGACCAACCCCAGGCCCAGGGCGGCCTGATCGAACATCACCCACTCCGGTGAATTGCGCAGCATCACCGCAACACGATCGCCGGGCTTGAGGCCGTCCTTCTCCAGCGCCGCCTGCCAGCGCGCCACCTGACGGTCCATCTGCGCCCAGGTGTAGTCGCGCCAGTTGCGGTGTTGCTCGTTAAAGGCTTTGTAGGCCACCAGATCCGGCGTGCGCTGCACGCGCTCGCGAAACAGGCCATCCAGGGTACCGGCGGTCGCCATCGCAATGACGTGCGATACATCTTTGTTTTTATTCATCTTTACCTCCTCCAGGCTGCGACAAGTCAGTCGAGGAACAAATCCGGTTGGAGCGGGCCTCCCGGAGTAACGGCGTAAGACTCAAAGTCGGTAACCCCCTCCTCGCGCAACACGGCTTCGTCGATGTAGAAATGGCCGCTGGCGCTGCGGCTGTCACGCCGGAAAATCGCGTGCGCCGCGTCGGCCATGATATCGGGTTTGCGGCTGGCCTTCATGACCGCCGGCGGGAAGTTCATCTCGATGGCGGCAGTGGCAATGGTGGTGCGCGGCCACAGCGAATTGACGGCGATGCCCTGCCCGCGAAATTCGGCAGCCATGCCCAGCGTGCACATGCTCATGCCGTATTTGGCCATGGTGTACGCGACGTGGCCCTGGAACCACTGCGTTTTCATGTTCAACGGCGGCGCCAGATTAAGGATATGCGGATTCGCCGCCTTCGCCAGAAACGGCAGGCAGGCCTGCGAACACAAAAACGTACCGCGCACATTGACGCCGAACATCAGGTCAAAACGTTTGGCCGGTGTCTGCGCGGTACCGGTGAGCTGGATCGCGCTGGCATTGTTGACCAGGATATCGATGCCGCCGAAATGCGCGGCAGCCTGTTGCACAGCCGCCCCAATCGCCGCCTCATCGCGCACGTCAAGCTGGATCGCCAGCGCCTTGCCGCCGGCCGCAACCACTTCGGCGGCCACGGTGTGAATGGTGCCCGGCAACTTGGGGTGCGGCTCTGCAGATTTGGCAGTAACAACAATGTTGGCGCCGTCTCTGGCGCAGCGCAGCGCGATGGCGCGGCCGATACCGCGGCTTGCGCCGGTAATGAACAGGGTTTTGCCGCGCAGTGTGGACATCGCTCAGACTCCCTTGAACAGCGGTTTACGTTTGGCGTTGAATGCATCAACGCCCTCGGCAAAATCCGCACCGGCGGCACATCGCGCAAATGCCAGCGCTTCAGCCTGAAGGTGCGCCGGCAGATTTTGCAGCAACGCATGATTGGCCAGCGCCTTGGTTTCAGCATAGGCACGTGCCGGGCCTGCCGCCAGCCGCTGCGCCAGTTCTGCTGTTGCGGCGGCCAGTTCCACCGGGGCCACAACCCGATTAACCACGCCGCAGTGCTGCAGCGTGGCGGCATCCAGCATGTCGGCCAGCAGCATCATTTCCATCGCCCGCTGATAACCGATGAGCCGCGGCAGAAACCAGGTCGCTCCGCCGTCGGGACTGGCGCCGATGCGCGCATAGGCGAGGGAGAACTGGGTATCCGCAGCCGCAAGTACCAGATCACAGGCCAGCATGATGCTGAAACCGGCGCCGGCGACGGCGCCATGCACCGAAGCAATCACCGGTTTGGGCGCGCGACGCAAAGCGAGTATGCCGCGGTTCAGCGCATCAGCGAGTTCCGGTACCAGCGCGGCCATCTGCGGCAACTCGCGCGCAAACATCGCCACATCGCCGCCGGCGACGAATGCCGGTCCGGCCCCGCGCAGCACCACCACCCGCGCGAGACTGTCGGCAGCAGCACGTTCGGCAGCAGCGCAAAAACTGCGGATGGTTGCTGCGTCGAGCGCGTTCATCACCGCCGGCCGGTCAAAAGTCAGCATGGCGATTCCATCATCCACGGCATAACGCACACAACCGCCGGTGGTCATGGCTGGCGCCCGCGCGCAAGCGCCTCGAAAGTGACGGCCTGAGTGGTCTGGTAGAACTCCGATTTGCCGAAGTCTTTCGGAAAATCATCGACCATGATCGCCTTCCGGCGCAGTTCGGCGGCGCGCTGCAGCAGGCCAAACTCGGTTTCGGTGATCACGCCATTCTTCAGGCCTTCGGCCGCAACCTGATCGGCGTGACCGCGCCCGAGACTGCCCGCCTGCTGCGCTGCGCGCAGCTTGGCTTCCACCGGTTCAGCCGCGATTGCAGCCTCCAGCGCCGACTCCAGCGTGCGCACTGCGTCGTTTTCATCTTTGGAGATGAACACCCCGCGGGTCAGGCGGTTGCGCGACGACCCCGGCGTCATCATCAGCCGCACCACGTCATGGCCCAGCGGATCGCGCGGCGGCGCAAACTCGCGGCCGTACGGCATCACCACCGGAAATATCAGTATGCGCAGCAACCAGGCCGCCACCGGCCAGGGCAGATTTTCAAAAATCGAATAAAACGATTCCTCGATGCGGTTCAGACAGTCGAGCAGGCCCCAGCGCACCAGAGGCAGATCGGATTCCGGACGGCCGTCGTCCTCGTAACGCTTGAGCACGGTCGAGGCCAGATAGAGCTGGCTCAGTACATCACCCAATCGGGCTGAAAGACGCTCCCTTCGTTTCAGCGTACCGCCGCAGAGAAACATCGCCACATCGGCGGTCAATGCAAAACCGCTGGAGAGCCGGGTGAACTGCTGATAATAATGGCGCAGTTCCGGCGCGCCGGGCACCGCGGTCATACGGCCGCCGGTGAGCCCCATCCACAACACCCGTGCGACGTTGGATACCGTAAACGCGATGTGTCCGCAAAAAGCCTTGTCGATCGCGCGCACGGCATTGGCGTGATCGGTTTCGCGGGTGGCCTCAATTTCCTTGAGTACCCAGGGATGGCCGCGGATCGCCCCCTGACCGAAGATGATCATGGTCCGCGTCAGGATGTTGGCGCCTTCGACGGTGATCGCGATCGGCGTCTGCATATAGGCACTGGCGAGGTAATTGCTGGGTCCCAGGCAGATGCCTTTGCCGCCGTGCACGTCCATCGCATCGTTGATGACCTGGCGACCGCGTTCGGTCAGGTGGTATTTGACGATTGCCGACACCACCGACGGTTTTTCGCCGAGATCCACCGCGCCCGCGGTCATCACCCGCGCCGCATCCATCACATACAGATTGCCGGCGATGCGTGCCATCGCCTCCTCGACGCCTTCGAAGCGGCCGATCGACAGTTTGAACTGCTGACGCACGCGGCCGTAGGCGCCGGTGGTCAGCGCCGCCAGCTTGGAAATGCCGACACCATTGGCCGGCAGCGAAATCGAACGCCCCGCGGCGAGACAGTTCATCAGCATGGTCCAGCCCTGGCCGGCCTGCTCAATACCGCCGATGATGCATTCCATCGGCACAAACACGTCACGCCCCCAGTTCGGACCGTTCATGAACGTCGAGTTCATCGCGCGATGGCGGCGGCCGATATGTACGCCCGGCGTGTCGGTAGGCACCAGCGCCAGCGTGATGCCGAGGTCATCCTGCTCATTTCCCCCGTTAGCGAGCAGATGATCCGGGTCGTAAAGCCGGAACGCCAGCCCGAGCAGCGTCGCCACCGGACCCAGCGTGATGTAACGCTTCTCCCAGGTGAGACGGATGCCCAGCACATCGGTTTTGCCCTGCCATTCGCCTTTGCACACGATGCCGAAATCGGGAATGCCACCGGCATCCGAACCCGCTTCGGGACTGGTCAGCGCGAAACACGGCATCTCCAGACCTTTGGCAAGGCGCGGCAGATAGTAGTCTTTCTGTTCCTTGGTGCCGTAATGCAACAGCAGCTCGGCGGGCCCCAGAGAATTGGGCACCATCACCGACACCGCCGCGGTGCCGCTGCGCGTGGTGAGTTGCATCACCACCTGCGAATGCGCCAGCGCCGAAAAGCCGAGGCCGCCGTATTCGCGCGGAATGATCATGCCAAGGAAACCTTGCTCCTTGATGAACTGCCACACCGCAGGCGGCATGTCGGTCATTTCATGGGTAATCTGCCAGTCGCTGAGCATTTCGCACAGTTCACTCAAAGGACCGTCGATGAACGCCTGTTCAGCCGCACTCAGACGCGGCTTCGGATAGGCGAGCAGCTTGTTCCAGTCCGGACTGCCGCTGAACAGTTCGCCGTCCCACCAGACAGTACCGGCTTCCAGCGCTTCGCGTTCGGTCTGGGACACCTGCGGCAGAATACGACGGAATACGGCAAGCATCGGCGTACCGACCAGCAAACGGCGCAACGGCGACGGAATGGCGATCAGCGAACAGACGGCAAGAACAACCCAGCCCGTCTTGAGCAGTGCCGGTGGCCACCACGCGGCTTCGCCGAAAACCCACAGCAGCGCCACGAACACCGCGGACCACACCCATGCCGGGAGGCGGTGGTAGGCCAGAAACCACGCCAGCGCCAATGCGCCCAGCAGTGAAAGAAGAAGGCTCATGTCAGTGCGTTGCCCTCGAAGTTGATCGTTGACGCCATGCCGGCAACCAGATTACACGCCACATGCAGCGGCGACAATGTCTGGATGCCTGCGACGAATTTCATAAGTTATTGATTGATATTTATAATTAAAGTTCACCATGATTGATTTCACAGCCCGCACCCACTCCCTGCCCGATTCGCCCGCCATCCTTCACCGGCAAAACTCCCTTACCGCTTCCACCAACGACAGGCCCGCAAGCGCCAAAGACAGTTGTCGCGATACCATCAGCCTGTCGGTTCATTTCCACTGTTAAAAATTCCTTCATTCATGACTGCAACCACGACGCTGGTCACAGCGGTTTTCGAGCTGGGACGCGCATCGCTCGCGCCCCCTTTCCACCGCGATCCCGATCATTACCGCAGGCACCTGCCGGCAGTGCTGGCCATCGACCTGCCGATGGTCATTTACACCGACACGGCGCACGAAGCGCTGGTACGCAGCCTGCGCGGCGACAAACCGACGCGGGTGCAGCTGCTGGATCCCGCCCGGCTTGCCGAACATGCGCTGTATCAGCCGGTGCAGCGCATCCGGCAAGATCCGGCCTGGCTGTCCCAGGCGCAGTGGCTGCCGGACAGCCCGCAGGCGGCGCTGCCCGCCTACAACCCGGTGGTGATGACCAAGCCCTTGTGGCTGTACGAACAGGCACAGCAGAACCCGTTTTCCAGCACGCATTTTTACTGGATCGATGCCGGCCTCGGCCACACGGTGTCTCCCGAACTGCTGCAGGCGGCCAGCTTCATCCGTCTTGCGCAGCAGCACCAGCGTTTCCTGCTGTTGTGTTACCCGCATGATCCGCAGCGTGAAGTGCACGGATTCGACGCCGCGGCACTGGCCCGGCTCGCCGGCGTCAAGCGCACGTGCTGGGTTGCCCGCGGCGGATTCTTCGGCGGTGCGGCGGCGTACGTCAATCAAATGGCCGCCCGCTACAGCCATCACCTCGAACAGACCCTCGCACAGGGGCTGATGGGCACCGAGGAATCCATCCTCACCCTGCAAAGTTATGCCGAGGACGATCTCTTCGACCTGCAGTTCATCGGAGCCGACGGCCTCGTCCAGCCCTTCTTCGATCAACTCGCCCGGCAACGGCCCGGTGACACCGGCACGGCGCGCGCGCTGCTGCCCGGACTGTGCGAAACCTGGTTCGTGTCGTACAACACGCCGCTGCAGTTCGAACGCCTGCTCGATTCGATCACTGCCGCCGACCCGGCGCTGCTGCGCACCGCCCGCCGCGTGCTGATCAACAACTCCACTGACGCCGTCACCTTCGAACACTACGACGCGCTATGCGCGCGTTACGGCATCGAGCAGATCCGCGAGGGCAACCGCGGCATCAACGGCGCGCGCATCCACGCCGCCGACCTGTTCCACCGCGGCGGCGGCCACGCCATGTTCTGGTTCGAGGACGACATGCTGCTGGTCGGCGAGGACGAGTTGCCCGCCGCCTGCGAGAACGGCCTGTCTCGGCATGTGCATGAAGCCGGCGCCACTTGCCTCGCCGTGCAACAGCGCGAGTTCGCCGATTACGTGAAATTCAGCTTCAGCGAGGTGTTCGGCGCGCACCATACCCAGTGGGGCTGGATCAACCTCAATGAACAGGCGCGTACACACTATTTCCCCGGCGCCATCGATGCCCCTCGGGCGAGCTTCAACCACATCCAGAGCCTGGCCCATGTGCCGTACGCCGTGGGCGAGGTCTATTACAGCAACTGGCCGCAGGTGGTCACCCGCCGCGGCACCCGCAAGCTGTTTTTCGACGAGCGGCGCGAACCCTGCTACGAGCAGTACTGGACCGCGCGCTCCTTCGAGCTGCTGCGCCTGGGTCACCTCAAGGCGGCGGTGCTGCTGGCCTCGCCGGTTCATCACCACCGTACCGAGGATTACGCACGGGTCGAGCGGGTCGAATACCAGCGTCTGGAAGATGCCGCCAAGCCGATCACCCCGGCCGTCGCCGCGCCGCCGGCGCCGGCCCCTGCAGCACGGCGCGACTGGCCGCAGGAACCGGGCACGATTTTCGTGTCCATCGCCAACTACCGCGACAGCGAAACCCCGCACACCATCCGCAGCCTGCTCTCCAATGCCTCCTGGCCCCGGCGCATCCGCATCGGCGTGTTTTCCCAGGTGGTGCCCGGCGACGATGACGACTGCCTGCCGCCGCAGGACCTTGCCGCCGGACAGCTGCGCGAAATCCGCTGCCATGCCAACGACAGCCTCGGCGCCTGCTGGGCGCGCAGCCGCATCCTCGAGGAACTGCTGCAGGGCGAGGAATACGTGCTGCAGATCGACAGCCACATGCGTTTCGAGCCGGGCTGGGACGGCACGCTGCTCGACATGCTCCGCCGCTGCCCGACGCCGCAGGCAATGATCACCACCTATCCGCCGGCCTACGCGCCGCCGGCGGAACGGGGCAGCCCTGCGCTCAACCTGCTGGCCGCCGATGCCTTCAACGACATGGGCATCCTGATGGTGAAGCCGCGCGCCATCGACCCGCGCGAGCCGCTGACAGGGCCGCCGCCCTCCGCCTTCCTCAGCGCCAACCTGCTGTTCGGGCCGGCGGCGGCCTTTCGCGAAGTGCGCTATGACCCGCAGCTGTATTTCCACGGCGAGGAAATCTCGATGGCCGCGCGCTTCTGGACCCACGGCTGGGACCTCTACGCGCCGGACCGCTGCGTGATGTACCACGACTACAGCACCGACCGCGGCCGCCCGCGCCACTGGGAGGACCGCCGCAACTGGGTGATGTTCAACATGCGCTCTTTTGCGCGGCTGCGCCACCTCTTCGGCATCGAGCACAGCCGCGACCCGGTGGTGCTGCGCGCAATCGATCAGTACGGCCTCGGCAGCGTGCGCAGCCTCGCCGACTACGAGGCCTACGCCGACGTCGACTTCAGGACCGCGCGCATCGGCAGCCGCGCCGCGGACGCGCGTTTTCCCGTTCCGCCTGCCGCACAGGCATTGCTCCGTCTGAAGCAGCAGCGCGCGCGCTACCTCGAGCGTCTGCCCGGCGAGGATACCTACACGCCGGTACGCGAAACGCGCTGCGGCGAGGCGTCGACGCTGGCCGCCACCGACAAGCTGCGTCCGGCGCTGGCGAACTGGTTGCGCGAACACGGCATCCGCCGTCTCGCCGATGCCGGCTGTGGCGACTTCAACTGGATGAGCGCGGTGGATCCGGGCGAACTGGAACTCTATGCCGGTTATGACCTGGTGCCCGAGATCATCGAGCGCAACCAGCGGCTCTACGGCGACCGCCGCGGGCACTTTTTCACGGTGGCCGACATCACGAAAACACCGATCGCCGCCTGCGACGCGATCCTCTGCCGCCATGTGCTGGAACAACTGTCCGAAGAAGAGCGCCGCATTGCGCTGGCCAACTTCCTCGCCAGCGGCGCGCGCTGGCTGCTCACCTCGCTGCCGGTCGGCGACCTGCTCGCCCGGGAATCTGCCGCGGCAACCCCGGAACCTGCCGCTGTGCTGCCGGATGGCGATTCGGGTTTGACGGCATGGGATCTGGGACGCACCCGCACCCGTCCGCAAGCGCATCGTCACACCGACCACTCCGATCCCTGGATCAGCCATACCCCTGACCTGGTGAAACCACCCGTGACCGCAACCGGCAGCGATAGCGACCTGCCGGATCATCGTTTCGCCATCCCCGTCCCGCCCCAGGGCCTGGACGCCCAGGCACGCATCTTCGTGTCCATTGCCAACTACCGCGACAGCGAAACGCCGCACACCCTGCGTGACCTTTTCGCCAAGGCCGCGCACCCGGAACGCATCGTTGCGGGCGTCCTGTCACAGGTGGTGCCCGGCGAGGACGACGACTGCCTGCCGCCGCCGGACCTGCCTGCCGGACAGGTGCGCGAACTGCGCTGCCATCCGGCGGACAGCATGGGGGCGTGCTGGGCGCGCAGCCGCATCCTGTCCGAACTGCTCGGCGACGAGGAATACGTGCTGCAGATCGACAGCCACTCGCGTTTCGAGCCGGGCTGGGATGACCGGCTGATCGTCATGATGCTGGCCTGCCCGACCCCGCGCGCGGTGTTGAGCAGCTACCCCAACGCCTACACCCCGCCCGACACGCTGTTCGCACCGTCGATCTCCACCATCGCCGCCGAGAAAATCAACGAAGTCGGCGTCCTCGGCCTGCGCGCCCGCACCCTGCAGCCGGAAGCGATCCCGCCGACGCCGCAACCCGGAGCCTTCATCAGCGCGGGCTGCCTGTTCGCGCCGGCGGCCGCGCTGCGCGAAGTGCCCTACGACCCCTATCTTTATTTCAACGGTGAGGAATTCTCGATGGCGGTGCGCCTGTGGACCCACGGCTGGGATATCCATGCGCTGAACCTGCCCGTGATGTACCACGATTATGAAAACAAGCGCGGCCGGCACCGGCACTGGGACGACCACCAGCACTGGCCCGACCTTGACCGGCGTTGTTATGCGCGCCTGCGCCATCTCTTCGGCATCGAACAGAGCGACGATCCGGTCGCGCTGCGCGAAATCGACCGCTACGGGCTCGGCAAGCAGCGCACCCTGGCGGAATACGAGGAGTATGTCGACGTCCACTTTGCCTCCAGGCGCACCGGACCGCGCGCCACCCACGGCTATTTCCCGCCGCCGATGACCGACGAGGCCCGCAGCCGCCTGCGCCGCGCGCGGGCCGCCTACCTGATGCCGGACGCGACACCGGACCGGCTGTTTGCCGCCGAAACCCGCGACGGACCGCTGGCGGATCTCGCCGCCACGCGGGCGCTGCGCGCCGAACTTTTGGGCTGGCTCAAAAAAACGGGGGTGCGGCGGCTGGTGGATGCCGGCTGCGGCACCTTCCACTGGCTCGCACATGCCGACCTCGACATGCTCGAGAGTTACGTCGGCTGCGACATCCTGCCCGAGGTCATCGACGCCAACCAGCGCCTGCACGGCCATCGCGGTAATGTGTTGTTCGCATTGAAAGACGTGGTCTCTGCACCGCTGCCTGCCTGCGACGCCATCCTCTGCCGCAACCTGCTCTTCCTGATGCCGGCGGGTGACGGAATGGCGGCCATTGCGAACTTCCGCGCATCCGGTGCGCGCTGGCTGATCGCCAGCACCTGGCCGGGCTCCACTGAAGCTGATCTTGAAGAAGTCGAGACGCTGACCGATCTGAGCATTGCGGCTACGGGGCTGGGACAGCCGGTGTCAATGCTGGCCGATACCGCAGGCATGTCCCTGGGCATCTGGTCCTTGAAGGCCTGAGCGACGACAGGCTTAGCTTTGCATCGCGGTATGCACATACCGCTGATCGACGGCCAGGAGCAGCGGAGCCCGGCCGGAACGCAGCCACCATTCACGGGGATCCGCGGCCTTGTCCGGATGCCGCAGAAACGCGGCTCCGGACATTGCATAGTCCCGGCTCAGGCTGCTCTGGCTCGCCTCACGACCACCGGCACGATGACAGCCCTCGACCTACCTGTGGCATCCGTTCCCACGACGGCAATGAGATAAACCCCGGGCGGTGTGGAAGGCGGAACGGTCACGCTGATATTCATCGATCCGTTGGCGTTCTGGGTGATGGTGGGCGTGGGCATCGGGATGTCAGCAGCGCCACTTGCCGGGAGCATCACCGCCGCCGCCGGTTTGCTGGGATCCAGCACCGGCTGATTGTCGGAGGCGGGAACACTGATCGGAACCGCCTCTCCCGGATTCGGCGTGGGGTTGCTTGTCCTTCCAGAGGTCGACGCTGGTGGCGGCGCATCCGTCGTCGTCGTCTGCGGCGTCGTTGTCGTTGTCACCGGCATCGATGTCGTTGTCGTCGGCATTGATGTCGTTGTCGTCGGCTTGTCCAATGTTTCAAGGGTCTGATTCACCACCTGGTCCCGTTGCAGCTGTACGATTGCAGAAGCCGAAGACAAGATCTTGGACGACACCGAGGTGCCGGTGACGGTGTAATTTGTGCTGCCGGTTCCGGCAAGGGCCAGCCCCGTGACCGGTGCATTCACATTGGTGGCGGTGCCGGCAACAGCGGTGGCGGTCCAGGTATTCGCCGACGGCGTTCCGGAGAAGGTGAACGGACCATCCACGTTATAGGGCTTGCCGTCGGTCGCGTCGCCCGTGCCCGGCGCAATCGCGTCTTGCAGCACGGGGGAGCCCGACAGGGCCGTCGGAATGGCGAACTGCTGGCCGACCGTGCCGCCGCTGAAACCAGGGGGGGCATTCAATTCTGACGGGACCCCGGTGATACCGAGCACGGACAGCGCCTTGGGCGTGATGGTGCTCGTGCTGTTGCCCTGACGGGTGATGCTGTAATTGTTGCCGCCGTTGCCGTCGCTGACGGTGGCGGCATCTAGGGTGACCGTCTTGTTGCCGGTGCCGGCGTTCCTGTCGGTGTAGGCAATGGTCGCCGCACTGACCGTGTCGCCGCTCACGCCAAGCAGGCCGGACAGTGTAGTAAGGTCTCCGGCAAGTGTCGTGTAGGTCAGGCCACCGTCGTAGGTTTTGCTGACATTCGGCGCGGTCAGCGTCACGGCTTTCTGATTGATGGTGCTCGTGCTGTTGCCCTGGCGCGTGATGCTGTAATTGTTGCCGCTGTTGCCGTCACTGATCGTGGCGGCATCGAAGGTGACCGTCTTGTTGCCGGAGCCGGCATTCCTGTTGGCGTAGGCAATGGTCGCCGCGCTGACCGTGTCGCCTGACACGCCAAGCTGGCCGGACAGCGCAGTCAGGTCTCCGGCTATGGTCGCGTAGGTCAGGCCGCCGTCGTAGGTCTTGCTGACATTCGGCGCCGTCAGCGTCACGGTTTTCGGGGTGATGGTGCTGCTGCTGTTGCCCGCAAGCGTCACGTCGTAATTGTTGCCGCTGTTACCGTCGCTGATCGTGGCGGCATCAAAGGTAACCGTCTTGTTGCCGGAGCCGGCATTCCTGTTGGTGTAGGCAATGGTCGCCGCACTGACCGTGTCGCCGCTCACGCCGAGCAGGCCGGACAGTGTGGTGAGGTCGCCAGCGAGTGTCGTGTAAGTCAGGCCACCGTCGTAGGTCTTGCTGACATTCGGTGCGGTCAGCGTCACGGTTTTCGGGGTGATGGTGCTGCTGCTGTTGCCTGCGAGGGTGACGTCGTAGTTGTTGCCGCTGTTGCCGTCGCTGATCGTTGCGGCATCAAAGGTGACTGTCTTGTTGCCGGAGCCGGCATTCCTGTTGGCGTAGGCAATGGTCGCTGCGCTGACCGTGTCGCCGGACACGCCAAGCTGGCCGGACAATGTGGTCAGGTCGCCGGCGAGTGTCGTGTAGGTCAAGCCGCCGTCGTAGGTCCTGCTGACATTCGGTGCGGTCAGCGTCACGGTTTTCGGGGTGATGGTGCTGCTGCTGTTGCCCGCGAGGGTGATGTTGTAGTTGTTGCCGCTGTTGCCGTCGCTGATGGTGACCGCACCAAAGGTGACCGTCTTGTTGCCGGAGCCGGCATTCCTGTTGAGGTACGCGATGGTAGCCGCGCTGACCGTGTCGCCTGAAACGCCAAGCTGGCCAGACAATGTGGTCAGGTCGCCGGCGAGTGTCGTGTAGGTCAGGCCGCCGTCGTAGGTCTTGCTGACGTTCGGCGCGGTCAGCGTCACGGTTTTCGGATCAATGGTGGCTGAAACCGAACCAGTCAGCGCGTAATTGCTGTCCGACAGCACCAGCGCATTGGTTACAAAACTGTTGTAAGTACCGGCATTGGCACTGGAAACCGTTGCCGTTCCGGAAACCACGGTGGGCTCCGGATCACCGTTGACCATACCCGTCAGCGTATATGAGTGGGTATTGTTGAAAATGTTGGTACCGTCGTAGGTTTTGCTGGCGGCCGTATCCAGGCTCGCGCTGACGGCAGCCGGGGTGATGACCAACGTGCCGTCGACGAACTGAACGCGGTAGCCATGCTGGTCGGAAGCCGAGGTAACACTGACGCCGCCAGGCGTGACCGTGTAGGTAGCGGCGTTGGTCGGGCTGGCCGTTGATGGCGTATAGGTGACTGTACCGGTGTAGGCGCCGCCCGGCGCCGTGGTCGGCGATACCGTGCTGGTGAAGGCCGTAAACGCGCTGCCCGTGTAGGCGGCCGACTTGTTGTCGGCAATGACAAAAATTGGCTGCAACAGCTGCTTCAACAAGGGATACTGGCCGCTGCGCAGTTCCCAGGCGACACTGGTGTCCCATGTGCCGAAGGTCGAAGGCGTCTGCATCTGGGTGGTGGTGCGTCCGACCAGCCCGCCCGGCACCGCATCCGCCGCACTGCCGCCCGAGGCTTGGCCGCTGGTGGTGGTGTCCCAGAAACTGTTGAAGATGAACGGCATCGGGAACGGCAAGGACATCATTTCGCCAACAAAGCCGCCGATGTTGGTGCTGGTGCCGCTGCTCCGGGTCACCAAGCCGGTGGAGTAGCTGCTGCTGATGCTCGCCCCCGAGAACCCTACCAGGCCGCCCACGGCGTTTTTGCCGGTGACGTTGCCGCGGGCATAGCTGTCGGTCACCGCAGAACCCACGACACCTGCCAGACCGCCGATGCCCCCCCTGCCGGTCGACAAAGGATCTTCCATGAACATCGGGTCGTTCGCCTGGTTGCCACTGGTGGCGGTGACAGTGACATTGGCATAGCTGCCCTGAATCGGGCCCATGCTGTAGCCGGCGAGGCCGCCGATGCGACCGACATCACCGCCACCGGTGCCCTGCACCGTGCCGGTGGCATAGCTGTTGACCACGAAACCGTTGTTGGTGCCGACCAGCGCGCCGACGTTCTGCGAACCGGAAATGTTGACGCCGGTGACGCCGACGTTCTGGATCAGGCTGTTGCTCACGCCAAAGAGGCCGACATCGACATCGGTGCCGGTATTGGTGTGGGTGAGTCCCGTCACCTTGTGGCCGAGGCCGTCGAACAAGCCTACGTAAGGGTCGGCGAAACTGCCAATCGGCGTCCACTCCCCAGAAGTGGCGACATCATTGCCGAGCACATAGTTGCGCGCCAGATTGGCGGCGATGTTCGCCAGTCCCGTGGCATCGTTGATCACGGTGTAGTTGACCGGTATGCCGTCGCTGCCGGCCTTGGTGCTGAAAGTGGTACTGGCGGCAAGATTGACCGGTGCGCTGACAGTGTAGATACCCGGCGGCATGTTCGCCTCGACATCAGACTGCGCGAATTCGAGCGCGAGGCTGCCGCCGGCGCCGTTGACGCTGACCGGCGCGTTGATATGCACATTGCGCCAAGCCGAGAGAGTCAGCTTCGTGTCGCTTGCCCAGGTGACGGCGTCGTTGACGAAGATGTCGCCGTTGCCGCTGGCATTGCCCGTGCCGCAGGTCGCATTGGTGCAGGAAACCGCGGTATTGGCGGTCTGGATGGTGATGTTGCTGGAAACCAGTGCGGCGCCCAGTGCGGTACCGGTGATGTCGCCGTTGGCGGCGGCAATCGTGAAATCGTAGGGGTCGAGCAGCCACTGGCCGGTGGCACCGAAAGGCGCGCTGGTGTCGATGCGCGCACTGTCGGCAATCTTCAGACGGGTCGCGCTGGTTTCGATGAAGCCGCCGTCGCCTGATCGCGCACCGCCTTTAGCGCTGATCGTGCCGGAGATGTCGGCACGGCTTGCCGGGTTGGCGAGGTCAGCAATGACCAGCACCGTACCGCCCTTGCCGTTGGCACCCGCATCCGCCTGGATGCTGCCGCTGTGCTCGACCGCACTGCTCGCCACCAGGCGCACCACGCCGCCGTCGGTGGTGATGCCTCCAGCCTGGATGGTTCCGGTATTGACCACTTTGCCGACGAGCGCATTGGCCGACTGCGAAGACAGGATCACCAGGCCTTCGTCAGCCTGGATCAGGCGCCGGTTCTCGACCAGGGTATTGATGCTGGCCTTGTCCACCTGCACGCCGACGAGGTTGCTGCCGGCAATGTTGAGGGTGACGGCGTCGCCCGCGGCCAGCGCCGCTGCGCCCTGGCTCGCCATGATCACGCCCTCATTGCGCACTTCCGGCGCCAGCAGCGCCACATACTTGCCGAACAGGTCGCCCTGGTTGACCACGCTGCCCGAGGCGCCGTCACGGTTAAACCGGTAGTGGCCAGACAGGAAGTCTTCGTTGCGGATGTTGAGCGCCGATGCGACGAGACCGCCGACATCGACGCGCGCGCCGGGACCGAACACCACGCCGCTGGGATTGAGCAGGAACACCTGGCCGTTGGCATTGAGGTTGCCGTAGATCGCAGACGGATCGGCGCCCAGCACCCGGTTCAAGGCCACCGCGCCGGCATTCGGCTGCTGGAAATTCACCGTCGCGTTGGCGCCGATGTTGAAACTCTGCCAGTTGAGGATCGCCCGTTGCGACGACTGCTGGATATTCATCGTTGCGCCCGCGGTCGCAATCGACGCCTGCCCGCCGACAATCTGGCCGCCCGTGGGCAATGTATTGGGTGCAGGCACCTGGGCATGGCTGCCGAACGAGGCCAGCGCACCGGCCAGCATGGCAATGGCCGGTCTGACACGGGAGGGTTTGCCGCGCGCATTGGCAAGTTCAGAAGTGACTACCCAAACTTGACGGGTGTCGCTCCAGATCAGGCGGTAGGTCTTGTTCATTCCGTATTCCCTGTCAAATGCTCAGAACTGCGCGTTGAGGCTGACCCACGCGCGGATACGCTCGTTTTTGCCGTCCGCATTGTTGCCATTTGCATCGCGTCCGGGATTGCTGGTGACCGGCGTCGCGACAATGACCGACAGCACCGCGCTGCGCCTCAGGAGCCAGTCCAGGCTCGCGCCGACCCCCGAAAGCGTGTAGCTGTTTTCCAGGCCCGGATTGCCGGCATTCCAGTTGGCCCAGGTTGTTTTGTTCAGCCGGATGCCGCCCGCGTCATAGAACAGGGTCGCCCTCGTGGCATCGCCCAGAGACCGGCGCAGATTGACGTTGAGCAGCCAGCCTTCGTCGCCGAGGGCTTCGCCGCCCGGATAGGCCCGGATGCCGGTCGGCCCGCCCAGGCTCATGCGTTCGGACGAGTCGAGATTCTGGCCGGCGAACTGGCCGCGCAGCGCCACGATGTAACTCCACTGCGGGTTGAACTCGCCCTGATTGCCCAGGTTGAAAGCTAGTTTGGTGAAACCGCCGTTGACGCCGCGCGTGGCATTGTCTACGGCCAGCGCAGCAGCGTTGCGCTCGTCGCTTTCGCCGAAATTCAGGCTCGCACCGAAGTTGGTCTGGGTGTTCAGGACGCCCAGCAAGTGCAGCAGCGTACCGGAGACTCCCAAACTGGTCGTTCTGACTTCCCGATTACCGGTTTCGAACGCTCCGCTGAGGTCAACGAGTTTCTTGATGTCCTGGCTGGCCATCAGATACAGGGAACGCGTCGGAGTGCGCGCCAGCGGATAACTGGCGTAGATACCGTAGGTTCTGGCGCTGCCGCTCAGATCCAGGGACGCAAAATTGCTCTGAACCAGGCTGTAATCAAGGGAAGACACATTCGCGCCAACGCGCAAACCGCTGTTCCCCACAGCCAGGCTGTAATCCGCGCGTCCGTAGGTGACACCCTCGGATAAATTGACCAGCAGGGTGGCCGCGTCGAAACTTCCAGTCGGATTGTTGAGGGTCAAGGAACCCTGTGCCTGGATTTCACCGCTGGCGCGGGAGCCGTAGTTATTGATGCCGGCGCCCCCACTCCACAGCGGTTTGTCGGCGACAAGGACCACCACATCCGTCTCGGCCTCTTTTGCGCCTTGCTGCAGCGACGACTGCACCTGCACACCGGGCTGCTCGTTGAGGATGCTGATCGCGGATTCCAGTTGAAACACGCTGAAAAGGTCGCCTTTGGCCAGACGATGGTCAATGAATGCGGCGACGCGGCCCTCGTCGACGCGCTGCCCCTTTCTGTCGATCCTGAGATTGCCGCGCACGCCCTCGACAACTTTCATCTCGACGATGCCGTTCCGGACATCCTGGGTCGGCACCACGATCCGGGCCAGATAGCCTTTCTGGAGGTAGTAACCGGTCAGTTGATTGGCGAACGCTTCCAGCACCGCGAAATTGATCGTTTCGCCGATAAAGGGGCTGACCTGGGACTGCAACTCGGCATCCGGTATCAGCGTTGCGCCACTGAAGCGAATGCCCTTGAGCAGGAAACTGGGGCCTGCGGGCGCTTTGATGGCGGGAGAAGCTTTTGGCGCCAGACTCGGGGCGGTTGCCGGCCTTGCTGCCGGCGGCTTGGGTTGTTCCTGGAGCAGTCGCCCCGCATCGGGCGCGGTCTGCGCGTAAACCCCTGACATCGGCAGCATCGTGACGCACGACACCATCCATACAACCGCCGCGCGGCTGATACGTGTTGCTTGCAAAGCCAATACCCCTGATCGTGAATGACAATCGCCTGCAAGAAACTTCAGCCGCGAGACAACTTGATTGTCAGTTTTGTTGTGGCCGCAATCTTGTCGTCATTTGGCGACAAAGTCAATTAGAAGAACCCATTTTTCGGAAATCATTTTCCATTCGAGTCAAAGACCGAACCTAATCAGAGAACACAGATAATGGGGTCATCCACATGCGAAAACCGGATATGAAAGCATTTGTTTCTGCAAAGTTTCCGCATCACCTCCAGTGTCAGAACCGACATGGTGTCAGCGGCAGCAAAGTTTCAGTAGTTGCCGGATAAGCATCCAAGGATTGCCGTTCATGCCCTAGTGGCACACAGTTCACGATCCGTCACTGCGAGGCTTTCGAGCCGGACGGCTACCAGCCGTTATGACCGTTGCTGGGCAACAGGATCGCGAACACCGCAGCCCAGACCAGCGCTGGCAGGCGGTGATAGACGAGAAACAAGGCGGCCGCGAGTTGCGGTACTGCCGTGATCGATCGGGTCAATACAGGATCGATAAGTATCAGTGGGTGCGGGGTTTGGCATGAATCAGCGTATAAACCGGGGGAACGCCCACCACCACGACCGTCCTGCGTCGGCTGCGCTTAAGAGTTCAGGCGCCATTACGCCACAGCCCGATAATCCGCGGCAGATAGGCCTTGATCGACTGGTTCTTGCGCCATCGCGAGCTGCACGAACGCGCCCGCTCGCTCAATGCAGCGATCTGTTGCACGGCACTAAGCAATGCATCCGACATTGCCGCCGGCGTCCATTCGGAAAAAATCTCGCCGGCGCCATGGCCCAGCACAAGCTGGTCGGCCATCCAGGTTCTGGCCGGCACCACCACTGGTAATCCATAGGCTAGCGCTTCGGCAAAAACACCCGAGGTACGGATGGCGTAGCGCTGCCAGGAGTACGGCAGGAACACGAGGTCGGAGCGTCGAAGGTGATCCACGTAGCGTTCGGTTGACGACGGCCCGACCTGGATATCAAGTTGCGCGCCGGGCGCGCTGCGCCACAGCCGTTCACGCAAGGCATCCGCCTCACTGGCAACGCGCACCTGGATGAAAAATCGGATATCCGGAATTCGTGCAGCCACGCCGCTCAAGGCGTCGATCATCTGCAGGCTACCTTTTTCTTCGCGAAAATCTCCCATCACGCTGATAGTCAGCGGACGCCCGCCTGCCGCCAGCATTGTCTGCATTTGCGCCGTATCATGGACGCAATAATTCATCAGCATCGGCGCCATGTGGCACGGCAGCTGAAAAGCGTGCTGCAGGAGATTGCGCAGCCTGGGCTCGGCAGTCGTCAGAATGATCTGTTGTTTCGGCAGCAAGGCGCGCAGGCGCCGGCCTGCATAGCGACTGAACATGAAATCCGCGCGTACATGGTCGCGGTCATGCTCGACTTGCCAACTGTAATGCGGCTGATGGAAATTGAACAATACGGCCGGACGATGCCCCATCGGCATGCTTTCCAGCCACAACGCCATGCCATGTACTTCGTTGAGGGTTGCAAACGGTACGGCGAGAAGATCATCAGGACCAATTGCGGGATCATTGATAGCCCCGCATGCCTCACGGAAGGTTTCGCTCCATGCCATAAAATTGATCAACGGCTGGCTATGCTCCTCCGGTGTCTTGGTAAAACGCCCTGGCAGTCCGATTCGCGACACAATGTCCGCGGTGAGTTCATAAACTCCGCGGGCGCCGGTCAGCCGCGCCACATCCGGCGTGATCGTGGCCGATGCATAAACCTGCAGGTCAACCGCCGCCTCGCGCGCGGCGGCAATCCAACCTAAGGTTTCGTTGCACCAGTGTCCGGCGTAGTCGGACAGCATGTGTTGCAGCAGATGGATCCGCATGCTTCCTCTGAAAAAATGTCTCGAAAAAACATTACTCCGGCAGACACATTGCATGAATCGCTCGCGTCGCAGTTATTGTAACCGTCGCATTGTGTCCGCCTGGTCTGCGAGCATTCAGCATTCATTACAGCAGGAAACCATCCGAAGACACTGTGTCTTGGAAAATCGCGTGGGCAGCATAAAAAACCGCCCGAAGGCGGTTTTTTTCAGCAAGCCCGGAACTTTAGATATCGGGCATGTACAGCCGCGGGATCGCGACGTAGATCGTAATGCCCCGCCCCGGGGCCAGATTCGGCGCGATGTCGCCCAATTGGCCGGTGGCCCAGGACGGCGTATCAAAACGCCACACTACAGCCTCACCGCCCGGTGGCGCCGAAAAACGTACGGTCTCCCCGCTCTCGACATTGATCCAGCGCGTCTGCGGCGTGATCACCACTTCACGCGTCACCTGGAGCGCATCACCGCGCACGCCCAGATCCGCGCCCGCAGGCGCAGTCACCGCAGTTGCGGCACAACCGGAAACCAGCGTTGTCCATACAGCCAACAGCAACATTTTTTTCATCGGACCTCCGTTTCATTTCATCCGCAAACACCACAGTCCAGACCAGCGCCGGCATGCGGTGGTAGGCCAGGAACCGGGCCACGAAAAAACAGCTGGTAAAGTGATGATAACGTTCATCGTGACACCTCCATCGGGATGCGGTGTCGCCGAATTACAGGGCCGGATGTGCCTCGCGGATAAAAAGCAGGCTTGGCAAAACCGAATTCAGCATACACGCGGGGATGTGCAGCGACAACCGCAAAGAAACAGCAACTAATTGTTTTTCAATGCCCTTGCGATAGCGGCCATGCCAGGTGTCAGATCAGTTCAACAGTTCGTGCTCGCCTTTTCGCCGGGAGCGCAGCTACCGGATTATCGTGTCCTCCAGCCACTGTGCGATCAGTTCGGCGATGACCCGCTCCTTCATCCCGGGGGTTCGTCCCATGTGGCCACCCTCCGGATAGACTCGCACCGATTTCGGCACTCCGTGCTCCTGCAGGATGTAGACGTCATCGATCGGCGCCTGGTCATCGCGCTTGCCATTTACCGCCAGCAGCGGCGCGCAGGGGCCGTCAAGCAGGCCTTGGTCCTTGAGCGACAACTGGGGCGCCTGGGACAGGACTTCTTCAAGCGTACTCGCGCCAAGTACCCAGCTGCGCGCGTCCAGCAGGCTGGCCGGTCCCAGTAAATAAGTCGATGCCGTCCTGGTCAGCGCCGGCTCCAGCCATGCACGCTGGAATCCGTGGTGAACATTACCGCCCTGGATGACCGCGGCACTGATGCGTGCTGATTCGACATGGGCCAGCTTTGCCGCCCAATAACCGCCGAAACTGCCGCCCCAGACGCCGATGCGACTGCCGTCAACGTCATCACGGTTGGACAGCCAGTCGATCGCCGCGGAAAAAGTGCGCTCGGCATCGGGCGTCATGTAACCCACGGGATTTTCGCCGGTGCCGGGCATATCCATCGTCAATGTCGCGAAACCATGGCCATGCAGGATTTCACTGTTGCGTTGACGGTCTTCCTTCCAGCCATCGACGCCGCCCCAGTGGATGACGACGGGCGGCCTGACACAACCCGCGGGCACCTGCAGGTAACCGGTTAGCCGCTGGCCGGCGCAAGGGAACTCGACAACCTGCAATGGTGGGTTGAAAGAACATGCCGCCTTGCGAAAACAGCGCAGCGAGTGTTGGTACGCCGCCATTTTTCCGGGAGTGCTCGCCACCGGATACCGCCCGGTGCGGCAATTGGCGTAGGCCAGAAACCAGGCTGCGCCTGCCGCTCCGGCGGCGGCACCCTGCTGCTGCAACGCATCGCCCCGCGCTTCGTGGCGCAGACCGATCGTGCACCACACCTCGGCCCAATGGTCACGATCAAGACTGGTCAGCGCAGCAGCAGCCTCTTGCGCATCTTCTGGCGTAATGTGTTCGAGTGGGCTGTTGCGACCGGCGCGGCGAAGGATCTCGGCCTTGACCTGCTCCAGCGAGCGTTCGCCGGACATGCGGGTGCGATCTGTCACCGAGTTACTCGATCACTTTGCCGAGCAGGGACACCACGTCGGTCTGGTTGTGCACCATCTGCTCCGGAAACACCACGGTGATGGCATTGGTGGGGCAAATGGTCTGGCACAGTCCGCAATACCAGCACTCGTCGGGATATTTGATCACCGGCAGCGTCTGGCGGTTGTCTTCTTCCTTGTAGATCAGGTCGCCGGGGCAGATCCAGTCGCAGAGATTGCATTTGACGCAGGTTTCGGGATTGATGCGGATCGGATTAAAAACTGCCTTGTTCTCGGTTGTCATGATCTTCCTCTCACGCTGCCACTGCGGAGTTGCCGCGGCTGAATGCCGCAGACAGCGGTTGATCGGTCGACAGCGTACGCGTCACCGGCCCGTTCGCACCGCGTTCGACAATGACGAATTTGCGCCAGTTCACATCGTCGGTTTTCGGAAAATCCATGCGGAAATGCGAGGAACCGGTGCGGGTTTCCTGCCGCGCCAGTGACGCCGTGGCCATCATCTCGGCATTAATGCGGATGTTTTTGGCTTCATGCACGCGCATCAACCCGTGCAGGTCGTCGGCCTTCATCGTCGGCTCACGTTTCGCCAGTGCGCACAGCGTCTGCAACGCCAGTTTCAGTCCGCGCTCATTACGCCGCACGCCGACGTAATCACTGACCGTCTGGCGGGTGGTGTCTTCATGGGATTTCCACGGCAGTCCGTCCGGCTGCTGCAGATGAGCTTCGGACTGTGCGCGAATCTGCGCCAGCGCTTTCAGGTCGAGCGCGGGCAATGACCCGCTGCTGGCACGGATGCGCTGCACCACGCCCTCACCGGCAATATGGCCGAGCACCGCAGCGCCGGAAATGCCGCCGCTGACCGTAGCACAGTCACCTGCGGCAAACAGCGCCTCGACTGCCGTTTCTCCATTGGTATCGACCGCCAGGCCGCTGCCGCGGAAATACACGCCGCTGCGGCGTATGCTCAGTTCGGACACCGACACTTCAACCAGTTCCTCGCGGAAATTGACGCCCTTCTGCTGGTAATACGCCGGCAGCGTGTAGCGATCAACCTGCAGCGTGTGCTCCATGCGGTCGAGCATGTCCTGCGACAAATGCCTGCAGTCGAGATAGATCGGGCCGTTGCCGAGCAGGTATTCGTTGATCACGCCGTCCGCAATCACTGCGCGGCGGGCGTTTTCACCCTTCTTGTCATACTTGAACATGAAACGGTCGCCCGCCTTGTTGACGAAATACGCGCCAAGACTGACCAGCGCATTGAGGCCCTGACAGGAAAAACCCTTGGGCGTCAGCGTCGCCTCGACCGACTCCATGTTCGCCAGCGCCGCGCCGGCGTGATAACCCATCGCCTGCGCATCGCCGGTGTTGTAGGGGATATGCCACGAATCAAACGCCAGGCCCGAGGCATTTTGCGAAATCCGGTTGACGTCGCCTGCAGCCAGCACCACGGCCTTGGCGCGGATCACCGTCCACTCGCCGCTGCGGAAATTGAAGGCCACGGCGCCGTAGGCGCGGTTGTCTTTCACCAGCAACTGCACCACCATCGTGCGCATCAGCACCGTCGCCTTGCCCTTGCGCACGCGCTCTCCCAGATGCTTTTTGAAATCGGTGCCGTCGAAATTGATGTGGTAGGTGCCGGGCAGGCCGAACGAGCGCAGCCGGTAATAGTCCCCGGTCTGGCGGTCCCTGAAATCGACGCCCAGCGATTCGATCTTGCGGAAAATGCGCGGCATCTCATGGATGACCCGCCCCGCCACCGCCATGTCGACAATGCCGTCGGTCAGTTCCGGCACATGTTTGATCAGGAACTCCGGGGTATCCCACTCCGGGCCGGAATCCATGATCGTCAGGTAGTGGTCGACACCGCAACCGATGCTGCCGCAATGGTCGAGTACCTTGCCCTTTTCGCAAATGACCACTTTCAGGCCGGCTTCCAGCGCCGGGATCGCCGCCATGCTGCCGGCAACGCCGCCACCGACCACCAGCACATCGGTTTCGATCTGGATGAATTCCTTGCTCATTGCGCTTGCACCTCAGGTTATTCACTGCAACGGCAATGCTAAGGTTGACCCCGGCCCGGCACCAGTGACAGGTTGGTGTTTTTTCAGGACTTTCCTACTGTTTGGCCGCAATTACTCCTTGGCCGCAATTACTCCTTGGCCGCAGTTACTCCTTGGCCGCATTTACGCTTTGGCCGCATCTACTCTTTGGCATTACGCAGCCGGAACTGCCGCGGCGCAGTCGCATAACGCTGTCGAAAACGGCGGGAAAAATAGGCTTCATCCTCAAAACCCACTGCTTGCGCCACCTCGTTGATGCGCAGCGTGGTGTGAGTCAGCAGTTCGCAGGCCTTTTCCATGCGCCGTTCAGTGACCAGGTCGACAAAGGTTTTGCCGGTTTCCTTTTTGATCAGGTGTGCGAGGTAGTTCGGTGACAGATCTGCCGCGGCAGCCGCATCCGTCAGTTGTATGCGTTGTGCAAGATGTTCGCGCACATGACGCATCACCCGCGCCAGCGCATCGCGACGGCTGGTGCGTTGGGCCTGTTTTGCCGACATTCCGAGCAACGCACGCTCATGGCGCCGGCACACCGTGCCCAGCAACAGCAGCAGGTGGCCGCGGATGATCTCCAGAGAACCGTAACGGCGGCGCGCATTTTCCGCCTGCATGCAGCGGCAGGCTTCGGTGACCACAGCGAGGTCCTTACCGGTCAGCGAAAAATCCAGGAATTCCTGGAACAGGAACGGTGCGAGTTCCGGTGCGCGGGCCAGCGGCACGTCTTCGAGATCCAGCGGATCGACATCCAGTTCGGGCCGCAGGAAATGCAGGTTGAAGCTGAGGATGAAAAACCGCGAGCGCGGCGGATGCGGAATGCGGTGCACCCGGTATGGCAATACAAAACTCAGATCGCCGGGCCCCAGCGGCCGCGCGGCCGCGGCAATGTGCTGCGTGGTCCGCCCGGCAAGATTAAGCTGGATCTGGAAATACTCGTGGCGGTGCGCCTCGGCAATGCGGGTGACGCTTTTTTCGTCGCGGATCGCAAAATCGGGACTGACGGCGCGATCCGCCATCGAATAGGTGCGGATCGCGCGCGTCATGCCTTTACTGAATGTCTTTCACCGCTGCCTTGAGGATCGACTCCAGGTTGGCGCTGGCTTTCGCCAGTTCTGCGACCTGCTTCTGCTGCAACGCGCCTTCAAGTGGCGCCACCGGACGCTCGCCCTTTTTGCTTTCCGCCAGCAGATCAGGATCTTTGAGCGCCGCAGTCACCACAGCCCGGAAAGCCGCGACCGCCTGCGGATCCATGTTGGGCGGACCGATGTAGCTGCGATGCGTTTCGAGGATGGTTGCCATGGCCTGCACCGTAGCCCGCTTTGCCGCAGGCGCGATGGCTGTAACCACCGGGATGCCCGGGTAATCCGGGGAAGGCAGCGAGGTCACCATCAGGATCGGGTTTTTGTCGCCGGAACGGATAGGGCCAAGCGATTCACTCCAGCCGGTAATGTGGCCATCACCATCGCCCTTGATCACGGCGAGTGAGGTATCAGCGTTGCCCTCGTATCCGGTCACCGCCTTGACTTTGAAGCCCAGCGCGTCGCCCAATACCGCCATCGTGTAGAAATCCTCGTCCGTTCCCTGCGAGGGGAAAACAAAAGGCCGTTTCAGCTTCTGCACGTCCTGGATCGACTTGATCGCCGACTTGCCGCCAACGGTCAGCACCCGTGGTTCGCTGGTGACGCGACCCAGATAACTGAACTTGACCGGATCGAAAGCCTGGGCTCCGGCACTGCCGGCCAGCGGGGCCAGGATCAGGGTCGAGACATTGCCGAAAAAAAGTTCGAGGCCGTTGGGCTTGACCCGCCAGACATGGTTGGCCGCCTTGAGCCCGCCGCCGCCCGGCATCAAAACGATGCGCACTTCCTTGGCGCCGCTGTGCTTCAGCAGGTACGGCTGCAGCATGCGCGCATACCGCGTATGGCCACCGGCAGCCCCGCCGGCGACATTGATGATAATGACCTTGTCCTTGTAAAAACCGGCAGCCTGGGCCAGCGCACGGCCTGCTCCGCCCATCACCAGCGGCGCCATGGCGCCGGCAAGCATCAGTTTTCTGCGTGTTGTTTTCATTACGTTGCCTCCTCCGGATTTACATTGATGATTACACCCGACTTAACTGAACAGCGGCGCCAGCAAACCGTGATACATCTGCATTTGCAGCGCCACCACGAACAACAGGTACATTGAACCGGTCAACAATCCGGCGTAAAGCAGGCTCTGCCACGGCCTGCAATAACCCGTCAGCAGGAAATAACCCGCGGTAAACAGGAACGCGGTTGGCATCAAGCCCAGAATGAATACCATCGCCACCAGTATGGCCACCATGCCATACGCGCCGGATTCGCTGCGCCATGCCGATTTTTTCTGCGTTATCCGTTCAAGCGGGGCTTCAACCGCAGGCATTTCAGGCGCCTCAACCGAAATCATGTCGATCTGCAGTTCCTCGGTAGAGCCGAAGTTGTGCCATACAAGCTGGATCAGCGTCAGCACGATGCCCGCAACCGCCAAAGGCAAGGGGATCATCCGCGCCCGCGGACCGAAGTCCTGGCATAGCCAAATGATGCCGATGAACACCGCCAGCAGCAGCACGGAAGCTACATTCTCCTGGGCATGTCGACTCATGGCGCAGTCACTCCGGATGCAAGCTGCCGCTTCTTTCTCCGCCAGTTACGGATAAAAGGCAGGGCCGCAGTAATCAGGACAAACATCAGCATTGCCAGCGCAATCGGCCGATCAAGCAGGAAATCATTGCCGTACAGGGTCATCGAAATATGCAGGTTGCGCTCGATCATCACCGCCAGCACCATGCCAATGACGAAATTCGCGCGCGAGTACCGGTACTTGTCCATCAGGTAACCGACTACGCCGAATACCGCAGCCACGATCACGTCCTCGATGTGGCCGCGCGTTGCGTAGGCACCGACAAAACAGACCGACAATACGATCGGCACCATCAGATTGGCCTGCAACGAGGGCAGACGCGCCAGCCACGGCGTGATGCCGAGGCCGATGATCGTCACTGCGATATTGGCAATGACGATGATCCACACCATGCTGAACACCAGGTCGAGGTTTTTGGTCAGCATGTCCGGACCCGGCACCACGCCCAAACCCATGAAAGCCACCAGCAGGATCGCCATGCTCTCGCCGCCAGGAATGCCAAAGGCCAGTGTCGGCATCAATCCGCCACCCTCATTGGCGCCCATGGTCGCATCGGGTGCAATTACACCCTCAACTGCCCCTTTGCCGAACCGTTCCGGCGTTTTTGAGGTCTGCACCGCCTGCGCATAGGCGGCCAGTCCGGCGACGGTGGCACCGACACCCGGCAGCACACCGATCCACAGACCCAGAATGCTGGAACGCACCACCAGCCAGCGGTGCGTGATAGCGTCCTTGATACCCTCCATCACCGTGCTTTCTTCCTTCACCAGCGTGCGGTCGACAATCGGCACGCCCTTGATCGTCAGCTTCATCATTTCTGAAACCGCGAAAAGTCCGATCATGGCCACTGGAAACGAGATGCCGTCCATCAGGAAATCGCTGCCGAAAGTAAAGCGCGGAGTGGCGGTCACCACATCCATGCCGACGAATGCCACCAGCACGCCGAGCACGCTTGCGGTCAGGCCTTTCATCAACGAGCCCTCACCGAAGGTGGCTATCACCGTAAGCCCCCACAATGCCATGATCAGATATTCGCTGGGACCAAGAGCCAGAATGACCGGACGGATCAGTGGAATACACAGCGCCAAAAAGAACGCGCCGATAATTCCGCCGAACAGGGCGCCAGTGGCCGATGCCGCGAGCGCACGCTTGGCCTGGCCTTTTTTGGTCATCGGGTAACCGTCGAAGCACAGCGCAAGCCCTTTCGCCGAACCGGGCACGCTGTACAGGATGCTGGTCACCGAATCGCCCCAGATCGTCGCGATGTGTGCGCCGAGCAGCAGCGCCAGCGTCGCCGCAGTCTCGAAACCATAGGTAAACGGCAGCAGCAGCGCCATCGCCACCACACCGCCCAGACCGGGCAGGATGCCGATCACCAGACCGTAAATGACGCCGAGGAACAAAAACAACACGGCCTGCGGGGTGAGCAAGGCCAACAGACCTGCGGAAATAGCATCAATCATGCGTATGCTCCGCTGCGTTCGCGTACCATGCGTAGTGAACAGCTGCCATGACCC
The DNA here is from genome assembly GCA_022841375.1 of Burkholderiales bacterium. GTDB lineage: Bacteria > Pseudomonadota > Gammaproteobacteria > Burkholderiales > SG8-41. The sequence goes on from JALHRQ010000001.1 coordinate 83,362, forward strand.
AAATTCCTCCTTCGCTGTGGTTGCGGCCACCGCGCTGCTTTGACATCGCAGTCTTTAGGCAACCGAGGCGGCACTTTACCGCAATCTGTTGCGAAGCGGCCACTTCCCGCGCTACCGGATCAGCGCAGCACTAAATCAGTGCGCCTGCAATTTTGCCTCCGCTTCACAACAGGGCCGGTCGATTAACCAGTTCGTCCACATTGTCGGAGGCGCCAGGAAAATTTACAGCGAGCAGACGGGTGATGCGCCTGATGCCTTCAAGCAGACCGGCTTCGAACTGTCCGGCGCGGAATGACTGCTCTATCACCAGACAGATGGCTTCCCATTCCCCCTGCGTTACCCGCGCGTTGATGCCGCGATCCGCGACGATCTCGATATCCCGATCCGCCCAGTTTATGTACAACAGCACGCCGCTGTTTTCTGCGGTATCCCAGACCCGCAGTTGCGAAAACACTTCCTCTGCGCGCGCGCGCGGACTTTGACCGCGCCACAAGGATTCCAGATCAAGACCGGCCTCCACGGCAACACAAAGCTCGCCACGATGGGTTCGTTCGCTTTCCCTGACTGCCTCTTCGACACGGCGCATCACCGCCGGCGGAAACGTCCGGCGCGCGAGCCAGGGCGGCAACAGGAGATGCCTGAATAACCGTTTGATGTTCATCTCACCAGCTCCCTGATGCGCCGCCGCCACCGGAACTGCCGCCGCCACCGCCGAATCCTCCGCCGCCACCGAAGCCGCCACCGCCACCGGAAGACCAGGAACCGCCGCCACTGCCCCATGACCGCCCCGTAGCACCCCCGGCCAGTGAAATGACAAAAATGATCACAGCGGCGATCAGACCGGCAAACAGGCTGGCGAACAGCATGCCCATACCCACCCCGACCGCGAGACTGATCAGGCCGGCGGCAGGAACACGACCGGTCAAGGGTCGCAGCATTCGTGTCAGCGGATTGGCAAAAATGAACGCGGCAAACAGCAGCATCGGATCAAACGGCAGCGATGATGAATTGGACGGCCCCTGCTGAACCGGAGGCGGCAATGGTTCACCCCCTGCCACGCGCAGGATGCGCGACACCCCGGCGTCAATGCCCGCGGCAAAATCACCACGCTTCAGATGCGGCACGATGTCGTCGCTGATGATGCGTTTTGCGGTCGCATCATTGAGCGCGCCTTCCAGGCCGTAACCGACCTCGATGCGCAGTTTGCGATCATTCTTGGCGATGACCAGCAGCACACCGTCATCCACACCCTTGCGGCCGAGTTTCCATTGCTCGAATGCGCGCACCGCGTATTCCTCGATCGATTCCGGTTGCACGCTTGGCACCATCAGCACGGCGATCTGCGCCCCCTTCTGCTTTTCAAAATCCGCGAGGCGCTGCTCGAGCTGCGCCACCTTCTGCGCGGACAGCGTGCCGGTGAGATCGGTGACCCGCGCCTTCAGCGCCGGAACGTCCACGCCGGCGGCGGCCGCATGCAGGGCAAAGCCCAGCAGTGCGGCAACCATCCACGCGCGCCACTGCATCAGGTGATGCATGGATTATTTGGTGGCAGGAACCGTGTATTCGTTGGCCGGGCTGGACGGCACGGCGGGCGTAGCGGGTGCAGGCGCAGCAGGCTTGCCGAAATCGACCTTCGGCGACTTGCTGATTTCTTTTTCGTTCTCGACGGTGAACTGCGCCTTTTCCTTCATGCCGAACAACATTGCCGTGAGGTTGCTCGGGAAAGAACGGACGATGATGTTGTATTCACGAACCGAATCAATGTAACGCTTGCGCGCTACGGCGATCCGGTTTTCGGTGCCTTCAAGCTGCGCCTGCAGATCGCGGAAATTGGCGTCGGATTTGAGTTGCGGATAATTCTCGGCGACCACCAGCAGCCGCGACAGCGCGGACGACAGCTCGCCCTGCGCCTGGCTGAAACGCGCAAAAGCCTGCGGGTCGTTGACCAATTCCGGCGTCGCCTGTATCGAGCCGACTTTGGATCGCGCATTGGTCACACCGAGCAGAACGTCTTTTTCCTGTGCCGCAAAGCCCTTCACGGTCTCCACCAGATTGGGAATCAGGTCGGCACGGCGCTGATACTGGTTAACGACCTCGGCCCAGCTGGCCTTGATCTGTTCGTCGGTGGCTTGCAGCGAGTTATAGCCGCAGCCGCCGGCAAATAAGGAAAATATCAATAAAATCAAGACGTTAATTTTTTTCACCGACAGACTCCTCAGGCAGGGTAAACATTACATCAGGTGGCGGCGGATTGAGCCGATTGCAAGCTTTGCATCGTGGTCACGGCAAAACAAAGATCTTCCCAGGCCTTGGCCTTGTCGGGCAGCGTGCGCAGGAGGTACGCCGGATGATAAGTCACGATCAACGGAATGCCGCGGCAATCGTGTACAACGCCGCGCAGACTGGCGATGCTGGCATCGCGCCCGAGCAGGTTCACCGCAGCGACCTTGCCCAACGCGATGATCAGCCTGGGCTGGATCAGTTCGATCTGTCGCTTTAAATACGGCGAGCAGGCTCCTGCTTCAGCGGGCTGGGGATTGCGGTTGCCCGGCGGGCGGCATTTGACGATGTTGGTGATATAAACATTCGCACCGCGTTTGATCCGGATGGCCGCGAGCATGTTGTCGAGCAGTTTTCCGGCCTGGCCGACGAACGGCTCCCCCAGCGCATCCTCATCCGCGCCGGGTCCCTCGCCGACGATGAGCCAGTCGGCACGCTCGTCACCGACGCCAAACACCGTGTTATTGCGCGTCTTATGCAGGCCGCAGGCAGTGCATTCGGCAACACAGGACTTCAGCGCAGGCCAATCCACAGCGGCTACGGTGGCTGCAGTGCGGGAGGAAGCTGCAATTGGAATCGGTTGCGGCTCTGCTGCAGTCAATATTTGAGCCAGCGGCGCGCCAGAGTCTACAACCGGTTCTAACACCCCTGGTGCCGCGGCAGCCGCGCGCAGCCGCCACAACGGGCTGATGCCCATTTCGCGCAGCATTTCCTCGCGACGCCGGTCAACACCCTCGGTCATGCCAGTTTCCTCTCCATCGTTACCGCATCCTCGCGCCCCTGATGCGCGGGATAGTACGCCTTGCGGATGCCGATCTCGGCAAAACCGTGACGGGCATACAACGCCCGCCCTGCCTGATTGGACGCGCGCACCTCAAGATACAGGGTCACAGCGCCGCAGTCGCGCGCGAGTTGCAGCATGGCACGCAACAGCTCGCGGCCCAACCCGCGGCGCTGCAGCGCCGCGGCGATGCTCAAGTTGAGCAGATGCGCTTCGCCGGCGGCCACCATGGTTACGGCATAACCGATGACCGCACCGCGCTGTTCCAACACCTGGCACTGGTAACCCGATGCCAGCGAATCGGCAAAATTGCCGCGCGTCCACGGGTGGGTGTAGACCGACTGCTCGATCGCCTCCACGGCATCGAGGTCGGCCTCGGTCATCAGCCGCAGCCGCGGCAGCGTTTCGAGTTGCGCGCTCATCGCTCTGCCGTTTTCAGCGCGACCTTGTCGCGGATGTACAACGGTGCGGCTTGGTCCGCCGTCCGGCCGAGCCCCGCTGCAAACACCGGTGCTGCCAGGCGCGCAATATTCCCGGCATGCGGATAAATATCCGGCCGCACGGTCACCAGCGCATTGCCCAGCCGTTGCCGCAGCACTTCGCCGTAGACTGCAAAACCGCTGCCGCAACCGGTCCAGCCATCACCGTCGGCAAGCGGCACCGCAACCGGCGCGCACACGCGCGGCGCCGATAGCTCACGCCAAACGCCGTTCTGCTGTTCATAGGCAGCGTGATAAACCTCCTGCATCCGCGCATCCAGGCAGCAGATCACCCGAGGAGCATCACAAGATGCCGCCATTGCCTGCAAGGTGCCGATGCCCGCCACCGGCAGTTCGGATGCAAAAGCCAGCCCCTGCGCCACTGCGCAGGCGATGCGCAGTCCGGTAAACGACCCCGGCCCTTCGCCATATGCAATGCCATCCAGCGCCTGCAACTTCATTCCCGCCTCGGCCAATACGGCATCCACCATTTCCATCAATAATGTCGAATGCGTCTGACCGGCTGCGGCAGAACGTTCCACGCATAAACCGCTGCGCCACAATGCGGCACTGCAATAATCGGTCGAGGTATCGAGGGCGAGGATATTCATTGGCAACACGGCTACGGAGAGTGTCGGATTGTAGCTCAGGCCAGGCGGCCTCCACCCTGCAGCGGGTGCGTTATACTGTGCAGGACAGGCTTCAAATCAACGACAAAAATCAAGGCGTTACACACCATTCATGAGAGCGCTTTTTAACTTGCTGGGTTCATTGCTGGTCGGCGGACTGATTCTGCTCGGCATCGGCGGCGTTGCTTACCATCTGTTCCGCGAGGATGGCTGGCTGTCGAAGGGGCTTGGCGCGTTGTGGGAAGCCCATTACGAAGCACCGTTCATGACGCTGACGCTGCTGATCGCCGGATTTCTGGTGTTCAAGGCACTGCACTCCGCCCAGATCGGCGGCAAGCGCGAAAGCAAAATACCGGATTTCGTATTGTTCTCGTTTATCGCCATCGGCATTTTTTTCTTCGGCCGCTGGTTGACCACCGGGCAAATCTGATCGTCCGCGGCGGACGTCGAACTTCTTTTGCGCTTCCTTTTTTGCGTCACCACTTCCCCGGAGCAAACCCATGAGTGATATCCAGCGTTTCAACAGCGACTCGCGCCTGTCGCGCGCAGTCATCCACGGCAATACCGTTTATCTCGCCGGTCTTACGGCCGACGACCGCAGCAAGGGCATGCGCGAACAGACCGCTGAAATCCTCGCCAAAATCGATGCACTGCTGAAAACCGCCGGCACCGACAAAACGCGCCTGCTGACAGCGACGATCTGGATCACCGATATGCGCGCAAAAGCGCAGATGGACGAAGCGTGGATTGCCTGGGTGGATGCCAAGAATGTTCCGGCACGTGCCTGCGTCGAAGCGCGCTTGGGCACGCCGGACACCCTGGTCGAAATCATGGTGCAGGCAGCAAAATAACGACGCGGCATACAACGACTTCTGACGTTAAAACAAAAGCGGCGCCAGATGCGCCGCTTTTGTTTTTTAACCGGAATACTTCAGGTTTTGGTCGCGCGCGCCTTGGTCTTGATTTCAATGCCGGCCCAGCGCGCGAGGTCGCGATGGATGCGGCTCACCCGTTCGGTCTGCCCTTTGGCCGGGAAGCGCTCGTAAAAACCGTCCCCCTTGAACTGGGCGCGATGTTCCGCCCACGCTGACAATCGTTCTTCCCAGCGTTTGATGCGACCCTGCGCGGGTTCGGCATCGGCGCGCGCGAGATCGGCGCAAACCCGGATCATCGCTTTCAGCGTCACCGGCCGGGTGATCTGGTAGCTGTCATGTCCCCAGGCATCACCCCACACCTTGTGCGCGGCTTTGAGGAAATCGCGGATGATTTCGTAAAACCGTTCGCTTTCACGATACAGGTTGCTGGTGCGGCTGATCTTGCGCCAGTCGGCGCTGATCCAGCGATGCAGCTCATTGAACAGTTCTGCCTGCAGTATCCATTTGTCCTTCTGGCTGCGACCGCCAAGGCGGTTGATGCGGTATTGCAGCGGACTGTCGTCTTCGGAATACAGATCCTCGACCATGCGCGCGGCGAAGCGCTTGTCGGGATCGGCCCATGACACGCGTTCATACAGATCGACCAGATGACTCTTGTTGATGCGTGTCGGCGTCGAATTAATGATGACGAACATCTCGGCGGCAAAATCCTCGCTGCGGCCATCAAAAATGATGCAGGGCACGTTGATTGAAGCGGCTTCCGCCGGGTGCTCCATCAGATAAAACTTCAGCGCCGCCAGGCGATGCTGGCCGTCGATGATCAGATATTTTGAAGCCGGTTCCGCCAGATGACCGATCGAATCCTGTCCCGGCAGGCAGGTGAAGCGCAATTCGTCGGAAGTGAACAGCAATACAGTGCCTGGAATCGGCGGCTGGCTGACCGCCATTTCGTAAAAATTGCGCAGTTGGCGAACCTTGGCCTTAGACATCTGGCGCTGAAACGCCTCGTCGGTACGCTCGACGCGCGAAATGAACTGGGCAATCTCATCCTGCTGGGGCAGGCTCTGCGGCGTTATTTCCTCGCCTTCGCCATAAAACCGGCTGATGAAGCGAACGCGCTCCAGCACTTCCTTGGCCGGATAGCTCGCGAAGTAGAACAGACCGTCTTTTTGTCTGATGCGCGTTGCCAGCATGGTGCCTGATCCCCTTTGGTTTTGTTGTAAGTCCTTGGCTAGTCGCGGAATTTCCCTTGCCGCGCAGGTGCCGGGTGGATTGCGGATGTCATTCTAGCGTTCGCAACTGCCTAAAAGCGAGGCACACCAAGGTCAGTCGCAGGGGTATAAAAAGTATATGTTTAAAAACAATATGTTACATTGATTCTTCAAAACAGCCTCTTAATGAATTTCGCGATATGCGAACCGGTCCGGCGAACTGAAATCCCCGTCTGTCATCAAAAACGCAAAAAAACCGGCCGCCCTGGCGGGCGCGGCCGGTGTTGTGCTGCGGCTTAATCAATCAGGTGCGCGGCTGCGCCGGAGCACCCGGACCCTGCGGCCGGCATTTCGACGGGTCGGCCTGGCACTGGGCACGGCGTTCCTCGCCCTTTGCTTTCATTTCAGCGCAGCGCTGCGGATTCTCAGCGCACATTTTGTCGTGATGCGCCTTGCGTTCCTGCTGGCATTTCGCCGGATCCGCCTGACATTGCGCCCGACGCTCGTCGGCCTTGGCCTTCATTTCCTTGCAGCGCTGCGGATTGTCGGCACACATTTTTTCACGATGTGCCTTACGCTCCTGCTGGCATTTCGCCGGATCGGCCTTGCACTGGGCGCGGCGTTCCTCGGCTTTGGCTTTCATTTCCTTGCAGCGCTCCGGATTTTCGGCACACATTTTTTCACGATGTGCCTTGCGCTCCTGCTGGCACTTGGCCGGATCACCCTTGCACGCCTCGTGATGCGGTCCGCGGGGACCTTCTCCGGCCTTCGCGCCATCCGCCGCAAACGCCGGCATTGCCAACATCGCGCCCACCAACAACATCAGTCGCATATTCATCATCAAATCCTTTTCAAATATCGTTTAACGTTCGCGGCGCGGCTGATAAATCTCCCGTCGCGCCTTGTCGAGATCACGATGCAATTCACGGCGCTCGTCGTCCGACAAGCGCTGCGGCCGCTGTTGCCGCTCCGGCGGCGGCATTTCGCGCTGCCGCTGCGGCCCGCGCTCCGCGCGTTCCGGCCGGCCCTGGCCCTGGACGGACAGCATGTCGCGCCACGGACCGGCGATCGCCGGTCCCGACTGCAGCACCACCCACCCCAGAACAATGACCAGCCAGACTTTCATGCACCAAGCTCCCTATGATTGCTGCCACCCGCGATTCACGCCGGCACTCAAGTGTTGATTGTAACTGTGACGGCCCGCAGGCTGCATTCGCCTTACAGACCACCACTTCGTCGCCGGTGTTCCTGCCGTCCTTCCGTGCCGGTATGTCTGATCATCATGACCTCCATGCTGCGGGTTATGCCGGAGTTTTCCGGCGATGCTCCATCGGAGCGTTGAGATCATCATCGGCGAGACCTGTAACCAGACTGTTTCCACCTGCAGCCATTGTGTAAGCAAGTGTTGCCGGCCCCCGGCACCTGTAACGCGTCGATTGCTGATGCTAAGCCCCGTGCAGCCGGCAACCCCCGGGTAATTTGTAAGACTTTGTTGCCGGGCCATGGCCGGATGCCGCTGAACTGGCTAGGATTGCGCCATGAACCAGACCAAAACCCGGATTCTTGTCGTTGACGACGATGTGCGCCTGCGCGACCTGCTCAACCGCTACCTCACCGAGCAGGGTTATGCCGTACGGGTGGTGGCCGATGCGGTGGAAATGAACCGCTATCTGGCCCGTGAACGCCACGATTTGATGATTCTCGACCTGATGCTGCCCGGCGAGGATGGCCTGTCGATCTGCCGCCGGTTGCGCGGCGGCGGCGAAACCCTGCCCATCATCATGCTCACCGCCAAGGGCGATGACGTCGACCGCATCGTCGGGCTGGAAATCGGCGCTGACGACTATCTGCCCAAACCCTTCAACCCGCGCGAACTGGTCGCGCGCATTCAGGCGGTATTACGTCGCCAGCCGCCGCCGGCCCCGCCCGGCGCGCCCGGGGGTGCAGCACAGGTCATCGAGTTCGGCGAATTCCGCCTGAATCTGGGCACCCGCACGCTGTCGCGCAACGGCGAAGATCAGGCGCTGACCACCGGGGAATTTGCGCTGCTCAAAGTACTGGTTGAACACCCGCGCACGCCGCTGTCGCGGGACAAGCTGATGGAACTGGCCCGCGGCCGCGAGTTCGGCGCCTTCGACCGCTCGATCGACGTGCAGGTCTCGCGCCTGCGCAAGATCATCGAACCCGATCCGGCCAAACCCGCCTTCATCCAGACCGTCTGGGGATTCGGCTACGTGTTCATTCCGGACGGCAAGGCGCAATGACCTTGTGGCCGCGCACGCTGCTGTGGCGCAGCGTGCTGTTGATTGCCGGACTGCTGGTCGTCGCCCATCTGGCATGGCTGCAGATTTTCCGCGCTTCAGAAATCGAGCCGCGCGCGCTGCAGGCTGCGCAACAGGTGATCAGCGTCGTCAACCTGACGCGCGCCGCGCTGGTCACCGCCGACCCCGGCCGGCGATACGCACTGCTCGATGAACTCGCGCAGCGCGAAGGCATCCAGATCTATGCCGGCGATCCTGATGAAGCCGTGCCCGCGCTGCCCAACCGGCCTTTTCTGCGCATCATGGCGGCACAATTGCGCGAACGATTGGGTGAACAGACGCGGATGACGCTGGAGCGCGAAGGCATCGCCGGCTTGTGGGTGAGTTTTCGCATCGATACCGACGAATACTGGGTGTCGCTGCCGCGCGGGCGCATTGAACGCAATGAACCGCTGCGCTGGATAGGCTGGGGCGCACTGGTGCTCGCACTGGCCGTCATCGGTGCATTTATGGTGGTCGCCCGCATCAATCGGCCGCTGCGTGAACTGACGCGTGCCGCTGAACTGCTGGGACGGGGGGGCACGCCGACCCGCGTCACCGAAGCCGGCCCCGTGGAAATCCGCACCCTTGCCCGCGCTTTCAATCAGATGGCCGCCGACATCCAGCGCCAGGATGAGGAACGCGCGCTGCTGCTGGCCGGCGTATCACACGACCTGCGCACGCCGCTGTCACGCATCCGCCTCGCGCTGGAAATGCTCGATGACCGCGGCGCCGCCGATCTCAAAGCGGGAGTAGCCCAGGATATCGGCGACATCGATACCGCGATCGGCCAGTTCCTCGATTTTGCGCGCCCCATCGACGCTGAACAGGTGATGAACCAAGCCGATCTCAACACGCTGGCCGAAGCCGTGGTCGGGCGTTACACGCGCCACGGCCGCAACGTTGTTTTGCGCACCGGCACGCCTGCGCCGCAAGCCCTGCGCGCGCAGGCATTTCAGCGGCTGCTCGCCAACCTGATCGACAATGCACTCCACCACGCCAGCGGCACGGTCGAAGTGGCCACTGCCCGCGAAGGCCCCCTCAATGTGATCGAAGTGCTTGATCGCGGGCCGGGCATACCGCCCGAAGATGCCGCGCGCATGCTGCAGCCGTTCACCCGCATGAACAGCGCGCGTTCCACCAGCGGCACCGGCCTGGGACTGGCGATTGTCGACCGCATCACCCGATTGCACGGGGGTCAGGTGCTACTGCTGCCGCGTGAAGGCGGCGGCCTGCGCGCCCGCGTCGAACTGCCCGTTGCTTAACGGCGCAAGCGGAATGAGGTGTTGCGCAGCCTGATCGACAGCACACGCGCCATGGCGAACAGGAAATCGCGGGCCAGTTCGGGCTCCGTTTCACCAAACTCGCTGAAATGCTCGTAAGGCAGCAGCAGCAGCGTACCGTCGGCGACAGCCCAGACATTCGCCGAACGCGGCTGACTGTCGAAAAAGGATTGTTCACCGAGAATGCTGCCGGTGCTGATGCGTGCCAGCGACGTCATGCTGACGCCGTCCACCCGGGTCACCCCCACTTCGAGCATGCCTGCGGCAACCAGGTACAGCGTGCGGTCGGCTGCGCCGCGCTGGATCACCACCTCGCTGGCGCGAAAATGGCGTTGCGTGGTGCGCGACAGCAGTTTGCTCCAATGGGCCTCGTCCCAGTGCGGCAGCGCGAGCACATCCGGGGCTTCGCGCGTGGGCTCCAGGCGCCTGAAGACTTCAACCCAGTCAATCTCGCTCATCACGTTTCCTGACGCAGCATGAAGACCATTGAATTATAAGGCCGGTCCGGTCTGCCGCGCGCGGCAGGCGCGACGGCCGGGATGCTTAATCGACGATCCGGCCGGCAGCAGCAACCACTTGACTGATCAGGACCACCGCTTCGGCAACAATGCCTTCTCCACGACCGACAAAACCCAGCTTCTCGGCGGTCTTGGCCTTGATGTTGACAACGTCGACGTGCACGCCGAGATCGGCGGCAATGTTGGCACGCATCGCGGGGATGTGCGGCGCCATTTTTGGCACCTGGGCAATGATCGTCGCATCGATATTGACCACTGCAATATGGCGTTCCTGCAGCAGCCGCACCACCGCGCGCAGCAGTTCACGACTGTCGATGCCCTTGTAGCGCGGATCGGTGTCCGGAAAATGTTTGCCGATATCGCCCAGACCGGCCGCGCCGATCAAGGCATCGCACAGCGCATGCAGCAGCACATCGGCGTCGGAATGGCCGGCGAGACCGCGATCAAACGGAATGTGTACGCCGCCGATGATCAGCGGCCGTCCTTCGACCAGTGCATGTACGTCGAAACCCTGTCCGATGCGCATCATCACTTTCCTGCTTTTCCCAGTATGAGTTCAGCGAGCGCCAAGTCTTCAGGATAGGTCACCTTGAAGTTGGTGGCGCTGCCCTGCACCAGGCGCGGCCTCACCCCGGTCTGTTCGACGGCGCTGGATTCATCGGTAACCGCCACGATATCAGCGCGGCGCAGCGCCTCGATCAGCACGCGGTAACGGAACATCTGCGGCGTCTGCGCACGCCACAGTTGATCGCGGCCTTCCGTCTGCACCGCTTCGCGTGCCGCGTTGGCGCGCTTCAGTGTGTCGGCCACGGGCACCGCCAGCAATCCGCCAACCTCGCTGTCGCCCACCTCGGCCATCAATCGATCAATATCCGGAGCGCTCAGACAAGGTCGCGCCGCATCATGCACCAGCACCCAATCGTTGCCGTCAATCGCGTCGTTAGCCGCAAGCAGGCCGTTGAATACGCTGGCTGCACGCGTCTCGCCGCCGCAATACAAGGCACTGAGTTTGGTCTCGCAACCGCGCCAGTCACAGCGGTTGAACTGCGCGTCGCCCGGTGTGAGCACGACAAAAACCGCCTCAATCCGCGGATGCGCGCACAAGCGATGAACTGCATGTTCGATCAGCGGACGGCCGGCCAGCGGCGCATATTGTTTCGGCGCCCCGGCGCCCATGCGCGATCCGCTGCCGGCGGCAGGGATCAGCGCCACATAACGTGCAGTTGCGGTCTTACCGGGGCTGGCAGTCATCGACGAAGTGTCATGGATGTCATGCATTTACACCGAAGTAGTCTCGTAATTTGCTGATTTTATTGGCATTATAGCAGCGTGTTGTGACAGCAAGACGGACACATCATTCACTCACCCCACCCGACATCGAGCATCCGCCAGTCGTGAATACCGAAACCGGCCGCACCCTGATCACCATTGCACGAAATGCCATCGCGTACCGGCTGGGCCTGGCTGCGTCTTCCGGCGCATTCGATGCCGACTGGCTGCGCGCGACGGGCGCGACCCACGTGACACTGTTGCGCGAAGGCAAACTGCGCGGCGACACCGGGACGTTGCAAGCCCATCGCAGTATTGCCGAAGATGTGACGGCCAATGCAGTAGCCGCGGCCTGCAGCGATCTGCGCTTCGCGCCATTGACCCGCGAGGAATTCCCGCAGACTCAGATCGAGATCTGTCTGCTTTCCGCAATCGAAACGCTGCGGACCGCAAACGAAGCGGCTGTTATGGCGCAACTGCGTCCCGGCACTGATGGCGTCATCCTGGAATACGGAAGACATCGCAGCAGTTTCCTGCCGCAGATGTGGGAACAGTCGGCCAATGCCGGGGAGTTTCTGGCACAACTCAAATATAAAGCCGGACTGCCGCCCGATTTCTGGAATCCCGAAATCAGCATCGCCAGATACACCGTCAGCAAATGGCAGGAAAACGAAACGAATCCCCGAAAATGAATTTCAGGGGAATCTGCCGCAACTCAATTCACCTGTTCAAGACATGATGAATCCCGATATGAAAGTAATGTTAAATGTCAAATGCCTTCCCGAATGACCTTGATTAAACATCGAAATCGGCTATTCTGAATTAGCAAAAAAACAATAAACACCTGCTGCATCAACTTCGATGAAACATGATCAACAAACATGGCGGAAGACCCCCACCCCGAATCGGGGCGCATACTGATGCATAGCTGGAAACTGCCTGTATTCGCCACACTGGCCTACATTCTGGCCGGTTCGTCCTGGATACTGTTCGGCAATTTCCTGACCACTACACTGTATCCGAATGATGCCGCGCCACAGTTCGAACTGATCAAGGGACTGATCTTTGTCGGCATTACCGGCACCGTCCTGTTCATCGCCCTGACCTACCTGGATCGCCGCACCAATGACAATCTGATCGCCGGCGACCTCGGCGTTGAATTCGACCGGTCCCTGATTAGCGGTGATTTCGTCGTCCGCTGGTTGCCGGCACTGGTGGTTGTCTTGTACAGCATTCTTTTCATCATCATCGCAGCGGCACTGTGGTCGGTTCGTGACCATACCCTGCAAAACGGCTTGCGCTCAGCCCTCGCCTTGCAAAAAGCACACGCCGCTCTGACCAGCAGTTCGCTGGGTGTCATCAACTTCACGTTGAGTGACATTGCCGAGGACATCATTCAAAGAAGAATGTCGAACCCCGCCGAGGAACTGCGGGCGCATATTCCAAATTTTGTGTCATCGGTCAACAGCATCGGTATCACCGACGCGACCGGCAAAGTCACCGCCCACACCGATTCCAACGCGACCAAACTCGACTTGTCATCCCGGGACTATTTTCTGTTCCACCGCAACAATCCGAACAGCGGGTTTCATCTCACGGCGCCGTTCCGTGGCGAAGCCTCGGGGCGTTGGGTGATTGTCGCCAGCCGGCCTGTCCGCACCGCCTCCGGTGAGTTCATGGGCATCGTCGCCGCGGTCATCGACCCCGCAATTTTCGGTGTCTATTGGCGGCAGACCACTGACGCCGGCACCACGCTGTCCATCTATGATTCAAATGACACGCTGATGCTGCGTAGTCCCTTTCATGAAAATGCGGTAGGCAAATCGAACGGGCACGCGCTGTCCACCATATTGCTTGACCAGGCTGCGAGCCCGAAAACTTTCCGTGCAGAAAGTCTGATCGACGGCGAAAACCGCATCTATGCGGTCGGTGTTGTTCCGGAATATCCCCAACTGCGCCTGCTGGTCGGACTTTCCGAATTGCAATTGCTCAAAAGCTGGCACACTTTCGCTGTTGTCAGCCTGGCGATATACCTGCTGATCGCCAGCGGCCTGACCGCACTGACCTTTGTCCTGCTGCGACAGTTGCGCGAACGTCTGGTGCTGCAACGAAAGGCTGCCCAACTCGCGCGTTACCCTCTGCAGAACCGCAATCCCGTGCTGACGGTGACCTCGGCCGGTAAGAAGATGTTCATGAACAAGGCTGCGCGACAACTCTACGAAACTTCCAAAGGCCCCGTCGCCGAACAGCTGGAGCAGCAACTGAAATCAATGGCTGCGGAGACCACCCCGGGCCTCAGCGAATTTACCCTCGGCACCCAAATCTGGTCAGCTTCCTACGTGCCGCATGCACCTGATTACTGCGACATCTACCTTACGGATGTTTCCGCCACACGCTTGGGTGAAAACCTGCTGCAGCTGTTTTTTGATTTGCCGTTCATCGGCATGGCGATCACCTCGGCGAAATCCAAGCACTGGCTGCGCGTGAATGACCAGCTATGCGAAATCCTCGGCTACAGCCGGATACAACTGCAGGAAAAAACCTGGGCGGAACTGACCCATCCGGATGACCTGGCCGCGGACGTCGCCGAATTTGATCGCGTGATGCGCGACGTAAGCGATGGTTATTCGCTGGACAAACGCTTCATCCGCGCTGACGGCGCCGTTGTTGAAGCGGTCATCGACGTAAAGGCCGTCCGGCGCCCAGATCGCTCCGTCGAATATTTTCTGGCAACAATCCAGGACATTACCGAACGCAAACATGCAGAACGCCGGTTGCGCGAACAGCGCAACCTTTACGCAGCACTGACCGCCACCAACGAGTCGATGATGCGCCTGCGCGAGCGTGGCCAGCTGTTCCATCGGGTGTGCGAAGTGGCGGTCGAGCGTGCCGGATTGGAGTTCGCGTGGATAGGCCTGGTCGACACGGCGCAGGGGGTTGTTGTTCCGGTCGCAAGGCACGGCGATGGTGGTGATTACATCGACAACGCACGTATCAGCACCAATCCGGACGTTCCCGAAGGCCGCGGTCCGACAGGACGCATGATTGCGTCCGGCGAGCACCAGATCGTCAACGACATTTTCGCCGATCCGACGATGTTGCCATGGCATAAAGCAGCCCGTCATTCAAAACTGTCTGCAATGGCGGTATTTCCGATCCGCCAGGATGCCGCCATCATTGCGGTGCTGTATCTGTATTCGCGGGATACTGGTTTTTTCAGCAATGACATCACCAAACTGATCGACGAAATGGTCGCCAACCTGTCTTTCGCTCTCGACAAACTGAATAACGAAGCGCATCGGTCACAAGTGGTCGCCGAACTGGAGCGCGTCGAATCGCGACTGCAGCACGCGCTGCAGGGCGGCGAGCACGGGGTCTGGGAATGGAACGCACAGAACAACGAGGTGTATTTCTCCCCCGTATGGAAGGTGATGCTCGGATACACCGATGCGGAAATCGGCAACTCGTTTACCGAATGGGAATCTCGCGTACACCCCGATGACCTGCCTGCAACCCTGAGGGAGTTGCAGCGTTTTTCCAGCGGGGAAACCGCAACCTACACGGCCGAGTACCGTCTGCGCTGCAAGGATGGTGTCCACAAATGGATACTAGACCGCGGCAAGGCCATCACCCGCACCGCCGACGGCAAACCCCAGCAGGCCATCGGCACCCACACCGACATCACCGCGGAACGCAATATCCGCGAACAACTGGGTGAAAGTGAAGCGAAGTTCAAGGGGCTCGTGGAACAGACCCTCGTCGGCATTTATATTGCCGACGACAAGGAAATCATTTACGCCAACCCGCGCATGTGCGACATCTTCGGCTACCGTGTCGACGAGATGATCGGCAAACCCTTTCACCAGCTGATCATTGAAGAGGACCTGCACCTCGTAACTGAAAATCTGCGCCTGCGGCTTTCCAAGAAAGTGGACACATTGCGCTATGAATTCCGCGGCAGGCGCAGGGATGGCGCCATCATCTCTGTTGGCGTACACGGATCGCAGGCCATTATCCGCGGCCGCAATGTCGTTGTCGGCGTGCTGCAGGACATCACCGAACGCCACCTGAATGAAGAACGCGTACGTGAATATGTAGCCCGCCTTGAAAAATCCATCATGTCCACCGTGGGGGCCATTTCGCACATGGTCGACCTGCGCGACCCTTACACCTCGGGCCACGAGCGCCGTGTCGGTGAACTGGCCGCAGCAATCGGCAGCGAACTCGGCCTCACTGAACACCAGATTACCGGCCTGCGCGTCGCCGGCGGTGTTCACGATGTTGGCAAGATTGCAGTACCCGCGGAAATCCTTTCAAAACCGACACGTTTGTCGGCAGCGGAATTCGCCATCGTCAAGACTCATGCCCAGCAGGGCTATGAAATCCTCCAGAACATCGACTTTCCGTGGCCCATCGCGCAAACCGTCTGGCAGCACCACGAACGTCTGGACGGCAGCGGCTATCCGCGGGGCCTGCGCGGAGATGATATCTGTCTGGAGGCGCGCATCCTGGCGGTCGCCGACGTCGTCGAATCGATGAGCACACACCGTCCTTACCGCCCAGCCATGGGCATTGAAGCCGCCCTTGCCGAAGTACAGGCCAAAACGGGCGTGCTGTACGACTCCACCGTTGTTACCGCCTGCATCAGACTGTTCCGCGAAAAGGATTACCAGTTCACGGAATAGACCATCTGGCAGACCTCGCGCCTTATGTTTAAAATAACAATAAAAACAAAGGGTTAATAAATGCACGCGATCGCTCAGTGGCTTGACCGCAACATCCTCGAACTCGGTCGCGAGATGCGCCTGTCCTATCTGCCGCCATTGATGGTGTACATGGCGGCCGGCATTTCCGGTCTCACCGGCATCGTCGGCACCTTTTTCGTCAAGGATTATCTCGGACTGACCGCCGCCTTTCTCGCTGCACTCGGCTTCTGGGCGGGCGTGCCATGGGCATTGAAAATGCCACTGGGCCACTTCGTCGACCTGATCTGGCGCTGGAAAAGCATCATGGTATTTGTCGGCGCCGCCATGATTGCCGCAAGCCTGCTGATCATGGTCGGCTTGCTTACGGATCGTGATTCCATGAGCGCGATGCTCCCGCCGGGGGCATGGTATGTGGCCAGCGTGCTGCTCGGCGCCGTCGGCTACGTGGTGCAGGATGTCGTCGCCGACGCCATGACCGTCGAGGCCGTGCCGCATGTCGATGCGCAGGGACAGCCCGTCGATGCCGCAAAACGCAAGCTGATGAACACCACCATGCAGACACTCGGGCGCGTCGCCATCATCGGCGGCGGCGTGCTGGTGGCGCTGATCAACCTCTATGTCTTCAGCGGCGTACATGCGTTGACCGAAGACCAGAAAGTCGACATCTACCGCCGCATTTATCTGACGGCGCTGTGTATTCCGGCGATTTCGGTGGCCGGCGTGTTATTCGCCATGGTGTTGCGGCGGCGTGATGCGCAACGCCTGCGCGCGCAAGGCCGCACCGCCGCTGAAATCAACATGCTGCTCGGCGGACAGCAGGAAAAAACACCGGCGAACTGGTGGATCCTCGGCGGCAGCGCAGCGTTTGTCGCGTTTACACTGGGTATGGGTTTCAGCGGCCTCCCGTTCAACCAGGAAATCATATTCGCCGGATCTTTCGGCATCATCGCCTTCCTGCTGCTGCGGCTGACGCGTGAACTGGAGCCGGAAGCGCGCAATACGCTGCTCGGTACCGTCATCGTCATTTTCGTGTTCCGTGCGATCCCCGGACCCGGTGAAGGTGTCACCTGGTGGTTCATTGATGAACTGAAGTTCGACCAGCAGTTCATTTCAGTGCTGTCACTGATCGGTTCGGTGCTGACGCTGTTCGGCATGTTCGTGTTCCGCCGCTTCATGGCCGACCACTCTATCGCCTACGTGGTCGGTTTCCTGACCGTGCTCGGCGGAGTGCTGTCGCTGCCTTACGTCGGCATGGTATTCGGCCTGCATCAGTGGACGTCTGCGGCCACCGGCGGCGTGGTCGATGCGCGTTTCATCGCACTTGTGAATACCGCGCTCGAATCCCCGCTGGGGCAGATTGCGATGATCCCGATGCTGGCGTGGATCGCCAACTCGGCGCCCGCCCACCTCAAAGCCACCTACTTCGCCGTGATGGCCTCGTTCACCAATCTCGCATTGTCCGCCTCGTCACTGGGCACCAAATACCTCAACCAAATCTACGTGGTGTCGCGCGAGGTCAAAGACAAGGGGGGCGCCGTCACCGTCCCGGCCGACTACAGCCAGCTGGGTGAACTCCTGATCGTGCAACTGATCATAGCCATAAGCATCCCGTTTACAGCCATCGCCGTCATCCGTATTCTGCGATTGCGCAGTGCCTGAACAACAGCCGCCGGCAACCATGGACCTGAATGAACTCACCATCACCGACACCCGCACCACGGATTTGATCCTGCGGGCCGTCGCGTTTGCCGCGCACAAACACCGCGATCAACGGCGCAAGGACAAGGAAGCCTCGCCCTACATCAACCATCCGATCGAACTCGCGCATGTGCTGTGGGATGAAGGTGCAGTGCGTGACCCGCTGGTCATTGCCGCCGCACTGCTCCACGACACGCTGGAAGACACCGAAACTTCGTGGCAGGAACTGCGCGGCGAATTCGGCGAAGAGATCGCCGACATCGTGCTTGAAGTCACCGACACGCAATGGATCAAAAAGGAAGTGCGCAAGCGCCTGCAGGTGGCCAAAGCCCGGCATTCCAGCGAAAGGGC
Organism: Burkholderiales bacterium; assembly: GCA_022841375.1. GTDB lineage: Bacteria > Pseudomonadota > Gammaproteobacteria > Burkholderiales > SG8-41. Next base: position 101,742 of record JALHRQ010000001.1, read on the forward strand.
GCGACTGGTCAAACTCGCCGACAAGATCTGCAATGTCCGCGACCTTGGCACCCGCGCGCCAGCCAACTGGTCGCTGGAACGCAAACGTCAGTATTACGAATGGGCCAGGGAAGTGGTCGACCGCCTTCGCGGCACCCACCTTGAACTGGAACGCCGCTTTGATGAAGTCTACGCCTTGAAACCCTGACCCCTTCATGGCGCGGAGTGTGCGATATTCGTGTTTTCCGTCCACCGAAAACCCGCGACACCATGAAAATTACCCACGCCAGCACCACCCTTGTCGCATTACCGCAGATCGAACCCTTGGCCGACGGCCCGACCACGCCGGGCTCGAAAAACTTTGTTGCGCTGAAACTCGGTACCGACCAGGGTGTTGAAGGCATCGGCTTCACCTTTTTCGGCGGCTCGCTCGATAAAGCCCTGCTTGCAGCTGTGCAATTGTTCGCCGATCTGACCATCGGTGAAGACCCGCTGCGCATCGAGTACATCGTCGGCAAGCTGCGCGCCTCCACTCCGGCCGGACCCGCCGGCATCGCAACACTGGCGCTGTCGGCAGTCGACATCGCGTTGTGGGACATCAAGGGCAAGGTGCACAACCAGCCGGTCGGCAAACTCGCCGGGGGCCACCGCAACCGCATCGACACCTACGCCAGCGGCGCACTGATGCGGCATTTTCCGCTGGCGCATCTCGAAAAAGCCGCAGTGCTGCTGAAGGAGCGCGGCTTCAAACAGATGAAAACGCAACTCGCCCTGCCCGGCGACACCAACCAGGTGAAGGAAGTCGAACATATCCGTACCATCCGCGAAGCCGTCGGTTATGAAATCGAGCTGATGTGCGACATCAACCAGCGCTGGGATGTGCGCCAGGCCATTTCCATCGGCAAACAGATCGACCCGTATCGCCTGTTCTGGCTGGAGGACGTCACCGCGCCCGACGACTTTGATGGTCTTGCGCGAGTCGCTGATGCGCTGGATACCCCCATCGCCTGCGGCGAGTACCTCTACGGCATCGCTCCGTTCCGCCAGTTGCTGGAAGCGCGTTCGGTCGACATCGTGATGATCGACGTGCTGCGCGCCGGCGGCATCACACAATGGCTCAAGATCGCCGGTATGGCCGAAGCCTTCAACATTCCGGTGGTCAGCCATCTGGCCCCGGAAATTCATGTGCATCTGGTATCCGCAATTCCCAACGGACTGACTGTGGAATACATGCCCTGGTCTTTCGGGCTGTTCCGTGAAGTACCGCAGCCGAAAGACGGCATGCTCACCGTGCCGCAAAAGCCGGGGCTGGGACTGGAGTTCGATCCCAAGACCGTCAAGTTCAGCTGATCGCGGTCAGCAGCAGACAAAAAAAGGGGCGGATGATTCCGCCCCTTTATATTTCCGGCATGCGCCGGCTGCGGTGAAGATCAGAACTTCGCGCCGCTGCGTTTAACGACGTCGGCCCATTTTTTCATGTCTTCGAGCATGAACTGACGGAAGACCTCGGGCGAATTGGTCACCGGCTCGGATCCGTTGGCATCGGCAATCTTGGCAAATTCAGCCGATTTTACGTAGGCCGCAATGTCGGTATGGATCTTGGTCAGGATCGGCTTCGGCAGTTTCGCCGGAGCAGCCACGCCATACCAGCCAACGACTTCGAAGCCCGGCAGCACTTCAGTCATCGCGGGAATATCCGGCGCCGCGGCCAGACGTTTGGCATTGCTCACGGCGATGCCGCGCAGCTTGCCGGATCGCACATGCGTAAACGCGCCGGCCAGCCCCATGAAGTTGTAATGGTATTCGCCGCTGATCAGGCCAACGGCAGCCGGACCCGTGCCCTTGTAAGGAATGTGCTGGCTTTTGATGCCGGCCATCAGATTGTAGAGTTCGCCGGCAAGGTGACCACCGCTGCCGATGCCGGCGGAGCCGAAGTTGATCGGATCCTTGGTGGTCTTGGTCCACTGCACAAAATCCTTGGCGGTTTTTGCCGGATGCGAGGGATTGACCACCAGCAGCAGACCCGCCGCCGTCATCTGGGTGATCGGCGTGAAGTCATTGACCGGGTGATACGGCAGTTTGGGAATGATTGCTGCATTCACGGTGTGCTGGTGATACGGAATGAACAACGTGTAACCGTCCGGCAGCGAATCCTTGGTGATCTCGGCACCGTTGACGCCCGAAGCGCTGCCGCGATTGTCGACAATCACCTGCTGATTCCAGGCCTTGTTCAGATTCGACGCCAGCAGCCGGGCGAGGAAATCGGTGGTGCCGCCGGGTGCAGCGGGCGTGATGATCCTGACCGGACGGGTCGGGTAATTGTCTGCTGCCGTTGCCACAGCCGCCGGCATCGCCAGCCCCAGCGCTACCAACATCAGCGGCGCGCTCTTGGTAAATAGGCAAATACGCTGCATTGTTTCCTCCTGTTTTTACGTTATGACCCGGAAGAATACCGCACTGTGGACATCAGTGCACCGCTTAGGCATCATTGACCCCGATACTGAGCCGCGTACAGCAATCGCGGCCGACAATAACAGCACGAGGCGGAGGTCGCGAGTCGGTAAATCAGCTGGAGTAACCTGGTGCCATAAACGCACCCTCCCGCCAGGCATAAGCCGTATCGCGGCATTGATCACCACATTCATTCAGGACATCACAAGCCGAACCGCGCACTGCATCCCGGCGCACAATTCCGGGACAGGCCGCGTGGTCACGAGCAAGCATCGAAGCCATTAACCCTCACCAACCGCTGGAGATTCATCATGAACAAAAAAGTATTCACAACAGCCGCTCTGTGCCTGCTTGGCGCCACCGCCGGTTTTGCACAGGCTCAGACTTACCCGGCCAAAACCGTGCGCATCATCGTGCCCTTCGCGCCCGGTGGCGGCTCCGACTTCATTGCCCGTGCCGTTGCGCCGTCGCTGTCGAAAGCCATGGGTCAGCAGTTCGTCGTCGACAACCGTCCGGGCGCCGGCAGCACGCTGGGCAGTGAAATCGCACTGAAATCGCCGGCCGACGGTTACACCCTGCTGCTGATTTCCGGCAGCTACACGACTTCACCCAGTCTCTACAAAAACCTCAAATATGATCCCCTGAACGACATGGCCTCGGTGGTCCAGACCGAAAACGGCCCCTATGTCGTCACCGTGCACCCTTCGCTGCCGGCCAAGGACGTCAAACAACTGGTGGCGATCGCCAAATCCAAACCGGGCCAGCTCAACTACGCCAGCACCGGCAACGGCGGCATCACCCACCTGTCCGCCGAACTGTTCGCGATGCGCACCGGCATCAAGATCACCCACATCCCGTACAAGGGTACCGGCCCCGGCGTCATCGATACCATTGCCGGCCACACCCAGATGATGATTGCGGCGGTATCCGCGGTGGTCGGACACATGCAGAGCGGCCGCCTGAAAGGCCTCGCCGTATCCTCGCCCAAGCGTCTGCCGGCGCTGCCCGCCATTCCAACAGTGATGGAATCCGGCTACAACTACCAGGTCAACAACTGGCACGGCATCATCGCCCCCAAGGGCACGCCCAAAGCCGTCATTGACAAGCTGAACAGCGAAGTCAACAAAGCCATCAAAGACCCGGATTTCGCCAAACGCATCGCGCTGGACGGCCTCGAGCCGGCGGGTGGCACACCCGAGGAGTTCTACACCCTGCTCAAACGCGAAGTTGTCGAGTGGGGCGAGGTCGTCAAGGCCGCCAACGTCAAAGCAGACTGATCGGTCCTTCACTCAGGCACCGTTACAATAGCGGCACCCACGGCCTCGCGGGCCATCCCGCGGGGCCGTTTTGTTTTGCATGGCCATCATCCCTGAACGACCCGGCATCCCTGCACCATGATCCAGTTTCGTAATCTCACCCTGGTCCGCGGCGCGCGCGAACTGATCGCCGACGCCAGCGTACAAATCCATCCCGGCTGGCGTGTCGGCCTGACCGGCGCCAACGGCAGCGGCAAATCCAGTGTGTTCGCGCTTCTGCGCGGTGAACTGCAGGCCGAACACGGCGACTGCGACATACCCGCGACATGGCGCATCGCCACGGTCGCCCAGGAAACGCCGGCGCTCGACACCCCCGCCATCGATCATGTGCTCGACGGCGACACCGAATTGCGCGCGCTCGAACGGGAAATGGCCAGCGCCGAAACCGCCCACGCCGGCGAAAAAATCGCCGAACTGCATGCCCGGCTGGACGATATCGGCGGTTACAGCGCAAAGGCCCGCGCCGCGTCACTGCTCGCCGGACTCGGCTTTGCCGAAGCGGAAATCGAGCGCCCCGTACGGGAGTTCTCCGGCGGTTGGCGCATGCGGCTCAATCTGGCGCAGGCGCTGATTGCCCGCGCCGACCTGCTGCTGCTCGATGAACCCACCAACCATCTCGATCTCGACGCGGTAGTCTGGCTGGAACAATGGCTGGCCGGATTCAAGGGCACGCTGGTCGTGGTTTCGCATGACCGCGACTTTCTCGACGGCTGCGTCACGCACATCGCCAATATCCAGTCCGCAAAGCTTACGCTGTACACCGGCAACTATTCAGCATTCGAAGAAACACGGGCCGCACAACTCGCCGCGCAACAGGCCACTTACGAGAAACAGACCCGCGTCATTGCGCACATGGAATCGTTTATTGCGCGCTTCCGCGCCAAGGCGACCAAAGCAAAACAGGCGCAAAGCCGGCTCAAGGCATTGGGGCGCATGGAGCGCATTGCGGCCGCGCATGTCGACACGCCCTTTGAGTTCACCTTTCCACAGCCCGAGCGATCACCTAATACATTGATTTATTTGAATAAAATTTCAGTGTCCTATGGCGACCGCGCGGTGCTGCGCGATATCGAAATGACCCTGGCCCCGGGTGCACGCATCGGTCTGCTCGGCCCCAACGGTGCCGGCAAATCAACGCTGGTCAAACTGCTCGCCGGCGAACTGCAGCCATCATCCGGCCAACGCAGCGAAGGCCGCGGCCTTGTCATCGGCTACTTCGCGCAGCACCAACTGGAACAATTACGCCCCGATGAATCACCGCTGCAGCATCTGTTGCGGCTGGAGCCACAGACCCGCGAGCAGGAACTGCGCGACTACCTCGGTGGTTTCGATTTCCGTGGTGCCATGGCTGACCGTCCCGTAGCGCCGTTCTCGGGCGGTGAGAAATCAAGACTGGCGCTGGCCCTGCTGGTGCGCCACAAACCCAATCTGCTGCTGCTCGACGAACCGACCAACCACCTTGACCTTGAAATGCGCCAGGCACTGACCGCAGCGCTCGCCGAATATGAGGGCAGCCTGGTGCTGGTGTCGCACGACCGCGCGCTGCTGCGTACGGTATGCGACGATTTTCTGCTGGTGACCGACGGCGGCATCCAGGAATTTGACGGTGCGATCGAAGATTACATCGCGTGGCTCGCCGCCCGCCGTACGGCAAACGCCGGTGCAGGCAATGCTGCAGCAACACAGGACAAGGCGGCACGGCGCGAAGCACGCGAATCCGCCGCGGCAGATCGCCAGACAAGGCTGGCGGCACGGCGCCCCCTGCTCAAGGAGACGGCAAAACTGGAACAGGAGATTGCGCATTGGCAACTTGAGAAACAGCGGATCGACGGACAACTGGCCGACCCGGCGTTTTATGCCGATCCGGATCCGGAAAAGCTGCGCCAACTGAATATGCGACAGCAGGAACTCGCCGCCGTCATTGATGCCGCGGAACACCGCTGGCTGGAAGCGCAGGCCGAACTAGAAATAATCGGCGATGCATAAGGGCAAAGCCCGAAGCCGCTGCAGCCCTGCTACCGGGTAATAACAACCTTCTGGTAAAGGCCGCCAAAAAAGGTGCGTTTGCCGATGTGTGCAGGCTTTACCGATGACGGCAACCATTCGGAAATTTCCCTGCGCCACAGATCCATCGCAAACGGCTCCAGCCAGGTGAGGATGGGCATCATCAGATAGCGGAAAGGATTCATCCAGTGCGGTCGATGGTAATCAACAAAAACGACCTTGCCGCCGGGTTTGACCACACGCAGGGCCTCGGCCACCGTGCGCGCCCGCACCGCCTCGGGCATTTCATGCAGCAGGAAAAACAAAACGACGTAGTCGTAACTGGCATCGGTAAACGCCAGATCACCGGAATCCTGATGATGCACGGCGACCCGCGGATGGCCGTTGATCTTGCGCTTCAGATTGTCGATCTGCACCGGCGCCACATCCGCCACATCCAGCGTACCCTGCGCCCCCAACTGGCGGGCGAGCATTTCGGTGAAGTCGCCGTAGACACAAGCCACCTGCAGCACTTTGCCGGTGATCGGCACATGCAATTCACGGAAGGCCGCATCACGCAGCCGGTTGTAATTGCCCCACAGGATCAGATTGACCAGCCATTGCCGCTCGAACACGCGCACCGCATTGGGGTGTACGTAAGCCCACCAGTAGGTCTGTTCGAGATAACGCGGCATGGGTACCGGCGCCTTCAGCGCCGGCGCAGACACAGCGACACCCTCCCCGTCGATACGGCGGGCGGCAACTGCTTTTGTCATCTCAGATCCTCAACAGGAAATAAGCAGCGGCCAGCGTACCCGCGGCAGCGGCCAGATAAACCGCGACAGCAACGGCACCGTCCGCACGCACACCAAAGTCATGGAGCGTGACACGCAAGCGGTGCGCGGCATGCCACATCATCAGCAAGAGTATACCGAACAGCACCAGCTTGCCCATCCAGTGGCCGGCAAAAGCCCGAAGATTGTCATAGGCCAGCAGCTCGGGCATCACGCCAAAAACCGGCAACAGCGTTAACAGAACCAGCGCTGGCGTCAGAAACGCCGTCACCGTACCGCCGGCGGCAAACAATCCCCAGACTATCGGTTTGTTGGATTTGGCCATATCAGAATGCTCCCGCCAGATACAGCACTGCGACAGTCGCAACCAGCCACGCCGCATAATGCGCGCCGATGATCACCGCCCCCGGCAGAAACTGCTCTCCGATCTGCACCGGCATCGCCTTGGGTGTGACATTGAACCAGGACGTCGAGTGATAGATGGCAAACGCGAGAATGACCAGCTGCAACACAATCCCGGCCGGTCCGGTCAGGTTGTGCAGGAAAGCCTCCCAGGCTTCGCGTCCTTCGGACAGTCGCTTCAGCGCTACCAGCAGGATCAGCGCATGCAGGCCGATGAACACACAGGTGACTTCACGCGCCATATAACGCCGGTAACGCGGGTTGCCTAAAAACCAGCCGTAGCGGGACACCTCACGTACATAGGGTTTGCCGTTCGCGCTCATTTTTTGCTCCAAGGCATCGCGTGTTCCTTGTACCAGTCGACCGTGCTCTTGATCTTGATCTGTTGCAGCGCCCCTGCCGGATCAACATGCTCGGGACAGACTTCGGAACAGGCGCCGACGAACGAACACTCCCAGACGCCCTCGTTGGAAGCGATTTCCTGCTGCCGCTCTTCGCGCCCGCCGTCACGCGAATCTTCGTTGTAACGATGCGCCAGTGAAATCGCCGCCGGGCCGATGAACTTGGGCACCAGGCCGTATTCAGGACAAGCTGCGTAACAAAGCATGCAGTTGATGCACAGCGTGTACTGCTTGTAGCGCTTCAGTTCCGCGGGACTCTGCCGGAACTCTCCGGCCTCCACCGGCTGGTCCTCTTTCGGAATCAGGTACGGTTTGACGCGCTTCAGCTTGGTGACAAAGTCATCTATTACTGTCACCAGGTCGCGCTGAATCGGGAAATGAGCCAGCGGCTCGACGCGGATCACGCCCTCGTATTCGCGCAAAAACGCCTTGCATGCGAGTTTCGGTTCACCGTTGATCATCATGCCGCAGCTGCCGCAAACGGCCATGTGGCAGGACCAGCGGTAACTCAGCGTAGGATCGATGGATTCCTTGACGTGATTCAGCGCATCGAGCACCACCCACTCGTTCATGCAGGGCACGCTGTAGCGCTGGAACCGCGGCTCGGTATCGGTTTCCGGATTGAAGCGCAGCACCTCCAACTCGACGATGCGTTCGCTCATTTCTGTTCTCCCGCGCTTTTTTCCCCCGAATAGTCGCGCACGCCGGGCGGCGAACGGGTGATCACCACGTCGGAATAACCGATCTCCGGAGGACCGTCGCTGCGATAACGGGCCAGGGTGTGGCGCAGATACTTGTCGTCATCGCGAGCCGTAAAATCAAGCCGCTGGTGGGCGCCGCGCGATTCACGCCGCTCCAGCGCGCTGACCGTCACCGCTTCGGCGCAATCGAGCATCGCCCCCAGCTCCAGCGCCTGCAGCAGGTCGGTGTTGTAGACATTGGTCTTGTCATGCAATTCGATGCCGGCATAACGCTGGCGCAATGAGGCCAATGTGGCGCAGGCTTTTTCAAGACCTTCGCCGCTGCGATAGATTCCGGCATTCTCCTCCATCGTTGCCATCATTTCCTTGCGCACGCCGGCAATGGTTTCTGTGCCGTCGGTGCGATTGAACAGTTCGCGCAGCCGCGCCTGGGCGGCATCTGCGCCGGCAGTGATTGCCACCTCGTTCGCCGTACCCGTGCCGCCATCCAGATGTTCCATCGCGCTCAGCGCGGCGCGCCGGCCGAACACCAGCAATTCGGTCAATGAATTGGAACCCAGCCGGTTGGCGCCGTTGATGCTGACACAGGCGCACTCGCCGGCCGCATACAACCCTTTTACCGAAGTCGCTGCGTTGATGTCGGTATCGATGCCGCCCATCATGTAATGCACCACCGGTCGCACCGGCACCGGATCGGTCACCGGATCAACGCCGAGGTAACTGGTCGCCATGTCGCGCACCAGCGGCAGGCGCTCGTTTATTTTTTTCTCGCCGAGGTGGCGCAGGTCGAGCATCATGCAGTCGCCCCAGCGGGTCGGCACCATGTTGCCTTTTTTCTGTTCATGCCAGAACGCCTGGCTGACGCGGTCGCGCGGTCCGAGCTCCATGGTTTTCAGCACCGGCTGACCCACCGGCGTCTCCGGCCCCATGCCATAGTCCTGCAGGAAACGGCGTCCGTTTTTATTGACCAGGATGCCGCCTTCGCCGCGGCAGGCCTCGGTCAGCAAGGTACCGGTGTTCGGCAATCCGGTCGGGTGGTACTGCACGAACTCCATGTCCTTCAGCGGCACGCCGGCGCGATAGGCCAGCGCCATGCCGTCGCCGGTCTTGATCGCACCGTTGGTGGTGAACGGGAACATGCGCCCGGCGCCGCCGCTGGCGATGATCACCGCATTGGCGCGGAAAAATTTCATCTGCCCGCTGCGCATCTCGATCGCGGTGAAACCGCGGCAGCGCCCGTCTTCGATCACCAGATCGGTGACGTAATACTCGTCAAAGCGTTCGATCGACGGATACTTCAGAGAAGTCTGGAACAGCGTGTGCAAAATATGAAAGCCGGACTTGTCGGCGGCAAACCATGTACGCTGTTTTTTCATGCCGCCGAACGGGCGCACCGCCACCGAACCGTTGGGCTCGCGACTCCACGGACAGCCCCAATGTTCGAGCTGCAGCAATTCCTTGGGCGCTTCGCGGATGAAATAGTCCACCGCATCCTGGTCCGACAACCAATCGCCGCCGCCGACCGTATCGTGGAAATGATGGTCCATACTGTCGTCGGATTTGATCACCCCCGCCGCACCACCCTCGGCCGCGCAGGTGTGGCTGCGCATCGGGTAGACCTTGGAGACAAGGGCGATTTTCAGCGAAGGGCGCGCTTCAGCGAGCGCAATGGCTGCCCGTATCCCCGCACCGCCAGCGCCCAGAACGGCAACATCTGTTTTTATTGTTTCCACCAAATCCGCTCCCGAGTTTGCCGGCAACCTCAAACCAGGGCCGCCAACGATTAATAAGCAGGTTAAGCGACGCCGGATGCCCTGTGTTTGACCTAGATTAAGTCTTGGTGAAGCCTGTTCCACCCGCCTCAGCAACCGACCCGACCCCGTTATACTTGAGCGCTGCCCGGCCCTGCCGGATGGACGGCGCCAGACTACCACCATTATCTGAAAGACCAATAACGATGAGTTCCGCACCAATTCGACTGGGTTTGCTGGGTTTCGGCGAAGCCGCTGCACGCCTGGCCATGGATTTTTCGCAGGCCGGTTTTAACAACATCACCGCTTACAGCCGCAGCGGCGCCAAAGCCCAGCCGGGCGACCCGGTTTATCAACGCGCCGAAGCGGCGGGCGTCAAACTCGCAAAAAGCGTCGGCACGCTGGCCAAAAAATCCGACATCATCATTGCACTCACCCCGGGCAAGGCCGCAGTCCCCGCGCTGAAAAAAATCCTTAAGTATCTTCGCCCCGAGCATCTTTATATCGACGCCAGCAGCAACTCGGCGCACAACATGGAACAGGCGGCAGCGCTGATCGGCAACAGCGCACGGTTCGTCGATGCCTCGGTGATGGGTCCGGTGGACATCATGGGATTGAAAGTGCCGTTCGTCGCCAGCGGTCCGCATGCGGAAGAGTTCCGCGACCGGATGACGCCGTGTGGCATGGTCATCACCGTCGTCGGCAGCAATCCGGGCGATGCCAGCGCGATGAAGCTGATCCGCAGCGTGCTGATGAAAGGGCTGGCGATGCTGTTGCTTGAAACCATGGAAGCCGCGCACCGCCGCAACATTCTCGATGCCGTGATCGAGGACTCGTCGGTCACTTTCAACGACATTCCGTTCCAGAAAATCATCAAACGCTACATCGGCGGTACCGCCGTACACTGCGAAAGGCGCATTCACGAGATGAAGGAATGCCTGGAATTGCTGCAGGACATGGGCTCAACCGACCGCGCCACCAAAAGCACCATTTCCATGCTGCGCGACATGGTCAAGATGGGCATGCCGCAGAAATTCACCGCTGAACCCGAATCCATCCATCCGGTCATCGACGCGCTGATCGCTGCGCGCGACCAGGCGAAATAAAACCGGCCCCGATCAGGCGCACCGCATGGCCCATACCCACGCGCACGACCATCACGGCCACGGAAATGACCACGGCGGCAACGGCCATGGCCGCGCCTTCGCCATCGGCATTGCGCTCAATCTCGGCTTTGTCATGATTGAAGCCTGGTACGGTTTCCAGACTGGTTCGCTGGCGCTGCTCGCTGATGCCGCTCACAACCTCGGCGACGTCGGCGGACTGCTGCTGGCATGGATGGCCTATGCCGCGGCAAAGCTGCGGCCCAGCGAGCGCAAGACTTACGGCTGGCAACGCGGCTCCATTCTGGCCAGCTTCATTAACGCCGCCATCCTGCTGGTCGCCATGGGCTCCCTGGGCTGGGAAGCCGTGCAGCGGCTGCAACAGCCGTCGCCGATCGCCGCCGGCACGGTAATGATCGTCGCCGCCATCGGCGTGCTGATCAATGCCGCGACAGCGATGCTGTTCATGTCCGGCGGCAAAACGGATCTGAACATCCGTGGCGCCTTCCTGCACATGGCCGCCGATGCGCTGGTTTCAGTGGGCGTCATCATCGCCGGCGCGCTTTACCTGTGGCAGGGCTGGGCATGGATCGATCCGTTGACCGGCATCATCATTGCCATCGTGGTGATTTTCGGCACCTGGTCGCTGTTCCGCCAGTCGCTGCACCTGCTGTTTGACGGCGTGCCCGAACACATCAGCGTGGCCGAAGTGCGCCAGTCGCTCGGCGCCATTACCGGCGTCGCCTCGGTGCATGATCTGCATGTCTGGGCGATGAGCACTTCCGAACCCGCACTGACAGCGCATCTGGTGGTGCGCGGCGAACGTTCGGGTGACGGCATCCTGCGCGACGCCCAGGTCGCGCTGCATCAACGCTTCGGCATCCACCATGTCACGCTGCAGCTGGAAGCCGAACCCTGCGCTGATCACTGCGCCGCCGAACCCGCATCTCACTGAAGCATGCCTGACCGCCAGCGGCTCTTGTCCGCGCTGATTGCACTGGGGTATCTATCATTCATGTGGCGAGGCGAAGGTTGGTCCGGCGCATTGGCATTGCTGGTCCCGCTGGCGCTTCCCATGGGCTTGATCTGGTACGCCGGCAGCATCAGCCGCATCAAGGTCGGGGGCTGGATGCGCAACCGCATCGACTGTCCGACCCCACCGCTCGCCATTCGTACTCTGGGCTGGGTATTGCTGCTGATACCACTGATGATCGCCGCGGCGCAGCGGCTGCGTACACTCTGAGCCGCGGATAAATTCTTCCCATGACTCTTGATGTCATGTTTGCCGTGTTGTTCGGCGCCCTGCTTCATGCCTGCTGGAACGCACTGATCAGCGGCAGCACCGATCGCACGCTCGACACCGTGCTGGTGGTCGCCGGCGCCGCCGTGATCGCTGCCTGTGCCCTGCCTTTTGCGCCATTGCCGGCACCGGCAAGCTGGCCGTTCCTGATCGCATCCGGCGTGATTCATGTGGTTTATTTCATTCTTGTCGCACAGTCATACCGCCACGGCGAGCTGAGTTTTGCCTACCCGATCATGCGCGGCTCGGCGCCGGTGATATCAGCCATCGCTGCAGCCCTGCTGCTGGCGGAATCACCCTCAGCCGGCGGCTGGCTGGGAGTGCTGCTGATCAGCGGCGGCGTCATGCTGCTCGCCGCTGATTCCTGGCGCAACGGCGCATTTCAGGGTCGCGCCGCATTGTTCGCCCTCGCTACCGCCGCGATCATTGTCGTCTACACGCTGGTCGACGGCATCGGTGCCCGGTTATCGCAACAGGCCGCAGCCTATACCGGTTGGGTGTTTGTGCTGACCGCAGTGCCGCTGGTCGCACTGTTTCTCGTGCGCAGCGGCCGTGCCACCCGTGGTTATTTCAAGCTGCACTGGCGTCGCGGGCTGATCGGCGGCGGCTGCACGCTGGGCTCCTACGGGCTTGCGTTATGGGCGATGACCCAAGCACCGATTGCGCTGGTTGCAGCATTGCGCGAAACCTCGGTGATTTTCGGCGCATTGATCGCCGCAGCGCTGCTGGGCGAACGCCTGAGTAGAGTGCGCTGGGCGGCCATCATCGTGGTAACCGCAGGCGCTGTCGTCATCAAAATCGTGCAATAGTGCACTGTCGCTGAACCACGTCTTCGTCAGGGTGTCTTAAATAGATCAATTACCGGACCTTCGCCATGACCCGCACTCTGGACTCCGTCACAATTCGCCGCTGGATGCTGGCATCGCTGCTGGCGATGGGTTGCATCGCCGCCATACCGCAAGCCAGGGCGCAAATGACCGGCAACTTCGGAACCGATATCGTGATGATTGAATCCGCATTGTCGGCAACGCAGTCCGCCGCCGCCAAAAGCGATGTCGCCGGCGCGCGCGTCAACATGGAAGAGCTTTATCGCCTGTGGCGCCAATTCCGCCAGAAAAATATTGATGGCCGTCCGAATGATTTGCAGTTCGCACCGAACATGCTGAAAGCGGAAGAACGCCTGTTCGCAGCATCAACGCTGGTTGACCAGGAAAAACTCCCGGCTGCGCGCGCCGAGCTCAACGCTGCGCAGATCCAGATCCAGGGCCTGCGTCCACAAGCGCCGGGGAAATAATTTAACTGATTGTTTCTATTGCTTATTTTTTATTCGCCATGATGGGAAGCGAATAACCGTTGCGATGCATGAATACATCAAAGGCTGTCGTCCAGATTGGCCGGCCGTCCGCAGAACTGAACAGGTCATGACCATCCCGCCCGAATGGCGGCTGCATCACCAGCGTGCCCGGGGCACCGGCCGCTTCGAATGCACGAAACCAGTTGCGCACATGGTCCGGCGAAAAATAACGATCGTTCTCGGCGTAATGCCATAACACCGGCACGCGGATGGTCTGCGCGAAACGGCTGATCGCGCTTTTCAAATTTTCGGCATCACAAGGTTCACCGGGATGGGACTCCGGACGCCCGCCGCGACCGCCGGAAAAAGTAATCACCGCTACCACACCCGCAGGCTGCCTGCTGGCTGCGGCCATCGCCGCAAAACCGCCCGCAGACTGTCCCGCCAGAACGATTTGCCGCGGATCCACCCACGGCAATCTTGCAACAAAGGCCGTCGTCGCCATGACATCCATCGCCGCCTGCTCGCCCGCCGCGTAATAATCGGGGGCGGCGCAGCGGCCATAATTCTCCGCCCAGGGGCCGCCGGTCAATCCATAACCGCGCCGCATCGGCACCACCACCGCATAGCCGCGGATGACGAACTCCTGCACGCGGTCGAGCACGCGATAACGACCCATTTTCTCGCGCTCACTCGCGCTGGCAGGACTGCCGTGATTGAGTATGACCAGTGGAAACGCCCCGTCGCCCTGCGGACGATAGCTGGTTGCGACCAGTGCCGCCCAGCGCGCCTCGGAGGGCAGCGGAATGCGCAGAGTCTCTTCACGCAACGCCACATCGTATTCATCGGCTTGGCCGGTGGCCGCGCAAGGCGCAGCGGCGGCAAACAACGCCGCAAACAACAGCTTGCGCCCGCCCGACCTCAGTCTGAAGCCCCACGTCATCGCATCTCTCCGGATCAGCCGTCGTTAAGCCGCATACCCAGTGCAGCGGCCTGCCGGGTTTCAAAAGCCTTGCGCGCGGCGTCGTGCTGCTGACCGATGATACCCCCGCGCACCGTGCGCGGGCCGACGGCCTTGAACAACACGCGCCAGCTTTCCGGCAAACGGTCGCCGTCGGCGGGTGCCAGCCACAACCGGAACAGCAGGCGTTTTTGCGCCGGGTCGTCGTAATCCCGGAAATCGGTGCGCGAATGCAGCGTGACATGACTGTTGATGATCTGCAGGTCGCCCGGCTGCAGCCACATCGAATGCGCAAGGTCGGCACGGCGCACCAGCGCATCGAAGGCCTCCAGTGCATCCCACTGTTTTTGCGACAACTGCGGCACACCTTCGATTTTCTGCGCCGAGGTCACGCGGTTGCGGTTCCATTTGCTGCACAGCCTGCCGTCCACCGAATCGAATACCGGATGCGGATACGACGGCGCTTCGTCCGGCGCCTGCTCGCCCTGGCGGCTGAAATGAATGGGTTCATGCAGCAGGTCGGCCAGATGTGGATGTTCCTTGCGCATCGCATGCCAGGCAGCGACCGAACTGGTGGTGATGCTCATGCCGCCCTCTGCCGCCTTGTTATAGCAACTCAGCACCACGACGTCGGTGGAGTCGGTGTGAAAGTCGAGCTCGGCGTTCGAGTTGTAGCCGCGGCCGGTGCCGGTGCGGTACGCATTGCCGGCATCACGCACCGCGGAAATGTAATGGCTTGCCTTGCCCTGCGGGCGGCCGACCCCGAAATGCAGACCAATGCCCCAGGTCAGCAGTTCAAAATCCTTTTCATCGAGGCCTTCGCGCGGCAGGCCGCGCACCAGCGCGACGCCGCGGCCGTGCTGCATTTCGGCAAACGCGGCACGCAACACCGGCTCTGCTGAACCAAGATCAAAATCGTCGCGGGAATATTCAAAATGTGATTTATCGGGATGGATCGCCTTGGTCAGCGCCGCGACCAGATCGCAGCGCGCGCGGTCGTCCAGCGTGAACTCCCAGCGCCGGTCGGCGTCGAGTTGCGCCGCATTCCACGCGGCCGGCGTATCAAAACGGCTGAGGGACATCACAAACCCCGGATATCAGGTTAAAAATAATGAAAACATCATCATGCAGGCGCGCACTGATTTCATTACTGCAGTCTGCGCTAACGGACGATCAGCACCGGCGTGCGGGCCGCGGCAATGGTTTTCTGGACCACCGAACCGAGCAGCAAACCGCTCACGGTGGTGCGGCCATGCGAACCCATGATGATCAGGCTGCAGTCATTGCGCTGCGCGTGCGCGGCAATCTGCGCACCGGGCTCGCCGGTCGCCCGCACTTCCTGCCACTCGATGCGAGCGCGCTTGAGCAAACGCCGCGGGCCGTCCATCGAGCGATCGAACTCGGCATCATGCGCCCCCGCGACCACCTTGCGCCCGGCCGTCGGCAGATTGTTCGGCAACTGCGGGCTGACATGCAGCAATGTAATGCCGGCATCCGCCGCGAGCTGCGCGCGATGGCGCAGCAGATAAGTCACCGCATGCCGCGTATGCGTGCTGCCGTCGGTCGCCACCAGCACGTTACCGCGGCCGCTGACGCCGCCGTTTTTGATCAGCAGCAGTGGTACGCCGCAGCCGGCGATGACGCCCTGCGTGGTCGAACCGAGCAGCAGCGCCTTCGCGGCGCCCATGCCGTGCGTACCCATGACCACCAGATCGAACTTTCCGGATTCGGCATAGCGCGAAATCTCTACCGCGGGATAACCCGTGCCGCGCAGGATGCGGTGCGGCACGCTGAGGCTGTCCAGCAACTGCCGCACCGGCTCCACCACTTCTTCGGTCAGATCACGGTAATAGGTGTTGAGGATGCTGCGGTCCACCGCGGCGGCGGCATGCGGCGGCACGCGGTAGCACACGTGCAGTACCTGCAGATCACCTTTGCGCGCTTCCATCGCCAGACGATCAGCGACATAACGAACGGCCACCAGCGACGTACGGCTGCCATCAACGGCAAGGAGAATTTGCATGCCGTGTTATTGCGGGCTTCAGCCCACCTGCGCCATCTGGAACTCGCCCTTGCTCGCCGAGCAGTCCGGGCAATACCAGGTTTCGGGGACGTCTTCCCAGGGCGTGCCCGGCGCAATGCCTTCGTCCGGCATGCCCTTGGCTTCGTCGTAAACGAAAGCGCAAAGCATGCATTGCCAGACACGCGTGCCCGGCGCACTTTTCGCGACCTGGGGCTTTGCGGTCGCCGCCTGCGCATTTGCGCCGTTGCGGGGAAAATTCAATACCAGCATGTCCAGTCCTTCCTGGCCTGCAGCCAGTTCCAGGCGGCCCTCTTCCGGTTTTACGAAAGCCACCGTCAGCGCCTTGTATTCCTTGCCCTGATAAATCAGGCTGCCACGAACCACAATCAGATACTGGCCGTTGGTGTCCGCAGGATCCGGCGCCATCGCACGGGCGTTAGGCGCCACGCTCATCGAGTGGCTGGAGAGGCCCTGCTCATCCTTGATCTCGTTGAAGTCATGCAGAGCCGCGCCGGCGTTAACAACTTCAAATTTCGGCGCTTCGGTGACCTGGAAAGGATGACGGTTGTTGACCGCATCCAGCTTGGCGCGTTTCTCCGGATCATCCAGATACTGCGCACCGCCGTCCCTGTGCGCGCGCAACGTCAGAAAACCCATGCCTTCACCGAACAGGATCGGGCCATAGGGGGTGTGAGCGCGCGAGTAATGCACCGCGTTGACCGACAACTGATGTTTGCCCATCAAACCGTCGCCGCTGACGATGACCTGATACTGATCATTGTCGTGGAAATGCGGCTTGATCACCCGGCCGGGCGTGCCTTCCACCAGGAAGGCCTGCGGCGTCGCCGGATTCTGCGGATCGGGATCGATAAAACCAGTCCGCCATGCGATCCCGGTCGGGACCTGACGTTCCGTGCGGGCGGCTTTGACGTCTTCGTATGCGGTGATCTGCGGCATGGTGCTCTCAACCAAAAACCAGTGAGCCCCAATTATAGGCGTGCCGGCCGCAGCGTGGTCTGCGCGACCTCAGCATATGGACTGGCGCCGCCGGCACTGCCGCGGTCACGTCGTCTTCAGCGGAAAGCGGTGCTGCCGTAGCCCGTGAACCCGGTTAGCCCGCCAGAAAACCTTTCCCTATTTCAACGCATTCACCGGAATGCGCAGATAGGAAACGCCGTTGTCATCGGGCGGCGGCAGTCGTCCGCCGCGCACATTGACCTGAATCGACGGCAGGATCAGCGTCGGCATCTCAAGCGTCGCATCGCGCGCCTGACGCATGCGAATAAACTCTTCTTCACCGATGCCGTCATGCACATGAATGTTGGCAGCACGCTGCTCGCCGACAGTCGTTTTCCACTGCGCCTCACGCGACTCCGGGGGATAGTCATGGCAAACATAGATCACGGTTTGCGCCGGCATATCAAGCAGGCGCCGGATCGATTGATACAACTGGCGCGCATCGCCACCGGGAAAATCCGCGCGAGCCGTGCCGACATCGGGCATGAACAGCGTATCGCCGACGAACATGGCATCGCCAATTTGATAGGCCATGTCGGCTGGCGTGTGCCCCGGCACCAGCAGTGCATTTGCTTCAAGCTCGCCGATATGGAACACCTCACCATCTGAAAACAGATGATCGAACTGGCTGCCGTCCGGCAGGAAGGTACGTTCCAGGTTGAACAGTTTTTTGAACACCGCCTGTACTTCGCGGATACGCGCGCCAATGGCAATGCGCCCGCCCGCCTGCTGCTGGATATGGCGGGCGCCGGACAGGTGGTCGGCATGGGCATGGGTTTCCAGTATCCAGTCCACCTGCAGGCCGCGCTGCCGGATGAAATCAAGCACCTTGTCCGCGGACGCGGTGGTGGTGCGTCCCGACTTGAAATCAAAGTCGAGTACCGGATCGATCACCGCCGCCCGGGCAGTCGCGGGGTCGGCGACCACATAACTCACCGTGGAAGTTTTCGGATCGAAAAAAGCCTGGATTTGTGCGGCCATGTTTGCTTCCTTCATAATTACTATATTTACTAATATTATATTTTATAGTATATTATTGTCAACTAATATTGTGAAAGCTTCAATGAACACGGTCAAACCAATCATCGAGCCCGAGGCACTGCGTGGTGCAGCGCAGGAAGCGGTCGGCGCGCTCAAGATCCTCGCCAACCGTGAGCGCCTGCTGCTGCTGTGCCAGATCTCCAGAGGCCGGAGCTGCGTCAGCGAGCTTGAGCAAGCGCTCGACATCCATCAGCCGACGCTCTCCCAGCAACTCGGGGTGCTGCGCCGCGACGGCGTTGTCGACACCGAACGCGACGGCAAGAACATCTACTACACCATCCGCGATCCGCGGATGATGGACATCCTCGAAACGTTGTACCGGATTTATTGTCCACAGAAGCAGCAAAAGAAACAGGGAAAACGCTGATGATGATCGACTGGAACGCCTTCACCCCGTGGTCCTCGCTGACCGGCGGCCTGCTGATCGGGATCGCCGCGGCAGCATTGGCACTATTCAATGGCCGCATTGCCGGCATCAGCGGCGTTCTCGGCGGCCTGCTGCGCCTGCCCAAGGGCGACAGCGGCTGGCGCGCCGCATTCGTGCTGGGCTTGATCGGCGCACCGCTGTTCTACGCGCTGGCATTCACTCTCCCCCGCCCCGAAATCGATGCCGGTTACGGCAGCCTGATCCTCGCCGGCCTGCTGGTCGGCATCGGCACGCGCTACGGCGCCGGCTGCACCAGCGGCCACGGCGTCTGCGGGTTGTCCCGGCTGTCGCCACGCTCAACGGTGGCTACCCTGGCCTTCATGGGCGCGGGTTTCGCCACGGTTTATGTATTGCGCCACCTGATTGGAAACTGAGGATCGACCATGTATATATTCACCGCCCTTCTCTCCGGACTCATCTTCGGCTTTGGCCTGATCCTATCCGGCATGGCCAACCCGGCCAAGGTGCTGGGTTTCCTTGACCTTGCCGGCCCATGGGATCCATCGCTCGCCCTGGTCATGGTCGGCGCCATATTCATCGGCCTGTTCGCCTTTTTTATTGCCTACCGGCGCACCGTATCCATACTCGGCGGCACCATGCATCTGCCGAATGCGGGCACGATCGATCGTCGGCTGGTGGCCGGCAGCCTGCTGTTCGGCGTCGGCTGGGGCGTGGCCGGGTTCTGCCCCGGTCCCGCACTGGTCGCCCTCGGCATGGGGGAAATCAAGGCGCTGGTATTTACCGCCGCCATGCTCGCCGGCATGGCGATTTTTGAACAGCTTGAACAGGGCAGGTCTGCGGGTCAGCAACCCCCTGCGAAGGACAGAAAATCGCAATGAACAATCTGTCGATCTGGCTGGCCGTGCTCACCACGGTCGCCATGTTACTGGTCTACGAGATCGCACAGTTCATCCTGAGTCAGCGCAACCCGACAATCATTGCCAGAACCGCCCATGCGCACCTGCGGGAACAATGGTTCGAAGCCATCTCCCGGCAGCCCAACTCGGAAATTCTCGCCGTCCAGGCGCTGCGCAATTCGCTGATGTCAACCACGGTGATGGCTTCAACCGCAGTGCTTGGATTAATGGGCACCGTGACGCTGGCGGCGCCATCGCTGAACGCGACCTTCAACCACACCGCTACCGGACTGCCGCTACTCACGCCAAAAATGGTGATCGAACTCGTGCTGCTGGCTTTGCTGTTTGCGTCGCTGATCGCTTCAGCGATGTCGATCCGCTACTACAGTCACGTCAGCTTCATCAGTTCAATCCCGGTCGGCTCCGCCGAACGCCAACGCTGGATGCCCGTCGGTCGCGTCTACGTGCGCCGCGCCGGCATCATGTACAGCTGGGCCTTGCGCCACCTGATTCTCGTCGCACCGCTGCTCGCCAGTCTGCTGCATCCGCTGGCGGGCCCGCTGGTGTCGGCCGTGGTCATTGCGCTGCTCTACACGCTGGATCGTTTCGACCAGAAGCTGCAGCAGCCATAATCCCACGCACCAGACGGGTCATCGACCCGGCGCAACGTCTTCAGGCCCCGGGCGGAATGACGATGGTCGAATCCTCGCGGTTGCCCCATTCCCCCCAGGCCGACACGTAGTTGCGTACGTTCGGATAACCCAGCGATTTCAGCGCAATGAAGGTGCTCGCCGAGCGGTAACCACCGTGGCAAACGGGAATCACGATCTTGTCCGGCGTGACACCGCGCGATTCATACAAGGCACGAATTTCATCCGGCTTGAGGAAAGCCCCATGCGCATCCAGATGCTCGCGCCAGAAAATATGCACCGCGCCCGGTATCGTGCCGACACGCCGCGCGCGTTTTTCGGTGCCGCGATATTCACCCTCGCGACGCACATCGACGAGGGCATAGTCGGGATTGTTGATCGCTTTTTGCACCTCAAAGCGCGTCGCCAGCAGATCCCAATTCAGCGTACCGCGGAACGGCGGCGGTGTCGGCGGCACCTGGGTCGGGTCCATCGGCGGCGGCGCTTCGTTCAGGCGCACCATCTTCTGCCCCGCTGTAATCCAAGCATGGGTGCCGCCATCGAGAATCCGCACATCCGGATGCCCCAGCACCGCGAGCAGCCACACTGCCCGCGCCGCGCGTTCGCCGGACTCGTGGTCATAAATCACCACCGGCCGGTCGACGCGCACGCCGCGCGAACCGAACAGCACGCGGAAAATCGTGAGGAAGGAATTCAGCGGCGCTTCGGAGGAGTCGTTGAGGCTGACGCCGTAGATATCGACGTGGGTGCTGCCGGCGATGTGACCGACGGCGAAGTCTTCAGCGGGGCGGAGATCGACCAGCGTGACGTCGGACAGGCGGGAGGCCAGTTCGGGGGCGGTGATCAGATAGTGGGGATCGGAGAATTTTGTGGATAACATGTCGCGCTTAAATCGCTTTAAGAAGTAGCCAGTAAGGAGCGAAGCGTATTACGGGAACCCAATCCCGTCTGCACATCTGCAGTCATTTCACATAACCAGCGCTGAACAAAAACAAGGCCGCATTTTGACGTCATAACGTTGTAACGTTATACTGTCATTATCTTCAGGAGCCTCTCCATGAGCGATTTATCCAAAAGATCAACGATTTACTTCGATCCGGCGATTCACCAGGCACTGCGCCTGCGAGCCGCCAGCACTCAGGTTTCGGTATCGGAACTGGTGGACGAGGCGGTCAAACTGATGATGCGCGAAGATCAGGAAGATCTGGCCGCATTTACGCAACGCGCAACCGAACCTGAAATGACCTACGAAGCCCTGCTCGCCGACCTGAAAGCGAATGGCAAGTTATAAGGTCTACACGGTCACCTTCAAGCAATCGGTGGCCAAGGACCTGCGTGCCATTCCCAATGCGGATGTCAGGCGCATTCTCGATCGCATCAACACCCTCGCCGAAAATCCTCGCGGCGAAGGCTGCGTGAAGCTTGCAGGACAGGAACGCTACCGCATGCGACAAGGTATTTACCGTATCGTTTATGAAATCCACGACGACCGGCTGGTCGTCATCGTGGTCAAGATCGGGCATCGATCAAGCGTTTACGAAACGCGCTGAGCTATCCGCGTTACAAATCACTTGATTGCCTCCAATCTAACCACCCCCCCCTCCCGCTCATCCGTCAGCAGATAAACCAACCCATCCGGCCCCACCCGCACATCGCGGATACGCCCGATCTGCCCTTTGAGCAACCGCTCCTCACGCACCACCTTCTCGCCGTTCAGTTCCAGCCGCACCAGCATCTCATCGCGCAACGCGCCGATCAGGATGTTGCCTTTCCAGTTCGGAAATTTGTCTCCGTTATAGAAAGCCATACCCGACGGCGCAATCGACGGCACCCAGACATGAAGCGGCTGCTCCATGCCGGCTTTGGCATTGCCTTCGCCGATCTTGGTGCCGATGCCGTAATTGACGCCGTAGCTGATCACCGGCCAGCCGTAGTTGCGGCCGGCGCGCATCACGTTGATTTCATCGCCGCCCTGCGGCCCGTGTTCATGGGTCCACAGCTCGCCGGTCTGCGGATGGAATGCCGCGCCCTGCATGTTGCGGTTGCCCAGCGTGAACTTTTCAGGTTTTGCGCTGGCGCGGTTGACGAAGGGATTGTCGGCGGGCACGCGACCGTCATCGTGCAGCCGGATCACAGAGCCGGCATGATCATCGAGATTTTGCGCACGCGGCATGTCGCCGCGGTCGCCGAGGGTCAGATAAACAAGACCTTTGCCGTCAAACACGATGCGCCCGCCGAAATGATGGCCGGTGCGCGTTTTCGGTTCCATGCTGAACAGTACCTGCACGCTGGTCATGCGATAGCCATCGAGTTTTCCGCGCGCCAGCACTGTGCCCCATCCGCCCGGGCCGGGGGCGTTGTAGGCCCAGTAGATCCAGCCGTTCTGCGCGTATTGCGGATGCAGCGCGACGTCGAACAGGCCGCCCTGGCCGGTGGCGACAATCTCGGGCAGGCCTTCGACTGGCTTCGGGTCGAGCTTGAAATCCTTGCTGACGATGCGCAGCCGACCTTGGCGTTCGGTCACCAGCATGCGTCCGTCGGGCAGGAAGGTGATGGACCACGGGTTCTGCAGGCCGCGCACGAGGGTGACCACGCGGAAGGCGTGTTTTTCGGATTGGATGATTTGGGCCGATGCCGGCAGCGTCGTCATCAGCACCATGGCCAACAATGCCATCGTCATTCCGGCGCGCCCTAAAAGAAGTCCCCTTGGGGGGAAAGCCAGAATCCAGATGCCTTTGAAAGCGCTAAACATGCAGCTCGGTGGCAACCCCTCACCCCCGCCCTGCTTCGCTTCAAGTGTGCCCTTGTCTCCCCGCAAGCGGGGAGAGGGGGTTTCGGCTTTGAAGCTCACACTGTCCATGACACGCAACAGGACTGGACACGCAGTGACTGGATTCCGGCTTGCGCCGGAATGACGAACGGGGAAGGTCATGCGCAAACGCTCCAGAGGGTAATAAACCGGCGCGTTTATAATAGCGCCCTTTTCAGAAGCAACATTTGATGCACCCAGAAAAGCTGCCCGCACCCGGGCAGCGCACCAGCACCGCCCTGCTGCACGGTTCCAGCGACGCCCCCCTGTTGGCTGAACTGGCTGCCCGCGCTCGTCCGCTGCTGGTGCTGACGGAGTCGGCATGGCAGGCGCAGCGCCTGTTGCAGGAGATCCCGTTCTTTGCGCCGCAGCTGCGGGTGCACATGCTGCCCGACTGGGAAACGCTGCCCTACGACCATTTCTCGCCGCACCACGATCTGGTGTCGGAACGACTCGCAACGCTGTGCCAGATGGTGCGCGGCGACTTCGATATCGCGCTGGTGCCGGTAACCACGGCGCTGTATCGCATGGCGCCGGTGGATTTCATTACCGCCAATACCTTCTATTTCCGCCAGGGCGCGAAACTCGGCGCCAACGCGCTGCGCCATCAGTTGACGCTCGCCGGCTACAACCATGTCACCCAGGTCATCGCACCCGGTGAATACAGTTTCCGCGGCGGACTGATCGACCTGTATCCGATGGGCAGCCCGCTGCCCTACCGCATCGACCTGTTCGACGAAGTGATCGATTCGATCCGCAGCTTTGATGTCGACAGTCAGCGTTCCATCATGAAAGTGCCGGAGGTGCGTCTGCTGCCGGCGCGCGAATTCCCGATGGACGAAGCCGCGCGCACCGCGTTCCGTCAGCGTTTCCGCGAGCGTTTTGAAGGCGACCCCTCGCGCAGCCAGGTCTACAAGGATGTGTCCAAGGGCATCCCCACCGCGGGTGTTGAATATTTTCTGCCGGTGTTTTTTGACAGCACCGCGCTGGTCACCGATTACCTGCCGAAAGACACCACGGTGTGTCTGCGTCCCGGCATCACCGAGGCCATCGACGAATTCTGGGCTGACACCCGTGGCCGCCACGCGATGGTGCGCGGCGACCTCGCCAACCCGGTGCTGCCACCGCAGGAACTGTTCCTCACCGAAGATGCTTTTTTTGGCGCGATCAAACCCTTCCCGCGTATCGATCTCGCTGTGGTTGCACCGGCGGTCGCAGGTTCTCCAGCGGAACTTGCGGAAAATATAAATAAAAACAATGATTTAAATACACCACCTTCTTCCCCCTCTCCCCAACCCTCTCCCCGCTTGCGGGGAGAGGGAGTAAATCAGCAGCAAGCAGCGACGGCACCGCTACCGCCGCTGCATGTCGAGCGCCGCGCTGACGATCCGCTGCATCGGCTGCGCGACTTTGTCGACAGCTACGCCGGACGCATTCTGGTGCTCGCCGAAACCCTCGGCCGCCGTGAAACCATGCTCGAGTATTTCGCCGAGTACGGGTTGAAGCCGGCGCAGACCACCGACTGGGCGCAGTTCAACGCGAGCAAAGATCACTTCGTGCTCGGCGTCGCGCCGCTGAGCAACGGCTTCATCGACACCGCGGCGCAGGTCGCGATCGTCACCGAGAACGAACTCTATGCCTCGCAGGTTCGGCAGCGCGCAACACGCGACGCCAAGCGCACCTCGCCCGAAGGCATGCTGCGCGACCTGTCCGAGGTCAAGGTCGGCGACCCCGTGGTGCACGAGCAGCACGGCATTGGCCGTTACCTCGGCCTGCAGAGCATGGACCTCGGAGAAGGCGCAACCGAATTCCTGACACTGGAATACGCCAACGCCGACAAGCTGTATGTGCCGGTGTCGAGCCTGCATCTGATCAGCCGCTACAGCGGCGCTTCACCCGAACAGGCGCCGCTGCACCAGCTCGGCAGCGGCCAGTGGGACAAGGCAAAGAAAAAAGCCGCGGCGCAGGTGCGCGACACTGCGGCGGAACTGCTGGCGATTTATGCACAACGCGCGGCGCGCGAAGGGTATGCCTTCAACCTGAAGCCGCACGATTACGAAGCCTTTGCCGAAGGTTTCCCGTTTGAGGAAACGACAGATCAGGCGGCGGCAATCACCGCGACCATTGAAGACCTGAAAAGCACCAAACCGATGGACCGCCTGGTCTGCGGCGACGTCGGTTTCGGCAAAACCGAAGTCGCGCTGCGCGCTGCTTTCGTCGCAGTAGCCGACGGCAAACAGGTCGCCGTGCTGGTGCCGACGACACTGCTCGCCGAACAGCATTTCAATACCTTCTCCGACCGTTTTGCCGACTGGCCGGTGAAGATCGCCGAGTTCTCACGATTCCGCACCACCAAGGAAACCGCGGACGCCCTCACCGGCCTCACCGAAGGCCGCGTCGACATCGCCATCGGCACCCACAAGCTGGTCAGCAAGGATGTTCACTTCAAGAACCTCGGCCTGGTGATCATCGATGAGGAACACCGCTTCGGTGTACGCCAGAAGGAACAGTTCAAGGCGCTGCGCGCCGAGGTCGACGTATTGACGCTGACCGCGACGCCGATTCCACGCACGCTGGCGATGTCGCTGGAAGGGCTGCGCGATTTTTCGGTGATTGCCACCGCGCCGCAGCGGCGGCTGGCGATCAAGACCTTTGTCGCGCGTTACGCCAAGTCCTTGATCCGCGAAGCCGTGCTGCGCGAATTGAAACGCGGCGGCCAGGTGTATTTCCTGCACAACGACATCGACACCATCGCCCATGTCGAGGAAGAACTGACGCGGCTGCTGCCGGAAGCGCGGGTGCGCATCGCCCACGGCCAAATGCGCGAACGCGAGCTGGAACTGGCAATGCGCGATTTCTACCAGGGCCGCTTCAACATCCTGCTGTGCACCACCATCATCGAAACCGGCATCGACATCCCGACCGCCAACACCATCATCATCAACCGCGCCGACCGTTTTGGCCTGGCGCAACTGCACCAGCTGCGCGGCCGCGTCGGCCGCTCGCATCATCAGGCCTATGCCTACATGCTGCTGCCCGATGAAGGCAACATCACCAGCAACGCCAAAAAACGCCTGGAGGCGATCCAGGCGATGGAGGAGCTGGGTTCGGGCTTTTATCTGGCGATGCACGACCTGGAAATCCGCGGCGCCGGCGAAGTGCTCGGCGAATCGCAGTCGGGCGAAATGCATGAAATCGGCTTCAACCTCTATTGCGCGATGCTCGATTTGGCGGTGAAATCGCTGAAGGCCGGCAAGGAACCTGACTTGAACGCGCCGCTGGGCGTGACCACCGAAATCAATCTGCACACGCCGGCGCTGCTGCCCAGCGACTATTGTCACGACGTGCATGAGCGGCTGGTGCTCTACAAACGCATGGCCAACTGCGACAACGACGACCAGCTGCAACTGCTGCAGGAAGAACTGATCGATCGCTTCGGCCCGCTGCCCGACGCCACGCGCGTGCTGATCGACTGCCACCGCCTGCGCATACTCGGCAAACCGCTGGGTATCGCGCGCATCGATGCCAGTGAAAACGCGATCCAATTGCAGTTCGTTCCCAATCCGCCGATCGAGCCGATCAAAATCATCAAGCTGATCCAGTCGAAAAAGAACTACAAGCTGGCCGGCCAGGACCGGCTGCGCATCGAGATCAAAATACCGGAACTCAAGGCGCGGGTTGTCGAGATCCGCCGGGTGTTTGCCGAACTGGGCTGATCCACCGACAATGGACCGCAGCACCCGCGCAAATGACTCATGGAGCATCAACATGAACCGTTTCAAGCATCTGCTGTTTTTTTTGGCAGCCGTACTGACATCAACGCTGCTCAACGCTCCGGTTTTTGCGCAAAACGCCCCGGCGGCCGGCATCGTGGTCATGCACGGCAAGGGCGGCCGGCCCGAACGTCACGTCAACCTGCTGGCCGAGGCTCTGGAAAGCAAGGGCTGGCTGGTCGCCAACATCGAAATGCCGTGGTCGGGACGGCGCGAATATGACGTCGATGTGGCCGCCGCTGAAAAGGAAGTGACGGCGGCGCTGGACGGCTTGCGCGCGAAGGGGGCAAAAAAAGTATTTATCGCCGGTCACAGCCAGGGCGGCGTGTTCGCGCTGCATTACGCCAGCCGCCACCCGCTCGCCGGCGTGATCCCGATCGCGCCGGGCGGCAGCGTCGATTCACCGGTCTACGCCCAGAACGTCGGCAGCGCGGTGGCGCTGGCGAAGCGCATGGTCGCCGAAGGCAAAGGCAGCGAACGCGGAACGTTCAAGGATTATGAAGGCTCGAGAGGAACCAACGACGTGCACACCACGGCCGCCGTTTACCTGACCTGGTTTGACCCGAACGGTGCGATGAACCAGGGCAAATCCTCACGCGCCATCCCCGCTGCCGTGCCCGTGCTCTACGTGGCACCGCGCAACGACTATCCCGGGCTGATCCGCATCAAGTCGTCGATGTTTTCCGCTCTGCCGTCCAATTCGCAGACCCGCATCGCCGACATCGACAGCGACCATCTGAACGCACCGCGCAACTCGGTCGACGAGATCGCACGCTGGATCGGCGAAGTCATCAGCAAATAAAAAACACCGGACGGAATGGCACGGAATCCGCGCCACATCCTGCGCTTAAGTCAACGCTGAATTGGAATGAAAGATCAAACCGGCGTGCTCGCGCAACGCATGGAACTTGATCTTCGGCCATTGCTCCTGCGCGACATCGATTTCGATGGCATTGCCGGCAAGGAACGCCGGAGCGCCGACGGCGTCGTGCGCGACGCGGTGTGAATTGGCGTCGATGAAACGCTGCAACTCGCGATCGTCATCGCAGGTCACCCAGCGCGCAGCAACGTAACGCGCCGGCGCCATCCGCGCCTCACAGCCGTATTCGTGTTTCAGCCGGTGTGCAACCACCTCGAACTGCAGTTGACCGACAGCGCCGAGCAGCAACAGGCTCCCGGCCACCGGTTTGAACACCTGGATCGCGCCCTCTTCGCCGAGTTGTCCGAGACCGGTGCGCAACTGCTTGCTGCGCAGCGGATCGGCAACTTCGACGGTCTGAAACAGTTCCGGCGCAAAAAATGGCAGACCGGTGAACTGCAGGTCCTCGCCTTCGGTCAGGGTATCGCCTAATTGCAGCACGCCATGATTGGGGATGCCGATGATGTCTCCGGCATAGGCATCTTCGACCTGCTCGCGGCGCTGCGACAGGAAGGACACCACTGAACTGGGCCGGAAAAACTTTTCAGTGCGGCAGTTTTTCAGACGCATGCTGCGTTCAAAACGGCCCGAGCAAACGCGGATGAAGGCGACACGGTCGCGATGCCCCGGGTCCATATTGGCCTGGATCTTGAACACCACGCCGGAGAACTTGGGTTCCGCCGGCTTCACTTCGCGCTGCAATGCCTTATGCGGCCGCGGCGGCGATGCAAAATCAATCACCGCATCGAGCACTTCCTGCACGCCGAAATTGTTGATCGCCGAACCGAAAAACAGCGGCGTCTGTTTGCCGGCGAGAAAGGTATCGCGGTCGTATTCCGGCGACACACCCTGCACCAGGTCAATTTCCTGGCGGGCGTGGGTGAAGATGTCGCCGAAGCGATTGTCGATCTCCGGGTTGTCGATGCCGGAAATGATTTCGTCTTCGGCGCCGATACGGTCTTCGCCCGCGGTAAACACACGCATGCGGTCGGCACGCAAATCGAACACGCCCTTGAACTGCTTGCCCATGCCTATGGGCCAGGTACACGGCACCACCGGCATGCCCAGCGTGCGCTCGATTTCATCCACCAGATCGGTCG
The DNA here is from genome assembly GCA_022841375.1 of Burkholderiales bacterium. Taxonomy (GTDB): domain Bacteria; phylum Pseudomonadota; class Gammaproteobacteria; order Burkholderiales; family SG8-41. The sequence continues at coordinate 130,794 of JALHRQ010000001.1, forward strand.
GTTCGCGCACTTCACGGTCCATCTTGTTGATGAAAGTGATCACCGGCGTATTCTGCGCGCGGCACACCTGCAGCAGGCGCAGCGTCTGCGGCTCGATGCCGTTGGCGGCGTCGATCACCATCAGCGCGGCGTCGACAGCAGTCAATACGCGGTAGGTGTCTTCGGAAAAATCGCGATGACCCGGCGTATCGAGCAGGTTGATCACGCAGTCGCGGTATTCCATCTGCATCACCGAACTGGCGACCGAGATGCCGCGCTGCTTTTCGATTTCCATCCAGTCCGAGGTCGCGTAGCGCGACGCCTTGCGCGACTTGACGCTGCCGGCGATGTGAATCGCGCCGGCGAACAGCAACAGCTTTTCAGTCAACGTGGTTTTACCCGCGTCGGGATGCGAAATGATGGCGAAGGTGCGCCGCCGTGAAACTTCCTTGTCGATACTCATGTATGGCCTGGTCAGGCGTCCGCGCGGGATGCGGCGAACGCAGTGCGGCGCGCATTATAAGCGATATTTTTTATCAATAAAATCAAATGGATACGAAAGGCTTTCGGGGCGCTGCGGCGTCACGCCGGTGCCAAGCCCGCAGTATGATCACGCTTCTCCATACGACTGAATCGCCATGCGCATCCTGACAATCCTCCTGGCCACGCTGCTGATCCCGATCAGCGCCCATGCGCAATCCACCCGCACCGTTGACCTGCCCACCCGGAGCGGCGTCACCCAGCGCATCATGGTCATCACACCGGATAAACCCAAAGCCGCGGTCATTTTGTTCGCCGGCGGGGACGGCGGCTTGACGCTGGAAGCCGACGGCCGCATCCCCAGGCTGGCCGGCAATTTCCTGGTACGCTCGCGGCAGTTGTTCGTCGAACAGGATTTGACCACGGTAGTCATCGACGCGCCCTCCGACAAACAGTCGTATCCATACTTGTCCGGATACCGTCAGACCGACAACCATGTCGCCGACGTCAAGGCGGTGATCGCCTGGCTGCGCCAGCAGGCCAAAATTCCGGTGTGGCTGATCGGCACCAGCCGCGGTACCCAGTCGGCCGGATATATCGCTACGCAATTGCCGCGGATTGAAGGCGGTCCGGACGGCATTGTGCTGACTGCATCCATCGTGCGTGATCCACGCAGCCGCGCTGTGACCGAGATGGCGCTGGACCGTGTGCGCATCCCCGTGCTGGTCGCGCACCACCAGCAGGACGGCTGCCGTCATTGTCTTTATGCCGACGTGCCGCCGCTGATGGAACGGCTGACCGCCACACCGCGCAAGGAACTCATGACTTTTGACGGCGGCATTTCCGTCGGCGACCCCTGCGAGGCGCGCGCTTATCACGGCTTCAACGGTATCGAGCGCGAAGTCATCGAGCGCATCGCGGCGTGGATCACCACGCCGTGAGCGCCTGCTGAACCGCGTCCGTTATAATCGCCGCTCATTTTTTCCGGAAACATTCATGCATCTCGTCATCCAGGGCGCAGACATCGAAACGCGCGACCTCAAGGAACTCGCCAAACTGTCCGGCGCCTCGGCCATCGACCGGCTGTCAGCCACCGCCTTCCGGCTCAGCGGCGCGCAGCCGGCTGCCGGCATCGCCGAACTGTGCGCGGGCGCGAAACTTGACCACGGCTTTGTTCCCGAAGGCCGCAAGCTGACGGACTTCCGGCTGCTGGTGATGGACATGGATTCGACGCTGATCACCATGGAGACCATCGACGAACTCGCCGACATGGTCAACATCAAGACTGAAGTGGCCAGGATCACCGAACGCGCAATGCGCGGCGAGATCGAATATGACCAGAGCCTGCGCGAACGCCTGGCGCTGTTGAAAGGCCTGGATGAATCGGCGCTGCTGCGGGTTTATGAAGAACGGCTGAAGTTTTCACCGGGCGCGGAGCGCATGCTTGCTGCGGTGCGGTCCGCCGGCATCAAGACACTGCTGGTGTCGGGCGGATTCACTTACATGACCGACCGGCTGAAAACCCGGGTGCAGCTCGACTACACCCACTCCAACGTGCTCGAAATCAGCAACGGCAAATTGACAGGAAAAGTCATCGGCGACATCGTCAATGCCGACGCCAAGCTGGCCGCACTGAAACGCATCGCCGGGGAAATCGGCGCAACACCAGCACAGATTGCCGGCGTCGGCGACGGCGCCAATGACCTGAAATTCCTCGCTGCCTGCGGCGTCAGCTTCGCTTACCACTCAAAGCCGGTGGTACGGGAAAAGACCACTTACGCCATCAACCACGCCGGTCTGGATGCGATGCTCTGCCTGCTCAGCGCGGAACAGAATTAAAGCAACTGCCTGATTACTGTTTGATGCCTTTCAAGCCTGCCGGGGTTCGTGTTCGCCGACGGCAGCCTCCTCCTCATCGGCGGTTTGATCGCCACCGACTTGCAGGTGATACATGCTGATCAGGCAGGCGGCGATGAGCATGGGAACCAGCAGTAGCAGTGCTTCACCGACATAGCCGGCGAAAAACAGCACTTCCGGCACGATGGCCGCCCCGGTAAAAACAAAATCGACGAATCCGGCATTGATCATGGTCTGTGTCTCCCGAAAAATTAACAGACCTCCATGCCTCCTCATGAAGGTGCCGTGATACGCCGGAAGTACTGAGCAATTAGAATGCCAGTAAAAATATCATTTAAAAACAATTACTTGATGATGTGCCCGTAATAGACTATGCACCCCCGCGATGCGTCACCAACAGCCCCTGCACCAGTCTGATACGGATCAGTAGACGCGCAGCCGGGCGCCGTCGCTGAGCTGGTAGGGTCGCATCGGTCCCGTGCCTTCGCTGCACATGCCGTAGATGAACGGGAATACGTCGCGGCCCGGCGTCAGGAAACGCAGGTCCTTGAACCACACGCACAGGTGTGTGGCACCGATGTCGATTTCGTGCACTGCGGGGTACGCCGAAAACCAGCGGAAGAATTCAAATTCGGGATGTTCGAAGGCGGCGCGCACCGCGGCGCCCTGCGACCCCTTGCCGTAACGTACAGTGTTTTCCCACTGCGCCTGATCGAGCGGCCGGTACACCGCATCCAGCCGCGCAATCAGCCCGGCATCGGGTGCAGCGGTCTGCACCGCCTGACGCCGCAAATTGACATGGCTTAAGCGATAACCGGCGTCGCTCTCGAGAATGACCATCCAGTTGAATGGCGACACCGGCCGCGGCAGGGCACTGACCTTCACACCCGTCAGTCCCTGCTCACGCGCCGCACGTTCGCCGAAATCCACCACGCGCTGCAACTGCAGGAACTGGAATCCGACATACGCGACCAATACCACCAGCCCGGCCACGGCGGGCAGCCGCGAACGCCGCCACAGCAGCGACAGCAGCAGCCCGGCGAGGATGATGCCGGAGAACCACAGGTCGATGATGAATGTGGTGCCGAGGCCATGGCGGTAATCCGACAGTGGCGCAAAAATCATTGTGCCGAAAGTGGTGATCCAGTCACCGGCGATATGAATGAACAGCGACAGCGCCACGACCGGGGCATAAGTGCGCCAGCCAGGACCAGAACGCCAGATCCAGGCCAGCAGCAGCGATAGCAGTATGGTCCACACCGGCAGCATCACCAGTGAATGGGTGATGCCGCGATGGTGGTACAGATAAGCCAGCGGCGAAATCCATGACGCTATGACATCAATATCGGGGAACGCCGCCACCATAAAACCGATGCCGATGCGCCGCCGCAGCGGTAATGCCGGCTTTTCGATACCGGCGGTGGCACGGGCCAGCAGTGCGCCGGAAAGCGCGTGGGTAAGAGTGTCCACTTCAGGAATGAGGATTGAGGAATGAGGCGGGATTTTACACGATCACCCCCTCACGCCTTACTCCTCACTCCTCACTCCTCACTCACTTCAGCACAATATCCAGCGATTTGCCGAGACGGTAATAGGTTTCATACTGCTCCTGCACGAACTTCGCTGTGTCTTCCGGCGACTTGATGTGCGGAACGGAACCGATTTTTTCGGTGGCGCCGATCCATTGCGCATCGGTACTGACTTTTTTCAAAGTGTCACCCCACACTGCGACCAGCTTGCGATCCATTTTGGGCGGGCCATAAAGCGCGCTCCAGCCGATGATGCGTTCCAGCGCCGGGTAACCCGCCTCCTTCGCTGTCGGAACATCGGGAATTTCCTTGAAGCGCTCCGGCGTCGTGGTCAGCAGCGCACGCATCTGCCGGTTCTTGATGAAACCCAGCGCGGTGCCGATATTGGAGCAGCCGAAATCGACATGCTTGCCCAGCAGCGCGGTGGCCGCTTCGCCGCCGCCCTTGTACGGAATCTGGATCGCCGCTTCCTTGCCCAGCTTCTGCACGTCGAACAATAACTGTGGTCCCATCTCGTGAATGGTGCCGACGCCGGCGGTGCTGTATTTCAACTTGCCCGGATTCTTGCGGATGCCTTCGACCAGGTCGCCAAAAGTGCGGTACGGGCTGTCAGCGACCACTGCGCAGACATAGGGATTGAGTTCGAGGATGCCGAGGAAGGTGAAGTCATTCCACTTGTAGCTGAGGTCCGGCTTCAATGCCGGCAGCGTAGCCTGTGAACCGACACGCGCGAGCAGCAGCGTATAACCATCGGGCGCCGCATTTTTCACATGCTCCGAACCGATCGCGCCGCTGGCGCCAACCTTGTTCAGCACCACGGCATTCTGTTTCAGGTATTTCGGAATCACCGCGCCGAGGTTGCGGGCCGCGAGGTCGGAATCGCCACCCGCGGAGAACGGCGCGACGATCAGCAGCGGCCGCGTCGGATACTGCTGGGCGCCGGTTGCAAATGCTGAAACGGCAAAAAAGCAGCCGAGTACATGGATAAATACACGACGAACAGAACTGGATTTCATCTTGGGTCTCCTCCCGGTTGAAATGCCCGATGCCTGCGCGGGCATTGTGCGGGGAGGCTTATCGAAAAGCAACGACCGGGAAGTCAGCCGCTAATCCCAGCGATCATCCTTGACCTCGACAATGCCGTTTTCGACGCGCAGCGGCAATTTTGCCGTGGGCTCGTAAGCCGGTGCCGACAGTGCCTCGCCGGTGCGCACGCAGAACCGCGCGCCGTGGCGCGGACAGATGACCTGGTCGCCTTCGATAACGCCGCTGGCCAGTTCACCGCCGTCGTGGGTGCACACATCTTCAATCGCGAAAAATTCGCCGCCGACGTTGAACACCGCAACCGTCGTGCCGTCGACATCGGCCACCTTGCAGCCCCCCGGGGCGATCTCACCGATCGCAGCCACTTTGATCCAATCCGCCACGCTCATTACATCCCGTTTAAACCGCAATCACTTCCATGTCGGGCTCAATCTGCCGCACCAGGTTTTCAATCCCGGCGAGCGTTCCGGAAAGCGAACTCGGACAACTGCCGCAGGCACCCTGATAATGCACGGATAGCGTGTTGCCTTCGAGGCCGACGACGTACAGATCACCGCCGTCATTCTGCAGGTACGGGCGCACCTGTTCGTCGAGCGCGGCATTGATCTTGTCCAGCCGCTCGCGGTCTTCCGGGCTCAGTTTGGACGAATCCATCGCCTCGCTCGACTGCTCGGCCAGTTGCGCCGACTGCGCGTCAGCCGACGGGGCTTCACGGATCGGCACCGCCAGATCGCGCATCAATTTATCCCAGTTGGCGCCGCCGTCCTGCGTCACCGTGACCCAGTGATCAACGTAGAACACGTTGGTGACATGGGCGATGTCAAACAAAGCCATTGCCAGCGGGTCGCCAACCGCCTGATCCGGCTTGTCATAAGAGCGTGTAATGCCCCAGGTCAGCGGCTCCCGCAGGATGAACTTCATCGCGTTGGGATTGGGGGTCGGTTCGATTTCGGCGATTTTCGGCATGAATGAAAGTTGCAGATGCAGTTGCTGTTACGGTTTTTCTTATTCAGTAGAAGCGGTATCGCTGCCGGCAAACGCCGCGTGCAGCGTATGCCAGGGCAGGATCGCGCATTTGACGCGGGTGGGCAGTTCACTGACGCCGGCGAACACGGTCAGGCGTCCGAGGTGATGCGGCCCGCCGGTATCAAGCTTGCCGGTGGTCATGTCGCGGAATTCCTGCACCATCATCTCGGCATCCGTTTTGGTTTTGCCTTTGACCGCGACGGTCATCATCGACGCCGAAGCCTTGCAGATCGCACAGGCCTCGCCCTCGAAACCCACGGCCTCGACCTGATCGCCATTCAGCTTAAGCGACAGGTGAATGTGATCGCCGCACAGCGGATTCACACCTTCCGCCTTGTGCGTGGCATCCGCGAGCATGCCCCAGTTGCGGGGCTTCTTGTTATGTTCCAGGATCATTTCCTGGTAAAGGGCTCGACTATCCATAAAATCAAAGTCAAAAAACAGCCACAGAGGTCACAGAGAGCACAGAGAACGGCAAACCCGGTTTTCCTCTGTGATCTCTGTGCCCTCTGTGGCTAAAGGTTTTGGGGGTCATGCAAATAATTTCTGTACGCGGCCGATCGATGCCACCAGCGCATCGACTTCGGCCATGGTGTTGTAAAACGCGAACGATGCGCGCGAGGTCGCCGGCACCTTGAAACGCTTCATCACCGGCTGTGCGCAGTGGTGTCCGGTACGGATCGCCACGCCGTCGTCGTTGAGCAGCGAGCCGACGTCGTGCGGGTGCACGCCTTCGAGCGCGAACGACAATACCGCAGCCTTTTTCTCGGCAGTCCCGATCAGGCGCACGCCGGGCACGCGGTTAAGCTGGTCCGTCGCGTAGTCGAGCAGATCGGTTTCGTGCGCCGCGATGCGCTCAATGCCGATGGCGCTGAGGTAATCAATCGCAGCACCCAGCGTGATCGCTTCGCCGATGGGAGGCGTACCTGCTTCAAACTTGGCGGGAATCGGCGCGTAAGTGGTTTTTTCGAAGGTCACCGACAAAATCATGTCGCCGCCGCCCTTGAACGGCTGCATTTTTTCCAGCAGCGCGGCCTTGCCGTACAACACGCCGATTCCTGTAGGGCCGCAGAGCTTGTGGCCGGAGAAGGCGTAGAAGTCGCAATCAAGTTCCTGCACGTCAACCTTCAAATGCGGCGCCGCCTGCGCGCCGTCGACCAGCACCGGCACGCCGTGCTCATGCGCAATCGCGATCATTTCCCTGACCGGCGTAATCGTGCCCAGCGCGTTTGACACATGGGTCATCGCCACGAACTTGGTGTTCACGTTGAACAACTTGCGATAGTCCTCGACCAGCAGTTCGCCGCGGTCGTTGATCGGCACTACGCGGATCGTCACGCCCTTCTCTTCGGCAAGCATCTGCCAGGGCACGATATTCGAGTGATGCTCCAGCGTGGTGAGAATGATCTCGTCGCCGGCCTTGAAGAATTTGCGACCATAGCCCTGCGCCACCAGATTGATGCCGTCGGTGGTGCCGCTGGTGAAAATGCACTCGCGCGATTCTTTTGCATTGATGAAGGCCTGGACCTTGTGCCGCGCCTTTTCGTATTCCGCAGTCGCCGTTTCCGACAGGTAGTGCACGGCGCGGTGGATATTGGCGTGCTGCGCACTGCGGTATTTCACCCAGCGCTCGATGACCGGCTGCGGCATCTGACTCGATGCCGCATTATCCAGAAAAATCAATGGCTTACCATTAACCTTCAGATCGAGGATCGGGAACTCCCGGCGCAGCGCAGCCACATCCAGCGGCGCCGCAAGTTTGTCACGCGCGCTCATACGCCGGCCTCGGTGCGCGCCATCACCAGTTTCTCCAGCACGGCCACCAGCGACGGCACCGGAATGTGATCAATGATCTCGGCGCCAAACGCATAGGTCAGCAGGTTGCGCGCCTGCGCTTCCGGCAGACCGCGGCTTTTCAGATAAAACAGATGATCGGCATCGAGCTGGCCGACGGCAGCGCCGTGGGCGCACTTGACGTCATCGGCAAAAATTTCGAGCTGCGGCTTGGTATCCACATGCGCCTTGTCCGACAGCAGCAGGTTGCGGCTCTGTTGTGACGAATCGGTCAGCTGCGCGCCTTCGCGCACAAACACCTTGCCGTTGAACACCGCATGGCCAGCGCCGCCGACGATGGTCTTGTGCGTCTGCTTGCAGGTGCCGTGCGGTTTGGTGTGATCCATCAGCGTGTGAGTATCTGCAGTCTGCCGGCCGCCGATCAGCGCCAGGCCGTCGATTTCGATCTGCGCGCCCTCGCCTTGCTGGGTGATGTTCAGATTATTGCGCGACAGCCGCGCGCCCAGTGTCACCGCATGGGACTGGAAACGGGCATCCTTCGCCAGCGTCACCGCGCAGGTGCTGATATGAAAGGCTTTCTGGCTTTCACGCTGCAGCTTGATATGCCGCACCGATGCATTCGGCGCCACGGCGATTTCGGTCACCGCGTTGGTCAGATACGCCGCTTCACCGAGCGCGACATAATCCTCAATGACGCAGGCTTCAGCGCCGCCTTCGGCGACGATCAGGCAGCGCGGATAGGTGGCGACCCCATTGCCGGCGGCAACAAACAGCAAATGGATCGGCGCTTTCAGTTGGGCGTTGTTCGCCAGATGAATGAATACGCCGTGCTGCAGAAAAGCGGTATTCAGCGCGGTGAACAGATCATCACCGGCGGGCTCGTTACCAGCCAGCTTCCCCAGATGCGGCTCGACCAGCGCGGCATGCGATTTCAGCGCATCGGTCAACGCAATCACTGTCACGCCAGCGGGCAATGCCCCTCGCTGCGCCAGTTCCGGTGCCGGCACGCCATCGACGAACACCAGACTTATCGCCGCTTCCGGCACGGCATGGGCGGCAACATCGCCTGCCGAGACCTTGACCGCCGTGGTCACGGGCTGCACCTGCAGTTTGGTCAGCGGCGTCAGATCGGTGAAACGCCATTCTTCGTCACGCGTCGTCGGCACCGCCAGCGCATTGGCACGCTCCAGCGCCGCGGCACGACGTGCATCAAGCCACGCTGCAGGGCTTTTGGGCAGTGCACCGCTGCCGGCGAGCAGCGCCGCCACGTAGGGATGGGTGGCCGTAACGTTCACGCCACAGCCTTTTTGCTTATTTTGTTATCTTCGAGCAGCCAGTCGTAACCACGTGATTCCAGTTCCAGCGCCAGTGACTTGTCGCCGGACTTGATGATGCGGCCGGCGGACATCACATGCACGTAATCGGGCGTAATGTAGTTGAGCAGGCGCTGGTAATGCGTCACCAGCACGCAGGCGTTGTCGGGCGTGAGCAGCTTGTTGACGCCGCCGGCAACCACGCGCAATGCGTCGATGTCGAGGCCGGAGTCGGTTTCATCAAGCAGCGACAGCTTCGGTTCGAGCAGGGCCATTTGCAGGATTTCGTTGCGCTTTTTTTCGCCGCCGGAAAAACCGTCATTGACGCTGCGGCTCAGAAACTCCGGATTCATTTCCAGCAATTTCATTTTGTCGCGTACCAGATCGTCGAACTCCAGCGGGTCGAGTTCGTCCTTGCCGCGACCGCCCTGCACCGTGTTGTAGGCGAGGCGCAGGAAGGAGCTGTTGGTGACGCCGGGGATTTCCACCGGATACTGGAAGCCGAGAAAAATGCCGGCGCGGGCACGTTCATCGGACCCCAGTGCAAACAAATCCTTGCCCTCAAACAGCACTTCACCGCCTTTGACCACATAGGCCGGATGCCCCGCCAGCACCTTGGCGAAGGTGCTCTTGCCGGAGCCGTTGGGCCCCATGATCGCGTGCACTTCGCCGGCACGCACGGTGAGGTTGATACCCTTGAGGATATCCACCCCCGCGACGGTCGCCGTCAGGTCGCGGACTTCGAGAATTGTTTTTGCGTTCGCGTTGATCATGTTATTTAAAACCTAAAACCTTTTTAGCCACAGAGGGCACAGAGATCACAGAGAAAACCGTTGTTCATTTCGCCACCAAGACACGTAACTGGCATCAGAGACTCAACATTCCTCAAAACTCTCTGTGTTCTCTGTGTCCTCTGTGGCTGCTTTTGAATTTGCCTTTCAGCTCTACCCCACACTACCTTCCAATTTCAAACCGAGCAGCTTGGTCGCCTCGACGGCGAACTCCATCGGCAGTTGCTGGAAAACGTCCTTGCAGAAGCCGTTGATGATCATCGACACCGCTTCTTCGGTGGGGATCCCGCGGCTCTGAAAATAAAACAACTGGTCTTCGCCGATCTTCGACGTGGTGGCTTCGTGCTCCACTTTTGCCGTCGGATTGTTGACCTGGATATACGGAAAAGTGTTGGCTCCGCACTGGGTACCGATCAGCATGGAATCGCATTGCGAAAAGTTGCGCGCGCCGTCCGCCTTCGCGCCGATCTTCACCAGACCGCGGTAGCTGTTGTTGGAGCGCCCGGCCGAGATGCCCTTGCTGATGATCGTGCTTTTGGTATTTTTGCCGATGTGGATCATCTTGGTGCCGGTATCGGCCTGCTGCATGTGGTTTGTCAGCGCTACCGAATAAAACTCGCCGATCGAGTTGTCGCCGAGCAAAACGCACGACGGGTATTTCCAGGTGATCGCCGAACCGGTCTCCACCTGAGTCCAGGAAATCTTCGAGTTATGCCCCTTGCACAGCCCGCGCTTGGTGACGAAGTTGTAAATGCCGCCGACGCCGTTCTCGTCCCCCGCGTACCAGTTCTGCACCGTTGAATATTTGATGTCGGCATCGTCCAGCGCCACCAGCTCGACCACCGCCGCATGCAATTGATTGGTATCGAATTGCGGCGCGGTGCAGCCTTCAAGGTATGACACCTTGGCGCCTTCTTCAGCAATGATCAGCGTGCGTTCGAACTGTCCGGAATCCTGGGTATTGATGCGAAAGTAGGTCGACAGGTCCATCGGGCATTTGACGCCCTTGGGAATAAAGCAGAATGAGCCGTCGGTGAACACCGCGGAGTTGAGCGCGGCGTAAAAATTGTCTCCAGCCGGCACCACCGAACCCATATATTTTTTGACCAGTTCCGGATGGTTGTGCACGGCCTCGGAAATGGAGCAGAAAATGATGCCGACTTCGGCGAGCTTTTCCTTGTACGTCGTGGTCACCGACACCGAATCAAAAATCACATCGACCGCAACGCCGGCCAGCGCTGCGCGCTCGTGCATCGGTACGCCAAGTTTCTCGAAAGTCCGCAGCAGTTCGGGATCGACCTCATCCATGCTCAGTTTCTTTTTCGGCTTGGGTGCGGCGTAATAGCTGATCGCCTGGAAATCGATTTTCGGGTAATGCACGTTCGGCCACTGCGGCTCGGTCATGGTCAGCCAGTGACGATAGGCCTGCAAACGAAACTCGAGCAGCCATTCCGGCTCGTTCTTTTTCGCCGAAATCATGCGAATGGTGTCTTCGCTCAGACCCTTGGGCGCCGACTCGGACTCGATGTCAGTGACAAAGCCGTGTTTGTACGGCTGGCTGACGAGGTTGTCTAAAACGGTGCTCATGAATGCATCCTGAAAATCGGGGTAAGGGTGATCAGGGCTTGGTTCAGCCGCCCGCCTTGACCGTAAAGCTTTCACCGCAGCCGCAGGTAGCGTCGACGTTGGGATTTTCGAGCTTGAACGTTTGCTTCAAACCATCACGCACATAGTCGACGGTGGAACCGTTAAGAAACTCCAGACTTTCGCCATCGACCACCAGTTTGGCGTCGTGCGCTTCGAATACCTGATCAGTGCCCTGCACCGCATCGGCGTAGTCGTAGGTGTAAGCCCAGCCCGAGCAACCGGTTTTTTTCACGCCCACGCGCAGGCCCAGCCCTTTGCCGCGTTTGGCGAGCTGCGCCTTGATCTGCTTTGCTGCACTTTCCGTCAGTTGCAATTTCATTTCAGACTCCCGGATTTCAATCAGACCGCAACGGCCTGCATCGTGCGCAGCCGCTGCATCACACCCGCCAGCGCCTGCAAAAATCCATCCACCTGTTCCGCGGAATTGGCCGCCCCCAGTGAAAAACGCACGGCGCCGCGCGCCAGTTCAGGCGCAACGCCCATCGCCAGCAGCGTGCCGGACGGCGCGTTGTCGGTGCTGGAACAGGCTGCGCCTGAGCCCACCGCATACCCAACCTTGTCGAGTTCGATCACCAGCGCCTCGCCGTGTATGCCGCGAAACGCGAAATAAGAAGTATTGGGCAGCCGCGGCACGTTTGCGCCAAAAATCATCGCGCCCATGCCGGTCAATCCGCGTTCCAGCCGCTCGCGCAATGCAGCCAGCCGCGGTGCCAGCTCCTGCAATCGCGATGCCGCAATTTCACAAGCCGCGCCAAAGCCGACAATCGCCGGCACGTTTTCGGTGCCGCCGCGCAAACCGCGTTCCTGGCCACCACCGGCAAGCACCGCGCGTAAATCGAGCCGCTTGTCGACCACCAGCGCACCCACGCCCTTGGGGCCGTAAATTTTGTGCGCCGACAGCGTCAGCGCCCGCACATTCAGCGCTGCAAATTCCACCGGGATCTTGCCCAGCGCCTGCACCGCATCGGTATGCATGATCGCGCCGGCGCGTTTTGCCCGTTCCCCCACGGCTGCAATATCCTGGATCACGCCAGTTTCATTGTTGGCGAGCATCACCGACATCAGCGCCGTTTTTTCGGCCAGCGCGGCATCCACGTCATTGAGGTCAATGGCGCCGTCGCGGGTCACTTTCAGCTTGCGGAATTTCCAGCCCTGGCGCACCAGATCCTGCGCCGGTGCGGTAACACAGGGATGCTCAATGCTGCTGACTGCGATCTGACCCGGCTCCATGCCTGCGGCCATGCCGCGGATGAACAGGTTGTTGGCTTCGGTGCCGCCGCTGGTAAACACCACTTGCGCCGGCTGCGCGCCGACAATCGCCGCCACCTGCTCGCGTGCGCGATCGACTGCCGTGTGCGCGACCGTGCCGAACTCATGGCGGCTGGACGCATTGCCGCACTGCTCGCGCAGGAACGGCATCATCGCCTCCAGCACGCGCGCATCCAGCGGCGTCGAAGCGTTGTGGTCGAAATAGACGTGCGACATGGGGAAAGAAGCGGCAAAACCCGGTCAGGCGGTAACCGCGTCCTGCTTGCGCGCGACCTTGCGCATATCGTGAACCGGCGCAATACCCGCTTCCTTGGCGCGCTGGTTCTCCACCAGTTGGCGCAGCGTCACTGAGCCGAGATAATCAAAAATGCGCTCGTTAAGGTTGGCCCACAAGTCATGCGTCAGGCACTTTTCGTCATCCTTGCAGTTTTCCTTGCCGGCACACTGTGTTGCATCGATCGGTTCATCGACCGCGAGAATGATTTCGGCCACCGTCAGTAGCGACATGTCGCGTGCCAGGCAATAACCGCCACCGGGTCCGCGCACCGAATCCACAATCTGCCGGCGCCGCAATTTGCCGAACAGCTGTTCCAGGTACGAGAGCGAGATGCGCTGCCGCCCGCTGATTTCGGCCAGTGTCACCGGCCCCGTGCCGTGACGCATGCCCAGATCCACCATAGCGGTGACTGCAAATCGGCCTTTAGTCGTCAGTCTCATATAGCACCTCAAATAATCATTTAAAAACAAATACTTATTAATAACCCTCAATTGCCCAAGACAATGTCCTACCAACACACTCAAGTATAGATAAACCCCGGGATTTAGTCAACTATGCGATTAAGGCTGCCGGCGTCGAGTTTGGACTGTTCGGCCCCTTCAATTTGCAGTCCCAGGCGTTTCAGTTCAGCAAGAATCTGGTCGATGCGCTGATCGGTTTCAGCGCTGTGATCAATCAGCGCGTGCATTGCCCGCGCAACCGGGTCGTTGGCGTCACGCGCCACTGCGTAGGCAGCAAAGCCTGCTGTCGATTCGTGGGACTCCACCAGCCGCGCCGGTATGCCGATAGCAGTGGCGTGATCCGGAACATCTTTCACCACCACGGCATTGGAACCGATTTTCGCCTGCTCTCCGATGATGATCGGCCCCAGCACTTTTGCGCCGGCACCAATGACCACGCCGTTTTTCAGTGTCGGATGACGTTTGCCCTTGTTCCAGGTGGTGCCACCGAGCGTGACGCCGTGATAGATGGTGCAGTCGTCGCCGATCTCCGCGGTTTCACCGATGACGACGCCCATGCCGTGATCGATAAAAAAGCGCCGGCCGATGCGCGCGCCGGGATGAATTTCGATGCCGGTGAGCCAGCGTGCGCCGTGCGCAACCCAGCGGCCCAGCCATTTAAAGCCGTGAGTCCACAGCCCGTGCGATACACGGTGGGCCAGCAACGCATGGAAACCCGGGTAACAAGTCACCACTTCCCAACTGCTGCGCGCAGCGGGGTCGCGTTCAAAAACGACGGTGATTTCTTCCTTGATACGCTCAAACATTAGCGTGACCTGAACAATGGGGTATTCGTGCGAAGAAGCCTACTATTTTAATCAGGATTTCAGGGTGGCGGAAAATCCTTTTGTAAACATGAGGTTAATAACCCCACATTTAATCCCGCTTTTTGGAGGTGATCAGGCTGCTGAGGATTCCGCGCAGGATATTGACCTCCTCCACCTGCAGGCGCGAGCGGGCAAACAGCCGGCGCAAGCGCAGCATCAGTTTGCGCGGGTGCGCCGGATTGAGGAACCCGGTCTGGGTCATGGTGCTTTCCAGATGACCGAAAAAGGCTTCGACTTCTTCGTGCGTGGCCAGCCGTTCATCCTTGGGCACCGGCAATGCGCCACCGCAGGCGAGCCGCAGTTCATAACAAAACACCTGCACTGCGGCCGCCACGTTCAACGACGAGAATTCCGGATCAACCGGTATGCTCGCCAGCAGATTGCAGCGCCCGACCTCGTCATTGCTGAGCCCGGAAGTTTCATTGCCGAAGACAAAAGCGACGGGGTGAGACTGGGCCACAGCAGCCGCCTGGGCCGCCGCCGCGCGTACATCGACCATCGGCACCGCGACATCGCGGCTGCGCGCCGAGCAGGCAACCGCGAATGTGGTGCCCAGCAAAGCCTCATCCAGCGTGGCGCACACCCGCACTGTTTCCAGCACATCGGTTGCGCCGACGGCGAACCATTGCGTCTGCGGATCCGGATAACGTTGCGGATTGACCAGCGCAAGGTCGGTGATGCCCATCGTACGCATCGCCCGCGCCGCCGATCCGATGTTGCCGGGGTGTGCGGTGTTGCAGAGGACGATGCGAATATTTTTGAGTGGGTCAGTCGGGATCACGTAAAATACGGCCGGTCACGCCGGTCCGGAATGATGTTGACAGTTTGATCGCATCTCCGTCCGCTGGCGCAGACAGCCGTTTTTTGCTCTTCGCTGTTTCGCTCTTTTTAAATCACTCATCGCAGCCCACCATGCATCCAATGCTCAATATCGCGGTCAAGGCCGCGCGCCGCGCCGGTGGCATCATCAACCGGGCAGGGCGGAATCTTGATGTCATCGCCGTCAAGGAAAAATCCGCGAACGACTTTGTCTCGGAGGTGGACCGCGAAGCCGAAAGAGCAATCATCCAGACGCTGCGTGAAGCCTATCCGGCGCATGCGATTTTAGCAGAGGAGTCGGGCGCCTCCGGCAAATCAGACTACGTGTGGATCATCGATCCGCTCGACGGCACCACCAACTTCCTCCACGGCTTTCCGCAATACGCGGTGTCGATTGCCATGTCACACAAAGGGGTGCTCACCCACGCCGTGGTTTACGATCCCGGCCGCAACGACCTGTTCACCGCCAGCAAGGGCGCCGGCGCCTATCTGAACGACACCCGCATCCGCGTCAGCAAACGCGCGCACCTGCAACCCGCGCTGATCGGCACCGGTTTTCCGTACCGCCAGCTTGAAAATCTGGAAGCCTATATCGGCATGATGCGCGACATCATCAAACACACCGCCGGAATTCGTCGACCAGGTTCGGCCGCCCTTGATCTGGCCTACGTTGCCGCGGGCAGGCTCGACGGCTTCTGGGAAATGGGACTGAGCAAGTGGGATATTGCCGCGGGTGCGCTGCTGATCACCGAAGCCGGCGGCCTCGTCGGCGACCTGCAGGGCAACGATGGTTATATGGAAAAAGGCAACATCGTCGCCGGCAATCCGAAAGTTTTTGCGCAACTGCTGCCGCTGATCGCGCCGCACCTGACCCCGGCGCTGAAGGCCTGACGACAGCTCGACCGCCGTATCAGTTGTTCATCATCGCGCGCAGTTGGGCCGCACGCGGCGAGCGCATCTGTTCCAGCGCCTTGAGCGCCTCGCGCGCATCGGCATTGCGCGCCAGCCGCAGCGACGCGAGACCCAGACCGAACCACGCATCAGCGTAATTCGAATCAATCGCCAGCGCGCGGCGATAGGCCGCCGCGGCGGGCACATACCGCGCGAGACCGCTGTTGGCTTCGCCCAGCAACTGATAAGTCACCGGCGACTCGCGCACCACCAGCAGCGCGCGCTCCAGCGTGGTCACCGCCCGCTCCGGCTGGCCGGCCGCGCGCTGGGTTTCTGCCAGAAAGTGGTAACCCGTCGCATCATCCGGCGCCATCCGCACCAGTTCGCTGAAATGGGCTATCGCCCGCGGGTAATCCCGCAATTGAGAGCGCGCATAACCGGCGACCACCCGCCATTCGGCGCTGAACGCATCCTTGGCAATATTGTCCTCGGCAAATTTCGCCAATCCCGCCCAGTCGCCCTGCTTTTCAAGTTCTGAAACGCGCTGGCGGTTGGCGTCCGGCACACCCTGCATATGGCCGAGCAGAACCGACGCGGTGCCATCGGGCACCAATGCGTTGAGCAACATCTGTTGCGGCGTACACGCCACGCACAGTGACAGCATCAGCACTGCCGGAAAAAACCGCATTGGAATACGCGCTTGCGAAAGATTCATGGCCTAATCATATCAACCATGTACGCGCTAAAGGCACACCTTTGAACGAGACGATCAGACACTGCGCTCAACGTGGCTGCTCATTGCGGCAGTTCAGTTGCTCAATCCGCGCATAAAGGTTGATTGCCACCCCCAGCAATATGAAAACCACACGTTCTAAATCCAGCAATCGTCCCCAGTGTATTACCCAGTAAAATCTGTCATTAATTAGCAACTAGAAACATTTTTGCAGATCCTTTTCCGTATTTAGGCATTCCCGCACCTAAACCTCATCAAGTCATTGCATCCCCTCTTATGAATCAAGCAGTTACCCACACCCCGATGATGCAGCAGCGTAGTCAACGCTTATGCTGGTGATTTAACAGGGAAAGTTTTTAGGCTCTCGCAAAACCTATACCGCCACCTATACCGGCATGAAAACATCCGAACAAATCCGACGCATCGCGGACGAGATGGAAAGCGAACTTAAGGCGCACGAAATGCCGGACGCCAACCCACAACTTATTGGCCGGCTTCGTTTTCTCCGATCACCACTCGGCGCACTAGACACCTATGCATCTGAGAAAGCCGGCGATCTAACGGCAAAAGCCGAAATTTTCTACAGTGCGCGCAAGCATTGGGATTACCCCGGGGGCACAGCGCTGCTGCGCGCCCAAATGTTTGCACTGCTTGATCGCATCCGCGGTGTCGCCGACACCCGCGAACGTAACGGGGGCTGAACCCGCGAGACGGTTGGGTTTATTTCGGCCGCAACGGGTACGGGTTTTCAGTCGGTGCGGTGTGCGGTGCCGGAAAGATAATTCCACCCACGCCGCTGCGGCTGGGTGGGGGCTCCATCTGCTCTCGAATCTTTGCAAGGTCTCTGCGGATTTGGTCAACGCTGGTTTCCACGCCTCGAATATCGGGCTCACCTCGATACCGGTGGAGATCCTTGAGCAGCACCAATGCCCAAACTGCGGCACATATGACCACCACACGATACACCGCCCGCATTTCCGCTTCGTTTTGCTCAAGCCATTGTTTCATGCGCGCCCTCCTCGGATTTTCGGTTTTGCGGTAAGCATACCTAGCATCTGCTGGAACCCAGCGTCGGCCCTCGCCCTACCAACCGGTGTCACCTCAAGATCGGGGCGGGCAACGATGTGTTGCAGTGTTCTGATCGCATCGCGCGCCTGGCTCATCTGGTAGGCGCTTAAGCGGTAGCGTGCCCCCTCGGCCTTGCCCGCGAGGCACTGCTCCATTTCAAAAAGCGTACGTTTGCAAGCCTCGGCCAAAAAACCCCGGTACAGCGATTTGTCGTCCTGCATGGCGGTCTCCGTCGAAAAGTGACGGCACCAATCTAACCCCGCGGTAAGGGGTTTTGTTACACAAAATGTGTATTTTTAAAAATAAAATTTCCGGCATTTGAGTATCAACCCGGCACAGATTTGACAACGCTGCAAGCCGCCCTCGCGCTTTGGCTATTCACAAAACCTAGTGACAAATCAAAAGATCGCCGCCCTTTCGGGGCAAGCGATTGGTACAAGGTTTTCTGAACCGCGCCTAACCGTGTCCCGCTCTCACCATGGGTATCGCACCTAATGACAAAATCTTTTTGTGGCGAGGCAGTGTTGTTTTGCAGAATAAAGCGCACCAGCATTACACTTCCAAAGCCGCCCAACTCCCAATGCAGCAACTCAAAACCCGTGCTGCCCTGGCGTAGTTTTGCGTCAAGTTCTGCGGCTGCAGCGGCGCGGCCTCGCTGCGCATTTTGTTGGGCACGCTCTTGACCTGATTTTTCCTTCCGGAGTTGAGCCACCCGCTCTGCGACTTCCTTGCGCATTTGGTCATCCGAACGCGTCCGCATGGATAACAGCCGCAAAGTGTCGCACGCGGCGCGCTCCTCCCCGGCGCCGTATAGCCGCTGGCATTGTTGCTCCTCGGCCTTTTGCTTTTCCGCCTCGGCACGTGCGACAGCGGCGGCGGATTTTTTATACTCAGCTTCCGCCTGCACTATCGTCTGGCGTTCATCGTCACTGACAGGGGCTTTCCCGAGCCGCGCCCGCACATCGGCGACCATCTGCACATCCGACCGCTGCGACATGCTCAACATCCGCAGGGTCTTGCATGCTTCGCGCTCCCCTGCATCGGTGAATAGTCTGTGGCACTGGTCATGCTGTTGCAGGCGGGCCGCTTCGGCCGCAGCGGCGGCGCGCTCATCGGCCTCACGTTTCGCGTGCCTGGCTTCCATCTCTGCGAAACCGACACCGTAAACCATTTGGCTAATTTTATCCCGCAGGGCGTCGTCGGAATATTCCTGAGAATTCATGTTCAGGATCGTGGCGCAGGTCGCTCTGGCGCTTAAGTCCGTAAATAGATTGGCGCAGCGAGCGCTGTTATCTGCCCACGCCGGAGAGATCAGACAACACAGTGCGCCTAAGTACAGCAGTCGCATGCCACCCCCTGCGAGTTGTTGTTATTGCGGGTCAGTCTACCGCACCAACCTACCACCAAAAAGACGCCCACCGAAGCGGGCGAAAAACCCACCATGCGCGGCAACATCTAGCGCTTGGGCGGCCCCAGCAACACTGCCTGCATGCCGGCGTCATCGTCGGCCACGGCCTCGATCCCTGAGATCGTGCGCCACACCTGGTAACCCGGCAGCCCGAGCAGATACGACACCCCGAGAATGATATTTTTCGCGTCGGTCTGGTCGCCTTCACCGGCTGCCACATCGGCCGTGGACTTGATGCCCTTGCCCAGCCCCTCGAAAAACGATTCCAGCGGGGTGATGCGGAAACCGAAGTTGTGCACGTCCTTGTCGAACAGCGACCAGGTGAACGATGCGAAGTCGCGCCAGATCGGCACGAAACCTGAGGCATACATGGCCACGCTGCGCCCGATGCACTTGCCCCAGCCCGCGGCATCGTCGGCCTTGTCGCAGCGCCCGCTGGCGATCTCGGCCAGCACGGCTGGCATCACCACGATCAGCGTGAAGTCGGCTGCCAGCCTGGCCACCGCGTAGGGGTCGCCAGCTTTGGCCGCCTGCGCGTTGATCTTCCCCGAGCGCACCAGCATGCCCAACTGCGCGCCGAAGTAGCCGTAGAACATCGTGAATGCCTTTTTAAGCTGCCCCCACCCGCCATGCCCGCTCTGGATATTGGCCAGGTCAACGATGCGGCCAGAGCCGTGCGTTTGCCGTACGATGTGGTCAGCGTATTGCACCGCCTGCGCCTCGTCGTTCGCGTGGCGTTTCATGGCTTCCTCGTAGGCCGCCAGCCATGTCGGGCTGCTCGTGCCTTTGTCCACGTAAGTGATCAGTGCGAACCAGCCCGCATACTCGGGTAGCAGCGAACCTGCGGCGCTGAATTTCTTGACGGCATCCTGCAGATCGCGCTCGTAGCTGTCGTGCCGGTTGCGCATGTAGTCAGATCGGTCGAGGATGAACCGGTAATGTTCGGCCATCTGCGGGCTATAAAATCGGCCAATGTTTCGCAGCAGCGCCCCGGCGTTGACTCGCGCCATCGCTGGAATGATGCCGGTGACGTTCACCAAAGCAGTTTTCACCGATAACCCCATGGCCACCACCAGCGTATTTTTCCGCGCTACCGACAGCGTGCGCTCAATGAACCCTGTGGGGTTACGTGGCGGTGCTGCAGTCTCGCGCAGCCGTTGCACTATGGCGCGGTAAACCTCGGTGCCGCCTGCGGTCTTGATCGCGTTCTGCAGGCGGGCACTGTTCAACAGGCGCCAGGTGTCGGCGACGGCTTCACGGAATGCCAGGTCGTGCACAGTCTCGTTGATGGTTTCCGACATCACGCCGAGATCGAGTCGCATGGCGCGCTTCACTTCCTGCACGCGCTGGGTGCTGCTGCCCTGATTGGTGCGCGGCATGCCCATGCTGCCACCCAGCATGTCCTGCACGGCGCCGGCTTCATCGAACCGGTGCGCCCGCTCGGACAAGTCGGCATCGTATTTGATGCGGAAATAACCCCCGCGGGCTTGGCCATGCGGGGTCTGAAACGGCAGTGGTTCCACTTTGGGTGGTGCCGTGCCGCGGGTGCGCTCGTTCAATGCCTGCAGTTCAGGCCACAGGTTTTCATCGAACATGCGCCATATCGCATCGACCAGGCGCCAATCTTTCGCATCGAGGTTAGCCACAACGCGCTGCACTTGCGCGTCAGTCCAGCCATGCCCCTGCAGCAACCGCTGCCGGCCCTCGGCGTTTCCGTAATGCAGAGCCACCACCACCATATTCTCGCGGGTCAGACTGCGGCCGATCTCGGGCACGTAGATGCCGCGTTGGCTGAATGCCAGCCGTTCCTTGATGCTGTATTGCGCGAACAGCGGTTTAAAGTAGGCATAGAGTTCTTTGAGTTTTTCCGCCTTCCAGTCGGCGCGCGTGCTCAGCCGGCCGAATAGCGATTCATGCGCCTGCCCCACCTGCCCGCCGCTCATCAAGTTAATCAGGGTTTCGACGTTCAAGAATTCCGCCTGCAACTTGTCGCCGGCACGCGCCAGGCCGCGCTTAATGCTCGGCACGTAGTCCGGTTGCACGCCCTTGGGCTCGCCGTCCATGCCGAACGCCGCAGGGTTGTGTTGGCGCATCTCGGCCACAATCCGCGCTTCCTCGTCAGCAAAGGACATGCCGCGGATTTCCAGATACGCCTGCTGCTCGCGCCGGGCCAGCCGCTCAAGTTGCTTTACCGCGTCCACCAGGCCGCGGAATTCCTCAACGGGAAGATCCCGGAAATGTTTGCGGTAGGTCTCATTCAGCAGCGCGGCCGGGATGTCGGGCTGCACGGCTGCCAGGCGCTCGGATTCCGCGCGCACCCAGTCGGCAAGCGGCATGCGCTCGGCGTCGATCTGGCGCCGGGTCAGGCTGGTGCGCAGGTCGAACCGTTCCAACAGGGTGTCGAGTTGTTCGAGGAATTCACCCCGCAGGTTTTTGCGCGTGCCTTCGTTGTCGAATTTCTTGAGGTAGCGCACGCTGGCGTCCACCTCATCAACGGCTCGAGCAGCTGCGCGGTGCAATTGGTTGCTGAGCAGTTGCGCCCGCTTGTGCTGCGCCGCCTTGGCCGTGTCGCCTTTTTTCCATGCGGCCACAGTCGCCCGCGCGGCCTTGGCTTCGGCCACCGAATACTGCGACGGCCGCAGGTCGCGCACTTTGGTGCGGGCCACGGTCACCTCGGCAAACTGCCGGGCGGCGGTCAGTTGTGGCCGCCGCTGGCCGGTGGCATCCGATAAGGCATTCACCTCGCGCTCAAGAAAACGGGCGCGCACGTCGTTGGTTATTGCTGCCTCGGCACCACGCTGCAGCGCGGTAGGATCGGACAAATCCCCATAGCGTTCGAGCATGCGTTGATCGGTCATGCCCTCAATCACCTGATCAGGTGGCGGTGCATCGAGCAGCGCCCGCACCACTTCGTCACCGGATGTAAACCCGAACAGTTCCGCGTAGACATCCGGGTCTACGCCCTCGGTGGCGGCCAGCCCGTTGGTGCCCGTCGAGAGATACCGCCAAGGTGCGGCGGGGCCTTCGCCGTACATCTCTTTCAGCACCGGCAATGACAGCTTGGTGCCGGACATACCCAGCGCGGTCAGCAATCGCGCCTGCCGGCTGTTCAAGTCGGCGTCGGTGGTGTCGCGCAGCGTGCCATTCGCTACCAGTTCACGCACGCGATACACCGGCGTGGCCATCACCTCGGCCTCGACTTCGGCGCGCACCTCGGCGCGCTTTGCCTCGGCCTGGCGCTGCAGTTCTTTCAGTTTGCGACCTTTGGCGTTGGTCAGCCATTGCATATCGCGGAGGCTGCGGCGCTCCAAATTGCCCACGGCCTCGCGGGTCGCGTCATGCCCGAGCGCCTGGTATTCGCCCCATTGCTCAGGCGTCATGCCGGTGCGCTCGGCGGATTCAAACAACGGTGCATAGCTGCGCGATGCTTCGGCCACGCCGATTTGCTCGTCGGTCGCCAACAAGCGATCCATCACGCCGCGCACTTCGTCTGACAGTTCGACATTCAGTGATTTAAGCGACCGGTAGACGTTCACCATCCACGAGCGGAAACGGGCAAACAGCCCTTGCATTTGCAAACTGGGTGCCTGTCCCTCGAACAGATAAGCCTCGAAACCTCGGGCAAACTGCTCGTGGTGTGGGCGCTTTTGCTCAAGTGGCATGCTGCGCCAGGTGGCTAGGTCATGCACCCCGAACCATTGCAGCACCGCCTGCATGTCGTCCTGCAGTTGCTTCGGCGCGTCGGGACGGCTTGCCACGTCGGCCAACACTTCGAGGTAAAAGTGCCCCGACTCATGAATAAATGTGGACAGATCGGCGTTTTGTAATAACGTTAAGACGCTTGGGGTTAACGTCAAATCGCCAGTGACCCCGAACGCGATCTGCCCCCGTTTATTCACGGGCTTCGGTATAGATGATTCTGTAGGCGGCTGGCCAAACACCTGCCGCATTACGCGCGTGAGCAGTGTGGGCTGTTGTGTCAGGGCAGCGGGCACCTGCCCAAATATCTGCGCGCCCGGCACCGCCTCGGCGCGCACCTCAAGCGGGTAGCGTTGCTGCATTTCCTGCGGTGCCAATCCAAGGCGCTGCGCCATGGTGGTATAGAAATTGGCGCCAAGCTTGGCGTACGCTGAATTCACGTCATCCGTAAAGCGCCCCGCCTGCGTGAGTTGTTGCATCAGCACCGCCTCGACGGCCTGCGCAGCCTGCTGCACGCGTTGAGTGGCTTCCTGCTCGGCAACCACGCGCGACACTTCCGCCTCAAACGCCTTGGCTTCCTCTTGCTCGAAAGTCTGCACCTCGGTAACACTTGGCGCTGCCGGATCAGTGCGCAGGTGCGGCAACAGTGCATCAGCGTACGGCTGGCCTGCAATGTGCGCCGCGTATTCCCCAATGGGAATGCGCAAATCACCACCGGCTTCGAGGGCTTGCTCGATCTGTTCTGCCACGCTGGGGGCATCCGCGGCAAGCTGGTCGAGCGTAACGCCCGCCTGTTCAAGGGTCGCGGTGTCCACATAGACATGCGTGATGCCACCCTCGGCTGCATTTTCCACAAACTCACGGAAGCTTTCAGGATCGCGCGCCCGCACCTTGCTCGCCTTGGCCACTTCGGTAAGCTGCTGCAGGGCCGCTGCGTCTTGTTTAGCTGTGGCTGCGACGGCCTGACGCTCGCGCATACGGTTAAGTGTCATCAAGGACACATCCACAGCCGCGCCAGGTATCTCGGCAATCATCTCGGACAGCACTGCGGCCGGGTTGACCTCCTGCCCCGATGCAGCAGAGCCCAGCGCCTCTCCGGTGCCACCACCTGCCGCCTGCACGCCCATCTGTGCTGCAATGTTCTTGGCCGGGCCTGCGGCCAGCCTGACGCCGGCCATACCTGCTGTTGCGGCGTCCACGGCGCCGATCACGCCAGCTTTCACCATGGCCTGCCGGTTACGTTGTGCAAACTCTGGCGATGCCATGGCGCGCTTGATCGCAGCCGGGTCGCGCACGTTCACGCCCATCTCGTCCAAAATGCCCGACAGCGCATTTACATACTCCGTGCCTGCCGATGTGCTGCCGACCGTGTAGGCAAGCCCGCGCACCCCTCCTACAACGCCACCGCCAACGATCAGCGGCAAGCTGGGCAGCAGTGCGCCGGTGGATTCCGCCATTACCTGCGCGGTGATCGAGCTGGGTGCATCGGTAAATCGGTTGATTGCCTGGCCAAACGTCTTGGACGCCTGAAACCTTTGCAGATCTTCGTCGGCCGGCAGTGCTGCGACTTCTTGACCGCGACGGATGAAACCCACCGCGCTATCAGCCATGCGCTGCTCATGATAGGCACGCGTGCGCGCCAGATTCTCGGGGGTGCGTCCCGCACCCATGAACACGGAGCCCAGCGGCGACGCCTGCAGAATCGCTGCATCGTCGGCCAATTCCCCGCGCTCGATGCGATCAACCAGATTCAGGATGCCGGCCGAGTCTTGCACGGCCTGCGCCTCGCCACCTCGCTGCGTGCTCGCAAGCCCGCGTTTAAAACTGCTGGTGATCTTGCCAACCAGGGAAAGGTTGCCGGTGTCATCGTGGGCAATTTTGGCGAATGCCGGATCGGTCAACTGGCGCGCGAGCACCGGATCGAACCGCATGTCCTGTTGAATTTGACGCCGCTGCGCTTCACGCTTCACGGCATCAAAGTTGCGTTCCACTACGGGCTCAGGTGTATCGGTCAGGCCGGCCAGTCGTCGCGCCTCCGCAGCCTTGTCGGGATTTACCTTGAGGGCGCCGCGCAGCGTTATGTCCGCTCGTTCGCTGGCCGGCAGTTCACCGGGTAACAGAAACCCGCTCGACGGCTCGGGCACCGATGGCGCAGCCGATAGCGCATTGCGTTGCATGCGCCCTTCCTCATCGGGCAACAGAAATTCACTCATAGTTTTGTGTTCTCGGTTTTTTGCTTCCAGTCATACCAGCGGCTTGCCACATTGCCTGCAGTGGTCAGAAGTGTGCCGGCCGTGGCACCGAAACCGTTTGACGACTTGGCACGCATGCGCAGCAGGTCGACATTGCTGCCGTAGTTCTGCGCCTGTGTGCGGTACACCCACGCCTCTTTGTTGGCGTTGTCCATGATGGTGTTGGCGTCGATTGCACCCATGTAATCGGTGTCGGTCAGAATGTTCAGGGCCGAGCCTTCCCCGAGACCAATACCGTTCTCGGCCATGCGAGCGATCTGTGTGCCTTTTAGTTGCCGCGTTTTCAGTTGCGAGGCGACCGTGGCTTTCTGCCCGCGCCGGATTGCATCCTCGGCTTGCCAGGTCGAATACTGCTTGTTGTTGTCGGCAACCTGCGCCTGCATTTCATAGGCTGACTTTTCGGCCTCGGCCTTGGTGTACGTGCCGTAGGCAGCCGCAACACCACCCGCGGCCTGCATGCCCATGCCTACCTTGCCGACCGTGGCTATCGTTGAGGGATCACACATTGGCTTGCCTTTCTGCGGCGGCTTTTCGATCTGCTGCCACTTGGAGTATCTGGCTGATTTCAGTCGCGGCTGCACGCTCCATCTGCGAAGCCTCCGGCAGTCGCCCGCAATGAATTATTGCCGCCAGGTCTTGTGCCAACTCAGCATTCGTGAGCGGCGGCTGATTGATCCGGTTGGCGTGCGCTGCCTCCAACTTTTCAAGCCTGGTGCTGTTGCTCATGCCAAGTCCGATACGTCGTCAATTACCGGCCGCCATACGTGTCCGGCTTCCAGCGCTTTCAGTCGGCGGTCAAAGTCATCAACCGCCACGGCGCGGGCATAGTTGTTGATCATGCTCAGCAGGCGGTCGGCCGCCTCGGCGGATATGTCGCCAGTGGCAACTGCAGCCACCACGGCCTCGCATTTATCTGTGAACGTCTTGGCCTCTTTCAGGCCCGGCACTTCGACCCGCTCGCTTTCTTGCTTCGGCACTGGCGCCAATCGCTCAAGGCAAATGCGCAGCGCATTGGCCGCAGCGAATGGATCCACGTGTTGCGTCAGTGCCAGCGCCCTTTCAATCAGCACCACCCGGTGCGGCTCGATCAGCGCGCGCACTAGTTCGCTTTGTGCACGCCCCTTGGGTCGGCCAGGGCCACCAGGGCCGCCCGGCAGAAACTTGCCCTCATGATCACGCGGCGCCACTGCGGTCTGCTCAGTCATGCCAAGTCACTCACGGAAACAAAATTGAATCTTTCAGCGGTTGGCAACCTCTCCCGCTGCTGTCGCTGGCACTCGTCGGCCATTTCGGCTTGCAGTATTTGCACCACACGGCTCCGCGCTGCTTTGTAGATTTCCGGGTGGTCACGCTTCACCCATCTCCGCTGCGCCACCAGCCAAAACAAATAGTGCTGATTGGCGCATTCGGCCTCACCTATGGTGTGCCCCGCGTATTTGCCGAAAGGCAAGATCACATCAGCCTCGCTTCTTGTTCATCGCCTGCCGCACCAACCGTGCAGCTATGCGGTAGTCGTCACCTGCCCCGGTCTTGTTGAGAAAATCCCGCAGGCGGGGATTGCTCTTAACCATGGCCTGCGCCGCCTGTATGCCCTCAATTGCGCGTCGCTCACCGTAGGTTTCCACCAGATGCGCATGGGTTTTGCTTCGCATCTCTGCTGCGCGCTCGGCGCTCGGTGGGTTCATTTCCAGTTCCGCCCGCACTTGCGCGAACACATCGAGTGCATCAGCGTCGAGCCCAACATCACCCGCTAACTGGCTGTATTCGACTGCGCGCGCCTGGCGGGTGGCATCGTCACCGGCGGTAGGCTCCAACCCCAGCACCTCGGCCGCTCGCGGCAATATCGTCGGGTTATAGAGCACTGCGGCCCGTTCTTCGCTGGATGTCGGCTCGTATGGTTTGTCCGCCAACAGGGTCGGGTTGCCGGTTGTTTGCTCAAACATTTGCGGTCTTCCCTTCGGCCAGGCGGATTTTCAATTGCTCTGCCATCGTGTTCGCAGCGTCAGCTGCGGTATTGCCACGGCGGCGGATGTCGATGCTCACATGCGTAAAGGCGATGTAGGGATCAACAGCCGCGACCAACCCCGTTTCACTGAGCACGCGCTGAAACGTTTGCGAGACCGCGAAGGCAATGGCGGGGCTTTCTCCCCGCGAGTTGTCGAGCAGTGCCCGCATGCGATCTGAGCGGGCACGCTCCGTCAGATGTGTGGCAGGTGATAGTTTTCGTACCAGCGCGGTAATCTCGCCGCTGGTCGCTTGCCATCCTTCAAGCGCGCCTTTCAACGCACTGAATGCCGCGTCTATCGCCTTGGCCTGCTTTGCGCGCTGCCCAGCGAGTGCGTGTATTCGTTCAACGCGGTCGCTATGTTCCTGTTGCCATTGGGTCGCCCGTTCTGTGCGTTCGATCTGTTCAGCCGCTGCCAACGCCGTCTGCAGCACCTTGATGCGAGATTCCAGCGCTTCGACTTTACCGAACGCCTCGACGGCCTGGTCAACCAGTTTGCTGTCGGACTTTGATGCGGCCTCGGTCATTCTGGCATTGCCGACATTCGTAAGGGCGCCCTGCTCGGCCTTGAGTTCGGCGATCTGCTTTTTCAGTTGCTCGGTACGGGTGGACATGGTTGGTGTCTCCTTTAATTTGATGCACTGATTGTCGGGCCGGGATTGCGGGGGCTGTCGATTAGTCACAGCGAAAACACAGGCACCTCGATGCGGGGTGCCGATGTACTGGGATCGAAGACCACCGAACCGTGTTTGTGGCGAATGCAACCCGGCACCCAAACGAAGCACGGCACGCGATCCGCCAGGTGTTTTGCAACCCTTTGAGCGCGTTGCCACGCCACCCTGGCAGCACCCCCGCCTGGCATGTCTGATGCCCGCACGGGGCGGTTTGGCTGCGCCAGCAACGCCAACAAGTCGGGGAAGCCGTCCCCGCTGGGCGTGTACGGCCGCAAGTTGTCGGCATCACCCACCATGAACACGCCGGCATCCTCGGCGGGCTCGATCACCAGCCGACGCGCCGCCCGACGCAAAGCGCGCAAACCTTCAACGGCGGCATGGTTCCCGCCCGCTGCTCTGATGCAGCGCTCAAACTCGTCAAGGGTTTCGGGCGGCAGGAAGATCACGGCTTACCACTCCACGCGCGTATTGGTTCGGAAACCTAGGCACGGCGTGGGGCAAACGGGGCTATCGGGGCTATCGGGGCGATGTGCAATTTTCTGCATGCAGTTTTTTGCAGACAGATATGCCCTTGCTTTTTCAGGTGTCCAAACGGTGTCTAGCGTGCCCGCGCGTATTGCTTGCAAAACCCCCTCTTTTTTAGGTGTCAGGTGGGTGTCCGGCGTGACAGGTTTTGACAGGTTCACGGACTAACAAACCTTAACAAACCATAACAAAACTTAGCGTTTTTGCCGCCCCAATTTGGGCCACATGCAACTTTCTGCACATACGGCTTGCCCGCGTGCATGCGCAAAGGATTGCGGGCAAAGCGGATTTTTCTGCTTTCGGCGGGCAATCCCTGCAATACATGCAACGTCTTACAGACAGACGTTGCATTGCATTGCAGCTTCGGGGATTTTGCAACGTGCAACACGCTGCAATTTGTTGCATGGCGTTGCGTGTTGCGTACGAATCTGCAACTTTTAGCATGTTGGAAAGCCCACCTTGCCCTCTACCACTACAACCATGCCAGCCGTTTTTAACTTGTCCATGGCTGCCATGATTCGCTGCCTTCGCGTATCACGTCCCTTTTCAGGGTTTTGAGTCAGTCGGCTGGCGGCCTCATTCACCAACTCGTTTTCCGATGGTTTTCCGCCGTCTAAGGCGAGCAAGTCGCGCAGCGCCCCCATGGCCGTTTCTTCGTTGACACCCAACCGAGCGCGGCGCGACCCTTTGACATGCTTGGCGGCAGCTACGTGATCGACCACGCATGACGTGGCCACCTCGCCTTCGTCGTCCAACCCCACGGGAATCTGCAGCAGCTTGAACCCAAATTCGGCGCCGTCCTCACCCTCTTTCAGTTTGGTAAGCGTGGCTACCCGGTCGTGATCGGCCCGCAGCACCTCGATCTCGGCATCCGCAGCCGCACGCAAACCAGACCACCCCCGCGCGCCCTTGCTCGCATCCTTGCCAGAATGATGAATCAGCACGACCAAGGCGCCGGTGGCCTGCCTGATATGCCGGCAATGACCCACCACCTGGCCCAAATCCTCGCCGCTGTTCTCATTACCGCCTGGCATCACCTGCGCCAGCGTATCGACCACGACCACCGACACGGGGCCGCAGGCTTTCAGCCCGAGGATCACGTCGGCGATCTGCGACCGCTCCAAAAAATTCGGCGCGTCGGGTAAAAAATGAATGTCGATATCGGTGGGAGCAAGCCCTCGGTGCTTTGCCTGCGCTTTAAGGCGGTTCTGCGCCCCGCTGGCCCCCTCGGCCGCGATGTAGGCTACGCGCCCCTTCGCTACCCGGTGGCCGCGCCATTCCACGCCCAGCGCAATCGACGCCACCAGGTCGAGCGCAAAAAACGTCTTACCGCTTTGACTCTCGCCGTAGATCACCACCAGGTCAGCGGCCGGCAACACGTTCTTTATCACCCAGCCGGGCGGCTTGCGGTCAACAAATTCGCCCGGCGACAAAAACCGGAATCGCAGCGGCTTCGCAGCTACGGCTGCAGTCTCGTCCTTGAAGTCGGCCGCAATGGTCGGGTCGATGAAGCCGTGCGGTGCGGCCATGTGGTACAGCGTGCGCGCGGTGTTCTTTGTTTCCCGTGCGCTGTTGACGTGAGGCCAAAACCGGTTATCTAGGAATTCGGGATCGTATTTGCTGCTCTTGGCACTCAGTTCGTGGGCAAGCGCCA
This sequence comes from Burkholderiales bacterium, assembly GCA_022841375.1. Classification (GTDB taxonomy): domain Bacteria; phylum Pseudomonadota; class Gammaproteobacteria; order Burkholderiales; family SG8-41. Next base: position 160,855 of record JALHRQ010000001.1, read on the forward strand.
GCCCTTCATCACTGCCCCCGGTGGCGTCGTGAATACCAAAAATAGCGCTTCGCCATTCGTCGTAGGCCAACTCGTGCTCGCCCGCGTTGGGGATCGCATCAATGGCGGCGCGCAGCGTCACCAGATCGGCGGAAATCTCAGTGTTGACGGACTCCCGCTCCGGCCGTTGCAACACCGGCACGGATGGTGACATCGGCCAATCAACGCCCGGTGTCAGGCGCTTCGATTTGCCAGCGCCAGGGAGGATCACCATATTGCCGCATCCCCCGATAGGCACTTCCGATTGCTTCGGGTTGATCTCCACTTCACGTTTGATCACCCCGCCAGCGCCGTTCTTTAAATCCCATACGGCCAACGCTGCGCGCAGCATCTCGCGCACGCTGTAGGCGTCCTGCGGTTCATCCCACACCAGCCATAAATGCAAACCCTTGCCACCGCTCGACCGAAACAGCACGGGCGCGTAACCATCACACTCAAGGGCGGTCATCACGCCCTCAGCGGTGGCGCGCATTTCTGCCCATGGGGTCCCGCCCTTGTGGCTATCGAAGTCCAAGCAGGCCGCGCGAACGGTGGAAGATCCCGGCGCGATGGGGCACAAGCCGTAAGCTTTCTGCTGCATCACGTGCTCGGATAACTTCACCTCGTCGAACGCTTGTTCGATGTGGCGCGGGCCGGCGCTTCCTTTGACCCAGCAATGGCCCGTAAACATCCGCTCGACCAAAGGCCGCAGCGCTGCCGCGCGTTCCTCTCGTGACGCCTTGACACCAGCCGAATGACTGCCTAAAATTTCATCACCCGTTGTTGCTTTACCTGAGCCCTGCAAGTTCCCGCTTGCGGGGCTTGTCGTTTGCAGGATCATCCGGTGCCCCCATCACGCCTCATGCGGATGAAATCAGCGGCCACCGCGTTTTGCCCGCTCGCAGTCTCTATGGTCGCCCGCCCTTCCGTGTAACTGAGCACAGTGGACTCGTGCCAATACGGTTCATTGTCATCGCCGAAGTAATCAGGCTGGGGAAATGCACCATGCTCAACCGCACGGGTCAGCACATCGCCTTGCATTTCCGAATAGATCAACGCGATGTCGTCGCGGCTGTAATCGGAAGGATCGCGCTTGCCAGTGCTCATGCTGCCGCCTGTTGCTTCGCTCGCTGGCGCAATTCCACACCGCTTAAACCAGTAAGTTGCACGGGCTTTTGCACCGCGATCCATTGCATGACATCGGAGCGCCGCCAGGCCACGTTGCACTCACTGCCGAGCCTGATTTGCCGGGGGAATGTGGGATCAAGCCGCATCAGCCGGTAAACGGCTTTGGTCGATCTTTTCCCCAGCAGCGTGGCAAGCGCCGTGGCGGTCAGCAGTTCAGGGGTATCAACTTTTGTGTATGCGGCCATGGTGGCCCTCCTATATGGACAACAAAGGCGACTGTAGAGCGGTGAGTGGTCATCAAGGGCACCCCCACAGACACTGGGAGCGATGATGGAGCCGCACCGGGTCGTCAAGTGCACCCCTACAGACGTTGAGGGCGATGTTGGAGGCATACGCGGCCGTCGAGGGCACCACCCCAAAGCAAACGGCCCGCACGAGGCGGGCCGACGAATTTACAGGGGGTGTAAAACTAGGCAGCCAGGGCAGTCTCGATATGCACTACCTTGGGCGCCACGAGCATTTCGAGGTGGTCGGCCCATTTCTGCAGCCAAGTGCGAGCCTCGGCGTCATACCGGTGAACGTCATAGATCGCCCCGATGGAGCCGTCTACGTGGTTCAGGATGCGATCCTGCACCACCCGGGGACAACCCAGCTTGGCCAACCCTGTTGCCATCGTGCGACGCAGATCGTGCACCGTCCACGGCACTTCTATCGGGTCTGGGCTCTCGCCTTGGTCACGAGGATGCCGAGCGGTGTATTGCGCCAGCCCCAGCGCCTTCTGCTGCACATGCTTGTCGTCCTTGGATGGAAAAACAAAGCGCGTGCCCATTCCCTCGCGGTAACGCAGTAATTGCTGGGCTTGCGCCGACAGCATCACGTTATGGGGCTCCTTGTTCTTTGTATCGCGGATCACCCACACACCTCGCTCCATGTCCACATCACGCCAGAGAGCCGCCACCACCTCACCGGATCGGCAGCCGGTCAGCAGCACCAACAACAGCGCATCGCGCACGGTGCGGCTGTATGGGCTGTGTGGCAGCCATTTCAGAAACATGGCCAGTTCGGCGTCAGTGAACGCCCGTTTTCTTCTCACCTGCGCCGCCCCTTTGATTCCCACTGTGGGCGAAACGAAGTCATCGGGCAGGCGCTGCTTGTCGGCAGCGTGCGCGTAGGCGCAGCGGATTCGAGACAGCAACATCGTGGCGCAACGCGGCGCCCGCCGCATCATCGGCTCGATCACGCGGTTGTAGAGTTCCCGCCGCGGCACCTCGGTCGCCGGCCGCATGCCCACCTTCGGCACAAACTCCTTGCGCAACAACCTGGCGCTTTCTCCGCCGCGTTTCTGCTTTGAAAGCACCTCGTTGATGTAATCCTCGACCATGTGCGCGATCAGGTAGCCCACTTGCCGTGTGGCCTCGCGCAATTGACGCTGCTCGTCGCGGGCCTTCCGCTTCTCGATCTGAGGGTCTACCCCCTGCTCTCTGGCTAATCGCCTCTTGGCCAACTCGGTACGGGCGCCGGCAAGGGTCAACGCGCCGAATTCACCCAGCTTGATCTGGCGCAGGGCGCCATCCGTCGAGCGGTACCGGTAAAAGAACACCCGGGCCGAGTCGGTGCACCGCACGCGCAGGCCGGGATTTTCGGGGTCAGCGAGTTCCTCGCCGGGCTTCATATCGGCGATAATTTGGCGGGTCAGCGGTATAGGTTTTGTGTTCATGTGCGTGTCCGAATGTGAGACCTACACCGTAACCTACACTCAGAAACGTCCCAAATTGACGGTAAAAGTAAGGACATCAAGGGACATTAAGAGAATTACGCACCGCGATTTTCTGCGATAAAACAAAAACATACCGTGAATAAACCCATTGAAAACAAGCGTGTTTCGGAGGCCGGGATTTCTTCACATACTCCCATGATGCAGCAATATTTGCGCATCAAGTCCGAACACCCCGACATGCTGGTGTTCTACCGGATGGGGGATTTCTACGAACTGTTTTTCGATGATGCTGAACGTGCAGCACGATTGATGGACATCACGCTCACCTCACGCGGCGAGTCCGCTGGCATGCCGATCAAGATGGCGGGCATCCCGTACCATGCGGTCGACCAGTATCTGGCACGACTGGTGAAACTGGGTGAGTCAGTCGCGATCTGCGAACAGATCGGCGACCCGGCTACATCCAAAGGCCCGGTCGAGCGCAAAGTCGTGCGTATTGTCACGCCGGGCACCTTGACCGAATCGGCGCTGCTTGACGAAAAAAGCGACAACCTGCTGCTCGCCGCGCACCGCGCCGGCAACGTGCTGGGGCTGGCCTGGCTGTCGCTGTCGTCCGGACGCTTTTGCGTCATGGAAACCGCGCCGGCCAATCTGGCTGTTGAGCTCGAACGCCTGCGGCCCGCGGAAATCCTGCTCGCCGAAGGGGCGAATATCGACATCAATGACCCCGGCGTGGCGATCCGTCGCCTGCCGCCCTGGCGGTTTGATGCCGAAGTGGCACGCCGCTCGCTGACTGCGCAATTCGAAACCCATGATCTGAGCGGCTTTGGCGCCCAGGGACTGGATGCTTCGGTGGCCGCGGCCGGCGCTCTGTTCGATTACGCGAAGTCGACGCAAGGCACGGCGATAGCGCATGTGCGCGCGCTGATCGTCGAATCCGAACGCGCGTGGCTGCGTATGGATCCATCGACACGGCGCAACCTCGAACTCACCGAAACCATCCGCGGTGAAGCAGCACCGACGCTGCTGTCCCTGCTCGACACCTGCGCCACCGGCATGGGCAGCAGACGCCTGCGTCACGCATTGCATCATCCACTGACCGAGCGCACGCACGTGCAGTCGCTGCATGCCGCCGTTGCAGCACTAATCGACAACGAACGTCATGTCGCGGTACGCGCCGCGCTGAAACATTTTTCCGACGTCGAACGCATTGCCGCACGCATTGCCCTGGCCTCGGCGCGTCCGCGCGATCTGTCGGGATTGCGGGAATCCCTGCGTCGCCTTCCCGAGCTGATCACGGCGATCGGTGATGCCGCGACCGGCCGTCTCGGCACCATCGCAACCGACCTTGCTCCACAGGACAACCTGGCCCAGCTGCTCAGCGCCGCCATCAAAGCGGAACCCGCCGCAGTCATCCGCGAGGGCGGCGTGATTGCTGACGGTTACGACGCCGATCTGGATGAACTGCGCGGCATCCAGGACAACTGCGGGGCTTTCCTCGCCGAACTGGAAACCCGCGAGCGCACACGCACCGGCATCACCACGCTGAAAGTCGAGTACAACCGCGTGCACGGCTTCTACATTGAAGTCACCCGCGCCCAGTCCGACAAGGTGCCGGACGACTACCGTCGGCGGCAAACGCTGAAAAATGCCGAACGCTACATCACGCCGGAGTTAAAAACCTTCGAAGACAAGGCGCTGTCGGCGCAGGAACGTGCGCTGGCCCGCGAAAAACTGCTCTACGACCAGTTACTGCGCCAACTGGCGCCGCAGGTGCCGGTGTTGCAGCAGGTGGCCGCGGCGCTCGCCGAACTCGACATGCTGGCGGCGTTCGCCGAACGCGCGACAGCACTGAACTGGGCGGCGCCGGAATTCACCGACGAAGCGGTGATCGAGATTGAAGACGGTCGCCATCCGGTGGTCGAGGCGCAGGTCACGCCATTCATTGCCAACAACACCCAGCTGTCAGCGACGCGACGCATGCTGCTGATCACCGGCCCGAACATGGGCGGCAAGTCGACTTACATGCGGCAGACGGCGCTGATCGCGCTACTCGCGCATTGCGGTTCATTTGTGCCCGCGACGCGCGCCCGGCTGGGCCCGATCGACCGCATTTTCACCCGCATCGGCGCCGCTGACGATCTGGCCGGCGGGCGTTCGACGTTCATGGTTGAAATGACCGAGGCCGCCTACATTCTTCATCACGCCACGCCGCAAAGCCTGGTGCTGATGGATGAAATCGGCCGCGGCACTTCGACCTACGACGGACTGGCGCTGGCCTGGGCAATCGCCCGCCACCTGATCGAGCGCAGCGGCTGTTACACGCTGTTCGCCACCCATTATTTCGAACTGACCCAACTCGCGGTGGATTTCAAGCAAGTGGTGAACGTGCATCTCGACGCCGTCGAACACAAAGATCGCATCGTGTTCCTGCACAGCGTCGAGGAAGGCCCGGCGAACCAGAGTTACGGCCTGCAGGTTGCACAACTCGCGGGGGTACCGGCCGCGGTGATCCGCAGCGCGCGCAAACATCTGGCCGGGCTGGAAGCTGCGGCCGCCGCCCATGCGTCGCAGGGTGATCTGTTCTCGGCACCAGCGGCGAGCGCTGAAGCGCCCGCCACTGAGCCGCACCCTGCAGTCGATGCGTTGCGCGACTGCGACCCCGATGCACTGACGCCGCGCGACGCGCTGGAGCTGCTTTACCGTTTGCGGGAGCTGGCGCAGGGTGACGCCAGCAATAAATCGTAAATTATTGATTTAATTAATATTTTTTACGTTTCGCCGGCGCGTGGTTTCTCGCCGTACGCCTCACCCCGTATCCCTTACTACTTACCCCTGACTCCTAACGACAATCAATGGTGATGACCGTGCGCGCCGTGCACATGGCCGTGTTCCAGTTCTTCACCGGTGGCCTTACGCACTTCCGCGACGATGCAGCTGAAATCCAGCGTCTGTCCCGCCAGCGGATGATTGCCATCGACAACCACCTTGTCTTCGGCGACATCGGTCACCGTGTACACCATCGCCTGGCCCGACTGGTCGCCGCGGCCTTCGAATTGCATGCCGACGGCTACTTCGGGCGGAAATTTGTCGCGGGTTTCCATGTGCACCAGTTCGGCGTCGTACTGGCCGAATGCATCCTCCGGCGCCAGACGCACCTTGCAACTGTGCCCTGCCGCCTTGCCGTCGAGCGCCTGCTCGACCAGCGGAAAAATGCCGTGGTAGCCGCCGTGGAGGTAGGCGATCGGATCGTCGGTCTTCTCGATCACATTGCCCTGCGCATCCAGCAATTCAAATGTCAGCATGACTACCGTGTTTTTTGCTATCTGCATCAGATTTCCTTGATTAACTGCAGCACTACAGCCGCGTGGCCACGGGGGCTCACACCATAGAGCGCGTGCCGCACGACGCCCCTGCGATCGATCACGAATGTTGAACGGCGTATGCACTCACGCCGCTGACCTTCGTATTCCTTCTGCTCCAGCACCCCGTACCGGCGGCACACATCACCTTCGACATCAGACAGCAGTTGCACGGCCAGACCATGCTTGTCGCGAAAATCCCCGTGCACCATGCAGTCATCCCGGCTGATACCCAGAACCAGCGCATCGCTGCCGCGAAAATCCATTTCCAGTTCGCTGAATTCCAGCGCTTCCGCGGTACAGCCCGGCGTATCGTCCCGCGGGTAAAAATAAATCACCAGATTTTGCCCGCGCAGACCGGCAACAGAAACCATATTGAAATCGGCGTCAGGAAGACTGAATGCCGGCGCGCGATCCCCTGCTCGCAGCGGCGCGGAAACTTTGCGCCGGGTACGATGGGCATTCGGAATCGCGGAATGCAGATTCGCCATTCCGAATTCTGTGAACAAAGCGGCGCAAGGTCAAGCACACGCGGTAACAGGCCACTTATAATTATGCGTAATGCGCAATAAATTGCTCAACGGCCTTACCCCGGCACAATTCCTGCGGCGGCACTGGCAGAAGCGGCCGCTGCTCGCCCGCAACAGCTTGCCGCAATTTGCCGACCTGCTGTCCAGGCGCACGCTGATTGAACTGGCCTTGCTGCCGGAAGCCGAAGCCCGGCTGATTACCCGTAAAGGGCGGCACTGGGACGTCCGCCACGGCCCCTTTCGGCGGCAGGATTTTGCCAAACTTCCGGATCGGGACTGGACCCTGCTCGTTCAGGGCGTCGATCTGCTGCTGCCCCGTGCAAAGGAACTGCTCGGCCGTTTCGATTTCATCCCCTACGCCCGCCTCGACGATCTGATGGTGAGTTATGCCCCGCCCGGCGGCGGTGTCGGCCCGCATTTCGACAGCTACGATGTTTTTCTGCTCCAGGGAGAAGGACAGCGTCGCTGGCAAATCAGCAGCCAGCGCGATCTGACCTTGGTGGAAAAAGCACCACTGAAAATTCTGAGCGACTTCCGTCCGACCCGGGAGTGGACACTCAACACCGGCGACCTGCTGTATCTGCCGCCGCGTTATGCCCATGACGGCGTGGCGCTCGCCAACTGCATCACGCTGTCGGTCGGGTTTCGTGCGCCTTCAGCCCAAGACCTGTGCAGCCGTTTTTATGATTTCCTGCAGGACAATCTTGATGCGCGCGGCCTCTATGCCGATCCCCACCTGAAAGCAACGCAGCAGCCGGCGCGCATCGCACCACAACTCGCACGCGGCCTGCTTGATCTGCTGGCGCAGGCCCGCTGGAAACGTGCAGACATGCTGCGTTTTATCGGTGAGGATCTCAGTACACCAAAGTCTCACGTCGTTTTTAATCCGCCACGACGCGCGCTGTCGGCGCCGGCCTTTGCACGCACTGCCCGGCGTAACGGACTGCAACTGGTCCCGGCTTCGATACTGCTTTACGACGACCATGCGTTCTACATGAATGGCGAGCGCTGCATACCGCCGGCTGCGGCCAGACCGCTGCTGCGCCGTTTCGCCAACCGCCGCAAACTGGATCCGGCCGCAGCAATACCTGCAGGCGCCGCTGAACTCCTCTATGCCTGGTATCGCGCCGGTTTTATTGCACCGGCAGCCGAATGATCATTACGCTAAGCGCATGGAACTGACCGGCAACCCGCCCAACGCCCAGTACCGGCGCTTCGAAAGCAACCGCGAATATGAAGCGCTGATCGACCAGATGATTCCGCTGACACAGCGGATCATCCGCGTGTTCGACAAATCGCTCAGCCGCGGCTACAACAGCCCTGCCCGCATCGAACTGCTGCGCCGGTTCCTGCTGGGGGCGCGCACCAACAAGCTGCTGATCGTGGTACATGAAACCCGGCAGTTGCCGGCCGAACTGCCGCGCCTGATGGAGTTCGTCCGGCAATTCAGCCATGCCTGCACCATCCGCGAAACATTGAAAGGGGCGAAGCATGTTTACGACCCTTTCGTGGTTTTCGACAGCAGCCATTACCTGCACCGCTTTCACCATGCCCATATGCGTGCTGCACAGGGACTGCATGACGCGGTCGCGGCGCAACAGATAATCGAGCGTTTTGACGAAATTTCGGAATGTTCCGGTCCGCCACTGGCGGCTCACGTCACCGGGTTGTGACCACATGATGGTTATCTACTGCTGAAATACAGTCCAAACGCTGGTAAAATATGCGCCGGACTGAAGGCGTCGCCACCTGCCATCACGGGGTTGCCTGCCTGAGGCACCAACCCATCTGTATTGATTTTTTACCTTCGAAGGATAGACATCATCATGAATCGCAATCTCGTTATTGCCGCCCTGCTGGCGGTTGGTCTGACCGCCTGCGGCGAAAAACCCGCACCGGCTCCCGCTCCCGCCCCGGCTCCGGTTGCTGCTCCGGCCCCGGTTGAAGCACCGAAGTCTGACGCCAGCGCCCCGGCCGCCACTGCGCCGGAAGCTGCCGCTCAAGGTGCTGCTGACGCCGCCAAAGGTGCTGCAGATGCCGCCAAAGGTGCTTCTGATGCCGCCAAAGGCGCAGCGGATGCAACCAAAGGCGCTGCGGATGCTGCCAAAGACGCCGTCAAGAAATAAAGCAACACTGCACCATGAAAAAGCCGGCCCCTCGGGCCGGCTTTTTCTTTGCTTGAATCATCGGCAGTCAGGACACACTTCGCCAATCAAACCCCTGCGCCTGATTGGCCACCGCAATCCATTCAGGAGTACAGCCGAGAACGCCGGCAAGCGCAGCAACGGCCATTTCCGGGCGATTATTTTTTTGCGACAGGTGCGCCGCAATGACATGCTGCAGTGACCGGCAATCGATGCTGGAGAGGATCTGCGCCGCCTGGTCGTTGTCGAGATGTCCCAACCGGCCGCCGATACGCGCCTTGAGCCGTTCGGGATAGGCGCTGTTCATGAGCAGTTCCCGATCATGGTTGCACTCGATCACCAGCGCATCCAGACCCGACAACATTGTTTCAATATGCGGCGTTGAAGCACCGGCATCGGTGAGCACACCCAGACGAACAGCCCCGTCGCCAAATACGAATTGCGTGGGCTCCCTGGCGTCGTGGGGGACCGGATAGGGCATCACTTCCAGATCGCCGATGCCAAAAGGTGTATGACTGTCAATGATGACGACATCGGCAAACTGGCCGTGCGCAGCAGACGCCGTGTAGGTGCCGTAGGATAAATATACGGTCGTGCCGAAACGCCGCGCAAACCGGGCAACGCCACCGACATGATCGTCATGCTCGTGCGTGACCAGGATCGCATCGAGTGATTCAGGCGGAATATTCAGGCGTTCAAGCCGGCGCACGGTTTCGGCCACACTGAATCCGCAGTCCAGCAAAAGCCGTGAAGTCCCGGACTCCACCAGCAGCGCATTACCTTCGCTGCCGCTGCCCAGGGATGCAAACCGGATCATCAGAGCCGCGCCTGGGTGCAGCGAGCCGGCTCTGCCCCCGTTAAAACAAGGACATGAATCACTTCAACTGGTCGAATAACAGGGTCAGGATCCGGTTGGAGGTATCCGTCTTCTCCCGCGCGCCGTCCTTGTCGAGCACCTGGACTTCAGTGCCGGCAGTCGCGTTCTGAATCAGGATGCGGTACTGCTCTTTGCTCTGCACTTTCGATGAACTGCCCCAGAACTTGAGCTTGGAGAACCAGCCTTTGTCCTCGGTGGTTTTGACATCGGCGTCAGGATCGATATAACGCACGAAATAAACGCCTTTCGAGCGGTCACGGTCTTCCACGGTAAATCCAACGCGATCCAGCGCCAGACCGACACGGCGCCATGCGCGGTCAAAAGGATCGGCCAGCGCCAGCCTGTCGCCATCCGCGCTGCGGTTGATTTTTGCCTGCAGCTCCGGCCGGGTAGCGGCAATCTGCGTCTTGGCGCGACCGTCCTCGACACCGAAGCGCACCATCAGCTTGCGCAGCATCTCCGCTTCAAGGTCGGGATCGGGCTTGCGCGGCTGCCAGCGCATTTGATCCTTGTACTCGGTGATAAAAACCTCCTCCATGCCGCGGTGACTGATGTATATCTCTGTAGTTCCTGATTGCGCACCGCGCTCAAGCCGGGTGCGGAACTTGTCGCGCTCGGCAGTGGAATACATGCTGTCGAGCGCACGGCCGATGATTCCGCTAAGGCCGGACTGGGGAATCTTGGCGCGGTTTTCAGACCAGTCGGTTTCCATGACACCCGCTTCCGGTGCTTCCACATTAATGACGAAGCCGGTTTCCTGCCAGAACTCTTTCACCACAGACCAGAGTTGTTCCGGTGTACCTGGAACCACCAGCCATCGTTGCGTGCCGGCACGGTCGATGCGCACGTTTTCAACGTTGGGCAGCACTGCGGAGGACCCCGCAGAGGCCACGCCGGGTTTACCGGCCCGGTCCTTGTTGTAATCCGAAAAAGTCGCCGTGCCCTTGGGGTTACCGTCCGGCACCGCAAACCGGTCATCGGTGCCCGGTCGCGCCAGATCGGGGGGGATGTCCAGCGGCGGCAGTTTGGTGGTGGACTTGTAATCGACTTTTTTGCTCGGCAGTTCGAACGAACCGCAGGCCCCCAGGGCAAACCCGGTGGCGAGTGCAGTGATCACAACGGTAAATTTACGCAGCATGACGCTTCCCTCCGGCAACCGCTGAAACACCAGCTTGTTGCATGGCCTCACTGACCAGTTGATGGTACTGCGGCGACAGCGTCGTCAGCGGCAGGCGGATGCCGCCTTTAATCAGACCGAGCTGCTGTACGGCCCACTTGACCGGGATCGGGTTGGCTTCGCAGAACAGATGGCGATGCAATCCAAGCAAGCGGTTATTGATTTCGACCGCCCTCGCGGCATTGCCGCCAAGCGCAGCCTCGCACATCTCATGCATCAGGCGGGGCGCAACATTGTTAGTCACGGAAATGACGCCGTCGCCGCCCAACAGCATCAGCGCGATGCCGGTGGCATCGTCACCGCTGAAAACAAGAAAAGATTCCGGCTTGCGACGCAGCAGATCGGTACCGCGTTCAAGGTTGCCGGTGGCGTCCTTGATACCGACGATACCCGGCACCTGCGCCAGCCGCAGTACGGTGTCATTGGACATGTCGGCCACCGTGCGGCCCGGTACGTTGTAAAGAATCTGCGGAATATCCACGGCTTCGGCGATGGCCTTGAAATGGCGGTAAAGCCCTTCCTGCGTCGGCTTGTTGTAATAAGGCACTACTGAAAGGCTCATCGTCGCACCCGCCTTCTTGGCGAACTGCGAAAGTTCGATGGCCTCGCGGGTGGAGTTGGCGCCGGTGCCGGCGATGATCGGGATGCGGTTCGCGGCGTGACGTACAGCGGTTTCGATCAGCAGACCATGTTCGTCGAAATCGACCGTAGGCGACTCTCCGGTGGTGCCAACAACAACGATACCGTCGGTGCCTTCGGCGATGTGCCAATCGATCAGTTGGCGGAATGCATCCAGATCCAGCTGGCCATCCCCATCCATGGGCGTGACAATCGCCACCAAGCTGCCGCGTACCCCAGCCAAGTTATTGTTTTTCATTAGAAATTTATCACTACTTGGAATAATCCCAATATTGTAGCCGAAGGCCAAGGTGCAGGGATACCCGTCTAACAGCGCCACGGCTGGCCAATTCCTGAACAACCACCACCTATTGCTGTACACCGCACCCTTAACGCGTCAGCCCTTTAATCTAGAACCTGCTATTTGTCTTACGGTTGTCACATTGGGGCTATAGATTGGCGCATTAGTTCAACAGTTGTTGAAACGTCAAAATATTCCGGGAGTCATGAATGAAAGTTGGTATCAATGGCATGGGCCGGATCGGGCGCTTGGCCTTACGCGCCGCAATGGGCGCCGCCGAGCGGCCCGGCGATGATCCCCGGGCCGGCAACCGCCTCGAGGTAGTGCATCTCAACGAACTCAAGGGCGGCGCCCCGGCTACCGCACACCTGCTGGCCTTCGACAGCGTGCAGGGCAAATGGCACGCCGACATCGCCGCCGAGAACGATCAAACCATCCGCATCGATGACCGGCGCCTGTCATTCAGCGCACAGCCCACCAGCGCCGAAATTCCCTGGGGCAATCTGGGCGTGGATGTGGTGCTCGAGTGCACCGGGAAATTCCTTACTCCCGAAACCCTTGAAGGCCATTTGCGGCGCGGTGCCAAACGCGTCATCGTTGCCGCGCCGGTGAAGACCGGAGGCATACTCAACATCGTCGTCGGCATCAACCATGATCGTTACGACCCGGCCAGGGACCACATCATCACCGCCGCCTCCTGCACCACCAACTGCCTGGCGCCGGTGGTGAAAGTGGTCCACGACAACCTCGGCATCCGCCACGGCCAGATCACCACCATCCACGACCCCACCAATACCAATCTGGTGGTGGATGCGCCGCACAAGGATCTGCGCCGGGCGCGCAGCGCCATGTTGAGCCTTGCCCCGACAACAACCGGTAGCGCCACCGCGATTGCACTGATTTATCCCGAACTCAAGGGCAAACTCAACGGCCACGCCGTGCGCGCCCCGGTATTAAACGCCTCGCTCACCGACTGCGTGTTCGAACTCCAGCGCGCGACCACTGCGGAAGAGGTCAACGCCCTGTTTGCCGAGGCCGCAAAAGGATCCCTGGCGGGCATTCTCGGATACGAAACACGACCGCTGGTCAGCGCCGATTACGCGCGCGACACCCGCAGCAGCATTGTCGATGCCCTGTCGACCATGGTCACTGACGGCACCCTGCTCAAGGTTTACGCCTGGTACGACAACGAAATGGGTTACGCCTGCCGCATGGTCGATCTCGCCTGCATTATCAATGAGGCCGGGCTCTGACCGATGCAGCACGCCGTGCGCAATTACGTCATCGTCACCGCCGCGTATTGGGGATTCACCCTCACCGACGGCGCCTTGCGCATGCTGGTACTGCTGCATTTTTACCGGCTGGGCTACTCACCCTTTACGCTGGCCTTCCTGTTCCTGCTCTATGAAGCCGCCGGCGTTGTCGCCAACTTGATCGGCGGCTGGCTGGCTGTCCGCTTTGGCATTGCAAAAATGCTGATGGTCGGACTCACCACCCAGATTATCGGTTTCACCCTGCTCTCGCAGCTCAATCCGGAATGGTCAGCGGCACTGGCGGTGGCCTGGGTGCTGGTGGCGCAGGGGATCTGCGGTGTGGCCAAGGATCTGACCAAGACCGCCAGCAAATCGGCGATCAAGGTGACGGCCGATCAGGTCAAAAACCAGGAGGCCGGGCAGTTGTTCAAGTGGGTAGCCTGGTTCACCGGCAGCAAAAATGCAATGAAAGGCGTTGGCTTTTTCCTCGGCGGCCTGCTGCTTGAAACGCTGGGCTTCCAGTGGTCGCTGTGGTTGATGGCCGGACTGCTTGCGCTGGTGCTGCTCGGCGTGGTGTTTTCGCTGCCGCCGATGATGGGCAAAAGCAAGGCCTCGAAATCGGCGAAGGAACTGTTCGCCAAAAATCCGGGCATCAATGCGCTGGCCGCAGCACGCGTCGCACTGTTCGGCGCACGCGATGTGTGGTTCGTGGTGGGCGTGCCGGTCTACCTGTATTCGGTCGGTTGGACATTTTCGATGGTGGGCGGTTTTCTCGCCGCATGGACCATCGGCTACGGTCTGGTGCAGGCGCTCGCGCCGCAGCTGGTTCACCGCAGTGCGGATGGCTTGAGCCGGGAGGTGCCCGCTGCCCGCGCATGGTCCGCCGCACTGGCGCTGATCCCCGCCGGGCTGGCGGCCGCGGTCTATCTCGATGCACCACAGCTGCAATGGGTAGTGGTCGTTGGCCTCAGCCTTTTCGGTTTTGTGTTTGCAGTGAACTCTTCCGTGCACAGCTACCTGGTGCTGGCTTACGCGGGCTCGGAGAAAGCCGCTGAGGATGTGGGCTTTTATTACGCCGCCAATGCACTGGGCCGCTTCCTGGGCACCCTGCTTTCAGGATTGCTCTACCAGTGGGGCGGCCTGATTTATGCGCTGCTCGGCTCGGCATTGATGCTGTTCATCTGCTGGCTGATCACCCTGCGCCTGCCGGAACAGCGCTCCACCGCAGAAAGGGCAGCGGCATGAACAACGAGCGGGCATTCACCGACGAAGTCCGTTTTGTCAAAGCGCTTGGGGGCGCTGGCCCAATCCTCATGGTTAAGGGTATTTCGCCTGCTGGTGGGCGCCGGTAATGACGGCCTTTATCCCGGTCAGATCGCCGATGCGCTGTCTGTTCCGGCCAACGCGCTGTCCTTTCACCTGAAAGAACTCCATTACTGCGGGCTGATCACTCAAGCGCGGGAAGGACGATTCCTGCGCTACCGTGCCGACCTGGAACAGATGCGGCAACTGATGGAATTCCTGGCCGCGCACTGCTGCCATGGGGAATCCTGCGGCGTAATGCCGATCATCGATTGTCAGACTCAAAACCATTCAGAAGGGCAGCCCATCACGAAACTGGCGGCCACGGCATCAATTTTCGATTTGAATAAGGGGAGAAATCATGGATAAAAAAATATTCAACGTGTTGTTTCTTTGCACCGCAAATTCCGCGCGCAGCATCATGGCGGAAGCCATACTCAACCAGACCGGGAGGGGTCGCTTCGTCGGCCACAGCGCCGGCAGCCAACCCGCAGCCGCGGTGAATCCGCACGCCATCGCGCTGCTGAAACGCCACAACGTCAGCACTGAGCAGTTGCGCGCCAAGGACTGGTCGGAGTTCGCGTGGCCGGACGCGCTTAAAATGGATTTCGTGCTTACGTTCTGCGATAGAGCTGCCGGCGAAGTCTGCCCGATATGGCCAGGCCAGCCGATGACCGCGCACTGGGGTGTCGATGACCCGGCGATGGTGGAAGGCGACGAGGCGACAAAATGAAAGCGTTCTACGACGCTTATATGGTGCTGAACCGGCGCATCGCGATTTTCCTCAGCCTGCCCATCGAAAAACTCGATCAGATCTCGCTGCGCAGGGAATTGGCCGGCATCGGCAGCATCAAGGCTTGAACAAAATACCGTCATTTTTTTCACCGGCCTCACCGTAGCAAAGGAATAGCCTTGGGATTTTTTGAGCGTTATCTGAGCGCATGGGTCGGCCTGGGCATGGCCGCCGGCGTCGCACTGGGCCTGCTGATACCGGAATTTTTTCAGGCCATCGCGCAGATCGAATACGAGCACGTCAACCTGGTAGTCGCCGTGTTCATCTGGGTGATGATTTAACCGATGATGATCCAGATCGATTGGAGCGCAGTAAAGCAAGTAGGCCGCAAACCGCAGGGGCTGATGCTGACGCTGGTCATCAACTGGCTGGTCAAGCCGTTCACCATGACGGCCCTTGCCGTGCTGTTTTTCGAATATATCTTCGCGCCATGGGTCGATCTGCAATCAGCCAGCGCATACATCGCCGGCATGATTCTGCTGGGCGTGGCACCCTGCACCGCCATGGTGTTTGTATGGAGCCAGCTGGTGAAGGGGGATGCCAGCTATACCCTGGTCCAGGTCTCCATCAACGATCTGGTCATGGTAGTGGCCTTCGCGCCGATCGCCGGACTGCTGCTGGGCCTGACCAATGTCACAGTGCCCTGGGCCACGCTGCTGCTGTCGACGGTGCTCTGCGTGGTGCTGCCGCTGCTGGCCGGTATGATCACTCGCAATCTTCTCGCCCGGCGTTCGCCGCAGGCCATCGGCAACTTCATTCAACGCATCAAATCCTGGTCGGTGACGGGACTGATCGGCACCGTGGTGCTGCTGTTCAGCTTCCAGGCGGGCACCATCATCGACAAGCCCCTGATCATCGGCCTGATCGCAGTGCCGCTGGTGCTGCAGACTTACGGCATCTTTTTCATTTCGTGGTGGGCGGCGCGCCGGCTGAAACTGCCGCATGACGTCGCCGGACCCGCCTGCCTGATCGGCACCTCGAATTTTTTCGAGCTCGCGGTTGCCGTGGCGATCTCCCTGTTCGGGCTGAATTCCGGCGCGGCACTGGCGACGGTGGTGGGCGTGCTGGTGGAGGTACCGGTGATGCTGATGCTGGTGGCACTGGTCAATGCCTGGAAACCCCGCGGGGCCTGAGCGGTATTGCGTTGCAGCGGGTGTTTTTTGCCGGGTGCTGCCGATAAGTTAAGCAATATATTATAAGTATTTGTTTATATTTAATTTATTGAATTGTGACATTGTCATTCTGCTGCAACATTAGAGCGTTAAAGTCCCTCCGGCCTATGAACTCCTTGCACCAGGTGTCATTCGCAAACTCTAAATTATCGAGGAAGATCATATGAACTCAATTATCCGAAAATTTGCAGTCGTCGCGGCATCCGCCCTGGCGATCGTGTCAGCCGCGCAGGCTGCCGACATCACCGGCGCCGGCGCCACTTTCCCCTATCCGATTTACGCCAAGTGGGCAGAAGCCTACAAAAAGAGCACCAACATCGGCCTTAATTACCAATCGATCGGTTCCTCCGGCGGCATTCGCCAGATCCGCGCCAAGACAGTGACCTTTGGCGGCACCGATGCGCCCTTGAGCGGTGCCGAACTCGACAAGGACGGCATGATGCAATTCCCCGCCATTCTCGGCGGCGTGGTGCCGGTCATCAACCTCGACGGCTTCAAGCCGGGCGAACTCAAAGTCACCGGCGAAGTGCTGGCCGAAATGTTCATGGGCACCATTACAAAATGGAACGATGCCAAAATCACAGCGCTGAATCCGGGCAAAAAATTGCCGGATCAGGCGATCACCGTGGTACACCGTGCCGACGGCTCCGGCACGACTTTCATCTTCACCGACTACCTCAACGAAGTCAGCGCCGCATGGAAAGAAAAAGTCGGCAAAGGTGCAGCCGTTAAGTGGCCGGCAGCAACTTCGGTCGGCGGCAAGGGCAATGAAGGTGTCGCGGCCAATGTTGGCCGCGTCAAGGGCTCTGTCGGTTATGTCGAATACGCCTATGCCAAGAAAAACAACATTCCGCACCTGCAACTGCGCAACCTCAATGGCAGGTATGTGGATCCGGATGACAAAACTTTCGCCGCCGCTGCCGCCGGTGCTGACTGGTTCAGTGTTCCGGGCATGGGGATTTCGCTGGTGAATCTGAAGGGTAATGATTCCTGGCCCATTACCGGCGCCTCTTTCATCCTGATGTACAAGAACCCGTCGGACAAGGCCATGGCGCAGAATGCGCTGAAATTCTTCGACTGGTCGTTCAAAAACGGCAAGGAGATGGCGCTGGAACTGGATTACGTTCCGCTGCCGGATGTGCTCACCAAGGCGATTGCAGAAAAGGTCTGGACGCAGATTGCCAAGTAAGTTTTAAACTACAGACGGAGTGCCCTGCACGGGCACTCCGTCTTTTTATGTGGCAAATTACGGCAGTCAAGCATTACCTCCGGAGCATTCATGAACTCGTCCGCGGTAGATAACGCAACATCGTCCGGCAGTGCATCCGTGCCAGACAGCGGGATGCGCGACCTGCGTCTTCTGCGGATCATCAGGAAGCAGCGTTTTCAGGATTTCATATTCCACAAGATCACCCTGAGTTTTTCATTGATTGTGCTGGTCTCGCTTGTCGGGATCCTGATCTCTCTCGCAATCGTTGCCTGGCCTGCGCTGCACAAGTTCGGCATAGGATTCATCTGGCGCGTCGAGTGGGACATCATCAATGAAGAATTCGGCGCCGCCATCGCAATTTTCGGTACCCTCTCCAGCGCCACCATTGCCATTCTCATCGCCATGCCGCTCAGTTTCGGCATCGCGCTGTTTCTGACTGAAACCTGCCCGGTCTGGCTCCGCCGGCCACTGGGCACCGCCATCGAACTGCTGGCTGCAGTGCCCTCGATCATTTACGGCATGTTCGGCTTATTTATCTTCGCTCCGCTGTTTGCCGAATATGGCCAGCCCGCGATGCAGTCAACCCTGGGCCAGATGCCGATCATCGGACCGCTGTTCGGTGGCGCCACCAACGGCATCGGCATCCTTGCCGCAGGCCTGATCCTGGCGTTCATGATCCTGCCGTTCATCGCCGCGGTGATGCGCGACGTGTTCGAGATCGTGCCCCCCATCCTGCGCGAGTCGGCCTATGGCATCGGCTGCACGACCTGGGAAGTGGTACGGCACATTGTGCTTCCCTACACCCAACAGGGCGTCATCGGCGGTGTGATGCTCGGGCTGGGCCGCGCGCTGGGTGAAACCATGGCGGTGACCTTTGTCATCGGCAATTCCCAGCGCATCAGCGCCTCACTGTTCTCTCCGGGAACGTCAATCGCATCGACTCTGGCCAATGAATTCGGCGAAGCCGACGATTTCCACCTGGCGACACTGTTCGCGCTGGGCCTGCTGCTGTTTGTGATCACCTTCGTGGTGCTGGCCTGCGCCAAAATCCTGATCATCCGCACTGAAAGGGCCAAGGGCCTGAAAACCTGAATCCGGCAAACGAGCGAGCAACCCTAATGAATCAAAACCTGTATCGCAGACGCCTCCTGACCAACCGCATCGGCATTGCCTTGTCGATGATGGCGATGGTCCTTGGTCTGTTCGTATTGCTGTGGATCCTGTTCGTGCTGTTCAAGAACGGATTCCAGGCGCTGGACTGGAACATGTTTTTCAAATCGACACCTGCGCCCGGCTCCGAGGGCGGCGGTTTGGCCAATGCCATCGTCGGCAGTCTGATGATGGTCGGCTTCGCGACCCTGGTCAGCACGCCGATCGGCATCCTTGCCGGCATTTACCTCGCTGAATTCGGAGACACCAGCAAAACGGCTGAAATCACCCGTTTCATGACTGACATCATGTTGAGCGCCCCGTCGATCGTGCTGGGACTGTTCGTCTATGCAATCCTGGTTGCCCAGGTGAAACACTTCTCCGGCTGGGCGGGCACCCTCGCGCTCGCCCTGATCGCCATACCGGTGGTATTGAGGACAACCGAGAACATGCTGCGCCTGGTGCCCGGCAGCTTGCGCGAGGCTGCCTTCGCCCTCGGCGCGCCGCGCTGGAAAGTGACCACGATGGTGACATTGCGCGCTGCCAAAAGCGGCGTCGTCACCGGCGTGCTGCTGGCCCTGGCCCGAATCAGCGGCGAGACCGCACCGCTGCTCTTTACCGCGCTGAATAACCAGTTCTTCACACTGGACATGGGTGGCCCGATGGCCAACCTGCCGGTGGTGATTTTCCAGTTTGCGATGAGCCCCTACGACAACTGGGTACGCCTGGCCTGGGGCGGCGCGCTGCTGATTACTTTGACGGTGCTGGTGTTGAACATCCTGGCGCGGGTGTTCTTCCGCGAAAAGGTCTCCGCCTGACCGCGTCTGTTAATAGAAACCATAACCAAATCCTGCCGAAAGAGCACTTCATGGCCAAGACTCAAGAGCAAGACCCCAAGATCGCGATTCAGATCCGCAACATGAATTTTTTCTACGGAAAATTTCAAGGTCTGAAGGATATCAATCTCGATGTCATGGAGCACAAGGTCACCGCATTCATCGGCCCCTCCGGCTGCGGCAAATCGACGCTGCTGCGGGCATTGAATCGAATGTACAGCCTGTACCCCGGGCAAAGAGCCGAAGGCGAAATCAACTTCTACGGCCAGAACATCCTCGAACCGAAACAGGATCTGAATCTGCTGCGCGCACGCATCGGCATGGTATTCCAGAAGCCAACCCCTTTCCCGATGTCGATTTACGACAACATCGCATTTGGTGTGCGGTTGTATGAAAACCTTGCCAAAGGGGAGATGGATGAGCGGGTGCAATGGGCGCTGACCAAGACAGCGCTGTGGAACGAGGCCAAAGACAAGCTCAACCAGAGCGGCCTCGCACTGTCGGGGGGGCAGCAGCAGCGTCTCTGCATCGCACGGTCGGTTGCCGTCAAACCGTCAGTCATCCTGCTCGACGAGCCCACTTCGGCACTCGATCCGATTTCGACTGCGAAAATTGAAGAACTGGTCTCCGAACTCAAGTCCGAATATACGGTGGCCATCGTCACCCACAACATGCAGCAGGCGGCACGCGTTTCAGATTTCACCGCCTATATGTATCTCGGCGAAATGATCGAATACGGAAAAACCGACCAAATCTTCATAAAGCCGCAGAAACAGGCGACGGAAGATTACATTACAGGCCGTTTTGGATAAGCGTGATCTCCGGGGAACGCACCCTTACCCAAGCCTCTCAGGCAAGCGGAGAGCGCCAGGCACTCAAGCCGCGGCGCTTACTGCCCTGGCAATCGCAGCGGCACAAGCCGAAACGGTCTTTTTGACCTTGCCTTCCACCATCACCCGGATCACGGGCTCAGTCCCGGAAGGCCGCAGCAAAACCCGGCCATCATTGCCGAGAATGCGTTCAGAAGCTGCCACTGCTTTTTGCACCGGCGCTGCGGCAACGATATCGCGCGCCGATCCGCCAGCGAAACGCACGTTCACCAGCTCCTGCGGATACAGTTTGAAATCAACAGCCTGATCGAGCGTTTTATCCGCCGCGATCAGTGCCTGCAGCACCTGCAACGCGGATACGATGGCATCTCCCGTGGTGTGCTGATCGAGGCAGATCAGATGGCCGGAATTTTCGCCGCCGATCTGCCAGCCGCGGCCGTGAAGAAGCTCCAGCACATAACGGTCGCCGACCTTGGCCCGCGCAAAGGGAATCTTCAATTTGGCGAGCGCCTGTGCCATCGCCAGATTGGTCATCTGCGTGCCAACGACGCCGCCACGCAGCGTACGGGCCTTCTTGCGATGCGCCGCAATCACATAAAGCAATTCATCGCCGTCATAAATGCGTCCGCGGGCATCCGCCATGATCAACCGGTCGCCGTCGCCATCGAGCGCGATGCCCACATCAGCTTTGGCGCGCCTGACTGCGCGTTGCAACGATTCGGCATGCGTTGCGCCCACGCCCTTGTTGATATTAAAACCGTCAGGCGCAGCACCCACGGTCACCACCTCGGCACCCAGTTCATGAAACACGTGAGGGGCAATGTGATAACCCGCGCCATGTGCGCAATCGACGGCGATGCGCAATCCGTGCAGATCGAGATTCGCCGGGAACGTGCTCTTGCAGAATTCGATATAACGTCCGGCAGCGTCGTCCATGCGCCGTGCCTTGCCCAGCCCGGCAGAAGATTTGCATTTGAGCGGCTGATCGAGTGCAGCCTCGATCGCCGACTCGGTGGCATCGGCCAGCTTGTTGCCGTCAGCGGAAAAGAACTTGATGCCGTTGTCCTGATAAGGATTGTGCGACGCGCTGATGACAATGCCGGCGGACAACCGCAGCGCCCGGGTCAGATAGGCGACGCCCGGTGTCGGCATCGGCCCCACCAGCAATACGTCGACACCCGCCGATGACAACCCGGCCTCCAGCGCTGATTCCAGCATATAACCGGAAACGCGGGTGTCCTTGCCGATCAGCACTGTCGGCCGGCCCCCACCTGTGGCTTTACGGGCCAGCACCTTGCCGGCGGCATAGCCCAGACGCATCACAAAATCAGGCGTTATGGGCGCCTCGCCCACCGTGCCGCGCACGCCGTCGGTACCAAAGTATTTTCTGGTCAAAAGGTTCTACCCCTAAAAGCGTTAGCCACAGAGGGCACAGAGAAGGGCAAAAACAAAAACCCCGAAGGACCATCCAGAGAGCCCATGACAAACCAGCAGGCGAAAATTCCGCGGGCTGCTCTGTTTGGGTTTTCTCTGTGGGTCTCTGTGCCCTCTGTGGCTTAGTTTTTGATTTTGATCGATTCTACCGCGTTCCATACCGCCAGCGCGTCACGCGTCGCCGCGACGTCGTGAACGCGCAGTATGGCGGCGCCCCGCTGCACTGCGATCAACGCCGCAGCAACACTGCCGAACACGCGGTGGCCGACTTCGCGCTCGGTCAGCGCACCGATCATCGATTTTCGCGACAGGCCCGCCAGCACCGGCACGCCGGCCGCCGCCACCCGGTCCAGTGCACGCAGCAGAGTGAGGTTATGTTCCAGCGTCTTGCCAAAACCAAAACCCGGGTCAACGACGATGCGTGATTGCGTGATACCCGCCGCTTCTGCGGCTGCGACACGGGCCCGCAGATAACCATCGACCTCGGCCACCACATCACGATATTGCGGCGCCTGCTGCATGGTCTGTGGTTGCCCCTGCTTGTGCATGATGCAGATCGCGCAGTCGCTGCCGGACACTGCCTGCAGCGCATCTGCTGCCTCGAATCCATTAATGTCGTTGATCATCGCTGCACCGGCCGCGGCGGCCTCGCGCATCAATTGCGGCTTCTGGGTATCGATGGATAACGGCACGCCTGAAGAGAGCAGTGCATCCAGCACCGGCAATACACGCCGCCGCTCCTCTTCCAGGCTGACCGCTGCGGCTCCGGGCCGCGTTGACTCGCCGCCGATGTCCAGCAGGTCTGCGCCCTCGTCGATCAGCCGCCGTGCATGCGCCACGGCTGCATCCAGATTGTGGTAATGCCCACCGTCGGAAAAGGAATCCGGGGTGACATTGACCACACCCATGATCAGCGGCCGGTTCAACACCAGCCGGAATGTGCCGCATTGAAGATTCATCTGCCGGAAATGAAACGAGGGCACCTGGGTACCCTCGTTTTACTTTTTAATATATAAACGCGAACAAATTATGATTCAGCCGCCGGCTTGCTGGTTGCAGTCGCGGTGGGTGTGCTGTCCTTGGGCGGTTTCGGCACCGGCGTAGCCAGCGGCTTCGGCGCACGCGGCGGACGACCGGCCATGATGTCGTCAATCTGATCGGCATCAATGGTTTCCCAGTCGAGCAGGGCCTTGGCCATCACCTCAACCTTGTCGCGGTTGTCTTCGAGAATCTTGCGCGCCAGCCCGTACTGCTGGTCAAGGAGGCGGCGGATTTCCGCGTCGACCTTGCGCATGGTTTCCTCGGACATGTTCTTGTGGGTCGTCACCGAACGCCCGAGGAACACTTCGCCCTCGTTCTCGGCGTAAACCATCGTGCCCAGGCTCTCGGTCATGCCCCAGCGGGTGACCATGTTGCGCGCCATTTCGGTGGCGCGTTCGAAGTCATTGGAAGCGCCGGTAGTCATCTGCCCCATGAACACTTCCTCGGCAATGCGGCCGCCGAACAGCACGGCGATGTTCTGCAGTATCTGCTCGCGATCCAGACTGTAACGGTCTTCCGTCGGCAGTTGCATGGTCACACCCAATGCACGGCCGCGCGGGATGATGGTGACTTTATGTACCGGATCGGTCCGGGTCAGCAGCTTGGCTACCACGGCATGGCCGGACTCGTGATACGCGGTGTTCTTGCGCTCATGCTCAGGCATCACCATCGAGCGCCGCTCAGCGCCCATGATGATCTTGTCCTTGGCGCGCTCGAAGTCCTCCATGTCGACCAGGCGCTTGCTGCCGCGCGCGGCAAACAGTGCAGCCTCGTTGACCAGATTGGCCAGATCGGCGCCCGAAAATCCCGGCGTGCCGCGGGCCAACACATCGGCCTTGACGTCCGGTGCAATCGGCACCTTGCGCATATGCACTTGCAGGATCTGGTCGCGCCCGCGGATGTCCGGCAGCGGTACCACGACCTGGCGGTCAAAACGGCCCGGGCGCATCAGCGCCGGATCCAGCACGTCGGGACGGTTGGTTGCGGCAATGATGATGACACCGGAGTTCGCCTCGAAGCCGTCCATCTCGACCAGCAACTGGTTCAGCGTCTGCTCGCGCTCGTCGTTGCCGCCGCCGAGACCGGCGCCACGCTGACGGCCGACCGCGTCGATTTCATCAATGAAAACGATACACGGCGCGTGTTTTTTGGCGTTCTCGAACATGTCGCGCACGCGGGCCGCGCCGACGCCGACGAACATTTCGACGAAGTCCGATCCCGAAATCGAGAAAAACGGCACTTTGGCTTCGCCGGCGATGGCGCGCGCAAGCAGCGTCTTGCCGGTGCCGGGATTGCCGACCATCAACACGCCGCGCGGAATGCGCCCGCCGAGTTTCTGGAACTTTGACGGATCACGGAGGAATTCGACCAGTTCCGAAACCTCTTCCTTGGCTTCTTCACAGCCGGCAACATCGGCAAAAGTAACGGTGTTGTTGTTCTCGTCGAGCAAGCGCGCTTTGCTCTTGCCGAACGAAAATGCGCCACCACGCCCGCCGCCCTGCATCTGCCGCATGAAAAACACCCACACGCCGATCAGCAGCAGCATCGGGAACCACGACACGAAAATATTCATCAGCAACGAGGGTTCTTCCTCGGGCTTGGCTTCAACGATCACACCGTTTTTCAGCAGGTCGGTGACCATCCAGATGTCGGAGGGCGAATAGGTGGTGAATTTCTCGCCGGTGGACTTGACGCCCTTGACCACACGGCCTTCTATCGTGACCTTGGCAATCTTCCCCTGCTTCACCTCATCGATGAACTGGGAATACTCCATGGCTTTCTGCGTGGTCTGCCGCGTGTTGAACTGGTTGAACACCGTCATCAACACCAGCGCGATCACCAGCCAGATCGCCATATTTTTCATCAGATTGTTCAAAGCCGCTCCTTATGAGGCATCATTTTGCACCCCGTTTTTGGGCCGGCGCACACCCTAAGCTCTTCAATTCTAAACGCTTTTACGAAGCACCGCTGAAGGGCACGGTGCAACATTCCTGCTAACGACCTGCTTTGAACCCCTTGGCAACCAGATAAACCTCGTTGGAACGACTGCGGGAGGCATCCGGCTTGCGGATCAGGACTTGGACAAAGCGACGGCGGATGTCCGCCACCAATGCTTCAAATCCCGATCCCTGGAATACTTTGACCAGAAAATTGCCTTGTGGTTTCAAATGGTTGGACGAAAAATCCAGCGCCAGCTCAGCCAATCCGATACTGCGCGCCTGATCAACGCCGGCCACTCCGCTCATATTGGG
Organism: Burkholderiales bacterium; assembly: GCA_022841375.1. Classification (GTDB taxonomy): domain Bacteria; phylum Pseudomonadota; class Gammaproteobacteria; order Burkholderiales; family SG8-41. The sequence continues at coordinate 185,999 of JALHRQ010000001.1, forward strand.
TGCCATATCCGAAAGCACAAGGTCCACCGGCCGGCCATCGAGCCATTTTTCGACTTCCGCGAGCACGGCATCATCGCCGAAGTCGCCCTGAACAAAGCGCACGCCGGAAACCGGCAGCATTTCCAGCAAATCGACCCCGATCACACGCCCTTCGGGGCCAACCACACGGCCGGCCACCTGCGACCACCCGCCGGGTGCGGATCCGAGATCGACGACGACCATGCCGGGTTTCAGCAGATTGTCGCGCTCGGCCAGTTGCTGCAGCTTGTAGGCGGCGCGCGAGCGCATGCCCTCCGTCTGTGCCTTTCGCACATACGGATCGTTCACATGCTCGTGCATCCAAGCCTTGCTGGTCTTGTTTTTCGCCATGCTCAGAACACCGATCTGCAGGCCGCGCATGCAGCACGACCTGTTAAACTGCGCCCATGATTACCCTCAATGCCGCTCAACGCCGCGTACTCAAGGCGCGGGCTCACCCGCTGCATCCCGTCGTGATGATCAGCGATGCCGGCCTGACGCCGTCCGTGCTGCATGAAATCGATGTCAATCTGAAAAGTCATGAGCTGATCAAAATCCGCGTATTTGGCGATGATCGCGCCGCGCGTGCCGCCATGATCGACGACATCAGCACCAAACTGGACGCGGCTCTGGTGCAGCATATCGGAAAAATTCTGGTCATTTACCGGCCGCGCCCTGAAGATATGCAGGATGCCGGCAAAACCGGGAACAAGAAAACCGGTCGCTCACGAGCCAAAAAAGGGCCGAGACGCACCAAGCGCAGTTTCCAGATGGCATAGGTAAGACGCGAGGCAAGCCGCCGTTTCCGCATTCGCGGCAGAAACTTACTTCGACCGGCCCAGCAACACGACCAGCGCAGCGCCAAGAAGGCTCTGAATGATGTAGAGCACGCTGGACACCCCATGCCACGCCGCAAAGCGGTCGCGCAGCACCGACTCCATGACCTGCTTGGGCAACGCTTGCTCCTTAAGCGCCGCCATGATCGGCTGTATACCGAACTCGCCGGCACATACCAGCGCCAGCATCAGCAGCACAATCCAGAATACGCCTTGCCTGAAGGTGCTGCCTCCGTAACGCAACAAGCGAAACAGCAGCAGATAAATCGCGCAGCCAATGCCGATCCAGGCTATCAGCGAAAACAGTTTCCCGGCAATCAGCCCGGCCAGCGCGCGGTCACCAAGGCGGGAGAACAGAATGGGGGCTACGATGTAACCGATGCCCCACATCGCGCCAACCCACAGCGTCACTGCAATTGACTGCAGGGCTTCAGCCAAACGCCCCATCAGACGTAGCGGATCTCGACGATTTCGTATTCGCGCACGCCGCCCGGCGCCTGCACTTCGGCGACATCACCCTCGTATTTTCCGATCAGCGCGCGCGCGATCGGCGAGCTGATTGAAATCTTGCCCTGCTTGATGTCGGCCTCGTCGTCGCCGACGATCTGGTATGTCACCTTGCCGCCGGACGTGATGTCTTCGAGCTCGACCGTGGCGCCGAAAACGCAGCGGCCATCCGTATCGATGGTCGCCGGGTCGATGATCTGGGCATTGGAGATTTTTGATTCGACTTCGGCGATTCGGCCCTCAATAAAACTCTGCCGTTCTTTGGCTGCGGAATATTCCGCGTTTTCGGAAAGATCGCCGTGCGAACGCGCCTCGGCAATCGCGGCGATAATCGCCGGACGCTGCACGGATTTCAATTCATGCAGCTCCGTGCGCAGCAATTCCGCACCGCGAACCGTCAAAGGCGTTTTTGTATTCATGGGTTAACCCCGGTTATTTCAGGCAGACGTCAGGCAACCAGCCGCTTGTGCAGATTCTGTACTGAATAAACCTGCAACTCTCTTACCTGCGCCATGCCATTGGCTGCAGCGCGCGCACCGGCGAGCGTCGTGTACAGTGTAACTCGCTGCTGCAAAGCTGCGCGGCGGATCGAGTAGGAATCGCGAATCGCCGAGCGTTTTTCTTCGACCGTGTTGATGATAAACACGATTTCGCCGTTTTTGATCATGTCAACAATATGCGGCCGGCCTTCGGCAACCTTGTTGACGCGGGTCACCGCCAGGCCGCCGGCTTCCAGCGCCTTCGCCGTGCCATGGGTGGCCACCAGCGTAAAGCCCATACCGGTCAATACGCGGGCGATATCGAGCACGCGTTCCTTGTCGGCATCCCGGAGGCTGATAAATACCTTGCCTGATTTTGGCAGACGCTCGCCCGATCCCAGCTGTGACTTGATGAAGGCCTCGGCAAACGTCTCACCCACGCCCATCACTTCGCCGGTCGATTTCATCTCCGGCCCGAGGATGGTGTCCGCGCCCGGGAATTTGATGAACGGGAATACGGCTTCCTTGACGCAATAATACGGCGGCACGATCTCGTGCGTGACCTTCTGGTCCGTCAGCGAACGGCCGGCCATGCAGCGCGCGGCAATCTTGGCCAGCGGCAGCCCGGTGGCCTTGGATACAAAAGGCACTGTGCGCGACGCCCGCGGATTCACTTCCAGCACGTAGACCACGTCGCCTTCCGGGCCGTTCTGGATCGCAAACTGCACATTCATCAGGCCATTAACTTTCAGCGCCTTGGCCATCAACACAGTCTGCCGGCGCAGCTCTTCCTGCAGTTCCGCAGACAGCGAGAACGGCGGCAGCGAACATGCCGAGTCGCCGGAATGCACGCCCGCCTGCTCGATATGTTCCATCACGCCGCCGATGATCACCTCGGTGCCGTCACTGATCGCATCTACGTCCACCTCAATGGCGTCGTTGAGAAAACGATCCAGCAGCACCGGCGAATCATTTGACACCTTGATCGCCTCGCGCATGTAACGCTCGAGCTCACTCTGTTCATGTACGATTTCCATCGCGCGGCCACCCAGCACGTAGGACGGGCGCACCACCAGCGGATAACCGATCTCGGCCGCCGCGGCGAGCGCCTTCTGCGCGCTGCGCGCAGTGCGGTTGGGCGGCTGCTTCAGCTTCAGCTTGGTCAGCAGTTTCTGGAAACGTTCGCGGTCTTCGGCAACGTCGATCGAATCCGGAGACGTGCCGATGATGGGCACGCCGTTGGCTTCGAGGTCACGCGCCAGTTTCAGCGGTGTCTGGCCGCCGAACTGCACGATCACGCCCACCGGTTTTTCCAGGGCAACAATTTCCAGCACGTCTTCCAGCGTCAGCGGCTCGAAATACAGCCGGTCCGAGGTGTCGTAATCGGTGGAAACAGTCTCCGGATTGCAGTTGACCATGATGGTCTCGAAACCGTCTTCACGCAGCGCCAGCGCGGCATGCACGCAGCAATAGTCGAATTCGATGCCCTGACCGATGCGGTTGGGTCCGCCACCGAGAACCATGATCTTCTTGCGGTCGGTGGGCTGCGCTTCGCAGTCCTCTTCATAGGTCGAATACAGGTACGCCGTGCTGGTTGAAAACTCGGCCGCGCAGGTATCCACACGTTTGTATACCGGACGCACCCCCAGTGTGTGACGGTGCGCACGCAAAACATCCTGCTCGACCAGCAGCAACTTGGCCAGGCGGCGGTCGGAAAATCCGGCACGCTTCAGCCTGCGCATGTCGGCAACATCGATATCTTCCAGCTTGCGGCCGACCAGCATTTTTTCCTGGCGGACGATGTCTTCAATCTGCGCCAGGAACCATGGATCGATATGCGAAAAACCGTTTACTTCGTCGAGCGTCATGCCGCAGCGGAAGGCATCCGCGACGTAAAAGATGCGTTCCGGACCCGGATCGCCCAGTTCGTTTTCGATGGCGTCGATGTCGGTCGTCTTCTCATCGAAACCGTCAACACCGGTTTCCAGGCCGCGCAACGCCTTCTGCATTGATTCCTGGATGGTGCGGCCCATCGCCATCACCTCGCCCACCGACTTCATCTGCGTGGTCAGGCGGTCATCGGCTTGGGGGAATTTCTCGAACGCGAAGCGCGGAATCTTGGTGACGACATAGTCGATGCTCGGCTCGAACGACGCCGGGGTCGCGCCGCCGGTGATCTCATTGCGCAATTCGTCCAGCGTGTAGCCAATCGCCAGTTTCGCGGCGACCTTGGCAATCGGAAATCCCGTGGCTTTCGAGGCAAGCGCCGATGAACGCGACACGCGCGGGTTCATCTCGATGATGACCATTCGCCCGTCTTTGGGATTGATGCCGAACTGCACGTTTGAGCCGCCGGTTTCGACCCCGATCTCGCGCAGGCACGCGATCGAGGCGTTGCGCATGATCTGGTATTCCTTGTCAGTCAACGTCTGTGCCGGCGCCACGGTGATCGAGTCACCGGTATGCACTCCCATCGGATCAAAATTTTCGATCGAGCAGATGATGATGCAGTTGTCGGCGCGGTCGCGCACGACTTCCATCTCATACTCTTTCCAGCCGATCACCGACTCCTCAACCAGCACTTCCTTGGTCGGGCTGGCGTCGAGGCCGCGTTCGATGATGGCGACAAACTCCTCGCGGTTATAGGCGATGCCGCCGCCGGTGCCGCCCAAGGTGAACGACGGACGGATAATGGTCGGGTAACCGACCATCGCCTGCACCTGCAGCGCCTCTTCCATGCTGTGCGCCAGCGCCGAGCGAGGGCTGTCGAGCCCGATTTTCGCCATCGCCTTCTTGAATTTTTCGCGGTCTTCGGCCTTGTCAATCGCCTCTTTCGAAGCGCCGATCATCTCGACCTTGTACTTTTCGAGCACGCCGTGTTTTGCCAGATCGAGCGCGCAGTTGAGCGCGGTCTGGCCGCCCATGGTCGGCAGAAGCGCATCGGGCCGCTCGACGGCGATTATTTTCTCCACCACCTGCCAGGTCACCGGCTCGATATAGGTCGCATCGGCCATGCCCGGATCGGTCATGATCGTCGCCGGATTGGAATTCACCAGGATGACGCGATAGCCTTCTTCGCGAAGCGCCTTGCAGGCCTGGGCGCCGGAATAATCGAACTCGCAGGCCTGGCCGATGATGATCGGGCCGGCACCGATGATGAGAACTGATTTGATGTCTGTGCGTTTGGGCATTTTTACGTCCGCGCCGGGCGCTGCTCCATCAACTTCACGAACTTGTTGAACAGGTAATCCACGTCATGCGGGCCGGGGCTCGCCTCGGGGTGTCCCTGAAAGCAGAACGCCGGCTTGTCGGTCAGCGCAAAACCCTGCAGGCTGCCGTCAAACAGCGACACATGGGTCACCCGGGCATTGGCCGGCAGCGTCGCTGCATCCACGGCAAAACCGTGGTTTTGGCTGGTGATCATCACCCGTTTGGTATCGAGGTCCTGCACCGGGTGGTTCGCGCCGTGATGACCGAATTTCATTTTCAGCGTTTTTGCACCGCAGGCCAGCGCCAACAACTGATGCCCGAGGCAGATGCCGAATACCGGCAGATCGGCAGCGAGGAATTCACGGATCGCGCGGATCGCATAGTCGCAGGGCTCCGGATCACCGGGGCCGTTGGACAGGAATACCCCGTCGGGATTGAGCTTCATCACATCGGCGGCGGCAGTCTGCGCCGGCACCACCGTGAGCTTGCAGCCGCGTGACGCCAGCATCCGCAGGATGTTGCGTTTGACACCGAAATCATAGGCGACAACATGAAAACGCGTATCGGCGCGCTTGCCATATCCCTCACCCAGTTTCCACTCGGTTTCATCGGTCTCGTAAGGCTGGGTGCAGGACACCACCTTCGCCAGATCCATGCCGACCAGTCCGGGGAAGGCGCGTGCAGCCTGAAGCGCGGCCTGCTCATCAATCTTGCCGGCCATGATGCAGCCTTCCTGCGCCCCCTTGTCGCGTAGCAGGCGCGTCAGCTTGCGGGTATCGATATCGGCAATGGCGACAATGTTTTCGCGTTTCAGGTAATCGCTGAGATTCCAGTTTTCGCGGAAATTCGACGAACGCAGTGGCAGGTCGCGGATCACCAGGCCTGCGGCCTGTACTTTTTCGGACTCGACGTCCTCGGTATTCGCGCCGGTATTGCCGATGTGCGGGTAAGTCAGGGTAACGATCTGCCGGCAATACGACGGATCGGTAAGGATTTCCTGGTAACCGGTCAGCGCGGTGTTAAACACCACTTCGCCGGCCACGATACCCTCGGCGCCGATCGCGGAGCCTCGAAATACCGTGCCATCCTTGAGTACGAGAATGGCGGGCGTGCGCGATGACACAACAAGCTCCTGATTTTATTGGGTTTGATACGACAAGCGGGAGGGGTTTGGGCCCGTCCCGCTGTTCTTGGAGTCGGAATTATACGCGAGCGCGGGTGGCCCGACAAACCACGCAGCCACCCTTGCTGCAAAATCAGCGGCTTGGCGTCGGCCCGCCGCCGACATTCCGCCTATTTCAGACCCAGCACGTCCCACATGTCGTAAAGACCCGCCGGTTTATCCATCAGGAACTGCGCAGCGCGCAGCGCCCCCTGCGCATAAGTCGAGCGACTGCTGGAGCGATGGGTAATCTCGACGCGCTCGCCGGTCCCCGCAAACAGTACCGTGTGATCGCCGACGATATCGCCGCCGCGGATGGTGGCAAAACCAATGCTGCCGGGCTTGCGCTCGCCGGTGTGGCCTTCGCGCGCATAGACCGCACAATCGGACAGTTTTTTACCCATCGCGCCGGCCACCACTTCACCCATTTTCAGGGCGGTGCCCGAAGGCGCATCGACCTTGTGTTTGTGGTGCGCTTCGATGATCTCGATATCGTGGTCGGGTCCCATTGCCTGCGCCGCCAACGCGATCAATTTCAGCGTGACATTGACGCCGACGCTCATGTTCGGCGCGAAAACGATGCCGATTTCCCGCGCAGCATCGGCGATCGCCTTTTTGCCGGCGTCGTCAAAACCAGTGGTTCCGATCACCATGTTGACCTTGAGCCGGCGACACATCGCGAGATGCTGCAACGTGCCTTCGGGGCGGGTGAAGTCAATCAGCACGTCGCAACCGGCCAGCGCCTGCTCGGGCCTGTCACTGATCAGCACACCGCGCGGTGCGCCCACCAACTCTCCGGCATCACGCCCTACCTGGGGGCTGCCTGCGACTTCCAGCGCAGCGGCCAGCGCAGCCCCGGCGTCTTGCGTCACCGCTTCCAGCAGCATGCGCCCCATGCGCCCGCCACTGCCGGCAATCGCTATCCGTGTGGGTTTGCTGGCCATGGTCATTTTTTCTCATCAGCAGGCGGGGCTGCTGCGGGTTTTGCGTCTACCGGTGCTGCCGCTGGTTTTACCGACGTGGCACTGCCGGCGATGACATCGCCCTCGATGCGCAGCAATTCGTCACCACGGAAAATCGCGGTCACCACGCGTTGCTCGGTGAGTTCGCCGGCCTTGTGCATCATGTAAAAATAATCCCACCGGTCGTTGCGAAACGGATCCACGATCAGCGGCGTGCCCAGAGCAAAACGTACCTGGCTGCGGGTCATTCCCGGCTTGAGTTTCGCCACCATGTCCTGAGTCACATAATTACCCTGCTGAATGTCGATCTTGTAGGGTTTAAGCGGCAGCATCGGTGTACTGCTGCAACCCGCCAGCAGCCAAGCCGGTATCGTGAGGAATATCGTAAGGAATATTTTCATTTATTGGGGGCGCAATCGGACCATCGGTTCGAGTTCATTCGTCAATATGCTTTGCTGATATCATAGCCGAGAACCAGCTCGCATGAGCGACCCTTCCCACAGGACGAGCGATGAGTTCTCCGGAACACCTGAAAACCATCGGCCTCAAGGCCACACTGCCGCGACTGCGCATCCTCGAACTGTTTGAGAAGAGCCCGGTGCGCCACCTGGCCGCGGAAGATGTCTATAAAAAACTGGTTGAGGAAGGAACGGATTCCGGCCTGGCAACCGTCTACCGGGTACTCACCCAGTTCGAGCAGGCCGGACTGCTGGTTCGTCACCATTTCGAATCCGGCAAAGCCGTCTACGAACTCAACCAGGGCAGCCACCATGACCACCTGGTCTGCCTGCAATGCGGCCACGTCGAAGAGTTCTACGACGCTGAAATCGAAAAACGCCAGGAAAAGGTCGCCGAGGAACGGGGCTTCCGCATCAATGACCATTCGCTGCACATCTACGTCGATTGCACCAAGCCCGCCTGCCCGCGCAAGGGCAATCCCTGAAGCGCGGCATGCGCCGCCCTTCCCCCGCTGACCCCGGCGCGACCTGCATTAATCCGGCCGGGCGGAGCGCATCCGGTTTGCAATGATTTCCGTCGACGAACAGTCCTGGTACCGCATCGGCATCGCCCTGGGCATCGGCCTGCTGATCGGCGTTGAGCGTGAACGCCGCAAGGGCCGGGGCCCGGCGCGCGCTGAAGCAGGCATGCGCACCTTTGCCGTGGTTGCCTTACTTGGCGCCGTCACCATGCTGCTCGGCGGCGAACTGTTGCTGGCTGTCGCCATCTGCGGCGTTGCCGTCCTCGCGGCCATTGGTTACCACCGCGGCCTCAAAGAAGATCCCGGCATGACTACCGAGGTCGCGCTGCTGCTGACTTTGCTGCTGGGCGCACTCGCGATGCGCGAACCGCCGCTGGCGGCTGCACTCGGGGCCGGCGTCGCGATCCTGCTCGCCGCGCGAAGCAGGCTGCACCATTTCGCACGGCGTGTGCTGACAGAGCGTGAATTCAACGATGCACTGATACTGGCGGCAGCAACCCTGGTGGTGCTGCCGCTGATCCCCGACCGTCACATCGGGCCGTTTGAAGCCATCAACCCGCGCACTACATGGACCATTGTCGTGCTGATGATGGGCATCGGTGCCGCCGGCCACATCGCCCTGCGCGCGCTCGGGCCGCGCTTCGGCCTGGCCATTGCCGGCTTCGCCTCGGGATTCGTGTCCAGCGCCGCGACGGTCGGCAGCATGGGCACCCGCGCCCGCAATCACCCCGAAATGCTGCGTGCAGCGGCTTCGGGCGCCGTTCTGTCGACAGTGGCCACTGTCGTGCAAATGGCTGCGCTTCTGGCCGCCACCAGCATGGACATGCTGCGCGCGCTTACAATACCGCTGGCCGGATTCGGGGTTGTTGCCGTTTGCTACGGTGCGCTGTTCATGTTCCGCAACCCGATGCTGCCCTCCGGCACGCAGCAGGATCCGGGGCGCGCATTCAGTTTCAGCACGGCGCTGCTGTTCGCGCTGACCATCACCGCAGTGGTATTTGCATCAGCCGCCATTGTCTGGTGGCTGGGAGCGGGCGGCCTGATCCCGGCCGCAACCGTGACCGGATTTGCCGACGCGCACTCCACCGCCATCTCGGTCGGCTCATTGGTTGCTGCGGAAAAAATCAGCGTGGCCGAAGGTGTGCTGCCCATCCTGCTCGGCCTGACCACCAACACCATCACCAAAGTGGTGATCGCCATCGCCAATGGCGGCAGCCGTTATGCGATGCAGGTAGTACCGGGATTGTTGCTCACCATCGGTGCCGCCTGGTTGGGCTGGGCGTTACAATAACTGCATTTATAAGCACTTGTTTTAATTAATCTTTTTTCCCAACATCTCAGCGGCATGCTGGCGTGTGGTGGCGGTGATCTTGACGCCACCGAGCATGCGGGCGATTTCCTCGATGCGCCCCTGATCGTCGAGTGCAAGCACTGCCGACCCCACCTTGCCGCGCGCCGTCACTTTGCTGACCTGCCACTGACGTTCGGCGGTCGCCGCCACCTGCGGCAGATGGGTGATGCACATCACCTGATGTCGTTCGCCGAGATCGCGCAGCATGCGACCGACAATTTCGGCAACACGACCGCCGATACCGACATCGACCTCGTCAAAAATCAGCGTCGGCACACGCGCGACACGACTCAGCACGGTTTGTATCGCCAGCGACAAGCGTGACAATTCGCCGCCGGATGCCGTCTTCGCAATCGGCTGAGCGGTCATGCTCTGATGCGGGGCGACACGGAATTCGATCTGCTCAAGACCGTGGGCCGCCGGCGTTTCCAGCGGCTCCAACGCGACTTCGAACACCCCGCCCTGCATCGCCAGATCCTGCATGCCGGCAGTCACCGCCTCTGCAAGTTTTTTTGCCGCTTTTTTGCGGCCTGCAGAAAGTTTTTTCGCCGCCTCGCGATACGCCGTCTCGGCTTCGGCTTCGCGCCGGCGCAGGGTTTCCGGATCGCCGCCGGCACCCAGTTCGGCCAAACGCTCGCGGGTATGCGCCGCCAGTTCCGGCAGCGCATCCGCATCCACGCGGTATTTGCGTGCCGCCGTATGCAGGGCGTCGAGGCGCTGCTCGACTTCGCGCAAACGCTGCGGATCAAGATCGGTGCGTTCGCTGTAATGGCGCAGCGCATTCGCACCTTCCTGCAACTGGATTTGCGCGGGCACCAGCGCATCGAGAATTTCCTTCAGCCGCGCATCGTGCTGCAGCAGCGGCTGCAGCCGGGCCAGCACCGCGTTCAACTGGTCCAGCGCAGCGCCCTCACCCTCGGACAACAACTCCACGCCGGCCTGCGCCGCTTCAATCAAACTGGCCGCATGCGCCAGTCGCGCATGTTCGGCGCCCACCGCCGCCCACTCGCCGGGCATCAGTTTCAGTGCGTCAAGTTCCTGCGACTGCCATTCCAGGCGCTCACGCTCGGCATTGATCGCCGCGGCATTACCCTCGAATGCCAGCCGCTCTTCACGCCGCCGTTGCCAGGTGCGCCACGCCTCAGCAACCAGCTCAGCCTGCGCCTCCAGGCCGCCATAGGCATCCGTCAATGCGCGCTGTGTTGCGGGACGGCTCAGCGACTGGTGCTGATGTTGGCCATGAATGTCGACCAGGAAGTCGCCGGCCTCGCGCAACTGCGCGGCGGTGGCTGGATGGCCATTGATAAAACCGCGCGAACGGCCCGATGACTCGACCACACGCCGCAACAGACATATACCGTCATCGCCGGCGAGATCGCTGTCGGCCAGCCATGCGGTCAACGCACGGTTGCCGTCGGTTTCGAATTCAGCAGTGATGTCGGCGCGCGCAGCACCCTGGCGCACAGCAATCGGATCGGCGCGTTCACCGAGCGCCAGCGCCAGTGCATCAATCAGGATGGATTTGCCGGCGCCGGTTTCGCCGGTCAGCACTGTAAAGCCGGCGCTAAACTCGAGTTCGAGGCGCTCGACGATCACAAAATCCGTTATGGTCAGTCGACGCAGCATGACAGTTCAGGGATGGGCGGCAGCTGCAGCGTTCAATCGCGGTTCCAGTGCAGCTTTTCGCGGAGCATCGCGTAATAGCTGTGGCCGACCGGGTGCAGCAGCTTGATCTGATGGGGATAACGGCGGACCACGACACGGTCGCCTTCGCGCAGGTCGAAATGCGAGTGGCTGTCAAAATGCGCGCGCGGATCGTCCGCACTGCGCACCATGATCTCGACGACACTGTTGGCACTGATCACGATCGGCCGGTTCGACAGCGTGTGCGGCGACACCGGCACCAGCGACATCACCGACAGCGACGGGTGCACGATCGGACCGCCGGAAGACAGTGCATACGCGGTGGAACCGGTCGGCGTTGCAACAATCAGTCCGTCGGAGCGCTGGTTATAGATGAACTGGCCGTCGATACGCACTTCGATGTCGACCAGGCCGCCCTTGAATCCCTTGGCGACTACCACATCATTGAACGCGAGCACTTCAAACACGCGTTCCTGACCGCCGTTGATGCCGCTCCAGACTTCGGATTCGAACAGCATGCGTTCTTCGGTGACAAACTGGCCGTCGAGAATCGCGGTAATGGTCTCGAACATGGTGTCGAGCGAGATATCGGTCAGGAACCCGAGCCTTCCCTGGTTGATGCCGACCAGCGCCACATCAAACGGTGCAAATGTGCGTGCGATGTTGAGCATGGTGCCGTCGCCGCCGATGACGATTGCCAGATCGGCCTCGCTACCCAGTTCTTCCAGCCCCAGTACTTCGTACGGGCAGTTCTGGATGTGCGCAGCAGTCAGGCGGTCGAGCAACACCTTGACGCCGCGCGTCTCCAGGAAGCGCGCGAGCCGCATCACCGGCTCGGCAACCTCGGGCGTCTTGTATTTACCGATCAGCGCGACAGTGGGGAATGCAACAGACATGACGGCATTAAACCACAATTCCCGTGCAGCCGGCAGCGCGCAAATTCAATTAAAACAATGCATTGGCGCTCACGCCCAAGGAGTGCTGGGCATCGGTGCTTTTTGTGTAAAATGAATTTATGGCTCAAGAATTTCATGCATTAAACGAACGCGCGCAACTGCTGCTGAAAACCCTGGTGGAGCGTTATATCGCCGACGGCCAGCCTGTCGGATCACGCGCGCTGTCCAAATACTCGGGCCTTGATCTGTCGCCAGCGAGCATCCGCAACGTGATGGCAGACCTTGAGGACATGGGTTTCATCGCCAGCCCGCACACCTCCGCCGGCCGCATTCCCACTTCGCGCGGCTACCGCTTTTTTGTCGATACCCTGCTCACCGTCAAACCGCTGGACCGCATTGAGATCAACCAGCTCGAAGGCCAGCTGCAGGTCAACAACACGCAAAAACTGGTCGCTTCAGCCTCGCACCTGCTTTCAGATCTGACGCGTTTCGCCGGCGTGGTCGTCACGCCGCGCCGCAGCGGCGGCTTCCGCCACATCGAATTCCTCAGGCTCACCGAAAAACGCATCCTGCTGATTCTGGTCACCGCAGAAGGCGATGTGCAGAACCGCATCATCCAGACCGACAAGATCTATTCGCCGTCGGAACTGGTCGAGGCCGCCAACATCCTCAACCAGAACTACGCCGGCTGCAGCTTCGATGAGATCCGCCGCCGCGTCCATGCCGAGTTGAAACAGGTGCAGGAACACATGTCGCAGTTGATGGCCGCCGCACTGGCCGCCGGCGACCAGGCCGTCAGCGAATCCGCCGAAGACGTGGTGATCTCGGGTGAAATCAACCTGCTCGGCATTGATGACCTGTCGTCGAACATGACCAAGCTGCGCGACCTGTTCAACCTGTTCGAACACCGCTCCACGCTGCTGCAACTGCTCGACCACTCCAGCCGCGCCCAGGGCGTGCAGATTTTCATCGGCGGCGAAGCTGGCCTGACGCCTTTGGATGAATGCAGCGTCGTTACCGCGCCTTATGAAGTCGACGGCAAGATCGTCGGCACTGTCGGCGTCATTGGCCCGACACGCATGGCCTATGAACGTGTGATCCCGATTGTCGATATCACCGCCAAGCTGCTCAGCAGCGCACTGACTCAACGCTGAGCTTCAGTCCTGAACGCCGGCCGCTAACTCCCCCCCCGTAACTCTGCACGGATGCATTTGATGGGCCCATTCGCCAAAGAACCGCCATACACACACGGCACCACCCCGAAAATCGGCGTGCTGATCATCAATCTGGGTTCTCCCGAATCGGCCACCCCTGCTGCAGTACGCACCTACCTGCGCGAATTCCTGTCCGATCCCTATGTCGTCGAAATTCCGCGCCCGGTATGGTGGCTGATCCTCAACCTGTTCGTGTTGACAACCCGGCCCAAGGCCTCCGCCGAACGTTATGCGCAGGTGTGGACCAAGGAAGGCTCGCCGTTGAAAGTGCACACCGGGCGCCAGGCCTCGATGCTGCGCGGTTACCTTGGCGAGCGCCTGAAACAGCCACATGTCGTCGACTACGCGATGCGCTACGGCAATCCTTCCATCCGCTCAAAACTGGATGCGCTGAAAGCACAGGGTTGCGACCGTATCCTGCTGGTGCCGCTGTATCCGCAGTATTCCGCCAGCACCACGGCAACGGTATTCCAGGAAGCCTTTGCTGCCATCGGCGCCCAGCGCAACCAGCCGGCAGTTCGCACCGTCAAACATTTCCACGACGACGAGGGATACATCAAAGCCTCGGCACAGGCCATCAATGACTACTGGTTCAAACACGGCCGCGGCGATCATCTGGTGCTGAGTTTCCACGGCGTGCCGCGGCGCACGCTGGACCTGGGCGACCCCTACCACTGCGAATGTCTGAAAACCGGCCGCCTGATTGCCGAACAGATCGGCCTCAAGGCTGACTTCTACTCAGTCACCTTTCAGTCCCGCTTCGGCCGCGCCGAATGGCTTAAACCGTACACCTCGGAAGTGATCAAAGGTCTGGCCAAAAAGAAAATCGGCCGTGTCGACGTCGCCTGTCCCGGCTTTGTCAGTGACTGTCTGGAAACGCTGGAAGAAATTGCAATTGAAGCCAAAGGTGATTTCCTCACCCACGGCGGCAAGGAACTGCACTACATCCCCTGCCTCAACGAACGCGACGACTGGCTGCACGCTTTGACCGACATCACGCTGAAAAACCTGCTCGGCTGGAACAGCACCGCGACCGCGGAAAACCTGCAGGCGGCAAAAAATCGCGCATTGCAACTCGGGGCCAAGCAATAACCCTGAAAAAAGTATCAAATAAATCAGATACTTAATAATCAGCCGCGGAGCGACGCAATCAATGGTTCCATGGTTTTCAAGTTCTCCAGATTTTGCACGTTATCCCGCACCCGTCCGCGGCTTGCCGCATCCAGCCGGTAAGCGGCCAACTGCTCAAATTTCGCAGTCCGTTGTGCAGCGGTGAGTGGCATTTCCGGTGATCCCGGACGATGCAGCGTTTCCTGTGAGTAACTTCCGGCGGCGGTTGAAACCGTAACCCGTGTTGCATAACGAAACGCGTTGCCCATCGCGTCAAAGGCAGGGTCAACGGTCACCGTAATGCGGCTCATGAATACAAGGATGTGCGGATCCCCCAGCTTCGATTCTTCAAACTGCGCCACCATCGCGGCCCGCTCCAGCGCCATGACCGACAACGCAAAAAAAATGTTCATTTGCGCCGAAGCCACGCCCTGCGGCACGTAAGGCCATGCCACGTGGTCCCGGCAATGCGTAGTGCAGTCAACCTTGATTCGAGCAATGTCGTCGGCCTTGAGACCATGCTCGCGCATGATGACATCGAGCAGCGCCAGCGCAGGATGACAGGCACCGGCGGTGGCGTACGGCTTGAAACCCAGTGCAAGGGTCTCCCATTGCGAACCCAAACCCGCGGTCAATGCATGGAGTTCCCGGCGGTCGGTCATCGAACTGAAAAAACCGCCGAACGGCGCCTCCAGCACATTGACGATGCCGGTGAAACCGCGGCTTGCCAGCAATGCCGCAGTCACGCCGTTTTTTGCGGCCTGACCGGCGTGCAGCCGTTTCACCATGGCGCCTTCCTGCGCCGCCATCAGCCCCGAGGCCATGGAACCGGCGATGCCGAAGGCGTGCTGCGTGCGTAGTGCATCCAGCCCCAGCAACCGCGAGGCAGTTGCCGCGGCGACAAACACGCCGCAGACCGCTGCGGAATGAAATCCGCGCTTGAAAATATTCCCCGCCCCCGCCATGCCCACACGCAACCCGGCCTCGTAACCGGCAACGATGGCCGTAACAAACTCACGGCCCGGCACCGGAGCACGCCACTCGGAAAACGCCAGCGCAGTGGCCACTGCAATCGACCCGGCGTGCATCGAGGCACGGGTATGGGCATCGTCCAGTTCGAAAGCATGGCCTGCAGTGCTGTTGACCAGCACCGCCTGCGTGACCGAAAGGCGCTCGGCACTGCCGACAATGGATGCCTGCGAATTTCCGCCTTCTTCGCGCGCCACATCAGCAACAATGCAGGTCCACGGCAGCGTCACGCCGAACAACATGCAGCCCAGTGCATCCAGCACACAGTCCCTGGTTTTTTCCACAACCTCGTGGGGCAGCGCTGCGTAGCGCAGATCGGCAACATAGGCCGCCAGCGCCGCAGTCGCCCCGGGTAATACCGCTTCCTGGTCTGCGGCTTTCACAGCGCCGATATCCCGGCCTGCTTGACCACCGGGCGCCATTTTTTCTGCTCATCCTCAAGGAAACGCAGAAACGCCTGTGGCGTTTCCGGTGACGGCAACGAACTGTCGTGGGCGAGCAAATCGGCCAGCTGCTGGGATTTCAATTCCTCGATCAGTCCGGCATAGATGCGGTCAAAAACCGGCTTGGGCGTACCCGAACGCACCGCGAGTCCGTTCCAGATCAAATGTTCGTAGCCGCTCACCCCCGACTCATTGATCGTGGGTGTTCCCGGGAGCAGAGGCCAGCGCTTGGCCGTTGTTACCGCCACCAACCGTAAACGCCCCGCTTTGATGTGCGGCAGCGACGACGTGGGATTATTGAATGCAACCTGCGTCTCGCCACTCAAAACCGAAGTCGTTGCAAAAGCACTGCCCTTGTACGGGATGTGCAACAACTTGACCTTGGCCAGCAGATTGAACAGTTCGCCGCCGAGATGAGACCCGCCTCCGGGTCCTGATGACCCGAAGGTGATTTCGCCGGGACGCGCTTTCGCCAGCGCCACCAGGTCCATCACCTTGTGCACGGGCAGCGACGGATGGACGATCAGCCCGCCCGGTGAAATACCGATACGGCTCAGCGGCGCAAAATCGCGCAGGGTGTCGAACGGCAGCTTGGGCTGGAGCAACGGTGCCATGCTGACGTTGGTGCTGAACAGGTACAGCGTATACCCGTCCGCGGGAAGGCCCAATACCACCTGTGATGCAATGACCGATCCGCCACCCGGCCGGTTGTCGACCACCACCTGCTGCCCGAACCGCTTGCTGAGGCCCGCCGCGACAACCCGCGCAGCTGCGTCATTGCCACCGCCCGGCGCCAGCGGAACGATCAACCGCAGCGAACGCTCGGGGAAGTTCTGCGACCATGCCGGCTGCACCAGGACGCAGCAACCCAGAACCGCGCCGGCCGTGAATTTCAGAATGTCAGATCGCACGGCTGCGCCCTCCGTCGACATTGATCGCACAACCGCTGATCATCGCCGCCCGTGCCGACGCCAGGAACACGGTCAGGTCGGCGACATCCTCGGGTTTGACCACGCGCCCCATCGGCACGTCGGCGGTCAGTTCCTTCTCGGCATCGACGATGGAAATATTTTTTTCTTTGGCGCGGATGCTCACCAGTTCGGTCCAGCGACCGGTATCGGTGGAACCCGGGCAAATCGCATTCACGGTAATGCCGGCCGGCCCGAATTCGTTGGCCATGGCCTTGGTGATGCTCAGTGTGCCGAGATTGATCGGCCCCGACATCACCTGCACGCCGTGCGGTTCGCGTCCGCGGGTACCGGACATGTGGATCACCCGGCCTTGGCTGGATTTTTTCAGGTACGGCATGGTTTCGCGGGTCATGCGGATCAGCCCCAGCGGCTTCACGGCAAAATATTCCTCCCACAGGTGGTCGGGAATGTCCGCGAGGCGGCCACGAAATGCACCGCCGGCACAGTTGACCAGAATATCCACGCTGCCCAGCACTTCGATGGCCTTTGCCACCGCAGGCTGTATCGCGGCAGCATCGGCTACATCGAGTTCAACAACCGCAATACGCAAGGCAGGATGTTTCGCGCGCAGTTCGGCGGCCACGGCATTGCAGCGTGCCATATCGCGACCGAACAAACCGAGGTTTACGCCCTGTGCCGCCAGTGCGATGGCGATTGAACGGCCGATACCGCGACTCGCGCCCGTAATGAATGCGGTGCGCCCTGCAAGATTCAGATCCATTGCTGCTCCTCGAGTTGATGCTGTTGCCCGATTATCGGGTTTGTATTTGTTTGTCCAGCGGCGATGCACCTTAAGGCCCTGGACTGAATACGCCACGAATATAACAAGCACTCGCGGTTGTGCGTAAAGCTAAAATGTTGATGCACCTCTCCATTTATTTTTATGCCGCCCGCCAAATGTCCTTAGGCCTGCCGCCTTAGACCCCCCGTTTGCTTTGTTTGCCATGGCTTGATCCGCGCTGTATCACTGCGTTAAAAACACGGCGCCCGGATGTGCCCGCAATTTATCGACGGGCTGATACGTAGTGCTCTGCGCTTAACACTGAAATGATTTAGCGCACGGTTCCCGAACTACGGATTCCAACAGGGGCTTCGACAGGTGTTAATTTTATTAATAAAAACAATAAGTTATAAATTTCATTCAATGCCCTTGAAATCCCCAGGGTCAGCCCAACATGCAGTCAGCTCACTCATAACCACAACGCACAAATGCCATGACGCAGGAATCGCTGGATCAGAAACCCGAAAACACCGCCGAAGCTGCGGCCACCGACGCCAAGCCGGCACCGGAGGTCATGCCCTCGATCGAGGAAATGCTGCGCAAGGCTGAACTGGATGCGCAGGAACACCACGACGCCTGGCTCCGCGCCAAGGCCGAAACCGAAAACATGCGCAAGCGAGCGGTGACCGATGTCGCCAACGCGCATAAATACGCCGTCGAAAATTTTGCGGCAGAACTGCTGGCAGTCAGGGACAGCCTCGAAGCCGCGCTGGCGGTTGAAACCGCCACCGTCGAAACCCTGAAAAGCGGTGCCGAACTGACGCTGAAGCAGCTCTCCTCCGCGTTTGAAAAACACAAGGTCATCGAGGTCAATCCGGTCGGTGAAAAATTCGATCCGCACCGCCATCAGGCGATCAGCATGGTGCCGGCAGACGCGACGCCGAACACCGTGATCAGCGTGCTGCAGAAGGGTTACGTGCTCCACGACCGGATTATCCGCCCGGCGATGGTTGTCGTCGCCAAAGCCCCGGACGCTTGAAAACCACGCCAACGACCCCAGATTACATAACAAGTCAGCCGGCACAGTGATCGGTCAATTATTCAGCGGCATCAATAATTTACCGGTAATCCGGCGCAACAAAATTTACAGCTAAGAGGTAATGAACATGGGCAAGATCATCGGTATCGACCTGGGCACCACCAACTCCTGCGTGGCCGTGATGGAAAACGGCCAGCCGAAGGTGATTGAAAACTCCGAGGGCGCGCGCACCACGCCGTCGATCGTCGCCTACATGGACGACGGCGAGATCCTCACCGGCGCGCCGGGCAAACGCCAGGCGGTAACCAACCCCAAGAACACCCTATACGCGGTCAAACGGCTGATCGGCCGGCGCTTCGAGGAAAAGGAAGTGCAGAAGGACATCGACCTGATGCCCTACAAGATCGTCAAGGCCGAAAACGGCGACGCCTGGGTGGAAGTGCGCGGCAAAAAAATCGCCTCGCAGGAAGTCTCCGCACAAGTGCTGATCAAAATGAAAAAAACCGCCGAGGATTACCTCGGTGAAGAAGTCACCGAAGCCGTGATCACGGTGCCGGCTTACTTCAACGATTCGCAGCGTCAGGCGACCAAGGACGCCGGCCGCATCGCGGGCCTCGACGTCAAGCGCATTATCAATGAACCGACCGCGGCCGCGCTGGCCTTCGGCATGGACAAGAAAAAGGGCGACCGCAAGGTTGCGGTCTATGACCTCGGCGGCGGCACCTTCGACGTGTCGATCATCGAAATCGCCGAAATCGAAGGCGAACACCAGTTCGAAGTGCTGTCGACCAACGGCGATACCTTCCTCGGCGGCGAAGACTTCGACCAGCGCCTGATGGATTACCTCTGTGATGAGTTCAAGAAGGAATCCGGCGTTGACCTGAAAAAGGACATGCTTGCGCTGCAGCGACTGAAAGACGCCGCTGAAAAGGCCAAGATCGAGCTGTCGTCCTCGCAGCAGACCGAGATCAACCTGCCCTACATCACCGCTGACCAGTCCGGCCCGAAACATCTGGCAATCAAGAT
This sequence comes from Burkholderiales bacterium, assembly GCA_022841375.1. Classification (GTDB taxonomy): domain Bacteria; phylum Pseudomonadota; class Gammaproteobacteria; order Burkholderiales; family SG8-41. The sequence continues at coordinate 205,596 of JALHRQ010000001.1, forward strand.
CACCCGCGCCAAGTTCGAATCGCTGGTCGAGGAACTGATCGCGCGCACCATCAAGCCCTGCGAAATCGCGGTCAAGGATGCCGGCGTCAAACTCACCGACATCGAAGACGTGATTCTCGTCGGCGGCCAGACGCGCATGCCGAAAGTGCAGGAAGCGGTGAAGAACTTCTTCGGCAAGGAACCGCGCAAGGACGTCAACCCCGATGAAGCGGTTGCTGTCGGTGCCGCGATCCAGGCCGGCGTGCTCAAGGGCGACGTCAAGGACGTGCTGCTGCTCGACGTGACCCCGCTGTCGCTGGGCATCGAGACGCTGGGCAGCGTAATGACCAAGCTGATCCAGAAAAACACCACGATCCCGACCAAGGCGTCGCAGGTGTTCTCGACCGCTGAAGACAACCAGAACGCGGTGACCATCCACGTGCTGCAGGGCGAGCGCGAGATGGCCAAGGCCAACAAGTCGCTCGGCCAGTTCAACCTGACCGACATTCCGCCGTCGCAGCGCGGCATGCCGCAGATCGAAGTCACCTTCGACATCGATGCCAACGGCATCCTCCACGTCTCGGCCAAGGACAAGGCCACCGGCAAGGAAAACAAGATCAAGATCCAGGCGTCGAGCGGACTCTCCGAAGAGGAGATCCAGCGCATGGTCAAGGACGCCGAAGCCAATGCCGAGGAAGACAAGAAGCTGCGCGAACTCGTCGACACCCGCAACCAGTGCGACGCGATGATCCACAGCGTGAAAAAATCGCTGACCGAGTATGGCGACAAGATCGGTGCTGATGACAAAGCCAGGATCGAAGCCGCGGTGAAGGATGCCGAAGAAGCGCTTAAAGGCGACGACAAGGACGCGATCGAGGCCAAGACCCAGGCGATGGCCCAGGCTGCGCAGAAATTGGGCGAAGAAATGCAAAAAGCCCAGCAGGCGCAAGGCGCTGCCCCGGGCGGTCGCAGTGGGAGCGACGACAGCAAAGCCGATGCCGGCAAAAAAGACGACGGCAATGTGGTCGATGCCGAATTTGAAGAGGTTAAAGACAAGAAGTAACTGCGTGTGGAGTAAGGCGTGAGGGGTGAGGAGAAAAATCTCTTCACCCCCTTTGCTTTTCTGCGTCTTACGCCTCCCGCCTAACGCTTCACGAAAAGCAAATGGCAAAAAAAGACTATTACGAAGTGCTCGGTGTGAACCGTGACGTCTCCGAAGACGAGCTGAAAAAAGCTTACCGCAAGCTCGCGATGAAGTGGCATCCGGACCGCAACCCGGACAACCCCAAGGCGGAAGAGCATTTCAAGGAAGCCAAGGAAGCCTACGAGATACTGACCGACGCGCAGAAACGCGCGGCCTATGACCAGTTCGGCCACGCCGGCGTCGACCCCTCGTCGGGCGCCGGTGCAGGCGCCGGGTTCGGCGGTTTTGGCGACGCCTTCGGCGACATTTTTGGCGACATCTTTGGTGGCGCCGGCGGTGGCGGCGGCGGTCGCGGCCGTTCCACGGTCTACCGTGGCGCCGATCTGCGCTACAACCTGGAGATATCGCTGGAAGACGCCGCGCGCGGCACCGAAACGCGCATCCGCATTCCGGCGATGGAAGAATGCGAGACCTGCAAAGGCACCGGCGCCAAAGCCGGCACGCAACCGACCTCCTGCACCACCTGCGGCGGACACGGCCAGGTGCGCATGCAGCAGGGATTTTTCTCGATCCAGCAGACCTGCCCGCGCTGTCATGGCACCGGCAAGATGGTGGCCAACCCCTGCAGCCCCTGCTCCGGCAGTGGCCGCGTCAAGAAACAAAAAACACTGGCAGTAAAAATTCCGGCGGGCGTCGACGAAGGCGACCGCATCCGCCTGTCGGGCGAAGGCGAAACCGGTGTCAACGGCGGCCCCTCCGGCGACCTGTATGTGGTCATCCAGATCAAGCAGCACAGCGTGTTCACCCGCGATCACAACGACCTGCATTGCGAAATGCCGATCAGCTTTACCACCGCGGCACTGGGCGGCGAAATCGAAATCCCCACGCTCGACGGCTACGCCAAAATCAAGATCCCTGCGGAAACCCAGAGCGGCAAGGTGTTCCGGCTGCGCGGCAAGGGCATCAAGGGCGTGCGTTCAACAACACACGGCGACCTGATGTGCCATGTCGTCGTCGAAACCCCGGTCAGCCTGACCTCGCGCCAGAAAGAACTGCTGCAGGAATTCGAAACCATCAGCAACAAGGATTCCGCGCGGCATAATCCCCGCGCAAAATCCTGGATGGATCGGGTCAAGGAGTTTTTTGCCGAGTAACACTGCGCATCATCCATAAAAAAGCCGGCGCATGCGCCGGCTTTTTTTCGCGCGGCCGGTTTACTGCTGCTGCAATTTCCCGTCCTGCACGACCTTGGTATATTTGGTGATTTCCGACTTGATGTAAATGCCGAACTCGGCGGCGCTGCCACCCAGCGGATCGGCACCCAGCGCGGCGAGGCGCTGCTGCACGTCAGGCAGTTTCAGCGCCTTGTTGATGTCGGTATTGAGCCGGTTGATTGCAGCCGCCGGCGTTCCCGTCGGCACCACCGCACCATACCAGTTGATCATGTCATAGCCGGCCACACCCGACTCGGCAACGGTGGGCACATCGGGCAGTGCCGGGTTGCGCTTCGCACTGGTCACCGCAATGGCGCGCATTTTGCCGGACTTGATGTGCGGCACCGCCACCGGCGCGGTATTAAAGCCCAGTTGCACTTCACCGGAAATCAGCGCCAGCGCCGACGGCGCGCCGCCCTTGTACGAGACATGGGTCATGCCGGTTTTGGTCATCGCTTTGAACATTTCGGCAGCGATATGCTCCGGACTGCCTTCGCCCGACGATGCGTAGTTGATCGGCTTGTTTTTAGCCAGCGCGATCACATCGGCGATACTCCTAGGCGCCGATGACGGCGGCACCACCACAAACATCGGCACCGACGATACATTGATCAACGGGGAGAAATCGCGCACCAGGTCGTAGCCGAGTTTTTTATACAGCGGCTTGCTGATTGCATGCGACACCGAAATAAACAGCACCGTATAACCGTCCGGTGTCGCCTTTGATGCAATTTCCGCGGCAAGGTTGGCATTGGCTCCCGGCCGGTTGTCGACGATGAGCTGCTGGCCCAGGCTGTCGGTCAACTTGGCACCGACAACACGGGCCATGATGTCGGTGCCGCCGCCCGGCGCATAACCCACCAGAAAGCGGATGGATTTGACCGGATAAGCCTGTGCAGCGACCTGGCCGGCACTCAGAACGACAGCCAGCGCGGAGAACGCTAAGACAGCACGTTTCATGACCCCCTCCCGTTATGGAGTTTTGGAAGTTCAGGCTACGCGGCCCGGACCTTGTTGCTGCGCAAATGTTTGACCACGGCCTCGGCAAAACTGCGGGTGTTGCCGCCACCGCCGAGGTCGCCGGTGCGCGCCGCGCCATCAGCCAGTGCCACATCGACCGCGACCTGGATCGCCTGATACGCCTGCTGGAACGCCGGCTTGTTGTGACGGATACCCAACCATTCGAGCAGCATACCTGCGGAAAGGATCATGCCACTGGGATTTGCGATGCCTTTCCCCGCAATATCCGGCGCCGAGCCGTGGCCGGCGTTGGCAATGGCGTGGTTGTCGCCGGCGTTGATCGCCGCAGCAAGACCCAATCCGCCCGACAGCGCCACCGCCAGATTCGACAGAATGTCGCCAAACATATTGGAAATCAGGATCACGTCGTGACGCTCCGGCCGGGTGTAAATATCGGCGGCCATGGCGTCGATGTCCATTTCGCGCAGCGTGATGTCGGAGTGTGCTTTCGCCAGCTCGTAAGCGGGCGCCATGAACAGGCCGTCAGTCATCTGCAGCACATGGCGCTTGCCGACCACGGTGACGCGTTTGCTGCGACGCGCGGCGTATTCAAAAGCCACCTTTGCAATACGTTCAGATCCCTGACGGGTAATCTTGCGCACCGACAGCGCCACGTCTTCAGTCGGCATGAATTCGCCGTTGCCCATGAACATCGTGCGGTCGGAATAAAAACCTTCGGTGTTTTCGCGGACGATCAGCACATCCAGCCCGCGCCGCGCATCCGGCATGCCGGCACGGCTGCGCGCCGGACGCAGATTGGCGTACAGATCAAGGCGCTTGCGAATGGTGCCCGGAATGTTGACACCGCCCTGCGTCAGCGGCGGGTAATCAGTCATGCCGCAGGGACCGACAATGACGCCGTCGGCATCCATGGCGGCTTGCAACGCCGCGTCAGTCAGCGTCGTGCCGTGTTTGCGATGACTGGCCATGCCGACCTCGATGTCGGTAAACCGCAGGCCCAGCGAAAACTCGGCGTCAGCCGCCTTCACCACCGCCATCGCCGCAGCGATGATTTCCGGGCCGATGTCATCACCGGCCATGACCACGATATTCATGTGTAATCCCGTTTCTTGCTGGCGCAAACTATAACAGTGCGGCTCAGGCCGCGTCTCAGGCCGCGTATTTCCTGACGGTTTTCCAGTCGATTTCAAAACCGAAGCCCGGCAGATCGTTCAGATGCACCATGCCGTCCTTGACCTGCGCGCGTTCGGTGAACAATTCGAACCACAGCGGGTCGCGGTCGGCGTTGCCATGCGACTCCACGCCGAAGCCCAGCCGCGGGAAGGCCGAGATCAAATGGGCATGCACCTCCGGCACCAGATGCGGCGCAATGCGCACGCCATGTTGTTCAGCCAGATAACTGACGCGCAGCGATTCGGTGAATCCGGCAAAGCGCGTCGAGTCGAATTGCATGAAACCCAGCGCGCCGCTGGTGATGAAATCACGCGCGGTGAAACGTGTCATTTCGCGTTCGCCATGGGCCAGCGGAATCACCGTATTTTTGGCCAGCACCACAAAATCGGCAGGCTGCAAATACCAATGCAGCGGTTCTTCCAGCCAGTAGATGTCGTACGGCTCTACGGCATGCGCGAAACGGATACAGTCCTCGAGGTCGTAGGCCGCATTCATGTCGAGCATCAGATGCACGTCATTGCCGATCGCCGCACGCGTCAGGCGGATGCGCTCCACTTCCTTTTCGATGCTCAGACCCGCGGTTTTAAGCTTCACTGCCTTGTAGCCGCGCTTGACGAAAGCCGCGAGTTCATCGGCACAAACATGCAGCGGCGCATCGAGTTCGTAATAACCGCCGGTGGCATAGGAGAACAAAGGTTTGCCGTCGCCGCCCAGCAACTTCCACACCGGCACGCCCAGCGCCTTGCCCTTGATGTCCCACAGTGCGCTGTCGATGCCGCCGATCGCCGCCATGATCTGCGGCCGGTCACCGCGCGACAGCGGCTGCGGCAGGCCGTCGCGCCCGCCCATGCCGGTCGCCCGCGGCGAGGTCAGTGAAAACAGTTTTTCCCACACCGCGATTTGCGCGGTGGCGTCCATGCCGCGCACCACTTCGCCTAGCAGCTCGACGTATTTGCAGATGTCCTTCAGCGGCGAACCGTGGATCTGGCCGATACCCGTCAGGCCATCATCCGTTTTGACTTCCACCAGCACCACACTCGAACTGTGCAACTCTTCATGCGCGGTCCACAGCGTGTGTTTGAGTTTGGCGGAAACAGCATGGGCTTTGACGGAAGCAATGCGGGTCATTAACAAATCCTTAAATTATCGTTTAAAAACAAATACCTATAAAACAACGCCGACGGCGGCGGCAGTCACCAGCGTGGCCAGTGTGCCCGACACGATCGAACGCATGCCCAGAGACACGATGTCATCGCGCCGCTCCGGCACCATCGCCGTCAGCCCGCCAAGCATGATGCCGAGACTGCCGAAATTGGCAAAGCCGCACAACGCGTAAGTCATGATCACCCGGCTGCGCGGCGTCAGTGTTTCCGGCGGCAACTGCGCCAGTTGCAGATAGGCGACGAATTCATTGAGTACGGTCTTCACGCCCATCAGCGCGCCGGCCGCCTGTGCCTCGGCCCACGGCACCCCCGCCAGCCAGGTCAGCGGCGCCATTACAAAACCCAGCGCCCGCTCCAGCGACAGTGGCGCGCCGTCCAGCGCCGGCAACAAGGCCAGTCCCAGATTGACCAGCGTCACCAGTGCCACCAGCACAATCAGCAACGCCACAATATTCAGCAGTAATTGCAGGCCATCGACAGTGCCGCGGGTCACCGCATCCATTGCGCTGCGCGCCGGCGACGGCACATCCAATCGCGCCGGCGTCGGGCCGCCCTGCGGCGGCACCATCAAGGCGGCAACCACAATCGCCGCCGGCGCCGAAATAATCGACGCCGCCAGAATGTGGCCGATGGCATCAGGCACTGCGGGCCCGAGAATGCTGGCATACAGCACCATCACCGTCCCCGCGACGCCGGCCATGCCGCAGGTCATCACGATGAACAGTTCACCGCGCGACAACCGCGCCAGATAGGGCCGCACCACCAGCGGCGCCTCGACCATGCCGATAAAAATGTTCGCCGCCGTCGACAGCCCCACCGCGCCGCCGATACCCAGTGTCTTTTCCAGGACTGCAGACAACACGCGCACCAGCCACGGCAATACCCGCCAGTAAAACAACAGCGCCGACAGCGCACTGACCACCAGCACCAGCGGCAACGCGCGTAGCGCGAGAATGAAAGTCGATGTTGCGGGTCTGGTTTCGAACGGCAGCGGCGCACCGCCGAGATAACCGAACACCAGACTGGTGCCAGCCTGTGTCGCCCGCTCCAGCGCGAGCAACAGGTCATTCAGCGCCAGGAAAAACTGCTGCACCGGCGGCACCTTCAGCAACATCGCCGCCAGCAGTAGCGTCAGCGCGACGCCGGGCAGCACAATGCGCCAGGGCACCGCGCGGCGGTTTTCGCTGAACGTCCAGGCGATGGCGAGCAACGCGACCAGGCCGAGGGCACTTTGCAGCGCTGGACTCATCACCATCAGCTACGCCGCCAGGTCGTCCCCTTGGCGCTATCCTCCAGCACCACCCCCGCCTCAAGCAGCACTTTGCGAATGTGATCGGCTTCGGCAAAATTCTTCGCCTTTTTCGCAGCAGCGCGTACAGCGATTTCAGCTTCAATCCGCTCCGGCGTCCATTCACCTTCCTTAGCAGGCCCGCCCTGCAGGAACGCATCGGGTTCCCGCTGCAGCAAGCCCAGCATCGCAGCCAGCGACTTCAGCAAGGTCGCTGTCGCGACGGACTTCGTGCGATTGAGTTCATTGGCCAAGTCGAACAACACTGCCATTGCTTCCGGCGTATTGAAGTCGTCGTCCATTGCCTCGCGGAACGCCACCGCATACGGATCAGTCCAGTCCACCGCACCGGCAACCGCCGGCACGCCTTTCAGCGCGGTGTACAAGCGGCTCAGCCCCTGGCGGGCGTCATCGAGATGGGCATCGGAATAATTCAGCGGACTGCGGTACTGGGCGCGAATGATGAAAAAGCGCACCACTTCCGCGTCATACTTGGCGAGAATCTCGCGCACGCTGAAAAAATTGCCCAGCGATTTGGACATCTTCTCGTTGTCGACGCGGACAAAACCGTTGTGCATCCAGTAATTGACAAAGGTGCAGCCATGCGCGCCCTCAGACTGGGCAATTTCGTTTTCATGGTGCGGGAATTGCAGATCCTGACCGCCGCCGTGGATATCGAATTGTTTGCCGAGCAGTGCGCCCGACATTACCGAACATTCAATGTGCCAGCCCGGCCGTCCTGCGCCCCACGGCGACTCCCACGCCGGTTCACCCGGCTTGGCGCGTTTCCACAGGACGAAGTCCAGCGGATCCTGCTTGGCCACATCGACTGCGACACGCTCGCCGGCGCGCAGGTCTTCGAGCGACTTGCCCGATAGCTTGCCGTAGCCGTCGAACTTGCGCACCGCGTAGTTCACATCGCCGTCACTCGCCTGATAGGCATAACCGCGCTTGTGCAGCACACTGATCATGTCGAGCATACCCTGCACATATTCGGTGGCCCGCGGCTCGGCATCGGGTTTTTGCACGCCCAGCGCGGCGGCGTCCTCGTCCATCGCATGGATGAAGCGTTCGGTCAGCGCCGCCATCGGCTCATGGTTCTCCTGGGCGCGCTTGATAATCTTGTCATCGATATCGGTAATGTTGCGCACATAAGTCACGTCATAGCCCGAAGTGCGCAACCATCGCTGCACCACGTCGAAGATGACCATCACCCGGGCGTGCCCGAGGTGGCAATAGTCATACACTGTCATACCGCAGACGTACATGCGGACCTTGCCGGGCTCGATGGGTTTGAATTCCTGCTTGTCCCGGGCAAGGGTGTTGTAGATTTTGAGCATTTTGTGCTTGGCGCGCCCCCATGCGGGGCACTGTTTAAGCGTTCTGCCTGGCCCCTTTTGCGCATCTGCAACGCGGTTCGAGAGCCCCCTCTGCAAGAGAAGGTTGAATTGGCGGTTGTTCTTGGTAAAATCCAGAAAATTCAAGGACTAAAGCCGTTGCTTAGCTGTTACTTAGCTGTTACTTCTAATATGAACCTTATACCCACAACGACTGTCGGAATAATAACACGATGACCCAAAAACTGGCCGCGGCGCGGCTCGCTGCAATCGCCATCTGCCTGTTGCTCGCAACCCCGGTATTCGCCCAAGGCGACGAACTGCAGGAAGCCCAGCAGTTGCTTAAACAAGGCCAGGTGGATCGCGCCTTGGAGCGTGTTGATCAATATCTGAAAACCAAACCCAAAGATGCGCGCGGCCGCTTCCTGCGCGGCATCCTGCTCACCGAGCAGAACAAGCCGCAGGAAGCGATCAAGGTATTCACCGAACTGACGCAGGACTACCCCGAGCTGCCGGAGCCGTATAACAACCTAGCCGTGCTGCATGCCTCGCAGGGCCAGTACGACAAGGCGCGCGCATCGCTGGAAATGGCAATCCGCACCCATCCCAGTTACGCCACCGCGCATGAAAACCTCGGTGACATCTACGCCAAGATGGCCAGCCAGGCCTATGACAAGGCGTTGCAACTGGACAAGGGCAATCAGGGCGCACAGACCAAGCTCAACCTGATCAAGGATCTGTTCTCGAACAATCAGCGTCCGCCGAAAGTCGCGGTAGCACGCGCGGAACCTGCAACCAAGCCTGCAACTGCACAAACGCCGGCGCCTGCGCCCGCCGCTGCACCCGCTAAACCGGCGACGCCGGCAGTCGTGGCGCCAGCCGTAGCGGTCGCCGCCAAAGAACCGGCCAAAGCGGATCCGGTAAAACCGGCCGTCAAAGAGCCGGCCAAAGAACCCGCAAAAGGCGTCCCGGCGAGCGAAGAAGACGTTGTGCTCAAGTCGGTGGAGCGCTGGGCCCTGGCCTGGTCGAACAACGATGTCGATGGTTATCTCGCGCGTTATGCCCCCAACTTCAAGACGCCGGATGGCGAATCACGCAAAGCCTGGGAGACGGAACGTCGCGCGCGCGTCGCCAAGCCGCGCAAAATCGAGGTCAAGGTTGAGGCACCGAAAGTGACGTTCAAGGATGCAAACACGGCGAGTGTCAGCTTCCGCCAGCATTACCGCTCGAACAGCTTCAAGGCCTCGGCCGGCAAGACGCTGATCCTGATCAAGTCGGGTAGCCAATGGCTGATCCAGCAGGAACTGGTCGGCGGATGAAACGACCGCTGCTCGGCTGCGCGCTGGCCACAGCGCTGCTGGCCACTGCGCTGACGCCCTCTTCAACCACGCTTGCGCTGGGCAACCGCCCGCTGTCATCTGTTCCCGGCGGCTTCATGGGTTCAGGCCTGAACGGCAAGGTGCTCGCCGCGCCGGAAACCATGCTGGCGCAAACGCTGCTCGCGATCACCGGCTCGCGTTTCGATCTGGCGCTGACCGAGATCGACAAGGTCCTCGAGAATTATCCAAACTTCAGGCTCGCCCATCTGATTCGTGGCGATCTGCTGATGGCTCGTGCGCGTCCGATCAGCAGCATCGGCACGGCCTCGGACGCCCCCGCCGATCGCATAGCGGATCTGCGCGCAGAAGCGCTGGCCCGGTTGGTGCGGCATCAGCAGGAACGTCCGGTGGATAAAGTGCCGCGCTATCTGCTGCAACTGGAACCTGAACAGAAATACGCCTTTGTCGTCGACGCGTCCAAATACACCCTGTATGTTTTTGAAAATGACAACGGCAGGCCGCGTTACATCGCCGACTACTACACGACTATCGGTCGCAACGGCACCGAGAAGTTGCGCGAAGGCGACAAAAAAACGCCGTTGGGCGTCTACCATGTCACCGGCAACCTGCAGCGCGACTACCTGGTCAAGACCTACGGCAACCAGAGCACGCTATACGGAGACGGCGCTTTTCCGCTGAACTATCCCAATGCCTGGGATCGCCGCCTCGGCCGCAACGGCCACGGCATCTGGCTGCACGGCGTACCACACGACACCTACAGCCGTCCGCCCCAGGCCAGTGACGGCTGCGTAGCCTTGACCAACGAGGATCTGCTCGCCATTGGCAAACATGTGCAGGTTGGCATCACACCGGTGATCATTTCCCCGAAAGTCGAATGGGTGGAGGCCGGTACCGGGCAGAAAACGCGGGATGCCTTGCTCCAGTCACTGGAACGCTGGCGCAGCGACTGGGAAACCCGCGACAACGACAAATACCTGCGGCATTACTCGGGCAAGTTCTCTGCCGGCAAGCAGGACCTGGCCGACTGGGCACAGCAGAAACGCGGCGTTAATGCCGGCAAGTCCTGGATCAAAGTCAAAGTCGACCGGGTCAGCATGTTTCTCTACCCGGGCAATGACGATCTCGCCGTGGTGACTTTCGATCAGGATTACGCCAGCAGCAATGTCAGCAACAAGATGCGCAAACGTCAGTATTGGCAGCGCGAAGGCAACGCCTGGCGCATCGTGTATGAAGGCGCAGCCTGATTCCCTCCCCGTAGTTATAACTTTTTGTTTATATTGGTAAATTCATGATCCGCTTATTCGTAATTCTGTTTACCCTGATTGCCGCCACCGCGGCTGGTGCCGCCAACCCGAAAGTCGAATTAAAAACGACCATGGGCAGCGTCGTTTTCGAACTGTATCCGGAGAACGCGCCGAAGACCGTCGAGAATTTCCTGCAGTACGTGAAGGATGGCTTCTACGACGGCACGGTTTTCCATCGCGTGATCCCGGGCTTCATGGTCCAGGGCGGCGGCTTCACAACGAACATGCAGGAAAAAAAGACGCGGCCGATGATCCGCAATGAGGCCGGCAACGGCTTGCGCAACGCCACCGGCACGGTAGCCATGGCTCGCACTGCTGACCCGCATTCCGCCACGGCGCAGTTTTTCATCAACGTCGCCGAGAATGATTTTCTCGATTTCAAATCCGCGGATGACAAGGGTTACGGCTACACCGTATTCGCCCGCGTGACCTCCGGCATGGATGTGGTCGCCAAAATCGTGCAGGTACCGACGGCTACCGTCGGCCCGCACCAGAACGTGCCGCGCCAGCCCGTGATCATCGAGCGCGCGCGCCTGCTGCCCGAAGCGCCGGCCAAACCCGCAAAAACCAAATAAACCGCACCCCTAGGAACCCGACACCATGATCAAGCTGCATACCAACCACGGCGTCATCTCGCTGGAACTCGACGCCGCCAAAGCACCGGATACCGCCGCCAACTTCATCCAGTACGTCAAGGACGGCCATTACAACAACACCGTGTTTCACCGCGTCATCGACGGCTTCATGATTCAGGGCGGCGGCTTCGAGCCCGGCATGAAACAGAAACCGACGCGCGATCCGGTGCAGAATGAGGCCAACAACGGCCTGAAGAACGACCTCTACACCGTGGCAATGGCACGCACTTCGGCGCCGCACTCGGCCAGCGCGCAGTTTTTCATCAACGTCGGCAACAATGATTTCCTCAACCACTCGGCGCCGACGCCGCAGGGCTGGGGTTATTGCGTGTTCGGCAAAGTCATCGATGGCACCGATGTCGTCGACAAGATCCGCAAGGTAAAAACCGGCAGCAAGGGCATGCATCAGGACGTGCCGGTCGAAGACGTCGTCATCGAAAAAGCCGAAATCATCTGAGTTCGCGGGGCGGCAACGCCCCGCCGCCCATGCATACGCTGTTCATCTCCGATCTGCATCTCGCGCCCGAGCGGCCGCAGATCACCGATCAATTCCTGCATTTCGTCAGCAACACGGCACCCGGCGCCGCGGCGCTTTATATCCTTGGCGATCTGTTTGAATACTGGGTGGGCGATGACGATCTGGAAGACCCGTTGAACGACACCGTTTCCCGCGCGCTGTCCGCGCTGGCTGCCGCCGGCACCCCGGTGTTCCTGATGCGAGGCAACCGCGACGTATTGATAGGCAGGGAATTCGCCATGCGCTGCCGGGCCACGCTGCTCGAGGACCCGGTGCTGGTGAATCTGCATGGCACGCCAACGCTGCTGACCCACGGCGATGCCTTATGCACCGACGACGTCGATTACCAGCGTTTCCGCAGCTATGCCCGCGATCATGAAAATCAGGCGAAATTTCTTGCCCAGCCGCTGGCAGCGCGCCGCGAACAGATGCTTGGCCTGCGTGCACAGAGCGAGGCCAGCAAGCAGCAGAAAAGCGAAGCCATCATGGATGTCGCGCCGGCCGCCGTGGCAGAACTGTTGCACAAACACGGCTATCCGCGGCTGATCCACGGCCATACCCACCGTCCGGCGCGCCATCTGCATTCTGTCGACGGACACAACTGCGAACGCTGGGTACTCAGTGACTGGTACGAAACCGGCGGCTACCTGCGCTGCGATGCCACCGGCTGCTCTGCGCTTGCGGCCTAGCCCGCCAGGGCCTGCGAAAAGTCCGCGATCAGGTCGTCGATGTCCTCGATGCCGATCGACAGCCGGATCAGCGAATCGGCAATGCCCATCTCTGCACGCCGCTCCGGCCCCATCTCCCAGTAAATAGTCTGCGCGACCGGAATCGCCAGTGTCCGGTTGTCACCGAGATGGCTGGACGAAATCACCAGCTGCAGGCGGTTGAGAAAATCGAGGCAGTCGATGTTGTCGGCCAGCTCGATGCTCATCAAGGCGCCGTAGGTCCGGAACAACTCGCCGGCCAGCTTGTGCTGCGGATGGTCTTCGAGCCCGGGGTAATAGACCTTGGTGACCTTGGGATGTCTGGCAAGAAAACGCGCCAGCTGAAGGCAATTGGCGGATGCCCGCTCCATGCGCAGCGCCAGCGTCTCCGCGCCCATCGCCAGCCGGTGCGCCGCTTCAGCGGCCAGCGTGGCACCGACATCGCGCAGTCCCTTTTTGCGGATCTGCAGGATGCCCCAGTTCGCCGGATTGGCGGTTTTGTAGTTGTCGTAGATGTTCGGGAACGACTTCCAGTCGAACAGCCCGGTATCGGTCACCGCACCGCCCAGCGCATTGCCGTGGCCGCCGATGTATTTGGTCAACGAATTGATCACCAGACTGGCCTGCACCTGTTTCGGTCGGAACAGATAAGGCGAGGTCATCGTATTGTCGACAAAATAGATCAAGCCGCGGCGCGCGCACAACTCGCCGATGCGCGCGAGGTCAGCGATCTGGGTACGCGGATTGGCGATGGTTTCGACAAACACCATGCGGGTATTGGGCCGCAGCGCCTGTTCCACGTTTTCCACCCGGGTGGCATCGACATAACTGATGTCGCAGTCGAATTGCCCCAGGGTTCCGAACAGGCTGTTGGTGTTGCCGAACAGGAACGAGCTCGACACCACATGATCGCCGCCGCGCAGCAGCGCGATGAAGGCCGAAGCAATGGCCGCCATGCCCGTCGAAAAGCAGGCCGTCGCGATACCGTCCTCCATCTTGCTGATTTTGGATTCCAGCGCCGCCGTGGTGGGATTGCCCTGCCGGCCATAGGCGTAACCGGGCATTTCGCCCTTGAACACCTTGACCAGGTCTCGCGCATCCGGATAGCCGAAGGCCACCGCCGTGTGCATCGGCTTGAGCACGGAAAAATGCTCAATCGGTGCTTCCAGATCGGAATGCAGAATCTTCGTGGTAAAGCCGTTTTTCATGGTTGCTCCGTCAAATAAAAAAACCCGGCCAGCTAGCGCGGACCGGGTTCTTCCGTCGCTTTAGCGGCATTTTTAACGCGCCCGCAAGCTGTTCTTCAAATCGGCGCAACAGAAGATTACCGCAGGCCCGCAGCTGGCGTCAAACCGGGGGCTTATTGGCAGCCCTTTCCGCCACCAGACCCGCCATGGCCTGCGCCTGCGGGTCATCAAGCTGTGCCAGACCCTCTGCAACACCGGTGCGGTCTGCTTCGCTGCGATTCTGACTGACCTTCCATTTGCCGACCAGCCGGTTCACCGGTATCTCGACGCCGACAATGGCGCCGAGCATGCGATCCAGGTAATCCGCAGGCGCGTCGTTGACGCGCCAGGGTTGCGGCAACGCGGCTTCCTGCTGATCGGTCAACCGCGTCACCAGCGCCCGCAGCCATTCACGGTCATCACGCACGATCAATGGACCATAAGCATGCACCACAGCGTAATTCCAGGTCGGCACCACCTGCCCGGTTTCGCGCTTGGACGGGTACCACGACGGCGTCACATAGGCCTGCGGCCCCTGAAAGATTGCCAGCACTTCCTGGCCGCCCGCCTGACGCCATACGGGATTGGCCCGGGCTACATGGCCGCGCAGCGTACCGTTGGGCAAGGGTTCCTGATCAATCAGCAGCGGCAGATGGTTGGCGTCAGGCACGCCATCATGAACAGTCACCAAAGTGGCCAGACGATGACTGCGCATCAGCACATGCATCACGTCGATGCGTTCCTCGCGGAAGGCATCCACCAGATACATCGTGAAAAATCCCGCTTAGTCGACGAGTTCCAGCCCGAGGTCGAGCTGGGTCGCCGCGGCTGTCTTGCCGGCCTGGGCGCCGTCGCGGCGCTGGGCCTCGACGCCATCCAGGTAGTCCTGGGTCACGTCGCCGGTGATGTACTGGCCGCTGAAGCAGGACGCCTCGAAATTGGTCACCGAGGGATTAACGCTGCGCACGTCGCCGATCAGCGCGTCGAGTTCCTGGTAGATCAGTGCATCGCAGCCGATCTCGCGAGCGATTTCCTCGTGGGAACGACCGCTGGCAATCAATTCATCGCGGGTCGGCATGTCGATGCCGTAGACATTGGCGTAACGCACCGGGGGCGCCGCCGAAGCGAAATAAACTTTGCGCGCTCCCGCATCGCGCGCCATCTGCACGATTTCACGGCTGGTGGTGCCGCGCACGATGGAGTCGTCGACCAGCAGCACGTTTTTGCCGCGGAACTCCATGCCGATGGCGTTGAGCTTCTGGCGAACCGATTTCCGGCGTATCGCCTGCCCGGGCATGATGAAGGTGCGACCGATATAACGGTTCTTGATAAAGCCTTCGCGATAGCCCAGATTGAGATGATTCGACAATTGCATGGCCGACGGCCGGCTTGAATCCGGGATCGGGATCACCACATCGATGTCGAGATTGGCGAAATCCTTTTCGATTTTGCGACCCAGGCTCTCACCCATGCGCAAACGGGTCTCGTAGACCGAGATGCCGTCGATCACCGAATCCGGGCGCGCCAGATAGACGAATTCAAAAAGGCAGGGGTTCAACGACGGATTGTCCGCGCATTGCTGGCTGTGGAAATTGCCGTCGAGGTCGATGAAAATCGCTTCGCCCGGCGCCACGTCGCGCACCAGCTGAAAACCGAGGCCGTCGAGCGCTACACTTTCCGAGGCCACCATGTATTCAGTGCCTTCGGGCGTTTCGATCTTGCCGAATACCAGCGGGCGGATGCCGAAAGGATCACGGAACGCCAGCAGTCCGTAACCGGCGATCATCGCCACCACGGCATAGGCGCCGCGGCAACGCCGGTGCACACCCGAGACCGCGGCAAAAATCGTCGCCGGATCGAGCTTGTAGTTGGAAGTATTCGCCGCCAGTTCGTGCGCCAGCACATTGAGCAGCACTTCCGAATCCGATTCGGTGTTGACATGACGCATGTCGAGCCGGAACAGATCGTTCTTCAACTGATCGGAGTTGGTCAGATTGCCGTTGTGGCCGAGCACGATGCCAAAGGGCGAGTTGACATAAAACGGCTGCGATTCCGCTGCTGACCAGGCCGATCCTGCAGTCGGGTAGCGGGTATGCCCGATGCCGGCATGACCGGCAAGGCTGCGCATATTGCGGGTGCGGAACACGTCGCGCACCATGCCGCCGCCCTTGTGCATATGAAAACTGGCGCCATCCGCGGTGACAATGCCGGCAGCATCCTGTCCGCGATGCTGCAATACCAGCAGACCGTCGTACAGCACCTGGTTGACGGGGCTACGGGCAACGACTCCAACAATTCCACACATGGCGCGTTTCCTCAGCCGTACTTGATATGTTGCGACAGTGCCGGCGGCAGCCAGCCCTTGACGCCCAGTGCCACCAGTTCAAGCAGCGGGCGCAACGCCGCTTCGCGCCACACCTGCTGTTTCGGCAGCGATGTGGCGCCCGCGACCAGCGCCAGCACGATCACTACTGCAATCCCGCGCACCACTCCGAATATTGCGCCAAAAACCCGATCTTCAATGCTCAGGCCGGCACTTTTTACCAGCTGTGATACAGCGACCGCGACCAGACTCATGCCCAGCAGCACTGTCAGAAACAGCGTGGCGAAACCGGCGAGCCAGCGCAATTCATCACCGGGGATTTCCGCCGGCATCATCGCCGCGAGGTCGCCGCCAAACAGCCGTGCGACGATGAAAGCAATCGCCCAGGCGGCAAGCGCAAGCAGTTCACGGACAAAACCGCGGATGACACTGAGCAGAACCGAAAAACCGACGATGGCGAGCACCACATAGTCGATCAGCGTCATCGTTACCGGGGAACAACCTTGCCATCAAGCTGCAGCTTCTGCAGCTGCGGACGCGCCTTCTCTGCGGCTTCACGGCTGTTATAGGGACCGACACGCACGCGCGTCACCGGCCCTTTCGAGGTCTGCACCACTTCGGTATACGCCTTCATGCCGCCGCCGGCGATTTTGGCCTGCAACTCTTTGGCTTTGGCGGCGTCCGACAGCGCTGCGACCTGGATGACAAATCCGCCGGTCGCGGTCGCTTTCGGTTTTTCCTTGGTTTCTTTTGCGTTGGCCGCCGGCTCAGCCTTGGCTGCTGCCTGCGCTTTGGCTTCCGCTTTCGGCTCGGCTTTCTGCTCAGCCTTGGGTTCTGCCTTTATTTCGGGCGGCTTGGCCTCGGGTTTGGCTTCGGGCTTGGCGACGACCACGGGTTCGGACTTTGCTTCTGGCGCCGGCGCCGCTTTGGGCACGGCAACAGATTCAGATTTGGTTTCCGTTTTGGGCGGCATCGCCGCGGGATCCGCCGGTTTCAGCGGGGTCGGCGAAGCAGACAGCACGCCGGCATCCGGAGAAGGGATCTGGATATTGATGTTATGACTGACCGGCTTGGGTTCCGAATCCAGAACCATCGGCAGGACTACGGCCACAGTTGTGACCAGGACGATCGCACCCACCAGACGGCGGCGTGCGCGCTTTTTCAGCTGGAGTTCTTCGTCGCTAACGTTTCTCGCCATGCTTTGATACGCAGTAAACGAAGTAACTTATTGATTAATAACGATTTTTACTATGGCCGGCGATTGCGGAACGCGGTCATCGCGGCGGCTACGGTAAGAAACGATCCGAAGGCCAAAATTCTATCATCATCTCTTGCTGTGCGGTACGCACGATCGCAGGCTTCTTCAATGTTTATGCACACGGTGACCTCTGCGCTGACACCTGCATCGCGCAGGATTTTCTCCAGTTCAGGGTTGGTCATGCCCCGCGGCCCTTCCAGCGGCGCGACCAGCCAGTGATCGACATGGCCACGCAACTGGCGCACGACGCCAGCAACATCCTTGTCTTTGAGCATCGAAAATACGGCCAATGTCCGGCGATAACCGGTCATCTGCACCAGATTGAGTGTCAGCGCAGCCGCCGCATGCGGATTGTGTGCGACATCCAGAATCACTGCGGGTCGACCCGGCAATACCTGAAACCGTCCGGGATTTTCGACAGACACCAGGCCGGCCCGGATATCACCGGCACTGACCGGGAGACGCTGGCGTATCGCATCCAACACCGTGATGCAGGCGCTGGCATTGGCCAACTGGAACGTGCCGCGCAACGCTGGCGGCGGCAGACCGTAACGGTTGCCGCCCGGTCCGCGATAACGCCATTGTTGCTGTTGCGCTTCGTAACCGAAATCGCGGCCAATCAGCAACAGCTTGGCGCCGATGTTCTCCGCGAAAGTCGTCACCGATGCCGGCGGCTCCGGGTCCGCGCAGACCGCAGGCCGGCCGGCACGGAAAATCGGCGCCTTTTCGGCACCAATCGCTTCACGGGTATTACCGAGATACTCCATGTGATCGAGTCCGATGCTCATCAACAGTGCCACATCGGGGTCAAAAACGTTCACCGCATCAAGACGACCGCCAAGACCGACTTCCAGCACGGCGACATCGACTTTGCGTTCGATAAAAAGCCATACGGCGGCGAGCGTGCCGAACTCGAAATAGGTCAACTGAACATCAGCCGCTGCACGCGCCGCCTCGACAGCGGCAAAGGCACGAACGAGATCGGCGTCATCCGCATCACGGCCGCCGATGCGCACACGCTCGTTGTAACGAAGCAGATGTGGCGATGTGTAAACGCCGGTGCGATAACCGGCATGGGTCAACATCGATTCGAGAAAACGGCAGGCTGAACCCTTGCCGTTGGTGCCGCCGACAGTAATCACCGGGAACGACGGTTGAAGACGCAGTTCATCACGGACAATGCTGACCCGCTCCAGCCCCATCGCAATACTCTGCGGATGCTGGCGTTCGATGTATTCAAGCCAGTCGTACAACGTTGCCGGGTTGGTCATGACTTGCAGGTTCGGGGGTGTTCGGGGCGGTTTGACCCGATGACGGGCTTCTTGAGAATCAGGACACCGGTCCCGGCTGCTTGAGCAGCAGCGTCAGTAGCCGCGCCAGCGTATCGCGCATCTGCCGGCGATCGACGATCATGTCGAGCGCACCCTTCTGCATCAGGAATTCGGCGCGCTGGAAGCCTTCAGGCAGGGTTTCACGGACGGTCTGTTCGATCACCCGCGGTCCGGCAAAACCGATCAGCGCATTGGGCTCCGCAATCACCACGTCGCCGATCATCGCAAAACTCGCAGAAACTCCACCCATCGTCGGATCGGTCAGCACCGAAATGAACGGCAGTCGCTCGTCGGCCAGTCGCGTCAGCGCGGCGCAGGTCTTGGCCATCTGCATCAATGAGAACAGGCCTTCCTGCATGCGCGCGCCGCCGGTGGCGGTAAAACAGATGAACGGCAGCCGTTGCTCGACGCAGACCTGCACGCCGCGCACAAAACGCTCGCCGACGACTGAACCCATGGAACCGCCGAGAAATCCGAACTCAAACGCCGCGGTGACCACCTGGATTTCCTTGATCGCGCCCTGCATCACCACCAGCGCATCTTCTTCACCGGTGTCATTGCGGGCTGCCGTCAGACGGTCGGAGTAACGTTTGCTGTCGCGGAATTTAAGGCTGTCCACCGCCGTGACTTCAACGCCGATCTCGTAGCGACCTTCCATGTCGAGCAGCCAGTCGAGGCGTTCGCGCGCGGACACGCGGTTGTGATGACTGCACTTGGGACAGACAAACAGGTTTTTTTCGAGATCGGTGCGGTAGAGCACGGCTTCGCAGGAATCGCACTTGCTCCATAGCCCCTCAGGGACCGCTTTTTTTGGCACGCCGGAATCGCGCTTGATGCGCGGCGGCAGCAGTTTTTGCAGCCAGCTGCTCATTTCTTCTTGCTGGCGTCCATCGCCGTCCGTATGTCCGCCATGAACGCACGCACTTTTACGGCCGCATCCGCGGGTGCTGCCTCGATTTCCTGCACCAGCCGGCTGCCGATCACCACGGCGTCGGCAACCTGGGCAATGGCGTGCGCCGTTTTGCCGTCGCGGATGCCGAAACCCACGCCCACCGGCAGCCGGGTATAAGTACGAATGTGTTCCAGTCGTCGCGAAACATCCGCGATGTCGATATTGGCCGCGCCCGTCACCCCTTTCAGCGACACGTAATACAGATAACCGCGTCCCAGCGCTGCAACCTGCTTGAGCCGCGCATCCGACGTCGTCGGTGAAATCAGGAATACGGTGTCGAGCCCGGCTCGATCCAGCGTGCCCACCAGGGTCTCCGCCTCTTCCGGCGGGTAATCAACCACCAGCGCTCCATCCACGCCGGCGGCCTTGGCCACCTTGGCAAAGGCTTCCAGTCCCATGGACTCCACCGGGTTGGCATACCCCATCAGCACCACCGGCGTCTCATTGTCAGTCTTGCGGAATTCCGCGACCCAGTTGATCACGTCGTGCAGCGATACGCCGTGCAGCAGCGCGCGTTCGCTGGAACGCTGGATCACCGGACCATCGGCCATCGGATCCGAAAAAGGCACGCCGAGCTCGATAACGTCGGCGCCGCCGGCCACCAGCGCATGCATCAGCGGAACGCAGCTGGCGCGATCGGGATCGCCCGCGGTAAAAAAAGGAATCAGGGCCTTGCGGCCCTCTTTCCTGAGTTTGTCGAATCTGGCTGCAATACGGGACATCGGAATATTTCTTGTTCTGAAATGGCTGCTCAGAACTTCAGCCCGGATTTTTCGGCAACGGTATGCATGTCCTTGTCGCCGCGACCGGACAGGTTGACCAGCAGAATCTGGTCCTTGCGCATATGCGGCGCCAGTTTAGCCGCATACGCCAGCGCATGACTCGATTCCAGTGCGGGAATGATGCCCTCGAGACGGCACAGCTTGTGGAAAGCCTCCAGCGCCTCATCATCGGTGACCGCAACATACTCGGCACGACCGATATCCTTCAGCCATGCATGTTCGGGGCCGACGCCGGGATAATCGAGGCCCGCCGAAATCGAATGCGTCTCGATGATCTGGCCGTTGTCGTCCTGCAGCAAATAGGTGCGGTTGCCGTGAAGCACGCCGGAACGGCCCGCGCACAGTGTTGCCGAATGTTTGCCGGTTTCCAGGCCGTGACCCGCGGCTTCAACACCGATCAGGCGCACGTTCTCGTATTCAATATAGGGATGAAAAATGCCGATGGCATTGGAGCCGCCGCCGACACAGGCGAGCACGGCGTCCGGCTGGCGCCCGGTCATCTCCGGCATCTGCTCGCGTGCTTCGAGTCCGATTACCGACTGGAAGTCCCGCACCATCATCGGATAGGGATGCGGCCCGGCCACCGTGCCGATAATGTAAAAAGTATCCTCGACGTTGGTCACCCAGTCGCGCATCGCTTCATTCAGCGCATCTTTAAGTGTCTTTGATCCGGATTCCACCGGCACCACCGTCGCGCCCAGCAATTTCATCCGGTAAACGTTCTGCGCCTGACGTTTGACGTCCTCGGAGCCCATGTAGACCACGCACTCCATGCCGTAGCGGGCGGCAATGGTCGCCGCGGCCACACCATGCTGGCCTGCGCCGGTTTCAGCGATCACCCGTGGTTTGCCGAGGTGACGCGCCAGCAGGGCCTGGCCGATTACGTTGTTGATCTTGTGCGCGCCGGTATGGTTCAGGTCTTCGCGTTTCAGGTACACCTGCGCGCCGCCGAAATGTTCCGACCAGCGACGGGCGTGATAAATCGGGCTCGGGCGGCCGACATAATGTTTGAGTTCGTAGGCAAATTCCGCCTTGAAAGTCGGATCATCTTTGAAGCGCGCGTACGCCGCTTTCAGATCCTCCAACGCAGAGATCAGGGTTTCGGAAACGAACACGCCGCCATAAGGTCCGAAATGCCCTTTGGCATCCGGCAAGTCATACACCCGCATCACGCACTCCGTTCATGAAAGCTTCAATTTTGGCGGCATCCTTGATGCCTTTTGCCGATTCAACACCGCTGGACACATCCACCGCCCACGGTCGCACCGCGCGCACCGCCTCTGCAACGTTCCCGGCATCCAGACCGCCTGACAGCACGATCGGCAGCGGCAAAGACTGCGGAATCAGCGACCAGTCAAACGTGGCGCCAGTGCCGCCGCGAACACCCTCAACGTATGCATCGAGCAGCAGACCCCGGGCCGCGCGGAAATCATGGGCATATTGTAACAAATCGACCCCCGGCCTCACCCGAACTGCCTTCAGATACGGCACACCGAAAGCCGCGCAATAATCCGGCGTTTCGTCGCCGTGAAACTGCAATAGCTGCAAAGGCACTGTTGCCAATGTTTCACTTACGACACCGGCGTCGGCATTGACGAACAATCCGACCATCGTCACAAAAGGCGGCAACGCCTCGGCAATTTTGCGCGCCTGCTCTGCAGCAACGGCGCGCGGGCTGGCATCATAGAACACCAAGCCGATCGCATGCGCGCCAAGCCGCGCAGCAGCGAGTCCGTCCTGGACACGGGTGATACCGCAGATTTTGATACGGGTATTCACATTCATGTCATTCCACCATCGCATGCGCCAGGCGAGGTCCGCGCAAACGCGGCGCCGGCAATCCCCAGCTGTTGTCATAGTCAACGCGCAACAGATACAGACCCGAGGCATCAAAAGTCGGTGCGGCCTGCGCACGATCACGACCTCGCAGCACCTCCTCCATCCAATGCGGTGCGTGTTTGCCCTTGCCGATATAGACCAGACTACCGACGATGTTGCGGATCATGTGATGCAGGAACGCGTTCGCCGAAAATTCGAAAATCACGTATGGCCCGCTGGCAGCGACGGAGACGGCATGCATCGTGCGTACCGGCGACTGCGCCTGGCATTCCGCGGCGCGGAACGCGCTGAAATCATGTTCACCTACAAGGCAGGCCGCCGCCGCGCGCATGCGCTCGACATCGAGCGGCGCATGAAACCAGCCGACTCTGCCCTGGTCGGCGGCCGGACGCACTGCATCGTTGAGCAACACATACCGGTAAGACCGCACACGCGCTGAAAAGCGGGCATGGAATTCATCGCTGACCGTTTGCGCCCAGGTCACCGCGACCGAAGGCGGCAGCATCGCGTTGACACCGCGCACCCAGGCGCTGTCCGGCCGTTCAACGCTGCAGTCGAAATGCACAACCTGGCCCAGCGCATGCACACCTGCATCCGTGCGGCCCGCGCAGATGGTACTCACCGGCACACCGGCAATGCTCGCGCACGCCGCTTCCAGCCGGTCCTGCACGGCACAACCGGCGGACTGGGTCTGCCAGCCGCAAAAACCGCTGCCGTCGTATTCAATACCCAGAGCCAGTCGCAAGGGTCATGCTCCTACGCGCCATCGCGCGTTGCTGAAAAAAGAAACCGCGGCAGGAACGCTGCCGCGGTTGATGATCATGCCACGACTGCGGGCTAGCCGAGAGAGCTGAGCAGTTTCTGCGCCTGATCCTGCTGTTCGGCATCGCCTTCCTTGATCACTTCCTGCAGGATTTCACGCGCACCTTCGTTATCGCCCATTTCCTGATAGGCCTTGGCCAGGTCGAATTTCTGCTGGACGTCATACCAGTGGCCGTCCTTGCTTTCGGATGGCGCAGTCTGGGTCGACGTATCGTCGAGATTGATATTGAGATCACCGACATCAATCTTGAAATCCAGGCCGGCATCAGCGGCCGGAGCCGTCGGCGCAGCTGCAGGTTCGGCGGCCGGCACATCCAGCGGCGGCAGGTCGATATTGAAGTCGATTGAATCCGATTCGCTGGCAACAGGCGACACGTCCAGCGCAATATCGGCAGCAGCCGGCGCCGGTGCATCCAGATTGAAATCAGGCATCATCGGCTCTGACGGCGGCACGCCGGCATCCGCCGCAGCGGCCATCTCCTGCATGCCGCTCAATTCCGTCGACTGCCCCGCAGAATCGGCATCCAGTGCGATATCAGGCGTTGCAGCAACATCTCCACCCAGATCGAAGTCCAGATCGGTGCCCAGCGCCGCATCACCGCCCGTCGCAACCGGTGCAATGTCCTTGCCGGCTTCATACAAAGGATTCGCCGGATCCATGGCATATCCGAGGGCAGCCACCTTGACCCAGTTGTCCCCGGTGCCGCCAGTGAGCGCATTGAGCGAAGCGGCAACACCGCCAAACGATGCAGCATCCTTGCGTGCGGCATAAACCTCGGCAAGCTTGACCTGTACGTCTTCACGGCCAGGATCGCGCGCCATGGCTTCTTTAAGGATTTCCTCAGCCTGACCATCGCGACCGTAGGCGATATAAACCTCGGCCTCTGCGAGCGGATCGACATCATCAGCGGCCGGAGTTGCGTCGTTCGTGGCAGCAGACGGTTCAACAACTGATACGGCAGCCGCAGCGGCGGCGGGCAACACCGGTTCGATGTCATTGTCATCACCGTCTTCGGCACGGGCACGGCGGCGACGCATGGCTGCAAAGCCAAGGCCACCCAGCACCAGCGCAACCAATCCACCGCCGATGATCGGCAGGTTGTCCATGACCGTGTCCATCAGCTCCGGCTCAGGCGGGGGAGGCGGCGGTGCAACCGGCTTGGGTGCGGGTTTCGGCGCGGGTTTGACTTCGACGACAGGCTGGGTTGCCGCCGCAGCACTCGGATCTTTGGCCGCTTCAACAGCAACCGCCTCAGGCTTGGTTGCAGGCGCCGCCACGGGCTTCGCCGGCTCAACCGGCTTGGCAACTTCCGTTTTAGCGGGTTCCGGCCTGGCTTCCGGTTTTGCTTCAGGTTTGACTTCCGCTTTCGCCGGTTCGGGTTTGGCTTTACTGGTTTCGGCCTTCTGTTGCGCGGCCGCCATGCCGGGACTCTTCAGCTCAGCAAGCTTTTTCGTGTCGTTGATGGTCTTTTCGAGCTGCGCAATACGGTCATTGGCCTCGGCAAGCGCCTTGTTGCGTGCGACCAGTTCCTCCTGCAATGCGCGTGTCTTGGCTTCGCCGGTCAACGCCTTGCCGCCCTTGCCCGGATCGCCTTTGGACAACTTCACCACATCCTTGGAAGCCGACTCGGCAGGGTCATCAACCTTGGCAGTAATCCGGCCGCTTGCCGTGCTGCCACCTTCCGGCGCAGTGCCCACCTTGTCAGCCACGCGACCGCTGTAGGCGCGCCAGTCGGCAACCTGCGTACGAATTTCGTTGGCCGCATCGCCCGGGCTGATCGCGGTCAATTCCTGCGCGTCAGGAACACGCAGAATCTTGCCGGACTTCACCAGATTCATGTTGTTGCGAATAAACGCATCGGGATTGCTGCGATACAAGCCGACCAGCATCTGCTCAAGGGAAACACCCTGGGGCTTGAGACTGGCAGCGATTTTGCCCAGGGTTTCACCCTTGCCTATCGGGCCGTATTCCTGCGCTTTTCCACCCGCTGCAACGGGAGCCGCAGCGGTTCTTGCCGCAGGGGCGGTGATCGGCGCCGCCGCAGGCGCGGCAGGTGCTGCAATCGGCCGGGAAGCCGCGACGGGCGAAGGCGGCGCAGGCGCTGCTGCAACCGACTGGCCATAGCCCGGGGGATCCAGCAGGGCGGTGTATTCGCGTACCAGCTTGTTGCCGCCACCACTCAATTCAATCAGCAGATCAATAAACGGTTCATTAATCGGACGGCTGCCAGCGACCTTGAT
Source organism: Burkholderiales bacterium (assembly GCA_022841375.1). GTDB lineage: Bacteria > Pseudomonadota > Gammaproteobacteria > Burkholderiales > SG8-41. Next base: position 231,152 of record JALHRQ010000001.1, read on the forward strand.
GAAATACTGCCCGTCGGCGCGCCTCTCAACGCTCAGCTTGAGTCCCGTCAGGCTGCTGTTGTACTGGAGATTGGATTGCTGATACGCATCAGGGGATGCCAGCCGTGCTACCAGCGATGAGGCTTCGTCTCCACGAACGGAAACCAGATCAATTTCCGCATTCAGCGGCTGACCGATGTTTGACTGGACGGTGAGCCGGCCCAAACCCGCTGCATGCGCCAAAACCGGCACCAGCAGCAGCGCCAATACCAGTGCTTTGCCTAAAGATAATGTGCGCACCACGGCTCCCGTATCGTTTTTTCTATGGGACAACAAAGTTAGCATCAATCAGTTAGCCATGCAAGCTAACGCTATGTCGAATGTTGCTGTCCAACCACATATTTATAAAAGGAAATTCCGCATTTCGAACATGCCGAACACCGCCCCGGACAGCCCTGACAAAAACGCCGAATCAGGCGTTTGCAGCCACTCTGGATACTGTCGCACGCTGCGCCGCACCAGACTCAAGGATGATGCGTAGCATACGCCGCAACGGTTCGGCGGCGCCCCATAGCAACTGGTCGCCCACGGTAAAAGCCGACAGGTATTGCCCGCCCATGGGCAGCTTGCGCAGACGCCCCACCGGCACGGTCAGAGTACCGGTCACTGCGGTGGGCGTCAGTTCGCGCAACGTCGCCTCGCGCTGGTTCGGGATCACCCGCACCCAGTCGTTGGCCTTGGCCAGCAGACTTTCGATTTCCGCCAGCGGCACGTCCCGGGTCAGCTTCACCGTCAGCGCCTGGCTGTGACAACGCATCGCGCCGATGCGCACGCAAACGCCATCAATCGGCAAGGGATTTGTTTCGCGGCCTAGAATCTTGTTGGTCTCGGCCATACCCTTCCATTCTTCCTTGCTTTGACCGTTACCGAGATCCTTGTCGATCCACGGCAACAGACTGCCGGCCAGCGGGTGGCCGAAGTTGTCGGTCGGCACCGCGCCCTTGCGCAGCGTGTCGGCGACGATACGGTCCAGTTCAAGAATCGCCGAAGACGGGTTGTCGAGCAGCGGTTTTGCCACCGCATGCACCGCCCCCATCTGCGCAATCAGCTCACGCATGTTGGCGGCACCGGCACCCGAGGCGGCCTGATAGGTCATTGCCGTCACCCACTCGATCAGGCCGGCCTTGAACAGGCCGCCCATCGCCATCAGCATCAGGCTGACAGTACAGTTGCCGCCGATGTAATTCCTGATGCCTTTGGCCATCGCCGCGTCGATCACATCGCGGTTAACCGGATCGAGAATGATCACCGCATCGGATTCCATGCGCAGCGCAGAGGCCGCATCAATCCAGTAACCGTCCCAACCTGCCTGGCGCAGCCTGGAGAAAACCGCGTTGGTGTAATCGCCGCCCTGACAGGAAATCAGGATGTCCATTTGGGACAGGGCGTCGATGCTGTTGGCATCCGCGACCACACCGGTATCACGGCCGATATCGGGCCCGCGACCGCCGGCCTGCGAGGTCGAAAAGAACATGGGCGCAATCAGGTCGAAATCGTGCTCGGTGCGCATACGCTCCACCAGAACCGAACCGACCATGCCCCGCCAACCGATGATGCCGACCTTCTTCATAAAAACACCTTAAAAAACAATGAATTGCATTATACCTTGGATCAGAGTGCGGCAACTACCGCATTACCCATTTCAACCGTCCCGACCTTCTTCGCGCCGGCCTCGTCAATATCCGGGGTGCGGTAACCGGCGGCAAGGACGTTCTTCACAGCCGCTTCAATCCGGTAGGCCCATTCGTCCTTATTGAAGGTGTAACGCAGCATCATTGCCGTCGACAGGATGGTGGCCAGCGGATTGGCGATATTTTTGCCCGCAATATCCGGCGCCGAACCGTGGATCGGCTCATACAGCCCGCCGCCGCCGGAATTGAGCGACGCCGACGGGAGCATGCCGATCGAACCTGTCAGCATCGATGCTTCGTCGGACAGGATATCGCCGAAGATGTTGCCGGTGACGATCACATCAAACTGCTTCGGATTGCGCACCAGCTGCATCGCCGCGTTATCAACATACATATGAGATAGCGCTACCTCCGGATATTTTTTCGCGACATCGATCACGATCTCGCGCCAGAAGCGGCTGGTCTCCAGCACGTTTTCCTTGTCCACCGAACACAGCTTCTTGCTGCGTTTCATCGCAGTCTGGAAACCGACTTCGGCAATACGGCGGATTTCCGGCTCCGAATAAAGCATCGTGTCGTAGCCTTCCTTTTCCCCGCGCGCATTATCGCGGCGGCCGCGCGGCTCGCCGAAATAGATGTCGCCGGTCAGTTCACGGATGATCATCAGGTCGAGACCCGACACCACTTCCGGCTTCAAAGTCGAGGCCTGCACCAGTTCCGGATACAGCACCGCCGGACGCAGATTGGCGAACAGACCGAGTTCCTTGCGGATGCGCAGAATGCCCTGCTCGGGACGCTGCGCGCGCGGCAGCGCATCATATTTCGGGCCGCCGACCGCGCCACACAGCACGGCATCGGCCTCTTTCGCCAGTTTGAGAGTCGAGGGTGGCAGCGGATCACCATGCGCATCAAAACCCGCGCCGCCGAACGGCGCCTCTTCGAATTCCATTTTGAGTCCATCTTCGGCGAGGCGGCGCAATACTTTCATCGCCTGACCGACGATTTCGGGGCCGATGCCGTCACCGGCGAGGACTGCGATTTTCATTTTTGATTCCGGAATACGTAAAAAAGAACAGCGCGAATCGGCTCAACCAAACAGCCAGGGCTGGCGCTCGCGATGTTTGGCTTCGAACGCCTTGATTTCACCGGCATGCGCCAGCGTCAGCCCGATGTCGTCCAGCCCGTTGAGCATGCAATGTTTGCGATGCTGATCGATGTCGAAGGTGTAGCTCTCGCCCGCCGGAGTCGTCACCGTCTGTTGTTCAAGATCCACCGCCAGCCGGTATCCTGGATTGGCATCAGTCTCGCTGAACAGCTTGTCGATGATTTTCGGGTCGAGTTTGATCAGCAGCAGACCGTTCTTCAGGCTGTTGTTGTAGAAAATGTCCGCAAAACTCGGCGCAATGATGGTCTGGATGCCGAACTGCAGCAGCGCCCACGGCGCGTGTTCGCGCGAGGAACCGCAACCGAAGTTCTCGCGCGCGAGCATCACCGTCGCGCCGATGAAGCGCTGGCGGTTCAGCACAAAATCCGGGTTCAGCGGACGCCCGGCGTTTTCGCGGTCGGGTTCGCCTTTATCGAGATAGCGCCATTCATCGAACAGGTTGGGGCCAAAGCCCGTGCGCTTGATCGACTTCAGGAACTGCTTGGGGATGATCGCGTCGGTATCGACGTTGGCGCGATCCAGCGGCGCAACCAAACCCTCCTGGCGGACAAATTTATCCATGTTACTTCGTGGATTTCTGGATGGCCTCGCCGGCCTTTTCCACATCCTTGCCGACACCTGCCACGGTATTGCAACCCGCCAGCACCAGCACTGCCACCATCAAGGTAATTACGCGTTTCATGTGGATCTCCTTTTTCGGTTTATCAGGTTAATTCACGAACATCGACAAAATGACCGGTCACGGCTGCGGCTGCCGCCATCGCCGGACTGACCAGATGGGTCCTGCCGCCGGCGCCCTGGCGGCCTTCAAAATTGCGGTTCGACGTTGAGGCGCAACGCTCACCCGGGCTCAACTGATCTTCATTCATACCCAGACACATTGAGCAGCCCGGCTCACGCCATTCGAATCCGGCTTCAATAAAAATCTTGTCCAGCCCTTCCTGCTCGGCCTGCGCCTTCACCTGGCCGGAGCCCGGCACCACCATCGCCAGCATGATGTTGGCCGCGACCTTGCGGCCCTTGGCCACGGCAGCGGCGGCGCGCAGATCTTCAATGCGCGAATTGGTGCAGGAACCGATAAACACCTTGTCGAGTTTGATATCGCGGATCGGCGTGTTGGGCTTGAGGTCCATGTAAACCAGCGCCCGCGCATAGCCCTCGCGCTTCACCGGATTGGTTTCCTTCTCCGGGTCCGGCACCTTGCCATCCACCGTAGTCACCATCTCGGGCGACGTGCCCCAGGTTACCTGCGGCACGATGTCTTCCGCCTTCATCGTGATCACCTTGTCGAACCTGGCATCGGCATCGCTGACCAGCGTGCGCCAATACGCCGCAGCCTTGTCCCACATCACCCCGGTGGGCGCGAACAGGCGACCCTTGAAGTAATCCACCGTCTTGTCATCAACCGCAACCATGCCGGCGCGGGCACCCGCTTCGATCGCCATATTGCACAGGGTCATGCGGCCTTCCATCGACAGGCTGCGGATCGCGCTGCCGGCGAATTCCACTGCGTGTCCGGTACCACCGGCGGTGCCGATATGGCCGATGATCGCCAGCGCCACATCCTTGCCGGTCACACCGGGGCCGAGTTTGCCCTCGACGACGATCTGCATCGCCTTCGATTTTTTCATCACCATGCACTGTGTAGCCAGCACATGCTCGACTTCGCTGGTGCCGATGCCGAACGCCAGCGCCGCGCAGGCACCATGCGTGCTGGTGTGCGAATCGCCGCAGACCACCGTCATGCCCGGCAGCGTTGCGCCGTTTTCCGGCCCGATCACATGCACGATGCCCTGTTTCTTGTCGAGAAACGGGAAATAGATCTTGGCCTTGAATTCCTTGATGTTCTTGTCCAGCGTCTCGACCTGGATACGCGACACCGGATCGGTGATGCCGTCGAGGCCGCGATCCCAGTTGCGGGTCGGCGTGTTGTGGTCGGCCGTGGCCACCACAGAATCCACGCGCCACACCGGACGCCCGGCCAGTTTCAGGCCCTCGTAGGCCTGCGGGCTGGTGACTTCATGCACCAGATGGCGGTCGATGTAGATCAGCGCCGTCCCGTCCGCTTCTTCGCGAACAAGATGACTCTCCCAAAGCTTGTCGTATAAGGTCTTGCCTGCCATGAGAATTACCGGTTAAGTGTGTTCAAGCCACTGAAACGACGGATTATCTCACAGGGTCGGCACCCGACCTATGCACAGGTTCACACCGTGAAAGGCGCGATCACTCCCGTTTTCATACATCCTCCAGCCAGCGCCACAACACCGCCGCCGCCAGCAGTCCGCATCCCGCCGCCAGCGTAAAGGTCAGCGCCGGCCCCAGCCCGCCCCAGGCATAACCGCTGGCGAGACCGCCGACTGTGCCGCCCAGTCCGTAAGCCAGACTGCCGTAAATCGCCTGACCGCGCGCCTGATGGCGGCCACGAAACAGTTTGTGCACGACGCCAATTGCCGCCGCATGAAAGGAACCGAAACTCGCCGCATGCAAGGTTTGCGCCGCCAGCAGCAGCACGATGCTGTCAGCGCCCCAGCCGATCACCACAAAACGCAAGGCCGCCAACAGCGTGCTGGCGATCAGGATGCTGCGCAACGTGAACGCGCGATACAGCCGCGACATCCAGATGAAAATGCCGATTTCGCAGATCACGCCCAGCGCCCACAGCAATCCAGCCACCGATTTGCTGTAGCCGTGGTCAACCAGATGAATCGTGTAGAAGGTGTAATACGGTCCGTGCGCCGCAGCCATCAGCGCCGACGCGCCGATCACCGCCAGCACTGCCGGCTTGCGCACGATCTGCCACACCGGCAGATCATCGCTCTCATCCGGCTCCGGCCTTGCTTCGGCGAGCGTAAACGACAGCAGCAACATGCCCGCCATCAGTCCGGCAATCACCCACAACACGGAACGCGGAGCGGTCGCGTCAATCAGATAACCGACCGCAACCACCGCGGCGATAAATCCCACCGATCCCCAGACGCGGATGCGTCCATAACGGGCAGTCTCATCACCGAGCTTCGACAGCGTGGTGGCTTCGACCAGCGGCAAGGCCGCGCTCCAGAAAAACATCATCGCGAACAACACCACAAACAACCACGCGAAACTGTCGCCGGCAAACACACCGAGGAAAGCAACCATCCCGGCAGCGCCGGACACCCGCACCACGCCGATGCGCCGCCCGGTGTGATCAGCCAGCCAGCCCCACAGATGCGGCGCGAGGATGCGCGTCAACTGCGGCAACGCCATCAGCACGCCGATTTCGACGGCACTCATGCCGACCGAAGTCAGATACAGCGCGAAAAACGGCGCGAAGGCGCCGAGATAGGCGAAGTAGAAAAAGTAGAACGCGGAGAGATTGAGGTGAATCCTGGGCACGGGTCACGTCGCGCCACACCGGCACGATTTTAAATGTTTGTTTTTATTGAATTATATTATTGTCTGCAGGGGTTCAGGGAAACAGTTCACCCTGCCCCGGTATCACCGTTCCGCCCACAGCACCATCACCGCGCGGCCACCCGCGTGGCAGGGCCTCCCGCCGGAGTCCGACCATCTGCTTGATCTTCGCATGAAAGCGGGAATTGCCCAGCGCCTAGCCCTGATTGACCGCAAGACGGATATCGTCTATCGCTTCGCGGTCAAGTTGGGTGCAGAACAGCATGCAGTAAGCCGCTTGTCCAATGCCAGATACGAGGCATGCGGCACCTGATAAAAATCAACCTCGCCATGACATGTTTTTGATGCATGTCAAGATAATCAATAAAATCCCATAAAAAAGTATTGTGCTGCACAATATATTGATCTAATTTGCTCAGCAACTACTAGAGATTGTGGTTTTTTAAGGGGTATCATGATACAGAAATCGTTGTTACATCCTGACCCGGCACTGAAGCTGCCGGCGGAGGTCGTGAAGCGCGATGGCAGCCTACGGCCATTCGACGCGGTCAATATCCACTCGGCAGTCGTGCGGGCAGGTGCCGCGACTGCAGAATACGGCGGTGAAACCGCGCTGGCACTGACGCAGCAGGCGCTGGCAACTCTTGCCAGCCGCCATCGCGCACAACCTCCATCGATAGAACAGATTCAGGACATCGTCGAACAGGCGCTGATTGCCGCCGGTTTTGTCGGCACTGCGCGCGCCTACATTGCCTATCGCGAACAGCACAAGCGACTGCGCGAAGACCGCAAAACGCTGCTTGATGTCTCCATGTCGGTCAACGAATACCTCGAACGGCAGGACTGGCGCATCAACGCCAATGCCAATCAGGGCTACTCTCTGGGCGGACTGATCCTCAACGTCGCCGGCAAAGTCACGGCAAACTACTGGCTCTCCCACGTCTATCCCCCGGAAGCCGGCACCGCGCACCGTGCCGGCGACATCCACATTCACGATCTCGACATGCTCGCCGGCTATTGCGCCGGCTGGTCGCTGCGCACTTTTCTCGCCGAGGGCCTGAACGGCGTTCCCGGCAAGGTCGAAGCCGGGCCGCCCAAACATCTGTCGAGCGCGGTCGGCCAGATCGTCAATTTCCTGGGCACGCTACAGAACGAGTGGGCCGGCGCCCAAGCGTTCTCCTCGTTCGACACCTACATGGCGCCGTTCATCCGCAAGGACAATCTGCATTACGACGCGGTGAAGCAGTGCATCCAGGAACTGATCTACAACCTCAACGTGCCATCGCGCTGGGGCACGCAGACGCCGTTCACCAATCTCACTTTCGACTGGGTATGCCCGGAAGACCTGCGCGGCCAGATACCGATCATCGCGGGCGAGGAAATGCCGTTCACCTACGGTGAATTGCAGACGGAAATGGAAATGATCAACCGCGCCTATATCGAGGTGATGATGGCAGGCGACGCCAAGGGGCGAGTGTTCACGTTCCCGATTCCGACCTACAACATGACGCCCGATTTCAACTGGGAGCACCCGCTTTCCGACCTCCTGTTCGAAATGACCGCCAAATACGGCCTGCCCTATTTCCAAAACTTCATCAACTCTGATCTCAAACCCAACATGGTGCGCTCGATGTGCTGCCGGCTGCAGCTCGACCTGCGCGAACTCCTGAAACGCGGCAACGGGCTGTTCGGCTCGGCGGAGCAAACGGGATCGGTCGGCGTGGTGACGTTGAATTGCGCCCGCCTAGGCCACCTGCACAGGGGCGACGAGGCGGCCCTGTTTGCGCGCGTCGACGAATTGACCGGAATCGCGAGGACCAGCCTCGAAATCAAGCGCAAGGTGATCCAGCGCCACATGGACAACGGGCTGTTTCCCTACACCAAGCGCTACCTCGGCACGCTGCGCAACCATTTCTCGACCATCGGCGTCAACGGCATCAACGAAATGATCCGCAACTTCACCGGCGATGAACACGACATCACCACCGAATGGGGGCACCGCTTTGCCTGCCGGCTGCTCGACCACCTGCGGCAACGCATGGTCGCATTCCAGGAGGAGACCGGGCATATGTACAACCTCGAAGCGACGCCGGCCGAAGGCACCACCTATCGCTTCGCCAAGGAAGACCGCAGACGCTTCCCCGGCATCCTGCAGGCAGGCACCGGCGACATGCCCTACTACACCAATTCCTCGCAACTGCCGGTCGGCTTCACCGACGATCCGTTCGAAGCGCTCGAACGCCAGGAGGAACTGCAACGCAAATATACCGGCGGCACCGTGCTGCACCTCTACATGAGCGAGCGCATCAGTTCCATCGCCGCCTGCAAGACGCTGGTGCGGCGCGCGCTCGAGCGTTTCTCGCAGCCCTATATCACGGTAACGCCGACGTTTTCGATCTGCCCCCGGCACGGCTATCTGGCGGGCGAATACAAATTCTGCCCGAAATGCGACGAGGAACTCATCATCAAAAAACGCCAGGAACTTCAAGCCGCCTGAATCCCAACCAAGGAGAGAACCAGCATGAACGACATGACCCAAGTACAACCAGTTGAAAATACTATATTTTTACGTGACGAGGAACGCCAGCCGTGCGAAATCTGGACGCGCGTGATGGGCTACCACCGGCCGGTGGCTTCGTTCAACATCGGCAAGAAAGGCGAGCATCATGAGCGCAGGTTTTTTGAGGAGCGCAAGGCGCCCCTTGCGACCTGACCCGGAGTGCAATCTGCGCGTCGGCGGACTGACCGCGCTGTCGACCACCGATTATCCCGGGCGCCTGGCGGCGGTGATCTTCTGCCAGGGCTGTCCGTGGCGCTGCGCTTATTGTCACAACCCCCACCTGCTGCCGCGACACAGCGAACGAGCGCTTTCGTGGCACGCGGTCAACGCACTTCTTGAACGGCGGCGCGGCCTGCTGGATGCGGTGGTATTCAGCGGCGGCGAGCCGACGCTGCATACCGGACTGCCGGCGGCGATACGCGCGGCGAAAGACATGGGATTCGCAGTCGGCCTGCACACCGCCGGCATTCATCCGCGCCGTCTGCGCGACGTGCTGCCCATGCTGGATTGGGTCGCCATGGACATTAAAGCGCCATTTGATGACTACCCCCGCATTACCGGCGTTGCCGGCAGCGGAGAGCGGGCGCTTGAAAGTATGTTGCAGATCATCGCGAGCGGCGTAGCTCACGAGTTTCGCACCACCGTGCATCCGGATCTGCTTACGCGCGACGCCATTCTCGATATCGCCAGCACCCTGCAGTTTCACGGCGCGCGATGCTACGCGCTTCAGGAATTCCGGGCACAGGGATGCACTCCGGACAGGCTGAAGACTGGGGCGCCCGCGCAACACATTGATGCCGCACTGGCGCACACCGTTTCATCACGCTTTGAAACGTTCGAGGTACGCCACTCATAGAGCCACGTTAGCGTAGCGCTCCTGAAAAAACATCGCCAGCAGCACGACGGACAACCAGGCAAAACTGTCGCCGGCAAAAACACCGAGGAAGGCCAGCGTGCCCGCCGCACCGGCGGCGCGAGGATGCGCGTCAACTGCGGCAACGCCATCAGCACGCCGATTTCGACGGCACTCATGCCGACCGAAGTCAGATACAGCGCGAAAAACGGCGCGAAGGCGCCGAGATAGGCGAAGTAGAAAAAGTAGAACGCGGAGAGATTGAGGTGGATCGGCCGAGCCACGGTGCGGCACCGCGCAGGACTGCGCGCGGTATCCAATAAGTATTTGTTTTTAAACGACTTTTATATGGTCGTTTAAGCCTCGTCCGGATCCGGATTTTCCGCAGCCGCAGCAGCCCGCAGCTGCTCGATCACCGACAGCGGCGCCTGCGCAGCGATCACTGGCGTGCCGGTGTTGACATCGGCGTTCTGCGCACGATGGCGCAGCGCGTGATCCATCAGCGTCAGCGCCAGCATCGCTTCGCAGATCGGCGTCGCGCGGATGCCGACGCACGGGTCGTGACGACCATGCGTTTCGATCATCGCGGCATTGCCCGCGGTGTCGATGGTGTGGCGCGCAAGGCGGATGCTGGAGGTCGGCTTCACCGCGACATTGACGATGAGGTCCTGTCCGGTCGAGATACCGCCGAGCACACCGCCGGAATTGTTGCTGACAAAACCCTGCGGCGTCATTTCATCCGAGTGTTCGGTGCCGCGCTGGCTGATCGATGCGAAGCCGGCGCCGATCTCCACACCCTTCACCGCGTTGATGCTCATCATGTTCCAGGCAATGTCGGCGTCGAGCTTGCCGTACACCGGCTCGCCCAGCCCCACCGGCACGCCGGTGGCGATGGTGGTGATTTTTGCACCGACCGAATCGCCCGACTTGCGCAGCTTGTCCATGAAAGTTTCGAGCTCGTCGACGATCTGCGCATTCGGCGCGAAAAAGGGATTGTTGCCGACCTCATCCCAGGTGACGAACGGAATCTCGACCGGGCCGAGTTGCGACATATAGCCGCGGATCACCGTGCCATATTTTTCATGCAGCCATTTTTTGGCGATCGCACCGGCGGCCACGCGTACCGCGGTTTCGCGCGCGGACTGACGCCCGCCGCCGCGGTAATCGCGAATGCCGTATTTCTGCCAGTAGGTGTAATCGGCATGGCCCGGGCGGAACAGTTCCTTGATCTTGCCGTAGTCCTTGCTGCGCTGGTCGGTGTTGCGGATCAGCAGGCCGATCGGTGTACCCGTGGTTTTACCCTCGAACACGCCGGAGAGGATTTCCACTTTGTCTTCCTCGCGGCGCTGCGTGACGTGGCGCGAGGTGCCGGGTTTGCGGCGGTCGAGTTCGAGCTGGATGTCGGCTTCGCTCAGCGCCAGTCCCGGCGGGCAGCCGTCGACCACGCAGCCGATCGCCGGCCCGTGGGATTCACCAAAGGAAGTGACACAGAACAGGGTACCCAGCGTGCTGCCCGACATGACGTAAAAACTCCATTAAAATCAAGCACGAAGTTTAACATAGCCATCACCGCCCCCGACGGGGTCAAAAGAGTCAGCGCATGAGCGACAAACCCGATCCCGACAAAACCGATCCTGAAAAGATCAAGGGCCCCGGCGGCATGAACATGCGTGAACTGCATGAGCTGGTGAAAAAAAGCCACGCGCGGGACCAGATCAGCCGCGGCCCCAATGCGCTGAAGCAGCCGCAGAACCGCTGGCAGAGACTGGTGCGTTATGTCTGGGATAAAAAACGGGGCTAAAAGCGGGGGTTAAGAACGACGCTTAATCCGGTTCATAGCCGGCGAGGAAGAGCTTGCCCCAGGCCACGCCGAAACCGGTGCAGTCCGTCACCACCGCACCCAGGCCGCCCTTGCAGCCGTGCGCCGACAGGTCCATGTGTATCCACGGCGTGTTGTCGGTGAAGCGCTGCAGCAGCCGCGCGGCAAGAATGTGGTCGGCCTCGCCGTCCAGCGTGCACTGCTTGACGTCGGCCACCGTGCTGTCGAGCGCGCTGTCGTAATCCTCATCCATCGGGAATGCGCATAGCCTTTCGCCGGACGCGACACCCGCCTGGAGCGCAAACTGCGCGAGCTCATCGCTGGTCGCAAAAATGCCGCTGTAACGGCTGCCCAGCGCGACATGCATCGAACCGGTCAGCGTGGCGAAATCCACCATCACATCGGGCTTCGCGCGCGCCGCCAGCGTCAGCGTGTCCGCCAGTACCATGCGGCCCTCGGCATCGGTGTGGACGACTTCAATCGTGGTGCCGTTCAGCGCAGTGACGATATCGTTCTGCTTGTAGGCGCGCGGGCTGATGTGGTTCTGCGCCAGCGCCAGCCAGCAGTCGATATTGACCTTCAGTTTCGCCGCGGTTGCCGCGACGAGTATGCCCAGCGCCACCGCGGAACCGTTCATGTCTTCGTGCATACCGTTCATGTAACGCGCCGGCTTCAGATTGTGGCCGCCGGTATCGAAGCAGATGCCCTTGCCCACCAGCGCCACGGTTTTGGTCGCGCCGCGCGGCCGATAACGCAGGCGCACGATCGCCGCATCCGCCTCGTCGCTGCCCTGCGCCACCGCGCAGAACGCGCCGGCGCCCATGCGTTTCAACTTTTTGAAATCATATTCCTCGCGCGTCCAGCCCTGCGACTTCGCCAGCGCGGCCAAGCGTTTACGATAAGCGCCCGGCGTCAGATCATTCGGCGGCAGCACGGTCAGTTCGCGGCACAGCACATTACCTTCCGCCAATGCACGCGCCTGTGCAAAACCATCGGCCGGCCGATGGCCATAGAGCTCGATCACTTTTAACGGTTTCGCATCAGGCTTTTTCTTGCGCCGGGGCAAGGCAATGCCGTTGACCCAGGCCACGTAAACCGCGCGCTCGGCGAGCGCCCGCCGGGTCGATGCCGCACCGCTGACCAGGATCATCAGTGTTTCGGGTTGTTCGGCCAGCAACGACCCGACCGCCTTGCGCAGCAGCGTGTGTTGTTTGAACGCCGACTGCGTTACATCCGGTGTTACCCATGACACCAGCATGCCATCCGCGGTTTCCGCGGTGACAGCCCCCTTGACCAGATCTGCCATTTTCTTGTGACGGCGCGCCAGGGTTTTTGTCAGCACTTCGTGCAGCGGCAATGTCGGCAACGCGATGCCGGCGGGCGCGACGATCAGCAGATGGCCGGTTTTTTTCAAGTCACCGGCGGCGGGCGATTCGGAACGGGCATGCAGCTTGGCAAGCATCACGGAAATCCAATATTTGAATAGCCGTTGATTATAGCGGCGACTGCCGCACGGCCTGCTAAAATCGCCGCCATATTCTCCACTGACCACCGCCATCCATGCGCCCCTACCACGACCTCCTGCGCCACGTGCTCGAAACGGGCACCCGCAAATCCGACCGCACCGGCACCGGCACGCTGTCGGTGTTCGGCGCACAGTTGCGCTTCGACTTGAGCGCCGGCTTCCCGCTGATGACCACCAAGAAGGTGCACCTGAAGTCGATCATCCACGAACTGCTGTGGTTTCTGCAGGGCGACACCAACGTCAAATACCTGAAGGACCACGGCGTCTCGATCTGGAATGAATGGGCCAAACCGGATGGCGACCTCGGTCCGGTCTATGGTTATCAATGGCGCTCGTGGCCCGCAGCCAACGGCAGCCACATCGACCAGATCAGCCAGGTATTGCAGCAACTGAAGAGCAACCCCGATTCGCGCCGGATGATCGTCTCGGCGTGGAATGTCGCCGACCTCGACCGGATGGCGCTGATGCCCTGCCACGCGTTTTTCCAGTTTTATGTCGCCGATGGCAAACTGTCGTGCCAGCTCTACCAGCGCAGCGCCGACATGTTCCTCGGTGTGCCGTTCAACATCGCCTCATACGCGCTGCTGACACAGATGATCGCGCAGGTGTGCGGATTGAAGCTCGGCGATTTTGTGCACACCTTCGGCGACACACACATCTACCTGAATCACATGGACCAGGTGAAGGAACAGTTGTCGCGCGAACCGCGGCCGCTGCCGGTGATGAAACTCAACCCGGCGGTCAAAGACCTGTTCGCGTTCCAATACGAAGACTTCACCCTGGAAAACTACGATCCGCATCCGGCCATCAAAGCGCCGGTGGCGGTGTAAGGCATGAACGCGCCAGCCAAACCGCGGCTGTCGATGATCGTCGCCATGGCCCGCAACCGGGTCATCGGCGCCAATGGCAAGATTCCCTGGCATCTGCCCAATGAACTGCAGTTGTTCAAATCAGTAACCATGGGCCACCACATCATCATGGGCCGCAAGACCTATGAATCGATCAATCGCCTGCTCCCCGGCCGCACCACGGTGATCGTTACGCGGCAGCGCGATTACACGATACCCGGCGCAAAAATCGCGCACACGCTGGAAGACGCCATCTCACAGTGTGCCGGCGACAGCGAAATCTTTATCATCGGCGGCGGCGAACTCTACCGCGCGGCAATGCCGCTGGCCGACCGCCTCTACCTGACCGTGGTCGACGCCGAACCCGCCGGCGACACGCAGATGCCTGAATTCAACGCGGCGCAATGGCGCCTGCACAGCACCGAGCAGTTTCGCAGGGACGAACGCCATGCCTACGATTACCGCTTCGAGGTGCATGACCGTGTGGCGGCCTAGCCTCGCGGCACTGCTGTTCACCGTCGCGGCCTGCGGCGCTCAGGCTGCGACCAGCAACATCACCATCGAGGACCTGACGCAACGCGCCGAAGCCGGCGACCGCACGGCGATGCACGCGTTGGCCGAGAGTTATTACGCCGGGCGCGAAGGCGCCGAACAGGATTTCGTCCGCGCCGCCGACTGGTACCGCCGGCTGGCGAAAATGGGCGACGCACGCGCGCAGACCAGCCTCGGCCTGATGTATGCGCGCGGTTACGGCGTCACCAAAAATCTTGCGGAGGCGCACCGCTGGTGGAACTTTGCCGCCATACAAAATGATCCCGGCGCGCAGTACAACCTCGGGCTGACTTACGTCCGCGGTGAAGGCGTCGCCGTCGATTACGAGCGCGCGGTGCGCTGGTTCCGCGAAGCGTCGCGCCGCGGCCATGTCCAGGCCCAGCACAACCTCGGCATGCTGTACCACGAGGGCAAGGGTGTGGCGAAAGATGCGCGCCAGGCTTATTACTGGGTGCGCGTCGCCGCGCTGCAGGGCGATACCGTCGCCGCCGACACGCTGCCAAAAATCAGCGAGGGCATGACCGTCGCACAGATTGCCGAAGCCGAGGCGCAGGCGGCGGCGTGGGTGGCCAGCGCGCGCAAAGTCCTGCAGTAAACCCGTCGGCACTACGCAAAAAATAACGGACCGTCCAGCGGCCCGTTATAAGTAATTGTTTTTATTTATTATTTTTTCATTACCGCGATACCGGAGATTGTAACCGGCCCCGATGGTCCTACTTTGTCATGCAGCGAGTACGCAATACCCGCTGCTGTCGCACCATTGGTGAAACCGCCAAGCACCTGGCCTGCAGTCGTCGTCGATGAGCCCGCACGCGTCACCGCGAGATCCCCGCCGCCTCCTTGCAGCGACTTCTCGGCAAAGAACACCGACTTCTGGATGATCGGCAGGTTGCTCGCCGTCGCCGTCCAACTGCCGCTGCCCGGCGTACTGGCATTGATCGCAAGGTTGGTGACCTTCTGGTTCAGGAAATCGACATTCAAAGTTACCGCACCTAATGTTCCGACATCCGCCACAGACTGTCCCGGCGTAAACGCTGTCGGTGAAGTGCCGCCGATCAAGGTGTAGTTGGCGGTACCCGTGGTCGGTATGGTCACCGGGCCGGCCTGGGCGCTGGTGATCAGGTAATGCCAGTTCTGCGCGGTGAGGTCAAAAGTCGCCGGTACCGTGCCGCCCGGCGGCGCCGAAGCGCCATTGGCGCTGCCACGGTCGCCGACATTGACCACACCACCACCCCAGCGCCCCCAGCGCACGCCGGTAGCGGCGTCATAGCCGGTTTCCAGCGCCACTGCAGTGGCCGCAGTGCGACCGTTGGTCACCGTCGGTCCGCCACCCGTCGCGTCAGCAAACGCATAACGCACCGGTAACTGCGACTCGGAATTGCACGTCGATCCCGGGAAACAGGAATTCCAGACCATCGGCTGGCGGTCATCGAATTTGATCAGCGCACCCTGCGGATTTGCCGGCGCCACCGTAGACGAGTTGACGAACTGCGTGCGATCGCTGGACACAGCCATCATGTCCGCTTGGTAATTCGCCCACTCGTTTACCAGTTCGGTGGCTCCGGTGCCGTCGCGCGTCACCGCACCTATCGTCGGATTCATGCCTTTCGCCAGCAACATCATCCGGTAATCCATCAGCACACTGGGCTTGAAGGTCGAACCATCCGCCGGTGTCGTGGTATATGCGGGGTTGCCGAACACCAGCGTGCCGGTGGCGCGCTCAGTCAGCCCGTTGAAGGCGAAAGCCAGCCCGGCACCGCCGAGGATGCCGTCACCGCTGGCTGGCGCCGGGGCGGTGGTGTTCATCAGCAGACCGTTCAGCGAACCGAAGGTATTGGTCGGACTGCCATTGAACGTCAGGGAATTGAAATTGTGCCGGAACGCGCCATTGCTCGACGCCCAGAAGAACGCGCCGTCATCCAGGGAGACCCCATTCGCTGTCGCAGCAAATGTGCCGCCGCTGACAATCGCGTTGATCGAAGAATTGACGGTCTGCGCATTGAAGTTCACTTGCAGCGTGCCGGTGACAGAACCCGGGACGCCAGCCTGGTTGGTGACATATCCGCCCAGTTGGGTATAGCCCACGGGCACCGTGACATTAGATCCGTCCACCGCGGCCACCATCGCACTGCCGGCGTACCACGGGAACAGTGCCGGGCCGCGTAGCCAGTGGAAGGCATCGAGGGGCACGCGTCCTGCAAACGATCCGTTCCAGTCCTGGCCCGAAAGCGTAGGCTGAAATACATAGCCATGCGAGATACCCTGTGCTGAGGCATTGACTGCACCGGTACCCGGCGATGTGAGCGTGATGCTATCTTCCTCGAACACGCTGGAAATGAGCGTCGGATTACCCGAACCGTCGATGGCATAGCCCGGTGGTATCAGCGCGCTCGAACCCCATAACGTGGCACTGCCGGGTGAATCATAGGAATACGACCGCATCTCGTTGAATGAGCCGTTGAAAAAAGTATAGGCGCTCAAGATCACCGCATCGCCCGGCGGATTCGGTCCCGGCGACAGCACGCTGAACTGCGCCGGATTGGAGCGCGGCGTGACGTAGGTCGAACCGACAGCGGCGGTCGGATCGCGGCCGAACGCGACATAACCGTTGGTGTATTCCTCGTAAGTACGGCCGGCGCTCGCGGCCGCCGCGGCATTGGCATAATTCGTATTGAAGGTATAACGATAATAAGCCCCCTCAACGAGACCTGCAGTGCCGGCGGCTTGCTCGCCGGCAAAAGCGCCGCGTACGCGACCGCCATAGCTCTGGCTGGGTGCGCACCCCGGACCAAAACAACTGACACTCAGCGCATCGGATGTGCTGACATTGAAACCGCCGTTGCTGATAGGCGCCTCGTCGGCTCTGGCGTTGAACAGCAAACCACCCGCAGTCGGCATGCTGACACTCAGGCCCAGGCTGACCAGCGAGCGGTCAAAATCGACCGCCAGACGTGCGCGCTCGAGCACGCCGACATTGCCGAAATTGTCGGTCGGGCTGGTCGCCGCCACTTTGCTGTAGTTGTGGGTGCCGGTGACGCCGGTAAAACCACCGGTTGGCACACCCTGACGGATCAGCCAGTGCGCGCTGCCGAGGATCGGATCGAGATAGGCATCGCCGGTCAGGGTATCCAGCACGTTGATGGCGCCGCCCTGCCAGCGGCCGAGGCGGATGATCGGATCGGCATAACCGGTGGGCGTGTATTCGTAATGTTCCGCCGCCACCGACCCCGACGCGCCGAACGACACCTGCGCGTTGGCCAGCGGTGTCGGCACGCGAAAATTGGTCGTAGTCGCTGCGACATCGTCACCGCGGTCGAACACCACGTAACTGGTATCGAAAATGCGCACCAGATTGCCGGCCGCATCGAACATCACATTGTTACTGGTTCGGGGTCCGTTATAAACAAAGCCGGGGTTGGCCGTAAGCCCGCTGACAGTGTCGCGAATGCTGCCGAAATAAACCCCGCCAGTGGGTATGCCGCCGATTCCGCCCGTCGAATATAAAACTTCGTTACGCACATTGGCGCTGCCATTGAAATTACTTAGCACACCCGTTGCAGGTGCCGCCGCAGAATTCAGCACTGCCACACCGTGAATGTAATCAGCATCCAGCCCGTTGTCGGTCATTACACCCGGCGCAGGAACAAAACCGTAAGACAGCCCCACGCCGGTACCGACCGCCCCTGTTGCCGTACCGCCAAAAGTCCCTCCAACTTCACCCACATAGCCACCGGGCGCGCAATTCGCACCCGTGCAACTGATAACACCGGGGGCTTCGAAAAATAATCCTCCGACGCTGCCGTCGCGCATCAATGGGACGTTGGGGGTGGAAGCCGTGATGTTGAGATCACGCGCACTGATGTTGACCACATCGGCTGTGCTGAATCCCAGGTTGAGCGCAGCGCTCGCGGTCTGGGCGCTGAAGTTTGCAGCCACGCTCGCCGAATTAAGTGTTCCAACGTTGCCGAAGGAATCCGTCGGTCGCGTCGCCGCCGTGAGCGCATAGTTGGCGGTACCGGTCACCGTCTGCACGTTATTGACCGGGCCGTAAAAATTGGAAAGCGTGGATGAATTTCCCGGCATCAATCCGATCAGCCAGTGCGCACTGGCAGGACCTAACAGACGCGTAAACGGCCCAACCACGTTCGCATTGTCATCAACGACAATCTGTCCACCCTGGATGCGGCCCAAGTAAACCGTATTGTCAGGCGCCTTGAAAAGGTCGAGGGCCAAACCGCCGCTGAATTTCACGTTGGCATCGTCGATGTTGTCAGTCGGTCCCGGCCCTTCAAATGAGGTGTTGCGCATTTCAACCAGACTCTTGTTGCCATCCAGCACGTAATTGGTATTTGACACGGGTGCGATCGAACCCATGAAGGAGCGAATCGTGCCTGCGGATGGCGCCTGGCTAGAGGCCATATGGCCGAAGTTGGCGCTGGCCACCGCCGGGTTGTTGTACTGCGCCTGCTGGTAATTCGTCGCCACGGTGCCAGCCGCCGTCTGGGTGTTGGCCAATTCAGTCGTAGTGGTGGCTACAGCAGCCACGGCCGCACCTTGCGCCGTCGAGGCTGCAGTAGCCTCGGTCTGCGCGGCGCCGGCCTGGGTGCCTGCCGCGTTTGCCTGTGTTTCGGCCGAGCTTGCCGCAGTGGTGGCTGCGGTAAATGCCGTCCCGGCTGCGGTCGCCTGAGTTTGCGCGCTACCCGCCTCAGTCTGTGCCGTGCCCGCTGCGGTTTGCGCGGTGCCGGCGCTGGCTTGCGCGCTGGTTTTTGCGCTGCCCGCAGCACCGATGCTGGTCTGGGCGCTGGCGATGTTGCTCTGTGCACTACCCGCCGCAGTGCTTGCATTGCCCGCAGCAGTTGTTGCCGCCGCTTGCTGGCCTGATACCGAAGAAGCCTGCGTGGTAGCCGTACCGGCCAGCGCCGTAGCATTGCCCGCAGCAGTCACTGCCGCAGTCACTGCCGTAGTGGCAGCAGTCACCGCGGATTGCGCCGCCGACAACTGGGTGTTCGCCGTTGTAGCTGCCGTCTGCGACTGAGCCTGCGCAGTCTGCGCCGCCGTCAGTTGCACCTGGGCATCGCCCAACCGCGCGAGAGCCGTAACCATTGCGGCCTGGGCCCCGGCGAAATCCCCGGCGTTCTGCTTCACCAGCGCATCCGACGCCGCCACCTGCGACGCCGTGGCCGCAACTTGGGCCAAACCGGCTGCTGTCTGTGCCGCGGCTACGCCGGCTGCGGCCTGCGCGGAGAGTCCGGTCACGGCAGATTGCGCCGTGGCAATGGTGGTGTTACTGCTATTCGCCTTGGCAAGCTGCGCGTTCGCTGCCGCAAGAGCGGTATTAGCATCCGTCAACGCCTGTTGTGCGGCAGCAATTGCCGCGGTCAGCGCAGCATTTGCAGTTTGCGCGCTGCTCAGCTGCGTATTAGCAGTTGCTAAATCTCCGGAGGCTGCCGTCAGCGATGTTTGTGCTGCCGCCTGGTTGCTGGCAAACGTCACGTTGAAATTCGTCGCATTCGTCAGCGCGGTATTGGCATTCGTCACACTGGTGGTGGCATTGGTCAAAACCGTCGTCGCCGCCGTTTTCGCATTGGTGAAGTTGGTGTTTTCGGCTGTGGCCGTTCCCAGAGCAGCGTTCGCCGCCGTCATCCCGGTATTCGCCGTAGCCACATTGGTTCCGGCATTGGTCTTGGCCGTATTGAACGCTGCAGTCTGGGTTGCGGCATTGGTTGCGGCAGCCTGCACCAGCCCGTCGCTGCCCTGCACCTGCGTCAATGCAGCCTGCGTGGTGGTATTGGCCGGCACGGCGTAAACCGGGTCGGCAAACGCACCGTTGGCAGCAATCGCGGCAGCGGCCTGCGCGGCCTGTGTTTCAGCCGTGGTACGCGTGGATGCTGACAATGCGGCATTGGTGCCAGCCAGCGCAACATCCGGAGCAGGAAGTGCATTGACGGTGGTCACCGCCGTTTGCGCGTTGCCGATCGCAGTGTTGGCAGTACTGATCGCGGAATTGGCCACCGCCAGGCTCGCTGGCGCGCCCGGCAAAGCACCGACTGCTGTCGTTGCCGAGCCGATCGCCGTGTTCGCGGCTGCGACAGCACTGCTTGCCGCCGTCAGATCCGCCATTGCACCCAGGGAAACCAAAGCGGTCTGCCCGGTGTTCAAATTGGCAGTGGTAGTGGCAATCGCCGAAGTTGCAGCAGTCAGGTCAACCGGCATCAGCAAAGCTGCGGCAGTCACTGCGGTTTGTGCAGCGGTAATGTTGCTGCCTGCCGTGATGATCGCGGTCGTTGCCGGCGCAACACTGACCGGCGCAATCACGCCAATGGCGGTAATAGCGGTATTGGTCTGTGTTTCAAAAGTCAGCGCCTGGGTATGCGCACCGACTGCGAGATTAGCGTCGACCTGCGCTTCGGTGGCAGCCTCCTGCGCCTGTGCTGCGTAAGCCCCCTGCGATATCGGCGCATTAGTGCCAGAAGGCGTGGAAACTGTCTGATTGGTCAGGTCGACTTTTAGCAAACCACTATCAGTTGAGCCTGTTACCTCCTGCGTGATTATGGTCGGTGCAGATGGGTTACTGCCGCTGCCCGTACTGGAAGTAGTCGTAGTGTTGGTGGACGTCAACGGGCCCGAAGTATTATCGACGATGGCCGTCGAGCGCACTTCGGACGGCGCGGCGGCCACCGTCGGCGCCGGCGTGTCAGCCGTTTTTTCCGCAGCAGGAGTACCCTGTGAATCCTGGCTCTGCCCGCCCGCACCACCCGCTCCCGCAGCAGGCTTGGCTGCCGGTTTGGGTGCAGCTGCCTGCTTTTCCTTTTCCGCAGCTGCCTGTTTTTCCTTCTCGGCCTCCTTCTGCTGCTGCGCCTGGTTTACCGGCGGCGTCGCCTTGAAAATATCGGGCATTACCGGCAACAGTTGCGGCGCTTGATTGGGCGCGGCAAAACCAACCTGGTTCGGCGCGATGTTCACCGAGCCCTGCGGCGTGGCAATGAAGGCGGTGCCGACGTTAACCTTGTCGTAGGTACCGGGCGGCGTCGGCGGTTGTGGCGCACCCGCCGGCACCGGCGGGATGAAAAACGGTTCGTGGTCGGTGCCGCGGATGCCGATGGTTGCGGTCAGCGTGCCGATCCTGTAGTTGTCCTTGTTGGTGCGGCCGATGACGCCGGTGATGGTACGGAAGCCGCCCTTCACCAGCGACATGAAGGCGTTCTCGGTGCCGTCTTCCTTACCTGAGAATTTATACTGGTCTATGCGCAGTTCGGTCTGCGGTCGCACGGCGAGAATGCCGCCGTCCGACATTTTCAACTGCGTGGACGCGCCGCTGCCGGTGAGCACGGTGTCGCCTTCGTTGAGCAGATCGCCTTTTTTCGCTTCGCGCATCACGCCGGCCTTGTCGCGGATCTTCACGTCGCCGGCGGAAAACTGCACCGTGCCGATATTGGCCCAAACACTGCCGCAGGACAGGAACATGGCCAGGACTGCGGCAACGATGCGTAGGATATGAAGTGACTTCATGGCAACCTCCTGCTTTGCGCTGCCGGAATAATTTCCAGCCGTGCCTGAACATCAAAATACCGCGGTCTGCTCAGCGAAAATCGCGGCGAACAGTAACTGAATAATCAGTGCGCTTGTAGTCGTTGATTTGTATGTTCGAATCATTGCGGATGCGCAGCACCTGCGGACGCACCGTCCAGTCGCGGTCCCAGCGCCAGGTGACACCAACCACGCCGTCATACTGCTTGTCTTCTCTAAGCGTCTGGAACGCCGCATTTACCAGGTCATATTTGCCCACCTGGGCACCCATTGATGCAAACAGGTCGAGATCATCGCGCAGACGATATTGCCCGCCGAGACGCAGGCCGGTGATGTCCTTGTTGCCATCGGCCCGGTTGTTGATGGCATTTTCCGAACCAACGAACGCGTTCATCGTGATCGCACTGGCGCCGTCAGCAAACAGCCGCAAGTAACCGCCACCCACCAGGGTCTGGTCGAAATCGTTCACCGTCAGTGCCGTCTGCTCGAACCGGTAGCGGTTGTGCTGCGCAAAACCGAGCAGGACGTTCGCCGGGTTGATCAAATAACGCACGTCGGCGGCCATGCCCGAACTGGTACGGTTGGGGTTATGGTCGAGATTGAAATTTTCGGCGTTGACACCCAAACGGAACAGCGCGGACTGCGTGGCGAAGGAAACCCCGCCCTGCGCGCCATAACTTCCGTAGTCAAAGGTATCTGCATTTCGGTTGACACGCTGGCGCGCCGACACTCCACCGTACAGCGCGACACCTTCACCGATGATATGGTTGATATCAGCGCCCGCTGCATACGTCGTGTAGTTGTCCGCGCGCTGCACGTTGCTCGGATCGAGCGTAAAAATCAGGTTTCCCAGCGCCGGCACCTTGACCGACGTCGACGCTGACGAGTTGTTGACGTTGGTGTCGCGACCGATTCCGAATTCGGCGTAGCCCGTAATCTGGGTCTGGCGGATCTTCGACCGTTCCTCGATAGCCTTCAGATAACGCTCGACTGTCTGGCGTGCGGCCGGCGGCGGATTCTGCTGCTGCACGGTTTCAAATTCGGTCTTCGCCCGCGGCAAATCGCCCAATTGAAAGTAGGCGCGCGCCATATCCAGCCGGGCGCCTGCAAAATTCGGGTTGACCGCCAGTACGCGCTCGAAGGCCAGCGTGGCCTTGTCAGCGCGCCCGCTATCGAGTGCAGCGATGCCCAACAGGTAATCAAAGCGGGGATCCCCGGCATACTGATCCTCGAACGGCGACAGCAGCAGGTAGGCTTCGGCCGCCTTGTTCTCGCTCACCAGCCGTTCGGCACGCACCCTATCAAGTTCTGCAGCCAGCACTGCCGGAATAGAGATGCACAAAGCGAATACCAATGCCGGCAGCACGCGCAATGCGTACGACCTCCAACCCACGCTACGATGCATGATCCCCAAGTTCAACACCATGGCCCCGCCTTTATCCGTTGACCGGATTTATTGTTGCGTTTGCGGCGCGCTTCGTAGCTTCGTGGTTTTGAAACTGATGCGCTGGCGCAATTTATTTTTGCATTTCAACAATAAGTATAGGCCTATTCAACTATGCGCAACATCCAATCATGGAGGCAGTCCTGGAATAGGCATCTGCACTGCAATTCTAAAATATCATTTAAAACAATAACTTATAAGTATTAACCATTCTACTCGACTAACAACGACACAAAATCCTCATATTTATTGCCCGTACCGCGAGGAATGTCGTTGACTTGTTGCAATGTGATGCGGAAGGGATAACCCAGGCAGTCCTGTAAAGCAGCGATCAGCCGGACATGTTCATTGCCAGCCAGCGCTCGTTTGATCACCAGCCGCGCTTCGATATGATCAATGGCGTCCTGCACCAGCTGGATCTGCACGATCGGTGCGATGTCACGCCAGCTTTCAGCAGGAAAACTCGGCCAGTGACGCACGCCATCCGGGCGCACCACCATGTTGCGCTGCCGGCCGACAATACGCCGCAACACCGGCAGACCGCGGCCGCAAGCGCACTGCTCGCCGACCTCCGCATAATCGCCATTGGCATAACGCAGCAGCGGCATGGCGAAATTATGCAGGGTCGAGACGACTACGCGCCCCGTATCGCCGGGCCGGCAGGGTTCGCCCGACTCATCAAGCACTTCGACAATCAGATTCTCAGCCTGCACGTGGTAGTGCTCGCATTGCGGGCACTGCAGCGCGATATAACCCAGTTCTTCCGAACTGTAGCTGTCGATGATCTCCACGCCCCAGGACTCGCGTACATCGGCGCGCGCATCCGGCCGCAGCATCTCGCCGTAGGTGCGCACGTGGCGCAGCCGCGGCAGGCGCAAACCCATCTCGCGGCTGCGCCGCGCCAGCATATGGATATTGGTGGCAAAGGAAATCACGTAGTCCGGGTCTTCCTCGACCAGCCAGCGCAACTGTTCATCAAGATCAGCAGACAGTCCGCGCACCACCGAAGGGCCGGTCGCAAACGGCATGGTGGCGGGACCCCAGTGGTCCAGCCTGCCCTCGGATGTCTTGCTGCGAATCGCCGCCAGCTTGCCGTGCAAATCACGCCGGTGCCAGAGATGGTCGCGCAGCAGAAAGGAATTCCACAGCAATTGCGTCCAGCCGGTGCCGCGCGTCAGCAGCGGTCGCCCCATCGAACCGGACGAACCGGTGGTGACCATCGGGCCGTGGGACGACGGCGGCGCCGCGCTGTGCATGGCCTCGCCCGCGTCTTGAATGTCGTGGCGTTCGGTAATGGGCAATTCGCGGTACTGCGGCCAGCCGGCGACGCCCGCAGCCCATGGCGCAAAGCGCTCACGGTAATAAGGCACCGTGAGCACGGCGTGGCGGAATACTTCGGCAAACTGCCGCAACTGCTGCATTTGCAGGCGTTCAATCGCCTGCCACTGCGACTGCTCCAGTTGCAGCTGCAGGGCCAGCAACCGGGCGGCATGGTCATCCGGCATCGCCGGCCAAGTCACACCGGGCACCGCGGAGCGTGTCAGTTCCAGCATCAGCTATTGCAAGGCATCGCGCTTGGGGGAAGTTTCAGTGTAGCACCCGCATGCCGGATTACCGCCGGGTTAAGATGCCGCCTTCCTTTGAGTGCTGCGCATGAATACTGAAGATGAACCGCTGGAGATCAGCGCGCCTGTAGCCTGGGAACTCGCCGCACGATATTGCCGGCTGGATCCGGCTACAGGCGTGACCTGCGCCTGGAATCACGGACTCTGGCAACTATTGCGGCTGATGGGCATTGCGGGCACTGCCGCCCGTCGCGGCGAATTCTATCGCCGTGAAATCCGCAAGGCGGCAGAAAACAGAAACGAATTAAACATCCTGGTTTCCGGGGCATCGGATTATGCAATGCTGGCGCAGATCACCCGCGAATTCGCCGGACTGCAGACCAAACCCGTCATTACCGTCCTCGACATCTGCGAGACGCCGCTGCGGCTGAATCGCTGGTATGCCGAGCGTTCAGGACTGTCGATTCAAACGGCGCAATCCGATTTTCTCTACTATACGCCGGACCAGCGATTCGATCTGATCTGCGCCGACTCATTTATCGGCCGCTTCCCGCACGAGCTATGGCAACGAGTCGCCGGCCGCTTTCATGCGCTGTTGCAGACTGGCGGCAGATTGCTCACCGCCAGCCGGCTGCGGACCGCAGATGCATCGCCGCGCATCCGCTTCCCCGCCGATCATGTGGCGCCTTTCCGTGACACGGTGCGTGCAAACATGCTGCAAGCCGGCGCGCCGGCGGGTTTTGAACTTGAACACGTCACGGCAGCTGCGGAACAGTACGCGCGGCTGCAGGTCAACTATCCGCTGCATTCTGAAGCCAGTCTGCTGGCCCCACTGGAACAGGCTGGCTTCATGATTGAAAGCCGGGATCATCATTTGCACACGGCGGGAAAGATTGAAGGCATCCACGCGCCCTCGGTCGCCGCCGCCAGCACATTTCTGCAGGTCGTGGCGATACGACGTTAATCGCAGTCAGTGGCGCGGTGCGGCCACTTCTGAAATGAAGTCCTCATACTTGCCGCCGGCACTGCGCGGAATCTCCGTGCAATAGCTGAACGTCACCTCAAAACCGGCGGGCACAGAGGACAACAGCTGTCTGCGCAACCGTTGTTCCTGCGCCGCGTCCAGCGGCACATCAACCACCAGCCGCGCTTCGATCCGGTCAAACGACTTCTGCACCAGCTGGTGCTGACGGATGCCGAGTTCGCGCGACAAGCCGCGCAAACCAAACGACGGCCAGAATTGTTTGCCGTTCGCCAACAGCAGCATGTTGCGTGCGCGACCGAGAATGCGGGTGATCACCGGTAACCCCCTGCCGCAAGCGCAGGGCTCTCCGACCTCGGCCCGATCGCCGATCTCGTAACGGATCAGCGGCATCGCAAAATTATGCAGCGTGCTCACCACGATGCGGCCAATCTGCCCGGGTGCGCAGTTACGGCCTTCATCGTCGATGACCTCGACCAGCAGCGAATCCGCCATCACATGATAATGCGACGCCTGCGGACACTGCAGCGCGATGTAGCCGCATTCGTTCGAAGAATACATGTCGACCACCGGAATCCCCCAGGCCTCCCGGCACAGCTCGCGCAAATCGGCCGGCAGCGCCTCGCCGCGGGTGCGCGCTTCGCGTAACCAGGGCATGCGGATGCCGTGCTCGATGCAATGCTGCGCCAGCGCCGCCAGATTGGTGGGATGGGACAGCAGATAGGCGGGTTGCTGGCGTTCGATCCAGCGGATCTGGGTCTCGATATCGCGGGCCACCGGCAGCGTTGATGCCGGGCCAGTGTGGATGATGCCCTCGGTTGCGGCGCCCCAGTTGTCAATTTCGTTTTCGCTGACGCCCTGCCGGATTGCCGAAAGTTTGGCGCCGAGATCACGCTGGTGCCAGACATGTTCGCGCAGCGTCAAGGCTTTCCAGATCAGGCCGTCGAACGCGGTACGCAACACGCTGACCGGGGAACCGGTCGATCCCGAGGTATGGATCGCGCCAACCTGGCCGTGCTGCGGATACGGCGCGCTGCTTGTCAGTTCGGTGTAGTGGTCCTGCAGATGGCGCCGCGTCAGCAGCGGAAAACGCTGAAAGATTTCCCAGGTCAGGCCAGTGTGCGGCGTCCAGAATTCAGACAGCCGCTGGCGATAATAAGGAACGGTGTTGACGGCGTGCGCCAGTTCCAGCGAGAGCTGGCGCAACTGCAAAGCCTGCAATTCCTGCGGCACCAGCCACTGCGTACGCTCCAGCTGGAACACCAGCGCCAATACCTGCGTCGAAGCGGGTTGCGGCAACGTGGGCCACAGTACACCGGGTAAACAGCTTTCGATCCGCCAATCCGGAGCCGCAGAGGGGATCACAAATATTACTTTATAATCAAATACTTGCGAACTACTGAACGTCGATCACGCAATCGACGAAATAACGCAACTCGCCGCTGCTGGCATCGGACACCAGCCCGTGGATATCGGTGTCGAAACCCGGAAACTGCTGATTGAAAGACTGTGCAAACTGCAGATAACGCACGATCGTTTTGTTGAAACGTTCACCCGGGATCAGCAGCGGAATGCCCGGCGGATAAGGAGTCAGCAGCACGCTGGCCACCCGCCCTTCCAGCTTGTCGATTTCGACGCGTTCAATCTTGCGATGCGCCATGCGCGCCCAGGCCTCACCCGGCGGCATCGCCGGCTGCATGTCCGATAGATACATCTCGGTGGTCAGCCGCGCGATGTCATTGGCCTTGTAAACGCCGTGAATCTGTTCGCACAAATCCTTCAAACCGATTTTTTCATACCGCGGATGCGCGGTCAGGAACTCCGGCAACACGCGCCACAGCGGCTGGTTGTTGTCGTAATCATCCTTGAACTGCTGCAACTCGGTGACCATGGTGTTCCAGCGGCCCTTGGTGATGCCGATGGTGAACATGATGAAAAAGGAATACAGGCCGGTTTTTTCGACAATGATGCCGTGTTCGGCCAGATACTTGGTCACCACCGCCGCGGGGATGCCGGTCTTGGCGAATTTGCCGGTCACGTCCAGACCCGGGGTGATCACCGTGGCCTTGATCGGATCAAGCATATTGAAGTTCGGCGCAAGATTGCCGAAGCCGTGCCAGCGCTCCGACGGCCGCAGCATCCAGTCGTCGCGGTTGCCCACACCCTCGTCCGACAGCCGTTCCGGCCCCCACACCTTGAACCACCAGTCCTTGCCGAACTCGGCGTCGACCTTGCGCATGGCACGGCGGAAATCCAGCGCCTCCATGATCGACTCTTCGACCAGCGCAGGGCCGCCCGGCGGCTCCATCATTGCCGCGGCGACGTCGCACGATGCGATGATCGCGTACTGCGGCGAAGTCGAGGTGTGCATCAGATAGGCCTCGTTGAAAGTGTCGTAGTCAAGTTTGCGCGTCTCGCTGTCCTGCACCAGGATCTGCGAAGCCTGCGACAGACCCGCCAGCAGCTTGTGCGTCGACTGCGTCGAAAACACCACCGACTCCTTGGTCCGTGGCCTACCCAGACCGATGGCATGCATGCCGTGGTAGAACTTGTGGAAGGTCGCGTGCGGCAGCCAGGCTTCGTCGAAATGCAGCGTGTCGATCTTGCCGTCGAGCATCTCCTTGATGATATCGACGTTGTAGAGAATGCCGTCGTAGGTGCTTTGCGTAATCGTCAGGATGCGCGGCTTGGACTTCGACAGCGATTTGGCGGCGAAGGGATTGGCCTTGATTTTTTTCTCGATGTTCTCCCAGCGGAATTCTTCCAGCGGGATCGGGCCGATGATGCCGAAATGGTTGCGCGTCGGCATCAGGAACACCGGCACCGCGCCGGTCATGGTGATCGCGTGCAGGATCGACACATGGCAGTTGCGGTCGACGATCACCACGTCGCCCGGCGCCACAGTCGAGTGCCACACCATCTTGTTCGAAGTCGAGGTGCCGTTGGTAACGAAGAACAGGTGGTCGCAGTTGAAAATGCGCGCGGCATTGCGCTCGGAAGCCGCCACCGGCCCCGAGTGATCGAGCAGCTGGCCTAATTCATCGACGGCGTTGCAGACGTCGGCGCGCAGCAGATTCTCGCCGAAGAACTGGTGAAACATCTGTCCCACCGGGCTTTTCAGGAACGCGACACCGCCGGAATGCCCGGGGCAGTGCCACGAATACGAGCCGTCCTGCGCGTAATGCGTCAGCGCGCGGAAAAAAGGCGGTGCCAGGCTGTCTAGATAGGACTTGGATTCGCGCACGATATAACGCGCGACGAATTCCGGCGTGTCCTCGAACATGTGAATGAAACCGTGCAGTTCGCGGAGCACGTCGTTGGGGATGTGGCGCGAGGTCTGGGTCTCGCCATAGAGAAAGATCGGAATGTCGGCGTTGCGGAAACGGATGGCCTTGACGAAGGTACGCAGTTCGCCGATGGTGGACTCCAGCTCGCTCGGAGAAAAGTCGTCATCATCGACCGACAGGATAAATGCAGAGGCGCGCGACTGCTGCTGCGCAAACGATGACAGGTCGCCGTAACTGGTGACGCCGAGCACTTCCAGCCCCTCCTCCTCCAACGCCTTGGCCAGCGCGCGGATGCCGAGGCCGCTGGTATTCTCCGAGCGGAAGTCTTCGTCGATGATGATGACCGGAAAACGGAAGCGCATGATGCCTCTGCTGGAGTAGGTGGGTGTCGGAAAACTATTGGAGGATGTGCTGACAGCGCAGTAGCGTCATGCACACGATCAAACGCCGCGCCGTCACAGGCGGCTGCGCGCCGTAACGGCGCATCGGGCGGTAATCGCGGAATTCAGCACGCCGCTATCTTAGCGCCGAATCCCGCGGCTTCGAAAGGATTTCCCCGCCCGGACTATGTGTTTTTTACAACGATTTTCGGGAACGCCGCCGAGTGGTCCTGCTGCTTCTCGGCGATCTTCACCGCCACACGGCGGGCGATCTGGCGGTAGATCTCGGAAACCCGGCCGTCGGGGTCGCTGACCACGGTCGGCTTGCCGGAGTCGGCATGCTGGCGGATGTGGATGTCCAGCGGCAGCGAGCCAAGCATTTCGACGTTATAGTCGGTGCCCATGCGATTGCCGCCGCCTTCGCCGAAGATGTGTTCTTCGTGGCCGCACTTGCTGCAGATATGCAGCGACATGTTCTCGACAATGCCGAGAATGGGAATACCCACCTTCTCGAACATCTTCAGGCCCTTGCGCGCATCGATCAGTGCGATGTCCTGCGGCGTGGTGACAATCACCGCACCGGTCACCGGAACGCGCTGCGCCAGCGTCAGCTGGATGTCGCCGGTGCCCGGCGGCAGGTCGACGACGAGGTAATCGACGTCATGCCATTTGGTTTCATTGAGCAACTGCTCCAGTGCCTGGGTGACCATCGGACCACGCCACACCATCGGCGTTTCGGTGTCGATCAGAAAGCCGATCGACATCGCCTGCAGACCGTGGCCTTCCATCGGCTCCAGCGACTTGCCGTCCTTGGATTCCGGCCGTCCGGAAATGCCCAGCATCATCGGCTGCGACGGGCCGTAGATGTCGGCATCGAGCACGCCGACAGTGGCGCCTTCAGCAGCCAGCGCCAGCGCGAGATTGACAGCGGTGGTGCTTTTGCCGACGCCGCCCTTGCCCGACGCAACCGCGATGATGTTCTTCACCCCCGGAATCAGCTTCACGCCGCGTTGCACCGCATGAGACACGATTTTGATCGTCACATTGACTAACACGCTGCCCACGCCGGGCAGCATTTTCAGTTTGGCGGCGATTTCCTTGCGAATCGGTTCGACCTGGCTTTTCGCCGGATAACCTAACAGGATATCGACGGACACGTTGTTGCCGTCAATCTTGATGTTCTTCGCCGATTTGCTGGTGACGTAGTCGGTTTTGGTATTGGGATCGACGAGCTGCTTCAGCGCGCTCTGTACGTCCTGTTCGGTGATGGCCATGATTCGGGTTCCATTTGATTGCTTTGGTGAGGCGCGATTGTATCGGCATACCCCTGCCTCACCAACCACAACCCCATGTCGGAAAAGGTTTTTTCGTCCAAGGCGGCCGGCCGCACAGAACCGTGACCGATGCCCTGGGTAAGCAGCGAAAGTTTGTTGTTATAATTCAATCCTTTAGCTTCACCCATCTGACTTTCACCCGACTGCATCCATGCCTCGTCGCCGCATCCTCGTCACCTCCGCGCTGCCCTATGCCAATGGCGCCATTCATTTGGGCCATCTGGTCGAGTACATCCAGACCGACATCTGGGTGCGTTTCCAACGGATGCAGGGCCACGAGGTGCATTACGTCGGTGCCGACGACACCCACGGCACGCCGGTGATGCTGCGCGCCGAATCCGAAGGCCTGACGCCGGAACAGTTGATCGAACGGGTGTGGAAGGAACACGACCGCGACTTCAAGAATTTCTCGGTCGGCTTCGACAATTATTATTCGACGCACTCGCCGGAAAACCGCGCGCTGTGCGAGGAAATCTACGGCAAGCTCGAACAAAGCGGACTGATCACCAAACGCCCGGTCGAACAGTTCTACGACCCGGTCAAGGCGATGTTCCTGCCCGACCGCTTCATCAAGGGCGAATGCCCGAAGTGCGGCGCGAAGGACCAGTACGGCGATTCCTGCGAAGTCTGCGGCGCCACCTACAGCCCGACCGAACTGAAAAATCCCTATTCGACAGTGTCCGGCGCGGAACCGGTGCGCAAATCATCGGAGCACCACTTTTTCAAATTATCCGACCCGCGCTGCGAAGGTTTCCTGCGCCGTTACACCCAGGGCGAAGGCCATCTGCAGTCCGAAGCCGCCAACAAGATGAAGGAATGGCTGGGCGAGGCCGGTGAAGGCAAGCTGTCGGACTGGGACATCTCCCGCGACGCCCCCTACTTCGGCTTCCCGATTCCCGGAACCGACGAGAAAAAGTTCTTTTATGTCTGGCTCGACGCCCCGGTCGGCTACTTCGCCAGTTTCACCCACCATGTACGCAGCAAAAAACTGGGCGAGCACCTGCTGCAGGATTTCCTGCGCCCCGGCAGCCACACCGAAATGGTGCATTTCATCGGCAAGGACATTCTCTACTTCCACGCGCTGTTCTGGCCGGCGATGCTCGAACACGCCGGCTTCCGCACGCCGAGCAAGGTGTTCGCCCACGGCTTCCTGACGGTCAACGGCGAAAAGATGTCGAAGTCTCGCGGTACCTTCATTACCGCCAACAGTTTCATTGAGCAGGGGTTGAATCCGGAATGGCTGCGCTATTACTACGCTGCAAAACTGGGGCCGACGATGGAAGACATCGACCTCAACCTTGATGATTTCGTGGCAAGGGTCAATAGCGACTTGGTGGGTAAGTTCATCAACATCCTGAGCCGAGCCAGCGGATTTGTAGTCAAGCACTTCGATGGACAGCTGCTGGAGCCTACGCCGGACATGCAAGGCAAAGAAGTAAGCTGGCCCGCAACCTTCCGAGCAATTGCCGCGGCAGAAGAGGCGAAAGAGGCTTACGAAGGACGCGAATACGGAAAGGCCATGCGCGCCATCATGCGGCACGCCGACCGTATCAATGAGCTTTTCGATGCCGCAAAACCCTGGGAACTCGCAAAGAAGAATGATGCGGAATCTCGCAACCTTCTCCATACGGTATGCAGCGACTGCATTTCCGGATTCAAGGTTTTAACTTATGCATTAGCACCAATCTTGCCCGTCACGTCAGAGCGAATCGCCAAGCTACTGAATTTGCCACTCCCATTAAAGTGGGTAAATATTGATCTTCCGTGCAAAAAAACTCTTCCTTACGAACACCTGATGACCCGAGTCGACGCTAAACAAATTACTGCGCTGACCGAAGTCAACAAGGAAAGCCTCAAACCCGCCGCACCCGCGCCGCATTCGCAGCAGCGCCATGCCCAGCACCAGGAGAACGCCGTGGAAGCCGCAACCGAACCAGCAACCATCTCGATCGACGATTTCACCAAGATCGACCTGCGCATCGCGCGCATCGCCAACGCCGAACACGTCGAAGGCGCCGACAAGCTGCTGAAGCTGACGCTGGACGTCGGCGAACTCGGCACCAAACAGGTGTTCGCCGGCATCAAATCGGCCTACGACCCGGCGACGCTGGTCGGCCGGCTGACGGTGGTGGTCGCCAATCTCGCGCCGCGCAAGATGAAATTCGGTATGTCCGAAGGCATGGTGCTCGCCGCCAGCGGCGACGCGCCCGGCCTGTTCATCCTGTCCCCGGATTCCGGCGCCCAGCCGGGCATGCGCGTCAAATAACCGGTCAGCCAGCCCCGCACACACCATGAGCGGCAACCGCAACTTCCTCTGCACCGTCGTTTTCATCGACATCGTCGAGTTTTCGAAAAAGCCGGTGGCGGAACAGATGCGGATCAAGGACCAACTCAACCATCTGCTCGCGGGCGCGTTGCGCGAGGTGCCGGTCAAAGACCGCATCATTCTCGACACCGGCGACGGCGCCGCGGTCAGTTTCCTCGGCGACCCCGAGGATGGCCTGTTTCTCGGCCTCGCGCTGCGCGATGCGCTGGCCGCCGGCAACACGCTGCAATTGCGCACAGGCATCAACCTCGGCCCCGTGCGTCTGGTCAAGGACATCAACAACCAGCCCAACATCATCGGCGACGGCATCAACGTCGCGCAGCGGGTGATGGGCTTTGCCGCGGTCAACCAGGTGCTGGCGTCGCGCTCCTACCACGAAGTCATCGCCGCGCTGTCAGCGGAACACGCGCAGCTGTTCACCTTCGAAGGCGCGCGCACCGACAAACATGTGCGCGAACACGAAATTTATGCACTGGGCACCGCGCCTGCTCCGCAGCGTGCGCCGCGGGAAAAAGCCGCACATGCCGCGGCCTTTGAAAAACTCGGCAGCACCGCGTCGACCGCGCGCACCGGCGTGATGCGCCGGCCGCTGCTGGCCACGGCATTGGCGGTGGCGCTGATCCTCGGCACCGCCATCGCGCTGCGCCTGACCTTGCGCGCACCGGCGGATATGCCGGCTGAAATGACTGAAAACTACGCGCCGCGCGCCAAACGCACGACACCGGATCCCGACGTCAAAAGCGCGGCCGTTAAAACAAAACCCGAAGCGAAAACCGAGACACCGCCAGCCACCAAGTCTGTCCGCAAAACCGAAACCCGGGCGCCAACTACCGAACCCGCGGCCAATGCGACCACCGGCACCGTGCGATTGAACGTGCTGCCCTGGGGGGAAGTCTATATCGATGAACGCAAATACGGCGTGGCGCCGCCGTTGCGCGACGTCGCACTGAAGCCCGGATCGCACCGCATCGAGATCCGCAATCCCGGCTTCGCGTCCTACGTGCAACTGGTCGACGTCAAGGCCGGCGAAGAGATTAGAATCCGGCATCAGTTCCGATGAGATACGCCATGCGCCTATTTGCCCTGCTGCTGCTGATCCTGCCCCTGCTGACCGGCTGTGAAGCCGTGCAAAAGGGCATGAAGGATATTTCGGACTCGCTCGACTTCGACAAGGAGCGCGCCAAGTCCCAGGAAGCCGCGCTACCGAGCGCCGAAGCGCGCCTCAAAACCGGCATCACGCAGTATGAGGAAGGCAACTACGCCCAGGCCCAACGCACGCTGCAGTCGGCGCTGGTCAATGGACTGGTTTCGCGCACCGACCAGGCGCGGGCCTACAAATACCTCGCCTTCATCTATTGCGTCACCGATCGCGTCCCGCAATGCCGGCAGGAATTCGGCAATGCGATTACGGCAGATCCTAAATTCACGCTCACTGCTGCCGAAGCGGGACACCCGACCTGGGGACCGGTGTACCGCAGCGTGCGCGGACGCTGAAAACCGCACGACCATGACCCAGCCTGCGCAATTCGGCCGCTACGACGTCGTCGCCGAAATCGGACGCGGCGCGATGGGCGTGGTTTACCGCGCGCTCGACCCGATGCTCGAACGTACGGTGGCGATCAAGACCATCAACATGGCGCTGGATCCGGGCGAGATGGAGCACTACGAAAAACGCTTCACCATCGAGGCGCGCGCCGCCGGCGGACTGAACCATCCCAATATCGTCATCATTTACGACATCGGCCGTAGCGGCGACCTCGCCTACATGGCGATGGAATTCCTTGAAGGCCGCGAACTGAAGGAGCTGATCGCCGGCAAGGAACTCACGCCGGACCGCGCGCTGGACATTGTCGCGCAGGTCGCCGACGGTCTCGCCTACGCCCATGACCACGACGTCGTGCATCGCGACGTCAAGCCCGCGAACATCATGATTCTCAAGGACGGTCGGGTAAAAATCACCGACTTCGGCATCGCGCGCATGCGCACCGCCGACGTGCGCACGCAGACCGGCGTGGTGCTCGGTTCGCCGCGCTACCTGTCGCCGGAACAGGTGCTGGGCAAACGCTGCGACGCACGCGCCGACACCTTCTCGCTGGGCGTGATCCTCTACGAGATGGTCACCGGCCAGCCGCCGTTCAACGGCATCGACGTCAATTCACTGATGTTCCAGATCGTCAATTTCACGCCGCCGCCGCCAAGCAGCATCAATCCGGCGCTGCCACCGATGCTCGATCTGATCCTCGCCAAAGCCCTGGCCAAAACCGCCGATGAGCGTTATGCCGGCATCGCCGAATTCGCCGCTGACCTGCGCACCTGCCGCCAACATGGTGCCGCAACAACAATGCCTCTGACCCCGGCTGCGGCACCGCAGATGATTCCGGATCCCGCCGATCCGTTCGCCGACACCCTGCCCTCGTCCCGGGCCGATGACCGCAGCACGACGATACCGGGCAACGGCGTCGCCGACACGCTTCCCGCACGCGGACTGGCCAAAGGTTTCGATTCAATGGCGGCGACAATGCGCCTCGCCGCGCAAACCGGCGCCATCACCGACCCCGACGCCCTCGCGGCTACATTCGGCGTCAGCCGCCACGCCATCGACGCCATGGTGATCGACGCCGATCCCCCGCCGCAGCCGCAAGCGATGCCGCAGTCGCAACGGGTCGTCCCATGGTCGAAGCAGGATCGCAGAATATTCCTGGTGTCCGTTTCAGCAGCCGCCGTCATTGGCGCACTCATCGTGTTGCTCTGAAAGACCTGACATGCGCATTACCGCCGTTGAGGCCATCGCAATCGACATTCCGCTGGACAAAAATTTCGGCGGCTCGACCTACAGCGTGCTCAAACGCTCGACCGTGATCACCCGGCTGCGCACCGCCGAGGGCCTGGTCAGCGAGGTTTACAACGGCGACAACCGTGCCCACGGCGCCCAGATCGCCCACCTGGTGGAAAACGATCTGTTTAATGTCGTCAAGGGTCTGTCGATCTACGAGCGGGAATTGGCGTGGCAACGCATGTTTGCGCTGACGCATTCCGCCAGCGACAAGAAACTGCTGCTCGAAGCCATCGCCTGCATCGACTGCGCGATCTGGGATCTCACCGGCAAAGCCCTCGGCAAATCCGTGCGCGAACTGATCGGCGGTTACTCTGACCGTCTGCCGGTCATTTCGATCGGCGGCTATTACATGCCGGGCAAGACCCACGCCGACATCGGCCGCGAGGTCGAGTCCTACCGCGACTTCGGCATGGCGGGCTGCAAATTCAAGGTCGGCGGACTGTCGCCGGAAGAGGACGCGCAGCGTGTCGCCCTCGCACGCAAGGCCGTTGGTGGCGATTTCATCCTTTGTGTCGATGCCAACCGCGGCTGGGCCGCTGAAGATGCGATCCGCTTCGCACGACTGGTCGAGCCGTACAACATCCGCTGGTTTGAAGAGCCCTGCCACTGGTACGACGACGCCGCGCAAATGGCGCGGGTGCGCCATTCGATACCGATTCCGGTCGCCGCCGGCCAGAGCGAGATCACCAGCCACGCGATCCGCCGTCTGATCGATGCTCGCGCAGTCGATCTGATCAATTACGACGCCTCCGAAGGCGGCGGCGTCACCGACTGGCTGCGTGCTGCCGGCATGGCGGCGGCATCCGGGCTGTCGATGGCGCACCACGAAGAAGCGCAGATTGCCAGCCATCTGCTCGCCGCCGTGCCGCACGGTACCTACGCCGAATGTTTCGCCGATCCGCAGCGCGATCCGGTATGGCAGCAGATGTGGATCAACCGGCCCGCAATCAAAGATGGGGTAATGATGGTCGCCACCGCCCCCGGTTTCGGCATCGAGCTGGATCCGGATATGGTGCAACGATTCCGCAGCAACTGAATCGGCGCACAAACCTTAGCAAGGAAACATGATGATTCGTTTACCCGCTTTCCGGCCGCGGCTGTTCGAAATGTATGGCGAATACAATGCCGCACGCCTGCGCTCCGACATTCTCTCCGGCATTACCGTGGGCATACTCGCACTGCCGTTGGCGATTGCCTTTGCCATCGCTTCGGGAATGACGCCGGAGTCCGGGATTTATACCGCGATCATTGCCGGCTTTATCATTTCCGTATTCGGCGGCTCGCGAGTGCAAATCGGCGGACCCACCGGCGCGTTTATCGTCATTGTCTACGGCATCGTGGTTAATTATGGCGTCGCCAATCTGCTGATCTGCACGCTGATGGCCGGTGTGATGCTGCTGGCGATGGGCCTGCTGCGTATGGGCACCTGGATCCGCTTCATCCCGGTTTCGGTGATCAGCGGTTTCACCAAAGGCATTGCGGTGCTGATCCTGCTCTCGCAGTTCAAGGATTTCCTTGGACTCACCACAGAGAAACTGCCGGCGGAGTTTTTCGCCCAGATCAAGGTGCTGTGGCATGCACTGCACACCATCAGTTGGCCGACGGTCGGGTTGAGCCTGGCCTGCCTGATGCTGATCCTTGCGTGGCCGAAAAAGTGGCGGGTCGTACCCAGCCCGATCATTGCACTGGTGTTCGGCACAGTAGTCGTCGCCGTTGTGGGCCTTCCGGTGGAAACCATCGGCACCAAATTCGGCGGCATTCCGCAAACACTGCCGTCTTTTGCATTCCCTGAACTGACGCTCGAAACACTGCGTCATCTGGTGTCGCCGGCGATCGCCATCGCGCTCCTCGGCGCCATTGAGTCCCTGCTGTCGGCCACTGTCGCCGATAACATGATCGACGACCGGCACAACCCAAACCAGGAATTGATCGCACAGGGTATCGCCAACATCGTCGCGCCGCTGTTCGGCGGATTCTGCGCCACCGGCGCGATCGCCCGCACCAGCACCAATGTGCGCATGGGTGCTTTCGGTCCGATTTCGGGCATCGTGCACGCGCTGATGCTGCTGCTGGTGATCCTGGTAGCAGCCCCGCTGGCGAAACACGTGCCGCTGGCCGCGCTGTCCGCGATCCTGGTGGTGGTTGCCTGGAATATGGGCGAGTGGAACCATTTCACCGAAATGCGCCGTTACACGATGAACTACCGCGCCATCCTGCTGGCGACTTTCGCGCTCACCGTGGTGTTCGACCTGACCGTCGCAGTCGAGGTCGGCATGGTGATGGCTGCGCTGTTTTTCATCACCCGGGTCTCTTCGCTGACCGACATCGTCGACGACGGCCCCGACACCATCGCCGGCGACCGCGTGCGCTCTTACGAACTGTTCGGCTCGTTGTTCTTCGGCTCGGCCAACCGCATCGAACCGCTGCTGGAACGCGCCGATCCATCCGATCCGGCGCGCGTCGTCGTGCTCGATATGCAAAAAGCGCTCAACGTTGACACCACCGGCCTCGACATACTGGAAACGCTGCGCCGGAAAATGGAAAAAAACGGCAAGACGCTGATCATCACCGGTGCCGGCGCACAGCCGATGTCGCTGTTTAAACGCTCGGGATTTGCCGATAAAATCGGCGCTGATCATCTGCTCCCGCACCGTGCCACCGGAATTGCCCGTGCGCGCGAAATCGCCGGCAGTTGAGCCTATGCCGATAACTGGAACGATCGCCCGCCGCCTTGTGGTCCGCGGCCGCGTGCAAGGTGTGGGCTACCGCAATTACATCGAATACAAGGCCAATCAGCTGGGTGTGAAAGGCTGGGTGCGCAACCGCCTCGATGGCAGCGTGGAAGCGGTCGTGCAGGGGGATCTCGCCGCGGTTGCGGAAATCATCGAATGTGCAAAACGTGGCCCGCGAGCGGCAGAAGTTGCCAGTGTCGAAATCGGCGATGCCGAAGGGGAACA
Organism: Burkholderiales bacterium; assembly: GCA_022841375.1. Taxonomy (GTDB): domain Bacteria; phylum Pseudomonadota; class Gammaproteobacteria; order Burkholderiales; family SG8-41. The sequence goes on from JALHRQ010000001.1 coordinate 270,172, forward strand.
CCACAGCTTTGCCGTGCACACTACGGAATAGTGTTTTAAATCAATAACTTAAGTTATAGTGCCGACGCCGGCACGCCGCGGCACATGGCGCCAGCCCTCGCCACCAGCTGCTCCGCCTCAGCCTTGCGATCCAGCGCATCCAGCACCAGCGGGGACACCGCGTGAAAAAACTACTCTGCACCGCCCTGCTCGATAGTGCTGCCATAGACCACTCTGACATTTTCCGGACGCAGCCACTCCGACAGCGACCGGATCAGATCCTCGTTGATGTTGACCTGCCACGCCGGCCCCAGCTTGACCTCGCAGCGCGCGCCGTTGCTCGAATACTCGACGGCCACCGGGCAGGAACCCTGGCGGTGCGGCGCCAGCAATTCTTTGAGCTTATTGCCCGACGACTGGCCGTTGCAGATCAGTTTGATGCCGCGGGCGTAACGGTTGCGCGCCTCATTCAGATCAAGGATGTTCAATGCCTCCAGCCGCAGCGCATTGTCGCCGCCCCCATTCTCACTTTCAGCTTCAGCGCTGCGATAGCGTTGACGGCCGCGGATTTCCATCACCAGCAATTCATCTTCGCGCAGCTTGTGGCGGAAACGGTCAAAGGCCTCCCGGAACACCACGATCTCGTGTTTGCCGGTGTCGTCGGCGAGCAGCACTATGCCCATGCGCCCGCTGGCGGTGTTTTGCACGCGCACCGACAGCACCACGCCGGCGACGCTGATCGAACGGCCGGCAATATCGCTGGCCGTCTGCAGTTCACCGAGCTTGCGGCCGACCATGCGCCGCACTTCATCGCGATAGACATTGAACAGGTGGTCGCTGCGGTAATACCCGAGCGCCAGTTTTTCGTTCTGCAGCAGTTCCTTCTTGCTCCAGCGCGGCACATTCGCCGGCGCCACCACGCGCGGCGCATCGACCGCATCACCAAACAAACTGTTCTGCGACGCCGAGCGGCTGGCCTGCTCCGCTGATTCCAGCGCGAGGCCGACGCAGGCGATCAGTTCGGCGCGATTGTCGTTGACGCTGTCGAAGGCGCCGGCACGCACCAGCGATTCAACCACGCGGCGGTTGACCAGGCGCTTGTCGACACGGTGGCAGAAATCAAACAAATCCTTGAATGGCCCGCTCGCCTCGCGCACTTCGACAATATGATTGATCGCGCCTTCGCCGGTGCCCTTGATGCCGCCAAGGCCGTAACGGATGCGTTTCACATCCACCGGTGCAAACCGGTAGCCGCCGGCATTGACGTCGGGTGCCAGCACTTCGAGACCGTTGTCGCGCGCGTCATCGACCAGCTGCTGCACCTTGTCGGTGTCGTTCATCACTGCCGACATATTGGCCGCCATGAACGCGGCCGGGTGGTGCGCTTTCATATAAGCGGTCTGGTAGGCCACCAGCGCGTAGGCCGCGGCATGTGACTTGTTGAAGCCGTAGCCGGCGAACTTCTCCATCAGGTCGAACAGCTCGTCGGCCTTGCGCTGATCCAGCCCGTTTTTCGCAGCGCCCTCTCGGAACAGACCGCGATGCTCGGCCATTTCCTCGGCCTTTTTCTTGCCCATCGCGCGGCGCAGCAGGTCGGCGCCGCCGAGGCTGTAGCCGCCGATGATCTGCGCCATCTGCATCACCTGCTCCTGATACACCATGATGGCGTAGGTCTCGGACAGGATGCTTTCGACACGCGGATCGGGATAGGTGAAACGTTTGCCGTGTTTGCGCGCGCAGAATTCCGGGATCAGTTCCATCGGGCCCGGACGATACAGCGCGACCAGCGCGATGATGTCGCCGAAGCGGTCGGGCCTCGCGCTTTTCAACATGTCGCGCATGCCACGCGATTCAAACTGGAACACGGCCGAGGTATTGGCCTGCTGGAATATCGCGTAAGACGCCTTGTCATCCAGCGGCAGTTTTTCCAGCTGCAGTGTCGATGCCGGGTCAAGCTGGCGGATATAGCGGATCGTCCAGTCGAGAATGGTCAGCGTGGTCAGACCGAGAAAGTCGAACTTCACCAGGCCGATGGATTCGACGTCGTCCTTGTCGAACTGGCTGATCGCCGAGTTCGACGCGTCGGCGATATACAAGGGGCAGAAATCGGTGAGTTTGCCCGGCGCGATCAGCACGCCGCCGGCATGCATACCGACATTCCGTGTAAGACCCTCGAGCGTGCCGGCGAGTGCCAGCAGCTCGGCCACTTCCTCTTCGTTTTTCTCGCGCTCGGCCAGTTGCGGCTCCATCTTGCGCGCCTCGGCCAGCGTGATCAGCTTGCCCGGCTGGAACGGAATCAGCTTCGCCAGCTGGTCGCAGAAGTTGTAACCGAGGTCGAGCACGCGGCCGACGTCGCGCACCACGGCCTTGGCCGCCATCGTACCGAAGGTGGCGATCTGCGACACCGAGTCCTCGCCATAACGCGCCTTGACGTAATCGATGACGCGGTCGCGCCCCTCCTGGCAGAAGTCGATATCGAAGTCGGGCATCGATACCCGTTCCGGATTGAGGAAGCGTTCAAACAGCAGGTTGTAACGCAGCGGATCGAGGTCGGTAATGCCCAGGCTGTACGCCACCAGCGAACCGGCGCCCGAGCCGCGACCCGGGCCGACGGGGACGCCATTGTTCTTGGCCCAGTTGATGAAGTCGGCAACTATCAGGAAGTATCCCGGGAAACCCATCTGCACGATGGTCCTGGTTTCAAATTCGAGACGCTCGCGATACACCGGTTCCTGCTTCGCGCGTTCGGCGGCTTCCGGATACAGCTCGGCCAGACGCGCGGTCAATCCGTCGCCAGCGCAGGCACGCAAATGCTGTTCAAGGCTGACGCCCTCGGGCGTCGGATAATGCGGCAACCGGCTTTTGCCGAGCGTCAGGCCCAGCGTGCAGCGTTTGGCGATCTCGACCGAATTCTCGAGAACCTCCGGCACATCGGCGAACAACGCTGCCATCTCGGCCTGGGTCTTGAAATACTGTTCGGTGCTGAACCGCCGCGGACGGCGCTGATCAGAGAGGATGTAGCCTTCGGAGATGCACACGCGCGCTTCATGCGCCCGATATTCATCGGGTTTGAGAAACTGCACCGGATGCGTCGCCACCGCCGGCAGCCCCAGTTCACCGGCCAGTTGCAGCGCGCGGCCGACATGCATTTCAACCGGCACTGACGCCGCGCCGACGGTCATCGCCTGCGCACCCAGCCGCTGCACTTCAAGATAAAACCGCCCGGGGAACAAACGGGACCAGTCCAGCGCCAGCCGGCGTGCGTTGTCATCCTGCCCGGCAACCAGCGCCTGGCCAACGTCACCCTGATGCGCGCCCGAGAGTGCGATCAGCCCGCCGGTGCCGACTTGTTCGAACCAGGACTTCATCACTTCGGCACGGCCGCGATACTGGTTGCTGCGATAAGCCCGAGTCAGCAGTTCGCACAGCCGCAGGTAGCCGTCATGGTTCTGCGCCAGCAGCAATACGCGAAACGGGTTGTCGCGGTCGGTCTCGTTGCTCAGCAGAAAGTCGCAACCAATGACCGGTTTGATGCCCTGGCCTCGTGCTTCCTGGTAAAACTTGACCATGCCGAACACATTGCCGAGATCGGTCAAGGCCAGTGCCGGCATACCGTCGGCTTTCGCCGCCGCCACCGCATCCTCGATGCGCACGATGCCATCGACGATGGAAAACTCGCTGTGCAGGCGGAGGTGGACAAACGACGGTTGCATAGCGCGCTATTTTACGGTGTGCCGACACCGGGATTAATGCGTGCGGGCAGGTTTGTTTTACTCCAATAAAATCCGCCACATAGCGGCGCCTGCTGCGTACGTTATGGGCAACAGTCCGCAACAGGCACCGGCCGGCCGGATGAATCGCTGCGGAAATGCCGCATAATTCCGCGCACATTGAACCCGCATGACCCGATGAAACCCAGTCACTCGACCTTTCACCCGTTCAACGGCCTGCGCCACCATGTGCGAACCTGGGGCGACCCTGCGGCGCCGCCGCTGTTCCTGCTGCACGGCTGGATGGATGCTGCAGCTTCTTTCCAGTTTGTCGTCGACGCACTGCAGCGTGACTGGCATGTCATTGCCCCCGACTGGCGCGGTTGCGGTCTCTCCGGTTGGGCGCCCAACGGTTACTGGTTTCCCGATTACTACGCCGATCTTGAAACCCTGCTCAATATTTACACTCCGGAAGCGCCGGCACGGTTGGTGGGACACAGCATGGGCGGCGTGATCGCCTGCACGTATGCCGGCCTGCGCCCACAGCGGGTGGCGCAGGTAATGTCGTTGGAAGGGTTTGGCCTGGCACGAACCAGTCCTGACGATGCGCCCGAACGTTATCGCCGCTGGCTGGATGAAATGGCCGAGGAGCCCCGCTTCAGGATCTACGGCTCATTCGATGCCCTGGCCGCCCGGCTGCAGAGCGACAATCCGCGGTTGACGCCGGAGAAGGCGCAGTTCATCGCCCGTGCCTGGGCGCATGAAACAGCGACCGACAAGATTGAACTGCTGCATGACCCGCGCCACAAACGCACGAATCCGGTGCTGTACAGGATGGAAGAACTGATTGCGTGCTGGCGGCTGTGCACGGCTCCAACCCAGTGGGTGTTTGCACGCGACTCCAAAGGCACGGGTTATCTGGAAGACACCCCGGAACAACTGGCCGAACGCAAAAACGCGTTCAGCGACTACCAGGAAGCGTGGATCGATGACGCCGGACACATGATGCACCATGACCAGCCGGAGGCCGTGTCGCGCCTGATTGAAAATTTTATCGAATGAACGCGCGGAAGGAGATGCGCAAGTGATGCGTCATTCAGTCCGGGGCACTGTTGCACCCCGGACGATGCAGGTCAGTCCTGCAGGATATGCGGGTAGGCAAATCCGGCCGTCAGCAGAAATACGAATACCTTGCCGACGTATTTCATTTTTTCTGATCCATTCATATCCTTGAATTTCTTGCCGCTGGGCGCCGCCGCTTCACTGGCCTGCGCAGCCGGTGTTTTTTTAGACATGGAAAACTCCTGTGGTTAAGGTTTTATAAATGACAGTCAAACGAATCCGCCGCGTAACGCCAGCCCGGCAATCGCCGGAACCGCGGGAGCAAGCCGCCCGCATTCGGACCCGCTCACACGATGCACGACCGTACGTGAAAATTGCGTGAAGCTTGCACCCCGGAGCGGCGCCTGTGACACTGACTACGCCGGTTTCCCCCTGCGACAGCCCTCAATGAACAAAACCCTGATCCCCCCCCTACTCGGCGTGCTCGGCGGCATGGGCCCGCTCGCCACGGCCGATTTTCTCGCCAAACTGGTGGCGGAAACCCCGGCCGCCCGCGACCAGGACCACATCCCCTACGTCGCCTGGGGCGTGCCGCAGATCCCCGAGCGTCCGGCCGCCATCCTTGGCGGCGGCGAGTCGCCGCTGCCGTACATGCTGCGCGGCATCGCAAAGCTGAAACAGGCGGGCGCACAGGCCGTGGCCATCGCCTGCAACACCGCGCACTACTGGTATGACGATCTGGTGCGGGAGGGTAAGTTGCCGATACTGCACATCGCCGATGCGGTCTGCGACCTACTGGCCGAGCGCGGCATCACCAGCGGCACAATAGGCTTGATCGGCACCGACGGCACGATCATGGCCGGGTTCTTCCAGAGCCGCTTCGCCGCGCGCGGCCTGGGCTGCATCACCAGCAGCCGCGCAGACCAGGATCAGCTGGTGCTGCCGGCGATTGCCTGCGTCAAGGCCAATGACCTGGATCGGGCGCACCGGTTCGCAGTGCAGGCGGTGGAAAATCTGCGCGCCGCCGGCGCCCGTGCCGTGGTGCTGGCCTGCACTGAAATGCCGCTGGCGTTGGAACACGCACCCAGTCCAGCTACGGCGCATTGCATCGACGCCACCCGCGCGCTGGCGCGCGCTTGCGTGGCCTGGCATCGCACTGCGATGCGGCCATGCTAACCATTTGTAAACAATCAGCTTTCTGAATGATTGCCGGCGCAGGGCTGCTGGACAAAACGGACTGCTTGCCTTAGATTGACCTGCGCAACCATTCCATGCCGTACCGCCTCAGGCGGCGCGGACACTCACCTACCCGCTACAGGAGTTTCCCCCATGTTTCGCTTCACGCATCTGGTGGCTGCCATTGCCGCCGCGAGCCTGCTCACTGCGCCGGTGCAGGCACAGGAACTGACCGGCACGCTGAAAAAGATCAAGGACACCGGCGTCATCAAGGTCGGCCACCGTGACGCCTCCGTGCCCTTCTCTTACCTTGATGACCAGCAGAAACCGATCGGCTACGGCATGGACATCTGCGCGAAAATTGTCGACAGGGTCAAAGCCGAACTGAAAATGCCGAATCTGAAAGTCGAATTCGTGCCGGTAACCTCGCAGACCCGGATCCCGATCCTGGCCGGCGGCAACATCGACATGGAATGCGGCTCGACCACCAACTCGGTGGAACGGCAAAAGCAAGTGGCCTTCGCCCCGACCTACTTCGTGACCGGCACCAAGATCATCGTCAAGAAAAGTTCGGGCATCAAAGGCTACGATGACCTGAAGGGCAGGACCGTGGTCTTCACCCAGGGCACCACCAACGAACGCGCGATGAAAGCCTACAACGACGAGAAGAAACTGGGCATCAACTTCATCCCGTCCAAGGACCACGCTGAATCGTTCCTCGCCGTCGACACCGGCCGCGCGGTCGCCTTCCCGATGGACGACATTCTGCTCTACGGCCTGAAAGCCGGCGCCAAGAACCCGAATGATTTCGAAGTCATCGGCGAATTCCTGTCGGACGACCCTTACGCGATCATGCTGCGCAAGGACGACCCCGCGTTCAAGAAACTGGTCGACGACACAGTGGCGGGTCTTTACAAGAGCGGCGAGATCAACAAGCTCTACACCAAGTGGTTCGAGTCAAAAATCCCGCCCAAGGGCATCAACCTGAGTTTCCCGATGTCCGATGGCCTGAAAACGGCGATCAAGAATCCCAACGACACCGGTGTCGGCGCCTGCGGCAGGATGAAGTGCTGATTACGGCCTGATATACATAGGATCGGGGAGCCCAGGCTCCCCGATTTTTTTACCGTCCTTTCGCGCTAGACTGGACCCCATGGACTTCAGTTTCCTTTCCCAGCCCGCCTTCTCCGGCGGAGGCACCTATCTCGACTGGGTAATCTCCGGGATCAAGTGGACACTGCTGGTATCCATCCTTGCCTGGATCATCGCCTTCACCATCGGTTCAGTGCTCGGCGTCCTGCGCACCACCCGGGTGGCATGGTTGAGGACCCCGGCCACCGCCTACGTCGAGCTATTCCGCAACGTGCCACTGCTGGTGCAGATGTTCATCTGGTACTTCGTGGTTCCGGAAATCCTGCCCAAGGCGCTGGGCACTTGGATGAAACAGGGCATGCCGATGCCCGAATTCTGGAGCGCTGTGCTTGCGCTAGGCTTCTATACCGCCTCACGAGTCGCCGAGCAGGTGCGTTCGGGCATTCAGTCGATCCCCGCTGGCCAGACTCAGGCCGCGCTTGCAACCGGTCTGACCATGCCGCAGGTCTACCGCCACTTACTGCTGCCGATGGGTTATCGCATCGTCATCCCGCCGCTGACTTCGGAATTCCTGACCATTTTCAAGAATTCGTCGGTGGCGCTGACCATCGGCGTACTCGAAATGACCGCGCAGGCGCGGACCATTTCCGAATATACGTTCCGCACCTTCGAGATTTTCTCGCTCGCCACCGTGGTCTATGTGCTGATCACGCTGGCGGTCACCGTGCTGATGGAATTCGTCGAGCGCCACGTACGGGTGCCCGGCTACATCGGAACCGGAAAATAGCCATGTTCACCGGTTTTGACGTTGACGTCATCCAGCGCGCGCTTCCCTACCTGTGGCAAGGCATGCTGTTCTCGCTGGGCCTGACCCTTCTGGCGATGGTCGGTGGCATTATCCTGGGGACCGTGCTGGCCCTGATGCGGCTGTCGAGCTACAAGGTGCTGACCCTGCCGGCTGGCGGCTACGTCAACCTGCTGCGCTCTACTCCGCTAATCTTGGTGATTTTCTGGTTTTATTTCCTGGTGCCGATTGCGGTCAAGCAAATTACCGGTAACCCATACGCCTCGGGCATCGGCCCTTTCTACTCGGCTCTGATCGCCTTCACCCTGTTCGAAGCCGCCTATTACTGCGAAATCATTCGTGCCGGCATCCAGAGCGTGCCTTCCGGTCAGGTCAACGCCGCCTATGCTTTAGGCCTCAACTACTGGCAGGCAATGATCCGGGTGGTGCTGCCGCAGGCCTTCCGCAATATGGTGCCGATCCTGCTGACCCAGGGCATCATCCTGTTCCAGGACACCTCACTCGTTTACGTCGTCGGCCTGACCGACTTCATGGGCGCGGCCAGCAAGGTCGCGCAGCGCGACGGGCGGTTGGTCGAAATGTACCTGTTCGCCGCACTGGTCTATTTCATCTTCTGTTACTTCGCGTCTTATTTCGTCAAGCATCTGCATACCCGCATCACGCCACCGCGCTAGGAAAGCACCCCACCATGTCCATGATCGAATTCAAGAACATCAGCAAATGGTACGGCAGCTTCCAGGTGCTGAAGGACTGCAGCACCCACATCGACAAGGGCGAAGTGGTCGTGGTCTGCGGACCGTCCGGCTCCGGCAAGTCGACGCTGATCAAGTGCGTCAACGGCCTCGAGCCATTCCAGCAGGGCGAACTCATCGTCAACGGCCAGTCGGTCGGCGACAAAACCACAAACCTGCCGCAGCTGCGCGCAAAAATCGGCATGGTGTTCCAGCATTTCGAACTGTTCCCGCACATGAACGTCACCGCCAACCTCAACCTGGCCCAGGTGAAAGTGCTCGGGCGCAGCGTCGACGAGGCCACCGCCAAGTCGCAGATGCTGCTCAATCGCGTCGGCATGATCGACCATGCGCACAAATTCCCGGGCCAGCTCTCCGGCGGTCAGCAGCAGCGGATCGCCATCGCCCGCGGCCTGGCGATGGATCCGGTGGCGATGCTGTTCGACGAACCGACGTCCGCCCTGGACCCGGAAATGATCAATGAAGTGCTCGATGTGATGGTCGAACTGGCACAGGAGGGCATGACCATGATGTGTGTGACCCACGAGATGGGATTTGCACGCAAGGTCGCCCACCGCGTGATCTTCATGGACAAGGGCGAAATTGTCGAGGACGCGCCCAAGGCCGATTTCTTCGGCACGCCGCGCTCGGAACGCGCGCAGCAGTTCCTGTCGAAGATTCTCCACCACTGACCCGCCGCACGCAGGTAGAATGCGCGCTTTTCAGGGAAAGCGCGCGGCAGCGCCGCGCCTCACAACATGGCTTCGAGCACCGCAAAAAAGAAATCTGCCGTTCTTTACGATTGCAGCAAATGCCCCGGCTATTGCTGCAGCTACCCGCTGATTGAAGTCGGCAAGCGCGACATCCAGCGCCTCGCCAAACATTTCGACATTACCTACGCCCAGGCGGAATCGCGTTACACGCGCTTTGACCGTTCCGAAAAGGTGCGCTCGCTGAAACAGCAGGACGACAAGCACTTCGGCAAAATCTGCGCGCTGTTCGACACCAAAAAGCGCCAATGCACAGTTTACGAATCACGCCCCGGCGTCTGCCACGAGTATCCGGACGGTAAACGCTGCGGCTACTACGAGTTCCTGCAGTTCGAACGCGAACACCAGGGCGATCCGAAGTTCGTCGCCACCACCGACAACTAAGTCAAAAGCTTACGGATTCCCGGCCACCAACCGGGCTCCCAGCCGGCGCAGGAAGGTTTCGCACTGCGCGACCTGCTCGAGCGTGACGAATTCATCCGGCTTGTGCGCTTCGCGGATCGAACCCGGTCCGCAAACAATGGTCGGCACGCCCGCCACCTGGAAATGTGCAGCCTCGGTGCCGAAAGACACCTTGGCGATATCACCGTGGCCCGATAACTCCTGTGCGAGCGCAGTGATTCCGGCTTCGGGCCCCGTATTCAAAGCCGGCATTGCCGATTTTTTCACCAGCGAAAAGCCGCAGCGCGGATCGACCGCCTGCATTTCCGGCTCGATCACCGTGCGCACATGGTTTTCAAACTCGCGCAGCAGCGCCTGCGGATCATCACCCGGCAGGTTGCGGAACTCGAAATCAAAAACACACTCATGCGGCACGATGTTCAGCGCCGTGCCGCCGTGGATCACGCCGGTGTGTACTGTCGTGTAAGCCACGTCGAAACCGCGGTCATAAGGGCCGCGGTCGCGGTGCCGCCGCGCCATCTGTTTAAGAAACGCCACCGCTTCGGCAGCCGCCTCCACCGCGTTGACGCCGTAGGGTGCATAGGCCGAATGCGAAGCCAGCCCGCGCACGGTGCAGCGGTAACTCTGCTTGCCCTTGTGTGCGATCACCGGCCGCATTTCGGTGGGCTCGCCGACGATGCAGCCATTGGGCCGGATGCCGGCCTGCTGCAGGTCGGCAAGCAGCCCGTGCACGCCCAGGCATCCGACCTCCTCGTCATAACTGAAAGCCAGATGCAGCGGCGAGCGCAGGCCCTGACGCACCAAACCGGGCACCACGGCCAGCACACAGGCGATGAAGCTTTTCATGTCGGTCGTGCCGCGGCCGTAAAGCCGCCCGTCGCGTTCAGTGACTACAAAAGGATCGGTGGCCCAGTCCTGACCTTCCACCGGCACCACATCGGTATGCCCGGACAGCACGATGCCCGGTGCAGTGCGCGGGCCCAGCGTCGCAAACAGATTGGCCTTGCGTTTATCGTGGTCGAACGTCAGCCGGATGTCTGCATCGAGTGGCCGCAGATATTCGCGCACATAGTCGATCAGTTCGAGATTGGAATCGCGGCTGACGGTCGGGAAGGCGATCAGCTTGCGGATCAGCTCCAGCGTCTGCGCAGAAGGCGCGGCATGCGGCGTCATCAGAAAAACATCCGTCGTTAAAAGGCCAGCATAGGCAGGCCCCCATGCACTGTCAACGCAGCCGGGGAATCCACTGCTCATGGGGTATGCTTGCGCCATGAAATCCGCCACTCTGATTCAGGCTTCACGCCTGCTGCTGTGCGCCTTGATCGCGGTGACAGCCGTTCAAGCCCATGCAGCGGAACTGCGCATCGGCCTGTCCGGCGAAGTCACTTCGCTCGATCCGCAATTCCTCGCCGCGCAACCCAATCTCACCGTGGCACGGCATATCTTCGAATCGCTGACGGATGTCGACCCGCAGACCAGACTCATTCCCGGTCTCGCCGAACGCTGGCGCGCCATCGACGCCACCACCTGGGAATTCAATCTGCGCCGCGGCGTGAAATTCCACGACGGTTCGCCATTCACCGCAGAAGATGCCGCGTTTTCACTGGCACGACCGCTGTCGATCAAGGGCAGTCCCGGCGGCTTTGCCGCTTACGTGCGCGCCATTGCATCCACCACGGTAGTCGACACACACACACTGCGCGTCAAAACAAAATATCCGTACGGCGCGCTGCCCGAAGACCTGAACTCGATCCTGATCGTTTCAAAAAAACATGCACTGAACGCCGGCCCCGAGGATTTTGATTCCGGGCGCGCGCTGGTCGGCACCGGTCCATACAAATACCTGCGCTATCAACGCGGCGACCGGCTGGAACTGACGCGCCACGAGCAGTGGTGGGGCAAGGCGCCGGCGTGGGACAAGGTCACGCTGCGCATTGTCCCCGCCGATCCGTCGCGCACTGCTGCGCTGCTTGCCGGCGAACTCGACGCGATCGAACACGTGCCCTCGGCCGATATAAAAAATGTAAATAAAAACAACAAGTTAAATGTTACGCAGACGACATCCTGGCGCACCATCCTGTTGCACCTTGATCAATACCGGACGCAGCCGCCGGGCGTCAGCGACCTCAACGGCAAACCGCTGGCCGCCAACCCGTTCATGGACCTGCGCGTGCGCCGCGCGATCTCCAAGGCGATCAATCGAACCGCCATTGCGGAGCGCGTGATGGAAGGCCTCGCCGTACCCGCCGCCAATATCGTGTCGCCGGGTGTGTTCGGCTACAACAGCGCACTCAAGGCCGAGCCCTACGATGCGGAAGGCGCCAAACGCCTGCTCGCCGAAGCCGGCTACCCCCACGGTTTTCGCGTAACACTCGCCGGCCCCAACAATCGTTACATCAACGATGAGCAGGTATTGCAGACCGTCGCGCAGTTGCTGACGCGTGTCGGCATCCAGACCCGCGTTGAAGCGGCACCGATGTCAGCCTTCCTCGGCCGCGTGCGCAAAGAAGAAACCAGCTTCGCGCTGCTCGGCTGGGGATCGTTTGCCGCCGATCTGTCGCTGCGTTCGCTGGTCGCCGCCCCCAATGCCGACAAGGGCTATGGCGCATGGAACTGGGGCCGTTACGCCAATCCGAAAGTCGAAGCCTTGATGGAGCAGGCACTGGGCAGCGTCGATCGCACCAAACGCGAAGCACTGGCGCGCGAAGCCGGCACGCTGGCGATGCAGGACCTCGCCTTCATCCCCCTGCACCATCAGGTGGTCAGCTGGGCGATGCGCGCCAACCTGAACTATGTGCCGCGCACCGATGAGTTCACCTTTGCCCATCACTTCACACCACGCTGAGGACAGCTCGTGATGACCTATGTGCTGCGGCGGCTCGCATGGAGCCTGGCGACACTGTTGGTGATGTCGTTGCTGGTCTTCGCCGGGGTTTATGCCATCGGCAACCCGGTGGATCTGCTGATCAATCCGCAGGCTGACCAGGCGGAAATCGCCCGCGCCACCGCGCTGCTCGGCCTCGACCGACCGTTGTGGGAACAGTACTGGAGGTTTTTCCGCGGCGCCTTGGGCGGCGATCTCGGCATCTCCTTCGCTGCCAGCGTGCCGGCCATCACCCTGATCCTCGAACGCATGCCGGCCACGCTGGAACTCGCACTGACGGCGATGCTGATCGCAGTCACGCTGGGCATCCCTCTGGGCCTGCTCGCGGGCCTGCGCCCCCGGTCATGGCTGGCGCGTTCGATCATGGCACTGTCCACAGTGGGTTTCGCATTGCCGACGTTCTGGGTCGGACTGATGCTGATCATGGTGTTCTCGGTGCAACTGGGCTGGCTGCCAACCACGGGCCGCGGCACCACCGTTGATGTATTTGGCATTCCGTTAAGCATGTTCACTGTCGATGGCCTGCGCCACCTGCTGCTGCCGGCAACTACGTTGGCCCTGTTCAAACTCGCACTGCTGATCCGCCTGACCCGCGCCGGCACGCAGGATGCGATGTTGCAGGACTACGTGCGTTACGCCCGCGCCAAAGGTCTCAGCGAAAGCGCGGTCGTACGTTCACACGTACTGCCCAACATCCTGATTCCCATCGTCACTGTCGCCGGCCTCGAACTCGGATCGCTGATCGCCTTCGCCATCGTCACTGAAACCGTATTTGCATGGCCCGGCATGGGCAAGCTGCTGATCGATTCCATCAACGTGCTCGACCGCCCGGTGATCGTCGCCTACCTGCTGGCGACGGTCTGCCTGTTCATCCTGATCAACCTGCTGGTCGACCTGCTCTATGCAGTGCTTGATCCTCGCGTAAAGTCGGGAACAACTTGATGATTGCCGCCACTGCGCCGACCGGCGTGCTTGCAGCCAGCTACGCACGCGACCGTATCGCCCTGATAGCGTTCTGGCTGCTGCTTGTACTGTTGTTCGCTGCGCTTGCCGCACCCTGGCTGGCCCCGCAAAACCCGTACGATCTGGCACAACTCGACATCCTCGACGCCAAACTCGCGCCCGGCACGCAAAGCAGCGCCGGACTGACCTATTGGCTGGGCACCGACGATCAGGGACGCGACATGCTGTCGGCCATCCTTTACGGCCTGCGTATCAGTGTTGGCGTCGGCATTGCCTCCACCGCGCTGGCGCTGGCGCTGGGACTGACCGCCGGAATGATCGCCGCCCGTGCCGGCGGCTGGATCGACGGGCTGATCATGCGCATCGTCGACCTGCAGCTGTCCTTCCCGGCGATCCTGGTCGCGCTGATACTGCTCGCACTGACCGGCCAGGGTATAGACCGCATCATTCTCGCGCTGGTAGTCGTGCAATGGGCGTATTACGCACGAACCGTACGCGCTGCAGCACTGGTCGAATTACGCAAGGAATATGTCGAAGCTGCGGTGTGCATGGGCGTCAGTGAAGCGCGCATCCTGCTGAGCCATGTGCTGCCCAATGTGCTGCCGCCGGTGATGGTGGTGGCCACGGTGCAGATTGCGCAGGCCATCGCGCTGGAAGCCACGCTGTCCTTCCTCGGGCTCGGCCTGCCGATTACCGAACCGTCGCTGGGCCTGCTGATCGCCAACGGTTACGCCCATTTGCTGTCGGGCAAATACTGGATCAGCTTTTTCCCCGGTTTGGCCCTGCTGGCCACCATCGTCGCCATCAACCTGGTCGGCGACCGGCTGCGCGACCTGCTGAATCCGCGACTGGGCTGATTCCGGGCCGGGCGCGGGACCGCGCTGTTAATCAGGATTTAATGCGGGCGCTCCACAATGACGCCGTCGATCAACCCAAAGGAGTCCTGCCATGCATCCCTCGCTTAAACAGTTCATCACCCGGTATGTGGCCGTCATCGGTGCCGCGCTGTTTACGGTCGTTGTCGTGGCATTTCTGACAACCCCGTACAATTCGGGCGGTCATCCCGGAGAGGTACGCATCACTGCTGCACAACCGACGCATTTCAGTTAACGGTTGAACGCAAAAAAAAGCCGGGCATGACCCGGCCTTTGCTGCATATGGTAAAACTGCGACTACTGCTGCTGGATGCCGACCTGCGCCGCCACCTTGCGATAACGTTCCAGTTCGCTGCGAATACGCTTGGTGAATTCTTCCGTGCCCATGGTCGTGGTTTCCGCACCACCGACCGTGGCGTAACGCTTTTTGATGTCGGGATTTTTCAGCACATCCGCCGACGCCTGGTAAAGCTTGCTGATGACCTCTTTCGGCGTACCTTTGGGTGCGAACAGACCGACCCAGATCGAGGCGTCAACCCCGGGTATACCGGCTTCCTGAGCCGACATGTAGTCGGGCACCTGGGGCGAGCGTTTGGCTGTGGTCACGCCCAGCACCTTGACGCGTTTCGCCATCAGATGCGGCAGCACACCGGGCAAACCCGCCACCGTGAATACCACCTCATTGCCGGCCACCGCCGATACCGCCGGCGCACCTCCCTTGTAAGGCACATGCAAGGCCTTGGCGCCAGCAGCATTGACCAGCCATTCGGTAGCCATATGATTGACGGAACCGGTGCCGGGCGAGCCGAAAGTGAGTTGACCCG
Organism: Burkholderiales bacterium; assembly: GCA_022841375.1. Taxonomy (GTDB): domain Bacteria; phylum Pseudomonadota; class Gammaproteobacteria; order Burkholderiales; family SG8-41. The sequence goes on from JALHRQ010000001.1 coordinate 285,445, forward strand.
GTTTGGCTTTTGCGCCGGCAATCAGGTCCTTCATCGAATTGAACGGCGAACTGGCATGAACCACCACCAGCATTGGCGCATCACTGACCATGATGATCGGCGTGAAATCGCGCTCGACGTCGTAAGGCATGCTTTTGAACAACACCGGGTTGACCGACATCTCGCCGGTGTGTGCGGCCAGAAGGGTGTAGCCGTCAGCATTGGCGCGGGCCGTGGTGCCGGTGGCAATAAAGCCGTTGGCGCCCGGCCGGTTGTCGACGACAAACTGCCAGCCTTTGTCTTCGATGATCTTGTTGGTGAGGATGCGCGCCGAGGTATCAACGACACCACCGGGCGCAAACGGCACCAGCACACGAATCGGTTTGATCGGATAGTTGTCGGCGGCTTGTGCGGTCGTCGCAAACATCGCTGCAAGTATCACGGGAAGGAATGAGCGCATCATAAAATATCCTTAATTATCAATAACTTATTCTGTTATACTTATTTGAACAAATCCTGCCATTTGGCGCGAACCTGCTCCTGCAATTCCTTGCTCGCTTCGGCCACCGGCGGGAACTCATGCAAATGGTCATACGGCCGGCAGGCGTCGATGATCGCCTTGGAGTTGAACGGCGCGTTGTAGCGGTAGGCAACAAACATCGGATCGTTTTTCGAACCCATGCCGCGCTTGATGATGTCGATATCAACTTCCGGATCGGTGCGTGTCGCCACCGCCCACATCACTTCCTGCAGGTTGGACGGATCGATATCTTCGTCCACCACCACGGTGTAACGCGACATATAGGCGCCGACACCGCACTGGTTGAGGATATGCCCCGCCTGCCGTGCATGACCCGCATAACGCTGGCGGATCGCCACCACGTTGAACATGCGCGCGCCGCCGATCTCGTGCGCCCACACGCTGTGCACATCGGGCACACCAGCCGCCAGCAGCGCATCGAACAACAATGCTGAACGCATCACCGCCTTGGAGTAGGAATAATCGTTCGGCGGTTTCGCCGGCGGACTGCCGACAATGATCGGATCATTGCGGTAATACACCCGCTCGATGGTCATCATCGGCGCCTTGCCTTCCTTGCCGGGGTAATAGCCGTGGAATTCGCCGAACGGCCCTTCGGTTTTGACATCCCCCGGGTGGCAATAACCTTCGAGCACGATTTCGGCACCCGCCGGTATCGGCAAGCCGGTCAGTTCGCCCTGCACCACCTGCACCGGTTCACCAAGTATCGCGCCGATGTAGTTGTATTCACACATGCCGAACGGCACTTCGATGCCGGAAATCAGGTAGCCCAGCGGATCGCAGCCGATGACGATCGCCACTGGAAACGGTTTACCCGCCTTCATGTATTTTTCGTATTGAATCGCGCCGTGTTTGCCGGGAATCATGTCGAGACCGACATGATTTTTATCAAAGGCCTGCACCCGGTAAGTCCCGACGTTGACCCAGTCGGAATCAAAATCCTTGGTCACCACACAGCAGCCGGTGCCGATATACGGCCCGCCATCCTTTTCGTGCCACAGCGGCGACGGAAATATGTTGATGTCGACATCCTTGCCGGATTGGATGTTTTCAAACACCGGCCCGGTCTCCACCGGCACCGGATCGTATTTCGGCGCCTCGGTCTGCCAGCCTTTCGGGCGACCGCGCAATTTCTGCACCAAATCATTATGTTTGCGTTCAACCGGCAAGCGCAGGATGGACGACAGCCGCGCCGGACTGGCCGTGCTGCAGGTCAGGATCCGGAAACCTTTCGGGTAACCCTTGATCTCGTCGAAGAGCAGCGCTGGTGCGCCGTCGATCTTGACGTTGAGTTCGCTGATTGCGCCCAGTTCCAGCCGGGCATCGGCGCCCTTGACGTCCTTCAGTTCACCCAGTGACCGCGCGGTATCCAGCCAGGCACGCAAATCCAGGGGGTTGCCTGCGGGACGTTTCATGGTCAACCTTTGCGTTTGGCGGCAGCAAGCCGCACGGCCTTGATGATTTCAGGATAGGCCGCGCAGCGGCACAGATTGCCCGCCAGGTAATGGCGGATTTCGTCGTCCGTCGGATTCGGATGCGCATCCAGCAGTTGCCGCGTCATCAGCACAAAACCCGGCGTGCAGAAACCGCATTGGAAGGCGCCGGTTTCGATGAAGGCCTGCTGCACCACATCCAGCTTTCCGTCGGCGGATTCCTCAATCGTGCGCACATCGGCGCCGTCGATCAGCGGCGCCAGTGTCAGGCAGCCCGACACTGCCGAGCCGTTGACGATCACCGTGCAACAGCCGCACAGGCCCTGGCCGCAGCTTTCGCGCGCACCGAACAGGCCCTCGCCCTGTAGCACCTCCACCAGATTTTGGTGATTGCCGACCTGCGCCGAAACCAGGCGCCCGTTCAGAGTGAATTCAATATTGCGATGTGTAGTCACTTAAAATCCTGAAATCTGCCACAGAGGGCACAGAGTTCACGGAGAACACCCAGAACAGAAACAACGACCGGAATGTGGCCTGTTTTGGCTTTTGCAGTCCTCTGTGCTCTCTGTGCCCTCTGTGGCTAAAGTTTTTGAATTTAATCTTCCAGCGGCTTGCCCGCTTGCGCGCGCAAGCCGCGATAAACCGCTTCCGCCGTCAGCGGCAGGCTGGTCAGCCGCACGCCGACCGCATCATCAATGGCGCTGGCAATCGCCGGAGACACGCCGAAGGTGCCGCTTTCACCAACGCCTTTGGCGCCGAAGGGACCGGACTGCTGCACCATGTCGACGGCTTCGTTTTCCATGACCAGCGGCACATCGCGGATGCCCGGAATCTTGTAATCCGCCAGCGACGCGTTGGTGCACTGACCGGCATCAAAATCCATGCGTTCGAACAACGTGAAACCCAGTTGCATCATCGTCGCGCCGGAAATCTGCGTCTCGACAATGGCCGGGTTCACCGGACGACCGACATCGACCAGATTAACCAGACGCGTAATTTTGAATTCACCGGTCTCGGTATCGACTTCAACTTCGGCACCGGTCGCGCCGATCATCCAGAACGGCGTCGCGTTGTCGGTCTGACCCGAAGCGTCGGGTGAGGTGTAGGTCGGAATGTAACTGCCAATGCCGACAATATTGCCCGCCTGCATGCCGTATTTCTTGCGGAAGATATCGGGAATCGGCGTGGTTTCCGCCGACAAACCCACATCCTTCGCCAGTTGCATCAGCTTGTCGCGCGCGTCTTCAGCGGCCAGTTTTACGGCATGCCCCATGTGGTAGGTCGAACGCGAACCCAGCGTCGCCATGTCGTACGGCGTGACATCGGTATCGGGATGAACAACGGTGACGGATTCAACGGGAATGCCCAGCGCCTCCGCCGCAAACTGCGCCATCGCAGTGTCTGAGCCCTGCCCCATGTCGACAGTGCTGCAATACACCATGCAGCTGCCATCGGCGCTGACATTGACGATGGCCACCGAGGTCGTCGGAGAAATGCTAGCCTTGAAACCGATGGCAATGCCGCGACCGCGACGTAGCGTGCCCTTGCCGTTATCAACAACCACGCGATCGAAGGCTTTTTCCCAGTTCATGCGCTCAGCGAGACGCTCCAGCACTTTTTCGATGCCCGCGTCGCGCATCAGTGTGCCCGTTGCCTGCGGCCGGCCTTCGCGCAGGATGTTCTTGCGGCGAATCGCCAGCGGATCGATGTTCAGCGCCTTGGCAATCATGTCGGTGTGGCTTTCGTAAGCCCACACCAGCTGCGGGATGCCGAAGCCGCGCAATGCGCCCGCCGCCGGCAGATTGGTATACAGCGCGTAGGAATCGATGCTGACGTGATCGATGTCGTACGGTCCAGGCGCGGTGAAACCCGATTTCTGCGTCACCCGCGGACCAATGTCGGCATAGGCGCCGCCGTTCCACCACACCTCGCATTCGCGTGCCGTAACTTTTCCTTCCTTGGTGACGCCGCTTTTGATGCGCAGCGTCGCCGCGTGTTTGGTGATCTGATAGAACTGCTCTTCCATCGTCAGTGCGATTTTTACCGGGCGGCCGGCCAGCAATGCTGCAGCAGCCGTCAGCGCTTCGGTCTTGATATAGAGCTTGGCGCCGAAGCCACCGCCCAGATAAGGCACCTTCACCCGCACCTTGTTTTCAGCCCAGCCGAGCAGGCGTGCAATTTCGATGCGCACGAACGACGGGCTTTGCGACGCGGTGTGAATCACCAGTTGGTTAGGCGTCGGGTCAGCGACAGTGACAAACGGCTCCAGCGGCACATGCAGCACCTGCTGGGTGCGGAAGGTGTGTTCAAAGACATGGTCCGCTTCGGCAAATGCCTTCTGCGCATCGCCGCGGCGCAGATGGAAATCCAGTGCGATATTGGTGTCGCGTTTGCCCTTGAGATGTTTCAGATCCGGAAATGTGCCCGCCGGCTTGAGCACTTCATGCACAATCGCCTTCGATGTCATCGCCTCGACTTCATCAAAAACCGCAGGCAATTCTTCATAATCGGCATCAATCAACTGGGCCGCCGCTTCTGCAACATGCGGATCGGCCGCCAGCACCAGCGCCACCGGTTCACCGACGTGATGCACCTTGTCGACCGCCAGGATCGGCTGATCGTGGAAGGCCGGGCCGTAATAGGGTTCCGGAATCAGCTTGATGATATCGGCCGCGGTATAGACCGCATACACGCCGGGCACGGCTTGTGCGGCAGACACGTCGATGCCGCGGATGCGCGCATGCGCCACGGTGCTGCGATAGACCTTGCCATAGAGCATCCCGGGCAGCCGCAGGTTGTGCACATACTCGGCCTTGCCGGTGACTTTAGCCTGCGCCTCGACGCGCGGAATGGAGCGGCCCATGGCCGCGCCGGAATTGGATTTACCCAGTATTGTCGCCAAAACGATGCTCCTGAATTCGCACTTCTTATTCTGTTAAGCGGCCAGCGCCTGTTTAACCGCGCGTGCGGCATACACCCGCAACATTTCGCGCTTGTAAGCGGCCGAACCGCGGGCATCACCAACGACTTCGGCCTCCGCAGCTGCTGCTTCTCCGGCACGCGTCAGCACGGCATCGCTGACCGTCGCACCGTTCAGCACCGCTTCGGCATCACGCAGCCGCACCGCTTTTTCCGTCGCCGCACTGACCACCACGCGCGCGTCCTGAATCACCTTGCCGTCAGTTGCAAACGATACGGCAACCCCCAGCGCCGGCCAGTCATCGGCGGTGCGGGTCGTGCATTTGATGTATGCGGAACGGCGCCCGGCCTGTGATGGAATCCGCACTTCACTGATCAGCTCATTCTTTGCCAGCGCGGTTTCGTAATAACCGGTGAACAGATCGGCTATCGCCAGAGTACGCGCGCCCTTGACGGACACCGCGGTCAGCTCTGCATCCAGCGCTATCATCACCGGCGGCAGATCCATATGCGGATCGCCATGCGCAAGGTGCCCGCCCAGCGTGGCAACATTGCGTACCCGGACATTGGACAGCGTCTGCATCGCATGAGTAATCACCGGCGCGGCCTTGCGCACCATGGCCGAACCGCCGATCGCGGTCAGTGTCGCCAGCGCGCCGATGCGCAAGACCCCGCTGTCCGACTGGATCGCCGCATGCTGCGGCTCGACGCCGCGCAGGCTCACCAGGCAGGTCGGCTGAAACACGCCGGTTTTCATCATCAGCATCAGCGCGGTGCAGCCGCCGAATGCGCGCACTGACGGATCATCGGTGTTGAGCAGCGCCAGCGCATCCTGCAGCGAACGCGGCTCCGCGAGTTCGAACGGCGTCATGCCGCCCCCTGTGTTGCGCCGGCAAAAGCCGCGCCCAGATTTTTTGCGAACTGTTTTTCCATTTCCTTGGCTTTGGCTTTCAGAACCGGTTGCCCGATGCTGCCCAGCTTGCCGGTCAGCGCGGTATCGATTTCATACTGGATTTTGGTGGTGCCGTCGCCGGCGTCGATCAGTCGGGTCGTCGATGTCGCAGTAAGCCGGCCGACCAATCCCATCGGCGCGCCCTCGATCTTCGCGGCAATAACTTCAGGCGGTGTGACTTCCGTCAACTCGACGGACACCTTGAACTTGAAAGTCATGTAGGCCACTTTGGTTTCCAGCACCGCATCGAAGCATTGGTCATCACGCGGTGTCAGATCACGCACGCCCTCGATGCAGGATGCAAAAAAGTGGATGTCCTGCAGTTTTGCGAAGACGGCATCGCGCGTGGCGCCAACTGTAATCTCCCCCGTAAATTTCATTATTTTTTCTGTCGCAGTAAAAGCCGGCTACTGTACTGTCAGCCCCTTTTAAAATCAATGTGCGCGTCCATCATTAAACGCCAAAAAAATCCCCCGGCGCGCAGGCGCGACGGGGGATGGATTTACAAAGCCTGCAATCAGTCGGCGTAAACGCCGGCTTTCTTGATGATCGGCCCCCATTTGTCGATTTCGGCCTTCAGATGCTTCGCCAGCGATTCGGGCGTCGCACGATCAGCCGACACCGGTTCGGCGCCAAGCTTCGCCATCGATTCCTTGAACTGTGGATCCTTGATTGCGATGTTCAGTGCCAGGTTCAGCTTGTCGAGCACCGGCTTCGGCGTGCCCTTGGCGACATACAGGCCGTGCCATACCGCGACTTCGAAATCCTTCAGGCCCTGTTCATGCAGCGTCGGCACGTATTGCAGCGAAGGGACCCGCTTCTTGGTGGTAACGCCGAATACCTTGACCTTGCCGGACTGGATGGCGCCGGTGGTGTTGGTGGTCTGGTCGCACATCAGGTCGACCTGATTGCCCATCAGCGCCGACATTGCCGGACCGGTCCCCGTGTAGGGAATGGTCTGGATATCGGACTCGATACGCGACATGAACAGCAGGCCGCACAGATGAGATGCCGCGCCCAGGCCGGCATTGCCCATGTTCAACTTGTCCTTGTTCGCTTTGACGTAGGTGACAAAGTCTTTGTAGTTATCAGGCGGCAAGCCGGTACGCGCAATCAGCGTCATCGGCACATCGGCCACCTGGCCGATGTATTCAAAATCGGTCAGCGGATTGAACGGCAGCTTGCGATACAGCGCCGGCGCAGTGGACATGCCGATGTGGGCGATCAGCACCTGATAACCATCGGGCTTGGACTTGGACACTAGTGCCGGAGCCAGCGTACCGCCGGCACCGGCGCGGTTTTCAACGATGACCTGCTGCTTCATCGTTTTGGTCATGTGCTGCGCGAGATTACGCGCCAGCGTATCGGTGGGGCCACCGGCCGCGAACGGCACAACCAGCGAAACCGGGCGGGTCGGATACTCCTGGGCTGCTACCGTTCCCCCGAACGCCGACACCAACATTGCTGCAACTACGGAAATTACTCGTAACATATTGATTCCTTTACTATAAAAGAACCCCTGAAAACAAAACCGCCGCGGAAGACCGCGGCGGCATGCAACATCAACCACTATCTCTGGACCACATATTAGCGCGGGTTAGCAGCGCCGCGCTTGGCATTGCCGCCACGGTAGGCCGGGCGACCATTGCCGTTGCCGCGAGACGGCGGCGCACCGCGGCGACCGTTGTTTGCGGAACGGCGCGGCGCTTCGCTGCGCATCGGATTCTTGGCTTCGAAACCCGGCACCGACCAGCGCTCAATGGTCTGACCGATATAACGTTCGATCAGCTTCAATTGGCGGATATCGTCCGATGACGCGAACGAAATCGCGGTTCCCATCGCGCCTGCACGGCCGGTGCGGCCGATGCGATGTACGTAGTCTTCCGCCACTTTCGGCAGGTCGTAGTTGATGACATGGCTGATGCTGGCCACATCAAGGCCGCGAGCCGCCACATCGGTGGCCACCAGGATCCGGACCGCGCCGCTGCGCAGTTTGGCCAGTGTACGGTTGCGCTGCGACTGGTTCATGTTGCCGTGCAGTGCCGCTGCTTCGTGACCGCCGTGAAACAGTTTGTCGGCCAGACGATCCGCGCCGTGCTTGGTCGCGGTGAAAACGATGGCCTGGGCCTGGCATTCTTCGCGCAACACGTGTTCCAGCAGACGATGCTTGTGGCTGCCGTCGTCAACATAGTGCAGGCGTTGTTCGATGTTTTCGTGCTTGGTTTGCGCGCCGGCCACTTCGATCAGTTTCGGTTCACGCAGCAGTTCGCGGGCAAGCTTTTCAATTTTGCCGTCCAGCGTCGCAGAGAACAGCATGGTCTGACGTGTGGCTGGCGTTTTCGCGGCAATGCGCCGCACCGGCTCAATGAAGCCCATGTCGAGCATACGGTCGGCTTCGTCCAGCACCAGCAATTCGAGGCGGGAAAAATCCACTTTGCCCTGGTCGATGAAATCGATCAGGCGGCCCGGGGTGGCCACCAGCACGTCCAGCGATTGCTCAAGCAGGCGGCGCTGTTTCGGATAAGGCATGCCGCCGAGCACCGTGCCGGTGCGCATATGACGGGAGAATTTGCAGTATTTGTCGACCGCTTCGGTGACCTGCATGGCGAGTTCGCGGGTCGGTGTCAGCACCAGCACGCGCGGGCCGCGACCGTGGCGCACCGGCGCCAGGCTCAGCCGCTGCAGCGCCGGCAGCACGAAGGCTGCGGTTTTGCCGGTACCGGTCGGTGCCGACACCATCAGATCGAAGCCGGTCAGCGCTACGGGAATCGCCTGCGCCTGTACGGGCGTCGGTTCGATGTAACCCGCGGCGGCCAGAGCCTGCACGAGGGCGGGATTCAGATTAAGAGAAGCAAAAGACATTGTTAGATACTTTCAAAAAACATAACGACTGCGGAAAAACCGCGGCCGCAGAGCTTCGGTCCACGCAAAAGACCAACAGAAGCGCAGCAAACGGACGCCCGCGCTGATGCGCCGGAGTTACGTTCGCACTACCTCTGTGAACTTTGCGGCCTCTGCAGGCAACAACGGCTCATCAGCAATAAACGCGCAGGAAATGCCACTACTGCTAGGCATGCCGCGACAAAGTCGCGGTGGCGGCCACCGGCGCACGGGTATCGTCGCTAACCGTGGCGGAAGCAGCTTTTCAGAGAAGGGAGCTGAAATCGAAGGGGTCAGGGACAGATGCATCCTGCAGTGCACAAAAAACACTATGCCCTTGCAAGGTGCGCGCACTATACCTGCAAGTATCGGAAATGGCTAGGTTTTTTCCCGGTCACCAGAGGAAAATGGTTACGCCCGTTCACCTGAAGGGCAGGGAAAAGTCAGAAAATTCAAGGTAATAGCGACATGTGCATGCTACAATCCGCCCCTTTTTTCCAAGGCCATTGCCGTGTCCGCCATTGAACAACGCCCGCTACGCAACATAGCCATCATCGCTCACGTTGATCATGGCAAAACCACCCTCGTCGACAAACTGTTGCGTCAGTCCGGCACCTTCGCCGCCCACGAACAGATCACCGAGCGGGTAATGGACTCCAATGACCTGGAGCGCGAACGCGGCATCACCATTCTGGCGAAGAACTGCGCGGTCACCTGGAAAGGCACCCTGATCAACATCGTCGACACCCCCGGGCATGCTGATTTCGGCGGCGAGGTCGAGCGCGTGCTGTCGATGGTCGACGGCGTGTTGTTGCTGGTCGATGCCGTCGAAGGCCCGATGCCGCAAACCCGTTTCGTAACGCGCAAGGCGCTGGCGCTCGGTCTGAAACCCATCGTTGTCGTCAACAAGGTGGATCGCCCCGGTGCGCGCGCCGACTGGGTGGTCAATCAAACCTTCGACCTTTTCGACAAACTGGGTGCGACTGAAGAACAACTCGATTTCCCGGTGGTCTACGCATCAGCGCTGAATGGATATGCCGGCAACAACCCTGACGTGCGCGAAGGTACGCTGGACCCGCTGTTCGACGCCGTGATCGCCCACGTGCCGATGCGCCCCGACGATCCGAATGGCCCGTTGCAATTGCAGATCTGCTCGCTGGATTATTCCAGCTATGTCGGCAAAATCGGCATCGGTCGCGTCAACCGCGGCCGCATCCGCCCCGGCCAGCAGGTTGCCGTATTGAAAGGACCGGATTCGACCCCCACGATGGCCAAAATCAACCAGGTGCTGGGTTTCCGCGGCCTTGAGCGTGTCCAGATCACCGAAGCCCAGGCCGGCGACATCGTGTTGATTAACGGCATCGACGAAGTCGGCATCGGCATCACGCTGTGCGACCCCGAAAAACCGGAAGCGCTGCCGATGCTGAAAGTGGATGAACCCACACTGACCATGAATTTCCAGGTCAACACTTCTCCGTTGGCCGGCCGCGAAGGCAAGTATGTCACCAGCCGCCAGCTGCGCGAGCGTCTGCAACGCGAAATCATGAGCAACGTCGCGCTCAAGGTGAATGAAACCGATGACGCCGATGTGTTTGAAGTATCGGGCCGCGGCGAACTGCACCTGACCATCCTGCTCGAAAACATGCGACGCGAAGGTTACGAACTCGCCGTATCGCGTCCGCGCGTGGTCATTCGCGAATTGAACGGCGAAAAGCAGGAACCGTACGAGATGCTGACAGTCGATGTCGACGAGACCAACCAGGGCGCAGTGATGGAAGCGCTGGGCGCACGTCGCGGCGACCTGCAGGACATGCAATCAGACGGCAAGGGCCGCGTGCGTCTGGATTACCGCATTCCGGCTCGCGGCATGATCGGCTTCCAGTCGGACTTCATGACCATGACGCGCGGCACCGGCGTCATGAGCCACGTGTTCGACGACTACGGCTCGATGAAGCCGGACATGGAAGAACGCCGCAACGGCGTGTTGATCTCGGCAGAGGACGGCACCGCCGTCGCCTACGCACTGTGGAAACTGCAGGAGCGCGGCCGCATGTTCGTCAGCCCGGGCGATCCGCTTTACGAAGGCATCATCATCGGCATCCACAGCCGCGACAACGATCTTGTTGTCAATCCGATCAAGGGCAAACAACTCACCAACGTGCGCGCTTCCGGCACCGACGAAGCGGTGCGCCTGGTGCCGCCTATCCAGGTCACCCTGGAATCAGCGATCGAGTTCATCGCCGACGACGAACTCGTCGAAATCACGCCGAAGTCGATCCGCATCCGCAAGCGTTATCTGAAGGAGCACGACCGCAAGAAGGCGAGCCGTGTCGACCAGGCCACCGCCGCCTGATCGCAGTCACGACCTGACGCCGGCAGCCGTTTTGGTGCCGGCGTTGTTCGTTGTGTTATGGAGCACCGGTTTTATCGGTGCCCGGCTGGGTCTACCCCATGCCGAACCGCTGACCTTCCTCACCCTGCGCTACGTCGCGGTAATTGCACTGATGCTGCCGCTTGCACTGGCGCTGCGCGCGCGCTGGCCAGCCACCCCGGGCGAAGCGCGGCACATTGCCGTGGCCGGCATCCTGATCCAGGGCGGTTACCTCGGCGGCGTATTCAGTGCAGTGTATGCCGGCATGTCGGCCGGCGTGGTCGCGCTGATCGTCGGCATGCAACCACTGCTGACCGCTGCCGCGGCCGGACGCATGCTCGGGGAGCGCGTCGCCCTGCTGCAATGGGGCGGACTCGCGCTGGGCCTGATTGGTGTCGCACTGGTGGTTTCGCAAAAAATGTCGCTGGACGGCATGTCCACGCACAGCCTGTTGCTGGCATTGCTGGCGCTGGCCTGCATTACCCTGGGAATGCTGTACCAGAAACGTTACTGCCCCTCGTTCGACCCACGCACCGGTTCGGTAATCCAGTTCGCGGCCGCACTGGCAGTCACCCTGCCGCTGGCACTCGCCCTTGAAACCATGCAGGTGCGCTGGACCTTGGAGTTCATCATTGCACTGGGCTGGCTGGTGCTGGTACTGTCAGTAGGCGCGACAACCATGCTGTTCCGGCTGATCGAGCGCGGCGCGGCAACCCGCGTGACCAGCCTGTTCTACCTGACGCCGGCCGTGACCGCATTGATGGCCTGGCTGATGTTCGGAGAAACGCTCAGCGCGATGGCCGTCACCGGCATGCTGATTGCGGTTGCCGGGGTCGCGCTGGTCAATCGCTATGCCGCAAAAAAATGAGCGCGCAAAGGATGCAGGAATGAGTTCACCACAGGAAAGTCCGGCGCAAACCCCCTATGCAATGCTCGGCAGCGACGCCGGCGTCCGCGCCCTGGTCGACCGTTTCTACGATCTGATGGGCGAGGTTCCGGAATATCACGGCATCCGCAAAATGCACCCGCAGGATCTGTCGACCTCGCGCGAAAAACTCTACCTGTTTCTTTGCGGATGGCTGGGCGGGCCGCCGCTATATGTCGAAAAATACGGTCACCCGATGCTGCGCGCGCGCCATCTGCCGTTCGCGATCGGCGTCGCCGAACGCGACGCCTGGCTGGCCTGCATGCTGCAGGCGATGGAAGACACCCATGTCGAAGAAACGCTGCGCACGGCGCTGCTCAAAGCGTTTTACGGCACCGCCGACTGGATGCGCAACCAGCCCGAATAGTACACAGCCGGCCCAATAAATCCATGCAGCGCCCTGTGTAGCGGTACGGGGGGCAGGCTAGCGGAAAACTGGCGGCTGCGCGGCACCGCGGGCACGGAAAACGCCGGCGACATCCTGTTCACGTTGCGCTTCGACTGACCGGAAACAGTCCGATATACAAGCGCTTGCAAGTTCCATAAAATGGCCCACCACAATCCAAAATAGATCGGAGGAGATCATGGTAAAAAAACTTGGAAAGCTCTTGGTATCCGGGGCCGCTGTCGTTGCAGTGACCGCCTTGTCGGGCATTGCTTCAGCCCAGGAAACCTGGCCGACACGGGCCATCCGCATCATCAATCCGTTCCCGGCAGGCGGCGGCACCGACGCCTTTGCACGCCCGCTCGCAGCGCGCCTCAATACCGAACTCGGCCAGCAGGTGCTGATCGAAAACCTCGGTGGCGCCGGCGGCACGCTGGGCGCATCGGTCGCGGCCAAAACGCCGGGCAATGGCTATAACTGGTTCATGGGCGCAGTGCATCACACCATCGCCGAAACGCTCTACACCAAACTTCAGTACAGCCTGGAACGCGATTTCCTGCCGGTCACGGTCGCCGCGTATGTGCCGAGCGCTGTCGTCATCCACCCGTCGATTCCCGCCAAAACCGTCAAGGAACTGATCGCGCTGGAGAAAAGAAATCCCGGCAAGATCAATTTCGGCTCCGCGGGTTACGGCACGACGCACCACATGAATGGCGAACTGTTCAACCTGATCACCGGCACCAAACTGACTCATGTGCCGTTCAAGGGCGCAGGTCCGCTGACACCGGCACTGATGTCCGGCGAAGTGGATATGGCTTTTGACGGCATGGGAACGGCGGCGCCGAACATCAAGGTCGGCCGCCTGCGCGCACTGGCGGTGACCACCGCCAAACGCTCGACGCTTTTGCCCGATGTACCCACGCTACAGGAATCCGGCGTCAACATGGACGTCACGACGTGGTATGCACTGTGGGCGGTCAAAGGCACGCCCAAGCCCATTGTCGACCGCATGTATGCGGCAACGATCAAGGTCATGGCGCTGCCTGAAGTCAAAAAAGTCTGGGATTCACTGGGTGCAGCGCCCGGTGGCCAGAGCCCTGCCGAGATGGAGAAATTCGTGAAGCAGGAAATTGCCACCTGGGGCAAGGTGGTCAAGGCGTCCGGTGCCAAAGTCGACAACTGATACCGCCGCAAATTCGGAGACGGGCCTGCTGGCCCGTCTCTGGAACGGCGTTACGGAACGCAGCCGCACGCTGCGCGACCGCCGCCGACAGAACTGGCTCGCTGAAGCAGCAGAAACGCTCTACTCGGAGCTGGGTGAAGCCTCAGGTGTGGCGCTGGCCCGGCGCATCCTCGACCGTTATGCCACTTTGCCGCCGCAAGGCAAGCTGGAGTTTCTACAGGTTCTCGCTACGCGGTTTGCCGCCAACCCGCAACGGCTTGATGCCGCGATTCGCGCTTATTTTGCGGACCCGCATCCGGCGATGATCCGTCAAGTCCATGAAGCCTCGGATTCACGCCGCCCCGAACTGCTGCGCCGCCTGAATTTTGCGCCCAGTGGCACCGCCAGCCTGCTACGCATGCGCGAAGACGTAATCGACCAGTTGCACGAGCACCCGGAACTCGGCGAAGTGGATGCTGATTTCGAGCACCTGTTCCACTCATGGTTCAACCGCGGCTTTCTGCAGCTGCGCCCCATCGACTGGCACACCCCTGCGGTGGTACTCGAAAAAATCATCCGCTACGAAGCCGTGCATGAAATTTCCGGCTGGGGTGATCTGCGGCGTCGCCTCGACCCGCCGGACCGCAAGTGCTTCGCTTTTTTTCACCCGACGCTCGCTGATGATCCGCTGATTTTCGTCGAAGTCGCGCTGACCCACGACATTCCGGATGCCATCGCACCATTGCTCGCCGACGGGCGGATGCCGATCAATCCGCGCACCGCACGCACTGCGGCGTTTTATTCGATTTCCAACTGCCAACGCGGATTGCGCGGCGTATCGTTCGGCAATTTCCTGATCAAACAGGTGGCGGCGGAACTCAAACGTGATTTCCCGCTGCTGCGCACCTTCGCCACGCTGTCGCCGGTGCCGGGTTTCATCGGCTGGTTCAAACGCACGTATCCGGAATCGCCGCTGCTGCAGGAAATGTCACGCCCCGACTGGCATACCGATCCGGTTCTGGCCGGTCAGTTGCGCCCGGGATTGCAGGATAAAGCGGCCGAATATCTGCTCGAAGCCAAGAACGCAGCGGGACGCCCCGTCGACCCGGTCGCCCGCTTCCATCTCGGCAACGGCGCCAGCATTGAAAACATCCGCTGGCTGGGCGATCCCTCGCCCAAAGGCCAACAGCAAGGCGCCGGATTTATGGTTAATTACCTCTACGACCTCGACAATATCGAGGCCAACCACGAAGCACACGTCAAACACGGCACCATCTTCGCGTCACCGCGGGTTCGCGTGTTGCGCGTCAATCGCAACAACAGCTGATCTGCGCCGCTTAGCGTTTGCTGCCCAACAGCGTGCCGCGGCAGTTGCGCACACCGCAATGGCAGGGATGTTCGCGCTTCAGTTTCGGCGTGTGCCGCTCTTCCAGCACAAGGCTGTAGTCATATGACAATTCCTGACCCGGTCTGATCGCGCGTATTGCGTCGATAAAGACGCGACCATCCTCCTCATTGGCCTCGCAATTCGGTGCGCAGGAGTGATTGATCCATCGCGCCGCTCCGCCGCGCCTGGTCGCATCAATAACCACCTTGTCGGTCGCTGCAAACAGCATGGTGTGCGAAGAGCCGTCATGCAGATCGCCGTAACGGCGGTCAGCCTCGGCATGAGACATGCGCTCACCGGTGTATTCGATGATGCGCGCGTTCTTGGCAATCGCATTGACGGCAAAAACACCACGACCGTGAATCGGCGAATTACGCACCGCTACGCGCGGTTTTGCAGTCTTCTTGACGGCGGTTTTCTTGGCGCCGGCTTTACGTTTTATCCCTTTGTTTTTTTTGGGGTTTTTTGATGGGTCTTTTAACTTTTTACGGGATGCAATTGCGGTTTTCGACTGCGTTTTTTTATTGCTCATCGTTTGCGCGGTGCCTGAGTGGTGATTTCAGTTTTCAAAAATGCAAAGTCGCAGCCCTCGTCGGCCTGCGTAATCTGCTCCATAAACAACTTGCGGTAGCCGCGACCGTCAGCCTTGCGCGGCTTCGGCGCTTTCCATTTTTTGCGGCGTTCGGCCAGTTCGGCATCACTGACCAGCAGTTCGAGCTTGCGCGCCGGCACATCGAGCCTGATACGGTCGCCGTTCTGCACCAGGGCCAGTGTACCGCCGACCGCGGACTCCGGTGTGACGTGCAGCACGATCGCGCCGAACGCGGTGCCGCTCATGCGCGCATCGGAAATCCGCACCATGTCCTTGACGCCCTTGGCTGCGAGTTTTTTCGGAATCGGCAGATAACCGGCTTCCGGCATGCCCGGGGCACCAATCGGTCCGGCGTTTTTCAAAACCAGGATGTCGTCGGCTTTGACATCGAGCTTCGGATCATCCACACGTTCCGCCATGTCCGGCAGTGATTCGAATACCACCGCACGCCCTTCGTGCCGGGTCAGCTTCGGATCCATCGCCGCCTGCTTGATGATCGCGCCACCCGGCGCCAGATTGCCGCGCAGGACGGCGATGCTGCCGCCGGCAAACACCGGATCCTTGAATTTGCGCACGACCTTCTGGTCCCACGCCGGCGGCGCGGCCGCCAGATCCTCACCCAGCGTCTTGCCGGTGACCGTTTTCGCCTTGAGATTCAATTGATGCTTGAGTTCGCGCAGGATCACCGCCAGGCCACCGGCCTTGTACAGATCCTCCATGTAACCTTGACCCGTCGGCTTCAAGTCGACCAGCACCGGGGTTTCACGGCCCATTTTGTCGAAGGCATCCAGGTCGAGCTTGATGCCCAGACGCCCTGCCATTGCTGTCAGATGCACAATGGCATTGGTGGAACCGCCGATGGCGAACAACACGCGCAGCGCATTCTCGAAAGCCTCGACGGTCATGATCTTGTCGGGCGTCAGTTTTTCCTTCGCCATCGCCACCGCGCGAGCGCCGCTGGCTTCGGCCTGGCGCAGACGGTCCGCCATCACTGCGGGCACGCAGGACCCACCGGGCAGCATCATGCCCATCGCTTCGCTGCACAGCGCCATCGTGCTCGCCGTGCCCATCACCATGCAGGTGCCGGCGGAAGGCGCCAGCTTGTTATTGATCTCGCCGATCTCCTGTTCGGAAATCTCGGTGGCGCGGTACTTGCCCCAGAAACGCCGGCAATCGGTGCAGGCCCCCAGACGTTCGCCCTTGTGATCGCCGGTGATCATCGGCCCAGTCACCAGCATGATCGACGGCACATTGGCGCTCGCCGCGCCCATCAACAGCGCCGGCACCGTCTTGTCACAGCCACCGATCAGCACCACGGAATCGACCGGCTGGCCGAGCATCATCTCCTCGGTATCCATCGACATCAGATTGCGCAGATACATGCTGGTCGGGTACGCAAACGACTCGTGCAGCGTGATCACCGGAAACTCCACCGGCAAGCCGCCGGCGAGCATCACGCCGCGTTTGACCGCCTCGATCAGTTCCGGAACATTGCGGTGGCAGGCGTTGAAGCCGCTGAAGGTATTGGTAATGCCGACAATGGGCCGATCCAGCGCTTCGTCGGTGTAACCCATGGCCTTGACGAAGGCTTTGCGCAGAAACAGCGAAAATCCCTCGTCACCATACGCCGTAAGACCTTTTCGCATGCCGCTTTTCACCGTCTTGCCGCTCTTTTTTGCCATTGGAATTACCTCTTCTCTGCTGCTTCATTTAATGCGTCATCAAGGATGCGCAAAACACTGAAACTGCCTGCGTCGGGAGTCCGACAAGATAGCGGATGCCCCTTCCGCGGCGCAAGTAGCTTCAGCGCCCAGTCACCCAATCCCGCTCAAAAAGGCAGCATGTCCTTGAGGCCGGTATCGCGCGCAATGGATGCCAGGCTCTGCAGCGTGTCCTCTGGCAACAGCAGGCCGTCGCGGCGGTTTGCCCTGTCGTTGTTGGCTTCAATCTCGCCGGGATAAAACACCTCATCGCTACCCTGCGCCAGCGGCACCGATTTTAATTCGGCGATGTACTGCTCCATGCGCGCATTGAATTGCGCCAAGGGCTGCAGCGCTTCGATGTTGACGGCAATCATGAAGTGGCCGCAGTTGCTCTTTTCGGCGGTCTTGTACGGACTGTGTACGCCCGACAGGAACCCGCTGCCGGTGAGCACGCCGGACAGCACATCGACCATCATTGCAATCGCATAACCCTTGTGTCCGGCCATCGGCAGCACGATACCTTCAATCGCCGCCTGCGGATCGGTGGTCGGCGCACCATCCTTGTCAATCGCCCAGCCTTCCGGGATCGGCTGGCGCTGGTTGTGCGCCAGATAGATCTTGCCCCGCGCCACACCGGTATTGGCCATGTCCATCAGGAACGGCGGATGTTTGCCGGCGGGTGTGGCGACCGACCAGGGATTGGTGCCGATGATTTTCTTGCGACCGCCCCACGGCGCCATCGCCGGCCCGCCGTTGGTGGTCAGCAGCATCACACAACCCTCCAGCGCACCGAGCCGGGTGTAATACATGCAGGTGCCGAAATGATTCGACATGCGCACGCCAACCGCCGCGATGCCATGCTGTTTGGCGCGCTTCACCGCCTCGCGGGTCGCCAGCAAGGTCAGCACATGACCGACGCCGTCGTGCCCGTCGATCACCGCCATCGCACCGGCATCGACCACAAATTCGGGTTTGGTCACTGCATCCATGACCTTGTTTTGCAAGCGCTCCAGATACCAGCCCAGGCGCAGCACGCCATGCGACTGGTGCCCCCACAGGTCGGCCTGCACCAGCGTATCGGCAAGAAGGCGCGCATCGGCTTCCGGCATGCCGGCACCGGCATAAACCGCAGTGGCAAATTCGTTCAGACGTGCAGCATCGACGCGCGCGTTCCCGGTCGAATTCACTTTCAGTTGCCCTTGAATTGGGGCGGACGCTTCTCGATGAAAGCGCGCAGCGCCTCCTTGGTGTCTTCGGTGCCGCGCAGCTTGTTGTTCATCGTGTTCTGCAGTTCCAGCTGCTGCTCGACGTCCTGCTCCCAGGCGCGCCGCAACGCAACCTTGGTCATCTGCACCGCGATCGGCGCCTTGCTGTTCAGTTTGCGTGCGAGCGCCATGGCTTCATCCATCAATTTGTCGTGCGCCACGACCTTCGTTGCCAGCCCCCAGGCCAGCGCCTGCTGCGCGTCGAACGGCTCACCCAGCAGGCAAATCTCGGCAGCCCGGGCATGTCCCACCAGCCTCGGCAAATACCAGGTCGCCGTCTCCCCCATCAGGCCGCGCTCGACAAAATTGACGCCGAAATTGGCCTGCTCGCTGAGAATGCGGAAGTCGGCAGCAAACGCCATATTGCAGCCGGCGCCGCGGGTGACGCCGTTGACTGCGGCAATCACCGGCTTGTTGATCTGGCTGAAACCGATTGCGTAGTAATACTTCATGTCGAACAGCGGTTGCGGTGCGGTGCCGCCACCACCCGTCTTTTCGGCTTCGTGACGCGCCTTCAGATCAGCGCCCGAACAAAAACCACGACCGTTGCCGGTGGCAATGATGGTCCATACGTCCGGGTCGGCTTCAGCGGCACGCAGCACCTGCTCTATTTCGTTGCGCATCACGTTGTCGATGGCGTTCAGCCGCTCGGGCCGGTTGAGTCTGAGGATGCCGACGTGGTCACACAATTCCCATTGAATGGCTTGATACATGAAATTGTCCTTCCCCTGCGCTATATTGGAAATTTTAATTAACTGCCTGGATTTTGATACTTGGATTTTTCGTTCGGCGTTGCACGATGTGCAAGCCCGTCCCGTTTCGACCCCGGAGAATAACTTAAGCGAATTGTCAAGGCCGACAGAATACCGTGCCAGACGCAACCGGCCTAGCAGAACGGACGCAAAAACAATATGTTGCAAACTTTGATTAAAGTCAAATCATCGGGCTTTTCAGCGCCACTTTGCAAGCGCATACTGCACGCCAAATTGCTTTCACAAAAACATTGGCGCCCAGTCAGCGCCGCTGACAGAAAGGTCAAGAAGACATGAATGAATCCGCCCTCGGCGCCGCCAGCGCCGTCGCACTCTCCGAGCAGGAAATCAGCCGCGACACCCTCCTCGAGAAATACGCCAAGGGCAAGGAAACCAGCATCACCGATGTGCGACGACGAGTCGCCCGCGCGCTCGCCCTGGTAGAGGCCGAAGACCAGCGCGCCCTCTGGGAAAAACGCTTTTTGCAGGCCCAGGAAGAAGGATTCATCCCCGCCGGCCGCATCAACTCCGCCGCCGGCGTGCAGCTCGCGGCCACGCTGATCAACTGTTTTGTACAACCGGTCGGTGATTCGATCTCGGAAACGGTTGATGGCCGACCCGGCATCTACATCGCATTGCAGGAAGCCGCTGAAACCATGCGTCGCGGCGGCGGCGTCGGTTACGACTTCTCTTCGATTCGTCCCAAAGGTGCTGAGGTCAAAGGCACCCAGTCCAACGCCAGCGGCCCGGTGTCGTACATGCGCGTATTCGACCGCTCGTGCGAAACCGTTGAATCCGCCGGCTCGCGCCGCGGTGCGCAAATGGCTGTGCTGCGCTGCGACCACCCTGATGTTGAAGAATTCATCCACGCCAAGGACAAGGGCGACCTCACCAACTTCAACATTTCCGTCGGCGTCACCGACATTTTCATGGAAGCCGTGGAAAAAAACGGTGACGTTGAACTGGTGCACCGCTCCAAACCCAATGCCAAGCAAATGGCCAAGGGTTCGTATCAGCGCGAGGACGGCCTTTGGGTTTATCGCAAAGTGCCGGCGCGTGATCTGTGGGAACAGGTCATGCACTCGACCTACGACCACGCCGAGCCCGGCATCCTGTTCATCGACCGCATGAACAAGGACAACAATCTCAATTACTGCGAAACCATCGAGGCCACCAATCCCTGTGCCGAACAACCGCTGCCGCCCTATGGCTGCTGCTGTCTGGGTTCAATCGACCTGACCAAATTCGTCAAGCAGCCATTCGCCGAAAACACCAGCTTCAATTTCGAACACTTCGGCCGCGTCGTTGCTGTCGCCACGCGCATGCTCGACAACGTGCTCGATGTCACTGCCTGGCCGCTGAAGCAGCAACAGGAAGAAGCCGCGAACAAGCGCCGCGTCGGTTTGGGTTTTACCGGACTCGGCGACGCGCTGATCATGCTGCGCCTGCGCTACGACACGCCCGAAGCCCGGCAGATGGCGGCAAAGATCTCCGAAGCAATGCGCGACGCCTCTTACCGCGCCTCTGCCGACCTCGCCCGTGAAAAAGGTGCGTTCCCGCTGTTCAATGCCGACCTGTACCTCAGCGGCACCAGCTTCGCCGCGCGCCTGCCCGACGACATCAAGCAGATCATCCGCAAGCAAGGCATCCGCAACAGCCACCTGCTGTCGATCGCCCCCACCGGCACGATCAGCCTGTCGTTTGCCGACAATGCATCGAACGGCATCGAACCGCCTTTTTCCTGGACCTACACCCGTAAAAAGCGCATGCCTGACAACACCATGCGCGAATTCGCGGTTGAAGACCACGCGTGGCGCCGTTACAAGGCCGAAGGCGGCAACACCGAGAAACTGCCGCCGTGGTTTGTCACCGCGCTGGAAATTTCGGCGCGCGCGCACGAGGAAATGGTCGCAGCCGTCGCTCCCTTCGTCGACACCAGCATTTCCAAGACCGTCAACGTGCCTGAAGACTATCCGTACGCAGAATTCCAGGATCTCTACTTCCGCGCCTGGAAATCGGGGCTGAAGGGACTCGCCACTTATCGCCCGAACAGCATCCTCGGTTCGGTGCTGTCGGTGGAACCGACCAGCAAGGAAAAAGCGCCCCAGGATTTCCGCGCTGACGACGTCAACCGCCGCATCCAGATCCAGTCGCTGCCGGCTCCGGTGCTGGCCAGCCTGCGCTGGCCCGGCCGCCCGTCGATGACCGCGGGCAATCCGGCGTGGACCTACATGATCGAACATCCCCACGGTGCCTTCGCGGTGTTTGTCGGCCACGTTGAAAACGAACACAACCATGCCTTCGAAGTCTGGGTCAACGGCAGCGAACAGCCGCGCGGCCTCGGCGCCGTCGCCAAGACGCTGTCGATGGACATGCGCGCCGACGATCCGGGCTGGCTCAAGCTCAAGCTCGATTCACTGGCCCGCGCCGGCGGCGATGAACCCTTCGACATGACCTTCCCGCCGCTGGGCGAAGTCAAACGCATGCCTTCAGTGGTCGCTGCCTTCGCCCAGGTTGTGCGCTGGCGTGCCGATCAACTCGGTGCACTGACTTCCCCCGGCGAAGCACTGTTCGGCCAGTCTGCCACGCCGGTACTCGACGCGATGTTTGCACCGAAGGAACCCAAAACCGGCACCGACGGCACGATGTCATGGACCGTCGATGTACTGAACCCGCGCACCGGTGATGATTTTGTTCTGGGCATCAAGGAAATCACCCTCCCCGACGGCGTCACCCGCCCGTACTCGATGTGGCTTGCCGGCGAATACCCGCGCGCACTCGACGGCCTGTGCAAGATCCTCTCGCTCGACATGCGCGTGATGGATCCGGCCTGGATCGGCATGAAGCTGAAGAAATTGCTCGAGTTCCCGGAACCGCTGGGCGACTTCATGGCCTTCGTACCCGGTGAACGCAAGCAGGCCACCTACCCGTCGACGGTGGCCTATGTTGCGAGCCTGATCCTGCACCGCTACGCGATGCTCGGCATCCTCGACGCAAACGGCGCGCCGCTGACGCAGATGGGCATCCTTGAAGCCCCGGAACGCAGCACTGAACCCAAAGTCATGAAAGGTTCACGCTGCCCCGAGTGCGGCAATTCAACGCTGATCCGCAAGGACGGCTGTGATTACTGCACGGCCTGCGGATTCACCGGCACCTGCGGTTAAATAACTCTGACCCCAAAACAACGGCCGGGATATCCCGGCCGTTGTTATTTCAACTGCACTGCAATGAAGCTATCGCGCTGGTATGGATGACGCACCTAGCGCGCGCCGGCCTTGCGCAACTGGTCGACGGTCTTGTTATCGCGACTGCGCTGGGCATGACTCAGCACCGAGCCGTCGCGTCCGATGCGATTGGGATCGGCGCCGTTGTTCAGCAGCAGTTGGACCATCGCGATATCCCCGTTTTCGGCGGCAATCATCAGCGGCGTGGTGCCGGTCGAATCGGCGCGATCGACCCAGATGCCGGCCGCCATGGCCTCGGCCGCCCCTGCGTGGTCGCGGTTGAGCACCGCGCTCATCACGTCGTTGTACTTCGGGGCAGGCGCAGCCGGCGCTACAGCAACCACTGGCGCAGGACTTGCCGCCTGGGGAACAGGCGCAGGCCGGCGTAGCGCAGTCTTGCGCTCCGCCTTCGGTGCTTCGACTGCGGCTGATGCCACCACGGGCGCAGGGGCTGCAGGAGCAACAACACTCTGTGCAGCAGCCTTGGCCGGAGCGGGTGGCGGCGTTGCAGCCGCAGGAGCGGCGGCAAGCGCTGCCGGTTTGTCTGCGCCAGCAACGGCGACGGGCGCGCTGGCGACGGCGGCTGCAGTTCCGCCGCGGGTCACCGTAAATGGATAGTCGCGCTTCAACAATTCCATAGCGGCAAAAAGCTCGACCCGCGCCACCGGCGCACCAAAACTGTAGGTGTAAAGACTTCCGCCCTTCGCAGTGCTGCGGACCGGCACTTCAACACCCTGCGCATCGTAACCGGTGGCCCCCAGAAAATTGTCGGGATTGCCGGAAACGGCGAGCGACACCTTGTCCCCTTCAAACGATTTCACCGTGGCCTTGATCGGGCCCACCGGCAGTTCTTTGCCGACATCGGCAGACTTCGCCGTGGCTTGCTGGATGTTAACCGGCAGTTCCAGGTGCAGCACGCCCTCGACCTTTTGCACATCCGGCTTTGCCGTTCCTTTGGTGACGCGCACGCTGCGCGTCCCTGAGAGGTGCGGCACGCCGGTCTTGTCCGGCGACAGATTGACGTTGAGGAAACTGGCTTTCTCAAACGAGCTGCCACTGTCGTAATGATCGATGCCTTTTGCATCAAGCACCCGATCAATGGTGACGCTGACCCGCCCGCGCTCCAGACCCGGCAGGGGAGGCATCAGCACCCGCAGCCAGAAACTGTCGCTGAACTGGGTATCGAGATGGACAATCCCGGCACCGGCACGCGCGCTGGATGGTTTGTCGATGCCCGACAAGGGCGTGGCGAGCAGCTTGTCGATTTCCGGTGAACCGGCGGCGACCGGCGCCGGCGTGGATTTCTGCGGCGCCGGAGTTGCGGCCGGCTTTGGCGGCGGCGCGCTTTTCGGCATTTCCCTGGCGACCTTGTCGTGATGCGCCGCAGTTCCCTGCATTTCGTCCATCGCCTGCGGCAAATAGATTTCGGTGACGTAGTAATAAGCACCATAACCCGCGATCGCCAAAGCAACGATGGTCGCAGCCACTGCCTTCAGCAAGTTCGACGGCCCGGTACGCACCACCAGGCAACCGGCCATCATGTCGTGCAGCCCCTGCTTGCGGGCGGTAAAGGCCGCCAGCAGGAAACCGACCATCAGGATCAGCGAAGAAAGGATCTTGGCCAGGTTGCGCAGCAGTGACTTTACAAACGAGGTGCGATCGCCTTGGAGATCGGTCACCTGCAGCCCCATCAGGCTCTTGCCGAAGGTCGCCTGCCGCGCCGAACTTTCCATCATCGGCCAGTACAGCAACTGCAGAATGAAAAACGCGATGTTGCCGATCAGCACGCCGGTGGCGCCCATGGCCATGAACAGAACGACCATCAGCACCACGCCGATCACGGTGATGATCGCGGAATCCAACATCACCGCAATGAACCGCGCCCAGAATCCGCCGTATACAACACCCCCGGCACCCGCAGTTGCAGATTCCGCGGGCATTTCCACCATCACTTTATGATTGCCGAACATGGTTGCACCCTCCCCTTTAGAGTTACAACACCGACTTCAATACGACAGAGCGCAGCCTACACCCTCCTATTAGTCGCGGACAACAAACGATGGGGGCAAAAGATTGCCGTGAAAACGCGTTGACGCTGCGCGTAGCCGCCTTTTAACATGACCCGCTATACCGGAGGAGCAATGACTGCAAAAACAACCAAAACCACCCTCGGCAAACTGCCGCGCGACGCCATCCGCATGTTGGAACTGCCGCGCGTCGCGCCTGAAATCATTGAAGGCTTTCGCAATCTGGTTGATCTTACCGGCACGCTGTCCGACGCCTGTGATGAATTGGGCCTGGTAGCGATCATTCCCGGTTATGTGCTGCCGCCGGTCAATCTCTGCAAACGTATCGTCGGCCCGGCGCTGACCGTGCGCAACATCGCGCATGCCACGCAGATCCACAAAGCCGCCACCGACAAGACCAGTGGCCAGGGTGAAACCGAAGCGCACAACCTCGCCGAACCCGGCGATGTTCTGGTCATTGAAGGCGTGATGGGCTGCTCCAACATGGGCGGCCAGTCGGCGACCATCGCCAAACGTCAGGGCTTCATCGGCGCCATCGTCGATGCCACGGTGCGCGACCCCGACCAATACCGCGGCATGGACTGGCCGGTGTGGTGCAAGGGTTTCACGCCGATCACCGGCAAATGGCGCATGCAAACGGTTGAAGTCAATGGCACCGTGCAGATTTGCGGCATTCAGGTCAAACCCGGCGACATCATCTGTGCCGATGATGCCGGTGTTGCGGTGATTCCGCACGAAAAAGCGGCGCAGGTGCTGGAAGCCGCGCGTAAGATCGATGCCGGCGATACCAAACGCAAAACCGACATTGATGCCGGCGCCAGCGTCGCCGATTTGATTACCAAAAAATACAAGTAAACAAAACACGCAATACGGAGGAGAACCATGAGCGAAGCCACCAACCTGATATTCATCATGTCCGACGAGCACAACAAGCGCGTGCTCGGTTGCGCCGGGCATCCGATGATCAAGACACCCAACCTCGATGCACTGGCCGCACGCGGCACGCGTTTCACTTCGGCGTACACCAACTGCCCGATCTGCGTGCCGGCGCGTGCGTCGTTTGCCACCGGCCAGTACGTGCACAAGATCCGTTACTGGGACAACGCCATTGCCTACGACGGCAAGATCCCCACCTGGGGCCACCGCCTGATGGCGCAGGGTCACCATGTCGCATCCATCGGCAAGCTGCATTACCTGGATTCGGAAGCCAAACGCAACGGCTTTGACGAGGAGATTCTGCCGCTGCATATCGTCAATGGCGTGGGCGACCTACTGGGCCTGATCCGCGAGGAACTGCCGCGGCGCTCGGGCTCGGCCAACCTCGGCCCCGAGGCCGGGCGCGGCGAATCGGAATACACCAAATATGATCGCGACATCGCCACCGAGACGGTGAAGTGGCTTAAAACCCGGGCGCCGGCGCTGAAAGCCAAGCCCTGGGCTTTATACGTAGGCTTTGTTTCGCCGCACTTCCCGCTGATCGCGCCGCCGCAGTTCTACGACATGTATCCGGAAGACGCCGTGCCGTGGCCCAATATGTATGACCACGACCAGCGCCCGCATCACCCTTTCATCGACGCCATGCGCAAGAGCATGTGTTACGACGATCCTTTCGATGCGCCAATGGTGCGCCGCGCGATCACCGCCTACTTCGGCCTGACTTCATTCATGGATGACAACGTCGGCAAGATCCTGCGCACGCTGGAAGAGACCGGTCTGATGAACAACACCCGGGTTGTTTATTCATCCGACCACGGCGACAACCTCGGCACCCGCGGCATGTGGGGCAAGTCGACGATGTACGAAGAATCCGCCGGCATCCCGATGATCCTCGCCGGCCCCGGTGTGCCCGCCGGCAATGTCTGCGACACGCCGGTGACACTGGCCGACGGCTTCCCGACTTTCATCCACGCCCTCGGCGCGAAATCCAATCCCGACGATGCCACGCTGCCGGGCGTCTCGCTGATCGACATTGCACAGGGCAAGGTGCCGGCGCGCACCATCCTCTCCGAATATCATGCAGCCGCCTCGATGTGCGGCGCCTTCATGATCCGCCACGGGCAATGGAAATACATCCATTACGCGACGGTGCCGCCGATGCTGTTTGATCTGAAAAATGATCCGGAGGAACGCAAGGATCTCGGTCGCGATCCGGCTTGCAAGGCCATCATCGCCGAGTGCGAGCAGGCGCTGCGCAAGGTGGTCAATCCGGAAGCCGCCGACCAAATGGCCAAGGCCGACCAGAAAGCAATGATCAATAAATACGGCGGCGAAGACGCGATCCTCAAACGCGGCACTTTCCGCTATTCGCCGCCTCCGGGATCCAAGGCCTCGTATTACGACGCGAATCAAAACCAGAACAAACAAAATCCAAAATAGCCAGAACAATCAGGAGGAGATCATGCATCACGTCCTGCGTTATATGGTTACCGGCGCCCTGCTCGCGCTATCCGCCACAGCGGTCGCACAAAGCTATCCGAACAAGCCGATCCGCTTTCTGGTGCCGAGTCCGGCCGGCGGCTCGCCGGACATCCTCGCGCGCATCGTCGGCGCCCGCCTGTCAGAGCAGATGAAACAGCAGGTGATTATCGACAACCGCTCCGGCGCCAGCGGCGTGATCGGCGTCGAGATCGTCAAGAACGCGGCGCCCGACGGCTATACACTGCTGCTCGCCACCTCGACCATCTTCGCCTCGCTGCCGGCGCTGAAAAACAACCTGCCCTACGACGTCGATCGCGATTTCGCGCACCTCTCGCGCATCGCCTGGGTGGCGAACGTGGCGACGGTCAACGCCGGGCTCGGCGTCAATTCCGTCGCCGACCTGGTCAAGCTGGCCAAAGCCAAGCCGGGCAGCCTCAACTACGGCTCCGCAGGCAACGGCTCGCCGGCGCATCTTGCCGGCGCCATGTTCGACGTGCTCGCCGGTGTGAAAACCACGCACATTCCCTACAAGGGCGCCGCGCTGGCGTTGTCCGACATGATGGGCGGCCAGATCCAGTACCTGATCACTTCGCCGCTGGTGGCGATCCCGCACGGCCGTGCCGGACGCATCAAGGTGCTGGCGACCACCGGCGCACAACGCGATCCGCTGCTGCCGGATCTGCCGACCATGGCCGAAACCGTGCCCGGCTACGAAATCGTGCAGTGGTGGGGCGTCTCGGTGGCCAAAGCCACGCCGGCGGCCATCACCCAGCGCCTGCACAGGGAACTGATGACCGCGCTGAACCATGCGGACTCGAAAGCCCCGATGAACAGGAACGGCGCCACACCCAGCCCCGAATCACCCGAGCAATTCACGGCGTTCATGAAAGCCGAACGCGCGCGCATTGCCAACGTCGGCAAGCAGGCCGGCATCGTTCTTGACTGAGGCCCTGCGATGACCCGACCTGCCAACCTGATCCTGTTCCAGTCCGACAACCACAACGGGCACCTGATGGGTTGCCAGGGTCACCCGCTGGTGCAAACGCCGGTGATGGACCGCATCGCCGCGCGCGGTGTGCGTTTCGCCAACGCCTATTGCACCAGCCCGCTCTGCTGCCCGTCGCGTTCCAGCCTCGCCACCGGCCGTTACCCGCACCAGACCGGCTACTGGGACAACGCTCTGACTTACGACGGCCGGGTGCCGACCTGGCACCACCGCCTGCGCGAGCAGGGCCACAACGTCACCGCGATCGGCAAACTGCATTACCGCTCCAGCGAAGACGACAACGGCTTCACCGAAGAAATCGTGCCGATGCACCTGCACGAGGGCAAGGGCGCGATCAAGAACCTGCTGCGCGGTTACGGCACGGAGCCGGCCAAGGACGACGGCAGCTTCTGGAAACTTTATATTGAACGTTCCGGCGTCGGCGCCACCCATTATCAGGACTACGACCGCGACATCACCGCCCGCGCCATCGCGTGGCTGAAGCAGCATGCCGGCAACAGCGACAAGCCGTGGGTGCTCTATGTGTCGTACATCAGCGCCCATCCGCCGTTCACCGTGCCGCAGCGTCTGTGGGACCTTTATCCCGAAAACAGCATGCCGCTGCCGCCGGCGTTCCGCCCGGGCCAGCGTCCCGAACATCCGGCGGTTGAATTCCTGCGCCATATGGACGGCATGCGCGTAATGACCGACGAGGCCGCGCTGCGCCGGATCGCCGCCGGCTACTTTGCGCTGATCACCCATCTCGATGAACAGATCGGCGCGGTGCTCAAGGCCGCGGAAGAACTGGGCCTGATCGACCACACCCGCATTGCCTACACCAGCGACCACGGAGAACTATTCGGCGCGCAGGGCGTGTTCGGCAAAAAAAATCTCTACGAAGGCGCGATCCGCGTGCCGCTGCTGATTTCAGGGCCGGGCGTACCCCAAGGCCGCGTGGTCCAGCAGCACGCCTCGCACGTCGACCTGTTTCCGACGCTGGTTGCCGGTGCCGGTGGCCGTCTCGCCACCGCGGACGCCGACCTGCCCGGCATTGACCTGTGGCCGGCGATCGAGGGCGGTGAAACCCGGCGCAGCACTTTTGCCGAATATCACGCCCAGGGCTCGAAAGCCGGCGCTTTCGTACTGCGTGACGGTGACATGAAACTCATTTACCACGTCGGCATGCCGCCACAGTTGTTCGATCTGGCACGCGATCCGGACGAATTGCACGATCTCGCCAACACCGCGCCGGGCACGACCCAGGCGCTGGAACAGCGGCTGCGAAAAATCTGCGATCCGGAAGCGGTCGATGCCCGCGCCAAGGCTGATCAGCGCAAGGCCGCGGATGCCTGGGGCGGTGCGGCCAAGCTGTTGGGCGAGACGCAGATCCTGTTTACGCCGCCCCCCGGTGTATCCAAGGAAGAGGCCTGGGCGATACCGGGAAAATAAATTGACCGGCCCGGAAAAACAGGCGCTGCTCTCAAAAAGCCAACGAGACGTGTTAACAATCCAAAATCAAAGACTTGCATCCACAAGCTGATGCACGACGTGCACTTTGGCCTTTTCACGGGCAAAAAACGGGCAAAAAAAGTGGGCGCCCAGAGGCGCCCAAAGGGGAGACATGCGTTCGCTCGCAATCTGCAGGGTGTTGATTTATCGCAGCTTTTGCGACCAACCAACTTCAAGCAGAATGCTCACACTATAAAGACTGCGGGTTTCCGCTAAAGTTCCGCCGCCATGACTCTCACCGAATTGCGCTACATCGTTGCCGTTGCCCGTGAACGGCATTTCGGCCGCGCCGCAGAAACCTGTTTCGTCAGCCAGCCGACGCTGTCGGTCGCCGTCAAAAAACTGGAAGACGAACTCGGCGTGCAGTTGTTTGAGCGCGGCCCCGGCGAACTGACCATCACCCCGGCCGGCAATCGCGTAATCGAACAGGCGCAGCGCACGCTGGAAGAAGCGGACAAGGTCAAATCCATTGCAAAATCAACGGCCGATCCGCTGGATGGCGCGCTCAAACTCGGCGTCATTTTCACCATCGGTCCCTACCTGCTGCCGCAACTGATTCCGATTCTCAGGCGGCGCGGGCCGAAGATGCCGCTGATCCTTGAAGAAAATTACACCGCAGTGTTGTCGGAACGGTTGAAACGCGGTGACATCGATGTCGCCGTCGTTGCGCTGCCCTTCGACGAACCGGGGATTACGGTGACGCCGCTGTATGACGAGGATTTTGTCGTGGCACTGGCAAAAACCCATCCCTGGGCCAAACGCAAATCCATCTCTTCTGCTGAACTGGCCCGCGAAAGCCTGCTGCTGCTCGGCACCGGTCACTGCTTCCGCGACCAGGTGCTCAACGCCTGCCCGGCGCTGAACCGCTCAAGCGCGACCCCCGGCTCGCTGCAAAAAACCGTTGAAGGTTCCTCGCTGGAAACCATCCGTCTGATGGTCGCCTCGGGACTCGGACTGACGGTACTGCCGGCCTCCGCCGTCCCGGTAAAACGCGCCGCCAACGATCTGCTGACCTACATCCCGTTTACCCGGCCGATCCCCGACCGCCGTGTGGTGCTGGCTTCGCGCTCGAGCTTCCCCCGAGCCCCGGCACTCGATGCCATCCGCGACGCCATCGCCGCCTGCTCCCTCAACGGCACCGCAGTCGTTAAATAAATATCAATAAAAACAACAGGTTGACGATTTCCCATTGATATAGTTAATTACTATCTAAGTGTTATAAATAATCAATTAGATTAATAATGCGGGCATCTCCAGAATGCGTCCCATGCGTTGCAAGACGCACAAACTTTCAACCACAGGAGATGCAGATGAAACCCGAATCCGTTACCGTCAAGAACATCGAAGCCGCTTTCGCCGGTGAATCCATGGCGCATATCAAGTACATGTATTTCGCCAAGATCAGCCGTGAACAGGGCGACATCGAAACCGCCAAAGTTTTCGAAGAAACCGCAGCGCAGGAAGTACAGCACGCGTTCGGCCACCTCGACCTGCTCTACCCGAAAACCGAACTGACCCCGGCCAAGGCGCTGGACATGGCGATCGCCGGCGAAACCTACGAATACACCGAAATGTATCCGCAGTTCCGCCACCTCGCCGAGCAGGAAGGCAATCAGGCGGCGGTCAAGGAAATGGACGAGCAGATCGAAGAGTCCAAGGAACACGCCGCGCGCTTCCAGCAAACGCTGGCCAAGGCCGCCAAGCGCTTCGCCGCACTGGCCAAGGTCGAAGAGCGTCACGCCAACCACTACCGTTCGGTGCGCGCGAAAATCGCCGCCTGATCAACTTACACATCCAGGAGAAATACTTATGGCAACCGAAATGCGCAAATGGGAATGTATCGTCTGCGGTTATGTTTACGACGAAGCTGCAGGCGATCCGGAACACGGCATCCAGGCCGGCACGCGCTGGGAAGACATCCCGGAAGACTGGGCCTGCCCGGAGTGCGGCATCCTCAAGGCCGATTTCGAGATGGTGTTGAAAGCTGCGTAACATCGATAAAAGCCTGTCCCGCATCCTCGGGACAGGCTCAGCGGTTTCCGCAACGGCACACGATTAAAGGAATCATCATGGCTAAAGCATCGAAAATCGATATCGGCATCAAGGACAAGGACCGCAAAGCCATTGCCGACGGTCTGTCACGCCTGCTTGCGGACACCTACACGCTGTATCTCAAAACCCACAATTTCCACTGGAACGTGACCGGACCGATGTTCCAGACACTGCACCTGATGTTCGAAACCCAGTACAACGAACTGGCGCTTGCCGTTGACCAGATCGCGGAACGCATCCGCGCCCTGGGTTATCCGGCGCCGGGCACTTACAGCGCTTACGCAAAGCTGTCATCGATCAAGGAAACCGCCGGCGTACCCAAAGCCGAAAAAATGATCGGGCTGCTGGTCGAAGGCCAGGAAGCTGTGGCACGCACCGCACGTTCGATATTTCCGGTTGTCGACAAGGTCAACGACGAACCGACTGCAGATCTGCTGACGCAGCGCATGCAGGTGCACGAAAAAACCGCGTGGATGCTGCGCAGCCTGCTCGACAAGTAAGCCGGCGCAGTTTGCGATTACACTTGAAATTACTCCCGGGGCTTATCGCAACAGCGCACACGCTTTGCAACCATCGGCCTCATCAGCGGCTTTGTGCTGATGAGGCTGTTTGATACCATGCTGCGCTGATTTTTAAAGATTGACTGAAAGAATACTCATGCACCCGATCGTCATCATTGGCAGCGGCCTCGCCGGATACAACACCGCGAAGGAACTGCGCAAACTCGACACCGCCACGCCGCTGGTCATCATCGCCTCCGACAGCAGTCCGTTTTATTCCAAACCGATGCTGTCCAATGCCATCGCCTCGAAAAAAGCGCCGTCTGCGATCGCCCTGAACACACCGGACCAGATGGCCGCGCAATTGAATGCCACGGTGCGCGCCAACACCCGCATCGACGCCATCAACACTTCTGCGCATACGCTGCAGACCGGCGATGAAACGCTGCACTATTCGAAACTGGTGCTGGCGCTGGGCGCCGACCAGATCCGCCTGCCGATCGCCGGAAACGGGTCCGACAGCATCCTGACCGTCAACGACCTCGACGACTACGCCCGCTTTCGCACCGCACTCGAAGGCAAAAAACGCGTCGCCATCATCGGCGCCGGCCTGATCGGCTGCGAATTCGCCAATGACCTCGCCGCCGGCGGCTACGCCGTCGACATCATCGACATAGCCGCGCAGGCGCTGGGCCGCCTATTGCCGCCAGAAGGTGGCGCGATGCTCAAGGACAAACTGACAGCCCTGGGCGTGCACTGGCACCTCGGCACCAGTGTGCAGTCGGTGGATGCCGCCAACGGCGCCTGCACGCTGACACTGGCCAACGGCGCCATATTGCAGGCTGATCTTGTGTTGTCCGCCGTAGGCCTGAAGCCGCGCACCGCGCTCGCCGCCGCCGCCGGCATCAAGATCAACCGCGGCATCGTTGCCGACCGCCATCTCGCCACCAGCGCACCCGATGTCTACACCCTGGGCGACTGCGCCGAAATCGCAGGCTTGGTGATGCCCTATGTGATGCCGATCATGCACGCCTCGCGCGCGCTGGCGCAGACCCTCGCCGGCAAAACAACGGCGGTCTCCTTTCCCGCGATGCCGGTGATGGTGAAAACTCCGGCGTGCCCGACTATCGTCGCACCGCCCGCTGTCGGCGCAGCCGGCAACTGGCAGGTTGAAGCTACCGCTGACGGTGTGAAATCGCTGTTCAACAGTGCCGACGGCAAACTGCTCGGCTTTGCGCTCAACGGCGCGGCCACTGCGGAACGCGCCAAACTCGCGCCGCAACTGCCCGTCGTCCTCGCATGACAAGCAGGGAATCTGCAGGATGGGTAACGGCGGCAGTGTAGTATTCGCCCGATGCTGCCGCCCATCACCAAAACACTGTTGATCGCCAATGTCGCGATCTTCCTGCTGCAGGAAGTTCTCGGCAATATTCTGATTGTCTGGTTCGGCCTGTGGCCCTTCCACACGCCCGCCGCCTACGGTGCCGGCTTCATGCCGTGGCAGGTCATCACCTACGGTTTTATGCACGGCGGCCTGATGCACATCGGCTTCAATATGCTGGCGCTGTACATGTTCGGCGGCCAGCTGGAACGGGTGTTCGGCGCGCGGCGCTTCCTTATTTATTACCTCGGCTGCATTTTCGCCGCAGCCCTGACCCAATTGACCGTGCTGGCGCTGGCCGGCGGCGAAGTCTATCCGACGGTCGGTGCGTCTGGCGGTGTTTTCGGACTGCTGCTCGCCTACGGGCTGTTTTTCCCGCATCACAAGGTGATGCTGCTGTTCCCGCCGATTCCGATGCCGGCTTGGTTGTTTGTATCGTTGTACGGTTTGTTGGAAATTTACCTCGGCGTCACCGGCACCCAGTCCGGCGTCGCTCATTTTGCCCACCTCGGCGGCATGCTCGGTGGCTGGCTGCTGATCCGCCAATGGCGCCGGCGGCCGCCGGATCAGTACTGAAGTTGTAGCAAGATCCCCCCCCCCCGGATTCCCCCCCCAAGGGGACTTCCTTCGGGGCGCACTTCGCTCCATCCGGGCTACAACATCAGGCCCAGCAGCGCTGCAACACGCCGCGTATCCAGTCGTTTTCCGCTTCCAGTGTTGAATACACCAGCGGTTGGTGCATATCGGCATCACCGCGCATCCGCTGCAGGCGAGCGACGCGAACATTGGCATCGTTCACTGTATAACCGTAGCGTCCGTAACGGTCGCGCTCGATCGCGGTTTCTGCCGCCGGCGCCCCGCGCAACCAGATCCATTCCGCGACAAAATCCTGCGCCAGACGCTCCAACTCGGCATATAGCGCCTGATCGACAGGCTGTGACGGCTCGCAGGCCTGCGACTCTGATACATCTTCATGGCCGCGCAACCACCAGACGCGCGACCACTCGGCAGCACCTTCGGTTACCCGCAGCTCAATCGCCTCGCCGTCGCGGCTGATCTCGAACAGCGCATCGCGCTGATGATTCAGCACGTAGCCGCCCCACAGCTGCCGGTTGCGGCGCACCACGGCAAAAGCCAGCTGCAGCGTGCTGTCGGCAGCGATATCGAAATAACGGTTGGCCGCATCAGCAGCACCGGTCGCGATTAAATCCTCGGTGTGATCGACAATCTTGCCGCCGGCAATCTGAGCGCGGCCGCGGCGGCCCGCGGCCACATTGACCCACTCCGCCACCACCTCGAGCTGCGGAAATTCCTGCGACGCCAGCGCAAACGCAGGGAACGGCACGCCGCCGCGCACCTTGAAGTCGTAGGACAGCGCATCGTCGCCGTGATGCTCTTCGAATCCGCCCTCGAAAATTTCATCAACCAGCAGCGACTTGATGCGCGCATCCGCGGCCGGCAGCACGGCGCTGTCGCCGCTGACCGTCAGCGTGGCGTGGATCAGCAGATCGGCGCTCATTTGCCGATTTTTGTCGGGCGGATATAAATCACGTAGTACACCAGCGCAACCAGCACGCTGCCGCCGACGATGTTGCCGAGAATCACCGGCACCAGATTGCGCCACATCGCATACGCGGTGATGGCATCAGCACCGGCCGGCAGCACGATGGCCGATTCCTTCAACAACAGCGCCAGCGGAAAAAAATACATATTGGCGACCGAGTGTTCAAATCCTGCGGCAACAAACGCCGAGATCGGCAATACGATGGCAAAAAACTTGTCGGTCACGCTGCGCCCGGCAAGCACCATCCACACCGCCATGCACACCAGCACATTGCACAAGACGCCGCGGAAAAACAGCTCCGCCACCGGCATGGTACTTTTGGCAATGGCGATTTTCAGATAGGACTGCGCGACCGCACCGCCGTTCATGCCGGCATGTCCTGACAGGAACACCAGCAGTGCCAGACCCGCCGCACCGGCAAAATTTGCCGCGCACACCACCGCCCAGTTGCGCAGCACCTCGGCGGTGCTCACCTTGCCGTCGGCCCAGGCCATCGCCAGCAGGTTGTTGCCGGTAAACAGTTCGGCACCCGCCACCACCACCAGCAGAAGGCCCAAGGAAAAACACACTCCGCCCAGAACGCGCGCCACGGCAAACGGCAAGCCGGCATCGCTGATCACCAGCGTGAAATACAAAGCCCCCAATCCGATGAATGCGCCGGCGAGTATGCCCAGCATGACCATCGACAGCAGCGGCAACCGTGCCTTGGTAACGCCGATGTTGTCGACGCGCTCGGCGATCTGCTGCGGCGAATAAGCATCCATACTGAAGTTGTCGACCATCCCGTTCTCCCCTTATGACTTCACGCTGATACTTCATGGATAGTGTAAGCGCAGCGCGCGGAATCGGGTAATCTTGCGCCCCATGAAAGTCCGCAAACGCACCACTGCGCTGAAGCTCGCCGACTATTACATGGGTCGCGACCGCGAGTACCGCCGCGAACTGACGCCCGAACTGCGCGCCAATGCGCGTGAAACGGTGCGCCGCATAAACCGCCTGCTCAAGCGCGCCGGTCTGCTGCGCCAAGTCAGCTCCGGCTGGCGGCCCGCCGCCATCAACGCCGCAGTACCCGGCGCCGCCAAAGGCAGCAAACACATCAGTTGCCTTGCGATTGACCTGGAGGACCGCGACGGCGCGCTCGATGCCTGGTGCCTCGCACATCTCGATGTACTCGAGGACATCGGCTTGTGGCTCGAACATCCGGCTGCCACGCCTGACTGGTGTCACCTGCAGACCCAACCGCCGCGCTCGGGAAAGCGCGTATTTGAACCATAAGTTATTGTTTTAAATAACTATTTTAATCCAGAAAAGTTGCATATTCTGCCAGCGTAATGCGCTCCGGCTGGAAGGTGTTGACCACCGCATCACCGTCGGCATAACCCATTGCCATGCCGCAGATCACCACCCACTCGGAGCCCAGGCCCAGTTCGCGCCGCACCACATCGGGATAACTGGCAATCGACGCTTCTGCACAGGTATGCAAACCGCGCGCACGAGCCGCCAGCATCAGCGTCTGCAGAAACATGCCGTAATCCAGCCAGCTGCCTTTTTCCAGTTTCCGGTCAATCGTAAAAACCAGGCCGGCGGGGGCGCCGAAAAAAGTGTAATTGCTGGCGCGATAGGCCTTGGATTTTTGGTGATCCCCTTTGCCGATACCGAGGGTTCCATACAAACCCCAGCCGCAGGCGCGGCGGCGCGCAAGATAAGGCTCGAACACAGGATCGGTGTAGTAATCGTAATCGCGTTGGTGTCCCGGCTCATCGTCAAGAAACGCGCTTTGAATCGCCGTGCCGACGCGCTTCAGCGTCGCGCCGGTCAGCACATGCACGCGCCACGGCTGGATGTTTGAACCGCTGGGCGCATGGCGGCCAAGTTCGACGATTTCGCGCAACAGTGCGGGTGGCACTGCAGCGGATTTATAAGCGCGAACCGAGCGGCGCGTACGCGTGGCCTCAAACACATCGGCTGCGGGTTCGCAGGATAACTGCTGATTACCGGGATTCATTCCGCTTTCACTCCTGCATCACGGATCACTTTGCTCCAGATTTCGATTTCCCGCGCCAGATGCCGGCGCAAATCCTCCGGCGGTCCCGGCAAGGGCTCCGCACCCTGCGCCAGCAGACGATCGCGCGTTTGCGGCTCCTGCAGCAAGGCGGAGATTTCAGCATTGAGCCGGGTCACGATGGGCTGCGGCGTTTTCGCCGCGGTAAACACACCAAACCAGCCCACGGCATTGAATCCCGGCAAGCCGGTCTCGGCCAGTGTCGGCAGCTCCGGAAACACCACCGAACGTTTGTTGCTGGTGACACCGATGCCGCGCAACTGGCCCTTGCGGATATACGGCGACAGCACCAGCACGTTGTCGATCGCCGCATCCAGCCGCCCGCCGAGCAGATCAGGTATCACCGCGCCGGTGCCCTTGTACGGCACGTAAAGCATGTCGATGCCCGCGCTGCGTTTGAGCAATTCGCCGGTCAGCCGCTGCAGCGAACCCGGCGTCGAACCGGCCCAGCTCAACTTGCCCGGATTGGCTTTGGCATGCGCGATCAGCTCGGTCATGTTTTTGATCGGCAAAGACGATTGCACGACCAGCACGTACGGGGATGTTCCGATAAACGCCACCGGCGCCAGATCTGCCTGCAAATCGAACGGCAGCTTGAACAGCGTACTGATGGTGCCCCAGGAACCCGCCGCCATGATCAGCGTGTAACCGTCGGGCTGCGCATTGACCGCGAGATTGATGCCGATGATGCCGCTCGCCCCGGGCCGGTTGTCGACGACGACCTGCTGCCCCAGTTTTTCGGACAGACGGGCGGCAACGATGCGCCCCATCACATCGGTGCTGCCGCCCGCCGGCAGACCAATGACCATGCGGATCGGTCGCTGCGGATAAGACTGCGCATGAACGCAACCCCAGATGATGACTGCAATGACCGCAACAGCCCAGCGAAAACGCTTGCTCATGTTCTCCTCCCGCCTGTTATTCAAAGCAATTTACCACCGACCAGCGGCATGCGGTGATGGCGCAGCGGATTGACCGTCGCGCCGCGCTTCGTCACACTGCCCGCGCCACCATGAACATGCCCACCCTGCGCACCGGAATCGTCTTCGCCCTGCTGCAGCTGTTTTTCACGCTGACCTGGACGGTGTATGTGATCTTCCTGCCGCGACTGGCGGCTGAAGCGGGCATTGCAAAATCATGGGTCATCTGGATTCTGGTTGCCGATCAACTGGTGTTCCTCATCGCCGACTGGGCGATGGGTGTCAAAGCCGACCGCAGCGCACGCATCGTCGGCAAACTCGGGCCGCAGATCGGATTGATCACGCTGATCTCGGCGTTGGCCTTCCTCGCCATGCCGCTCGCCGCACCGAACGGCAGTCCGCTGCTGTTTCTCGCGGTGACCTTCGTCTGGACCATCACTTCATCGGCGCTGCGCGCGCCGCCGCTGGTGCTGATCGGCAAATACGCCGCAGCCGGCGCCAAACCGTGGCTGTCGGGATTGTGGTTGTTGGGCCTGGGCATCGCCGGCGCCATCGCACCCTACCTGACCGGCCTTTTGCGCGACACCGACCCGCGCCTGCCTTTTGCGCTGGCCTCGATTGCGGTGGCACTCACCGCCTGGGCAATGGCCTGGGCCGAACGCAAGCTCGCGGCTTCCGCCCCGACAGAATCCGCTGCACCGGCGAAGCCGCTGTCGATTCCGCTGTTCCTGATCGTTGTCGCACTCGCAGCGCTCGGCTTCCAGATTCACTTTTCGCTGAACTCGGCACCGCAATATCTGCGTTACGCCGCGCCGGCCGAGCTCGGTCAGCTGATGCCGCTGTTCTGGGTGGGTTTCAATCTCGCGATGTTGCCGCTGACCTGGATCATCCGCCGTCATGGCGACTTCAAAGTGCTCGCTGCGGGCGCCGCCATCGGCGCGGTTGCGGTGCTGTTTTCCGCACAGGCCGGGGCGCTGGGTCCGTTGATCACCGCACAAGTCATTGCCGGGGCGGCATGGGCTGCGGTGATGTTCGGTGCCTTTGGTGCAGCAACCACGCTCGGACACACCGGCCGCGAAGGTTTCAGCGCCGGCGGCATGCATTCGATGTTTGCGCTGGCGGCGATGCTGCGCATCCTGGTCATCGCCACCCAGTTCAATCAGGACAAGGAACTCATGCAGGCGCTGACCTGGGCGCCGGCACTGTGCTGGGGCGCCGCGGCGCTGCTGATGATTGCGCGTTTACGCCGCGCCTGAAGCGAGAATCAGCGCGAGTTTTTGTGCGCGGCTCAGCTGTTTGATCTGGTACTCGCGCTTGCTGGCCGCCGATCGATCAGAGGCCGCCTCCTGATAGACCAGCCTTACCGGCCGGCGCGAACGCGTATAACTGGCACCCTGCCCCTTGTGGGTATTGTGTTCTGTGATGCGGCGCTCGAGGTCGCGCGCAATACCGGTGTACAGACTGCCGTCAGCGCAACGCACGATATAAACCTGCCACGCATCGGCCGTCAAAAACCGCTCCTGATCCGGTGGAACTGCCCAGTGAAGGCCCGTATGATGCCGTCTATGAAAAAGTTTCGCCATCTGCTGATCACGTTAAGCCTTGTCGCCCATGCGGCCTTTGCCGCCGATTCCACCAAAACCATGTTCGGCGTGGAGCTCGGCAGCCGTTTCAGTTTTCCCGTCTGCGAACGCGGCGAAGACGCGCTGACCAAACGCCACTGCTACAACCCGAAGCACACCGTCAAAACCGCCTGGGGCGGTGAGGAGCAGCAACTGTTCTATCCCCGCACCGCCATCGTGCCTTACGCCCGCGGCGAGCTCACCGTTGGAGTCGTCAACGGCGTGATCGAAGCTGTTCACGTCCACACCTGGGGCATCGAAGCGCAGAGCAATGCACTCGATGCGCTCAGGAAGAAATACGGCAATCCCGCGCGCAGCCGTGCCGTGAAAATGAAAGGCCTGCGTTCACGCTTTCCCGTGCAGTATGCGGAGTGGGACATGAAGGACTACTCGGTCCGCTTTGAGGGCGTCATCAACAGCGTCGACTGGGGCCGCATCACGCTGGCGACCAACCGCTACCTGCAGCTCGCCAAAACTCCTGCCGCGGCGCGCTGAACGCACGCCGGCCTTATCGGCAACCGGTTGTTATTATTTGAATATCCGGTCAGGCCGGAATATCAGGCGGTCAGCAAGCCGCGATCCAGCAGATAACGCCGGCCCTTGCCGGAAATCCGGAAGTGAGCATCGCCGCCTTCCGCGGCGTGCACGAAATTCAGCTTCACCAGGAACAACAGATACGTTTCGACGATCTGGATATTGACCTGGTTGGCGCCGGCGATCTCCTGCGGATAGCCGCGTTCGACCCGCGACAGGTATTCCAGCGTGCGCACTGCGTCGCCATCGAGCGTTTCCCATTTCGGGATGAACCACGCCAGCTCATCTTGCAAGCGCACGTTCTCGGCTTTCAGTTCCGCATGCTCGCGAACCAGCGTTTCCAACTGCGCACGATACTGCGCCGCGGCCGGTACTTCCTTCAGCAACCTGTTCATCCATTCCACTGCATTTCCCCTTGTTGCCTTGCCGGCAAAGGCGGGATTCTACCCAAATTTTCCGCCTGAATTGGCCCTGTCTTACCTCCCGCTTCTTTTCTCCGCTTCTTTC
The DNA here is from genome assembly GCA_022841375.1 of Burkholderiales bacterium. Classification (GTDB taxonomy): domain Bacteria; phylum Pseudomonadota; class Gammaproteobacteria; order Burkholderiales; family SG8-41. The sequence continues at coordinate 325,996 of JALHRQ010000001.1, forward strand.
CCCATTCTGCATCTGCCGGCATAATGCCGCCTCACTTTGAACAAGGAACAGCCATGGCATCCACCACCACCGCAAGCGGATTGATCATCGAAGAACTCAAAGTCGGCACCGGCGCAGAAGCCGCCGCCGGCCAGTACGTCTCCGTGCACTACACCGGCTGGCTCACCGACGGCACCAAGTTCGATTCGAGCAAGGATCGCGGTGATCCGTTTGAATTCCCGCTGGGCGCGGGCCATGTCATCCGCGGCTGGGATGAAGGCGTGCAGGGCATGAAAATCGGCGGCTCGCGCAAGCTGACCATCCCCGCCGACCTCGGCTATGGCGCGCGTGGGGCCGGCGGCGTGATTCCGCCGAATGCGACGCTGGTGTTTGAAGTCGAACTGCTCGGCGCCGAATAATCCGCAATTGTAGGAGGTAAACACGATGGGCCATCACGTCAAAATAAAATCCAGCAGCGGCGGCGGTGAATTCGATTGCTATATCGCACTGCCCGCCGGCACCGCCAAAGCGCCGGCCGTGGTCATGGCTGCGGCCGTACACGGCGTCAATGCCGACATCCGCAGCATTGCCGACGAATTTGCCGCCAGCGGGTTTATCGCTGCAGCGCCCGACCTGTTCTGGCGCACGCTGCCGGGCCCGCTGCCGCGCGAAGACAAGCGTGCCGGGGAACGCTCACAGCCGCGCATGCCGGTGATCAAGGCCGGCGAAACCGACATGGCCGACACCCTTGCGATGGTGCAAAAAATACCGCAGCACAACGGCAAAGCCGCGGCGATGGGTTTCTGCTTTGGCGGCCCCTATGCCGCGATCGGCCCGAAGCGCCTGGGCTTTGACGCCGGCATCGGCTGCCACAGCACGCAAATGAAGGATTTCATCCACGAATTCGACGGCCTCAGCAAGCCGGTATGCCTGATCTGGGGCGACCAGGACTTCGCCGCGCCGCCCGAAGTCCAGGAGGCTTATGTCGGACTCGCGAAAAAGCAGCCGCAACTGGCCGTGCATATTTTTCCCGGTATCCAGCACGGCTACATGATGCGCGAGAATGCAGCGGCGTGGAGTCCGCCGACTTACGCGTTTTCGATGGCCCGATCGATCGAGATTCTCAACAGCCTGCGCTGATCGTTGCGCTCATAACCAAAGGCCGCTTCAGCGGCTCTTTTTTATTGCAGTATCAATCCCCAACTTCCGCCTGCACTGACGGGGTCAATGCCGGCAGGACGGGACATCCACAATTATTTTTTATTTAATATTTTCAGAACCACCGGCGCTCTGCTGCTTGCCGATCAGACACTGCAACATCGCACGCTGCCCGGCGCTTACTTCCGGCGTAGCGTCATCCGGCGCCCAGCGACGTTTGAACGCAGCCACCGCTGCCGGCAAGCGGGTGACGTCGTAACCCAGCGCAGCCAGCAGCGTTGCATCATCTGCCCCTGCGGGCGCGGGCGCATAAGGCGGCTCGCACCACAAACCAAAACCCGCAACCGCCAGCCTCTGCCAGGGAAAATACGCACTGGGATCGACCTTGCGTCCCGGCGCCACGTCGCCATGCCCGATCACATTCGCCGGCGGAATGTTCCAGCGCCTTGCCAGATCACGCAACAAATCAATCAACACGCGGATCTGTGCGTCACTGAACGGCTCGTTACCGTTGTTATCGAGTTCGATGCCGATCGACGAGGAATTGATATCGCGGTTGCCGCCCCAATACGTATCGCCGGCATGCCAGGCGCGCTTCTGTTCATCGACCAGATAAATGATCCGGCCGTCACGACCGATCAGGTAATGCGCGCTGACCTGGCGCATCCGGCTGGTCAGCGTCGTCAGGGCCTGCTCAACGGTATCGTTGCTGGTGTGATGAATAATCACGTAGTTCGGCCGCCGCTCCCCGAAATTGGGCGAGGGCCGCACTTCGACCGGCAGCGTGGTGTAAAGCGGCAGCGGGGCGCACGCCGACAGTACGAGAAAACCCGCCGTCAAAACCACGCACCGTGTCCAGTCTGCAATCACTGCCCGCCTCCGTTGATGCCCCTGCCTGCATCGCCACTGTACCACGCTGCCAGTCTATGGGTTACCCTCGACGCATGAATGCGGAAACCCCGAAATCCATCTCGCGCGAAACCCTCAACGATCTGCCGGTGCAGCGCTACGAAGGCCCTGTCCATTTTGTCGATACGCCCGCACTGCTCCAGGCCGCGCGCCTCGACATCCTCGGCGAGGGCGCAGTGGGATTTGACACCGAGACCCGCCCTGCCTTCAGCAAGGGCGAAAGTTATCTGCCCAGCATCGTGCAGGTCGCCACTGCCGGCTGCGTGTACATCTTCCCGCTGCGTTTCACCGATACCCACGGCCTGCTCGGTGAAATGCTGGCAGCGCAGAACATCGCCAAGATCGGCGTCGCCCTGGCCTACGATCTGCGCACGCTGAAGCAGGTGTTTTCATTCCACGAGCTCCACATCGTCGACCTCGGCATCATCGCCAAGCGTCATGGTTACGAGCAGACGGGTGTGCGCAATCTCGCCGGGCTGCTGATGGGCTACCGCATACCCAAGGGTGCCAAAACCACCAACTGGTCGGCGCCGCATCTCACCCCCGCGCAGATCGCCTATGCCGCAACCGACGCCTGGGTCTGCCGCGAGCTCTATCTGAAATTCAAAGCCTGCGGCATGATCGGCGGCGCAGATTGACCCGCTGGATAAAATATCGGCCCTCAGGCAGACTTCAGGCCACTTCACTGAAAGAATGCTTTTTGCAATGACCGCCATCACCACCGGCCTTGGCGTCGGTCACCCCCGACGTACAACCCTGATGTCATGGCGCCAGATCCTGCTGATCACCAGCCTGCTTGTACTGGCCGTGCTGGGCGGGTGCGCCAAAAAACCACCCACGGGCCTCACCGACCTCAAAGCCCGCAGCTACGGCGAGCTCGAACGCTATCTGTTGTCCCACGCCGCGGACATCGACACCTTCAAGGTGCGCGGCCCGTTTACCGTCGACACTCTGGAAAACCAGGCCCTGCAGCTGCCTGCGGGTGAACGCATCACCGGCGACCTTTACCTGGCTGAACACGGCAACAAGGCGCCGCTGATCATCCTGGTCCACGGTTACGGCAACAGCAAGGCCGACCATGGCTACCAGGCCATGCACCTGGCGACCTGGGGTCTGCATGCCCTGGCTCTTGATCTGCCCAAACAAGGCCCGTGGGCTCAAAACGGCCTTTTACTGGCGCAAGTCACCGAACTGCTGCAAAAAAATCCGGCGTTGCTGGACCGCAATATCGACGGCGGCAAAATCCTTCTGGTCGGCCACTCCTTTGGCGGTTCATCGGTGGCGATCGCCATGGGCCGGGGCGCGCCGGTACTGGGCGGCGTGCTGCTCGACCCCGCGATCGCGGACGGCGATATGCGCGGAGCGCTGACCCGGATCAAAAAACCGGTGATCCTGATTGGCGCAGACGAATACGTCTCCGAGGCCGTCGGCCGCGGCTACTTCTACTACTACATGCGCAACGGCATCATCGAGATCTCGATCCGTGACGCCGAACATGAAGACGCCACATTTTCAATGGATATCGCCGGCATTACCGGCGAGCAGCTGTCTTTCATCAGCACCCTGACTGCCGCCGTGATCAGCCTGGCCGCCACCGGAAAACCCGATTACGCCTGGACCGGTTTCAGCAAGGCCGTCCGTGAAGGTACAATCGTCAATCCCAAGAAAAAATAGACGGCTCAAGCCGCGCTTAGTCCGATCAACTTCAGAGGATCATGCTCAGCGCATGATGTATTCAAGATGAAATCCACCAGCACCCGATTGTTTGCACTGTTACTGCTACAGTTTCTCACCATCGCCAGCGCACCGGCCCAGAACACGACAGCCCCACTCACTCTGGAGGCGGAACGTGCCAAACAGGAAAAGATCTATCACGGGCGGGGCGAACTGCGGCTGGAAGGCTATGTCATTGACCGATCGCTCTCTGCCTACGTGCGTGCACTGCCCGGCGGCTTCGCACAATCGCTGGCCCACCTAGGCCCGGAGGAACGCTGGCTGGATGTGGGCGCCGGACAGGGACTCGCCGTACTCGATTATTACGCCCCGGAATACGATCCAAGACAAGCCGGCCGGCGGGAACGGCAGATCAAAAAGGGCCGTTCGGTCGCGATGTCGATCGAGGACCGGCGCACGCCGCGCTGGCAGCAGACGGTCGACACCGTCGAACCCAAACAGCTTCATTATGTGTTCGGCAAATCCCTGCGCGAATACAGCGTGGATGAACTGGGCCGTTTCCAGCTGATCACCGACGTCATCGGCGGCTTTTCCTATACCGAGAATCTGGCGCTGTTCATGGAAAAGCTGCTGAGCCTGCTCACCGTCAACGGCACCTTTTATACCGTTGCACAGGACGTGCGCAACGAAGCCGGCAGCAACAAGCCGCACTATGCCGGCGAACCCTTCCTCTCGCAGATCAAAACCGCCAGCGGCGAGGACATCGGCATCTGCGCCTGGTTGAAAAAAATCAGCTGCATCGAAGTCAGCTGCGAATACAAAGGTGACTGGACACCCCCGCTCGAAACCTACAAGATCCGCAAGACCTGCGATAAAGTTACCGTGCCGCAACTCAAAGCGGATCGTTACGTCGCCGGCACCCCGCCCGAACGCGTGTTTCTGATGAACAGCCCCGCGCCGGCGCCTGTCCCCAAACCCTGAGCTTGATGCAAAGCAAAGTCGCCGGCACGGCTGCGCGTTAAAGTGCCGGCGGCATGAGTACCACCACCAATCCCCCGGCTGCAAATCCGCGCGACCGCATACTCACGGTCTCGCTGGTTATCCTCTGCCAGATCGTCCACGGCATCAGTTTCAGCGCAATGCCGCTGCTGCTGCCGCTGATCCGTGAAGACCTGAATATCAGCTTCACCCAGGCGGGGTTGCTTTCCGCCGCCGCCACATTCAGTTACGCGCTGGGACAGATTCCTGCCGGCTTCCTGTCCGACCGCTACGGCCCGCGCCGGCTGATTTTCATCGGCCTGCTCGGCTGGTCGGTATTTTCAGTCTTTCTCGGCCTGATCCATCTGTTCTGGCTGGCGGTCATTTCGCAACTGCTCGCCGGCGCTTTCCGCGCGCTGTTGTTCGCGCCGGGCATGTCGCTTCTGGCTTCCTGGTTCCCTGCGGAACGCCGCGCCACCGCCATGAGCCTGTACATGCTCGGCGGCTTTGCCGGCACCATCGTGCTGTCTCTCGGCGGTCCACTGCTCTCTGCCGTCTACGGCTGGCGCGCGGCATTCATGATGATGTCCGCGATCGGCATCGTGATGGCTTTTGTCTACTTGCGTTACGCCCGCGAAAAACCGCGAAGCGTCCCCGCGCAGCATCTTGCGCTTTCCGATGTTGCACGGTTGTTCAGCTACCCGATCATGTGGGTCTGCAGCGGGCTGCAGTTTGTGCGCTTTGCCGTGGTCACCGCCTATATGGTGTGGCTGCCGTCGCTGCTGGTCGTCGACCGCGGGGTCAGCGTGCAGACCGCCGGCTTCATCATTGCCATGGCCGCCGCCTTCACCGCGCCCTCGAACACACTGGGAGGCTATGTCTCCGACCGCCTGCGCAATCCGCCGCTGATCATCGGCGGCGCACTGTGTGTACTGGCATGCACCTCGCTGCTGATTTCCGTAACCGACTCGCTGCCTTTGCTGCTGCTGGTGATCGCGGTGAACTCGATTTTCCTGCAATTCTATTTCGGACCGCTGTTCCTGGTGCCCGTCGAAATCCTCGGCCCGCGCATCGCCGGCACCGCCACCGGCTTCAGCAACCTTTTCGCCAACATCGGTGGTTTTCTCACTGCGTGGGCGATGGGTGCCATCAAGGATCAATCAGGATCGTTCACCGCAGGCTTTATCAGCATCAGCGGCATCTGCCTGATTGGCGTCGCACTGTCCTTCGTTCTGGCGCGCATGCGCGGCAAAGCCCTGGCCCAAGCTACTCTTTAGGAATCTTCGCCGCAGTAATCACCTTGCCCCAACCCGCAATCTCCACCTTGATCTGGGCGAGAAATTCCTGCGGCGAATTACCTTCGGGTTCGATGCCCAGTGCGGTGAGGCGCTCGGCGATTTCCGGTTTGCGCGCCATCGCTGCCATCTCGCGATGCAGCCGGCCGATGATCGCCGGCGGCGTACCCTTAGGCGCGTGCAGGCCGTACCAGGACAAGACTTCGTAACCCGGCACCGATTCGGCAATCGTCGGCAGATCAGGGGCGGATGCAATGCGTTTGGTCCCGGTGACGCCCAGGGCGCGCAGCTTGCCCGCCTTGATGTGCGGAAACGCGGAGGAGTAGGCGCTGATCAGCATCTGCACCTGACCTGCGATCAAATCGGTCAGCGCCGGACCGGCGCCTTTATACGGCACATGCACGATATCGATACCGGCAAGGTATTTGAACTGCTCGCCCGCAAGATGCGCGGTGGATCCCGAACCCGCCGATGCAAAGTTGATCGAACCCGGTTTCGTTTTCGCCATCGCCACCAGTTCCTTCACCGACTTCGCGGCCACCGAAGGATGCACCACCAGGACGAGCTGGCTTGAACCGACGCGGCTGATCGGGATGATATCCCTGGTCGGATCATAGGGCAGCTTCAGGCGCAGATTCGGCGCGATCACGATCTCACCGCCGGCCGACATCAACAACGTGTAGCCATCGGGCGCCGCCTGCGTCAGCAATCCGACTGCCAGCGTGCCACCCGCACCCCCGCGATTGTCGATAATGAACTGCTGGCCCAGAGCCTCGGACAGATGCGGTGCCGCCAGACGCGCCGTCAAATCACTGGGACCGCCCGGCGGATAACTCACCAGCAGGCGCACCGGGCGCGTCGGATATTTAATTTCCGCAGCCTGAGCCCCGCCCATACAGACAAACACCACAGCCGCCAGCACCCGCCACTGCATTAATATCATCATGATCACCCCGCTTTGCACCGAGGTCTGATCTTAGCGCAGCAGCAGCCGCGTTTTGCGGTAAAGTCAGCAAAAACAAAAACGCTCAGCGTCGCCATCCGGAGGAGTTGCATGCATACCCGTCGTCCTTTCGCAGGTCGCATCGCCTGTGCGCTTGTTGCTGCCCTGTTATTGACCGCTCCCGCGCAAGCCCGCGTCACCCGCATCGTCATCGACCAGACCGTAACCCCCGCCTTCTGCAAGGGCGACGCCTGCAACAGTTATGGCGCAGCGGGTCAATACGAACAGCTTGCCGGACGCGCGTATGGCGAACTCGACCCCAGGGACCCGCTGAACAGCCTGATCCAGGACATTGAACTGGCCAAAGAAGCCGACGGCAAGGTGCGCTACATCGCCACCTTCGTCATTACCCGGCCCGTTGATGCGACCAAAGCCAGCGGCATGCTGTGGCACGAAGTGCCCAACCGCGGTCGCCCGGTGCTGCTCTCCCCCCACGAGCGCGAATTCGGTGACATCGGGCTCGCCACCGCGTGGCAGGGTGATAACGCCAGCATGAGTGCGGCGCTCGGCACCGCCGTACGATCCACGATGACAACCGGCGGCAACCACTGGCTGCAATTACCCGCGGTCAAAAACCCCGACGGCTCATCAGTTACCGGCCCGATATTCGCACGCATCATCAACCGCAGCGGCCTCAACGCACAGCCATTGATCGTGCAAACCAATCCGCTGCCCTATATGCCGGCGACACACGACACCGGCAAAGCCACGCTGGTGTCGCGTGACCACGAAACCCTGGACGGCAAAGTCAAAGGCGAAACACCAATAGCTGCGGCCGACTGGAAATTCTGCGGCGGCGGTACCTTTGATGAGCCGGTGCCCTTGACCCAACTACCGGTGCAGATCTGCCTGAAAGGCGGTTTCAACGCCGCGAAACTGTATCAGGTGGTCTACACCGCAAAAGACCCGTATCCGCTGGGCATCGGCTTTGCGGCCTGGCGTGATCTCGGTTCGTTTTTCAAATACGCCAAACAGGATGACGCCGGCACGCCCAATCCACTGGCGGGACAAATCACCCACAGCATCGCGCGCGGCCGCTCGCAATCGGGCAATTATTTGCGCGGCTGGCTGCACCTTGGTTTTAACCAGGATGAAACCCAGCGACAGGTGCATGACGGCATGTGGCCGGTGATCGCCGGACGGCGTATCGCTTTGAATTACCGCTGGGCGCAACCTGACGGCGTTCTTGAACTGTACCAGGCCGGCAGCGAAGGGCCGCAATGGTGGCAACCGTATCCCGATCGCGCGCGCAAGCTGCCGACACGCAGCATTCAGGACCGCTGCATGGCGTCCAAAACCTGCCCCAAAATCATCGAACATTTCGGCGCCGCCGAAATCTGGGCGCTGAAGCTCGGCCCTGAATGGGTCGGCACCGATCCCAAAGAAGACATACCTCTGCCCGCCAACGTACGTCGCTATTACATCGCCAGCAGCACCCACGGCGGCGGCAGTGGTGGCTTCAATGCAAGCTTGGCCGAATATCACCAGAAAGCCAAAGTAGTGAGTTGCCCCGGCAACAACTGGGGCAATGCGGTGCTGCCCGCCAACCCGCTGTCGCATGACGAACCGTGGCGTGCGATCGCCGTGCACTTCCGCAACTGGGTGATCAACAACACCGCGCCGCCGCCCAGCCGTTATCCGACGATGCGCGAAGGCCAGCTCGTCGCGCCGAACAAGACGGCGATGGGATTCCCGACGATTCCAGGCCTGCGCGCCACCGCCCCCGAAGCCGACCTGATAAACCCGCTGCTCGATTACGACTGGGGCCCGCAGTTCGATCCGAACGACGCCTCGGGCATACCCGGCAATGCGCCGCCCGGAATCAGACAGACCCTGAAGATGCTGGTGCCGAAAGTCGATGCCGATGGCAATGAAATCGGCGGCATTCCGGTGGTGCTGCTCGAAGTGCCGCTGGGCACCTATACCGGCTGGAACATCACCGCCGGCGGTTTTCATGCCGGCCAGCTGTGCAGCTACGCCGGCGGCATGATTCCATTCGCCAGAACCAAAGCCGAACGTGAAGCCGGCAACGATCCGCGCCCTTCACTGGAAGAACGTTACGGCAGTCACGCCGGATTTGTCGACGCCGTGCGCAAGGCCACCGACAAAGTGAAGGCAATGGGATTTCTGCTAGAGAAGGATGCTGCGGCGCTAATCAACCAGGCGGAGGCAAGTAACGTGCTGAAGTAACCATATCCGGCGCCCCGGTCAGCTCTATTGCAAGTGAATGTATTGCATCGGATTTATCCGCAGAGCCAGAACATGTGTGCTATTTCAGCTTAACGCAGCCAGCATGGCAGTCACCGGGCACAGTAAGGAAGTTGCGCTGCACTGCGCAAACCACGCGACATCGGAGAGGCTGCAATTTTTCGTAAACCGGCATGCACTTCCACCATGCGCCGCATGTATGATGGTCGCCTCGCAACAGCGATCGGGCGGCGCAGGGCCCGGCGGCACATCCTGCAACAATTACTGGGGGAGACCTGAAAATGTTGAAAACCACGCTGTCGACACTGGCCGGCGCCTTGGCCATCGCAATCATTACGCTGCCTGCAACGTCCGCACTGGCCCAGCAGGCACCCGCCGCCAAACCCGATCCGCGCGTAGCAATGGGGGGCTACCATCCGGAGCGCATGGATTCGCAAGGCTTGGCACCGCATGTCGCACCGGTCACGATTACCGCCCCGGAAAACATCCCGGTAAACCGCCTGCAGGTCCCGGCTGGCTTCAAGGTAGAACTGTGGGCACACGGCTCCCCCGGCGCGCGCATGATGGCGCTTGGCGACAAGGGCACCGTGTTTCAGGGCACACGCGCCATCGGTCGCGTCTACGCCATCCGCGAGAAAGACGGCAAGCGCACCTCGCAAGTCATCGCCGAAAAACTGGTGCAACCCAATGGCGTCCTGTTTCACAAGGGCTCGCTGTACGTGATCGCCATCAACAAGGTGCTGCGCTACGACAACATCGAGGACAACCTCGACAGCGTGCCGACGCCGGTCGACCTCACGGACGCCTACAAGCTGCCAACTGAAGTGCACCACAACTGGAAGTTCATGGCCCTGGGTCCCGACGGCAAGATCTACATCCAGGTCGGCGCCCCCTGCAACCTTTGCGAAATCAACCCGGGTGTACACGGCCAGATCCGCCGCTACAACCTCGACGGCAGTGGCATGGAGATCGTTGCGCGGGGTGTGCGCAACAGCGTGGGCTTCGATTTCCACCCGAGAACGGGCGAACTGTGGTTCACCGACAACGGGCGCGACTGGGCTGGCGAAGAGGGCTTTGAGGAAGAACTCAATCGCCTGCCGGCCAACATGATCGGCGCGCATTTCGGTTTCCCATACTGCCATGCCAACGGTCAGCCCGATCCTGACATCAAGGTGCCCAATCCCTGCGCCAATGTCATATTGCCGGTAACAACGCTGGGGGCGCACGCAGCCGCGCTGGGTATGCGTTTTTACTCGGGCAAGATGTTCCCCAGTGAATATCAGAACGCCGTCATCATAGCTCGCCGCGGTTCGTGGAACAAAACGGTCAAGAACGGTTATGACGTGCTCCGTGTCAACGCCACTGCTGACGGGAAGAACCCACGCATCACGCCTTTCGTCACTGGTTTTCTCGAAAAGGAAAAGAACACGTTTTGGGGCCGCCCGGTCGATGTCATGCAATTGCCCGACGGTTCCATGCTGATCGCCGATGAGCAGAATGGCGCCATCTATCGAGTCAGCTACGCGAAGTAATGCTTACCCCGACTGCAGCCCGCCGGATCCTTCGGCGGGCTTTTTTCTGTGTAGCGCTGGCCGCAACCTGCACTGCGGCAGTTGCACAATCACGTGGCGACCCGATGCGCGGTGCGGAAAAAGCTGCAGCCTGCGTCGCCTGTCATGGCCTCGAGGGCCGCGAGCCGCTGCCCGGCATGCCGGCGCTCGCTGGCCAGCAGCGGGAATTCCTCGAAACGCAACTGGTGCTGCTGCGGGAAGGCATGCGCGACGTGCCTGGCATGGACGGCTTGCTGCGCAAATTCAACGACCAAGACCTGATCGACATTGCCGCCTTTTACAGCGCAGCCAAACCATTCACTGAAACCGGCAAACGCGATGCCCAGCGCCATGCGGCTGGCGCTGCGATATCGCGGGCACGCGCCTGCGGCAGTTGTCACCTCCCGGGCTACACTGGCCAGCGCGGCATTCCGCGCATCGTCAATCAGCGCGAGGATTACCTTGTCGCCACCCTCAAGGCATACCGCGATGACAGGCGCACGGGGTTCGACACCAATATGAACGCATTGATGTACCAGGTCAGCGACACCGACATCGCTGCGCTGGCGCATTACCTCGCGCACCAGAACTAAGCGCTAAAGATCCCGTTACCGCACCATCTCCAGCGTTACCCCCAACGTCGCCGCGCGCCCCGGTGAAGGCTCGTAGAAACGGCTGTTGCCGTCGGCAACGATCACCGATCCGACGTAGTTGCGGTCAGTCACGTTGTCGATGCGCAGAAATTCAGAAACCCGCCAGCCCTTGCCGCGCTGCTGCAAGCCTGCACGCACGCTGCCGATGGTGTAAGCCCCCGCCGCTTCGCTGTTCTGATCGTTGACAAAAACCTTGCCGCTGTGACGCACTTCGACGCCCGCATGAAAACCGCTGGCGGGATGCCGCCACACCAGCTCCCCATACAACAGGTTCGATGCCACGCCCGGCAGACGGTTGCCGGCCGCCACCGCGCCGCCGGAGCCCGGCGTGAACGCGTCCTTGAACGTTGCATCGAGCAGGGTCCACGAGAGCGCCGACTGAAAGCCGCGCGCATACTGCTGCTGCCACGCCAGCTCCAGCCCTTTGCGCAGCGTACCCGAGGCATTGCGATAGTCGGTGCGCCCGCCCGCCGAACTGTTGACGACGATCTCGTCACGGGTATCAATGCGGAACATCGCCAGATTGAGATGACCATAAGTGCCGGTCAGCGCTTTCAGGCCGATTTCACGGTGCAGGCTGGTCGCCGGTCGCAGCGCAAAATTCAGCCCGGTCGCCCCGCCGGGCCGGTACGCCAACTCGGCAAACGTCGGCGTCTCGAAACCTTCGCCGATGTTGGCATAGGCATTCAGCGATGGCGTAAAACGCCAGGTCGCACCCATCACCGGCGTCACACGCGAATAATCCACCGCGCCACTGTCATCTAGATTGGCGCCGACAATGTAGTAATCCTTCGAATCAAAACTCACCCGGCTGTGGCGCAAACCGGCAAACAGACCCAGTTGCCTGGTCGCCTGCCATTCGCCCTGCAAGTACGAATCGGTATTGGTGACCTTGTCGTCTTCGTCGCGCTTCAACGCGCCGGTCACGCCGTTATTGTTGATGAAACCGCGGCGGCGTTCGGCCATGCGGTCATGATCGACGCCGGCCGACAGGGAAAAACGCCGCTCCGCCAGTTGCCCTTCGCGCGTCCAGCGCACGCCCACTCCCTGGTAACCGCGGTCAAGATCGACCACGCCGCCAGAACTCGTCACCACATTCTGCGCAACCAGCGGAATCGCCAGATGCTGCGTCACCTGGCGGTCGCCGGCATACAGGCGGGCATTGATCATGTCGCCGTTCGCCAGCGGCAGTTCCCAGGTCAGGCCGCCCTGGGACTGGGCAATGCTTTTGCGGGTATTAAACGTATACGCTGTGGCGGTCGCCTGCCGCGGATTCTGCGCCACCTGCGCCGCCGTAAGACCCAGCGGATCTTCGGTCTCGGGCTGATCCAGCATATTGACCACCAGCGTGATGCGTCCCGCGCTGCCCAGGTCGTAGCGCAGCTTGGCATTGCCTGAATCGCGCCGCGCCGAACTGTGGTCGCGAAAACCGTCAGTTTCAAAGCGTGACACATCGACCACCGCGTTCAGCGGTCCGTGCCGGCCACCGTATTGCTGGCCCAGCTTCCAGGTATTGAAGCGGCCGACGTTGAAATTGGTGGTGAAGGTCGGATCTGCGGGACCGTCTGCGGTAAACATCTGCACTACGCCGCCTGCGGCATTGCCATACAGGCTGGAGAAAGGCCCGCGCAATACCTCGATGCGCTCCGCCGATGACAGATTGAAGGTTGCCGCCTGACTTTGACCGTCGGGCATGGTCGCCGGAATGCCGTCGGCGATCAGGCGCATGCCGCGCACACCGAAGGTCGAGCGCGAACCGAAACCGCGCGAAGAAATCTGCAGATCCTGCGCATAGTTCTGCCGGTTCTGCACCGCAATCCCGGGGACACGGACCAGCGATTCCGACAGATTGACCTGCGGATTGCCCTCACGGATCGCGCGCTGGTCCAGCGTGTCGATGGCCACCGGCAGATCCATGTTGTCGCGTTCAATGCGGGTGGCGCTGACCGACACTTCGGGCAGCACCACGGCGGGCCGCGGCGCTTCCTGCGCGCGCGCAATCCCGCAAGCGGCCAGTGCAGCCGCAATGATGGTCATCCGTTTGGTGTGCACTGCCCCTCCGCAGGGTGTGGTCTTGCCGCGGCAAATACCGCACCGCGGATGCAACCCTACACAAAGAACAGCAGAAAGCCAATGACCGCGAGCGCGGCCGGCAGAATGATCCGGCTTAGCGGGCGTGCGGGGTGTTGTTGAGCCCGCGGATCATCTGGCGCAGGCGCTCGCCCGTGATCAATTCGATGGCAATGCGATTCTGCTCGACAAAGCGGCGTGCCTCGTCGGTGAATGAACCCGAAGTCACGACAAAGATGCCGGCCGCGCCCTCGGTCTCGGCAATGCGGCACAGGTCGCGCACCACCGCCACGCCGACGCGCTGCACGCGCCAGTGTTTGCACTGCACGAGATAGCGGTCTTCACCGATGCTGGCCACCAGATCGACGCCGCCCTCGGGTATGCGGCCGCTGCGCCCCTCGACGATGAATCCCTTGCGCCGGAAAAACTCACCCACCAGGTTTTCGAATTCGCGCCACGACAGATGCTGCAGCAAAAACCGGCCGCGCTCCGAAAACATGTCGGCATAGTTGCGCTGGTCTTTGTAATGCAGCCAGCCGGACAGACCGGCAACGGTCAGGAACAGCAGGGGCAGCAACACCATCCCCGTCATCGTCAGCCCGCGCAGCACCGGCACCGCGGTTTCCGACAACGCCGAATCCGCCACGTGCGCCGCCGGCAGCGCGAAATGCGCGACGCTAAACAACAGCACTGCGGATACCATCGCCGCGACAACACCCGCCCACCACGGCACCTGTGCGGTGCGTTCGACGATGTCTTCAACGGAATTGATTCTGCGACGTGACATGCATCCCCCTATGGAGACGCATTGTGTCGACCCGGTTACCGTCACACCAGCGTAATACTGCACAGTTGACCGCAACTATTTGAGTGAGCAGCGCGGGGGGACGATCAAGCAAAATACCCAGGCTAGCCCGGGAATCATTATAACTACATGTTTTTATTGATTATTTATGGCGCTTGCAGCTCGACCATCACTTCATTGCGGCGAAAGAAAGGCAGGGTCCAGGGCGGGTTGTACCGCGCAAGTTGTACGACGCCCCGCGCTTTGAAGCCCCGTTGCTTCACCCACGCCAGCAGTTCATCCGATTTCGCCTGCACTTTATCCGCGCCGGCAAATCCCGAAAACACCAGCACCGCAAAACGCTGGCCCGGCACCGCACGCAACATTACTGCCGGATTCACCGGCTTCGGCAAGGTGGCCAGCGAATACTGGCTCGGCATCACAAAATGGATGCGCCAGCGCGACGCATTCATTCCACCCGTTTGCGGTTCGGCGAGCACCGGCGCGGTCATCGCGATTTTTTCCGCAACCGGCTCGGCAGCCACCGGCGCGGTCATCGCGATTTTTTCAGTTTTGCTGTCGCCAGGCTTGCCGCCCACTGCAATGTTGTTGCCAAAAATATAATCGGCGATCAGCCGGAATCCGGCGTTAGACGCCGCATCCAGATCACCATCGACGATGGTTTCGGCGACAACGAAGGGGCGGTATTGCCTGACCTCGTACGGTTCGGCCTTCTCGATCAGGTCAAACGCCGGTTCTTCGATGGCCATGACGACTCCGCTGTTGAATAACGCTGCACAGACCGCGAACCCCGCCAATCCCCGGGCCAAAACTGAACCATGACCATGGAATGTCATCAATTCGCCTTCGCGCCGGAGGCGGCAACCACCCGCGTCCACTTCTCGATGTCGCGCTTGATCACCGCGGTGAATTCCTCGGGCGTGCTGCCGACAATGTCGCCGCCCTCTGCTGCAATTCGTTTTTTCATGTCTTCGCTGCGCAGGCCTTTGACCAGTTCGGCATTGAGCCGCATCACGATGTCGTTCGGCGTGCCTGCAGGTGCCAGCAGGCCATACCAGGTGCCCGCCTCGTAACCCGGCAAACCCGCCTCGGCAATGGTCGGAATCTCCGGCACCGCGGATGAACGTTTGTCGGTGCTGACGCCCAGCGCTTTGAGCTTGCCGCTCCTCACATGCGGCAATGCCGGCGGCAGGTTGATGATGCCCATCGAAATCTCGCCGGTCATCACCCCGATCGCCGCAGCCGGCGCGCCCTTGAACGGCACATGCACCATGTTCGCCTTGGCCAGCACACGGAACAATTCGCCCGACAGATGCGCGGTGCTGCCGTTGCCGCCCGAGCCGAAAGTCAGTTCACCCGGCTTTGCTTTGGCCAGCGCCACCAGATCCTTCACCGTTTTCACCGGCAGCGACGGATGCACGATCAGGATGTTCGGCGCCGTCGACACCAGCGAGATCGGCGCAAAGTCCTTCACCGCGTCATACGGCAGCTTCGGATACAACGCCGTGTTCACCGAATGCGACCCGGCGCTGCCCATGATCAGCGTATAACCGTCGGGCGGCGCCTTGGCGACAATTTCCGCACCGAGGCTGCCGCCTGCTCCGGGACGCGGATCGGTCACCACCGAACGGCCCAGCGCCTCGGTCAGTTTCTGCGCCACCACGCGCGCAATCAGGTCGGGGCCGCTGCCCGGCGCCGACGGCACCACCATGCGAATGGGCTTCGACGGATACTGCTGCCCCCAGGCCGGCGCAGCAATAAGCAGCGCAGCCAGCATTCCCCCGCACCATCCCCTGCTGTTTTTCCGGCCATTCATTCTGTTCATCCTGTCCATCCTGTTAATAATTCTGTTAATTCTGCCAATCTGGTCGATCACCACTCAACCCAGACGCTCATCCAGATTGGCATTCGCCGGCAGCCTGCAATAAGGATGCGCGCGCAATACCGCATCATCCAGATCAATACCGATTCCCGGCACATCAGGCAATTCGAAACAGCCGTTGACGAGTTTCGGTTTGTAGCCCCCGGCAACGTCATAAAACAGCGGACTCTCCGCCAGCTGATGTTCCAGCACCAGGAACGCCGGTGCCACCGCGCAGATGTGCATGCTCGCCACGTTGCATACCGGTCCGGTCGGATTATGCGGCGCAAAATGCACGCCGCGCTGCGCGCAGCGCGCGGCAATGCGCAGCATCTCGCCATAACCGCCGGCGTATTTGACGTCCGGCATCACTACATCGAGCAGGCCGTCATCCACAAACGGTGTAAAACCGCCCAGGCCGATCTGCCGTTCTGCGCCCGCCAGTTTCATGCCGCTCTCGCGGGCACCGGCATGGATCCGCTGCAACATGGCAAAGCTATCGGAATTCTCCGATACCGGGCATTCGATCCAGTACAGACCAACCGGCTTCAATTCGTGTAGCAGACGCTGCGCACCGCGCTCATCAAAGCGCCAGTGGCAATCGACCATGATATCGATGTCGGGACCCACGGCCTCACGGATGGCGCGAACCCGAGCAATGCCCGCTTGCGTGCGACGCAGTTTTTCCGGTTCATTGTTGTCGCCCCAGAACACCCCGTCAAAAGGGGCGATTTTCAGTGCGCCGTAACCCTGCTCGACGGCATGGCGCGCCGCACGGGCGATGCCTTCCGGTGTCCGGTCCCGCGCACCACGATTGATGTTGGCGTAAACCCGCACCGCCTTGCGCGCATTGACTGCATCGCCGCCCAGCAGCTGATACACCGGCACATCCGCCGCCCGGGCGCGCAGATCAGTCACCGCCTGCTCGGTGGCGCTGATGATCGAACTGGCGATCAGGCCGCCGGGCGAATGCGCATACACATGCAGCAGCGGCAATAATTCCTCAACCGTTTTGCCGACCCATTCCCGGCGCAGATCCTCGGCCATGGCAAGCTGCGCGGGTTCGTAACCGTTCAATGACGCCTCGCCGATGCCGGCAACACCGTTCTCGGCCGTGACGCGGATAAAAAACCAGTTGGTCTTTTCCGAGACGTTGAACACCAGCGGCTCAATGGCTGCAATCCTCAGTGCCTTCATAGCCAGCCCTGCCTCCATATCGCGTCATCCAGCAGTTCACGCCAGCGGATACGCCGCACTTTTTTGGAATACACCGCCTCGATCTCGATCCACTCCTGCGGCGCCTCGGGGGGCTCAGGCTCAATCACCTTGCACACCAGGAAATGTTTCTGTCTGGCGACCGGCTTCACCGCCGTCCATTTCGACAACAGGAGTTTTTTCGGATGCAGCGTCATCATCACGTCAGATCAAATCATCAGACAAAGGGCGGCACGCCGATCAGCCATTGATGCAGCCCCGCGACAAACACCGCCCATACCACCGCGCCGGCCACCACCGTCAGCACCGTGCGCAGTTCATTGCCTCTGGCATACACCGTACCCGCCGCGCGATCGCGCTTGCGCGCCGCGATGAAATCGAGGATGGCCCAAACCAGAAATGCGCCGAACAGCAGCACGTCCGCCAAGCGGCCATTGGCCAGCAGATGCGCGAAGGCCCACACCTTAACGCTGATGATCATCGGATGTCCGAGCCTGCCCTTGATCATATTGCCCGGCACATAGGCCGCCGTCAGCAGAACCAGCGAAATCAGCATCAGCAGACCGGCGAGGTGACGGGTGAACAACGGCGGATCAAACAACACCACGCCCTGCTGCCGAGCCTGGCCGTAACCCCACACCAGCAGCACAAAACCCGCGATCGACACCAGCGAATACACGCCCTTCCACGGTTTCTCACCGATGCGCGCGATGGTGCTTAAGCGCCATGGCTCGGCAAAGATGCGCAGCGAATGCACACCAAGAAAAATGATCAACCCGGCAACGAGATAGGTCATGGGCGCCTCACGGAATAAGGGATAAAACGGCAAACATCATGCGGCACGGCAGGCCGCAGCTGTTACAGGCGGGAATTATCCCGCGTTTTGCGTTTCGCCGGACGCCGTGGTTCCGGATTCGGCGACCTTCGCCTGACGACGGCGGCCCAGCAACACATAACCCAGCCCGATGAACAGCGCCAGCGCGCCGCCGGCAAGCACCAGCAGCGCTTCGTTGAGCATGAAGTTCGACTTACTCGACATTCGCGGCACGGTGTCAATCCGGGTCGTGGTCTGCCCCTGCACTTCCTGCATTACCGGCGCAGTCGGGGGCGCAGTTACCGCAACCGCAGGTTTGGTCGGTTCCGAGCCCACCGGCGCCGTTTCGGCAGTGCGCTTTTCGGTCACCGGGACGACCGCAGATTTCTCTGCAGCTGATTTCTCTGCCACTGGTTGGGGCGCCGGCAGTGCCGCAAAATCTTTTTGCAATTGCGCGACCTCGCGCTCCATCACTGTCACCCGCGCCAGCATGTCGGTGATGATTTTGTTGCCGGTGGTGAGTTGCGATTCCAGACGCTTTAATTCGCGGTCGAATTCAGTGTTGTCCGCCCGCGCAACCGGTGTTTTTTCAATACGCGGGATTGGTCGCGTCCGCGCCATTCTTGGCGCAGCGCTTGGAGCCGTCCGGGTTTCAGACGCGCGATTCACCATGGGCGGCGGCACTGCAGCCACAGGGGTAGCCGCAACGGGCACGGCCACGCGCAGCGGCGCATCCGCTACCGGACCCAGCAGCACGTTATAAGCACGGGTGGTACGACCACCACGCATTTCCAATTCCACGATCACCGCAATGGCCGGCTCATTGACCGGCCGCATGGTCACCAGATCCACAACACGCCGGCCATTGTGACGATATTGGATGGCGAGACGCGCGCCGTTGAGTGCGGGGTTGTAGGGCAGGCCGGCCGCAGTGTAATCATCCACAGAGGCCAAACGCGGGGAGACGGTATCCAGCTCTTCCGGGGAGACGGAAAGATCAATTTCAGCGCGGAGCGGTTCACCGATGGCTGACAGCACAGCCAGCCTGCCGAGGCTTGCTGCACCTGCCGTCGACGCAATCACCAGCAGCGAAACTGCCAGGACCGCGCGGAATGTCAGGATGGGACTAACGATGCCACCTCCCGATCTACGAATTAGGCGTGAAAGTTACTCCTTTACTGGCACAGAATCAAGTAACCCCTTAAAAATATTGAAGAATTAGTAATTTCGCGGCGGTGCTGCGAAAACCACCAGCCAGTTCACTGACGCGCCACGATCCACCCCGAAAGTGTCCGAAATCGCGGGTTTTTCGGGTATTCCCATCAAAAAAACTGATGATTTCGCCCATTGAGTTGAAAATTTGTACTTTCGCGGGAATCCGAAATTCCGCATCCCTGTTAGCCCTATCAGCTGATTCCAAAAAAATAACCGGCTCAGTCATTTACAAAAGAAATTGGCAGAACGCAAAGCGCACATTTCAATTCATAATGCTCACGGCAGCCGTCACAAAAACCGGGTAAAACCTGCGACTGCCTGAGATAAAACCGGCTCGTTCGCACCGGCTGCAGATCAGCTGGCCTACGACCATCTTTTCAGGTGCGCCATGCAACAGCGGAGAGAGGGCACCACCAGCACACCATCGCCTGCCTCCGGCAGCGCATCGTCCCTGTCCGCTCGCCCCGCTGATCCCGCCACCCGCATCGATTTCCAGTCGTCGTTCGACCAGATCGCTGTCGGCATCGCGCACACCGCCATCGACGGCACCATCCTCGAAGTCAACCGCAAACTTTGCGACATGCTCGGCTACTCCGCCGATGAACTGCTGCGCATGACCACGCGCGACCTGACGCATCCCGATGACCGCGACCGGCAGGATCACATGCGCCAGGAACTGATCAACGGGACACGCAACCACTTCTCCGGCGAAAAACGCTTTGTGCGCAAGGACGGCAGCCAAATCTGGATCTCGCGCACGGTGGCGCTGGCGAGAACCCCCGAAGGCCGGCAATACCTGATCCAGACCATTGACGATATCAACGACCGCAAACGCGTCGAAGCCAGCCTGCTGCGCCTGGATCGCGCGCGGCGGGTGATGGCCGAATGCACGCATATCCTCATCCATGCGGCGGATGAAGCCGAAATGCTGGGCAGCCTGTGCCGCGTCGTGGTCGAATCCGGGGGCTACAAACAGGCGTGGATCGGTTTGAAAACCGGCAACCCCGAGCAGCTGATCGCCCCCGCCGCGCATGCCGGTTACGGCAATGACGCGCCGATGAGCGGCGGCGCCAGCCGCAGCTACCGCGGTTACAGCAAAGGCGTGGCGGCGAGCACGTTTATTTCCGGTGAACCGCACATCATGCGCGACATCCTGCATGACCCGCAGTATGAAAAGCTGCGTGCCCGCGCGCAGCAACTGGGTTACCAGAGCACCATCGCGATGCCCATGAACGGAAATGGCCAGCCCATCGGCGTGCTGGTTCTGCATGCCGTTGAACCGGATGCATTCGACGAAGAAGAAATCCGCCTGCTCAAAGAACTCACGGCTGACATCGGCTTCGGCATTGCCAGCCTGAACGCACGCATCGCCAGGGAACTGGCCGAACAACGCTCCCGCGAAAACGAAAACCGCTTCCGTGAAATCTTCCAGCAGGCGGCGGTCGGCATCACCTGGGTCGGCCTGAACGGCACACTGGTCGAATGCAACCAGAAATTCAGCGACATGCTGGGTTACGCCCGCGAAGAACTGCTGGGCAAAACCATGAAGGAAATCACCCATCCGGACGACTACGGGTCGGGCTCGCGCTACCGCAAACAGCTTGCCGCCGGCACCGGCGCCAATTCGCACACCAACGAAAAACGCTTCATCCGCAAGGACGGCACCCCGGTGTGGACACGGCGCACGATGTCCACCGCCTGCGACGACGCCGGCAAGCCGCTGTACATCATCAGCATTGTCGAAAACATCACCGACCGCAAGGAACTCGAGCAACACCATCAGGAAACATTCAACCAGGCCGCCGTCGGCATCGTGCACACCTCGTCCGACGGGAGTTACCTGCGCGTCAACCGCAAATTCTGCGAAATGATGGGTTATGACGCAGCGGAACTGCTCGGACACAAAGCCGCGGAATTCTCCATTCCCGAAGACCATGAGAAAGATGCCCACAACCGGATGTTGATGTGGAATGGAAAGCTCGGCAACTACACCGAAGAAAAAAAATACATCCGCAAAGACGGCACGATTGTCTGGACCAACCGTACCGTTTCGCTGGCGCACGACGCCTCCGGCAATCCGCTGTACTTCATCCGCGTCATCGAGGACATCACCGCGCGCAAGGAAGCCGATATGCGGTACCGCGCGACTTTCGACAACGCGCCAATCGGCATCATGCACACGGCCATCGGTTCTTACGACATCCTGCACGTCAACCCGAAGTTGTGCGAGATGTTCGGCTACACCGAAGAAGAACTGCTGAAGATGACCAGTTCCAACATCGTCCACCCCGACTACCGGTTCAAGGATCGCCCTGTTTACGGTGACCCGATGATGAAAGGCGAGCTGAAGTCGTATGCCTCCGAGCGGCAATATATCCGCAAGGATGGCTCGGCCTTCTGGGCCAGTCGCACGGTGTCAATGGCACGGGACACTTCGGGTAAACCGCTTTACCACCTTCGCATCATCCAGGACGTCACTGAACGCAAAAAGACCGAGGAACTGATTGCCCGCGAACGCGTCCTGCTGCGCACCATCATCGACGCCATCCCCGACCACATCTACGCCAAAGACAAAAACGGCGTCTACATGCTCGCCAACAGGGGCTGGCTTAACGCCCGCGGCGTAAAGGATCAGGAGATCACCGGTAAAACCGTCGATGATTTTTTTGCGCCGAAACTGGCGGGCCCCCTGGCCCAACAGGACCGCGAAATCGTCGAGAGCGGAATGCCGCTGCGCCTCGAAGCGCACAAGCTGCTGATCGAGAAGCGGGAAGGTGAACCCGACCTTACCCGCTGGGGAACCACGCTCAAGGTGCCGCTGCTGACCAAGGCGGGCGAAATCATCGGCACCGTCGGCATCAGCCGCGACATTACTGAAGAGAGAGATGCGACCATCCGCCGCACCATGTCGCTGGCGGTCACCCAGATTCTGTCGGAATCAACAACGCTGACCGAAGCCATGCCGCGAATCATCCGCATCATCTGCGAAGCCATGGGCTGGACCTATGGCGCACGCTGGACAGTTGACGACAAGACGGATCAATTGTCCCGCGCGGAATACTGGTGCCCTTTCGAACCCGAATTTGAACCTGAGGACCGTAACTTGTGGCTGCAGGTCACCAATCAGGGCGCCGGCCGTTTTCTGCACCGCACCTTGATCGATAAAAGCGCCACCTGGCTCGCCGACCTGCACGACGACAAGCCGTTCCGCCGCAGAGCCAGCGCACGCAAATTCGGCTGGAGCAGTGCCTACTCATTCCCCATCCTGATCAGCGGCGAGGTGGTCGGCATCATGGAATTCTTCGGCGCTGCCATGAATAAACCCGATGAATCAATGCTGCAGACCGCGCTCGCCATCGGCAGCCAGATCGGACAGTTTATCCAGCGCAAACAGGCCGAAGACAAACTGAACTTCCTGGCGCGTTTTGACGTCGTCACCGATTTGCCGAACCGTTACCTGTTCACTGACCGCCTCGCTCAGATGCTGGCTCAGGCGCAACGCAACGATTGGTCGATCAGCGTGCTGTTTGTCGATCTTGACCGTTTCAAGGCCGTCAACGACACCTACGGCCATGCCGCCGGCGACGAGCTGTTGCGCCAGACCGCGGCACGCATGCGGGCCTGCGTTCGCAACAGCGACACCGTCGGCCGGCTGAGCGGCGACGAATTTGCGATCATGCTGGCGAATCTGGCAAAAACCGAAGACGCCGGCATGGTCGCGCAGAAGATTGTCGAGTCGCTGGCCGCGCCCTTCGACCTCGACGGCCGGCAAGCCTATATTTCAGCCAGCATCGGCATCGCGCTGTACCCGCACGACGGCGAAACCCCCGACTCGCTGCTGAAAAATGCGGACACCGCGATGTACCGCGCCAAATCACTGGGCCGCAACGGATACCAGTTTTACCTGCCGCAGATGAACGAGCGGCTGCACCTGCGTCAACTGCTCGAAGTGCAATTGCGCGGCGCGCTCGACCGCAACGAATTCCTGCTGCACTACCAGCCCAAGGTCAGCCTGGTCAGCGGCGCCGTCACCGGGTTCGAAGCGCTGCTGCGCTGGCAGCACGGCGAAATACTGGTGCCGCCATCCGAATTCATTGGCGTACTCGAAGACACCGGCTTGATCGTGCCAGTGGGCGACTGGATCCTGAACGCGGTGTGTGTGCAACTGAAAAACTGGGAACAGCAAGGCGTCACCCCGCGTCCAGTTGCCGTCAATCTTTCCGCGCGGCAATTCCAGGTCAAAAACCTTGCCGAAGTCATTGGCCGGGCGCTGCGCACCCACAACGTCAACCCGGACCTACTCCGGCTGGAACTGACCGAATCGCTGCTGATGAGCGACGCCGAAGAATCCGTGCAGACCTTGTACCACCTGAAAATCCTCGGCGTGCAGCTCTCGGTCGATGATTTCGGCACCGGCTATTCAAGCCTCGCCTATCTCAAGCGCTTCCCGCTGGACGAACTGAAGATCGACCGCGAATTCATCCGTGACGCCGTCAGTGATCCGGACGACGCCGCGATCACCGTCACCATCATCAATCTCGCGCACAGCCTGAAGCTCAAGGTCGTCGCCGAAGGCGTCGAGACCGAGGGCCAGATCAACTTCCTTCGCTTTCACGGCTGTGATGAGATCCAGGGATATTATTTTGCCCGGCCGATGACCGCAGACCTGTGCGCCGACCTGCTCAAAGGCGACACCCGGCTGCCGCCGCCGCAAAGCCCGATGGCCGGCAATGCGCTGGCTTTGCTGCTGATGGTCGAAAATCAACATGAAATGGAGCTGCTGAGCCGTGCATTCCCGACAGAAAATTTCCGGGTGCTGACTGCCGCCAACGCCGCCGATGGTTTCGAGATTCTCGCCCGGCACAAGGTCGACATCGTCATCAGCGACAACGACATGGGCGGGATGAGCGGCGTGCAGTTCCTTACGCGGGTGCGCAAGCTCTACGCCAACACGCTGCGCGTGCTCGTCTCCAGCGGCGACGAAACCCCCACGCTGACCCGCGCCACCAATATGGCGGGCATCCATCTCTTTTTGCCGAAGAACTGGAGCGCGGAACGGATGCGCACTGAAGTGCGCGACACGCTGAAAGCCCATTTGAATGAAACCGACGCCAGCGGCCCGCACCTGACCCAGAAGCGGAAAGACTGACGCGCAAAATCGCAGTGGATTTTTTCGAAGCCGGCCCCGGATTTCGCGTTGCTCCATCCGGGCTACGAAACCCTAAGCTGCCCCCCGTCGCATACGCCGACGCACAACCCCGTAGCCCGGATGAAGGCCGCAGGCCGCAATCCGGGGAACAAGTACCGTGATGGATTTTTTCAACACCCCCCCGGATTTCCACCCAAGGTGACTTCCTTCGGGGCGCCACCCAAGGTGACTTCCTTCGGGGCGCTCCGGGCTACAAAAACCTACACCGCACTGCCCGCGGCATACCCCGACGCCCAGGCCCACTGGAAGTTATAACCACCCAGCCAGCCCGTCACATCCACCACCTCGCCGATAAAATGCAGCCCCGGCACGGCGCGCGCTTCCAGCGTCTGCTGTGACAACGCTGCGGTATCGACACCGCCGAGCGTGACTTCCGCCTTGGCATAACCCAGCGTGCCCGACGGCTGAATCGGCCAGGCTTTCAGTGTTTGAGCGATGGTGCCGATCACCGCGTTCGACAACTGGGTGATGGGCTGCGTCCAGCCGTGCAGTTCGGCAAAGCTGACTGCAAAACGCCGCGGCAGATGCGTGGACAGCAACGCCCCCAAGCCCTGCTGATCACGACGATGCTCGTTCAACCACGCAGCGGCATCGATATCCGGCAGCAGATCCAGCGCCACGGGCCCACGTGCACCACCCGCCTGCCAATACGATGACACCTGCAGGATCGACGGCCCCGACAGGCCACGATGGGTGATCAGCGCCGCCTCACGGAATGACGGATACACCGCGCCGCTCGGCACTTCGACACATGACGTCACCGCATCAAACGAGGAACCCGACAACGCGCCGAACCGCTCCAGCCATTCCGGGGGTGCTGCCAGCGGCACCAGGGCGGGCTTGGGCGGCACCACCGTCAAACCAAACTGCTCCGCCAGCCGATAACCAAACGGCGTGGCGCCGATTTTCGGAATCGACAATCCGCCGGTGGCCACCACCAGCGACTGCGTGCGATAGGTGCCCTGCGTCGTCGCCACTTCGAATCCCGGCGCATCACCGGGCAACCGCGCCACACGATCAATGCTCACCGGCATCGCCCACTGCACGTTCACCGCATCACATTCCGCCTTGAGCATGGCGATGATCTGCATCGCGCTGTCGTCGCAGAACAGCTGCCCCAGGTTGCGTTCGTGATAGGCAATGCCGTGGCGTTCCACCAGCGCAATAAAGTCGCGAGGCGTATATCGCGCCAATGCCGAGCGGCAGAAATGCGGGTTGCGCGAGAGGAAATTCGCCGGCCCGACCTCACGATTGGTGAAGTTGCAGCGCCCGCCGCCGGAGATCCGGATTTTTTCAGCCAGGGTGAGCGCGTGATCCATCATCAGCACACGCCGCCCGCGCGCGCCGGCCACCGCCGCGCACATCATGCCGGCAGCGCCGGCGCCCAGAACAATGACATCAAAATCCATGTGCGGCCTGATGCGAAAAGGGTTCGCATGATACCAACTCACGGTCGATTAAGCTGCAGGCCGCTGATTTCGTTCATCAAATAAAAAAGCCGGGCATAATGCCCGGCCTTCAATGAATACCGCTGGATGGCGATCTATTCGAGACGCACAGTCAGTTTAATTCATTGTTCTGCTGACGCGATGTTATTGATTCTGAATGGAACCACTCGGAGTCACCGCTCCACGATCGCCAGGGCCCGTAGTGCGATCCTGCTGTTTCACAGAAGCCTTACCCGAGCGTTCGTTGGAATTCGCTGCCCTGGCAGTACGTTCCCGTTGTTCCTGCGTCGCCTTGGTTTCAGCGGGGGTGGCGGTCCCTTGCTTGTCGCCCGGGCCGGTTGTACGGTCCTGCTGCTTGGCTTCACGTTTGTTGGTGCGGTCGCTGGAGTTCATCGAACCCGTTTGATCGTTCTGGCTGCGCATACCTTTACGATCGTTGGACGTATTTTGCTTGTCGCCCGGGCCGGTCGTACGGTCCTGCTGCTTGGCTTCACGTTTGTTGGTGCGGTCGCTGGAGTTCATCGAACCCGATTGATCGTTCTGGCTGCGCATACCTTTACGATCGTTGGACGTTCCTTGCTTGTCGCCCGGGCCGGTCGTGCGATCCTGCTGCCGGACCTCGCCTGTGGCTGTACCCGTTTGCGATTGCGACGTGGACTGGGCAAACACGGCACCTGCCACAAAAACTGTAGCAATGGCGCTGGCCGTGAGCGTGCGTGAGATGAGTTTCATTGTTAGTCCTCGTATTGGATTAAGTGCAGCAAGACAGAGATTGCCTTACCGAGGGCGCATCCTGACTATTCATCCCGGCGGTCACCGTGCGCCACACCACGGATAACCGAAATTTCTCTCAATGCGATGACTTCGATGCCCTGTCAATATTCCATCAGTACGCCAGCCCACCAACCGCAAATGCGCCAAAGCCACTTACTTGCTTCGTCAGGGGAACTATCCGTGGTTTCCGGGCTTCAAAAAAATTGAAGTGGCCATCTTTGCAGTGGGCATCTAATCGCGTGACGGAAACCGCGATCCAGCAATCTTCTGCGGCAGCCCCTCGCGATCGAGCAGGCCCGCAACCGAACACTCCGGCTTGGTGCTTTTGCGTTTGATGGTCATCGTGCCGTTGATGTAACCGTCCATGCCGCAGAATTTCTGCCGCTCAACGTTGAAGAATTCAAATTCGTAAGCCTCGTTCGAGGTGCGGATCAGAAAAGCCCCGTGCGGCGTCTGCACCCGCGTCGAACCATCCGCCGTCTGCCGCCATTTGACCGACGGACTGTCGCGATGAATATCCAGCGAACAGGTGCGCGGTTTGCGTTTGCTGTAATAGGCAAAACTGGCGATCTGGCCGCCGCGCGCCTCCAGCGCCATGCGCGCATGCAGATCTTCAGCCCCGGATTTGCAATCAATCTGTTCGATCTTGCCGCTCAACACCGGCGGCTTCTGGTCCCCCGGGAGATCCGCCATGCGTTGCTCGGTTTGCGGTTCTTCCTCGGGCGTCATCTGCCCCTGCGGTTCAATGCGCGGCAGTGCATCCGGCGGCGGTCGCATCACCATCGACGGTTGCGCACAGGCGCCCAGCAACACCGTCATCACTACGGGTAAATATTTTGTATGCCCTGTCAGCCATCGCATCCGTTGCTCCTCATTGCAAGTTTGCAGAAATCAATCGTGAAAGCCGCTCCCGTCTGAGTCCGATTGATTTGCATGAGTTCCCGCACGAGGTTAAATGACCGCACGATGTCGCCGCACAGCGACAGCACAATGCCGATGACCCATAAAAAAAGAACGTTGCACGCCCCGATCAGGGCCTGCAAACGTTCTTTTGTTGAAACCTGCTTACTTCAGCTTGATCGCATCCAGCGTCTTCGGCTTTGCCAATCCGCCGGCCACCGGAACGGACTTTTTATCCTTCTTGGGCTTTTTCTTTTCCTTGTTGCTGCGCTGCTGACCTTTAGCCATGATCGGAGTCCTTGAGAGTCCTGCGTGAAGAATCAGAAAGAAGTGGACAAACCACTTCGCCGCTACTGACCGGATATTACGCTGCTAAGGGCCAAAAGGCCCTTAGCAAGTCCTCCTGGGGGACGCCGCAAAGAATCCAAAAGGAATTCTTTGCAAGTCCCCGGAGGGGGCTGGTGACGCATCGTTGGGCGCAAATCCGGCTACAAAAATAGTGATCCGTAGTCCCGTACTCCGGATGCAGCCCTCGTAGCCCGGATGGAGGCCGCAGGCCGCAATCCGGGGCCACTATCGAATAATCCATCACAACCTTCCCCCGGATGGCGCTCCGCTTATCCGGGCTACCAACCCCGACCAAATCACGGACTCCAACAATTAATCCCGCAACCCCTGGTCATCACCCGCCTGAACAGGGTATTTTCAAAGCCATAACAAGGAGGAGTTTTAATGAACACCGCATCCCGCACCCTGCAGCGCGCCCTCATCGCCGCGCTGCTCATCGCACCTGGCCTCGCCACTGCCGCCTATCCCGAGCGCCCGGTACGCATCATCGTGCCGGTGTCTGCCGGCGGCGGTGTGGATGCGCTGGCACGGATCATCGGCCAGCATTACAACGCGGTATGGGGCCAGCCCTTCATCATCGACAACCGGCCCGGCGCCGGCGGCAGCCTCGGCCCCGAAATGGTCGCGCGCGCCACACCCGACGGCTACACGCTGATGGTCAGCAGCAGCAGCTACATCACCAACGCCGCGATCCGCAGCGTGCGTTACGACCCGATTGCCGACTTTCAGCCGATCAGCAAACTCACCACCAACCCGTATCTGATCGTCGTCACCCCGTCGCTGCCGGTCAAAACCGTCAGCGACCTGATCAACCTCGCCAAAGCCAAACCGGACACCATCACCTATGCCTCATCGGGCACCGGCGGCGTGCTGCACCTGGGCGGCGAACTGCTCGCGACACTGGCCGGCATCAAAATGACCCACGTGCCGTACAAAGGTGTCGCCGACGGCTACCCCGCAGTGATCTCCGGCCAGGTGAACTGGATGCTCGGCAGCCCGATCTCCGCGCAGCCGCTGATGAAAGCCGGCCGCATGCGCGGCATCGCCGTCACCAGTGAAAAACGCCTCAAGGCCCTGCCCGACCTGCCGGCCATCGGCGAGACCGTGCCCGGCTATGAAGTGAGCGCGTGGTTCGGCCTGTTCGCACCGGCGAAACTACCGCCCGCCATCGTCGAGCAGCTCTACAAGGAAGCCGCCAAAGCGGTGACCGAACCCAAGCTCGCGGCCAATATGGAAGCCGGCGGCACCGAGACCGTCGGCAACACGCCGCGCGAATTCACCCAGCAGGCCAAAAACGAATATGAGAAGTGGCGCAACGTGGTGAAGAAGGCCAATCTCAAGCTGGAGAATTAAGCACCCAACCCACAGCCGCGCCAAAGGAAGTCACTTGGGTGACTTCTTGATCGAAGCCACCTGAGGAGAAGCAATATCTCCCGTTTGCTGTCATGCCCGCGGACGCGGGCATCCAGGGTCGGCCGAGAGGCCAATGCCCTTTTAATTCCTGGATTCCGGCTTCCGCCGGAATGACGTCAATGACTGCCGGTCTGCAGTATTCGTAAGCGGTAAGCCAAAAACACCACTTACGACACCAGCATCGAAACCGACCCGGCCGCTCGCCCGCGAGCCTTCGGGCGGATCACGATCTGCACATCGCGATCCAGCAGCGTCAGAAAACGCATCAACCGCTCGACCGAAAACCGTGTGAGCTTGTAATTACGCAACTCCGAGACATGCGGCTGCGGAATTCCGAACAACGCTGCCGCCTGCGCCTGGGTGAACGGACGTGCGGTGATCAACTCATTCAACTGCATGGCAAGCTGCACACGCAATCTGCGTTCATCAGAATCCGCAAAGCCCAGATCGGCAAATACGTTGCCGCTACCTGCATCCACGGCATCCATTTTTCCGGGATGCGCTTTTGCAGATCGTTTTATCTTGGCAGCAACTTTATTGACCATAACGCACCTCGTAATCTGCACACGCCGCTTTCAAACGCTCACGTATCAATCCGACATCCTGTTGCGCAGTGCGAACCCCGGAAGGCGATTTTTTCTGGAAGCTATGCAACACGTACACCGCCTTCTCAAACCGCACCACAAACACCACGCGCCAAGTATCGCCGCGCCAATCCTCCACCAACTCAAACACGGCCGGGCCCTCACCTTTCCAAGGCTTGGCCGAGGGCGGCATACCGCCAGCCTGCACCACGCCCAGCGCGTATCCGAGACTGTCGATAACCAGCGCCGGGAATCCCAGCAAATCTTTTTTTGCAGAGCCCACCCAATGCAGCGGTTTCTCCGGCACGCCCGGTTTCTTGGTCATGATTATACCTTATTAGGTATATTTATCATTGAGCGAACCGGTCACAATTTGTGACCAGTTAACATTTTTAACAATAAAATCAATTACTTATTATATTGAGGTCGCAGATTGCGACCTCAAGATTTCCGCACCAAATCACAGGAACCGCTCATCACCCTGCCCGGAGCCTCCATTGACCACCGAACGATCGTTCGGTATCGTAACCCCATGGCTGACGACGCTCAATATCTGGCAAAACTGCAGGACTACTACGCCCGCCACCGCATGCTGCCCTCCTACTCGGGGATCGGGGCACTGGTCGGGCTCAGCTCCAAAGCCTCGGTGGCGGAGATGGCGATGCGACTCAAAGCGGAAGGTTTTCTGGACAGCGCGCCGGACCGCCGGCTGAAACCGGGTAAACGTTTTTTTGAACGCCCGGTTGCTGAAAGCGTGCGCGCCGGCATGCCGGCCCCCGCAGCCGACACCCGGCCTGACGGCATCAGCATTGATGAATACCTCGTCGGCAAACCCTCACGCACCATCCTGATCACCGTCAAAGGCGATTCAATGATCGATGCCGGCATTCACCCGGGTGACCGTGTCGTGGTCGAAAAGCGCGTGGCGGCAGTGCCGGGCGACATTGTTGTCGCCATCGTCGACAACGAATTCACGTTAAAACGCCTCGCCCGCGAAAAAGGCCGCCTCGTCCTCAAACCGGAGAACAAAGCCTATCCGGTGCTCCGCCCCGAAGGAAGTCCCCTTGGGGGGAGGCCGAAGGAAGACGCCGAGATCTATGGCGTGGTGGTGGGGTTGGTGCGGAAATACTGAGGCGGCCGCGCGCACCACGCATCCGCAGTTCCCCGCAGATGCGTATTCCGTGCGCTAACCCGCAGCCCCGTAGCCCGGATGCAGGCCGAAGGCCGTAATCCGGGGCCACCCTTGAACAATGCCGCCGCCCTCCCCGGATTCCGCTGCGCTTCATCCGGGCTACAAAACCCGTAACCTGGCAATCAATCGACCGTAATCCCCGTCGCCTTCACCAGCTTGGTGAAGCGCTCGACCTCGCTCTTGATGTGCGCGGCGAACTGTTCGGGCGTGCCGCCCACGGCATCGAAGCCCATCTTCTTCAGCGCGCCTGATACATCGGGCAGCGCCAGGGCCTTAACGGACTCGGCATTGACGCGGCTGATGATGGCCGGCGGTGTGCCCGCGGGTGCCAGCAGGCCGAACCACGACGTGACTTCAAAGCCCGGATAACCGGCCTCGGTCATCGTCGGCAGTTCGGGCATCAGCGGCGCGCGTTTCGGCGTGGTGACCGCGAGCACCCGCGCCTTGCCGGATTTGGCGTGCGGCTCGATGCCGACCACGGTAAAGAACATCACCGACACCTCACCGCTCAGCAGCCCGGTCAGTGCAGGCGTGGTGCCCTTGTACGGCACATGCACCAGCTTGATACCCGCCATCATGTTCAGCAGCTCGCCGCTCAGGTGATGGGTGCTGCCGTTGCCGGCGGAACCGTAGTTGAGATCGCCCGGCCGCTTCTTCGCCAGCGCGACCAGCTCCTTCACGTTCTTCACCGGCAGCGACGGGTGCGCCGTCAGCACATAGGGCGTGGACGCAATCAGGATGATCGGCGAGAAATCCTTGATTGCATCGTAGGGCAGCTTTTTATACACCGCAGGGTTGGAGCCGTGCGTGGAGTTGTTGGCCATGAACAGCGTGTAGCCGTCGGCCGGCGAACGCGCCGCCGCTTCGGTGCCGACCGCACCACCCGCACCCGGCCGCGCCTCGATGATGAACTGCTGGCCCATCTGCCCGGCGAGCTTGGCCGTCAGTACCCGGCTGATGTTATCCGTCGCGCTGCCCGGCGCCTGTGCAATCAGGATGCGGATCGGTTTAGCGGGATAGGTCTGGGCCGCAGCCGGCAGCGCCATCAGCGCCGCGACACCGGTTAGTACTGAAACTGAGAGTTGAAAACGCATGTTTCCTCCTAAGTCTTTGTTATGGATAACGACGGGCGATCTTATACCGAATTCGCAAATACTTGAGATGGTTCTGCATGAACGATCCCGGTGTTCATGCGTCATCCAATGCCTTGATTTGCCCCAGTCTGAGTGCCAGCAGTTTTACGCGTTCCGTCAGGGATTCGTCGGGAAACACAATGCCGGGCAAGGCATCCATAAAGCGCGGCATGTCCAAAAGCAAGCGGCATTGCGCCGCCAGATACTGCCGCAACTCAGCCCCTGCTTCCGTGATTTCAGAGACCAGTTCCGGCCTTCCGTCCACCACATTGACGATGTCCTCCAGATCATGGCTGCCGAGCAGATCCCCTCGGCCCCGATCAACAAACGCCTCGAATTTTGTGGCGAGAAAAGCAGGTGCGCTGATCAGGCGGATGACCAACCCGCCCGGCAATGTCACTTTCCGGGCTGTTTGCATCGCCAGCGGATACCAGCGATTGGCAAAGCCGAGTACGCCCGGATCCATCGGCATCAGATCCACTTCGAGGTTGTCGTAACGCCAGCGGCAAATGGGCGCATCCTGCGCCAGATCCCGCTTGAAACCGAGACGGGCAAACTGCACTTCCAGCGCGTGATACCCGCTCAGCGCCTCCACCCGCGCCACCAGATCCACATCGAAAGTGACCCGCGTCGGCGCAGCAGCCGGATCGGTCAACAACAAATCCACCGCACAGCCACCGACAAAGACCAGCTGCTCACGCAGCGCACCGAGCGCACCCGCAACCAGTTCAAGCTTGGCCACATTCGGATGCCGCGCCCTCATTGGAAATAGGGCTCCAGCAGCTTTTGCGCGGCCTCACGTTCGCGGGCCTGGCCACTGCGAATCGCATCAAACAGCGCGAGCACGGCGTACAAGCGCGGATCCCGGAGAGCCGCATCGGCCGCGGAAGGATAAAGCGGCGCCAGACTCAGTCCGCGCGCCGTGCCCCCGGCATGAGGCCACACCGGCACCGGGTCGCTCGAAGGCGCAATCACACCGTTCAGGGGCGCAGCGCCATAAGCCGTGGGAACACCGCGCGCGAGCGTGCCCCACACCGGCGCAAACGCGTACTTCGCGCCATGCAGCACAAATTCCTGCAACTGCGGTTTCAGCAGCACGGGCCGGCGCGCCTCAAACATGACCAAGCGCGCCGTGGCCGCACGCTTGAGCGCACCATGCACCGCCGAGATGGCCAGGCCGGTCTGCTCCGCCAGTTCCGCATAACCCGCGCTGGCATCCTCGCGGCTCAGCAACGCCAGCAATACATACAGGTCCTGCGGCTTCAACGACACCTGCCGGTTACTTATTTTAGGCATATTCTCAATTCAAGAAATACGAATAACCTTATAATACAAGTGATTAAAAGTATAAATCAAGTTATATTCTTATTTCTTGAATTAAGAAAATATTGTGGACCGGCCTCAACCATGAAGCAGCGCCGAGGCAACAGGGGCGCTGCGAAGCAAGTCCTCCTGGGGGTCGCCCCGCCTCACCAACACCAATCCGTTGCGAGGGCCTCCCAATTCAGCGACTGGATATGCGCCAGCACCTCTGCATCCACCGGCAACGCAAAATCATCCTGAAACCAGATCAGCGTTAACGACGACATCGGCTCGGAATCCGGTTTTGCCAACTCACCCGAATTGAACACCGCCACACACACCACGGCCGGGAGCTGCTCGTAATGCATTTGCTGATCGCGCGCCGCGTTCTGTTCCGCGCTCATCCCGGTGAGCTTCAAGTAACTTGCCGAAGCGGGCTTGCGCTCAACGGGCATTAATCGCGGCGGCACCAGATACGGCGCTGCACCCTCAAGACCGTGCCGCAAGGCCCGCGAACGCGCATCCTCAATGATCCTGCCGTTCATTCCGCGATTGGGCATACCTGCCAATACACCGGCGTAAGAGCGCCATTGCTCCAGATGGGTAAGCAAAATCTCACGCCCCGAATTCAATGTGATATTCATTTGCGTCCGATCAGCAAAGCCGTGGGCCTGGATCCTTGAAGGAATTCACCTTGGCGGACATTCGGGAGACAGCGCACTAAGAAACCTCGCGCTGCTCCAGCGCAGCAGCCACCGCACGCGCCGCCGTCAACAGATCAGCCAGCAGACGATCATCAATATTCAGATCGCCTTCGTATTCACCAACGTTGCGCACATCATGGCATTTCGCCAGCACACGCCACACTTCGGGCCCGAGACCCAGCGTATGCGGCAGCACCTGGAACACGATGTAACGATTGGCCGGGCGATACCCCTTCAATCTCAAAGCCGCCAGACACAGCGCATGGGCCGCGTTGTAGGCCAGATCGAAGCGTCCTTCCAGTGATAGCGTGGCATTGGATGCATCGCGCAAACGCGCCAGACCGGAACGCTGCAGACCGGCAAATTCCTGCGCATCCGGCGGCTCCGCCTTCAGCGACTTGCCCGGACCACTCAGCGCCTCAAGCGGCGAGCTCATACATATCCCCGATCACCGGCAACCGCGGCTGCGACCATACGCGCTTGATGAAGGCGTTATCCGAACGCGCACGCTTGTCGAGTTCCTTGCGGGAATACATCGTCGGATTCACCGTCCGGCCGAGCTTTGCTGTGGCTCTCTCCAGAGCCCTGAACACATCCGCATAAGACAAGGTGTCGCTGACCACCATCAAATCGATATCGCTGCCGGCCGTATCCTGCTGTTTGGCCACCGAGCCATACACAAACGCCGATTCGATCTGCGTCGCCAGCGGCAACAACGCCGTACGCAGCACATCCACCAGGCCCGAAGTTTTGAGCACCAGCCCGCGTAGCTCGGCATAAACCGGTGAGGCCGCATTGGCCTGATAGTGCTTCTGGTTGCCAACGGGGCTTACGGTGACCAGCCCGGAAGACGCCAGCCGCGCGAGTTCACGCTGCACAGCGCCGGTGCCCGAACCCGCCAGCGCGATCAGTTCGTTGGCATAGAAACTCCGGTCCGGATTGCCGAACAGCACAGCCAGCACGCGTTGCTGCACCTTGGTGAACAAGGCGTCCGCAACGCCCACCGGTTCCGGTGAGGTGGCCTTGCGAGTTACTGCTATTTTCTTAATACCCATATTGGGAATGATAAACCCCGTTTTGGGTATGATCAAGACTGAAGTAGCAAAGCTCGTAGGTAGAAAATAACATTTATCAATAAAATCAATAACTTATATCATTTTCCATCAGGCTACAAAATCCCTTTTTCCTTACTTCAACCCCGCCGCAATCTTCCGAATCTCATCCGCCGACCGCTCACCCGCCAACGGCTCGCGCGGCTGCAAATGCCGACCCATCGCCAACCCGCCAATCAACACCGGCTCATACCCAATGTCGCGAATCAAATTAGAAGCCGTCGCAATCGCCTGCGCATCATCCCCCGCGATCGGCATGCCGACCTTGCCCGGCTCCTGCCACGCCGCGCCCATGCGTGCCGCGCCAATTGCATTAAAGCCGCGCACGATACGCGCACCGGGCAACAGCTGCGCCGACATCAGCCCCGCGCCCACCTCGCGCGCCTTCACGCCCAACTCACCATCGCGCTGTTCAAACGGATTGCAGGCGTCGATCACCACCTTGCCCTTGAGCAACGCGCCCAGATCTTTGCCCACCGCCGGCAGCGCGTGATACGGCACCGCGATCAGCAGCACATCACCAAAGGCCGCAGCCTCCCTGGAAGTGCCCGCACGCGCGCCACTGCCCACCTTGGCAGCGAGCGCCTTGTCTTTTTCGAGATCAAGCGAAGAGAACATCACCGTATGCCCGGACTTGGCCCAGGTAGTGCCGAGCGCGCTGCCGACATTGCCCGAACCGATGATGCCGATCTTGAGCTTGGTGCCGGCGGTGACGGATTGGGCGAAGGTGGGGAGGCTGGCTACGGCCAGCGATGCGGCGGTGAATTGAAGGAAGGCGCGACGAGCATGTTTAGGGCGGCCGGTATTCATAACGAGTCTCCTGGTGTTCGATGGCAATACAAAGAAGGATTGCAAAAGAAGGATTACAACAGCGTATGGCGGTCAATGAACTGAATGTTGAACACAGCGCGGTAACTCAAAGCGCGGTGAATTACAGCGTCACAGCGGTAAACAAGCTAACCCGGTCTTATGTTCCGGGCAATCAGCACCTGAACGATGGAAAATCTGGAGTTCCATAGCGGTCTGCCCCCCATGGCGCCACCTTAAGGCAGACACCTTTAATTTCTTCGTCATTCCGGCGAAAGCCGGAATCCAGGATTTTAAAAAGCATCGGCCGACGGGCCGATTCTGGATTCCGGCTTTCGCCGGAATGACGGCATTTTGCCGATGACAGCCTTAAGGTAGTGCCATAGCGGTCTGCCCCCCCATGGCGCCACCTTAAGGCAGACACCTTTAATTTCTTCGTCATTCCGGCGAAAGCCGGAATCCAGGATTTTAAAAAGCATCGGCCGACGGGCCGATTCTGGATTCCGGCTTTCGCCGGAATGACGGCATTTTGCCGATGACAGCCTTAAGGTAGTGCCATAGCGGTCTGCCCCC
>JALHRQ010000001.1:362891-828479 GCA_022841375.1 Burkholderiales bacterium
CGGAATCCAGGATTTTAAAAAGCATCGGCCGACGGGCCGATTCTGGATTCCGGCTTTCGCCGGAATGACGGCATTTTGCCGATGACAGCCTTAAGGTAGTGCCATAGCGGTCTGCCCCCAGGTTCCCTGCCCGTCAGAGATTGTCCGCCAGCCAGTCGGCGACATAGCTCGCGCCGAGCACGCGGTTGTCGCCCTGGCAATGCTCCGACCCGCCTTCGTCCGCTGTAAACACCCTGATCGACTTGTTCTTGCTGCCGACCGCGGCGTAAAGGCGCCGCGCGTATTCGACCGGAACGATCGTATCGTTCTCGCCGTGCACCACCAAAAACGGGCAGGTGACCTTCTCCGCAACACCCGCCAGCGTGTAGCGCTTGAGTTTCTCCATGGCGGCATCCATGTCCGGCACGCCGAGGACCCACAGCAGATGGAAATGGGGTGCCGAAACCTTGGTGCCTCCGGATTCGATTTCACGACGGCGGCGGATCCAGGACTCGTGGTAGTCGAAATGCCCGCCCCACGCCACGCACGCTGCAAAGCGCGGCTCCATCGCCGCCGCGCGCGGCGCAAAGTAGCCACCCATGCTGATGCCCATGACGGCAACGCGCGCCGGATCAACGTCGGCACGGCCGGCCACGTACTCGTACGCAGCCCGCGCCGGAACCTCCCAGTCGTAGCGGCTGGCAATGTTCTGAAGACGCAGCGCCTCGCCCTGCCCCGGTCCATCAATCGCCAAGGTGTTGATGCCGCGTTCCGCGAGCGCGAGCCCGCCGTACAGAATGCCCACCTCCTTGGTGCCATCAAGACCATTGAAGAACACCACTGTCGGGTTCTTTGCAGCGTTCGGCCCCTTGCCGCGCATGAACCACGCGGGGAGCGTGGTGCCCTCGTAAGGGACCTCGACGCGCTCGGCATTCGGGTGACGCCTCGACATCCCTTCGGCAAAACAACGCAGATGCTCGCGATAGACCGAAAGCTTGCGCTCGCCCAGGTGCAGGTAACGTTCACCATAGCCGTAGTAGGTTGCGGCATGCAGATAATACGTGCCCGCCGTCAGCACATGCTTGGCGGCGACGGCCTCTTCGGCCCGGCGCTCCATCTTCTCGGCCATGCGCGACCATTCGTCGCACCACGCCTCGTTGTCGCCTTCGCGCCCGAGCAGCCGCTGCCCGACCTGGTCGATCTCGCCCATCGCCGCGGCACCCCAGGGGATCATTTCGATCGCCATGCCCATGCCCTGCGACCACATATAGTGGTTCGGGAAGTACTGGAACCAGTGCCGAATCTTCTTTTCGCCGGGTGTGTTCATGTGTGCCCTGTTTCTCTTCCTATTTCTTTCCCTGTTTTTCTTCCTGTTTCTGCCTGTGGCCGGTCAGCGCAGCTCAATACCTGCGGACTTGATGAGTTTTGCATACTTATCGTAATCGCTCTTGATCACCCCGCCGAACTGGGCCGGGGTCGTCGAAGGCGTGGCCATGCCGTAGTTCAACCACAGCTTCTTGATCTCCGGGGTCTGCAGGATGCGCCGGATCTCGGCATTGAGCTTTTCGACCACTGCAACGGGCGTGCCGGCCGGTGCGAGGAGCCCATGCCAGCCCGACATTTCATACCCCTTCAATCCCGCCTCATCCATCGTCGGCAGGTCCGGCAGCAGCGTATCGCGAGTCATGCCGGTGACGGCCAGTGGCCGCAGCTTGCCGGCGCGGATTTGAGGCAGTGCAACCGCCAGGCTGTAGAACATCACATCAATGCGGCCCGCGATCATGTCATTCAGTGCTTCGGCACCCCCCTTGTACGGCACATGCAGCATCTTCACACCCGCCATCGTGGTGAAGAGTTCACCTGCAAGATGAAAGCCGCTGCCGACCCCCGAGGAGCCGTAGGTGAGAAACCCGGGCTTCGCACGCGCGATCGCAATCAGTTCCTTCACGTTTTTGGCGGGCACTCCGGGATGAACCATGAATATGTAACCAAACGCGCCGAGTTGCGTGATCGGCGTGTAATCGCGCAGCACGTTGACTGTCGGCTTTTCAAAAAGCTGGAGGCTTGAGGTCAATGAAGAGCCGGGCGCACCGAGCAGCGTGTAGCCGTCCGGCGCAGCACGCGCGACCGCCTCGTTCGCGATGAGACCGGTCGCACCCGAGCGATTCTCGACAATGAACTGCTGCCCCATCGACTCGCTGAGCTTCTGGGCAACCGGGCGAACGAGGAGATCGACTGTCGTTCCAGCCGGAAACCCGAGGATGATCCGGACGACTTTGGACGGATACGTCTGTGCCTGCACCGCACCCGCGACCAACAGCGTCGCGGCAAACGATATCGCGCATAACTTTTTCATCTGTTCGCCTTTATGAAACTGCGGAACGTCCAAGAAAAAATGAGTTTCGGGGAGTATGTGTGACGCCTGCTGTAGCCGTCAATCGCCGCTATCGCCGGAGCGACTCGACAGACTGATCGTGGATCGAATCAGCGTTTTTACAAAGCTCGCTCGCGCGGCTGCAAATGGCGGCCCATCGCGCTTCCGACATTGCCCGAACCGATGATGCCGATCTTGAGCTTGGTGCCGGCGGTGACGGATTTGACGAAGATATGGAGGCTGGCGAGGGTCAGCGTGGCGGCGGTGAGTTACAGAAACGTATGACGACCCGCTTTACGAAAGTTGATGATTAAATGTTCTCCGTTCTAGCAAATAGGAATTAAGTTAATTACTAATTGCAGATAAGGCGCGTCGAGAGCCGACTACCGAAAGA
This sequence comes from Burkholderiales bacterium, assembly GCA_022841375.1. GTDB lineage: Bacteria > Pseudomonadota > Gammaproteobacteria > Burkholderiales > SG8-41. The sequence goes on from JALHRQ010000001.1 coordinate 365,639, forward strand.
AGCGATTTAGCTCGAGTGCTCCCCACATAAAGCAGCTCCCACAACTTTTCATCGATAACCTCATCACCAATCCACAAAACAACCGCCTGCGCCTCCAAGCCCTTGAATCTTGGCACAGTGTCGAAAAGGATACTTCGTGACTTACCACGCTGCTCTTCCCCCCACGACAAACCGCCCGTGAGCGAATGGCCACGGATAAGCTCGTAGGCATAACCTTTGGGTCGCTTCGCCACCAGAACCACAATATCTTTCGGATCCAGTGCGTCTTCAAGTACCCAACGCTCGACACGTTTCCCGATAGCTTCAACTTGTGCATCAACAGAATCACGAGCCAATCGCTCTACATTCGGCCCGAGGAGCGCAGGTTCATCAATCGGGTCTCCCGAATAGAACTGATAGCCTAATTGATGAATCGGGACCGTATTCCGACAATTTTCAGTCAAGTAATATGGATCATCAGCTACCGGCAAATTCCCGTGCCTCGCGTACAGCGATTGGTTTTGGTCAATGAAAATATATAAATGTCCGCTTACCTGATCACTCAATAATTCATCAATCGAAAACCAGTATTCATCACTAAAATCTTGCGCCTCATCAATGACAATCGCGTCAAATTTCTCCGGGAGTAGTTCATTTGATAGCGCAAGAGCGTAGGGCATTTGCACGTTGAAACGATGTTCGTCCCCGCCAGGATAAGCAACTGAAGCTTCCGCCATTAAATTGCGCCCAGTTAAGGCCGCTACAGCCCTGACTCGTCTATCGCATAGCTGATGAAAACTGCAAACCGTCACTTTAGGTGCATCAGATAGGCTAATCGCAAGAATCTCGGCAAGCGGACGGTTATAACAAAGAAAGAGAACGGAAAAGCCCTGCTGGGCCAGTTGTCTCGCCTTGTCCACTGCAATTAGTGTCTTACCGGTTCCAGCACCCCCAGCTATAACCGCTCGACGGCGCCCCCCTATAGTGCGCAAGACCTTGGCCTGCCTATTCGTTAAACGAATTCGTTGTCGCTCCGTATCATCAATTGACGACCGAAGAACGGGACGAACCTCAATCGATTTACAAAGAATATCCTCAGCGAGTTTGGCTCCACGCACACCTAACGAGTCGTCTCCGGCCTGCCGCCAAAAGCGGACAACCCTATCAAACCACAAACCCAATTCGTCGATATCCTTTCTGGCGCCAATAATCGCGCGCGGACGATCACCTGACTCGAGTTCCAGTACACCATTCAAATCCGGAAAAGCAACGGCATGACCAATAATTAGTCGCTTCCCCGGCCATCTTGCCCAGTCCGGATGCCCCTTCAACTGATCAAGTAATGCATGGCGTTCGTTGGACGCCTGACGAAATGGATCTTTAATTTGGTGTTTATTTCCGGACCTATCAACCGAAAACCACTTCCCGAAGGTCGGGTCGAAGGCAACGCCGCCGCCCTTTACCTCAACAGCGAATACTCCAGAGTCCGGGGACAGAATCGTGAAATCCACCTCTCCCTCTCTTACCTTTCCACCCTTGTCGCGATAAATCCAGCCAGAGCTATAAATAACGACAACATCATCTGGCAACTGATCTCGACAGGCCTCATAAAATCTTGCCTCAGCTCTTGATCGGAATTGCCCGAGTTGTTCAGCGTCTAAAACAGGGATCATTCGCGCCATCGCTATTGATCCGATATCTTCATTGTCGCCGGATTAAAACTTAAAAAGCGAGGCTGTTCGCCAGCGAATTGGACATGCAATTTGAAGAAAGCACCTTTTCGCTTAGCACTAATGATCTTACCTTTCCCCATATCCGGAACTTCAATCCAAAGTCCAGCCTCGGGTACTTGGGGTAGTTTCGACGCATTAATAGCAGCAGATTTCCAACCAGAGTCGAATCTGAACTGCTGAGTGAGTTTGTATGGATTCTGCACCAGGTAAACAGCACGCCGCTTCTCATCCTTGACGTACTCAACAATGCAAAGCCAATAGCGATCCCCTTGCCGTCTTGCTTCATCAAGCTCTGTAGGCGTAAGCGCTACCCCCTCTGCAGTCCATGCGGCGCTTTGGCCTTTTATTTCAATATATTCGTCCAAACCATCATGTGAAATTGCCTTGATATCAAACCCGGGATTGTTATGCGGCATTTCCTTTAGTGATTTCCATCTTGTCGACTGAGTATCGATAAAATAATCCACGGCTAGCTTTCCTACCTCAATACGCGCCTTTGCTGCAGCCGAATCCACATCCGCACTGTCATTACGGGAGTCACCGGGTGAATCCGCATAACTCAACAATCTGCCACTTCTACTTGGCCTCTGCCTCCCTTTTCCCGGCTTTGACGGGCTTGCACGCTCGCCCTCGATGTTTTGCTTAGCAAAGTGCCCTGGCGAAAATGGATCATCAGCAGCGTTAAGCAAATTTTCCTGACCAATAACTGACGGTTTGCTGGGCTCTGACTGCGACGCAATTGACTTAGTCTCTAATTGCTTAGGAGTTCCAAGATTAGCAACTACCTTTTCACTCGATTGCGCCTCCCCACCGGGTATATCAACTACTTCCGGAATGTAGACTTGCTCCGTGGACTCCGCGGCCAGGGTCACCCCATCAAAATCCACTATATTTCGAAGTTCGCTCTCACCAGACGGCGAGATGTCGCTCTCGCCCATTAGGTCAACGTCCGATTCGCCCACAGACACTTTAGTTTCATTTGATCGAGACAACGCCACCTCCATATCCGGAGGCAAGCTGCTGATTTGCTTCAGCTCAAATAAATCGCGAATCAAACGTTCGTCCCCCAACGTTATGATTCTGCAAATTAAATCGGACAAGTCTTCCGGGGCATTCAATATATTGCAGATCTCAATGGCAATTTGATCATTCGGGGATCGGGCGCCAGCACGCAAAAATATTTGATTCCCCGAAGACGCAATCTCGCGGCTCATAAACCTCGAGACATTCAAAAGCCTGACTTCAAGTTTTAATTCCGGAACCTCGAGGATTTCTATTCGCCTTAGGCCTTCAAAAAGCCCCTCCTCAGCGGATCGCTCGAATCTTGAGTGATGTCTCGAATAAAATGCGCGGCCAATAAGCGGTACAAGCATACGAATCCGCTCAGTTAGCTCTTTACATAATCTGCCACCATCACAATCAATGACCTTGACGTCAACAGATTCGCTCAGAAACTGAATCTCTACGGCCTCCAACAATGGTCTAACTCGCGGAAACTCATCAAAGGGCACCGAAAATATCGATATTTCGGGAACGTCATAAAAAAGAGCGGTGAACTCAGGCGAGTCATTTGCGAATAGATGAGGGTCTTTAGCAACAAGCTCGTCGTGCTGCGTCAAATAGACAGATTCATTCAAAAAGGTCTGTATCCAGTCTGGCTTATCCGCAGGTTCACTCCCACCCTTTCCAGACAGATCACGACTTGTTCTCTTGTAAATCGCCAACGCCTCACGCGCACGCTCCTCTGGCGACTCGATATCTGTTAACCGTTCAATCGCCGAAACAAATCGCTCAGTGGGCAAATCCTTTGGAATACCCAACTTATTTAGAAAAAAGGCCGAAAAATCGCGATACTGGCCTTGCAGCGGAGGATAAAGTGAATCAAGAAATGGACTGTTCGATCTCCAAGAAACCTCCCCTGGTAATGACCATATCGACTCTCCACGTTTAACTCGAATCAACTCCTCCTTATAGAAGGCCTCCTCTATTGTGGCCCCCTCATCACCCCAAAGACGTTCAAGATGTCTGTAAATTAAATGTAGTTGCGTAGTTGTATCGCCACCGACATCTTTCAACTGTCTCAAGCGCTTAATGCACGCAGAGGCGTCCACGCGATGAGTAATCGAACAAAAATCCAACAGCTCTTCACGAAAAATCTTGGCGTCTAGGTAAATTGGCGAATCGCCGAAAAGCGCTTTTATATCCGCGGACGGATAATAGGTCGCCGAGAGCAGTACTTTCGCGCGACCTCGCACAGGCGCGTGCATAGATTTGAGTGAAAACGCAAAAGACGTTTCCCGAACAACAAAGCCTCGACCACTTTTAGCGAAGAAAGTCAGGCTACGCGAATAGCGATCCCAATTACGGTCAATGCACTCTAACGTAGCCTTCCGTACCGTGTTGCGCTCAGAACCCAACAATGCACCAAGTTCGTCCGAACACAAATAATTACCCTCAAGTGGCCCAATTAACTTGGGCGCATCTGCCAATCCAAGTTTTTTAAAAAATATCAGCCATGATTGCCTTTCAGCATCCATGTCCTTAGATTTATCTGACAGATAGTTTGCAGAAACAAGCTTCGATTGCTGAACCGCTTTACCCAACAGACTCTCAATACAAAATTCCGGCCCATACTCTTTGCTGATATATAAATCTGAAGGACTATCAAATAGCCATGCACCATCAACAGTATCTTTCGTCCCAATCATAATGACGTCGCGAATCACCTGCAGCGCCTTATCTTCCGATTCACCTTTTGCAGTTGCCAAGGACACATATAGATCGAGCCTAGCCTTGATATAGCGTAGGTGCCCCACAAGAGCCTTATGTTCCGAATGCTTCCATGCGTCTCCGGCGTGCCGAGGCAGAATATGCGATTTAATTAGATCGTAAGGAACATCCCGCTTCACATTCAGAAAATCAAAGAACTCGCGTGATTTACCCGAAATCTTGAGAACCTGATCCAACAAATCAACATCAATAACAACCAGTTCATGCTCAAATCCAAATCGACGACTGCGACTCAGCGGATAAAAAACTTGCGTTTTTTCAGGAGAAACCAACTCCCCGCCAGTGGTTGGGATACACGCAACCGCATGAATTCCAGCCTTACGAAGTTCAACCTGATCCAGGTTCGAGAGGTAGACGTATAACTTGGCCTTCCACTCGATAGCTTGTGCTTTTATCCATTCACCGTGGTTCTTAAAAATATTGACGACATCTTTATAAGTTACCGGGAGCGCACCAATTCGGCGTAGCAGCTCCTCACTTGCCTTTACTCGTTCATTAACATAATCAAATCCGAATAATTCAAGCGATATAGCAGGTGGAAATAATTCCCTGAATGGCGGACTACCAAAGCGCAGTTGTTTCGGCAGCAGCCATTGCCCTCCAGCCGATGGCAAACATGCCGACTCCGACAGCAGCTTTACCAGTTGCACAACAACCGGTTTAAAGAAGGGATCAACAATATCTGAAGCAGTAGGTAAATATTGCAGATAACTGTATGCCAACTCCTCCCTGCCACGAATCTTTTCAAGCGCCGAAACAAACGCCGCAGGAATTTGGTCTCGCAGGCGCTTATTCCAGGGACGATCCGAGTGAATATCCTCCCGATTTGAACTTAGAACAAAATCGGCATTTATAAAAAACTTGAATCCAGCCGGACGCATGGGCAAGAAAGCGAACACCTGCGCATCTTTCTCGGGCTGCGCTGCGCCGGTATCCGACAATGGCAAAGCAATGAGAATATCCGTAGTTTTTATATCCGTCCTTTTGTCATCATCCAAACCTGACATATCAACCGAATACGAAACCCTAAAAAAACTGGATAGCGCCACTTCCTCCTTACCTTCTGGATCGACAGCTGAGGATTCAAGGAATGACAACCCATCTCGGTCCATCCGCGAAAAAAAAACTTTCCGATTCTCAATTTCAAGCTCAATTTTCCTCAACTTCGTCAAGAAAAGGAGAATATGAGCGTCTATGTCTGCGAAAGTCTGTTCGCCGAAAGTACAACCAGCTTTTGCCGGCAGCAAAATTGCTGTTTTGCTTTCTGGAACCCCCGGAATCGGTGAACACCAATCCGGGACGACATACCCCAATAGGTTGTCTCCACCGGCGATATTGAATTTGAAGTGATAACCGTTCGAGTGTATTTCCGGCGCATCGGATACGGTAAATACTGATTTAAATCCGATCCCTTTCTCGCCAATATATCCTTGCTTTTTGGCCTTAGAACTCTTACCCACATCACACAAAGCGGTGACATTCTTCGCTTTAAATCCCAGCTCATTATTGACCAGCAATAACTCAGTAGGAGAAACCTTCAACAATAAGGACGGCACAACGCCTTTCGCATAATCATTGTCTTCAGCGTTTTGCACGAGCTCCAGAACAAAATGAGTCTGCTTGGAATAAATGTCTTCGGAAAGAATTTTTAGGGTTGTATTCAGCTTGCGCCGCAAACTATCCACCCTACGACGTTCCTGAGCGGAGGCTCCAGAATCGACACCATATTCTTCGCGTCGGATGAACTCGATATGTTCTCGAGGTGATTTTTCTGGATCGGAGTCGCTCATTACTTCCCCTGCAGCGCGTTGACGACCGCACGCGCGTATTAGCGCGCCTGCTCAAAAGAATTGGCTACTTCTCTAAGATCAAATTCGGCACGGACCGTGGCCCGCGCTTTGACGGCGCACTCAATAGCCTCGGGCTTCTAGTCCTTGACCTCCAGGATCAGCACCACGCGACACGCGCTTAACAACACAAAATCGCGATGCCCCACCATGATTCCAATGCCATAAAACCTGAGAAATTAAATCGACTACGCGACTGCACTATTCAGATCCGGGCGCATCATATTAAATGACCACCTAAAATGATCAGGGCTGCGGCCACAACCCAACCGCTAAATCAGCCAGTTCCTGGGACCGCTTCTCTACATTTCTAAAATTAAATCGGGGCAACTCCGCAAGATCCTTGGTAATCGATATCCCTGATTTCTTGTACGCAGCCTTTTTCCGACTGAATGGATTGTTTGACGCACTGATATTCAAAGTACCTGAAAAGATGGTCAGATTCCCGATGCGTGAAACATAATCCTGATGCAGATCAACAGAATTTTCGCCGAGATAATCAACCCAATCCCCAAACTCTTCCTTTGCTTTTTTCGTCACTATTTTCTGCGGAATAATGTGCTCAACATGCACCGATTCAGAACCCAGAACCTGCAACTCCGAAAATTCGCCATGCCGGGATAACTCAAATTTCTCTAAACAATACCGTGCCCGATCAATCACATTTGCAGAAAACTCAAAATTCGAGAACTCACCCCTGAACTTATCGTCTGATGGACAATAATCCCGGTATTGATCGCGCGTTTCTCCTACTGGATTTTTAGGATCAACTTTGCACAGCGCGGCAAATAACGCCTCCGTATCGTTCGCCCTTTCCCTGCAGATGTGTCTGCGCAATATGAGGCTTTCCGTCATTTCCAGTATTTTTATAAAAGCCTTGCTATCGCACCCCTCTGCGCGCAGACGCGTCAAAAAGCCATAAGTCTGCATAGCCTTGATCATGGCTAGACTCCTGAGGTGGCGATCGATCACAGGCACACCAGTCTTGCCATTTACCAGTTCCCCATACACCTTTGAGTAGCGCAACAACCCGGTCAAAAATTCCTTGAATGGGATAGTCTTTAGATCAGCAGGAATCTCATCGGACTTTTCTCCACCAGAAGAACCTCCTGACTCATCATCATTTTCGTCTTCCTCTGAATATAAGTGCCTGTCAGGCAGTAAAGCCGCTTCGGAGACGAGATTCATAAACAATCTCTTAAAATTAGAAACGACATGCGATCTTGTTATTCGAATATTGCATTGGCTCGACAAGTAATACCTGAAAAAAGTATCCGCATCGATGCCGTCGAGACAAACAAGCAGAGAGGCCCAAGTCGTTTTCGCTAGGTCCAGGGAATCTTTTCCAAAACGAGCGGCATTACCCAAAAGAAAATTTTTGATAATGTCCGTAGGACTTAATCGCAACCCGCGATTGTTGATTGTCTCGAAAAGTTTGAACGCATCCTTGGCATCGCCGACATCAAGCCGAATTACCAGCGCCAGATTTTGAAGTCGATACAGAAATGCAGAAATCTTTTCTTCGCTCTGCCCAGACAACCATTCCCTGACAATCCCAAACGCAGCAACCAATGCGGGATTTTGCGCAGGCTCGCAAACGTCCCCATTCGCCAACCTCTCAAACTCACCAGCGTCAATCGATTCCAGCAGAACCTTTCTGACTGGCGTGCCGTTACTGGGCTTAGCCCTGATCAGACGGAGTATTTCATTTAGTTCGGCGTTGTTGCCTCTATCTTCAAAATGCTTTCGCAAACACTCTAAAATCAGCATGACGGTAGTAATTCTTTGCTGACCGTCAACCAGTTCCAGCGAGTTAAGGTTTGCATTGTGTGTGCCCGTCAAACAGACGATGCTGCCGAGCAGATGGGTTTCGTTATTTTCGATTTGCGAAATGTCGTCAATCAGATCCCATACTTGCTGGTCACGCCACGAGTACCGTCGTTGGTATGGCGGAATCACATACCGCTCACTCGCATTCCCCAGGAGGCTTCCTATGAACATTGAATTCGGCGTGATTCTCACGATACCCTCTTTATATATTTTTATTAATTAAATCAGATACTTATTTAATTTTAAGAAGTCATCAAGCAACATCTTTAGTCAACTCATTCGCCAGCATCTCCGCCTGCTTCAGCACCGTTTCCGTAGCCAGTTCCTGCATATCCGGCGGATAACCGTATTGCCGCAGCGTGCGCTTGACGATGACCTTGAGCTTCGCACGCGCATTTTCCTTAATCGTCCAATCGATTGAGGTATTGGCTTTGACACGCTCAAACAGCACCACAGCCAGCTCACGCAGCTTGTCTTTTTGCATCAGCTCTCGCGCGCTGTCGTTATCGGCGACTGCCGTATAGAACGCGTACTCAAAATCACTGAGCCCCATTTCCTCGGCTTGCTTGTCTGACTTGACGATTTCCTTGCTGAGGTTGATCAGTTCATCCATCACCTCGGCAGCCGTCAGCACCTTGGCGTGGTAGCGTTTGATTGAGTCCTGCAGCATTTCCAGCAGAGAGCGGCTATGAACCAGATTCTTTTTCGCACGGGCCTTGATTTCGTCGTTGAGGATTTTCTTCAAAACCTCCAGCGCGATGTTCTTGTGCTCTTTGTGCTTAAGTTCAAGCAGGAATTCCTCGGACAGGATGGAGATATCCGGCTTTTTGATGCCCGCCGCATCGAACACATCAATAACCTGCTCCGACACCAAGGCCTTGTCGATCACCTGCCGGATTGTTGATTCGATTTCCTCATTGGTGCGCCCCATGCCAGTGCTATCGAACTTTGCCAGCCGCGCTTTGATTGCCTGGAAGAACGCCACTTCGTCCTTTACTGCCAGCGCCTGCTCGTGGGGAATGGCAATCGCGAAGGCCTGCGACAGCGCCGTCACTTCATCGATATAACGCTTTTTGCCGTCATCGAGCCCGAGTATGTGGTCCTCAGCCGCCAGAATCAGCGACAATTTTTGAGAGGTATCCGAGTAAAAATAATTTTCGTAGGGGAAGCCGTGATACATCGCGGACACCACTTCCATCTTTTCCAACATCAGCTGCACGGCCTGCTGTTGCGCCAGCATTGGGTCGCCCTTGCCGCCGGCGTCTGCGTAGAACGAAAGCGCCTGCTTCAGGTCCGATGCAATGCCCAGATAATCCACCACCAGCCCGCCGGGCTTGTCGCCATACACCCGGTTCACCCGAGCGATAGCCTGCATCAGGTTATGGCCCTTCATCGGCTTGTCGATATACAGCGTATGCAGGCACGGCGCATCAAAGCCCGTTAGCCACATGTCGCGCACGATCACCAGCTTGAGGTCGTCGTCCGGGTCTTTCAGACGGTCGGCTAGCGCCTTGCGCTGCTGCTTGGTGGTGTGATGCTTGGCAAGCTTCGGCCCGTCGGATGACGCCGCCGTCATCACCACCTTGATCGCACCTTTGGTCAGATCGTTGGAATGCCAATCCGGCCGTAAATCAATGATCTTTTCATACAACTCCGCAGCAATGCGGCGCGACATTGAAACGATCATGCCCTTGCCCGCAAAAACCTCCTGCCGCCCCTCGAAGTGAGCCACGATGTCCTGAGCGACGTTATCAAGTCGCTTGTCCGCCCCAACCAAAGCCTCCATCTGCGTCCACTTAGCCTTGGCTTTCTGTGTTTCGGTCAGTTCGTCCTGATCGAGTTCGTCGTCCAATTTGGAGACAAGCGTCTTGCCCTCCTCGCTTAACGCAACTTTGGCCAGACGGCTTTCGTAATAGATGCGCTTGGTCGCCCCGTCCTCCACCGCCTGCGCGATGTCGTATACATCGACGTAGTTACCAAACACCGCGGGGGTGTTGGCATCGGTCTTTTCAATGGGAGTGCCGGTAAAGCCAAGGAAGGTCGCATTCGGCAGTGCATCGCGCAGGTATTTGGCAAAACCGTAGACAATCTTCTTGCCCGTGACATTGCCCTGCGCGTCCTTCTCGTCCACCGTCTTGGCCTGGAAGCCGTATTGCGTGCGGTGCGCCTCGTCCGCGATAACCACCACATTGCGCCGGTCAGTCAACTGCTCATAGACATTGCCCTCGTCCGGCTGGAATTTCTGCATGGTCGTGAAAACCACGCCACCCGAAGCCACCTTGAGCAGTTCTTTCAAATGCTTGCGGTCGTCCGCTTGTTTAGGCTCCTGACGCAGCACCTGGGTGCAAGCGGCAAAGGTATCGAATAACTGATCGTCCAGATCATTCCGATCAGTAATCATCACAATGGTCGGATTATCCAGCGCCAGCACAATCTTGCCGGTGTAGAACACCATCGACAGCGACTTGCCACTGCCCTGCGTGTGCCACACCACACCGGCCTTGCGGTCACCCGGCGCTTGCGCCTGCACATCCGGCAAGCCATAACTCACTGGTGACTGCGCCGCCACCAACCCTTGAGTGCCAGCCGCACGCAAGGTTGAGGCCACCGCCGCATTGACGGCGTAATACTGGTGATAGGCCGCGAGCTTCTTCACAGTGCTGATGCTGATCACACCGGTTTTCGGGTCTTCACGTTTTGATTTCTCGAACACGATGAAATGTCGCAACAAGTCCAGCAGCGTCGCCTTGTTAAGCATCCCGTTGATCAGCGTTTCCAGCTGGCTGACCAGCTTCGAGGCCTCCACCTTGCCGTCGGCGGTTTTCCAGGCCATGAAGCGCGACAGCCCGGCGGACAGCGAGCCTACCTTCGCCTCCAACCCGTCGGAAATCACCAGCATGCCGTTGTAAGTGAACAGCGAAGGGATAACTTGCTTGTAGGTCTGCAACTGCTGGTAGGCCGAGCCGATGGTGGCGTTTTCATCAACGGCGTTCTTCAGCTCAACGACGATCAGCGGTAACCCATTGATAAATAAAACAATATCCGGGCGTTTATTCTGGTGATTTTCAATCACTGTGAACTGATTGGCGACCACGAATTCGTTGTTCTCGGGCCGCACAAAATCCACCAGCCACACCAGATCGCCGCGCTCATTGCCGCGATCCTGATAGGTAACCTTGATGCCTTCTGTCAGCAGACGGTGGAACGCCTCGTTGTTGGCGAGCTGTTCTGGCGAAACAAGCCGCTGGATTTTCCGGATGGCATCTTCTCGCGCATCGGCGGGAACACGCGGATTGATCCGTGCCACTGCCGCGCGTAGGCGGCCCAGCAACAATACATCTTCGAAGCGCGCGCGTTCCGGCGCATCGCCGTCCGGCGCGATGGTCGGCGCATACACATACTGATAACCGAGTTTCTCAAACAATTCGATGGCGAATTGCTCAATGGCGTCCTCGGTGATCTTGTGCGTTTTCGCCATCGCGGGTTGCGCCTTAGTGGTCGTATGCCACGCGGACTTCGCCACTCATCAATTTTGGTAACAGCGTATCCCGAAGTTTTTCTAGGGACATTACTTGCTGCTTATTTAGCAAAATTTTCTTGAAGTATGGGGTTACCAATCTCTCAAATTCCTGAACCACAGGATCATCTGGCAGAGGCAGCTTAACGTCTTTAAAAGTAGTTGTTGTTATCGTGTCGAAAACGCTGCCATAAGCCGATGACTGCAACTCTTCAACTACGTGATTTATGAGCAAATAAGTAAAAAAATAGCACCCATCAATTCTCGGTTCGATTCCGTAATTTGACTGACTAAATGCCATGGGCTTGGCGAGTAAGCAATATTTCCCGACCGTTCCTCTTGCAGAAATAACTGTCGCGAATTGGGGCAGTAGTTTGGCAGGGCTACTGCTTAACCCCGTCATCGTTATTTTCTTTTCTGAATCATTTACAAATGATTTATGGTTATCAGCAATATCACCACCAGCCAACCAACAAACTTCCCCGCCCCAGTATTCCGCGACAGATGTCTTGGGAGTTCCGCCCCCAACTAGGTTCACCACATCAAGCAAGCCGCGCTCACTCCAATTCCCCCGCGCTTCTTCCACGAACCACTGACGAAAAAGGGTTTCAGCTATGGCTTCGAGGGTTTTATTTTGGCGATGGAGCAAGCCTATCTTATCTTCGAGGCTTGAGAGTATTGAGGCGATAGTCTCTTGTTCTGGCGGTGACGGAAGTAGAAACTCATACTCTTTTATTCTTGACGGCGACGTATGCATTATCGATGAGCCACTGGCACTCCCCACGATAAATCCCTGATAGTCTCGAGTACGCATTAACCAGAAAATAAAGTCTCGAACGATATTTCGCTTTTCTTTTCCAACAAACTGAACTAGCCCGACCCGCTGGTTGTGCAGATATCTCATTGAGTCCGTTTTTGGGATCCTGGCTGAATAACCCAGTGTGTCTGACTCCTTGCTCAAATCCGTCATGGTTACAACGATGTCATTCGCCTCAAGAACATACCCCTCAGGGATTTCGCCCCTGTAATATTTAAATTTCGCGGACTTAAAGCCACCGCCAATATGAAAATTCCCCGGGGTAACCAAAATATTCTCGGTTGGCTCATCGGTTATATATGAACCCTTGAAAGCGTAGCCATGCTTAATGTCCACAAACTGGCCGATATTGGCAAGCGTCCACTTATCCATCGGCCTTCACCTTCGCCAAGTTTTCAGCAATCACGGCATTCAATTTCGCCTCATCTTTTAACTGCACCTCAAACTCCGCCTTAAGCTGCGCGAAGCGTTCCTTGAAATCAAAATCGTCTTCCTCGTCCGGCAGTCCGACGTAGCGCCCGGGTGTCAGCACGCAATCTAGCTCACGTACGCGCGTGAGGTTGGCCGAAGCGCAGAAGCCGGGAACGTCATCATATTTCCCATCGACGTTGCGCCATGCGTGATAAGTGCCAGTAATTTTGGCGATGTCTTCAACCGAAAACTCCTTGGTACGGCGATTAATCAGGTGACCAAGGTTGCGCGCGTCGATAAACAGGATTTCATCTTTGCGATCGCGGAATTTTCCGTTGCTCTTGTTGCGACTCAGGAACCACAGGCAAGCGGGAATTTGCGTGTTCAAAAACAGCTTCGCCGGCAGGTTGACGATGCAATCGACCAACCGCGCCTCAACCAGCGCCTTGCGGATGTCGCCTTCGCCGGACGCCTTGGAGGTCAGCGCGCCCTTGGCGAGCACAAAACCAGCCTGCCCGTTAGGGCTCAGGTGAAACAGGAAATGCTGTATCCACGCATAGTTGGCGTTGCCTGCCGGCGGTGCGCCGTATTGCCAGCGGCCGTCGCTACGCAGCAGCTCACCGCTCCAGTCGCTGTCATTAAACGGCGGGTTGGCAATGACGTAATCAACCTTCTGATCCTTGTGCGCATCATTAAGAAAAGAGCCCTCGTTATTCCACTTGACCTGGGAGCTGTCGATATGGCGGATGGCGAGGTTCATCTTGGCCAGCCGCCACGTGGTCTGGTTGCTTTCCTGCCCGAAGATGGAGATGTCGTTGACCTTGCCTTGATGGCCGGTAACGAATTTCTCGGACTGCACAAACATACCGCCTGAACCGCAGCAGGGATCAAGCACGCGGCCCTTGTAGGGCTCGAGCATTTCAACCAGCAGTTCGACCACGCTGCGCGGCGTGTAGAACTGTCCGCCCTTCTTGCCTTCGGCCAGCGCGAACTCGCCAAGGAAATACTCGAAGACATGGCCCAACACGTCAGCGCTGCGCGCCTTGGCATCACCCAGCGCGATATTGCCGACCAGATCCATTAGCCCGCCGAGGCTGGTCGGATCGAGATTGCCGCGCGCAAACACCTTGGGCAGCACATCGCGCAGCGAAGGATTTTCTCTTTCAATGGCGTCCATCGCAGCATCCACCGTCTTGCCGATGTCGGGCTGCTTGGCTTTGGTCAGCAAATATCCCCAGCGCGCCTGCTCGGGCACGAAGAACACGTTCTCTGCCTTGTATTCGTCCTTGTCTTCCGGGTCTGCGCCAGTGTTCTTATCTTTTTTTAACTTCTCATGCAGTTCATCGAAGGCATCGGAGATGTATTTAAGGAAGATCAGGCCGAGCACGATGTGTTTGTACTCTGCCGCGTCAATGTTCTTGCGCAGCTTGTCCGCAGCTTTCCACAACTGCTTTTCGATGGGCTCTTCTTGCTTGGGTGCTGCTTTTTTTGCCATTTGATTTTCTACAGTCTTTCGTTGTTTTCACTACTGAAACTATACGGAGCGCCTACCGCACCTTAAACACCAACTTCCCCCGCAAATGCCTGCCCTCACTCACCCGATGCGCCGCCTGCGCATCCGCCAGCGCATAGGTGGTGATCTGCGGCAGCTTCACCGCACCTGAAGTCACGAGTTGCACGATGCGGTCGAGGTGGGCGCGCTTGCGGCTCGCGTCGGGCTTGAGCGAGGCCATGTCCTCATAGGGCGGTGTCGGCGCCGGGCCGTTGATGAAGGCGGCGCGGCCGCCGCGGCGCAGTACCTTGAAGGCGTTTTTCGCGACTTCGCCGCCCACGGTGTCGAACACGGCGTCGCAGTCCTTCACCACCTTTGTGAAGTCTTCCTTGTTGTAATCAATGACGCGGTCCGCGCCGCAGCTGCGACTTGCCTGTCGTATCCTGCTGCGCGCGCCTCGTATCACCTGTTATCGCTCAGTTCCGGCTTGTGTTGTTTCAACCACCGCAAGACTTCCTGCTGCAAAGCCTGGGCCTGCGCGAGGCAGGCCTCCACCGCGGCAGGTGTCACGATGTCGCCGGAATAATCCGCCACATTGCGTTGCTTGCGCAGGCCATCGAGTGCGATGACGGTCTCGCGCGTGAGGCCGACGGTCTGCCCGAGCGTCTGGATCATGGTCATGTGGTGGCCAGGCTTGCTCGTCAGCGTTCGATAACCCTGCGCCTGGAGCGCGGCATTGGCCAGTTGCATGATGGCTTTGTAGGCCGCGTCGAATCTGTTTTCGGCGCTGATCGCATTGACTTGCGCATCGGCAATGTTGCGCGCGGCCGCGCCCAACAAACGGCCTATGGCGGTCGCATCCGGCGTCACCCGATCCAGGCTGATGCCGACCAGATTATCGAGGCTCATGATCCAGACCCGTGATCAGATGCGATGCCACTCCCGATCACGTCCAGGCGCGGCCTGGCCATGACGCCGGCAACAAAAGCATCGCGGGCGTCGAGCAGTCCGGTCCATTCAGCGCGGCGGTAGATCTTCGGGTTGACCTCGCGCCCCAGCGCCTCCTGCAGCGGATAGAGTGCATTGATCACTTTATTGAATCCCGCTTCGCCGATGATCATCAGGTCAATATCGCTGCCCGGTGTCTCTTTGCCACTGGCCGCGGAACCGAACACAAACGCCCATTCAATCTTGTCCGACAGCGGCGACAGCGCTTCGCGGATCACCTCGGTGAATCCGAGCGTTTTGCGGACGATGGCGAGCAGTTCATCATGGATCGGGCACGCCGGGTCAGCCTGATAGTGGTGCTGGTTGCCGATGCGGTTCATGCGCAGCATGCCGGCCGCGCGCATGCGGTCGAGTTCGCGTTTGATGGTGGCCACGCCCATTCCGGTCATGCGCAACAGCTCCTTTAAATAAAAGCTTCGCTCCGGCTTGCCATACAGCAGGCCCAGCAGCCTGCGCTGGGTTTGGTTAAACAGTGTGTCGCCGAGCTGGCTCATGGCGGGCCTTTACGATAGTTCATTAATGATGAACTATAGTTCAACCCTGATGAACTTTCAAGCAACTCCAGTCCGCGACAAACAACCCTTCAATTAATTATAACTATATGATTTTATTACAATTTTTTATTCACGCACCTTAAACACCAACTTCCCCCGCAAATGCCGTCCCTCACTCACCCGATGCGCAGCCGCCGCATCCGCCAGCGCATAGGTGGTGATCTGCGGCAGTTTCACCGCACCTGAAGTCACGAGTTGCACGATGCGGTCGAGGTGGGCGCGCTTGCGGCTCGCGTCAGGCTTGAGCGAGGCCATGTCTTCATGGGGTGACGTCGGTGCCGGGCCATTAATGAAAGCAGCGCGACCACCCCGCTTTAGGACCTTGAAGGCGTTTTTCGCGACCTCACCCCCTACGGTGTCGAACACGGCGTCGCAGTCTTTCACCACCTGGGTGAAATCTTCCTTGTTGTAATCAATCACCTGATCGGCGCCGAGGCTTTTGACATAGTCGACGTTGGCCGCGCTGCAGGTGGTGATCACCCGCGCGCCGAGGTGTTTGGCCAGTTGCAATCCAAAGCTCGCCACACCGCCCGCCCCGCCCTGCACCAGTACGGTCTGGCCGGCTTTGACCTGCAGCGCGTTTTCAATCGAGACAATCGCCGTCAGCCCGATCAGCCCCAGCGCGGCGGCTTCGATGTGGCTTAACTGCGCGGGCTTTTTGGTGACGATGGCGGCGTTGATCGCCACCTTTTCGGCGTAGCAGCCGTCGTCGCTGGCCTCCACCACGCCGAACACGGCATCACCCGTTTTGATATCCGTAACCCCTTGCCCGACGGCGCTGACGATGCCGGAGAAATCGCGCCCGGGGATGTGCGGGAATTTTTGGGTGGGTCCGTGGTAGCCCGAGCGGATTTTCCAGTCGGCGCCGTTGACGCTGGCGGCGTGGATGTCGACGACGACCTGGCCCTCATTGGCGATGGGGTCGGGTTGCTCGCCGTATTGGAGGACTTCGGGGCCTCCGTTTTTTAGGAAATAGACGGCTTTCATTTTTTCCCTGGTTTCGTTTTTTTTACTTGCCTGGGCCCTACGCTCGGAGGCGTGGGCGAGATGTGTTTGTATCACAGGGCGCGGGGGTAAAAATAGGTTAGGCGATGCATTGTCGTTGCCCCTCTCCCTAACCCTCTCCCCATCAAAAGATGGGGAGAGGGGATAAAACCTCGCGGCTTATCTTCAAGTGCTCCCCTGCTTTGCTTCAAGTGTGCCCTTGTCTACCGTCAAGCGGCACCGAGGTCCCCGCAAGCATGCGGGGAGAAGGGATTAAACCCGCTGATTCGCTGCGCTGCTTCAAGTGTTCCCTTGACCCAATACACAGGGAAATAATGCTATTTAAGTATTTGTTTTTATTATTAATTTTATAAATAATTTAGCGTAAACGACTGCTATCATTCAGCCATGGGCCGCAAACTGATTAATACCAATCCCTACCTGCGCGATCCGGTGCAACGTGAGCGCTCTGTATTGAAATCTGTTGCCAGTTCATCCGCCATAGAAGGTATTCGCGCACCGTTTCGCGATTTGGCTGCTGAAACCGTCGCTTCCAGCAAGCCCAGGAAATTGGGCAAGCGCGGCACCAAGCGTTAGCACCTGTCCGCTCGCGCTCCGCTGCATCCGGGCTACGAATTCCGGCTGATAAAATTGGCCTCTGCGCATCAAAACAAAAACAGGAGTGCCTCATGTTCACCCGCATCTTCACCGCCAGCCTTGCGGCATTCACATTCACCGCACCCGCGATCGCTGCGGATTACCCCACCCGCCCTGTCCGCCTGATCGTCGGCTTCGGGCCCGGGGCGCCGGATACGGTGGCGCGGCTGGTGGCGGCGCAGGTCTCGACACAGATCGGGCAGCAACTGGTGGTGGACAACCGCCCGGCCGGTCAAAACGTCCCGAGGTCGAAGTAGGATCGTGCGATTTTGCTGATCGCCACCACATAGGCCGCGGTGCGGTAGTCCGTCACCTTGGGGTTGGTTAGCAGGACTTCGCGCATTTCCTGGTAGGCGTGGCGCATGGTGTCGTCGAGGCCGGAGCGCACCAGGTCGAGTTCGGCGGCGCCTTTGACGATTTCGCGGCGCATGTCATCGGACACCGGTTTTCCCGAGAGGCTCTGCATCGCGGCGATCAGGTATTCGCCGCGCATTTCGTCGTAGCGGCGTTCCATCCGCCCGAAGCGGATGTGCGAGAGGTTGCGGATCCATTCAAAGTAGGACACGGTCACCCCGCCGGCGTTGACCAGGGCGTCGGGCAGGATGGTGATGTTGCGCTTGCGCAGGATTTCGTCGGCTTCAAAGGTCAGCGGGCCGTTGGCGGCCTCGACAATCAGTTTGGTGTTGATGCGGGGCGCGTTTTCTTCGGTGATCTGCGCTTCCATGGCGGCGGGGATCAGGATGTCGCATTCCATTTCCAGCACCGCGCGGCCGTTCTCGGTGAACATCGCGCCGGGAAAGCCGCGGATGGTTTTGTGGGTGTTCATGTATTCGCGGATCTGCTGCACGTGCAGGCCGTCGGTGTTGATCAGTGCGCCGTCTTTTTCAACCAGCGCAATGATCTTCGCCCGGTCTTCATCCTGCAGCAGGTGCCCGGTGTGGCACCCGACATTGCCCAGCCCCTGCAGCACCACGCGCTTGCCGGCGAGCCCGCCGTTGAGGCCCGCGGCCTTGACGTCTTCAGGGTGGCGGAAGAATTCGCGCATCACATACACCACGCCGCGCCCGGTGGCCTCGGTGCGCCCGGCAATGCCGCCGTGCTGCACCGGTTTGCCGGTCACGCAGGCGGCGTAGTTGAGGTTTTCCGGGTTGAGCTGTTTGTAGGTGTCGGCGATCCACGCCATTTCGCGCTCACCGGTGCCCATGTCGGGCGCGGGCACATTGGTCGAGGGGCTGAGGAAGCCTTTGCGGATCAGTTCGCGCGCGAAGCGGCGGGTGATCAGCTGCATTTCATCGCGGTCGTATTTGGCGGGGTCGATCATCAGGCCGCCTTTGGAGCCGCCAAAGGGTACATCGACAATTGCGCATTTGTAAGTCATCAGCGCCGCGAGCGCTTCGACTTCATCCTGGTTGACCGCTGGTGCAAAACGCAGCCCGCCTTTGGCCGGCAGCCGGTGCGAGCTGTGGGTGGCGCGCCAGCCGGTGAAGATTTCGATCTTGCCTTTGATGGGCACGGGGAAGTTGACTTCAATGATGGCTTCACAGGCCTTGATCACACTGGCAATCCCCGGGTCGAGGTCGAGTGCGGCAAATGCGCGGTCGGCCATGCGATCGACGCTGGTGCTGAATGATTCGGGTGATTTCGGTTTGGTGGCCATGACGGTTCCTTGTGGGGGCTGTTCTGCAGCGTTCAACGTTCCAGCATAGTCTTTCCCGGCTTCGGTTTCGAGTGATTCGCGGGTTGTGAGCCATCAATATCTCTCTGTGTGCGGAGATGCGGCGGTTGGTTTGACCGCGTTTGGTAACATGCGGTTGAAATCGCGCGTGCGGCGGCTGCCGTACCGAGACGCAGGTACATCCACAAAACAATTTCTTTTGTAGCCCGGATGAAACGAAGTGCGCCCCGAAGGAAGTCCCCTTGGGGGGCGGACCCGGATGACGGCCTGCGGCCTTTATCCGGGCTACGAAGTTCGGCTGATAAGATTGGGCTCTGCGCATTAATAACAAAATCAGGAGGAAACCATGTTTATCCGCTCACTCGCGCTCGGCATTTTGCTCATCACCGGCGCCGCGCCGGCGTTTGCTGCGCAATCCCCCGCGGATTACCCTACCCGCCCCATCCGCCTGATCGTCGGCTTCGGGCCCGGGGCGCCGGATACCGTGGCGCGACTGGTGGCGGCGCAGGTCTCGACACAGATCGGCCAGCAGCTGGTGGTGGATAACCGCCCCGGGGCCAACGGCATCATCGGCGCGGATCTGGTGGCCAAGAGTGCGCCCGACGGTTATACGCTGTTGCTGACATCGGCCTCGTTTGCAACCAATCCCTTCACCCAGAAAAAACTCCCCTACGATGTGCGCCGCGATTTCACACCGGTGACCAATGTCGCGTCGGGCGGCGGTTATTTCCTGGCAGTGCATCCCAAGGTGCCGGCGAACAACGTGCAGGAGCTGATCGCGCTCGGCAAAAACCCGGCGTCCAAGCTCGCCTTCGGCTCTGCCGGCCCCGGCAATACGCTGCATCTGGCGGGTGAGCTCTTCAACGCCCGTACCGGCACGCGCATGGTGCATGTGCCATACAAAGGCGCCGGCCCGGCGATGACCGCACTGGTGTCCGGTGAAATCCAGGTGATGTTCGTGACCACACCCCTGGGCATGCCGCACATCGAAGCCAAACGCATCCGCCCGCTGGCCTACACCGGCCCCAAACGCGCGGCCTTCATGCCGGAAGTGCCGACCATCGCCGAAGCCGGCGCACCGGGCGCGATGATGGACAACATGAGCTGGTACGGCGTGTTCGGCCCCGCCAAGCTGCCGGTGAAGATCACCACGCAGCTGCACAAGGAATTTGCCACCGCATTAAAGCTGCCGCTGATCATCGAGCGCCTGGATAACCTGCGCCTCACGCCGGTGGGTGACACGCCGAAGGATTTTGCGGGGTTTGTTGAGGGCGAGTTGAAGCGCTTTGCGGAGATGGTGAAGTTGTCGGGGTATCAGCCGGAGTAAAGATCATTCCCTCTCCCCAAATGCTTTTGGGGAGAGGGCCAGGGAGAGGGGCTGCGGCAAACGTTCGTTGATGCCCCTCTGCTTCGCTTTAAGTGTCCCCCTCTCCCTAACCCTCTCCCCCGTTTCGGGGGAGAGGGGATAAAGAATGGGTGGCAGGTATTGATCATTCAGAGAGGTGTTTCATGAAAACCCGGCTCATCTTGATACTGTTGACCACCCTGCTCGCTTCCTGCACAACCACCACCTATGAATTCGTCGTGCCCGCATCCGAATCGGGCAAGCTGTGCGTGACGCAGTGCGCGGGCATCCGCGAGCAGTGCCGCGGCAATGAGATTCAGCGCGCGCAGAGCGATAAGGCCATCTGCCAGCGCAGTGCGGAATCGGGTTACCGCGCCTGCGTCGCCTCCGCCTCAGCCAACAAAACCGATCCGGGCAAATGTCAGCGCCGGAGTTGTTATGCCTCGGAGGACACTTCCCGCTGCGAATCCGAATACCAGCAGTGTTTTGTGAACTGTGGTGGCCAGGTGATTCCGCACACAATAAAATATTAATTAATTCAATTACTTATATTCAATTCATTGCGCATTCCGTTTTCTCAGCACGCCGGCATCGTTTGAAACCTTTCATAGCAGGCCATTCATGAGCAGCCCCGATCTGCATTACCTGTCGATTGCCGATGCCTCAAGGCTGATCCAGTCCGGCAAACTCTCCCCGTTGGAGCTGACGCAGGCGCTGCTGTCACGCATCGGCGAATTGGATCACCGCGTGCAGGCCTTCATCACGCTGACGGCGGATCGCGCGCTCGCGGCCGCGCGCACTGCCGAGCAGGAGATTCAGCGCGGGCAGTATCGCGGCCCGCTGCACGGCATCCCTTTCGGGCTGAAGGATATTTACGACACGGCGGGTCTGCTCACTTCCGGCGGCTCAGCAGTGTGCGCCGACAATGTGCCGGTGCAGGATGCGACAGCCACCCGCAAGTTGCTCGAAGCCGGCGCGATTCTGCTCGGCAAACTGCAGACGCACGAGTTCGCGCATGGCGGCCCTTCCTTTGATCTGCCCTGGCCGCCGTCGCGCAATCCTTGGGACCTGTCGCGTTTTACCGGCGGTTCATCCAGCGGCTCCGGCGCGGCACTGGCCGCAGGCTTCATGCCGGGGGCATTGGGTTCTGATACCGGCGGCTCGATTCGCGGGCCGGCGTCGTTCTGCGGCATCACCGGGCTGATGCCCACTTACGGGCTGGTGAGCCGCGCGGGCGTGATCCCCAATTCCTTCACCTTCGATCACTGCGGGCCGATGGCGCGCAGCGCCGAAGACTGCGCGATCCTGTTGCAGGCGATCGCCGGTTACGACGCCGCCGATCGGGGCAGCATTCGCCATCCGACTGTGGATTACCGCAGCACGCTCGCCCAGCCGGTGCGCGGCCTGCGTGTCGGCGTGTTGCGCCATTATTGGGAAGAGGATATTCCGGCGATTGCGGAACATGCCCGCGCGCTGGAAGATGCAGTGAAGGTATTTGAAGCGCTGGGTGCAACAGTGAGCCCCTGCCGCATCCGGCCGGTTCAGGAGGGTTTCGACATCAAGGTGGTGATCGCCGAGAGCGAGATTTTTTCGATACACCAGGAAAACCTGATTCGCAGTCCTGAAAAATTCGGCCGCGATTTCCTCGGCCGCGCGTTGCCCGCCTGTGTGTTCCAGTCTGCCGATTATGTGCAGGCGTTGCGTGAGCACCAGCGCTACCTTGCGGAGATGAAGCCGGTGTTCGATCGCTTCGACGTGTTGCTGGCCAGCGGTTTCGGTCCTGCGCCGCGCTTTGAAGATTACCGCACCGAAAATTTCTGGCTCAAAAGCAATGTCTGCACGCCCGCGAACACCGGCCGCACGCCGGCACTCGCACTGCCCTGCGGTTACACCAGCAGCGGTTTGCCGCTGGGCATGCAGCTGATCGGCCGCCCGGGAGACGATGCTCGCGTGTTGCAGGCGGGCCACGCCTTCCAGCAGGCCACCGACTGGCATCTGCGCCGCGCACCGCTGACCGATGGCGAGACACTGCCCGCGCCGGATTTGCAGGCGAACGAGCCCCAGCCATCAACACTCAGCGCGGCGATGCAATCGCACGTTGAGCAGATGGCGCTACAGGCGGGTTTGAAGCTCAATGAGCGGCAGATGATGATCCTGATGGAAACCGCACCGCACGCGCTGGCGATGGCCGGGCGCCTGCGCAAGCCGCGCGGGCGCATGGAGCAACCGTCGCTGGTGTTTCGTTTCGATTATTGAGCATTACATAATTCAGTGACAAAGATCCCGTCATTCCGGACGCGCATGGCGCGAGCCTGAATCCAGCTCCACTTCAATTCGAAATCCCTGGATTCCCGCTTTCGCGGGAATGACGGGAGCGCGGCGATCATGCGTCACGCGCATATGTAATTCCCGATAAGGCACGGCGGCGCGCTCAGTGAGCAGACAGTTGGACCTCAGCCCAGGCCGCATCACGATAAAGCCCGATGTCGTTGCCGCAGGCGGCAACAAGCTGCACACCCACCGGCAGCCCCGCCTGCCCGACGCCGCAGGGCAGTGTCATGCACGGCATCTGCAGCAGGGTCCACATCAGACCAAAGGTCGGCTCGCCGGTACCGGCAATGTCCGGCGCTTCAGTGGGCGCGCTCGGCGCCATCAGCAGTTCATAACCGGACATCTCGTTTTCCATCCAGCGCTGGCAGCGTTTCATCAGCGCCACGGCGGCTTCGTATTGCTGCCGCGTGACCTGTCCGCCGACGGCGATGCGTTGGGTCAGGCTGTCGGAGATCAACTGCGGATGGCGGATGCGCTCATGGCTCAACGCGCGGAAAAATTCATAGGCGCTCAGGCGGATCTGCACATCATTCAATTCCGCAAATTCCGCCGGCAGTTCAAGCTCATCCACCGTCGCCCCCGCCTTGCGGAAGCGCTCGGCGCATTGCAGCAGTGACTGCTGCACGGATGGCGAGGCTTCGCTCCACCACGGCGTACGGCACAGGCCGATGCGCGGCGCTTTGCCGTCTTTGAAAGATTGCGGCCCTACCGGAAGCCCCGACAACAGCGCCGCGAGCATGCCGGCATCGGTGACGGTGCGCGACAGGACGCCGATAGTGTCGAGGGATTCCGCGAGAAACTTCATGCCCGCGCGGTTGATCAGGCCGAAGCCCGGTTTGTAGCCAACAACGCCGCAGTACGCAGCGGGCCGGATCACCGAGGATGAAGTCTGCGTGCCCAGCGCCAGCGGCACCATGTAATCGGCGACTGCCGCACCGGAGCCGCTGGATGAGCCGCCGGGGGTTTGCGTGAGGCGATGCGGATTGCGCGTCTTGTTGGGATGCCGCGTCGCGAATTCCGTCGATACGGTCTTGCCGAGGATGACACCACCCAGTTCACGGATCTGCGCAACACAGGCGGCATCGGCCACGGGCCGGTGGCCCTGGTAAATCGGCGATCCGTAGCCGGTCGGCATGTCGCAGGTGTCGATGACGTCCTTGATGCCCACGGGGATGCCGTGCAACCACGATCGCGGCGGCTCGCGGTCGAGTGCCCGCGCCTGCGCCAGCGCCTGTTCGGGATCGATAAAGGCCCAGGCCTGCACGTCCCCTTCCCGCTGCGCGATGCGTTCAAGGCAGGCCGAAACCAGCGCCTCCGAAGTCAGGGTGCCGGCATGAATCGCGGCGCTGGCTTCGGCGGCGGACAGCAGTTGATGTCCGGCTTGCGGTGGACTCAGGTCGGTCATTAGCGCTCGATCATTCGCCGGTGATGTTTGCAGCCTTGATGACCTTGGCCCATTTATCCTGCTCGGCAGCCATCAGTTTGGCGAATTCGGCCGTTGACATCTTGTTGATGTCGACGCCCTGTTCATTCAGGCGCTTGATGGTATCCGGGTTATCCAGCGCGCTGCCGACGCCGCCATGCATCGCAGAAATAACCGCCGGCGGTGTGGCCTTGGGCGCGAACACGCCGAACCAGATCTGCGATACATAGCCGGGCACTCCGGATTCACTGATGGTCGGCAGACCCGGCAATGAGGGATGGGGCTTGGGGCCGCCCACGGCAATGGCTCTCAGGCGCTTGGCGCGGACCTGGCCGATGACGGTTGGAATCGAGCCGAGCTGCAACTGCGAGTGGCCGGCTGCAGTGTCGGCAACGGCGGGGCCGCCGCCCTTGAACGGCACGTGCGTCAGGTTGACGCCGGCCATCAGCTTGAACAGCTCGGTGCTCATGTGCGGGAAGCCGCCCACGCCGGAGGAGGAATACATGATCTCGCCGGGCCGTTTTTTGGCCAGCGCAATGAATTCCTTCACCGAATTCACCGGCAGGTACGGATGGACGACCAGCGCGCTGTCGGAGAACCCGATCATCGCCACCGAGGCGAAGGAATTGACCAGGTCGATGTTGGAATTCTTGTTGATCAGGAAGCCGTAACCCGTCGACGTCAGCAAAAAGGTGTAGCCGTCGGGCGGCTGCTGCGCGGTGAACTGCATGCCGACAATGGCACCCGCCCCCGCGCGGTTCTCGACGATGAACTGCTGGCCGAGGCGCTTGGTCAGGTCGGCGGCGAGGATGCGCGTGACAATGTCGGTGCTGCCGCCGGGCGCCCACGGTATGACAATGCGCACCGGCCGCTCGGGCCATGCTGCACTGGCGCTCATGGTGGTCAACGCAACTGCTGCCGCAACGAGAACTGCAACCGCCAACCTGCCTTTTGCCATTGCTTTCATAGGGTCTCCGTTTTTATCCAGTATTGCATTGGCGCGCCGTTGATTCCGGCGACCGTATTCAATCGGCTTCCTTGTTGCAAGAATCAGACCTGCGGGAACCTGTTGCGTCGTTGATTGCCGTATTTGTTGATGATGCCTTGTTTTTCGGGGGCCGGTTCAGGCCGGCAGCACCGGATGTTTTACGGTCCACGCCGTTGCTGCCTCATAGGCCGCACCAACACGATACACCGCCGCCTCGTTATAGGGCGCTGCGACGATCTGGATGCCCAGCGGCAGGCCTTCCCGGCTGAAACCGGCCGGGATCGCGATGGCGGGACTGCCGGTAACATTGAACGGGGCGCGCGCCTGGCGGCTGTAGATGAATTCGCAGGCTTCCCGGTCATCGATGCGGCAGGCCGGGTCATGTGCACTCGCGGTGACGATGACATCGACGTCATTGAACAGCGCATGAAAATCCGCGGTGAATTTGCTGCGCATGCGCAGCGCGTTGATGTAGTCGCTGGCGCTGTACATCGCGCCGTAGAGAAAGCGCTGGCGCGTGATGTCGCCGTAATCCTGCGGCCGTTCGCGCAGCCATTTCTGGTGGATGGCATACGACTCCGAGCCCATGATGATGCGGTTGCAGGCCTGGAACTGGCTGAGCGCGACAGTTTTGACTTCGGTCACCTGCGCGCCGAGTTCCTGCATTTTCAGCACCGCGGCATCGACGGCGTCAGCCATTTGCGGATCGGCCTTGATGTCGTCGTGGTAAAAATGCTTTAGCCATCCGATGCGCACCCCCTTCAGGCCCTTTTTGATCAGCGCGGTGTAATCGACGCCCGACCGCGCGACGCTGCCCGGATCCAGGCCGTCATGCCCCGCCAGCACGTTAAGCACGGTGGCGTTGTCGTGCACGGTACGTGTCAGCGGCCCGACGTGGTCGAGTGAGAACGCCAGTGGAAACACGCCGCGGCGGCTGACCAGACCGTACGTGGGTTTGATGCCGGTGACACCGCACATCGTTGCAGGGTTGCGGATGGAGCCGCCGGTGTCCGAGCCAATGGCAAAAGGCACGAAGCCGGCTGCGGTGGCAACGCCCGACCCGCTGGATGAACCGCCGCAGAAATAGTCGCGGTTCCACGGGTTGCGCGCCGGCGGCCACGGCAAATCAAAACACGGTCCGCCGATCGCGAATTCGTGGGTGGAGAGTTTGCCCATGAACACCGCGCCGGCAGCACGAAGCTTCTGGGTGACAAAGGCGTCGGCCGTCGCGATGTTGTCCTTGAGGATGGCGGAGTGTGCAGTGGTCGGCAATCCGGCGTAATCGATGATGTCTTTCAGGCCATAGGGCACGCCATGCAGCGGACCGCGCCAGTTGCCGGCACTGATCTCGGCTTCGGCACGCCGCGCGTCATTCAGCGCAATCTCCGGCATGAAACGCAGGAAGGCATTGAACCGGCCGTCATGGCGCTCGATGCGGGCGATCAGCGCCTGCGTCCATTCCACCGGGGAGAGTTTTTTATCGCGGATCAGCGCTGAGGCCTCCGCAATCGACAGATAAGCGAGATCACTCACAACGATTGTCCCGTGGCCGGTAGCCGAAATACCAGCGCCGGCTCGTCAGCAGGCGACAGCGTGGAGATGTCGAGCGCATCACGCCGCATGTTGGCAACGCGGGCGGCATTGAGCAGCTTGATCAGATCCTGATCGGACAATTTGCGCAGCCCCAACTGGTCTGCGAGCCGGCGCGCCTCGAGCGCATCTTCTGCGGAAAGTTTATCCATGAACCTGCCTTTGACGGTGTATGGAACGGCCTGATAAAGGATTTCGGGCCGCGATAAATACCGGGCAAGAATACTCTGCCGCACGCCCGGCTGCACAATGTCTTCGCGCATATTGGACTCCAATGCCAATGCGGGCCGAACGCGTCCCTATCGAACGGCGACGCCTGACATGTCTTCGCTTATCATCGCGCTTTAAGCGCATTGTGGCTTCAAAAGCCTGAGCAGCCATCAAAGTTAACCGCTTGTTTCAAGTGATCAATCAGGAGTCTCTGCATGAACGGAAAAATCCGCCGCGTCATCACCGGCCACGACAAAAACGGCAAGGCCATCGTTATTGAAGACGGTCTCGCGCCTGCCGTGCGCAGCAACCCGCTGCGCCCGGGTCACATTTCCGTGGATATGTGGAAGACAGCCGCCACCCCGCACATCCTGCACGCGACCGAAGCCGATCCGACCGGCGGCCCCAAGCAGATTCATCCGCTGCCCGGCGGCACGGTGTTCCGCATCAGCGAAATCGCGCCCGAGACCGAAGCCATCCGCAACATCAGCCCCGAGCAATCGAAGGCAGTGTTCGAAGCCATGGGCAACAAAAACGCCACCACAGCCGGCACCGAAAAAGGCCGTCACCCATTCATGCATCGCACGCAAACCATTGATTATGCAGTAGTTT
Organism: Burkholderiales bacterium; assembly: GCA_022841375.1. Taxonomy (GTDB): domain Bacteria; phylum Pseudomonadota; class Gammaproteobacteria; order Burkholderiales; family SG8-41. Next base: position 393,432 of record JALHRQ010000001.1, read on the forward strand.
TAAAGGGCGAGATCACCATGCTGCTGGATGATCAGGATGTCGTGCTGAAAGAAGGCGACGTCGTCATCCAGCGCGGCACCAATCACGCATGGAGCAACCGCTCGGATAAACCGGCGTTGATGCTGTACGTTTTGATTGATGGTCAGTTTGATGACGAGTTGAAGGGGCATTTTGGTGGCGGCGGGCATTAAACGCAGACATGCGGCGGATGACGCCGCTTCGCGCTGCGGAGCAAGTCCTCTTGGGGGGCGGCTGATCCGCCCACAACTGCGCCCGCCCTGCCGTCATTCCGGCGGAAGCCGGAATCCAGGGTTCTGCGGCGTCAGTACTGGATTCCGGCTTTCCACCCAAGGTGACTTCCTTCGGGCGCGCCGGAATGACGAATAATAATTCCGTAGCCCGGATCCTACGGAATCGCAATACCACCTGAATACAATAAAAGATTTTGTGGAGGACCAATGAAATCACTGACCGTCGCACTTTGCGCCGTTGCAATAGGGCTGGCTCCGCATCTTGCATCGGCATCCGAAACCTATCCGGCGCGAACCGTGCGCATCGTGGTGCCTTTCGCGCCCGGCGGTTTTGTCGATTTCACTGCGCGTCTGATCGCACCGCCGCTTTCGCAGGCGACAGGCCAGCAATTCGTCGTCGACAACCGCCCCGGCGCCGGCGGCATCGTCGGCGCTGAATTTGCGGCGCGTTCAACGCCCGACGGTTACACGCTGGTCATCGGCAGCGCGGGCACGCATTCGGTCAATCAAAGCCTTTATCCGAAACTGCCCTACAACGTGTTGCGTGATTTTTATCCCGTCGCGCGGCTGACCGATGCGCCGAGCATCCTGACCGTGCATCCGTCGATGCCGGTTAAAAACGTGAAGGATCTGATCACACTGGCAAAACAACGTCCGGGGCAGATCCATTACGCCTCCGCCGGTGCGGGCACTTCGACGCATCTCGCCGCAGTGCTGTTTGAAAACATCGCCGGCGTGAAGCTGTCGCATATCGCGTTCAAAGGCGGCGGCCCGGCAGTGGTGTCGGTGCTGTCGGGTGAAACGCCGGTAACGTTTGCCACGGCGGCATCGGTCGCGCCGCACATCAGCTCAAAACGGCTTCGCGCCATTGCCGTCACTTCCGGCCAGCGCTCTGCGGTATTGCCGGAACTGCCGACCATCGCCGAAGGCGGATTAAAAGGCTATGAGATGCTCAACTGGCTGGGCCTGTTTGCGCCGGCCAACACGCCCAAAGCGATTATTGAAAGACTGGAACGCGAATCGCTGAAGGTGGTGGCGCAGCCGGATGTGGTGAAACGCTTCCATACACAGGGCGCAGAGCCGTCGCCGCTGGGATCGGAAGCGTTTGCCGCTTTCGTCAAAACGGAAATCGCCAAGTGGGCAAAGATTGTTGCGGCGACCGGGATGAAGGCGGATTGAGGATTCACCCGCACACTTAAGAACCGTCATACCGGCGCGCCCCGAAGGAAGTCCCCTTGGGGGAGAAGCCGGTATCCAGTACGGTATGTGCGAATGCGACGATCAAAACCACTGGACTCCGGCTTCCGCCGGAGTGACGGGATTTTAGATCCGGCATTCGTCCGAACCGCATCCCAGATCGCGATCCGATTCCGCGAGCAGCCGGTCGAAGGTTTCGGGGACGCGAATCGGTTTGCCGACCACCGCCGGTGAATGCGCCTGCAGCCACTGGCTGTGCGTCGGGTGATCGCCGCCCGCGACGATGAAAATAATGTTCTCCGGTTTTTGCGCAATCGGCCACGGGTCGAGCTTGAGGCTGTCGCGCGCCACCGGGCTGGGATCGATCTCGATCCAGGCGAGGCCGCCGGCGCGTTTGATCGATTCCATCGGAATCTTCGAGTGTTCCCACAGGAAGTCCTGCAGCTTCTTTGGCGTCCAGCCGAGTTTGGCCATCATGCCGGCGACCACCGGTGAAATCATCATCGCGCCCGGCGTGCCGTGTTCCCAGCCGGCGAGCGCGGCGAAATTCGGCGTGCGCATGAAGTCGGCCATGCGATACAGCCCTTGCGTGACGTCTTCTTCCGGGGTTTCTTTTTTGGCGCCGCGGCGGCGGATGTTGGTGACGCCGCTGGCAAAATACACCGACACCGAGTTGCTGCCGCGGGTAAACCCGTGGCGCCGCGTGCCGTGCGGCTCCCAGCCTTCGGGCAAGCTCGCTTCATCTTCGGCAAACACCGCATTGGTGTAACGCATCGCGCCGTAAATCGCCATGGTGCCGATGCCCGGCAATGCGCCGCCGACGTTCTGCTGCATCAGGCGCAGCGCGCGACCGATGCTGGCGCCGGCGGGCCGTTGCGGATCGGGGCCGAGGCAACCGAATCCGGAATTGAGCCGGATGTCCTTGGCGATCGGGCCGTTGACGATGACCACCGGGAACGGTCCGCCGGAAGTCGCCTGCAACTGGTCAAACAGCGCATCGGGTTCAAGGCAGGCTTCGACGGCAGCAATCAGCACCGGCAGGTATTCCGGGCGGCCACCGGCCATCGCCAGCGCAATCGCGCAGGTCTCGACCGTGGTGATGCCGCCGCGCGGCGGGAATTTGCCGAGGCGGTGCGTGCGCGGCAATGCGGAGCCGCGCAGCATCCAGTCGACGCGCTCCTCGGTCGCCGGCCATACCGGCAGGCCGTCGCCCCACAGATTGGTCAGCAGCAGGTTGTTGGCTTTTTGCAGCGCGTCTTCGTAGCTGCGCCCTTCGACCGACAGCAAAGCAGCCTCGGCTGAAGGCCCGACGTTGAAATCCGACTGCCATTGGGTCAGGCCGTTGTAGAACTCGCGCTTGCGCGCGGTGACTGCAGAAAGATCGCTGCCCGGCAGGAACATGTCGATCGGAAAGGTCACCATCGCGGCATCGGGTGCCAGGCCGAGTCCCGATACGGCGTTTTTCATGACCCCGACAAAATCCGCTCGCGTCAGGGTGACCGTGGGTATCCCCAGGGCTTCAATTTGCGCGGCAGCACGGCCGCAGGCAGTGGCGCAGGACCCTCAGGCCGCGTTGCCGACGATGACGGCGTCGACCCCGCTTTCCTTGACCTTCCTGACGGTGTCTTCGGTCGGGATCAGCACATTGCCCTGCGGATAGGCGTCGATCGGCAGCAGTTCCGCCGTGGGGAAATCGGCCTTGATCAGGTCGCGCAGCAGCGGCAGCATGCGAAAGGCCTGCCATTGTTCGTTGGTGACAAAGCCGATGCGTTTGCCTTCGAGCGTATCGAGGCGCGGCGCAAACGGCACGCTGACTTCCAGCGGCCCGCACGGGTCGTAGAAATTGATGGTGGTCATTGCAGACTCCTCCATGACGGGTTCAGGATGACACGCAATCAGGCAACTCTGGCGATCATCGTATATGAAGCCTGAAAAAGTACGTGCATGGCTCCAAATTACGAACGAAGCAATATGCGCGCACAACAATTACAATCAGTCGAGCTTTACCCCGGCCACTTTTACTGCCTTGTCCCACTTTTCGATCTCGGCCTTGATAAAGTTACCAAGCTCCTCCGGCGTAGAGGACTCCGGCGCAGCGCCTTCGTCGAGCAATCGCTGCTTCACCTGTGGTGTATCAAGCGCCTTGATCAACGCAACCCGCACGACGTCAACAATCGGCCTTGGCGTTCCTGCAGGTGCCATCATGCAATACCAGGCGGTCGCCTCAAACCCTGGCAGTCCCGACTCGATCATTGTCGGCACTGCCGGCAAGGACGGTGAACGCGTCGCGCTGGTTACAGCCAGCGGATACAGACGCCCCTGCTTAAAAAAAGCCATTACAGCCGGCGGTCCGGAAATCATCATGTCGATCTCTCCGGAAAACACGGCAATCGATGCCGGGCCAGCCCCCTTGTAGGGAATGTGCACCATCTTTATGCCAGTCATGGTCTTCAGCAGTTCACCAACCAGATGGTTGGATGTGCCATTACCGGCACTGCCAAAAGTCATCTTTCCCGGGTGTGCCTTTGCCAACGCGATGAGTTGGCTGACGGTGCGTGCAGGAACGGACGGGTGCAGCGCGATCACCTGAGGAACCTTGGTAATTAACGAAATCGGTGCAAAGTCGCGCACCGGGCTGTATGGCAGCTTGGCCCCGTACAGACTGACGTTGATCGCCAACGGTGAAACCACACCCAGCAACAACGTGTAACCGTCGGGAGGAGCCTTTGCAGCAATGGCCGTGCCGAGATTACCCGCAGCGCCGGCACGGTTATCCATAAGCACTTGTTGACCCAGATTTTCACCCAAACGCTGCCCAAGGATTCGCGCCAGCACATCGGTGGTACCACCCGGGGCAAACGGTACGATCATGCGCACCGGACGCTCGGGATAGTTCTGTGCGAATGCCGGAACGGCTGTAATCCCCGTCAACACTACTGCAAGACTGATGACTAATTTGCCAATGCGGAACATGACACCCCCGTGAGTTAAGTATCAGGGACGGTAACCAAAGCTCGGCGGGCCCGCGACCCTTGCACCCGCCGAAACGTTGGCGAAATCGCACAGAATACGGCGCGTTTCGCGTGGGTCGATGATTTCGTCGATATTGAACGCTTCTGCACTGCGAAACGGGGAACGCAACAGTCGCAACCGTTCTTCGATTTCCGCCATTTTTGATTTGGGGTCGGGTGCCGACTCAATCTCGGCTCGATACGCGACTTCCAAACCACCCTGAACCGGCAGCGAACCCCACTCCGCTGACGGCCATGCATAACGCATCGAATACCGGGCGTTGTTAACGTGTGCGCCGCCCGCAATACCGAAACATTTACGCATGATGACGCCGCACCATGGAATGGTGCTTTCATTGATAGCAGTGATCGTCTCCATCCCGAAGCGCACTGCACTCGCCTGTTCCGCTTCAAGTCCGATCATGAAACCCGGGCAATCCACCAAGTGCATCATGGGCAGGTGGAAAGTCTGTGCCAAATCCACAAACCGGCGAATCTTGCGCGCGGCGTCCACAGTCCAAGCGCCCCCGTAAAAATAGGGATCGCTTGCCATAACGGCGACCGGCCATCCGTCGAGCCGCGCAAAACCGGTCACGATCGAACGCCCCCAAAGACGCCCGATTTCAGAGAAGGAGTCCTTGTCGACCACAGAATTGATGATCGGGCGGATCTTGTAAACCTGCCGCGGATCTTTCGGAATCGCCTCGATCAACGGCTCCACGATGCGTGCAGCGTCGTCGACAGATTCAATACGTTCCGCCAGTTCGTAAACAGAAGGCGGCAAATATGTCAGAAACTTCCGCGCCATTTCAAATGCTTTTGCTTCAGTTGCCGCTTCGTCGTCAACAGTACCGTTACGGGCGTGAATCTGGCTACCGCCTAGTTCATTCTTGGTGTAATCCTGACCAATACGCTTCACCACAGGTGGCCCCGCAACAAAGATCTGCGAAGTATCTTTGACCATCAGCGAATAATGGCTACCCGCAACGCGCATGGCTCCCAATCCGGCAACCGAACCCAGCGCCAGACTCACCACGGGAACGGTGGAAAGATTTTGCACCGCCAACCCCCATCCGAGCAGGCTCGGACACTTCATGTAACCCAGCACCTCTGTGGTACGTACGGAGCCGCCGCCACCGGTCCCATCCACCAGACGAATCAGCGGCAGGCGCAGGTCGCGCGCCATCGCCTCAACCCGCAGCAACTTGTCCTTGACGCCACCCTCGGATGAACCGCCCCGCACCGTGAAATCATCGCCCGCAACAATTACCGGTTTTCCGTTTACACGCCCGCGCCCCATGACGAGATAACTCGATGTGAAGGAGGTTATGTTTCCCTTGTCATCGTATTGCGCCTTGCCCGTCACGCTCCCGACTTCATGGAACGAATCGGGATCAAGAAACTGTTCGACACGTTCCCGCACCGTCAGCTTGCCGGCGGCGCGATGTTTGGCTACCCGCTCGGCGCCACCCATTTGCTGCGCCAGTCGCTGACGCTCCCGCAACTCCTCTATTTCCGCTTCCCAACTCATGGTTCACTCCCTGATGATTCGACAGGTCCCGTCTTGTTGACGGGAACAATCAGTGCATCTGCGGCGACTACACCTTTGCCTGCAGGCCGTACGAACAACGGGTTAATGTCAATCTCGGATATCACGTTGGCGTGATCGTTTATCAGCCAGGACACCCGGACAATCACATCAACAAGCGCATCAATGTCCGCGGGTGGTGCACCGCGAACGCCCTTCAGGATGTCTCGCCCCCGCAATTCGTTCAGCATCTCACGAGCCGTCTCCGGTCCTACCGGTGCAAACCGGTGCGCCACATCGCCCAGCACCTCGGTCAGCACACCGCCGAGTCCGACCATCACATAAGGTCCGAACTGGGAATCATTGACCGCACCAATGATCACCTCCATGCCGCCAGCCATCTCCTGAATTGATATGCCGTCAATCCTCGCAGCCGGAGCGTAACGACGGCCACCGTCATACACCTCCCGGGCTGCACGCTTGAGATCAGCAATGGAATTGATATTGAGTCGCACCGCATCGGCTTCGGTCTTGTGCGGAATATCAGGCGAAGCCAGCTTGACCGCGACCGGGAATGGAACCGGGGATTTATCCAGCGTCAGCACTGCTTGCAATGACAACATCGCCTCGCTCGTAACCGGAATACCATAACGCCCAACATATGCCTTTGAAACCTGCTCGGAGCAGGCGCCGCTTCCGGTTTTGATATCGAGCGATTGCCGCTCTATGGGACGGGACAGCTGAAGCTCACCCTTTCGGAACCGATCCTGCTTGATTGCAAAATCGGCAAATATCGCTGCGGCACGGGCCGCGCGCCCCGCGTAGTTGGCGCACAGATAGCCTGCTCGCTCCAGCTTTTCCCGGACATCCACATCCCGCGTAGGTATGGATGACCAATTGATGATCATCGGTTTGTCCGTTTTTGCAGCGGTCTCGATAAACCGATCAGCCCAGATGCCGACATCCGGTCCGGCCGCGGAACGCACCAGAAACATGTCGAACGCCGGATCGTCCATGACGCATTCAATGGCCTTGTATTGGTCATTGTAGTTGGCCATCATGTCGATTGGATTCGCGACCGACGAAAACGTCGAATTCAGCGCATGCAGCTTCGCCTGGTGTTCAGACGAGGTGCTGGGCAGGTTCAAACCATTTTTTTCAGAGTGATCCGCCATAATCACACCCCAGCCTCCCGACCCGGTCAGAATGCCGAGATTGCGGCCCTTGGGATACTTGCCCCCCATCACCAGTCGGGCGACATCCGCCATTTCATCGAGATCGCTGACTTCAATGAATCCGCCCTCACGAAACGTGGTACGAAACAAGGTGTAGTCCGCAGTGAGTTTTCCGGTATGTGAATTGGCGGCGCGACGTCCTGCGCCACTATTCCCGACCTTGAGCATCAGGATAGGCTTGCCCACTTCAAGGGCATGGCGACCGAGTTCTCGCAACTGCATGCCTTCGGTTGTCGCCTCCATGTAGGTGGCGATCATCTTGACTTCATCGCGCTCGAGAAAGTCATGCGCAAAATCAAAAAAGCTCAGGTCCGCCTCGTTGCCACAGGACACCACGTAATTCGAGCCGACGCCATGGGCATTGGCAAAGGTCATCATTGACTGGCCGAATCCACCGCTTTGCGACACGATGGCCAATGGTCCCGGCCTCAGCGTCTTATCCGACAAGGCCCCGCCAAATGCCATGTAGGCACGCTTGATGACATTCATCACGCCGACGCAGTTGGGACCAACCACTCTCACACCGCTCTTTGCAATCGCCGCATTGAGGCGATGCTGCATTTCCGCCCCCGACTCGGTATGCGTCTCGGAAAACCCTGCCGTCAGAATGACGGCGTAAGGAATGCCAGCCTTGCCACATTGCTCCAATACGTCAGGAACATGTTCGCGACCGACGGCAATGACCGCAGCGTCGCAAGGGCCCGGTAACGACAACACATCGGCATAGGCTTTTACCCCCTGAACCTCTTCGCGCTTCGGATTGACCGGGTAGAGTTTGCCTTCGAAACCGCAGGCCAGCATATGGGCCAGGGGTTGTCCGCTGATGGACTTCGGATTAGTCGAAGCGCCGACGATTGCAATCGCTGAGGGGTTAAGCAAACGGGACAGATCAGGTTGATTACCAGTTCGTTCAGACATTGTTACATTCACCAATCATGCTTATCGATTTCATACCGCTTCAGATTAAGCCGCTAACCACATCCAGTGGGCGTCTTACATTTATTCAGCTTTTAACCCGGATTGCTTGGCCACCTTGCCCCACTTTGCAATCTCCTGCTTAACAAATGCCGTAAGTTCTTCAGGCGTGTCCCCGACAAAATCGGCACCTTCGCTCTCCAGACCCCTGCGCACTTCCGGCAGTTTGATGATGCGTGCAATCTCAACAGCCACTTTGGCGACGATGTCTTTTGGTGTTCCTGCGGGCGCAGCAACGCCATACCACGTAGCCGTTTCAAAGCCTTTCACGCCTTGCTCGTCCAGCGTTGGCACCTCCGGCAAAGCAGCGGAACGCTTGAGGGTGGTCACCGCAATAGCATTAAGCCGGCCAGATCTCACATGCTGCATGGGCGAGGCCATCGCGCCGAAGTAGAGTGGAATTTGTCCTGACAGGGAGTCGACCAAGGCCGGGCCGGCACCTCGATATGGCACATGCGTCAGATGCACTCCAGCCATGGTGTTGAACAACGCACCTGCAAGATGGCCGGATGTCGCGATCCCGGCCGTACCAAATGCAATGGCATCAGGCTGCCGTTTGGCGAGTTCAATTAATTGATGGGCATTTTTTACGGGAAACGATCGATGTGCGGCAATCAATACCGGGACTTTTGCCATATTGGTAACCCAGGCAAAATCCCTGATCGGGTCGTACGGCAAATCTTTGTACAACGCCGGGCCAACGGTGTTGGCAATACCCGCCCACAGCAGTGTGTATCCATCAGGAGGCGCTTTGGCAACTAACTGGCTGCCCAGATTCGTACCAGCGCCCGGTCGGTTATCAACGAGGACCTGCTGCGACCATGCCACCGTGAGCTCCTGCCCGACCAATCGGGCCAGTCGATCCGAAATCCCGCCGGGCGCGTATGGAACGACGATGCGAATGGCTCTATTGGGATAATTCGAAGCTACAGCCGATTGCGCTGCAGAACAGGGCTGCATGCAGGCAGCCAGCGACATCGAAATGGCAATCCTGGCGATCCGTCGCATTGTCTCTCCTCCGGTTCAGGCATCATCGACATCGATGCTAACGAAATCGATTACTCCGTTTCAGGCAGGGATGGACTAATAGCCTTTGGTGTCGGGCTATGCCTCAATCCGCCTGTCGTAACGCATCACCGCTACTCTACCTTTACACCAGCTTCTTTAAAGACCTTAGTCCACTTTGCGATTTCTCCCGGCACGAAATTCCGCAAACTTTCCGGCGTTGAGTTGTCGACCACATCCACACCCAGTCGGTCGAGCTTGTCGCGAGTGGCCGGGTCCTTGGCGGCAGCGTTCAGTTCGCGGTTGAGCTTATGCACGATGGCTGACGGTGTTTTCGCCGGCGCGAAGAACATGTTCCAGGTATAGGCCTCGAATCCCTGCAGCCCCTGCTCGGCAATGGTCGGCAGGTTGGGCAGCGCGCGTGCGCGCTGCAGCGTCGCCGTGCCGATGCCGCGCAGCGGGCCGGAACGCACATGGCCGGCGGCGCCGCCGATGCCTTCACAAACAGCACTGATGTGGCCGCCCAGCAGGTCGGTAATGGCAGGGCCGGTGCCCTTGTACGGTACGTGCACCATGTCGATCCCGCCGCCGCGCTGCTTGAACAGTTCGAAACACATGTGGCTGATGCCGCCGTTGCCGGACGAGCCAAACTTGTGTTTGCCGGGATTGGCCTTGAGCTGCGCGATCAGCGAATTCACGTCAGTGGCCGGCAGCACCCTGGGGTTGACCATGATGACCATCGGCACCGTAACAGCCAGCGCCACCGGCGCAAAGTCGCGCACAGCGTCGTAGGGAATCTTCTTGCCCGATGCAGGGTGCAGGCCGTGGGTGCTGATGACACCGAGCAGGATGGTGTAGCCGTCGGCTTGTGCCTTGGCGACGAGTTCGGTGCCGATGATGCCGGCAGCACCGCCGCGATTGTCGACGATCACCGGCACGCCCATCGTCTCCGAGATGCGGGTGGCGTAGATCCGCCCCACCGCATCGGTCGGCCCGCCCGCGGCATAACCGATGACGACGCGGATCGGCTTGGTCGGAAACTTCGGCTCGGCAGCACTGGTGGCGCCGGCAATGCCGGCGCACAGCACGGACAGCAGCATGGTTCTGAACATTGTCGCTCCTCCTCTGGCTTCAGGTCCTGGTTTTTCCGGGCTTGGCTTTTTCTTCGTGTTCCGGCTGGGGAAAGCGCGGGTCTTCGAGCACACCTTCCACCGCCAATTGTTCCAGCTCGGCGTCGCCGGAAACAAATCCGTAGCGTTCGAGTATTGCGCCGGTGTCTTCGCCCAGTCGCGGTGGTGGCCGCTGCACGCCGTCACGGAAGCTGCCGTATTTCACCGGCCGAACCGGCACATGCATTTTTCCGCGCCCGGAATGATCAAGCAATTCACGGTGGCGCACCTGCGGATGGTCGATGAGGTCGGCGACATTGAGCACCGGGCCGCAGGGCACGTCGTTGACCTTGAAAATTTCTTCCCACTCGGCGGTGGTTTTCTGGCGCATCGCTTCGCACAGTGCTTCAAACAGCGTTTCGCTGTGTTTCGCACGCAGCGTCAGCGTGGCGTAGCGCGGGTCGTCCAGCCAGTCGTTGCGGCCCAGCGCCTTGCACAGATTGCGCCAGAAGCCCTGGTTGAATGCGGCCACCACCAGATGGCCGTCCGCGGTGGGAAACCCGCCCATCGGCACCACCGTCGGGTGCGCGCCGCCGGTGCGCCTTGGCACCTTGCCCGTCAGTTCGTAATAAGGCACGTAGTAGCCGAGGATGTTGAACAGGCAGTCGAAATTGCTGACGTCGATGAACTGTCCTTTGCCGCGGCGCTCCTTCTCGCGCAGGCCGACGACGATCGACATCGCCGCATACAGCCCGGGGATGAAATCGCCCACTGACAGGCCGGCGCGCACCGGCGGACCGTTGGCCTCGCCGGTCAGCGACATCAGCCCCGACATGGCCTGGATCACGCCGTCGAAGGCAGGGCGGTCACGCAGCGGGCTGTCCTGCCCGAAGCCGCTGATCGCGCAATACACCAGGCCGGGATGGCGCTCGCCCAGCACGTCGAAACCAAGACCGAGTTTTTCCATGACCCCGGGCCGGAAATTGTGGATCAGCACGTCAGCCTGCGCGATCAGCTGTTCGAGCATTTTCTTGCCGCGCACTGTCTTGATGTTGAGCGCGACACTGTGCTTGTTGCGGTTGACCGCCGCAAAAAAGTGGCTGATGCCGTCGTCATGCGGCGGCGTGCCGCGCGCGGTATCGCCGCGCCCCGGTGCTTCGACCTTGATCACGGTGGCGCCAAGATCGGCGAGGATCATTGATGCAAAGGGCCCGGCGATGACGTGGGTCAGGTCAACGATGGTAATGCCGGCCAGCGGCAGTTGGTCCGGCGGCGTCAGTGCTGCGGTTTTCGCGGTCATGCCCGTTGTCCTTTGCCGGCGTTGGCGCTGACCAGCAGCTCTGCCAGCACCGCGGCGGTATGTGCGCCAAGACCTGGCGGACCCATGCGCGCGCCGCGCGCGCCGTTGAAGCGCAGCGGCGGTCCGGCGGTGGTGATGGTTCCGCCCGCCGGATGGTCGACTTCGAGCATGACTCCGCTCTCACAGACGGTTTCATCGGCCATGGCTTCAGTAAGGCTGTTCAGCGGACCATTGGGCACGTCGGCCCCGTCCAGTGCTTTCAACCAGTGCGCACGCGGCTTTTGTTTGAAAAGATCATTGAGCAGCGCGTTGACCCTGGGCCGGTTGGCGACGCGATCGACGATGGTGGCATACCCCTCGCGGGTCGCGTAATCCGGAATGCCCACGGCACGGCACAGCCGCTGCCAGTATTCGTCGCGAGTGGCGGCAATGACAAAGGGACCGTCGGCGGCATGAAACACATCCCATGGACAGGCCTGCGGATGCCCGCTGCCCATGCGCGGCAGGTCATGCCCCACCGCCAGCACCTGCTGCAGGCGCAGGCTCAGCAGCGAAATCATCGCATCAAGCATGCCGAGTTCGACTTGCTGCGGCTGGCCGCTGCGGTTACGTGCGATCACCGCCATGACGATGCCCAGCGCGCCGACCACGCCCGAGAGGATGTCGGCCACCGGCGCGCCCGCCGGCAGCGGATCACGGTCGGGCTCGCCGGTGATGCTCATCAGTCCGGACATCGCCTGCAGCACCACATCCAGCCCCTGCTTGTTGCTGCGCGCACCGGTGGCACCGAAAGCGGAGATCGCGGCACTAACGATGCGCGGATTGAGTTCGACCAGGCGTTCGTAACCGAGGCCCAGCCGTTTCATGGTGCCGGGACGAAAATTCTCGACCACCACGTCGGCAGTGCGAATCAGCGCTTCGATCTGCCTCCTGCCTTCGGGAGACTTGAGGTCGATGACCACGCTTTTCTTGTTGCGGTTGAGCGCGAGAAAGCCGACATGCTCGCCTTTCACCCGCACCGTACCGGAAGTACGAAAGGCTTCGCCCTCCGGCGGCTCGATCTTGATGATCTCGGCACCGTAGTCGCCCAGCAGCATGGTGCACATCGGCCCCGCAGCATGGTGGGTGAAGTCGATGACACGTATGCCCTGCAGCGGCAGTCCGTCCGCGCGGTTCACGGCTGCACCCTGGTCAAAGATCACCGCGACCGCGGGGCACGATGCTGATCTCGGCATCCGGCCCGAAGCCGCCGAGCGGGGCATAAAGCTCGCGCCGCTTGGCAACCGCCGCACTGGCGCCATTACGCCGAACCTCCTTGAAGAAGGCGAAGTCACCCTCTTCAAAGCGAAGTTTCAGACCCAGGGTGTGCCCTACATACAGTTCCGTAAACGCCTGCCCCATGCCCATCGCCTCCCACACCAGGTGGCTGTAGGCTTTGCCCGAAACAATGCCGTCTATGGGCAGCAATGCAATCCTGCGCGCCTCGTTTAATGCCTCTTCCGCAAGCTGTTCACGCGGCACGGCCCGGTTTACCAGGCCGATGAGCGAGGCCTCGTGACCGCTCCAGGTGCGGCCGGTCACCATCATCTCGCGAGTGCGCTTGTAGCCGATCAGGTGCGCATACAGCCGTATCAGCGTGATGCCCGATATCCCGCCCACCTGGCCGAGATTGCCGATATGCGCGTCCTCGGCCGCGATCGAGATGTCGCAGCAGGCCTGCAGCTGGTTGCCCAGCTCGATGCAATGCCCGCTGATTTGGGCAATGGTGGGTTTGAGCGAGAAAAAAAGACGGCGCCACACTTGCCGCAGGTCGCGTTGCAGTGTCAGCTGGTGGCGGTTGGGCAAACCGCGTTCATTGGTCTTCGAGCGCGTGCCGAATCCCTCGAAATACCCCTCCAGGTCATGGCCCCCGCAGAAATGGTCGCCCTCGCCTTTAATGATGACCACCTTCACGTCGTCATTTTTTTCCCAGTCATCGATCGCCATTACCAGTTGCTCTTCGCCCCAGAACGGCGCGGCATTCCTTTTGCCGGGATTGCTCAGCGTCACCGTCGCGATCTTCGAGGCGGGATCAACGTTGTATTTCACGTATTGGTAGGGATATTTTTTGGGTTCTGCGTTCATACGCGTGTCCGCCTTTGTCGAAGTTGCCGTATTCTGATATTGTGCGCATATCGCACAATAGTGCGATATGCGAAAAACAGTGTAGAACTGATCCGCAACAACGGTCAACCCCGGGCTGGTCACTGTCGGGCTGCGCCGCTACCACGTGCGACCCTTATGGCTCAAAAATCGAAATCAAAAACCGTTACAACCAGGCCGAAAGCACGACCGCCCGCCGGCATCGCAATGCGCGACTACGTGCAGTCACTGGAGCGCGGCCTCACCGTATTGAAAAGCCTCGGCACCAGCGCCGGGCAGAGCCTCGTCGAGGTCGCGAAGACTGCGAACATGACGCGCGCCGCCGCACGCCGCTTTCTGCTGACGCTGGAGGCCATGGGTTACGTCGGCAGGACCGACGGATCGTTCTACCTGCTGCCGAAAACGCTGGAACTCGGTTACTCTTACCTCGCCTCGCAGTCACTCGCCCAAGTGGCACAGCCGCACCTGCAACGCCTCGCCAACCAGATCGGTGAATCGTGCTCGGTGCTGGAATATGCCGGCGACTCCATCATCTACATCGCACGGGTCACGGTGAACCGGCTGGTCGGCGCCAACCTGTCGGTGGGATCAACGCTGCCCGCGTATTGCACTTCTGCAGGCCGGGTGCTGCTGGCAGCGCTGCCGAAAGCTGAACTCGCGGCTTACCTGCGCGATACCGCGTTCTCCAGGCTCACGCCGAAAACCATCGTCAGCACGACCAGCCTGCGCCGTGAGATCGATCGCGCCCGCCGCGACGGGTGGTACCTGATCAACGAAGAACTGGAAATCGGCGCGCGCGCCCTCGCCGTGCCGCTGCGCAATGCGGCAGGACGCACCGTCGCCGCAATCAACGTGAGTTGTTATGCAGGACGCATCACCGCTGAACGGATGCGCTCGGCCTTCCTGCCGGAGATGCTGAAGACCGCGCAGGCCATTGAAACCGAGATGCACCTGCTGCGACCGGGACGCAGCTAGCGGGGGCGCACGGCTTCGATTTTCATCGCCGCAGCGATGATCGGCCTCGCCCAATCCGGCGCTTGTGGCAAAACCCGCGGATTCAATATCCGGTTTTCCTGCATGTGCAATACCAGCGCCGGCACCGGCATCTTGCCTGCAGCGGGATCGGCCTCGGCACTGTTGTCGTAAACCCGCAGCGAGGTAAGCACGGGCAGAAGCGATATCAGGTTGATCCGGCTATGTTCGAATCGCCGGAGTATGGCCTCCTCAGGAATGTCATGACCGCCGCGCGCTACACGTGCCCGTACCCGGGCGATATGCAGTTCCGGGGTCGTGAGCCCCGTATACCAGACATGTACTTCGATGCCTTGCCCTGCGGCATCGATCAACAGCTTCGGAATGGTGTATGCGCCCAGCGTGGTTTCAAAAGTAAAGTCGAGACGCTGAGCGATAGCCTGCTCCAGCATTTCACGGCCTCGATGCCAGGCGGCGCTGTTGGCCTGGATTTGGGTCAGACCCGGATTTGCGAGCTTCAAATCGCGCGCAGCTTCATCCGGGTTGTAATAGAAGCCGCCACCGCTACGGAGCGTCGCACCCGCGACACTGCTCCTGCCCGCACCATTGACACCAGCCAGCACATTGATGCGCGGCACACTCATCGTTCAGCGTTGCCGATTCAGCGCTGCTTGCGTGCGGCTTTTACCGCTGCGCGCCCCATTTCTTCAGGAGTCGCTTTAAAAGCATCCACTACGGCCTTGCGCGCCGCCGGCGTCTGCATGCGTGCCAACAGCACATCGTATTCAGCGGCAAGATCATTCAGTACCGGCGCACGATCTTTGGTCAGCGCAACGAATTCTTCATAGCCCATCAACACGGCCTTGGGCGTTTCGTGCCGGGTGATGGCGACAACGCCGCCACGCATCACCTGCTCCAGCACAGCAGCCAGTCCGTTCTTGAGTTGGGTCGCAGCAACGGCTGGAACATCAACGAGTTCGCCATGGCTATTGCGGTAAGTCAGTGTCGACATGGAATACCCCCGAATGGATGTTTTGTACATTATAGCCAAAATAGCCTTTTGCGGCTATTTGCCATGTCCAAACAACATCGATCAAGGACAGGTGTATTTATTTGATTTTATTGATGTTTTCAGAATCCGTAGAGCCGGGCCGGATTGCTGACGAGGATTTCCTGGCGTACCGCTTCGCTCCCCGCCCACTCCGCCAGCAAATCCAGCAGGCTGGCGTCATCGGGGAAATTGCTTTTCAGCGATGGATGCGGCCAGTTGGTGGCGTAGAGCATGCGCTCGGGTGCAGCGCGGATGAGCTGTTGCGCCAGTGCACCGGCGTCTTCATACCGCGGCGCGCCGGTTTTGGAGCCGTGATACGGCGCCGACAGTTTGACCCAGCAGCGGCCGCTGTCGACCAGGCTGAACATCGCCTGCAGATTCGGTTCGTCTGCCGCCACCGGCTGCATGAAGCGGCCGATGTGATCGATGACGATGTCGCAGGGCAGCGCCTTGAGCATGGCGTGGTGGCCGGCGAGTTCGCGGCAATCCATCTGCAACTGCACATGCCAGCCGTGCGGCGCCACGCGTGCGGCCATTTCATTCAGGGTAGTCCAGCTGACACCACCGTAAGGCAGCAGGTGATAACGGATGCCGCGGATGCCGGCGGCGGTGAGGCGCTCGATTTCGGCATCGCTGTCTTCGGGCAGAACGATGGCGACACCACGGGTCTGGTGCTTATCGTCAGAGAGCGCTTTCATGGCTTCGAGCGTGCAGCGGTTGTCGTTGCCGTAGGCCGCGGGTTGCACAATCACCGTGCGCGTGAAACCGAGGCGCGCGCGCAGCTTGCGGTATTCGGCGGTATTGCCGGGCATCGACGGCAGATTGGTGCCGGGGCGCTGGACATAACCCGGCTCAAAAATGTGCATGTGTGTGTCACAGGCACCGGCAGGGGTGGGCAATCGGGGTTTGGTGTCAGTCATCAGCTATTCAGAACGGAATGGATCAGAGCGAGGGGTCGTTGTGTCCGGTGGCTTTGCCGGAATCGGCGACCTGTGACACGTGGGCACCCACCGGCAGCGGGACGCCGAGTTTTTGCGCCATCTCGAGCACCAGATGCAGGTCCTTGCGCATATTGGGCAGCGGCTCATCGGCATCCCGGGCGGCCAGCATGCCTTTCCAGCGCGGACCGAGTTCATGCCAGATCTGCAGCACCGAACTGTTGGCGAGGCCCTGCTTCAATACGAGTTTCATCACCTCCGGCGCAACACCACCCGCCTCGCCCAGCGCCAGCCCTTCGAGCAGCGCCATCACGTTGGTACTGAATACCAGTTGGTGCGCCAGTTTGGCGACCTGACCGGTGCCGACATCGCCGGTGTGGGTGACGTTGTCGGCAAACACTTTCAGCACCGGCATCGCCGATGCGAGCAATTGCGCATCGCCGCCGACCATCAGGCTGAGCATGCCCTCGCGTGCGGCTAGAATGCCGCCGGAAATCGGGATGTCGAGGGTATGACCGCCCTTTGCCGCGATCAACTTTGCGATGTTGATCACCGGACCCGGGCCGAGCGTGCTGCCGGTGGCGAAGATCGCGTCGGGACGCAACGTTTCCAGAATACCGCCGGGGCCGGAGACGATGGCGTCGGTCTGCGCGGCATCCGACACCAGGCTGATGATCAGATCGCTGACCCGCGCAACATCGGCGGGTGAACTGCAGGGATTGGCGCCGAGTGCCGCGAGTTCGCGCACCGGATCAAAACGCACGTCATAGACAGCGGTGGTGCAGCCGGCGGCAATCAGTCTGCGGGATATCGGCAGACCCAACGCACCCAGACCGATGACGCCGACTTTGGCCTGAAGACGCGCCACTTATTGCGCCTTGATGCCGGCGTCCTTGATCACCTTGGTATAGCGGGCAATCTCGGTACGCAGGTAATCGCGGAACTGCTCCGGCGAGTTGAGCACGAGGTCGACGCCCATGCCGGTGAGCTTGTCCTTGGTTGCGGGCGTATTGAACATGCGCGCGGTGTCGCGCTGAATGCGCGCAACCAGTTCCGGTGGCATGTTGGCAGGCCCGAGCAGACCGAACCAGGTGGCAATGGCGTAATCCTTGAAACCGGCTTCAGCGACGGTGGGAATATCCGGCGCCAGCGGCGAACGCGTGCTCCAGGTGTTGGCGATACCGCGCAGGCGGCCGCTCTGCACATGCGGAATCGCTACCGGCAGGTTGCCGAACATGATCGGAATCTGCCCGCCGACGGTGTCGGCGAGCGCAGGGTTTTCACCTTTGTACGGCACGTGGGTGATCTTGATACCCAGTTGTGAACTCATCAGCTCACCCGCCATGTGCGGCGAGGAACCGACGCCGCCCGAACCGAAGGTCAGCGGCTCTTTGCTTTTTTTGGCGAGGGCGAGGAATTCCTTGAAGTTTTTCACCGGGAATGATGGATGCACCACCATCAGCAGCGGCGTGTAACCGGTCAGCGTGATCGGTGTGAAGTCGCGCATGGTGTCGTACGGCGCCTTGCCATACAGCGCCGGCGCAACCGCGAGGCTGGTCTGCGGCGTGATCATCAGCGTATGGCCGTCAGCGGGCGCCTTGGCGGTCATTTCCGCGGCAATCATGCCGCTGGCGCCGGGACGGTTTTCGACCAGCACGTTCTGTTTCCAGTCACCGGTCAGGCTTTGCGCCAGCACACGCGCGACGATGTCAGTGCTGCCGCCGGCACCGAAGCCGACGAGGATGCGCACCGGCTTGGATGGAAAAGCCTGCGCGGCCGCGCCTGCGGCAAACAAGGCGAGCACGGAACCAGTGATGAAGTTTTTTACATTCATATTGTTCTCCTCCTGAGCCGGGCATTGTGTGGAGGGCACCCTGAACTGTCAACGTGATTTGCAACTGCGAAACGCCATGCCCCGAACAGGATGCCATACGCCCGCAGCGCTACGAAGGAAGTCACCTTGGGGGCAGCGCGGCCGGAGGTGAACGGTGTTGTTGGTAATTCTGCGTTCAGGCACACCCCTCCAACAGTAACCTCACACCGGATCCCAACTAAATACATCCTGATTCCGCGCCAGCGGATAAAAATCCGGCTTGAAGGCCGGCATTGCGATCTCCGCTATTGCCCGCGGCGTCCAGCCTTCGCTGCGCTGCAGGCCGCGAATCGGCCGCGACTGACTCATCAGGAAAATTTCATTCATCCGCGTATAGAAAATCTGGCCGTTGACGTCTTTCGCCGCATCACTGGCGAGGAACACCGCCAGCGGCGCATTCTTGTCCGGTGTGACCATCTGCCGCTGCGCGACCCGCGCGGCCTTGTCCGGCGTATTGGAGGGAATGGAACCGGTCATGCGCGTCCACGCGGACGGTGCGATGCAGTTCGAGCGCACGTTGAAGCGCTGCATGTCGAGCGCAATGTGTTTGGACAGCATCACCATGCCGGCCTTGGCTGCGCCGTAGTTGGCCTGACCGACGTTGCCGGCAAGACCCGAATTAGAAATCATGTGCACAAAGCTGCCGCCGTCCTGGTTGCGGAAGTGCGTCGCTGCGGCGCGACTCATGTTGAAGGCGCCGTAGAGAATGACTTTGATCACCGAATCCCAGTCGTCGAAGGTCATTTTGTGGAAAATCACGTCGCGCAGGATGCCGGCGTTGTTGATCACGCTGTCGACGCGGCCGAAGGTGTCGACCGCGGTCTGCACAATGCGCTGCGCTGCATCGAAGTCGGCAACGCTGTCATAGCTGGCCACCGCTTCGCCGCCGTTTTTGCGGATCAGCTGCACCACTTCTTCCGCCGGCGTCTGATCGGCGCCCTCGCCGGCCAGTGAGGTGCCGATGTCGTTGACCACGACTTTTGCGCCCTCTTTCGCCATCATCAGCGCGATCTCGCGGCCGATACCGCGGCCGGCACCCGTTACCACCACTACTTTGCCCGCAACAATGCCTTCACTCATGTTCAGTCTCCGTAAAAAAACAATGCCGCGCAACAAACGCTGCGCGGCATGAATGTATTGCTGCTCAATAAAATCAGAAGTGCAGTTCGAGCTTTGCCGCCTTGGCAAGCTTGCGCCACTTGTCCACTTCAGCGCGGATCGTCGCCGTGTAAGCCTCGGGCGTCGAGCCCACCGGGGTGGAACCGTCGGCGTTGAGCTTCTTGACCACTTCCGGATCCTTCAGCGCGGTGACGATGCCGGCGTTGATCTTGTTGATGATGGGCTTCGGAATCTTCGCGCTGCCGATGATGCCGTACATCTGATCGACGCTGTAACCCGGAACGCCGCTTTCCGACACCGTCGGGATGTCCGGTACCGCCGGTGAACGTTTGCTCGCGGTGATCGCAATCACGCGCAGGCGGTTGGTCTGCATGTGCGGGCGCACGCCGAACAGCGTGCCGAATCCCACCTGCACTTCACCGCTGAGGTTGGCGACCACACCCGCAGCCGTGCCCTTGAACGGCACATGGGTCATCTTGGTCTTCGCCATGTAGTCGAACAGTTCGCCGGCCAGATGCTGCAGGCCGCCGGTGCCCGACGAGCTGTAGTTCAGTTTGCCCGGATTGGCCTTGGCATAAGCGACCAGTTCGTTGATGTTCTTGGCCGGCACCGTCGGGTTGAGGTAAACCGCATAGAACAGCGAAGTTGCCTGCGAGATGCCCTGTAGATCCTTG
Organism: Burkholderiales bacterium; assembly: GCA_022841375.1. Classification (GTDB taxonomy): domain Bacteria; phylum Pseudomonadota; class Gammaproteobacteria; order Burkholderiales; family SG8-41. The sequence continues at coordinate 413,812 of JALHRQ010000001.1, forward strand.
GTCAGGTCGTAGGGCAGATTGGGATTGGTCGCCGAATTGACGTGCATCGACGCGGAAATCAAGCAAATCGTATAACCGTCCGGTGCGGCTTTTGCGGTGAGATCAACCCCGATCGCGCCGGCAGCACCGGTGCGGTTGTCGACCACCACCTGCTGATTCCATTGGTCGCTCAGGTGTTTGGCGATCATCCGCGCCGTGGTGTCGGTGCCGGCACCCGGCGTGAAGGGCCCGATCAGGCGTACTGGCTTGGTCGGATATTCCTTGACCGCATCGGCGGCCCAGCCGAAGGATGCAGTCGCGGCCAGCACCGCAACGGTCACTGCACCGGCGGCGCGTTTGAAATTCAATGACATGGTTGTTTCTCCTCTTGGAAATGACCGTCGGCGGGCAGCAGATCGTTGGCCTGCTGTTGCCTTGCCGAACGGGAAAACAGATAAAACGGGTAAATGTGAATCGCTGAGTAGACCGTCATTTTAACCCAGCGCCGTGTTGCAGTGGCGCGCATGCCGGCGCTGCTTGTTTACAGTCCATCCTCTGTTGCGCAAAACGGCAGAACTGCAAGGCTAACGACGATCGTTACGGGCGGCGATACCGTCCTGCCAGGAATAGGACACCTGTTCGCCGGGTCCAAAGGGAATCTCGATCGCACTGCCGGGCGGATACTCCTTGCTGTGCTGCTCGAGCAGGCGCAGGCGTTGTGCCTCGCGCTGATGGACCAGACCCAGAGGATCGGCGTATCCGAGTTCGCGCGCCGCATGCAGCGGCCAATTCGGGTTGTCCATCAAGCCGCGCGCCAGTGCAATCAGATCGGCATTGCCATCGCGCAGGATGGCTTCGGCGTGATGCGCATCGGCGATCATGCCGACAGCAACGGTGGGCATACCGGTCCTGCGCCGGATCTCCCGCGCATACCCCGCCTGGAAACCCGGCACGCGGGGCACCCCGGGCATCGGACCATCTCCGCCGACACCGCCGGACGAACAGTCGACCACATCCACGCCGCGCTGCTGCAGTTCGCGGGTCAATGCGAGGGTCTCCTCGATACCCCAGACGCCACCGGCCCCCTCGACAGCCGAGGTGCGGAAAAACAGCGGCTTGTCCTGCGGCCAGACGGCACGCACCGCCTCGACCACTTCCAGCGCATAACGCATGCGGCCTTCAAGGCCGCCGCCGTAGCCGTCGCTGCGCAGATTCGATAGCGGCGACAGGAACTGATGAATCAGGTAACCGTGGGCGCCGTGAATTTCGCAAATGTCATAACCGGCGTCGATGGATCGTTGCGCAGCCTCGCGCCAGGCGACGAGCGTTGCACGAATATCGCTTTCGTCCATCTCGCGCGGAATCGCACCGCCCGGGGTCGGCGGCAACGGACTCGGCGAGATGCCCTGCCAGGGACGCTCGGCTTCGCTCAGCAGCGCGCGATCCTTCAGCGGACCATGCTGGGATGCGCGACGGCCGCAATGCCCCAACTGGATCGCCGGCACGGCGCCGAGGGATTTGATGAAGTCCGTGATGCGGCGATACGACGCGATGTGGCTGTCTTTATAAATACCGGCGCAATGATGCGTCTTGCGGCCACGCGCTTCGACCGCGCTTTCTTCACCGAAGACGATGCCGCATCCGCCCATCGCAAAACGGCCGAAATTGACCAGTTGCCATTCCTCAGGGCCGCCGTCGTCGGACGCGTACTGGCACATCGGCGAACTGACGATACGGTTGCGGGCCACCACCGAACGCAGCTTGATCGGCGTGAACAGCAGTGGTACTTCACGGGATTCGTTGTTCATTTTCTGGAGTGATTAACAGTAGCAATTCCGCAGTGTAATCGAATGAAGTCGAGCTGCCTTGCCGGAGACCAAGTCGTGAATTCCGATACCTGGTCCGTCACCCTGGCGGAAGCCGGGGTCCAGGCCGGGCTCGGCAATGACAGCAGTGTTTACCTGGATTCCGGCTTCCGCCGGAATGACGGACATCGGGGTCGTTACCCCATCGCAGTCCACAATTTATCGAGACGTTTGTACGACACCGGATACGGCGTCTTCAGTTCCTGCGCATACAGCGACACGCGCAGCTCCTCGATGTGCCAGCGGAATTCGAGCAGCCGCGGATCAATCATGCCGGCTTTTTTCTGCTGATCAAAACGCATTTCGTAACGTCCCCACAGCTGCGCAATGCTCGCCGAATGTTTGGCGTCGCGCTCGGCGTTGGCCGGATATTTCTGCAGGCGCAGCTGCATCGCCTTGATGTAGCGCGGCAACTGCGACAACTGCGGCCATGGCGTCGCGCTGAAACAGCCCTTGTAGATCAGGCGCTGGCTTTGCGCGCGTACGTCATTGGCCGCGCGGGCCACCGTGCCTTTGGCGGCGCCCAGCGCCAGTGACAGCTGGTGAACATCCGCGGCGATGGTCACGAACAGGCGGCACGCCGCCTCGCTGACTGCCGGCAGACGGGTACGCGCGCGTTTGACCTGATCTTCAAATGCCTTCAAGTCCCTCGGCAGTTCATCGTCACCGATAAAAGCGCGGTTACAGATCGCGGTGATCAGATCGGCGCGCAGATCATCCGGGCCCGCAACCGTACGCAGCTGCAACGCGGCCTGATCGAAGCCCTTCAAACTCTTTTCCAGCTGGCGCATCTGCTCTTTGAGCATCAGCCGCATCAGGCGCACGATGCCGGCGCGCATTGATTCATGCGCCGCGCCCTCGACATCAAACAGGCGGATCGCCACGCTGTCACCTTCGTCGGCCAGCGCCGGATAACCGGTGACCTGACGGCCGCCGCGGGTGAAGGTGATGGTCGGTGGCAGATCGCCGAAATCCCAGCTGCGGATGCCCTCGCGTTCGATGCCGGTGGTGGTTTCGCTGAAGGTCAGCTGTGCCGCTTCGCCCAGTTGCGCTTTCAGCGCGACCAGATCGCGGCCGGTCGCCAGTTCGCGGCTGGATTCATCCACCACGCGGTAATTGCAGTGCAGGTGCGGCGGGAAATCGATGGCGGCAGCGTCATCACGCGCCAGCGGTGCGCCCGCAGCGCGCGACGCGTAACGCGCCACCGCATCGGCCATCGCCCCGGTCGCCGAACCTTCAGTCTGCAGGAATCTGGTGATGTGTTCGGTCGGCGGCGTCAGATGGCGGCGCCAGTTTTTCGGCAGCGCCTTGAACGCAAACGCCACCTTGTCGCGGATCATTCCCGGCACCAGCCAATCGAAGGCGGTGGCATCAAGCTTGTTGAGCAGCGCCAGTGGAACCGTCGCGGTAATGCCGTCGAGCGCGTGACCCGGCTCGAAGCGATACTTGAGCTTCACCTCGACTTCTCCGGTGCGAACACTGTCCGGAAACTGTTCTTCGGTGATGTCTTCGGCGGCATGACGCATCAGATAGTCGCGCGTCAGCAGCAGGTGATCGGCGTTTTTCTGTTCAATGTCCTTGCGCCATTGTTCGAAACCGGCGCCGTTGACGATGTCCTGCGGAATCAGTTCGTCATAGAAGGCGAAGATCACTTCGTCGCTGACCAGCACATCACGTTTGCGTGCCTTGTGCTCGAGTTCCTGGACTTCTTTTATAAGTATTTGATTATGTTGAATAATTTTAGATGGCGTGGCGTAGTCACCGGCAACCAGCGCCTGACGGATGAAAATCTCGCGCGACACCGAAGGATTGATCGGCCCGTAGTGCACGCGGCGCTTGGGCACGATGGTGATGCCATACAAGGTGACACGCTCATAGGCCGACACCATCGCGCGTTCGCGCTCCCAGTGCGGATCGAAGTAATGACGATCGACCAGATCGCGCGCCAGCGGCTCGATCCATTCCGGTTCGATGCGCGCGACGCTGCGCGCATACAGCCGCGCGGTATCGACCAGTTCGCCGGCCATCACCCACTTCGGCTGCGCCTTGCGCAAACCGGAACCGGGGAAGATGGTGAACTTGATGCCGCGCGCACCGATGTACTCCCCCTCTTCGTTCTTGAAACCGATGTTGCCGAGCAGCCCCGCGAGCAATGCGCGGTGAATCTGCTCAAAGGTCGCCGGCAGCTCATTTGCGTGCAGCCCAAGCTCGGCGGTCAGCGACGCGAGCTGGCCGTGGATGTCGCGCCATTCGCGCATGCGCCGCTGCGACAGAAACAGCTCGGACAATTGCTGCGCCAGCTTGCGGTTGGACTGCTTGTGTTTGATCGACTCGTCAAAAAAATCCCACAGCTTCAGGTAACTCATGAAGTCCGACTTGGCGTCAGCGAACTGCGCGTGCGCACGGTCGGCCGCCTCGGCTTTTTCAAACGGCCGGTCACGCGGGTCCTGCACCGACAGCGCGGAGGCAATGATCAGCACTTCGCGCAGGCAGTTTTCCTGCTTGGCAGCGATGATCATGCGCGCGATGCGTGGATCAATCGGGAACTTGGCGAGCTGCCAGCCGACGGGGGTCAGCTGCTTCTGCGCATCGACGGCGCCAAGCTCGGCCAACAATTGATAACCGTCGGTGATCATCCGCGGCGTCGGCGCTTCGAGGAAGGGAAAATCCTCGACGTCGCCAATGCGCAGCGCCTTCATGCGCAGGATCACATGGGCCAGCGAGGAACGCAGGATTTCCGGATCGGTGTACTGCGGCCGCGCGTTGTAGTCATCTTCGTCATACAAACGGATCGCCACACCGGCCGCGATGCGGCCGCAGCGTCCGGCGCGCTGGTTGGCCGACGCGCGCGATACTTTTTCGATCTGCAGCTGCTCGACCTTGTTGCGGTAGCTGTAGCGGTTGATGCGGGCGAGGCCGGTGTCCACCACGTAATGGATGCCGGGAACCGTCAGCGAGGTTTCGGCGACGTTGGTAGCCAGCACAATGCGCCGCGCACCATGTGCACGGAACACTTCATCCTGCTCTTCGAACGACAGCCGCGCATACAAGGGCATGATTTCCGCACCCTTGGGATGGTGCTTGCGCAAGGCTTCGGCGGTCTCGCGGATTTCGCGTTCACCCGGCAGGAACACCAGCACATCCCCGCCCGAATTTTTAGATAAAGGTTCGCGCCACAGTTCGGCCACCGCTTCGACGATTGCTTCCGTCAACTCTTCATCGCTGTCCGTGCCGGCTCTGCCGGCGCGGACAGCCAGTTGTCTCCCCTCTCCCGCCTCATTGGCGGGAGAGGGGCCGGGGGAGAGGGCTGCCCCTGGCGGTCGGTAGCGCATCTCCACCGGATAGGTGCGGCCCGACACTTCGATCACCGGCGCCGGTTTGCCGTTGATTGCGAAATGTTGTGCGAAGCGGTCGGCATCGATGGTGGCCGAGGTGACGATGATCTTCAGGTCCGGTCGGCGCGGCATCAGCCGGCGCAGATAACCGAGCAGAAAATCGATGTTCAGGCTGCGCTCGTGCGCCTCGTCGATGATCAGCGTGTCGTAAGCGCGCAGGTCGCGGTCGCCCTGGGTTTCAGCGAGCAGAATGCCGTCGGTCATCAGCTTGATGTAGGTGTTCTGCGACAGCTTGTCGGCAAAACGCACCTTGTAGCCGACGGCGTGGCCGAGCGGACTTTTTAATTCATGCGCAATGCGCGTGGCGACGGTGCGCGCGGCAATGCGCCGCGGCTGGGTGTGGCCGATCAGGCCATTGACGCCGCGCTTCAGTTCAAGGCAGATCTTCGGCAATTGCGTGGTTTTGCCGGAGCCGGTCTCGCCGCAGACAATGACCACCTGATTCTCCGCAATCGCGCGCGCAATAACATCGCGCTTGCCGACCACCGGCAGGTCTTCCGGATAGGTCGGCTGCGGCAGATTGCGCAGCCGGTGTTCGAGTTCCTCGGGGGTGCGGGGCTTCAAGATCTAGGACAATCTTCCAGCCGTCATTCCGGCGAACGCCGGAATCCAGTGCAACGCGGCAATACCCCATGGATTCCGGCTCGCGCTGCGCTTGGCCGGAATGACGGATTTGATGATATTCAATTCAAAGAAAAGTTGAATGACTCTTCGTTCAAAACAAAAAAGGCCGGCGGTCACCGGCCTTGACGGGGTGCTGCAACCGTTCAAAGTTTTACCTTCGGATTCAGCGTATAGAGCCCGGTGAGTTTGGCTTCACCGAGCACATGGCCGGCGATCGCCTTGCGCACGTCGGCGCCGCCAAATTTGCCATCCACCGGACACTGCACCACATCCAGCGCATAAAGCGTGAATACGTAATGATGTTTGATGCTGTCGTTCCACGGCGGGCACGGTCCGTCGTAGCCGAAGTAGTCACCCTTCATGTCGTTATCCCCGGCGAACCATCCGGTGTAGTCGTTGATGCCCTGGCGTGTGCCGCGCAAACTGGCGGGGCCGGCCTTGCCGCGGGTGGTGACGGCATTGGAGAACTCGCCCGCGGCAATCGGGCCGTACTGCGGATCGAGGTCGACCAATACCCAGTGGAAAAAATCCACTCGCGGCAGCGCTGCCGGTATCTCGCGCCCTTCCTGGTTGACGTCGTCGGGTTTCGACGGCACGTCGACATCGTGGCAGATCAGCACCAGCGATTCTGTGCCGGCGGGGAGATCGCGCCATGCCAGCTGTGGATTACGGTTGGCGCCCAGTGTGCAGTGGGTCCTGGCATCGGGGGCGCAGAAAGCGAATTCGGCGGGGATCGGCTGACCGTCGCCGAAACTGGTGCTGGTGAGTTTCATGGGTAAATCTCCTTCGGGGGATGCTGCGGATTATAACAATGCGCTCATCACCGGGATTGCAACTCAGCCAGCCGCTGTTTGCGCTCGGCAGCGGGCAAGGCGGCGAGTTCGCGCACGGCTTCGTAAAACCTTCCAAGATCGTTGCCCTGCTGCTTCAGCAGCGCCTCAAAAGCCGGCAACTGCTGGGTATAAATGGCCACCGACGCGAGATGGGCGTTGCCCAGCGGTTGCGCAAACCAGCGGTCGTAGCCGGCAAAACCGCCCCAGTCCTGGCGTTGCGCGGTGTAGGTGTTTTTCAATGTCGCGAACAGTTCGGCTTTGCGCCGCCGCTTTTGTTCGGCAGAGGCATTGCTGGCGTACAACTTTGAAAGTTCGCTGCGGGTGCTGGTGACCAGAGCGCGGAAATGCGTGCGAAAGCGCTGTATCTGCGCATAGCGCGTGCGGTCGGTGTCGCTGCCGTATGTCGCCAGCCAACGCGTCATGCCCGCTTGCTCTACCGCAGTGGCAAAGGATTCGTTGAACTCGGTGTCGTCCTTGACGTAAACAACCTGGTGCGCAAGCTCGTGAAACAGCAGTCGCGCCAGTTCCGGTTCGGGATAATGGATAAAGGTGTTGAGTACCGGGTCGGCAAACCAGCCGATGGTGGAATATGCCGGCACGCCGCCGACATGCACATCGTAACCTTCGCCGGCAAGTGTTGCGGCATGGGCGCGCGCCTCGGCTTCACTGAAATAACCGCGATAACCGACACAGCCGGCGAACGGGAAACACCACTTTTTCGGGTCAGTAGAGAACTCTTCGGCCGCGAATACATTCCACACCACAAACGGCCGTGCCAGATCGGCATAGGAACGATAGCTGCGGTTGTCCGGCAAACCAAGTTCGCGGCTGGCGTAATCGCGGATGCGCAGCGCGCGTTCCAGTTGCGCCTTGGTTTTCGGATCAAGTGCCGGATCAGCAAGCAGCCGTTCGATCGGCACCTCGCGCTGCCAGATCTCGAGCTGGCCACCGACTGACTTCCAGTAATACCCGAGATTGCCGCAACCGGCGAGCGCCAGCACGACTGCCAGCAGCATTACGCGACGCATCATGATACGACGGCATCAAAACGCCCGTGGCGCAGAAACGCGCAGCATTGCCGGGCCACTTCAGAGGAAATCAGCATCTCGGTATGACTGACAGGGACGGTGATCCGTTCCATCACGCCGGGAATCATGGTTTCCTCGACCGCCACAACGCCGTCATGAGGTTGCGGCAAATCAGCGCCGATCAGCGCACCAAGGCCGAGGCCGCGCGTGCCGGCAATCACGCCAACCGCCTTAGCGCGCACGCCGGGCCGCGGCTCGATGAGCCATTGCCGGATGCTGTTGCCCAGCAGCAGCTCCCCGCCGGGAAACTGCGCGACCCTTTGCGCCGCGGCGCTGCCGGTGTACGGCGTGCCGAGCAGCACCAGCCGCTCGCATTGAATCGCCGGCGCGAGATCCAGCATTTTAAGCGCCACCAGTCCGCCCATGCTGTGCGCGACGATGTGCAGCCGCGGCACGGCAAGACTTTTGCAGTATTCGGCGAATCGTTGGGCATTTTCCGCCAGCGTCAGGCGCATCGACGGGTACGACCAGGTCTGCGCCGCAAAACCGTTTTTGTTCAGTTGATGCGCGAGGTATTCCATCACCAGGCCGTGCACCCACAGACCATGCACGACGATTACCGGCAGCGTCTGCGGGTTATTCATAAGTAATTGTTTTTATTTATTTTTTAATTATTAAATACGACGATCACCAAAAATTGTGACGCCGTCGGGGCCGAGATGTTCGGCATCACCCCATAGTCCGGCACTCCAGCGTTCTCCGTCGAATGCAAACCAGTTGAGACTGGCATTGACCAGCGGCACCGGACGCTGTGCAACCAGCGTCAGTCCGCTGGCGGCGCGGTACGCTGAATCGAGAACCAGGCCGTGGGTGACGATGGCGATGGTTTCATCGGCATGACGTTGTGCGATGTCTTCCAATGTGCTGCGGCAGCGAGCAAAAAAAGCTGCGGGACTTTCACCGCCGGGAACCGCGTACTGCGGATCGCGCGACATGAAGCGCTCATAGGCCTCCGGCTCGCAGGCCTGCATTTCCTGTTGCGTCATGCCTTCGAAGACACCGAAATGCCGCTCGCGCAGGCGCTCATCCTGGCGGATGTCGTGACCGGTCACTGCCGCTATCTGTTCGGCAGTGCGTGCGGCGCGCGGCAAGTCGCTCGAATACAGCGCGGTGAACGCCTGGGTTTTCAGGCGCAGGCCGAGTTGCCGCGCCTGCCACAACCCGCGCTCGGTCAGCGGGCTGTCGAGCTGGCCCTGCATGCGGCGCTCAGTGTTCCACAGCGTTTCGCCGTGGCGGATCAGGATGAGTTGGGTCATTTTGGAAACTGTCAGGAGTGAGGGGTTAGGGGTGAGAAGTTAAAAAACAAAGGCTGGGGTGCACGGCTTTCATCGCATCATTGATCAAGCGGCGCATTTTTTGACACGCATCACTCCTCACCCCTCACTCTTCACCCTTCACTCCAGACTCCTGACACCTCTCTATCCACCCGATTCTACCGGTTATACTCGACGCGATGCTTATTGCCGACCTGCTCCAACCTGAAATTCTGATCCTCGCACCGCTGATCGTGTTCGGGGCCTACATCGTGTTCGGCATCACCGGCTTCGGTTCAACGCTGATCGCCATACCGCTGCTGGCACACCTGTTTCCACTCAAGTTTGCGGTGCCGTTTTTTGTGATCCTTGACTGCGTCGGCGCATTCAACATGGGACTGCGGCTGCGCGCCGATGTGATGCGCAGCGAACTGATGCTGCTGATTCCGTTCATGGGGCTGGGCATCATCGCCGGGGTCTGGCTGCTGCTGCAGTTGCATCCCGAATTGCTGCTCGGCGGCCTCGGCGTGTTCGTGCTGGTGTTCGGGGTGTCTTACGTAATTCGCAGCGGCAAGGGAATTCCGCTGCCGCGATGGGCGGCGGCGCCGATCGGCATTTTCGGGGGCGCTACTTCGGCGGTGTTCGGTATTGGCGGCCCGATACACGTGTTCTACCTCGCCGGTCGAGGCGCCGGCCCCACAGAGATCCGCGCGACCATGCCGGTGATATTCATGTTCACCACGCTGGCGCGCATTGCACTATTCATTGTGGCCGGACTGTATTCCCCGGCAGCACTGGTCGTCGCCGCGGCCTTGCTGCCGGTGATGGCGCTGGGCATCTGGACCGGTCACCACCTGCATCTCAACCTGTCGCGGGAAACGGTGATCCGGGTGATGGGCGGGCTGCTGGTGGTCAGCGGTATTTCGCTGATCGTGCGCGCGCTGGGCTAGCGCTGCCGCTTATTTCATTTCGCGCAGAATCTGTTCCCGTCGCCAGGATTCCGCGGTGAACTCCTCCAGGTCGGGATCCAGCGCATGGCGGGCAGAGACCATGCCCACCGGTTTGCCCTCCTCGGTCACCGGCATGTGGCGAAAGCCGTTCTTGTGCATCAGCATCAACGCGTAACCGAATGACTTGCCGGGGTCGATAGTCACCGGCGAAGGCGTCATTACATCCGCCAGCAGGGTGCTTTTAACGTCGCGGCCTTGGGCGACGACCCGGAACACCACATCGCGCTCGGTAAAAATGCCCACGAGTTTTTCATCGCGGGTCACCATGACGGCTCCGACCTTGCGGCACGCCATCAGCAGCGCGGCTGCGCTGACTGTCGTTTCCGGCGGCGCCGTGAGCAGTTTTTCCAGCTCCATCAGGCTGCCGACCTTCTCGCTGAACATAAAACTGCCTCCACGCATGTCATGACCATGGATGCGGATACACCGCGGCAAACTTGCTGCGCGCGTAGCCCCCTCCTCGCACAGCATGCTATGGGCCCACCGGGTAAATGATTTGACCCATGTCAAAGACTGATGAAAATCCGCGATCTGTCGGACGGCACAGTCCTGTTGGCGGATTATTCCTGTCAGGCCCTCTTGCCGAGAAACCGGGCGATCCGCGCCACACCCTCGCGCAATACTTCCACCGGACGGGTATAGGCGAACCGCAAGTGCTCGCGCGCCGCATGTGCGCCGAAATCGATCCCCGGCGTAATGGCCACCCCGGCCTGCTCCAGCAGATCTCGTGCAAAGACAAAACTGTCCGGCGCCAGACCTGCGCAGTTGGCATAAATATAGAACGCACCCTGGGGATTTTGCGGCACGCCGAAGCCGAGACCACGCAGCGCAGGCAGCAGAAAATCCCGGCGTGCGCGGAATTCGTCGCGCCGCGCATCCAGCAGCGCCAGCGTTGCCGGTTCAAACGCAGCCAGCGCCGCATATTGCGCGGGCGTTGATGCCGCAAGAAAAACGTTCTGTGCGATGCGATCGATGGCGTCGACATAACGCTCGGGCACAACCAGCCAGCCCAGGCGCCAGCCGGTCATGTTGAAATATTTGGAAAAACTGTTGATGACAAACACGTCATCCCGCAACCCCAGCGCAGTCTGCGCTGCACCTTCGTAGACCAGACCGTGATAGATCTCATCGACGATCAACGCGCCGCCGCGAGCGGCGGCGAATTGCGCCATCGTGCGCAATTCGTCCGGATCGATCAGCGTGCCGGTCGGATTGGAAGGCGTTGCCACCAGCGCGGCTTTGGCGCGGCCGCCCCAGTATTGCTGCAGGTGCTCGCTGCGCAACTGGTAATTGCTGTCGGGCCCGACCGCGATGCCCACCGGCACACCATCCATCAGCCGCACAAAATGGCGGTTCGCCGGATAACCGGGATCGGCCAACAATACTTCATCGCCGGGATTGACCAGCGCCGCCACGGCCAGCAGCAGTGCGCCGGAGGCGCCGGGCGTGATGATGATCCGTTCGGCGGCGACATCGACGCCGTATCTTGTGCGATAAAACGCCGCAATGGCCTGCCGCAGTGCCGGCAGACCCAGCGCCGGGGTGTAAAACGTTGCGCCCTGTTCAATGGCACGGGCGCCGGCCACGCGGATCGGCTCCGGTGTTGCGAAGTCCGGCTCGCCGATTTCCATGTGAATGATGCTGCGCCCGGCGGCCTCCAGTTCACGGGCGCGCGCGAGCAGCGCCATCACGTGAAAAGGTTCGATGTGTCCGACACGCTGCGCCAGCGGCCAGCCCTTGCGGCCGGTGATTGTTTTATCCGGATCCGGATGCTGGTCAGTCACGAGGGGAGTCGCTTGAACATGAGTTTCGACACTAGCAAAAAAACACGGGGCCCGGAGGCCCCGTGTGCTCAATGGCTGCGGATAGGGTTAGACGCCGTTTTTCCTGAACCATTCGGTGGCGCGTTTCCAGCCGTCCTCGGCCTGCTCCTTGCGGAAGCTCGGCCGGTAGTCGGCGTGGAAAGCATGCGGCGTATCCGGATAAAGATGGATCGTCGACGGCTTGCCCTTCTCTTTCAGCGCGGCGATCATCTTGTCGACGGTATCGTTGGGAATGCCGGCATCGGCGCCGCCATAAAGGCCCAGCACCGGCGCGTTGATCTGATCCACCAGTTCAATCGGATGTTTCGGCGTCATTTCGCTGCCCTGACCGACCAGGCGGCCATACCAGGCCACGCCGGCTTTGACGTTTTTGTTGTGCGCGGTATACAGCCAGGTGATGCGGCCACCCCAGCAAAAACCGGTGATGCCCAGACGCTTGCCGTCGGCGCCGTTTTTGCCGGCCCAGGCCACTGCCGAGTCGAGGTCGCTCATCACCTGCGCGTCCGGCACGAAATTGACGACTTTGGCAAAAATTTCCTTGTTATCGGTCAGCTTCGACACGTCGCCCTGGCGGAAAAACATTTCCGGTGCAATCGCCAGATAACCGAGCTTGGCAAAGCGGCGGCAGACATCCTTGATGTGTTCGTGCACGCCGAATATTTCCTGCACCACGAGGATGGTTGCCAGATTTTTGCCGTTGGCGGGCATCGCGCGGTAAGCCGGGATATCGCCATTGGCGGTCGGGATCTTTACTTCACCCGCAGTCAGGCCGGCAGTGTCGGTGGTGATCATCGTTTGCGCGCTAACCGGTTGCACCGCCAGCGCAAAACCCGCGGCCAGCGAGCCGGCGACGAATTCGCGGCGCGATACGGTGGTGCGGTTGGAAACCAGGGCCAGCATGTCTTCACGCAGCATGTCGTTCATCGTTGCCTCCGGAAAAGTAGGGAAATAATGAGCGGCAAAGCCTAGGGTAAAGCCTGCAAATTGACAAGGCACAGCCGGGGCCCGGCGTTATTCCACCCCGCTGCTGTCCAGGACGACGCGGTGAATCAGCTTTTGCCGGCCTTGGGCTGGTAGTCGTCGGGGGCGCCGGGCGGAATCGGCGGATTGCGTTTCAGCCCTTCCTGGAATTCATGCATCATCAAACGCAGCGGCGTACGCGCCCACCCCGACGTGGTATTGACGTCGGTTTCTTCTTTGGGATCCTGGATCAGATTGAACAGCAGCGGCGACTCGAGGTGGTTGGCGCCGGCGTTGGGTTCGGTCTCCCACACCAGGTGCATTTTCCACTCCCGCCACTTCGCCGCTCGCAGTTCCGACTTCATGTAGAACAGGAAGCCTTCACGCGCCGACTTGATTTGAGCGCCGGTAAAAAATGCCCATTGATCGACGCCATCCAGCGGACGGTCATTGGGGACTGCGGCACCAATAATGCCGGCAAGTGTCGTGAACAGATCGGTCACGTGCACGATTTCGTTGGACACACCACCGGCGGGTATATGCCCCGGCCAGCGCAGCATGCAGGGCGCGCGCAATCCGCCCTCCATTGCCGTGTGATAAGTGCCCTGCCACATGCCCGCCGAGCCGCGCCACGGCCGGCGAAACTCCGGACCGTTGTCACTGGCAAAAATGAACAGCGTGTTATCGGCAATACCGAGTTTCTCGACGGTATCCAGCAACTGCCCGACGCGGTGATCCATCTCGGCCAGCGCGTCGGCAAAATCCCCGGCGCCGGTTTTCCCGGAAAAATCGTGATGGGGAATCGTCGGGTAATGCAATTGCGTCAACGGCACATAGGCAAAAAACGGCGTGCCGGACTTGTGCTGGTTTGCAATAAAGGCCTGCGAACGCGCAATCAGTTCACCATCAATACGTCGGCGCATTTCAAGGTCATACAAAGCCGCTTCCCGCGGCATCTCGCCGGTCCGCGCCTCCAGCACGTAAGGCAACGGCGTCACTTTGGGATCGTACCCGGCAGCACTGGTAAACATGCTTTCATTGGTAGTACGCGGAATGCCATACCACTCATCAAAGCCGCGATCCGTCGGGAAACGGCCTTTACGGTCGCCGAGATGCCATTTGCCATGGATCGCAGTCGCATAGCCCTGCTGCTTGAACAGTTGCGCCAGGGTAATTTCCCAGGGGATCAGCCCCTGCGGCAAGCCTGCAGGCACCGACTGCAAGGCGCCGGTGCGGATCGGATGGCGGCCGGTCATCAGCGCCGAACGCGTCGGCACACAATCACTTTCAACATTGAAATTGAGCAAGCGCAGACCTTCCGCTGCCAGCGCATCGATGCGTGGCGTCGGCGCCCCGCGCAACGTGCCCCCGCCATAACAACCCAGCTCACCCCATCCCAGATTGTCAGCAAGAATCAGAATCACATTGGGGCGTTTGCCCGGTGACGCATCAGCCATAGCCGTATCTCCCGTTATTCCCGCTCATTCGTTGTTCCCGCTCAAATTCCTTCGCATGCACTTACTTAAGCGATTTCCCGGTCATCACCGATGATCACCGGACGCTCCCGGCCCCGCGGCCGGTATTTGCGGCGCAGCTTCTCAAGCTTGCGGCCAAATTGCGCATCCAGCTGTTTGCCGAAGGCCTGATGTATTTCTGCGAGATAAATCTCGTGCAGCAGAAGCGTCTCGATGACATACACAATTGCAGGTCTAGCAGTGGGATGCTGTCACCCGCGATAACACCAAAGGCGATCTTCTCCCAGCTGAACGCCGATGTGACGCAGATCATCAATGAACCGATCGCGCGCGACCGGCTGCAAGGCGCCGGATTCGATCCCCAGACCAGCACGCCGGACCATGTCGCACAACTGATTCGCGACGGCATGGCGCGCTGGAGCAAACTCATCCTGGAACTGAAACTGGACGTGAACTGAACAGGACGTCGCCGGTGTTTGATATCGTGAACCCGGATTACTTGATCAAGCCTTCCGCGCGCATCGCCGCCTGCACCTGCGGGCGTTCGGCAATGCGGTTGAACAGTGACAGGATGTTCGGCCAGGGCGCGAGATCGATCTTGTGGAAGCCGCACCAGCGCAGCACGTTGAACAGGTAGGCATCGGCCACGCTGAAAGCGTCACCGGTCAGATAAGACTTGCCGGCAAGCATCTTGTCGAGGGCTTTGAAGCGCCGTGTGATGTAGGCCTTCTGCACTTCCTTCATCTCCGGGGTCATCGCGGGATTGAACAGCGCACCCACGGACTTGTGCACTTCAGTGGCGACAAAGTTGAGCGCTTCCATCAGACGGTAACGCGCCATCGTGCCGGCGGCGGGTACCAGCCCGGAAGCCGGTTTCTGGTCTGCCAGGTATTGCAGAATGGTGCTGACCTCGGTCAGGACCTCACCGCTGTCGAGCTGCAACGCCGGCACGTAACCTTTGGGGTTGATCAACCAGTAATCCGCACCCGCTGCGGTTTTTTTGTTCGGAATGTCGACTTTTTCAAGGTCGAAGGCATAACCGGCTTCCAGCAGCACGATATGGGGCGCCAGCGAACAGGCGCCGGGTGAGTAATACAGTTTCATCGGATCTCCTCAGGGTGATGGCGGGGGGGAAAACGTCAAAAACAGCACGTTCAGACATCGTGCCGCAAGCCGATATTCCTTGCAAATAGAAGCACATCCGCCCATACTGCGCGCCGGCGCCTGGATGCTGTCCGCCCTTCGTACCCGCACGGGTGCTTCTGTTTGGCCTTCTCCACACGTCATTGATGCCTTGCCCGCTTCGGGCACGGATCGCCTCATTCTGGAGAACTACTCATGGCCACTATCGGCACCGTTAAATTTTTCAACGCCACCAAAGGTTTCGGCTTCATTCAGCCCGATGGCGAATCCAAAGACGTCTTTGTGCATATCTCGGCCGTTGAACGCGCCGGCATGAAAACGCTCAACGAAAACCAGAAAGTCTCGTTCGACCTCGAAAAAGGTTCGGACGGCCGCTCCTCCGCCGTCAATCTGCAAGCAGTCTGATTTTGATGCAGCGGGCAACGCCCGCTGCACACCATTCCTAAGAAGGAACCTGCAGATGTCCAAAGAAGAAATGGTCGAATATGAAGGCGTCATCGACGAAGTATTGCCGAACACCATGTTCCGGGTCACGCTCGCCAACGGCCATGCCATTACCGCCTATGCCTCGGGCAAGATCCGCAAGCATCGCATCCGCATTCTGGCCGGTGATCGCGTCACGATCGAGATTTCGCCGTACGACCTGAGCAAGGGCCGCATCAGTTTCCGCCACAAAGACGAGCGTGCAGGTCCGCCTGCAGCACGTCCGGGCAACTTTTTCCGCAAGCGCTGAGCGCTGCGGATTTCAGCCCCTGATTTTCTGTCTCTGAATTTCAGCCTGCCGGTTTGCGGCGGGCCGCCCTGGTCACCGGCGCCACGCCGGCCAACGGCAACGCCGTCTTGTATTTCACCTGCTTCAGCGCAAAGCTCGATTTCAGGTTGCCCACCCCGGGAATTTTCGCCAGAAAATCGACAATAAAGCGCTCCAGCGCCTGCACGTCGGCGACCATCACCCGCAGCATGTAATCCGAATCGCCGGTCATCAGGTAACACTCCATGACTTCGGGCCGTTCGGCGATGGCGCGTTCGAAGGTCTCCAGCGCTTTCTCAACCTGCCGCTCCAGCCGCACCTGGATGAACACCGATACGGTCAGCCCCAGCGCCAGTGCATCAAGCAGGCTCACATAACGGCTGATCAGCCCCGCTTCTTCCAGACGGCGCACCCGCGCCAGACACGGCGACGGCGACAGATTCACCGCACGCGCCAGTTCGACGTTGGACAGCCTGGCGTCATCCTGGAGCCGGGCGAGGATTTTCCAGTCTGTTGCATCGAGTTCAATCGGACTTTTCGGCGTTTTCGGCATGATGTGCCTTATTTTTTATAATATTCGGCATTATATGCTTATATTGTGATTAAAAACAAGAACATACGGAACCCTGTTCTGTGCGAACCCGCGTAGCATCCCGGTCATGCGCGCACGCCTGCACGCGGAGGAAAAACCATGACCGATTTATCTGAACTGGCCGCCGCCTTCTGGCGCGTGATGCCCGCCGATCCCGATCCGGTGGAGACGCGCGAATGGCTCGACGCCTTCAACTCGCTGATCGAATCCAACGGCCGCGAACGCGCCACTTACCTGCTGCGTAAACTGCTCGACGAAGCGCGGGCGAAACGCGTGCCGATGCCGCCGGTGCTCAATACGCCGTATTGCAACTCCATTGCACTGGCCGAACAATCGCAGTTCCCGGGCAATCTCGATATCGAAGCGCGCATCTCGGCGCTGGTGCGCTGGAATGCGCTGGCGATGGTGGTGCGTGCCAACCGAGGCGCCGCGGAACTCGGCGGCCATATCGCCACCTATGCGTCGATTGCCGATCTGTTTGAGGTCGGCTTCAATCATTTTTTCCACGCCGGCCAGAATGGCGATGCGGTGTTTTTCCAGCCGCACGCCTCGCCCGGCATTTACGCACGCGCCTGGCTGGAAGGCCGGCTCAGCGAAGACCAACTCAACAATTACCGCCGCGAAACCGGCGGCCCCGGCACCGGGCTGTCGTCGTACTGCCACCCGTATCTGATGCCGGATTTCTGGCAATTTCCCAATGCATCGATGGGCCTCGGCCCGGTCAATGCGATCTACCAGGCGCGCTTCATGCGTTATCTCGAGCATCGCGGTATCCAGAAAACCGCGGGGCGCAAGGTTTGGGCCTTTGTCGGCGATGGCGAAATGGACGAACCCGAATCACTCGCCGGCCTGTCTCTGGCCTCGCGCGAAGGCCTCGACAACCTGATTTTCGTCGTCAACTGCAATCTGCAGCGGCTCGACGGTCCGGTACGCGGCAACGGCTCGCTGATCCAGGAACTCGAAGGTTTGTTTTCCGGCGCCGGCTGGCATGTGGTGAAGCTGCTGTGGGGTTCGGAGTGGGATCCGCTTTTCGCCCGCGATACCGAACACGTGATTCTCAAACGCCTGCACGAAACCGTCGACGGCGAATTCCAGAAATACGCCGCCACCGACGGCCGTTTCAACCGCGAACAGTTTTTCAACAAGGACCCCGACCTGCAGGCGCTGGTGTCGCACCTGTCGGATGAAGACATCGACCGCCTGCGCCGCGGCGGCCATGACCCGGTGAAAATTCACGCCGCTTATCACGCGGCGATGAATCATCACGGCCGGCCAACGGTAATCCTCGCGCAGACCAAAAAAGGTTACGGCATGGGTCACTGGGGCCAGGGCAAGATGGGTGCGCATCAGCAGAAAAAAATGGAAGACGACGCACTGCTGGCGTTCCGCGACCGCTTCGCGTTGCCGATCCCCGACGCCGACGTCAAGGCACTGAAGTTCTGGAAGCCGTCCGATGACAGCCCGGAGATGCGTTATATGCACGCCCGCCGCAGCGCGCTGAGCGGTTATCTGCCGGCGCGCGTCACCACGGCGCCAAAACTGGCGGTGCCGGTGCCGGAAGCCTATGCGCGCATCAGCGAAGGCTCGGGCGGGCGCGAAGAATCGACGACCATGAGTTTCGTCAAGATGCTCGCGCAGATGCTCAAAGACCCCGTGATCGGCAAACACATCGTACCCATCGTCGCCGATGAGGCACGCACTTTCGGCATGCAGTCATTGTTCCGCCAGGTGGCGATTTATTCACCATTCGGCCAGCTCTACGAGCCGGAAGACCGCGACGAGCTGTTGTATTACAAGGAAGCGCAGGACGGACAGATCCTCGAGGAAGGCATCAATGAGGCCGGTGCAATGTCGTCATGGATCGCCGCCGCCACCAGCTACAGCGTGCACGGCACGCCGATGCTGCCCTTATATATTTTTTATTCGATGTTCGGCTTCCAGCGTGTCGGCGACCTGATTTGGCAGGCGGGGGATTGCCGGTCACGCGGTTTCCTCATCGGTGCCACCGCGGGTCGCACCACGCTGTCCGGTGAAGGACTGCAGCACCAGGACGGCTCATCACACCTGACCGCATCAACCATGCCCAACTGCCGCGCCTGGGATCCCGCCTATGGTTACGAACTGGCGGCCATCATCCAGGACGGCACGCGGCGCATGCTCGAAGCGCAGGAGGACGTGCTCTATTACATCACCGTGATGAACGAAAACTACGCGCAGCCGGCGATGCCGGAAGGCGCGCGCGATGGCATTCTGAAGGGCATGTATCAGTTGCAGGATAAACCGGACGCCGCGGTCCAGTTGCTCGGCAGCGGCACCATCCTGCGCGAAGCCATCGCTGCGGCGGAACTGCTGCACAACGATTTCGGCATCGCTGCGAATGTCTGGAGCGTCACCAGCTGGAGCGAACTGCGACGCGACGGCATGGCCTGCGCACGCCACAACCGGCTGAATCCGGCGGCGACGCCAAGACTCAGTCACGTCGACAGCGCATTGTCGGCACACCGGGGGCCGGTCATTGCTGCCTCGGATTACGTGACTTCGGTGCCGGACCTGATCCGCACCTGGGTGCCGCGGCGTTATGTGGCATTGGGCACCGATGGCTACGGACGCAGCGATACACGCGAGAATCTGCGCCGTTTTTTCGAGATGGACCGCCACCATATTGCGGTGGCTGCCCTCGCGGCACTGGCCGATGACGGAACCATCTGCCGCGATATCGTTGCCGATGCGCTGCGCCGTTACGGCATCACTGCGACGGCCGCAGCACCCTGGGAATTTTGAAGGCTTAAGCCGTGCGACGCCGGGATGCCGCAACCGTCTTGCGGCGCACTGCACCCGGTCTCAGTCGCGGCTTCGCCGCCGGGGATAACCGCAATCCATCAAGGAAGATATCGATCAGTTGCCCGGCATCATCCTTGGCCGGCATTGCCTTCGGATCCATCACCCATTTGTTGATCAGGCCGTTGACCAGCGCATGCAGGCCTACAGCGGTGCGACGCGCATCCAGACTCGCCGGCAATTGACCTTTTGCGACAGCCGCCACCAGCCCCTGCTCCAGCCGCTGCAGACAACCCGCCTGCATTTCCCGGAAACGCTCCCACACCGTCTCCATCTCATCGACGTATTCGCATTTGTTGAACACGATGTGAAAAACACGGCGCCCTTGGGCATCGCCAGAGGTGCGCTGCAGGATGCCGACCAGCATCGTCCGCACGCTCGCCAGCGGATCACCGTCATTGGCCGGAGTGATCTGGCACGGCGCGTCTTCCATCGGCATGGTGACGCGCGCCACCATTTCACAGAACAGGTCGGCCTTGTCCTTGAAATGCCAATAGATCGCGCCACGGGTGACCGACGCCGCTTCGGCGATGTCAGTCAGCGATGTGCGTGATACGCCGCGCTCTCCGAATACCCGTTCTGCCGCATCAAGAATCTGGTTGCGGGTTTCAACTGCTTCGTCCTTCGTGCGCCTGACCATAGTCCTCCGAAGACCCCGATGATGTTCGGGGCATTGTCATCAAGATGACACTTTACATACATTCATGGTTGTATGTAAACTGTGTTCGTATCAGCACATATGCCACCGGCGTCCCGTCCGCCGACCTTCAGGGAATACAACATGATTGACCAACGCACCTTCCACCTGCGCCATGCAGCCGTTGCCGCGTCGCTGCTGCTGATCGCCGCCTGCGGTCCTGCCGGCGGCCCGCCCGGCGGATTTCCGCCGACGCCGGTATCGGTAATCACCGTGGAAACGCGTGATGTGCCGGTCACTCTGGAATACACCGCGCAGACCGCGGGTTATCGCGAAGTCGAGGTGCGTGCGCGCGTCAGCGGCATTCTGCAAAAACGCAATTACCGCGAAGGCAGCACGGTACGCCAGGGGGAGTCACTGTTCACAATTGATCCGACGCCCTTCCAGCTTGCGCAAGCGCGTGCCGCAGCCGATCTCGGTGTCGCCGAAGCGCAGTTGCAGCAGGCGCAACGCGAACTCGCCCGTTTGAAACCTGTTTATGAAGCCCGGGCGGTCAGCCAGAAGGAATTCGACGACGCCACCTCGGGTGCGCGTATTGCCGCAGCCCAGGTCGAAAGCGTCCGCGCGCGGCTCAACGAGGCCAAGCTCAACATGGAATGGACCCGGGTTGAAGCGCCGATCTCGGGCATTGCCGGCCGCACCGCGGTGTCTGAAGGAACGCTGGTTTCCGGCCCCGACGTGCTGCTGACCACGGTCACGCAGACCGATCCGATGTACGTGATTTTCGGGGTCTCCGACCGCGACCATCTCGCGCTGCGGCGCGACGTCGAGTCCGGCCGCATCAAACTGCCGGCAGACGGCAAGCTCAAGGCATCATTGAAACTCGGCGACGGCCGCGACTACGCGCGCAGCGGTGCGGTCAATTTCAGTGACGTTCGCGTCAACACCCAGACCGGCACCAGCGAATCGCGGGCCGAGTTTGCCAATCCCTCGAACCAGCTGCGCGCAGGCGAATTCGTGCGCATTACCCTTTCCGGCGCCATGCGTCCGGCAGCCGTCGTCATCCCGCAGCGCGCAGTACTTGAAGGCCCCTCCGGAAAATTCGTCTACGTCGTCAATGCCGAATCGAAGGCCGAGCCGAGACCTGTTGAAGTGGGCGCCTGGGTCAGTGACGGCTGGATCATCAACAACGGACTCAAACCTGCAGACCGCGTGATCGTCGACGGTATCGCAAAAATATTCGCACCGGGAACGCCGGTCAACGTGACGGAACCGCCTGCAGCCAAGACTGACGGCAAACCGGCCGGGGACAGACCCGCAGAAAAACCCGCGGCCAAAGCGGCCGTGAAACCCTGACCCCGGCAGGCTAAATACCATGTCACGCTTTTTCATAGACCGCCCGATTTTCGCGGTGGTGATATCGATCTTCATCGTGCTCGCCGGCCTTGCCGCGATACGGGTGTTGCCGATTGCGCAATACCCGGAAATTGCCCCGCCGGTGGTCACCGTGCGCGCGATTTACCCTGGCGCTTCGGCGCAGGTCATTGAGCAGACCGTCGCCGCGCCGCTGGAAAATCAGATCACCGGCGTCGAGCACATGCTCTACATGAGTTCGAACTCGACCTCGAACGGCGTCCTCGAAATCCAGGTCACCTTCGACATCGGCACCGACATTGACACTGCAGCGCTCAACGTCAATAACCGGGTCAAGCAGGCCGAGCCGCGGCTGCCGCTGGAAGTCCGGCGCCAGGGCGTCAGCGTGGAGAAAGGCTCTTCGTCATTCCTTCAGGTTATTGCGTTCAGTTCGCCTGATGGCAGCCGCGACGACCTGTTCATCTCGAATTACGTCACTCTGAATATTCTCGACGCACTGAAGCGCGTCCCCGGCACCACCAACGTGCAGATTTTCGGCGCCAAGGACTACGCGATGCGCATCTGGACCCGTCCGGACCGCCTTGCACAGCTGAAACTGACGCCGGGCGACCTGACGCGCGCATTGAACGAGCAGAACGCTCAGTTTGCCGCCGGCAAGATCGGCCAGTCACCGACAGGCGGCCCGCAGGAACTCGTTTACACCATCACCACCAAGGGCCGGCTGTCGGAACCCGCTGAATTCGAGAATGTCGTCATCCGCGCCAACCCCGACGGCTCGCTGCTGCGTCTGAAGGACGTGGCGCGCGTTGAACTGGGCTCCAAGGATTACGACTTCATCGGCCGCGTCAACGGCAAATCAGCCACCCTGGTCGGCATTTTCCTGCAACCCAACTCCAATGCACTCGCCACTGCTGACCGCGTGAAGGCGGCGATGGCGCCGCTGGTCGAAGCCTATCCGCCGGGCTTCACCCATAACGTGGTGTATGACACCACGCGTTTTGTCGAAGTATCGATCCGCGAAGTTGTGTACACGCTGCTCGAAGCCATGGCGCTGGTGTTCCTGGTGGTGTTCCTGTTCCTGCAGAACTGGCGGGCCACGCTGATTCCGTTCGCTGCGGTTCCGGTATCACTGATCGGCACCTTCGCCGGCCTTCTTCTGCTCGGTTATTCGATCAACACGCTGACACTGTTCGGCATGGTGCTGGCCATCGGCATCGTCGTCGACGATGCCATCGTGGTGCTGGAAAACGTCGAGCGCATCATGCATGAAGAACACCTGCAGGCGCGCGAAGCTGCAATCAAGGCGATGAAAGAGGTCACCAGCCCGATCATCGCCATCGTGCTGACGCTGTGCGCGGTATTCGTGCCCATCGCCTTCCTCGGCGGCCTGACCGGTGAACTTTACCGCCAGTTTGCAGTGACGATTTCCATCGCCGTGGTGATCTCGGGCATCGTTGCGCTGACGCTGACGCCTTCGCTGTGCGTGCTGATCCTCAAACGCCAGCATGGCGAGCCCGGCCGCTTCTTCACCTGGTTCAACGCCTGGTTCGCCCGCATGACCGGGCGCTACGTCGACGGTGTGACCTGGATGCTGCGGCGTGGCCTGATTGCGGTTCTGCTGTTCGCCGGCATGGTCGCGCTGACCTTCGGCCTGTGGCGCGCCACACCGGGATCCCTGGTGCCTGACGAAGACCAGGGCTATTACATTGCAGCGGTGTTCCTGCCCGATGGCGCCACGCTGGAACGCACCGACAAGGTCGTCAACCAGGTGGTCGACATCATCAAGTCGAATCCGGCCAACGAGACCGCCATCGCCTTCACCGGACTGGATTTTCTCGGCGGCGGTTTTCGCAACAGCGCGGCGACGATTTTTGTCACCCAGAAACACTGGGACGAACGCACGGTTTCGACCGGCCAGCTGGTCGGCGAGTTCTTCATGAAGACCGGACAGATCAAGGAAGGCCTTGCGCTGGCGTTCGGCCCGCCGCCGATTTTTGGTTTGGGCAATGCCGGCGGTTTCGAGTTCTATATCCAGAACCGCGGTGAAGGCGGCCCACAGAAACTCTTCGAAGCCACCCAGCAGCTGCTCGCCGCCGTGCAGAAGGATCCGATGTTCGGCCAGGTTAATACACTGTGGCGGGCCAACGTGCCGCAGCTTTATGTTGAAACCGACCGCGAGAAGGCAAAAACGCTGGGCGTGCCGATTGATGAAGTCTACGGCGCGCTGTCGGCAACGCTGGGCACTGCCTATGTCAATGATTTCAATAAATTCGGCCGTACCTGGCAGGTACTGATGTCGGCCGAACCGGCTTATCGCAAACGCCCGGACGACGTCGGCGCGATCTACGTACGTTCGGATCGCGGCGCGATGATTCCGCTGTCGTCGCTGGCCAAGGTCAACTACTCCTCCGGCCCGGATTCACTCGACCGTTTCAATAACCTGCCGGCAGTGAAGATCTTCGGCTCGGCAAAACCCGGTTTCAGTTCGGGCGAAGCCATTGCCGGCATGGAACGCATCGCCAAAGCGACGCTGCCGCCCGAGTTCACCTTCGACTGGGGCGGTGCGTCATTCCAGGAAAAACGCTCCGGCGGCACCTCGATCATTGCGCTGGGACTGGCGGCACTGATGGTGTTCCTGATTCTCGCTGCGCAGTACGACCGCTGGTCGCTGCCGCTGGCGGTGATGCTGGCGCTGCCCTTCGGCACTTTCGGCGCGCTGCTGGCGATTTTCATCAACAACCTGCTGCCGATGCCGTATTACCTGGCGCAGGGCGTGCCATGGCTGCAGGGACTGCTGTCGCCGCTGGCCGGCATCGCGCGACTCAGCAACGACGTGTATTTCCAGATCGGCCTGGTCACGCTGCTCGGCCTCGCCGCCAAGAACGCGATCCTCATCGTCGAATTCGCCGTGATGAAAAAACAGGAAGGGCTTTCAACCGCCGGTGCGGCCATTGAAGCAGCGCGTCTGCGCTTCCGCCCGATCCTGATGACCTCGCTGGCCTTCATCCTCGGCGTGGTGCCGCTGGTGATTTCCAGCGGCGCAGGCGCCGGTGCGCGCCACTCGGCAGGCACGGGCGTGATGGGCGGCATGCTGGCGGCCACTTTTCTCGCGATCTTTTTCATCCCCTGGTTCTACAAGCTGATCGTCGACCGGAGACTGTCCGATCCGCGCAGTACCGAAGAAATCGAAAGTGAAGTCGCACACCATCGCGAACTGGCTTTGCGTGCGGTGCAAACGCCGCATCACGCCCCTCTCAGCAAGGGAGCCGATGATGCGAAATAAATATCTGATTTTAATAGGTTTTTTTGCGGCGCTTGGCGGGTGCTCGATGGCGCCCGACTACCAGCGCCCCGCCGCAGAACTGCCCGACAAGTGGCAAGCTGCTCCGGCGCAGGGACAGAACATGCCTGCGGATCGCTGGTGGGCGCTGTATCAGGACGGCACACTGAACCTTCTGGTCGAAGAAGCGCTGATCTACAACCAGGATCTGGCGCTGGCCACCGCGCGGCTCGATGAAGCCCGCGCGCTGGCACGTATTACGGATGCGCAACTGGCGCCGGCCGTCGATGCCGCGTTTCAGCGCGACCGCACACGGCGCTCGGACAGCACCGCAACGCGGTTTCCCGGTTCACTGGAAAACAACAACTATCGCGCACAAGTGAATGTCTCCTACGAACTCGATCTGTGGGGAAAACTGCGCGACTCGGCCAATGCCGCGCGCGCCGAACTGTTGGCCACAACGGCCGCGCGTGAAACGGTACGCATTGCACTTACAGCTGGCGTTACGCAGTCCTACTATGCGTTGATTGCGCTGGATAGCCAGGTTGATGCCACCCGCCGATCGCTGGAGCTGCGCCAGCACGACCTGAAGCTGCAACGCATTCGCGCTGACGCCGGATTGATCAACGATTTCGCGCTGCGCCAGCTCGAAGCCGAGGTTGCTGCCGCCCAGGCACTACTGCCGGTACTGGAAAACCGCCGCACCAGTGAGGAACTCGCGCTGGGTATGCTGCTGGGGCGCAGTCCACGCGCCCTGCTGCAAGATGGCATTGTGCGCAACGCAGGCAACGCCGCACCGGCGGTGCCGGTAATTCCTTCAGACCTGCCGTCAACCCTGCTGCTGCGCCGGCCCGACATCGTAACGGCAGAGCAGCAATTGATTGCTGCCAATGCACGAATCGGCGTTGCACGCGCTTCATTGTTTCCGAGCATCGGCCTCAGCGGTTTTTTCGGCAGTGAAAGCGCCGCACTGTCGAATCTGTTTTCGGGCCCTGCAACCATATGGCAACTGGGCTTCGGTCTGGCGCAGCCGATCTTCCAGGGCGGCCGGCTGTTCGGCGAGATCGAGGCGGTGGAAGCCCGTCAACGCCAGGCATTGGCGCAGTACCAGAAAACGCTGCAAACGGCATTCCGCGAAACCCACGACGCCCTGGCCGGCCAGGTGCGGGCGCGCGAAGCCTTCGATGCGGAAAATGCGCGGGTTATTGCGCTGACCGATGCCTTGCGCCTGGCACGCATTCGCTTCGACAACGGATTGACCAGCCAGCTGGAATTTCTCGATGCCGAGCGCAACTTGCTCAATGCGGAACTGAATCGTGCCGACGCGTTACGCGCACAGCGTTCTGCCGTGGCCAATGTGGTGAAAGCGCTGGGCGGCGGCTGGACCGGCCTGCCGGGAACGGATACCGCTCCCGCACAGGCCGGGACAGCGACGCCGTAATCTACTGCGGCGTCAGCCCGATGTCCTTGATCAGCTTTACGTAGCGCTCGTATTCGGACCTCATCAGCTTATCGTAGGCCTCCGGTCCCGAATTCACCGCCGCATCCGCGCCCATTTTCTCGAACGACTCGCGAGTACGCGGCTGGGTTACGATTTTTCTTACATCCGCTGCCAATTGCGTAGCAATCCGTTTGGGAACACCAGCGGGACCCACCAGACCAAACCAGCCCTCGGACTGCGCAGCCGGCAATCCCTCTTCAACAATCGAGGGAAGGTTCGGAAACGCCGCGTTGCGCTTGGCCGATGTGACGGCCAGCGGGCGCAGCCGGCCATCGCGCACCATCGCTGAAATCGTCGGCACCGTAAACACCAGATAGTGCACGCGGCCGGCGATGGTTTCGCCGAATGCATCCGGCACCACCTTGAATGGCACATGCACTGTGCGCACGCCCGCAGCCTGGTTGAAAATTTCGCCGGCGATGTGCGCCAGTGTGCCGATGCCCAGCGAACCGTAGTTGTACTTCGTCGGATCTTTCTGCAGCAACGCCACCAGTTCACGGATGTTTTTCGCCGGCAGATTGGGGTACACCGCGAGAATGTTCGGGATCGAGGCGACTTCGGTGATCATCGTGAAGTCACGGATCGGATGGTAAGGCGGCGTTTTCTGCAGCAGCGCACCGACGGTATGCGGCGGCGCGACCATCGCATATGTATAGCCGTCGCCAGTGGCCTTGGACAACAGGCTGCTGCCGATCAAGCCACCCGCGCCGGGACGGTTATCGACCACGATCTGCTGGCCATAGAGTTCGGTCAGCGGCACGCTCAGCGTTCGCGAGAGGAAATCACTGGCCGAACCCGGTGGCAGCGGCACGATCACCCGGATCGGACGTTCCGGAAACTTCTGCGCACCCGCAACACCCGCCATTACCAGCAGCATGACCGCCGTCAGACTCTGCAACCATTTCATGACTATCCCCTCCCTGGGTATACCGGGTAGCAGTCCCGGACTGTTTCATATTCTTGGCTACGCAAGCTGCTGCGCAAACTCATAGTAAGGTCTGCAAAGGGTTTGCACAATGCGGTGGGGTAACTGTCGTTGCATCCGGCACCCCACCCGCTTACAGTTGCGTCAACCTGGAGGCTCCCGATGACCATCGATTTTATTCAGCATGTCAATATCCGCTGCGCCCCGGGCGACCTCGCGCCGATCGAGCGCTTTTATACCGAAGTGGTCGGATTGCAGCGTGGGCACCGGCCGCCGAACCTGCGCAACCAGGGTGTATGGATGTACCTGGGCCAGCAGCCGGTCATACATGTCACCGCACGTTGCGCCGAAGGGTATGTCCAGGCCGAGCAAAACGGCAGCGTCGATCATGTCGCCTTCCAGTCGCGCGATGCCGCAGCGTTTGCAAAAAAACTGTCGTCGATGAACATTGCCTGGGAACAGTCCAACGTGGCCGGCGCCGGCTATCAGATGTTCATCCGCGATCCCGTGGGTACGGTTCTCGAATTCAATTTTCCCAACAGCGAAGCGCCGGCCTGAACCGGTATCAGGCCGGCGGCTTGCCCCAGCGACCGCCGTAAAAGCGTTCGGCCACCGGTTTGCGTGCCCGCGCCTTGAACTCCTTCTGCCGGGTTTCCTCGTCCTCAATGGTCTCGGGCGCGGCCTGATACCCCACGGCAATCATCGCCATCGGCATGAAATCATCGGGAATTTCGAATGCGACGCGTGTCCTGCCGATATCGAAACCGCCCATCTGATGCGCAACCAGTCCCTGTGCGACGGCCTCCAGCGACAGGGCCAGTGCCGCCATGCCGGTGTCATAGTGCGACCAGCGGTTGGGCTGGCCGTTATGTTCGAACGTTGCTGCGGCGCAGGACAGCAACAACAACGGCGCCTTGCCCGCCCATTTTTTATTGTTGTCGTACAGGCAGTCAAACGCCTGCTGCCATCCCGCAGGATCTGCCGCGCGGTTCCACAACAGGAAACGCCAGGGCTCGGCACCGAAACAGGACGGCGCCCAGCGCGCAGCCTCGATCAGCGCCGTAGTTTGCGCCGGCATCACACCGCGCTGCGCATCAAATGCGCGCGGACTCCAGCGTTTCATCGACAGCTCGTTGATCGGCACACTGGTGATTGCGTTGCGGCTCTTCATGCTTCCTCCGTTGATTGAAACCTGTTGTGCTGAATTCAGATGACCTCGCCGCCGCTTTCGTCCGAAGAATTGACGGCAATCCAGTGGGTGACGCGCGGCGGACCGTCCCCCCGATGGAAATCTCTTACGCGCTCGAACAAAGGCGCATCGCCGGCAGTTCCGCGGTGATGCTGCCGCATGTGTTCGGCCCAGGACTCGACGACAAAAGTTTCGACATAACGTCCGGGCGTATCCGGATCTTCGAACAGCCCCCAGGACAATGCGCCGTCACGACGGCGGATACGCTCCATGCCCTGAGCAGCGGCCACAAACGCATCGGCATCCTCAAGAGCAATCCGGTATTCGACATGCACCGCCACCGGCCCGCGTTCCGGCGAGATATCCGCATGACCCGGCGAGCGCATCAATGCCGCAGGCGCGCTGCGGGCAAGCCCGTCCTCGCCACCCAGCGTCAAACGCCAGGTGACCAGCATCGCCAGCACGGCGCCGGCCGCGGACAACTGCAATGCCGGCGGCACCCCCCAGCGCGAGGCCAGCGCACCCCACAATACTGCGCCGCCGGTCATGCCCGCGGCATAGACCATCAGGTACACCGACAGCGCCCGCGCGCGCACCCACTGCGGCACGGCGGTCTGTGCGCTGACATGCAGCGTCGACAACAACGCCAGCCATGCCGCGCCACAAGCCAGTACCGCCGGCAATAGTACGGTCAGACTGCCGGCCAGTGCGACACCCAGCGTAGCCACGGCATAAACCACGGTTGCGCCGCGCACCAGCACGTCGCGGCTGCATCGCCGCCGCAAAGCCGGCATTACCAGCGCCGTGCCCACTGCGCCAACGCCGATGCCGGCCAGCAGCAGCCCATAGGTATCGGCGCCGCCGCCCGCATTACGCGCCACCAGCGGCAGCAACGCCCAGGTCGCCGAAGAAAAAACAAAAAATGCGGCGGCACGCCCCATCACGTGCTGCAGCGCCGTGGCCTCGCGCACATAACGCACACCGGCGCGCAATGCGCCGGTAAACCGTTCCGCCGGCAGCGTGCTGGGGGAAGGCACACGGGGCCAGCGCACGAGTACGACGATAACGCCGACAAATGAAACGGCATTGAGCAGGAATGCGGCCTGCGGTCCCGATGCAGCAACGACGACGCCGGCCAGTGCCGGGCCGACGGCACGCGCCAGGTTGATGCCGAGACTGTTCAACGCGATCGCCGCCTGCAGTTGCCCGCGCGGCACGATTTCATGCACGGTCGCCGCCCAAGCCGACGTATTCAGCGCCGCGCCGCAGGCCAGCGCAAACGTGAACGCGAGCAAACCCCAGGCATTCATCCAGCCCAGCGCAGTAGTCAGCGCCAGCGTCAGCACCACCAGCAGCATCCACGCCTGTGTGTAAATAAGGTAACGCCGGCGGTCCAGGATGTCGGCGAGTGCACCGCCGGGTAAAGCGAGCAGGAAAATCGGCAATGCGGTCGCCGCCTGCACCGATGAGACCATCATCGGGTGCGGATCCAGCGTGACCATCAGCCAGCCGGCGCCGACCTCATGCACCCAGGTGCCGATGTTGGACACCAGCGTGGCGATCCACAGCGCACGGAACAGCGGCTGGCGCAACGGCGCCCAGGCTGAAGGCGGCGATTCGGATTGGGGGTCAGTCATGGGCTGAAAAGTGGCGAGGCCTCATCATAACCGAGCGCCTGAAACCGTAGCGCAACTCAGTCGAGGGCAAAAACATCCACCGCAGCACCGGACTCAATCCACGCCTCAAGCCCGCCTTCCAGCGGGCGCACCCGGGTGAAGCCGCGGTTCATCAGGATGCGGGCGACACGCGCCGCGCTGGCTTCATTGGGTCAACTGCAATAGACCACCACATCACGATCGGGCGGAATGCCGGGCAGCGCCGCAGCCGCATCATCGAGATTGACCGGTATCGCTCCCGGAATATGCCGGGGATCCAGCCGGCGCACGGTCGCGGAGCGCACATCCACCACCACCGGCGGCGATTCATCTTGCAACATTTCACGCAGCTCTGCGACACTGACCCGCGCTGTGCGCAGCATGCGCAGGAACATATAACGTTCCGCGGCCTTGATGCCGGCATACACCAGGACCAAGCCGCCGATCAGCAGCAAGGCGCCGGAACCCAGATCAGCCAGACGCTCAAGCGCCCATTCGATTTCCGCATGAAACACCGCGCCCAGAGCGACCGGCAGGGCGACCCACAACAGCGCCCCGACGGCACTGAACAGCACGAACGGCTGGAATCCCAGCCGCATCGCGCCGGCCAGCGGGGGTGCAACAGTGGCAAAACCGGGGATGTATTTGGCGAACAGCAGCGCTGGCGCGCCCCAGCGTTCGAATATGGATTCCGTCTGCTTGACGCAGGAGTCCGGCTCGATTGCAATCCGGCACAGCGTGCGCAACACACGATGGCCGTAACGCCGCCCCGCGAAAAACCACGGGATGTCGCCGAGCAGTGCAGCGCCAACAGCAGTCAGCAGCAAAGCCGTATAACTGAATTCGCCCTGCGCCGCCAAGGCGCCGGCGACCACAAGGATGGGCACTGCCGGCAAGGGAATTCCCGCCTGGGTCAGCAGCACGTTGGCAAACACCAGCAGCAAACCGTAACGCCCCAGCAACTCCGTCAATTCATGCATACCCGCTCCTTGATTCGATTACGCATACTACCTGCCCGACCTCACGCAGTGTCAGTCAAAACGCCATGCATCCATGCCGATCACGCCGTAGGTATAGCCGGCGTGCAGACGTAGCGGACGGCTGCCAGGCGTGCCTGCACCCGCCGCGGCAAACAGCGGCAGCAGATGTTCCTCAGTCGGATGATTGCGCACAGCGTGCGGCGCGCGCACACGATAATCCAGCAGCGCGGTCCGGTCGGCGCCAAGCATCCGGTCATGCAGCCAGTCATTGAACCCGCTGACCCAGGCCGGTGGTGGCGAATCATAACGATGACGGCCGAATTCGCCCAGATTGTGGGTGACGCTGCCCGAAGCGATGATCAGCACGCCTTCATCGCGCAACGGTCGCAAAGCTTCACCCATGCGCCAGTGATGTTCCGGACCGAGTGCGCTCTGCACCGACAACTGCGTCACCGGAATATCGGCTTGCGGATACATCAGCATCAGCGGCACCCAGGCGCCATGATCGAGTCCGCGCTGCGCGCTTGCTGCGGCAGTAAAACCAGAAGCAGTCAGCAACCCCGCGGTACGTACCGCCAGTCCCGGCGCGCCGGGCGCCGGATATTGCATCGCATACAGCGCCTCCGGAAAACCGTAGAAATCATGAATGGTTTCCGGCTGCAATGCCGCGCTGATTTCCGGCGCCGTGGTTTCCCAGTGCGCCGAAATCAACAGGATCGCCTGCGGACGTTCAAACCCGGAACCGAGTTGCGCCAGAAACCCGCGCGTAAGCCCCGGCTCCAGCGCCAGCGTTGGCGCGCCGTGTGAAACAAACAATGCAGGAAGACGATTCATGATGTCCGTTTGCAGACCACATGGGCGCCGCCGCTCAGGCGAGGTGTTGTTTCACCCACGCCACGTAGCGATCCACCCAAGCTTGAAGGAACGCGCGGCTGTCCGGACCGATGTTGCCGTCCGCGTCGAACAGTCCGTCCTTTGACTGCAGGAATACTTCGGGCTGTCCCAGCGTCGGCACATCCAGATAGGCGAGGATGTTACGCAGGTGCTGTTGCGCCAGCGCGGTGCCGATGACGCCGACCGAGATACCCAGCACGCCCGCGGGTTTACCGCCCCAGACGCTCTCCCCCCAGGGCCGCGACGCATGGTCGATTGCGTTCTTCAGCACGCCGGGGATCGAGCGGTTGTATTCCGGCGTCAGGAACAGCAGTCCGTCGGCTTCGGCAACATCCTTGCGCAGACGCGTCACCGACGCGGCGGGCTTGCCGTCGTCGTCCTGGTTGTATAACGGCAGGTCGTCAATACGCACCGTCCTGAACGAAAATTCCGGCGGCGCGAGTTTCGCCAGCGCGTCGGCCAGCTTCTGGTTGAGGGAATCTTTACGAATGCTGCCGACAATTACTGCAATGTTGTATTGGCTCATACTATTTCCTTTCAAAGTTTCGATTGATCCATCTTCAAATTTCAGGGCAGGTCGAACAACAGCACTTCGGCAGCACGGCCGCCTTCGATGCGGATGGAGCCCGCCTGCGTTTTCAAGGCGTCGCCGGCGCGCAGCGGCTGGCCGTTGACGCTGACGCTGCCGCGCGCGACATGCACATAACCCCGCCGGCTTGCCGCAATAGTCAGTTCCGCCGCCTCGTCGCCGTCGAACAGCCCGGCATGGATAAAGGCATCCTGGTTCATGCTCACCGAACCATCGCGCCCGTCCGGCGATGCGATCAGCCGCAGCCGCCCGCGTTTATCCGCAGCGGAAAAATGTTTCTGCTCATACGACGGCTTGATGCCGGTGAATTTGGGCTGGATCCAGATCTGCAGGAAATGGGTCACGCCGGTTTTGTTGTGGTTGAACTCGGAATGACGCACACCGCTGCCCGCGCTCATCCGCTGCACGTCGCCAGGCACAATCGTCGAGCCATTGCCCATCGAATCTTCGTGCGCCAGCGCACCTTCCAATACATAGCTGATGATTTCCATGTCGCGATGACCATGAGTGCCGAAGCCAGCGCCAGCCTGGACACGGTCCTCATTGATCACGCGCAGCGGGCCATAACTGACGTGGTCCGGGTCGTAGTAATCAGCGAATGAAAAGCTGTGGTACGAGTCCAGCCAGCCGTGGTTGGCATGGCCGCGGTCCTCCGCTTTACGTAGATTCAGCATCTCCGCTCCTTTTCCGTGTGAATTGATCGGGTATTGCAATGGAACGCATCTTAGGCAGCCCGGGCCGGACAAGAAATCGAAAGATTTTGACCAATTCAATCAGTTTTTATGAACATAAATATCATTTAAAAACATTGTGTTATATTATTTATAACATTTTTTATTTTTAATAGATCAGTATATTTACAACATGCGCCTGTCCCTCGACGCCCTGCTTGTCATCGACGCTATTGACCGCAAAGGCAGCTTTGCCGCCGCCGCGCACGAACTGCACCGCGTGCCGTCGGCAGTGACCTACACCGTGCAAAAACTTGAAGAAGATCTGGATGTGTTGCTGTTCGACCGCCGCGGCCATCGCGCCAAATTGACGGTCGCCGGCTTGGAGTTGCTGAGCGAAGGGCGTCATCTGCTGCGCGCCGCCGGCAATCTCGAAGCGCGCATCAAACGTGTCGCCACCGGCTGGGAAGCCGAACTGCGCATCGCTTACGACGGCATACTTCCGGCCGCAGCCATGCTCGGGCTGGCGCAGGGTTTCTACCAACAGCACGCTGAAACGCGGCTGCGTTTCACTGCCGAAGTATTGGGCGGCTGCTGGGATGCGGTGGCATCGGGTCGCGCCGATCTGGCGATCGGCGCATCGGGCGAAGGCCCTTCAGGCGGCGGCTACCAGACCCGGCCCCTCGGTGAAATCGACTGGGTGTTTGCGGTGGCGCCTTCGCATCCGCTGGCCACATCAGCGGAACCGCTGCTGCGCACCGACATCCTCGCTCACCGCGCCATCGTTGTCGCCGACAGTTCGCGCAACCTGCCGCCGCGCACCACCGGCCTGCTTTCAGGCCAGGACACGCTGACCATTGCCGATGCCGCCGCAAAACTGCAGGCGCAGGCGATGGGACTCGGCGTCGGCTATTTGCCGCAATGTTTGGCGGTAGCGGCCGTTGCGCGCGGTGACCTGGTGATCAAACAAACCGAAGAGCCCAAGATCAGCCAGATGCTGTTCCTTGCCTGGCGCACGGCGCATCGCGGCAAGGCGCTGAAGTGGTTTGTCGATCAGGTTTTTGTGCCGGGCTGGCTGGATCGCGCGCTGCGTGCCGGCGAGACCTGAGCGGTCAGTGCTTATCCGGCGCAGCGGCAACAATCTGCCGTTCGCCAACGATGTAGGTGTAAGCAACGGGGATCACGAACAGCGTGAACAGCGTGCCGATGGTCATGCCGCCGACCACCACCCAGCCGATTGCCGAACGGGATTCAGCGCCGGCACCGGTGGCAATGGCCAGCGGCACCGCGCCCAGAACCGTTGCCGCCGTCGTCATCAGGATCGGCCGCAGCCGCAACGCACAGGCCTCGACCAGCGCCTCGACTTTTTCATGCCCCTTGTCGCGCAACTGGTTGGCAAATTCGACAATCAGGATGCCGTTCTTGGTGATCAGTCCGATCAGCATCACCAGGCCGATCTGACTGTAAACGTTGAGTGTGCCGCCAGTGAGTTTGATCGCCAGCAAGGCCCCGGTCATTGCCAGCGGCACGGTGAGCATGATCACCAGCGGGCCGCGGAAACTTTCAAACTGCGCGGCGAGCACCAGGTAGATGAACGCCAGCGCCAGAATGAAAATCAGATAAAGCTGCTTGCCGGATTCGCGGAATTCACGCGACTGCCCGTCGAGTGAAGTCTGAAACTCCGGTGTCAGCACTTCCGCGGCCGCCCGGTCCAATACACCCAGCGCTTCGGACAATGTGTAGCCGGGAGAAACGTTCGCGGAAATGATGGCCGCGCGCAGGCGATTGAAGTGATTCAGTTCCTTCGGCGCAACCGTTTCGGTCAGCGTCACCAGATTCGACAATTGCGTGATGTCGCCGCGAGAGCCGCGCACATAGATCGACGTCAGGTCGGTCGGCTGCCGCCGGTCCTTGTCCTCGAGCTTGACGATGACGTCATATTGTTTGCCCTCGCGCTTGAACCGCGTCACCTGGCGCCCGCCGAGCAGCGTCTCCAGCGAACGGCCGATGGCTTCGATCTGGATGCCCAGCGCCGCGGCTTTTTCGCGGTCGATCGCCACCGACAATTGCGGCTTGTTGAGCTTGAGATCGCTGTCGACATTGGTCAGCGCCGGCGAGCGGCGCGCCCTGGCCACCATTTCGTTGACCGAACGGTCCAGTTCCTCGTAGGAATTACCCTGCACCACGAACTGCACCGGCGGGTTGCGGAAGCTTTGCCCCAGTGAAGGCGGATTGATCGGAAACGCCAGTACGCCGGGCATCGCCGCGAACATTTTCGGTGCCAGCGCGGCGGTCACTTCCTGGGTTTTGCGGC
Source organism: Burkholderiales bacterium (assembly GCA_022841375.1). GTDB lineage: Bacteria > Pseudomonadota > Gammaproteobacteria > Burkholderiales > SG8-41. The sequence continues at coordinate 449,450 of JALHRQ010000001.1, forward strand.
TGCGTTCGTGCCATTCCGTCAGTCGCACAAACGACAGCGCAAAATTCACCGGATTGGGCCGGTCCAGCCCGGGCGCCACCACGACAAAATAGGAATTGATTTCCGGGACCTCGGCATAGAGGCGCTCCCAGATCCGCGCATAGTCATCGGTGTATTCCTTGGTCGCGCCCTCGGGTGCACTCATCACGCCGAGGAAAAATCCGCGGTCTTCCAGCGGTGACAATTCCGACTTGATGGTCAGGAACAACGCCGCGCCCGCAGCCGCCATCACCACAAACAACCCCAACACGATGCCCTTGCGCGCGAGGCTGCGCCGCAACAAGCGCTCATACCCGGCCGACATGCCTTCGAAAAAACGCTCCAGCGCGTTGTAAACCTTGCCGTGAGAAGCTTCGCGATGCAGCAGCCGCGAACACATCATCGGCGTCAACGTCAGCGCGACAAACCCTGACACCACGACTGCCGCGGCCACGGTCAGCGCAAATTCCATGAACAGGCGCCCGGTGTTGCCGGTGGCAAATGCCAGCGGCGCAAACACCGCGGCCAGCGTCACCGTCATCGCCACCACTGCAAACGCAATTTCACGCCCGCCGGTCAGCGCCGCGTCCACCGGCGTCATGCCGTCCTCGATGTGGCGATGGATGTTCTCCAGCACGACGATGGCGTCATCGACCACCAGACCGACCGCGAGCACGATGCCCAGGAGCGTCAGCACATTGATCGAAAAACCCATGATCCAGATCAGGAAAAAAGCGCCGATCAGCGACACCGGTATGGTCACGAACGGAATCAGCGTCGCCCGGAACGAACGCAGGAACAGGAAAATCACCAGCACCACCAGCACCAGCGCCTCGGCCATCACGCGGTACACCGATGTGATCGACTTTTCGATAAACACCGAGGTATCGAAAGCCACCGCGATCTGCATGCCCGGCGGCAGCGCCGCGCTGAGCTTTGGCACTTCAGCCTTGACCGCCTGCGCCACCGCCAGGGTGTTGGCGGTGGACTGTTTGACGATGCCAAGCCCCACCGCCGACTTGCCGTTGACGCGCAGGATGTTGCGTTCGTCTGCGGCACCGAGCTCGGCACGGCCCACGTCGCTCAGCCGCACCGGGTAGCCCTTCACTTCGCGAATGATCAGCTGGTTGAACTGTTCCGGCGAGCGCAGATCGGATTCCGACAACACGGTGAATTCGCGCTGACTGCTTTCGATGCGACCCGAAGGTACTTCGACGTTCTGCCGGCGCAGCGCGTCCTCGACATCCTGCGGCGTCAGCGCATACGCCGCGAGGCGCTCGCGGTCGAGCCAGATGCGCATTGCGTAACGCCGCTCGCCGCCGATGATCACCGAAGCCACCCCGGGCAGGGTTTTCAGGCGATCGGCGACATAACGGTCGGCATAGTCGGAAATCTCCAGCGCGGCATGCTGTTCCGAAAACAGACGCAGCCAGACGATGGCCTGCGCATCGGCCTCGACCTTGGCGATGATCGGTTCCTTGACCTCCAGCGGCAGCCGGTCACGCGCGCGCGATACGCGGTCGCGCACGTCGCTCGCCGCAAGATCGGGATCACGGTCATTGGTGAATTCGACGGTGATTTGGCTGACTTCCTCACGGCTGACCGATTTCAGCGTTTTCACGCCCTCGATGCCGGAGATGCTGTCTTCCAGCGGTTGCGTCACCTGCGATTCGATGACCTGCGGGCTGGCGCCGGTGTAAACGGTGCGCACCGAGACCACCGGCGAATCGATCTTCGGGTATTCGCGTACGGTCAGGCGGTCAAACGCAATAATGCCGATCAGGATGATCAGCAGACTCATCACCGTGGCAAGCACGGGACGCTTGACGGAAAGCTCCGGCAGGAACATCGCGCTACTTCGTCGGCGCCGGTTTGGCCGCGGCCACACTGACGGCGGCGCCATCCTGCAGCCTCAGCTGGCCGTCAACAACAACTGTGTCGCCCGGCTCCAGGCCTTTGACGATCTCGACCTCACCGGGACGACGCACGCCCATCTCGATTTTCACCAGCTGCGCCTTGCCGTCGGCCACACGGAACACATATCGGCCGTCGCCGCGCGGCACAATCGCCTGCTCCGGCACCAGCAGCGCGTTGTCGCGACGCTCCAGATCAAGGCTGACCCGGGCGAACATGCCCGGCTTCAGCCGCACCCCGGGATTCGGCAGACGCGCGCGCAACATCACCGTGCGCGTGGATTCATCCACCGCGGGCTCGATCGCATAAATTGCGCCGTTGAACTGTTCCCCGGGATAGGCATCGACAAGAACCGCCAGTGGCTGACCAACGCGGATGCGCCGCAAAAAAGCCTCGGGCACACGGAAGTCGAGCTTCAGCAGGCCGATGCCTTCCAGGCGCGCAATGTCCTGGCCGGCCTTGGCATAAGCACCGGGGCTGACCTGGCGCAGACCGGTCACCCCTTCAAACGGCGCGCGGATGGTGCTCTTCGCCAGCTTGGCCTTGATTTCAGCTTCGCGGGCTGCGGACTGATTCAGATTCTCGCGTATTTCATCCATCGCCTGCGCGCTGATGAAATTTTTTGCCAGCAGTTCTTCGGAACGCTTGAGCCGGCTGCGGTTCAGATTCGCTGCAGCAACCGCGGATGTGAGTTGCGCCTCGACTTCGGACGCATCCAGCGACACCAGCTTGTCGCCTTTGCGCACCAACAGGCCTTCCTGAAAATGGAAGGCCTCGATACGGCCGTCGATCTCCGGGCGGATCATCACCGACTCATTGGCGAGCAGCGTGCCCACTGCAGAAACTGAATCCGTCACCGTGCCGCGGCTGACTACAGCAGTCCTGACCGGCAGCGCACGCGCCGGCCCGGCGCCCGGCTTGGCCGCGGCCGGCAACTGCGGCTTGGAAAAATACTGCCAGGCGTAACCCGCGCCGGCCATGACAGCGACCGCGAGGGCCAGGTATGCGATGCGTTTCATCGGGAAGGGACTATGGAAAACAACGTGGGAAACAACGTGAAAAACAACGGTGACGACGATGGGATCATCGGCAGTTTACCCCGCGATGCTTACCTTGTCAGAGCGGATTGGGTCACCGGAGTACCGCCACCCGCTCCGGCCGTCCCGACCCAAGCCGACGATCTCAGCCGGGCAGGTTGTCGGCAATCCAGTCGGCCACAAAATCCACACCGACCTGACGGTTATCGACATGCGCATGTTCGGCGCCGCCATCCTCGGCGCTAAACACGCGCAGCGTCTTGTGTTTGGAGCCGACGGCGTCATAGAGCTTCTGCGCATTCTCCGCCGGCACCACGCGGTCATTGGCGCCGTGGGTGACCAGGAAGGGCATGGTGATCTGGTGCGCGACTTCCTGCAGCCGGAAACGTTTCGCCACTTCGATGCCGCCGTCCGCATCCGCTGCGCCCACCACCCATTGAAACTGGAAGTTGGATTGCGCCACCTTGTTGCCTTCCGCCTGCGCCTTTTCCTTGATGCGCAGCTGCCACGCCGCCAGATCCCAGTGCAGCGCGGTCATCGCCACACCTGCGGCATAACGTTTTTCGAACGCGGCGATGCGCGCCGAGTAATAACCGCCGAAGCTGTAGCCCATGATCACCACCCGCGCCGGATCAACATCGGCGCGCTGCGCGACGTAGTCATAAGCGGCCTTGCCCGGCACTTCGTAGTCATAACGGCTGTGGATGCCGCGAAAACGCAGCGTCTCGCCCTGCCCCGGACCGTCGATCGCCAGTGTATGCATGCCGCGTTTTGCGAATTCCAGTCCCGCAAAGATGATGCTCATCTCCTTGCAGTTGTCCATGCCGTTGAAAATGACCACGGTCGGCGCGCGCAGCGACACGCCCGGCGCTTTCATGAACAGCGCCGGCAGGGTGGCGTTTTCATACGGCACCTCAACAAACTCGATCTCGGGATGCCGGCGTGTCAGACCTTCGCGAAAACAACGATAGGCCTTGCGCCCCGCAGCGACCTTGGCGTCCCCCGGCGGAATGAACCGCTCGCCGGTGTAGTAATAATTGCCGGCACGCAGGTAATAGTTGCCGGCAGTGCGGTCGTGCCCGCGCGCCGCTTCGGCATCGGCGGTTTTTTCGATCTGCGCCGCCATCGCGCACCACACCTCCTGCCAGGCTTCGGGTTCGCCTTGCCGGCCCTTCAGCGTTTCGGCCATGCGGTCGATCTCGTCCATCGCCACCACGCCGTAGGGCGCCATGCCCTTGCACGCCAGCGCCGCGTTGGACCACAGGAAATTGCCGGGGAAATGATCAATCCAGAAACCACGCGTGCTCATGTTGTTCCTCTCACTGCATTGCGGTAACGACGGTGATGCGCAACGCACGCCGTCGGTGTGATGTAAATAATTGTTTTTAAATTATTTTTACTGCTGCTGTTGCTGCGACTGCTGATCCCGCTCGGCGATGTCGCGGCGCACCTGATCCATGTCCAGCGCTTTCGCCTGCGTCAGCACGCTGTCCAGCCCCGAGGCCGGCAATGCACCGGGCTGCATGAACACCACGATTTCCTCGCGAAACAGCATGATCGTCGGGATCGAGCGGATGCCGAAATGCCCGGCCAGCGCCTGCTCGTCATCGGAATTGATTTTGGCAAACACCACGTCCGGATGCTGTTCGGAAGCCGCCTCGAACACCGGCGCAAAATTCTTGCAGGGGCCGCACCACGGCGCCCAGAAATCAATGATCACCATCTTGTTGCCGGTGACCGTCGCTTCAAAATTCTGTTGGGTGAGTTCCAGAACAGCCATCATTGCGCTCCGCAGTTTGTGAAGCGCGATAATCGCATAAAACCTGCAGCTCAGGCGCCGCCGCTGGCGCTTTCCGCGCTCTGCTGCAGCAGGTTGAGCAGCGCCGCCGCCTTGTCGAAGGTCTCCTGGTATTCGGCGTCGCGCTGCGAGTCGGCGACGATGCCGCCGCCCGCCCAGAAACGCACGATGCCGCGCGAGTGCACCAGCGTGCGGATGGCAATGTTGGTGTCCATGTCGCCGTCGTAGCCGATGTAACCGATGGCGCCGCAATACACGCCGCGGCGATGCGGCTCCAGTTCCTCGATGATCTGCATCGCACGGGTTTTCGGCGCGCCGGTGATTGAGCCCCCGGGAAACGCGCCGCGCAGCAGGTCGATGGCGTCACGCCCTTCGGCCAGCCGGCCGGTTACTGTGCTGACCAGGTGATGGACCGTGGCGAAACTCTCCACCTCGAACAGTCGCGGCACTTTCACCGAACCGATGGCGCAGTTCTTCGACAGGTCGTTGCGCAGCAGATCGACGATCATCAGGTTCTCGGCGCGGTCCTTCTCGCTCGCCACCAGTTCGGCGATACGTTCCGCATCCAGCTTCGCATGACCGGCGCGCGGCCGCGTGCCCTTGATCGGCTTGGTCTCGACCTGGCCGTGGGCCACGCGCAGGAAACGTTCGGGCGATGCCGAGAGAATCTGCGCGTAAGGTGTATTCAGGTACGCCGAATACGGCGCCGGGTTGATCAACCGCAGCCGCTGATACGCGAGCCACGGATCGCCGCTGGCGTGCGCGGTAAACCGCTGAGCAAGATTCACCTGATAACAATCACCGGCACGGATGTAATCAAGGATGTGATCGAAGGCGTGGCCGTAGCCTTTGGGTGTGAAATTGGAGGTCACCGGCGACGTCACCCGAAACGGGGCGCGCAGCCGTTCTGAGGGTTCCGCGGTAAACAACCGCACCAGCCCGTCCCATTTGCGATCGGTATCGGGATCGCGGCCCTGGCCGGCCAGCCAGGCGCGCTGCTCGGAGTGATCGACCACCACCGCCCAGTCATAGATGCCCACCGCCATGTCCGGAATGCGTTCGCTGTCGCGTGCCCGCGCCGGCAGACGCTCCAGGCGTCGCGCGAGGTCATAACCGAAATAACCGATCGCGCCGCCGGTGAATGGCAGTTCGCTGCGACAGGAAGCATCAATCGCCAGTTGGTCACGCAGCAGTTCAAACGGATCGGCGCGCGACAGCTCGCTGGCATCGCCGTGTACTTCGGTCAGACCGCCGCGCGTAATCAGGCGCACATGCGGTTCGGCGGTGATGATGTCGTATCGCGCCTGCCCCGGATAATGCAGGCCGCTGTCGAGAAACACTGCCCATGGTCGATCGGCCACAGCCTCGAACAGCGCAGCGCTGTCGGGGCGGTAGGGCAGTTCGGTCAATAATGGGATCGGCATAAAATATCAGTAAAAACAATATTTATTACATATCACTCGAAACGTATTGCTGATTTTCTCAGATTACAGTGCGCTCATGTCATGCCGCCGCAACCGCATTGCGTGTTGGACAGCGCCCGGGGCGATCAAGTGCCGCAGAAGGTCTGATAGCCGGCCGACTCGCTCGCCGGCGCGGGGTCGGTATAGGCCGAGTATTCGGTCTTTTCTTCAAACGGTTGCTGCAACACGGTCAGCAGCTTTTCGAACGGAGCGTAATCGCCGAGATCGACTGCAGCAGCCAGCGCTTCTTCAACACGATGATTTCGCGGGATGTACACCGGATTGACAGCGCGCATCGCCTGCGCGCGCTGTGCAGGCGCGATCGATTCGGCATTCTGTCGCGCACGCCAGCGCGGCAGCCATGCATCCAGAGCCGTGTCATCGGCATAGAGCTTGCGCAGCCAGCCTTCGCGCGACGCATCGGCAGCTTCGGCGGTATCGGCAAGGCGGCGGAAGGCCTGGGTGAAATCCACACCCCGCCCTTCCATGCCCGCCAGAAAATCGCGGGCAAGCGCAAGGTCATCGGCTTCGTCCCGCGTCAGCCCCAACTTGAGACGCATGCCGCGCAACCAATGCTGTTCGTATCGCGCCTGGAAGGGCTCAAGGATCTCCATCGCCTTCTCCACCGCACGGTCGTGATCCTCATTTTGCTCATTGGCCAGCAACGGCAGCAACGCCTCGGCCAGGCGCGCCAGATTCCAGTTGGCGATCGGCGGCTGGTTGGCATAGGCATAGCGGCCTTGTTCATCGATGGAACTGAACACCGTCGCCGGGTTGTAGTGATCCATGAACGCACAGGGACCGTAGTCGATGGTTTCACCGGACAGCGTCATGTTGTCGGTGTTCATCACGCCGTGGATGAAGCCGACGTTCATCCAGCGCGCAATCAGTTCGGCCTGGCGTTCACACACTGCGCGCAGAAGGCCAAGATAGGGATCGGCCTGATCCTTCAGTTGCGGGTAATGCCGCGCAATCACGTAGTCGGCCAGCTTGCGCAGCGTCGCGTCATCGCCGCGCGCGGTGACGAACTGGAAGGTGCCGACGCGGATGTGGCTCGCCGCCACCCGCGTCAATACCGCCCCCGGCAGATTGCGCTCGCGACGCACCGTTTCACCGGTAGTCACCGCCGCCAGCGCGCGCGTGGTCGGGATGCCCAGCGCATGCATGGCTTCGCCGATGAGGTATTCACGCAATACGGGACCCAGCGCCGCCTTGCCGTCGCCGCCGCGTGAAAACGGCGTGCGGCCGGAACCCTTGAACGTGATGTCGCGACGCTGGCCGTGTTTGTCGATGACTTCACCCAGCAGCAGCGCACGGCCGTCGCCGAGTTGCGGCGAGAAACCGCCGAACTGGTGGCCGGCGTAGGCCTGGGCGATGGTTGCCGTGCCTTCGGGGAGTTTGTTGCCGGAGAAGATCAGCGCGCCCTCAGGAGAGTCCAGCGCTTTGGCGTCCAGGCCCAGTTCTTCGGCCAGTGTGTGATTGAGCCGGATCAGCTTCGGCTTCGGCACCTCGGCAGCCTTCCATGGGACGTAGAGGCCTTCGAGATCGCGGGCGTAGCTGTTATCGAAAGAAAAAAACTCTGTAGCGGGTGTGGTTATCGTCGTCACATCAACATGATAGACCAAACGACGTGCGACCCATCGCGGATTGATGTAGCCCGTAAGGAGAGCAGCGGATTAAGGGGAAATCGTTCCTTGTTCCCGTATTTCACTTCGTTACATACGGGCTACGCTTGCTGAAGAATGAAAATTACCAAATACCGTCAATCTGCCTTCCCTAAAACACCACCACACTCCGTATCGATTCACCGGAATGCATCAAATCAAAGCCCTTGTTGATGTCCTCCAGCTTCAACTGGTGCGTAATCAGATCATCGATATTGATCTTGCCATCCATATACCAGTCGACAATCTTCGGCACGTCGCGCCGGCCCTTGGCGCCGCCGAAGGCCGTGCCCTTCCACACGCGGCCGGTGACCAGCTGGAACGGCCGCGTCTTGATTTCCTGACCGGCACCGGCAACGCCGATGATCACCGAGACCCCCCACCCCTTGTGGCAGCACTCCAGCGCCTGGCGCATCACGTCAACATTGCCGATGCATTCGAAGCTGTAATCGGCGCCGCCCTTGGTCAGATTCACCAGGTACGGCACAAGATCGCCTTCAACTTCTTTCGGATTGACGAAATGGGTCATGCCGAATTTTTCGGCGAGAGGTTTGCGCGAGGGGTTGAGGTCGACGCCAACGATCATGTTGGCGCCGGCGAGCCGCGCACCCTGAATCACGTTGAGGCCGATGCCGCCCAAGCCAAACACCACGACATTGGCACCCGGCTCGACCTTGGCGGTGTTGATCACCGCGCCGATGCCGGTGGTGACGCCGCAGCCGATGTAGCAAACCTTGTCGAAGGTCGCGTCCTCGCGGATTTTGGCCAACGCGATTTCCGGCACCACGGTGTAATTGGCGAAGGTTGAGGTGCCCATGTAATGAAAAACTTTTTTGCCGCCCACCGAGAACCTGCTGCTGCCGTCAGGCATCACGCCCTGACCCTGGGTGGTGCGGATGGCCTGGCACAAATTGGTCTTGCCGCTGAGGCAGTATTCGCACTGGCGGCACTCCGGGGTGTACAACGGAATGACATGGTCGCCCTTTTTCAGGCTGGTGACCCCCGGTCCGATGTCGACCACCACGCCCGCGCCCTCATGGCCGAGGATCGCCGGGAACAGCCCCTCGGGATCAGCGCCCGAGCGGGTGAATTCGTCGGTATGGCAGATGCCCGTAGCCTTGATTTCGACCAGCACCTCGCCGGCGCGCGGCCCGTCCAGATCGACGGTTTCGATGGTCAGCGGTGCGCCGGCCTTGTGCGCGACAGCGGCTTTGACTTTCATCAGTTATGCTCCGGGTATGTTGTCTTTTCAAGAACATCCATTTTAGCGCCTGCATTGGCGTTACACTTAAGCCATGAAGCGTATTTACCGCGGTCGTTTTGCCCCCTCACCCACCGGTCCATTGCATTTTGGTTCACTGGTCGCCGCCGTCGGCAGTTATCTCGACGCCAAAGCCAATGGCGGCGCTTGGCTCGTCCGCATGGATGACCTGGATCTGTCACGCAGCGTGCCCGGCGCGGCCGACCTCATCCTGCGCTCCCTGGAAAACCTGGGTATGGCCTGGGATGAGACCGTGGTGTATCAAAGCACGCGCAGCGCGGCTTACGAAACCGCGCTGAAGGTCCTGAAAAAACGCAAGCTGATCTATCCCTGCGCCTGCAGCCGCCGCGAAATTGCCGATTCAGCCGTTGGTGGGCTGGACGGCCCGATTTACTCCGGCACCTGCCGCAAAGGCCTGCTAGCCGGCCGCGCAGCGCGTGCCGATCGGGTGATCACCGACAACAACCGCATCGAACTCAAGGACGCCATCCAGGGCAAGATCGTGCACAGCCTGGAGCGCCAGGTCGGCGATTTTGTGGTGAAACGCGCGGATGGATACTTTGCCTATCAGTTGGCGGCGGTAGTCGACGATGCCGCACAAGGCATCACCGATGTCGTGCGCGGCGCCGACCTGCTCGATTCAACAACACGGCAGATCTATCTGCAGCAACTGCTGGGCTACGCCACGCCACGTTACGCCCACCTGCCGGTGGCCGTGAATGTGCTCGGCGAAAAACTCTCCAAGCAGACGCTGGCAGCGCCCATCGACGTCAGCGACCCGCTGGCGACGCTGAACCCGGTGCTCGCCTTTCTCGGTCAGGACACGATCGACGATGCCGATCCGAAAAAAATGGCCGACTTCTGGAAGCGCGCGATTGCGGGATGGGATCTCGCCCGCGTGCCTCGCCAGCGCACCCAAGCCGCGCCGGTTTAATACTTCCCGGGACGGAAAACTTCGACATCGGCCAGCAGCACCCTGACCGAAAAATTACCGCCGAACTGATCCAGTACCTGCTGTGCGACCTGCTCGGCAACGACCCGCTCGCAGATCATCTTCATCTCGATTGTGCGGTCGGTTTCTCCAGCGCCCTCGCGCCGGCGTTCGCCATCCGCTGAAAAGCTCCCTCCGCGCACCTCGTGCACCGTGTAACCGTGCACGCCTGAAGTTGCGGCCAGGGCAATCAGTTTTTCTTCCAGCACATATTCCGCAATGATGGTCATTTGGCAGCGGCGGTGCGTGGTCACGTTCATAAGCTTCCTCCGAGCAGCACGAGCAACGGTATGTTGATAAAAACATTGAACGGAAACGTCACGGCAAGCGCGGCTGAAATGCCCAGTGCCGGATTGGCCTCGGGCACCGCCATGCGCATCGCCGCCGGCGCAGCAATATAGGAGGCACTGGCCAGCAGCACGCCGAACAGGATTGCACCGCCAGCGGACAGTCCGAGCAGCCATGACCCCAGACCCAAACCCGTTGTGCCCATCACCAGTGGCGTGATGACGGAAAAGGTTACCAGCCGCAGGCCGGCGCGGCGAAGGTCGGCAAAACGCCCGCCGACAACCAGCCCCAGTTCCAGCAGATACAGCGCCAGCAGGCCGCGGAACAGATCCCCGAACAGCGGTTTGAGCGGCGCATAACCTTCACTGCCCACGATCCAGCCGATAACAATGCCGCCAGCCAGCAGCACGATCCCCTTGTTGGCCGCGACTTCGCGGAACACCGGCGCGCCAGCCGTTCCGCCGGCACGGGCAAGAATCACGCCGGCAATGATGCCGGGCGCCTCCATCAACGCCAGAAGCACCGGCATGAACGATTCAGCCGGGATGCCGCGTTGCTGCAGATAGGCGGTTGCGATGGCAAACGTGACTACGGATACGGAACCGTAATGGGCGGCAACGCTTGCGGCATCGCTGCGCGCAAGGCCCACCACATGCCGCAACACCGGAAACAGAATGAACGGCAGCGCAAATCCGGCAAACGCAGCAAATAACGCCGGCAGCGCGACATGGGTCAGCGGCTGGTGGGAGAGTTCGACCCCGCCCTTCAGACCGATCGCCAGCAGCAGGTAAACCGACAGCGCTTCGTAAACCGGTTCCGGAAAACGCAGATCCGAGCGGGCCAGTCTCGCAGCCACACCCAGCGCGAAAGTCAGGACCAGCGGATCAATCGGCATACGGCAAAGCCACCCTTCAAATCACTTTTTTCGCCTTTAAAGCAGCGATGGTGAAGGCATCGTAACCGAGCTCGCCGAGAATCGCTTCGCTGTCCGCACCCACCGGGCGCGGCGGCGTATCCGCACGCGGACCATCGTGGGCGAAGCTGAACGGTGACAGCGGCACTTTAAGATCCTTGGCAAAACCGGTGACCGACGGCGGGAAGGTGTGAAACAGTCCGCGCGATTCCGTCTGCGCTTCGGCCATACATTCGGGAATCGTGCGCACACGTCCGGCGGGCGCGCCCGCCTCGTTGAACAGCGGCTCCCACTCGGCTGCGCTGCGCGTCATCAATTTTTCCTGCATCAGCGTGCGCAGCGCCGGGATGTTGTCGCGCCGCGCCGCGCCCGTGGCGAAACGCGGATCGTCGTTCAGCGCGGTCAGTCCCAATACTTTAAGCAGACCCTGGTGCTGGTGCTCCTCGTTGATGGCGAAAGCAATCAAGCCTTCGGCGGTGTTAAAGGTGGTTGATGCCGGCGAACGGCTGGCCGCATCATTGCCGCCCTGCTTGGGAATGGCGCCGGTGTTCATATGGGCGGTGACGACGGAAGCCATCAGGATGATGTTGGTGTCGAGCATCGACAAGTCGATGTACTGACCTTTGCCGGTGCGCTGCTTTTGGTACAACGCCGCTGATACCGCGTAGGCTGCGGCGAGTCCGGTTGAATAATCGATGATCGGCGGTCCCGCTTTCAGCGGACCGCTGTCCTCGGTGCCGGTGACGCTCATAAAACCGGACCAGGCCTGGATCACGCTGTCGTAGGCCGGATGCTTCTGTTTCGGGCCGGTGTTGCCATACGCCGTGATCGACATGAAGATCACTTCCGGATTGACCTTCCTGACCGCTTCATAATCAATGCCGCGTTTGGCCGCGGAACCGCTGCGCAGGTTCTGCACCACCACATCGCATTCGGCGGCAAGTTTGAGAAATACGTCGCGCCCCTCGGGACTGTTCAGGTCCAGCGCCAGAAAACGTTTGTTCGACGACTGGGTCATGAAACCCAGTGACAGGCCCTGCTGACCGAAGGAAGGGTCGGCAGCCTCGGAACGCCAGCGCACGGTTTCACCCTTGCCCGGCGGTTCGATCTTGATGACTTCAGCACCCAGCAATGCGAGCTGGTAGGCGCAGAACGGCCCGGCCAGCACGCGGGTGAGATCCAGCACTTTGATTCCGGCGAATGCCCGTTGATCCGACACCATGATGCTCCTCCGTTAAACAGGCGGGCATCATAACAAGGCGCCGGACGGGGCCGGCAGGGCATTTCACATTGCGCGAAGCGCAGGTCGCGTTAACGCAGTCGCGTCTCGCCGACCTGCAACGGTTGCCGGCCGGTCTTTTGTTCGGCCACGCGGGCCAACAATTCGCGCACCTGAGGAACGACTGCGCGCGCCGCCTCCTCGCCGGCAGAGAGGTTGGCGATTTTCTGGGAAAAATCGGTAATGCGGGTACGGATCGTCTGCGGCCGGATCACCACATCGGCCTGCTGCGCTTCCAATGAGCCACGCCAGGACACATCCACCGCAATCACGATATCGGCACCCATCGCACGTGCCACCGATGCCGGCACCCGGCTCGCCACGCCGCCGTCTACGTATTCGGTGCCGCGGATCACCACCGGCCAGAACAGTTGGGGTACGCTGGCCGAGGCGCGCACGGCAAGGCCGGTGTTGCCGCGGTTGAAGATCGTCATGCGGTTGGTTTTGCGTTCGGCAGCGATGACCGCAAACGGTTTCTGCAGCGCCTCTATCGGCCGGTTGTGCAGCATGTCGTTGATGTACGCCTGCAGCCGCCCGCCTTCGATGACGCCGGGGCCGAACAGCGTGAAATCCAGCAGGTCGTTGTCTTCGACCGCCAGTGCGTTGCTTTCGAGTTCAGCAGCACGCATGCCGCCAGCGTGCAATGCGGCGACCACCGCGCCGGAACTGACGCCGACGATGACATCAACCTCGATGCCTGCTTGTTCAAACACCTTGAGCACGCCGACATGGGCGAAGCCGCGCGAACCGCCGGCCCCCAGCACCAGGCCGACAACCGGTTGCGTCCTGGACACGGGCTGAAGCGGCGCGGTATACGGCGCGTCGTCCGCCGTATGGTTGAAGGGCGTGGTAGCACAGCCTGCCAGCAACAGGGCGGACAGCGTACACAACAGTGTTTTAGTGAGCAGTTGCATGGCGTTCGAGTGTGGGATGACCATTGATTCCGGTCAAGGTTCCCGCGGCCGCAGGCTGCCACATGATCCCTGCAAGACCAAATTGGTTACCAATGGTTGCCATGCACGGGTAAAATCGACAGAATCAATCCCTGCTGCTGCCGCTAAAACCGCATCTAAAAACATCACCGTTCATCGAGGAGATTCACCATGCAAGTCACCCGTAACCTGACCCTGTTGCTTGCCGCAGTGCTGGGCATTGGCGCCGCGCAAACCGCGACCGCCGCCAGCCAGGAATACCCCAACCGCCCGATACGCCTGATCATCCCCAATGCCGCAGGCGCTGCGGTTGACACGCTGGGCCGGATTTTCGCCAACACCCTGACCCAGGTTGCCGGCCAGCAAGTCGTGGTCGACAACCGCGGCGGCGCCGGCGGCCTGATCGGCATGGAAATCGGCAAGGAAGCCATTCCCGACGGTTACACACTGCTGTCGGCTTCGACCGCAGCTATGGTTATCGGACCGCACATCCACAAAAAGCTGCCGTTTGATCCGATGAAGGACTACGCCTTCATTTCACTGTTTGGCATCACCCCCAATATCGTAGTCGTCAATCCGTCGATTCCGGTGAAGTCGGTCAAGGAACTGATCGAATACAACAAGAGCCGCGGCGGCAAGTCCAATATGGCTTCGGCAGGCGCCGGCTCGCAAAGCCATCTCGCCGGCGTTTTATTCATGCAGCTTGCGAAATCCGAGGCATTGCATGTGCCGTACAAAGGCGGCGGCGCTTCCGTGGCTGCAGTGGTCGGCGGTGAATCGCAATGGACCATCACCCCGGCGCCCGCGGTGGCCGGCCTGATCAAGGGCGGCAAGCTGCGCGCAGTAGCACATACCCTGGCAACCAAATCAGCTTTGCTTGGTGATCTGCCGTCAGCCGCCGAAACCGTACCCGGCTACCAGTACGGCGGCTGGAACGGTCTGCTCGCTCCGATCAAGACGCCGAAGCCCATCCTCGCCAAGTTGCATGCCATGGTCATCAAGACCTCGCAGAATGCCGAGTTCCGCAAACACTTTGAAACCCAGATGACCGAGGTGGTCACCAACACGCCGGAAGAATTCCGCAAGTTTGTGGAAGCAGAAATCAAGGCAATGGGACCGGTGGTGAAATCCGCCGGACTGCAGCCGTTCTGAGTTTCCCTGCATGATAAAAAAGGCGGCCTGGCCGCCTTTTTTATTGGCAACAGCGGGTTCCAGCATTTGCGTCGGGCGCATTGCAACGGCAAAGGCCGCGTTACAATCGCGCCTCGAAAATCAATCCGCAGGAGCATCGCCGTTGAAAGCCTTGATCGTCAGAGAACACGGACCCATTGAAAGCCTGCTGCTCGAAGAAGTGCCGGATCCCGTTCCAGGTCCCGGCGAAGTTCTGGTTGATGTGCACGCCACCAGCGTCAACTTCCCCGACCTGCTGGTCATCGGCGGCACTTACCAGATCCTGCCCAAACGGCCGTTCAGTCCGGGCAAAGACATGGCCGGCGTGGTCGCCGCGGTCGGCGCCGGCGTGACCACCTGCAAACCGGGCGACCGTGTCGCCGCGCAAAACGAGTACGGCGCCTACGCTCAGAAATGCGTGGTGCCGCAGAACAACTGCTATCCGATGCCCGACGCGATGAGTTACGCCGATGCCGCGGCCATGGGTATTGCTTATCCGACGGCGCATTTCGCGCTGGTCGAACGCGGCCAGTACCAGCCGGGCGAAACCGTATTGATCAACGGCGCCGCCGGCGGCGTCGGCATCGCCACCATCCAGGTCGCCAAGGCGCTGGGCGCCAAGGTCATCGCCAGCGTCAGCAGCGCGGAAAAAGCGGAACTCGCCAAACAGCACGGCGCCGATCATGTGGTGCGCACCGACGTGCCCAACCTGCGCGATGCGTTCCGCGATCAGGTGATGGCGGCTGCGGGCAAACGTGGTGTCGATATCATTGTCGATCCAGTCGGCGGTGATGTATTCGACGCCAGTCTGCGCGTGATCGGCTGGTCGGGCCGCATCATCGTTGTCGGTTTTGCCGAGGGCCGCATCCCGGAAATCAAGGCCGGCCATCTGCTGGTGAAAAACATTTCCTTGATCGGTCTGCAATACAGTTCCTACCGTGACCGCCAGCCGGAAAAAGTACAGCGTGTGCAGCGCGAACTGTTCGATTGGTATGCGCTGGGCAAGATCAAGCCGCACGTGATGGGCGCCTGGCCGCTCGAACAATACCGCGAAGCGCTGGCCACAGTGCGCGACCGCAAGGTTGTCGGCAAAGTAGTGATCCTGACCCGCTGATCACTTTGCACATACACTTCGCACATTACTTATAAGTATCTGTTTTTATTAATTATTTTTAACATCATTGGTACGCTTGTATTGCATGCCGGGTTGAAGCCATTACGCCGTCTGTAACCACGACCAACTTTAAAAGAGACTTGCATGGAAAAACCCACATCCACACCGTCAATGCTGCGCCCCCTGCCCCGCTGGATTTTCATGAGCCGCTGGCTGCAGGCGCCCCTCTATATCGGCCTGATCGTCGCTCAGGCCGTTTATGTGTGGCAGTTCTGGGGGGAGCTGGTTCATCTGCTCGGCATGCTCAGCGTAAAGAACATCTCCGAAACCGAAATCATGCTGATCGTGCTCGGCCTGATCGACGTGGTGATGATTTCCAATCTGCTGGTGATGGTCATTGTCGGCGGCTGGGAAACCTTCGTTTCGCGTCTCGAGCTTGAAGGTCATCCTGACCAGCCGGAGTGGTTGTCCCATGTCAATGCGGGCGTGTTGAAGGTCAAATTGGCGACCGCAATCATCGGCATCTCATCGATTCACCTGCTGAAAACCTTCATCAACGCGTCCCAGTATGAAGAAAAAACGCTGATGTGGCAGACCATCATCCATCTGACCTTTGTCGCCTCGGCGATGGCCATTGCCTATACTGAGAAACTCACCCACGCCACACAAAACGACAAGGCACATTAAGCGCGATGTGCCCCGAAATAACGGCTTGAAATTGCCCCCGAACCTTGCAGGAACTATAGAATGATCAGACTTGGCACGGCGTAAACCGCTGCGCCAGTGACTGCCGGAGCCAATGCATGCGGTTCGCTTTTAACCCGGAAGATAATGCGATTACCCGTGACAGCAGCGGGAAAAACTACCGTCATTGGCTGATTGCGCTGGTTGTATTCCTTGGTGTGATTGGCGCCGGCACATGGGTATTGCACCTCGAAGCCAGCGAAGCGGATGCCCGGCGCAAGATTGACCTCGTCGTACGGGGCAGTGCACTAAGATCGCAGATTAACCGCGAACTCAACCGGGTACTGTACCTGACCAGCGGCCTGCGCAGCTATATCGTAGTACGCCTGAAAACCCTTGAGCGCGATGAGATCGAGAACATCCTCGCAGCGATGTACACCGAGTCGCAGCACATCAGGAACTTTGCTGTCGCCGTCGGCCATCGCGTCACCTACATCCATCCGCTGGCCGGCAACGAAAAAGCCATCGGCTTGTTCTACCCTGACCTGCCCGAGCAGTGGAATGCCATCAAAAGAACCATAGGCTCGGGCAAGCCCGCGCTGCTGGGCCCCGTCAATCTGGTCCAGGGCGGCAAGGGTCTGATCTACCGCGTGCCGATTTTTATTGAAGGAAACTACTGGGGGCTGCTGTCTTCGGTGTTCGATTCCGAATCGCTGTTCGATGCCATGTTTGCCGACAGCAAGGCCAGCGGACTTGAACTGGCTATCCGTGGAATCGATGGTCTTGGCATGAAAGGCAAAGTGTTCTGGGGCGAGGCTGAACTGTTCGCTGACCAGAACGCCCATTTGATTGATGTCGACATTCCCGGCGGTAAATGGGTATTGGCTGTCAGATCGACTACTGCAAACGAGGCGCGCATTACCCTGTGGGTGCTGCAGGGGTTGGTGTTGCTGCTGGCGCTGGCGCTGGCGTGGAGCGTCCTCACCGTCCTGTCTCAGCGGTCCAAACTGGCGCGCCTTGCTTTGTTCGATGCGCTGACGGGTTTACCCAATCGACTGTTGATCGACGACCGGGTCGACCGGGCCATGACAACCCTGCGGCGTGATCCGTCAAAAACCTGCCTGCTGATGTTTGTCGATCTCGATCGTTTCAAGGTGATCAATGACCGATTCGGTCATCATGCCGGCGATTTTGCACTGCAAAGCGCCGCCGAGCGCGTCCGCTCGACGGTGCGTAAGGCCGATACTGTCGGTCGCTGGGGCGGCGACGAATTTCTGGTATTCATGGAAAACGTTGATCGCTCCAAAATCAGCGAGCTCTGCACCAAGATCCGCAGTGTGGTTGAACAGCCCTTTGAGTATCGCGGCAATCAACTCACACTGGGCGTTTCAATCGGGTATGCGTTGGCACCCGACGACGGCGGCAATATGGACGACCTGCTGCGTGTCGCCGACGAGCGCATGTATGCCGACAAGGATTTGCGCAACGCAGCGCGGTAGCGCCACAGTTCACGAAGTATTCGTTCCCGACGTATTGCATCGGAACGCATTACGTCCAAATCTTTTTACTTAAGCATCAACGGAATACCGCTGAGGATCAGGATCACGCAGACGGTACGGCGAAAAACTTTTTCACTCATGCCGGTGTGGATGCGGTCACCGAGGAAGATACCAGTCAGCATGAACGGCAGCGCCGCGGCAAACAGCAGCAGCGATTCGCGACCGAATTCTCCTACCGCGTAATAACCGAGACCGCGGATCACCGCCAGCGTCATCATCAGCGCGGCCAGCGTGCCGCGGAACTGTTCCTTGGTGACGCGAATGGCGTCCATATAGACCGCGAAAAACAGGCTCGCCATGGTGCCGAAGATCGTGCCGACCGCACCGGCAAGAAAACTCGCTGCGGTAGCGATGGCGCGCGGCGGCGGCTTTGCCGGCCCGCTGCCGCGGGTCTGCCACAAGGCATACAGCCCGTAGCCGCTGACCAGCGCACCGAGGCCGCGGGTCAACCATGCCGCATCCAGCGTCTTGAACAGATAAAGTCCCAGCGCAATGCCCAGCGTGCAGGAAGGGAGGATGCGCAGGATCATCGGCAACGACACGTGTTTGCGGTCCTTGCCGAACAACGTCGCCGACGACGAGATCGTCAGCAATGTCCACACCGGCACCAGCACTTTCATCGGGATCACCAGCGCCAGCAGCGGCATCGCGGCGAAACCGCCGAATCCGGTGCTGCCGCGCAACGCATAACTCGCCACCAGCACCACCGCGCAGTACCCCCACTCCGGCGTGGACAACGTGATCATCGATACGCAATCAATCCGTTTGGCTGCCGAGTTCGATCAGGCGCATCACCTCGGCGGCAGCACCTTGTGCTTCGTCGCGAGTCAGCCGTTCTGCCGCTTCGGCATCGCGCTTGCGGATGGCGGCAAGCATCGCGCGCAGCCCTTTGACGCTTTCCTGTGAACGGCTGCCGGAGCGCTGCGGATGCGACAGCCCCAGAGCGCGCCAGCGCCAGATGCGTGCATGCAGCGTGCCGAGCATCGATGACAGCGTCTCGCTGCCGGCACCTTCGAACAGTACTTCGTAAAAACGGTTCTTGGTTTCCAGCACTTCCTGCGCGTCACCACGACCGTAGGCGCCGACCACCACATCCAGTGCCTGCGCCAGCCGCTTCAATTCGGCATCACCGGCGTTTTGTACGAACAGGCGCGCCGCCAGACCCTCCAGCACGGCGCGTATGGTGTACAGATCCTTGGCTTCGGCCAGCGACAGCGCACGCACCACCGGACCCTTGTTCGGCACATTGGCGATCAGGCCTTCAGTCTCGAGCTGGCGCAACGCTTCACGGATCACCGTACGCGACACCCCCATCATTTCGGTAAGTTCGCGTTCGGTCAGCCGCGCGCCCGGCGCCAGCCGGCCGTCGATGATGGCGCGCCGCAAACCATCCAATACCTGCAGCCGCAAAGGCGCTGCAAGTTTTTGAATACCTTCAATTTTTGGATTGTTCATGGTGTTGCACCGGTTTCCGGTTGACCCATACCGTAATACCGTAATACGATATTACGAGTTGATGCCTTCGGCAAGTTTAGTTTGGTAAGCCGTTTCTTGCCCGGGCCGCATCACCGATCCCTGTATTAGCCAGTTACTTTCAGCCATTTACCATTCCTATTCAGTGAGGAGCAAGCATCCATGAGCACCCCCGTCAAAGTCGGTATCGTCGGCCTCGGCCGCTGGGCCAAAGTCCTGACCCGCGCCGCCAAACAGTCGAGCAAGGTCCAGATCGTTGCCGGCTACAGCCGCTCGCAGGAAAAACGCGATGCCTTCGCCAAGGAAATGGGTGTGCCCGCGGTGCCCGACATGCAAACCATGCTGGCTAACCCGGAAATCAAGGGCGTGATCCTGACGGTACCGAACGAGCAGCATCTGCCGATGGCAGAAATCGTCGCCAAGGGCGGCAAACACGTCTACACCGAGAAACCGATCTCGCAGACGCTGGAAGATGGCCTCAAAATTGAAGCGTTGCAGAAGCAATACGGCATTACCGTCACTGTCGGTCACAGCGCCCGACTGATGGCCGGCATCCGCATCATCAAGGAAAAAATCGATGCCGGCGAACTCGGCCGTGTCGCTTTCATGGAAGCCAACTTCTCCAATGAACGCGCACTCGAACTGACGCCGCAAACCTGGCGCTGGTACAAAGACCGCGCCCCCGGCGGCCCGCTGTCGCAACTGGCGATTCACCAGTTCGACGTGCTGCACATGCTCGGCGGTGAAGTGCAGGAAGTGTCATCGATGGCTTCCAAATTGTCGCCGGTAGGGGCTGAAGTCGATGACCAGTCGATGACGCTGGTGCGCTTCAAGGACGGCAAAATCGGCTACGTCGGTTCATGCTGGACCTCGCCCGGCATTTTCTCGGTGCGCGTATTCGGCTCCAAGGGCCTGATGCACTACGAAATCGACTTCGGCACCTGGGACACTCCGCATCTGCTGCACGACAATTCCGTGCTCTATATCCAGCGCGGCAAGGACGGCTGGGCCAAGCGCGAAGACATCAAGCTGCCGGAAAGCGACATGTTCCGCGCCGAACTCGAAGCCTTTGCCAACAGCTGCGTGTCGGGCAAGCCGAATGAACTGACTGCGCACAACGGCAACGTTGCAGTGGCGATGACCAATGCTGCGCTGAAATCGATCGACCGCAAGGGCCAGTGCGTCACCATCGACGAAGTGATGAACGACGCCCGCGCCAAGAACGACGCGAAACGCGCGGCGTAACCGGAGACAAAGATGGCAAAGCTCGCTAGCCGTTACTTCATCGATCTCACCCAGCCCGAGATCGCCGCGCAGTTCAAAAAGAATCCGCTGGTGATCCTGCCCGCGGGCAGCGTCGAACAGCACGGGCCGCATCTGCCCACCGGCACCGACATCTACGCCGCCAATGTCATCGGCCACGCCGTGGCCGAACGCATGGACGGCCTGGTGCTGCCGGGCGGACCGCTGGGCGTGACGCCGATGCACATGCCCTTCGAAGGCACCATCACGCTGTCGCCCGATACCTACCAGCGCGTGGTCACCGAAACCTGCGCCTCGACCGCGCAGCACGGCGCCAAGCGCCTGCTGATCCTCAACTGGCACGAAGGCAATATCCCGTCGCTGGCGATTGCTTCCGAAAAGCTGCACCGCGAAGTCGGCATGAGCGTGATCGTGGTGCAGGCCTGCTATGTCGCTGCTGAACTCTACGGCCACGACTGCGGCGGCCTGACTCACGGCGGTGAAATCGAAGCACTGGCGGTATTGGCCTACCAGCCGAACCTGGTGCACCTTGACCGTATCGACAATGTCAATTCATCCGATCACAGCCACGGCCGCAAGTGGGACCGCCTGCGCCGCACCCGCAGCTATCAGCCGGTGTTGCGCGATATCAAGACCATCGCCGCGACGGGCTGGTACGGCGCGCCGGAACATGCGACGGCGGCCAAGGGTGTGAAAATGCTCAACGACATCGCGGATGCCATTGCCAAGGAATGCGGCGAGATCTTCACGTTGCTCGACGAGGCGCAGGGTGGCACAGCTGAAATCAAACACCTCAAGATTGCGGGCTGAAAATGTTCGCCCTCTCCCCTACCCCTCAGCTTCGCGGCAAGTGTTCCCTTGTCCCCGCGGGAGAGGGGACCCATATACGCGCTGACGCGCAAAGGTAACTATGGCCAAAGTACTCACACAGGCTGAAGCCAAAAGCATGGGCCTTCCCGGCCGCAAATCGCTGGAGATCGTTTCCGGCGAAAAGGGTTCGCAGGCAGTAACTCTCCGTCTGGTGGAAATCCCGCCGGCCCAACCGGGCGACAGCCCGCGCGGCCGGCATTTCCATCAGGGTTTCGAAGAATGCATTTTTGTGATGTCCGGTGAAGGCTGCACCGAAGCCGACAGCGGCAATTACCCGCTGAAGGCGGGCGATACCATCCTGATTCCGTCAGGGGAAAAACACGCCACACGCAACACCGGCAGCGAACCTCTGGTGCTGCTGTGCTTCTTTCCGGTGTCCGACATCGCGAAACGCACGCAGGAAACTGCAACCCCCAAACCCTAGCCACAGAGTTCACAGAGAGCACAGAGAAAAACCGAAAACGATTTAACAGGATCGACAGGATATTCAGGATAAAACCGATGAATCGAGGCGTTTGGTTTTCCTGAGAGCTCATCGGACAATTGAGCGCCAATCAATCATTGCTGCCCATCCTGGTTTTAATCCTGATCATCCTGCACATCCTGTAAATTGATTTTGTATTTCTCTCCGCCGTTGTGACGAACAAAGGTTTAAATTCATGTCTATAGACGTCATTTGCCTCCGCCCCGAAGCCGACTTCATCCGTGTCGGCGTCACCCCGCCGAAAAATATCAATATCGCCTATCGCAAGCCCGACGATGCGGATGTCCCGGCGTTGATGAAACAGGCGCGCGCCGTGGTGATGCCTGCAGTCGGCCCCAAGCTGCCCGCGGCGCTGTTCGAAGGCACGGCGCTGAAGGTGGTGCAGATCACCGGCGCCGGCGTCGACCGGCTCGATGAGGCTGCGCTAAAAAAACTCGGTATTCCCGTAGCCAATGTTCCCGGCGGCAGCAATTCCGCACTGGCCGAATACACCACCAGCTGCGCCTCGGTGCTGCTGCGCCGTTTCGCCTGGGCCGACGCCGAAATCAAAAAAGGCAATTACATCGCCTTCCGCAATCGTATGATGGCCGACAATCTCGCCGGCATCGACGGCGCGACGGTGGGCGTGGTCGGTATGGGGGTGATCGGCATTGCCGTCGCCCATGCCTTTCACCGTATCGGCTGCAACATCGTTTATTTCGATCCGGCGCTGAGGGACAAAACCAAAGCCGACGCGATGAACGCGCGCGGCATGACGCTCGACGAACTCCTGAAAACCGCCGATGTGGTGACGCTGCACGTACCGCTGATGCCTGCGACGACCAATCTGATCGGTGCTAAACAGCTCGCGTTGATGAAACCCGAAGCGGTATTGATCAACGGTGCACGCGGCGGCGTAGTCGACGAGGCCGCGCTGGCGCAGGCCCTGACCGACAAAAGTATTGCCGGCGCTGCGGTCGATGTCTACTCCATCGAACCCGCGCCCGGCGACAATCCGCTGCTGCAACTGCAAGGAGAAGCGGCTTCACGCCTGCTATTGACGCCGCATGTAGCCGGGGTGACGCGCCAGTCAGCGGCCTTCCTGTTCAAGGTCTCCTGGGAAAACGTCCAGCATGTGCTGAGCGGCGGGACGGTCGCGCACCGCGTCTACTAGAATAGGGGGATAGCGGCAACGCACGACGTTGCCGTATCAGGAGGAGCCCTGTTGAAAAAAAGCAAAACCCTCGGCATCGCCGTCATCGGTGCCGGCCGCATCGGCACGCTGCGTGCGCGCCTGTCCGCCAAACATCCGTCCGTCGGATTTCTCGCGATATCCGACCTGGATCCGGCCCGCGCTGCGGCACTCGCCAAATCCACTGGCGCCGATGTGCATTCGGCCAACAACTTTGAAATGATCGAACACCCGGAAGTGACCGCAGTGTTCGTTTCCACGCCCGAGGGCGAACATGCGGCGCCGATCAAGCGCGCGCTTGAACTCGGCAAGCCGGTGCTGGTGGAAAAACCGATCGCGCTGTCACTGAACGATGCCGAAGACATCCTCGCCACGCTGAAAGCCACCAAGGGCGAATTGCGCATCGGCTACAGCCGCCGCTACAAGGAGTGTTACCTGCGCGCCAAGGAACAGATGATCCAGGGCCGACTCGGCCGCGTTACCGGCGGTCTGGCCCGGGTCTACAACTCGCGCGCCCAGGCTTTTTCCATTCTCAAGCGCGATCCGCATGCGACGCCGGTGCTGGATGTGCTGACTTATTACGTCGACCTGATGTGCTGGTTTCTCGATGGCAATCCGCCGGTGGAAGTGGTTGCCCGCGGCCAGCACGGCATTTTCAAGGAAGCCGGTTACGCTGCGCACGACGTGACCTGGGCCATCGTTACCTTTGCCGACGGTGCGGTGGTCAACTTCGGCGTCAGTTATGCGCTGCCGGCGAAATATCCGACGCTGGGCCAGTCCGACCGCGTCGAACTGCTGGGCACCGAAGGCACCATGCTGATCGACGACGACCACATGGACCATGTGCTGTATTCGGACCGCGGTATCCCGCACGCCTATGTGCCGGACCACGCGGTGAACATGGCCTTCCTCGGCAGCAATACCGCCGGTGACTGGGCCGTCGGCGACTTCTGGGGACCGCTGGGCAATGAAACCCGCGCCTGGCTCGACCATCTGGCAACAGGAAGTCCCACGGTGCACACCACGCCGGAGCAGGCGATGATCAACCTGCAGACGACCATTGCCATCGAACGTTCGGCGCGCTCCGGACTACCGGTCAGGCTCCCGCTCGAAACCTGAAACACCGGCAACACTGAAACACTGCAACACCTGGAGGAGATCATGCATAAATCACTATTAGTCGCTTGCGGCATTGCCATTGCAGCCGCTCCCGCAGTCCATGCGCAGGAATTTCCCAATCGCCCCGTGCGGATGATTTCGCCGAATCCGCCGGGCGGCGCCAACGACACCATCGGCCGCATCGTCGCCACCAAGATTGGCGAGACACTGGGCCAGCCGATGGTCATCGACAACCGTGGCGGCGCTGGCGGCACGCTGGGTGCAGAAATCGCCGCCCAGGCCAATGCCGACGGCTACACGCTGCTCGCCGCGTCGGTGTCCACGCACTCCTTTTCACCAGCGCTGAAAAGCAAGCTCAACTACGATCCGGTGAAGGATTTCGCGCCGATCACGCTGTTCGCGATTTCGCAGAATCTGCTGGTGGCCAATCCGTCGTTGCGGGTCAACACCGTGAACGAACTGGTCGCACTGGCCAAGACCAAACCACGCGCGCTGAATTACGCTTCGGGCGGCACCGGCTCCACCAGTCACTACGCGATTGCGCTGTTCGTGCATCGCGCCGGCATTGCCAAAGAAACCATCCATATTCCGTACAAGGGTGGCGCGCCTTCAGTCGCTGCGACCATGTCGGGTGAAACCCAGTTCTATTTCGGTCCGATGGCGAGCATGACCTCGCAGGTGCAGGCAGGAAAACTCAAAGCCATTGCTGTCGGCGGGCTGAAACGTTCGCCGACATTGCCGGATGTGCCGACAGTGGCCGAAGCGGGCGTGCCGACGTATCAGTCATTCGGCTGGTTCGGCCTGATGGCACCGGCAAAAACGCCGAAGCCCATTCTGCAGAAACTGCACAAGGCGACCGTCGCTGCGGTGGGGTCGGCGGACATCGCGCAGAAGTTCATGCAGCTGGGTGTCGATCCGGTGACCCAATCGCCGGAAGAGTTCGGCAAGTTCGTCGCCGATCAGCTGGTGCGCTACAAGTCCGCCGTCAAGGAACTCGGCATACAAGCGGATTGATCACCGCGGCGTGATCAGCCGGGGGGCCAGTGCAGCGGCCGCCCGGCGAGGATGTGCAGGTGCAGGTGAAACACTGTCTGGCCGGCATCCGCGCCATTGTTCACCACCAGCCTGAACGCATCGCCGACGCCCAGTTGGCGCGCCACCTTGCCAGCCGCCAGCAGCAAGTGGCCCAGCAGCGCCTGATCCTCCACAGCGGCATCCACCAGCTTCGGGATCTCCTGCTTCGGAATCAGCAGCACATGGATCGGCGCCTGCGGATTGATATCGCGAAAGGCCAGGCAGCGCTCGTCCTCATAAACGATATCCGCCGGAATCTCGCGGGCGATGATCTTGCTGAACAGAGTGGTCATAAGATTTTAATAATAATCTTTTATAAACAATAGGTTACGGATGTTACCGGCACACAACCTGTGCCCGGCAACTGTTTGATTCACTGGTCTTTTTTGATGCTATCGACGCTCGGCCCCTTCGTCAAAGTTAGCGATTACCGACAAATTATGGTGCGCTGCAATATTTATTTACGCCAAACGCTTGACTTGCTGTCTTTCGCCCTTATAATTTGAATTGTGCAGCGCAATATTTATGCGGTTCAAGCGCGCCACAGAATTCGCTCTACCCTGTATTTAACTGTTTTTAAAGGAGATTAACCATGTATCAGACTCCCGAACAACTTATTGCAATGAACAAAGCCAACCTCGATGTCGCGATGCGCTTCGCCGGTGTGGCGATACAAGGCGCCGAGCGCCTGATGGATCTGCAGTTGAAAGCGGCGAAAACCGCATTCTCCGACAGCTTCGAAGGCGCTAAAGCAATGGCCGCCGTCAAAGATTTCCAGCAATTCGCCGCGCTGAAAGACAACCTGGCGCAACCGTCGCTCGAAAAAGCGACTGCCTACGCGAAGAGCCTCTACGACGTCGCTACCGAAACCCAGGCTGAATTCGGCAAACTGGTTGAAGTTCAGGTCGCCGTGTTCAACAAAGAACTGGTGACCGGCCTCGACAAGATGGTGAAAACCGCCCCGGCGGGTTCCGAAGTCGGTGTCGCTGCGGTCAAATCGGCGATCGCTGCGGTCAACTCGGCCTACGACAATCTGTCTAAAGTCGCCAAACAGTTCTCGCAAGCCACGCAGTCGAACATGGAAGCTGCCGCTTCCCAGGCGACTGCCACAGTGAAGAAAGCCGGCAAGAAGGCCGCCTGATCTGCAGCAGCAAACGCAGTATTAAAAAAGCCCCTGGAGAAATCCGGGGGCTTTTTTTATCCGACTGTGCCGCGACCGTCAGACAGGAAATGGCGTCCACGGAAAACCCAGCGCGCTGACGCCGGACTTGAGCATCGCAATCGCCGGAGCCACCTGTGCCGCATCACCGCGCACCCCCAGTTCGACGTAACGCTCGGGCGTGACCCGCGGCAGGCTGAATACTTTCAGCCCCGGATACGCGCGCAGGCATTCGTTCATCAGGTCGATCAACTGGCTCTCGCCGGCTTCACGCACGATGATCGCCGCTTCAACCGCGCGCACCGCGCCGAGCGCCGCATAACGCTGGTCGATCACCCACTCCATCATCGGCCACGCCATTTCGGGAAAACCCGGCAGGAAATGATGGCTGCCGAAGGTGAAGCCGGGAATGCGGTTATAGGGATTCGGAATGATGGTGGCGCCCTCGGGGAATTCACCCATCATCAGGCGTTGCGGCGTGACGCCCTTGGGATCATCGATAAAGCGCTTGCGGATTTCGACTTCGGCCTCGGGATGCAGTTTCAACGCCACGCTTGCCGCCTGCGCGGCGCACTGCCGGGTATGGTCATCGGGCGTTGCGCCGATGCCGCCGAAACTGAAAACCACGTCGTCACCCGCCAGCGTGCGGCGCAAAGTGTCCACGATCATCCCAGGCTCATCACCCAGATACTGCGCCCATGACAGATCAAACCCCCGCGCGGCGAGCAGTGCGATGGCTTTGGCCAGGTGTTTGTCCTGGCGTTTGCCGGAGAGGATTTCATCGCCGATGATGATGGCGCCGAATTTCATGTTCTGCCCTGCTCCATTTCGTTTAAACGCACGAACGCCGCACCGCAAAAAGCAATGCCGGCATTCGCAACAACAGATTGATCAACTGTGGATGTAACTCTCGAGCTGCTGAATGGTCATCTGCTGGTCGGCGATCACTTCCTTGACCAGATCGCCGATCGACAGCATGCCGACGACCTTGCCGCCATCCAGCACCGGCAAATGACGGATGCGTTTGTTCGACATCACCGCCATGCATTCATCAACCTTCTGGGTCGGACCGACACAAACCACTTTTTCAGACATGATTTCGTGTACCGCCAGTTCGTGGGATGACTTGCCGAGCAGAATGACTTTGCGCGCGTAATCGCGTTCCGACAGGATGCCGCGCAGTTTGCCGTCGCTCATCACCAGCAGTGCGCCGACGTTTTTTTCCGCCATCAGTTTCAGTGCGTCGTATACGCTGCTGTCCGGCGCAACCGACCACACGCTGTTGCCCTTGGCTTGCAATAACTGGCTGACTGTTTTCATGACCCCCTCCCCGGGAGAAGCCGGACGGAGCCGGCAGGAAAACAGTCTAGCCAATTTTGCCGCCGATGCGAAGCGACCGCATGATGATCACTTTCCAGCGATGGCATCCGCCTTCTGCAGCAGGTTCTGTGCCATGCGGATGTTGGCGAGGTCGACCAGGCGGCCGTCGACCTGCACCGCGCCCTTGCCTTCGCGCGCTGCCTGCGCCATCGCGTCGACAATGCGTCGGGCTTTGGCCACTTCATCTGCCGATGGACTGAACACCGCGTTCGCGGCTTCGATCTGCGTCGGATGAATGGCCCACTTGCCTTCATAACCCAATGCCGCAACCCGACGCGCTGCAGCCAGATAACCTTCTGGGTCCTTGAAGTCGCCATAAGGCCCGTCAATCGGCCGCAAGCCGTAAGCGCGGCAGGCGACCAGGATGCGCACCTGCGCGGCATGCCAGGGATCGGCCTGATGGTATTCGCGCTGGCCCTGGGCATCACGGTCGGACAGCACACCGTATTCCGGATGCAGACCGCCGATGATGGTGGTGCGCGCCCGCGTCGATGCCGCAAAATCACCGGAACCGAAAGCCAGTGCCTCAAGCCGGCGGCTGGATTGCGCAATCGCTTCGACATTCGCCAGCCCCAGCGCGGTCTCGATCAGCGCTTCGAAACCGATGCGTTTGCTGCGGCCCTGTGCCTGCTCGATCTGCGTCACCAGCATGTCGACGGCGTAGAGGTCTGCGGGCACACCCACTTTTGGCACCACCAGCATGTCGAGCCGCGGGCAGTTTTCCACCAGATCGACCACATCGCGATACATGTAATGGGTGTCGAGACCGTTGATGCGCACCGCCAAGACCTTTTTGCCCCAGTCCAGGTCATTCAGCGCGGCCATGACATTCTTTCGCGCCTGCGGCTTGTCATCCGGGGCGACTGCATCCTCCAGATCCAGAAAGATCACGTCTGCCGCCGATTTCGCCGCCTTTTCAAACAGCGCCGGATTAACGCCGGGCACGGCGAGTTCTGAACGGGTCAGCCGCGGTGTCGCGGGTTCGGGCTGGGTGAAGCTCATTTCATTTCTCCTTTTGAGGCGCAGTGCCTGACATCGCTTCCAGGACGGTGATCAGCGCTGCGAGGTCATCGCGGCCGCGGCCCTGCCCCATCAATGCATTGATCTGCTGCATCACCAGCGCAGCGCCGGGCGTGGCCAGTCCGGCTTCATGCGCGAGGCCGAGGATGATGCCCAGATCCTTGTGATACAGCCGGGTGTCGATGCCGTTTTCGAAATTGCGATCGACCATGCGCTTGCCGAACAACTCCATCACGCGGCTCGCTGCAATGCCACCCAGCAAAACTTCGCGAACCTTGACGGGATCAGCGCCCAGTCGCGCCGCGAGATGCAGAGATTCCGCGACACCCTGCGCCGCCACCAGCAAGGCCAGCTGGTTACACGCCTTGGTCACCTGGCCGGCGCCGATGTCGCCGACGCGGGTGATGGTCTTGCCCATGCACGCGAACAGCGGCTTGATGCGTTCAAACACTTCCGGTTTGCCGCCAACCATGATCGACAGCGTCGCCTGCTCCGC
This sequence comes from Burkholderiales bacterium, assembly GCA_022841375.1. Lineage (GTDB taxonomy): Bacteria > Pseudomonadota > Gammaproteobacteria > Burkholderiales > SG8-41. The sequence goes on from JALHRQ010000001.1 coordinate 479,044, forward strand.
ACCCATCGGCCCGCCGGAGACGGGCGCATCGAGCATGGCGATGCCTTTTGCCTCCAGCGTCTTAGCCACCGCGCGCGCCACCACCGGCGAAATCGTTTCCATGTCGACCACCACGCTGCCGGGTCGCGCGCCGTGGATCAGCCCGTCGGCGCCCAGCGCGACCTGCTCGAAGTCGACTGACGCAGTGACAATGGTAAACACCACGTCGCAGGTCTCCGCCAGCGCTGCCGGCGTGTCGTAACGCGTGGCGCCCGCCGCGATCAGCGGCGCCGCACTGTCGGCGCGCCGCGCATATACACCCAGGGTGTGGCCGCCGCGCAGCAGATGTCCCGCCATATGGCGTCCCATGACGCCCAATCCGATGAATCCGACTTTCACTGGAATTCCCTTCCCTTGACCGCTTTAATTCAACGCGCGCCGATCCAGCCGAAGGCCATGATCAGCGGCAGAGTGATCCAGAACAGTATAGTGCTCCAGCCGATCAGCAACGCGGCGGCGGCGTCATCAAGCCGGAACCGGTTGGCGAGCAGCAGCGCCGTCATCATCGACGGCGTGGCCGCCTCGATTACCGCCGCGTACTGCGCCTCGCCCATGCGGCCGAACAGCTGCGGCGCGATGAGCCAGACGATCAGCGGCATCGCCACCAGCTTGACTGCAGCCGCTGCGAGGATTTCAGCACGCGGCACCAGGTTGCGCCACGGAATGGTCAGTCCGAGCACGAAAATGATCACCGGAATATTGGCTTGGCCGATAAAGCGCGCGGCGGTGACCAGCGGCTCGTAAGTCAGACCCAGTTGCTGGCTGACGGTGCCGAGCAGGAATGCCCAGATCGGCGGCATCGAGAACATCACGCGGAACACCGACGGCTGATCGGTCTGGTCGCGGCTACCCAGCCGCGTCGAAATCCACACGCCCAGGCTCCACACCAGCGGCATGGTCATCAGCATGTCGTTGAACACCGCATAACTGGTCGCGGCGGCGCCGAAAAAAAACACCAGCACCGGCACGCCGATGTTGAAGGTATTGCCGAACATGCCGGCGAGCACCAGCGCGGCGCGCGTGCGGTCGTCGAGATGCGGCCATAGCCGCAGCCGGTAGAGCATCAGGTAAAGAATGCCGCCACCGGCGAGCGAGGCGATGCCGACCAGCAACGGCACCGACAGCAGCTCGCGGCTGATCGGCGTGGTCGACGCCACGGCGAACAGGATGCAGGGATAAAGCAGGTACATCGTCAGCCGGTTCAGCGCCGTCTTCATCTGCTCGACATCGGTGTCAGGGAAAAATCGCGGCCACAACGCGCCGGCACCCACCAGCAGCGACAACGGCAGCATCACCTGCACCATCAGATCGACGAGTTGCGTGGCGAAATTCATTGGAGGTCAGGCAGCGCCGCCCGGGACCGGCGACAGGATTTAAAAATGTTCAATAAAAACAAATGGTTATATTATTTTTTGCGGGCTTCAGGGTTGAGCAGGTTCGGCGGCGTTTCTTCGCGCAGCGCGGCTACCAGATTTTGCGCCGCCAGCATCGCCATCGCCTTGCGCGTCGCCTCGGTGGAACTGCCGACATGCGGTGCCAGCACAACGTTGTCGAGCCGCAGAAACTCCGGATTCAGTTTCGGCTCGTTTTCGAACACATCGAGTCCGGCGCCACGAATGGCGCCGTTTTTTAATGCCTCAATCAGCGCCGCATCATCCACGACCCCGCCGCGCGTCGAATTGATGAGGATCGCGGACGACTTCATTTTGGCCAGTTGCGCGGCACCGATCAGGTGATGCGTCTGCGGCGAGTACGGAACCTGCAGCACGATGAAATCCGATTGCGCCAGCAGCTCGTCGAAAGCGACATAAGCCGCATTGCATTTGGTTTCAAGCTCGGGCGAAATGCGCTTGCGGTTGTGATAAATCACTTTCATCTCAAAACCGCGGGCGCGGCGGGCAATCGCCTGGCCGATGCGCCCCATGCCGACAATACCCAGCGTCGCGTGATGCACATCGACGCCCAGCCACTGCTTCAAGCGCCAGCCCGTCCATTCACCGCTGCGAATGCGGCGTTCGACTTCGGTGATCCTGCGCGCCGTGCCCAGCATCAGCGTCCATGCGAGGTCTGCGGTACTGTCGTCGAGCACCCCGGGTGTGTTGGTGGCCATCACGCCGCGCGCGGTACACGCTGGCACGTCGATATTGTTGTAACCGACGGCGATATTGGCCACTGCCTTCAGTTTTGGCGCGGCTGCGAGCAGCGCGGCATCGACCTTGTCGGTCAGCGCGCACAATAATCCGTCGCAGTCGGCGAGCGCTTTTCCCAGCGCTTCCGGCGCATAGGGCATATCGCGCTGGTTGTCGAGTACCTCGCAATGCTGCCGCAGATAGTCCAGGGTTTCGTCGAACACTTCCCGGGTGACCAGCACCCGGGGTTTGCGATTAGTCATGGGATCGAATCAATCCGGTTGAAGTTGATCAGCGGACAGCATCGCAAAGCCAGCGCGCGGCGCGCAGCAGCTGTGCATCGCAATAACGCGGCGCCACCAGTTGCACACCCAGCGGCAAACCGTTGGTGCCGCGCAACAGCGGCAATGTCAGCGCGGGCATTCCGCAAAAGGTCCACAGCGTACAGAAAGCCGGGTCTCCGGTCGAGTCCAGGCCGCGCGGGGCGGTGCCGGCAGCCGCCGGCGTCATGATCACGTCATACGCCGCATAAAGCGGTTCGAAGGCCGCATTGACCGAGACGATGCGTTCCAGCGCCTGCCGGTAATCGACCGCAGTGATCGCGCGGCCGCGCTCGATCTGGCTGCGCAGCGATTCCGACAGGCGGTCCCGCCCCTGCTGCCATTCAGCGTCGTAATTGGCCGCGATCTCGGCTTCCATCACCGTACGCTGCCAGTCCCAGACCCGGTCAGCCGCCTCCGGCATTTCCACTTCGATCATGGTCCCGCTCAGCCGGGCGGCCAGTCCGGCCAAAGCTTCGCGCGCATCAAACGCGGTGCGGTTCCAGATCGATGTTTTGACGAACGCCATCCGCGGCAGTCGAATCTGTGCAGCACCGGCGCCTTCGAGCCAGCGCGGCAACGCTGCAGCGTCGCACAGGTTTTCCGTTAGCAGCGCGGCGTCCTCGGGTGATCGCGCGAACACGCCGATCTGATCGAGTGCCGGCGACTGGCGCAGCACGCCCTCGCGATTGACCAGCCCGTAAGTCGGCTTGAACCCGACCACGCCACAGAATGACGCGGGCCGGATCACCGAACCGTTGGTCTGGGTGCCGACCGCGAGCGGCACCATGCCTGCAGCGACCGCAGCCGCAGAGCCGCTCGACGAACCGCCGGGCGTATGTTCGGGATGATGCGGATTGCGCGTCTTGCCCGGTGAGTATGTTGCCAATTCCGTGGTGACCGTCTTGCCCATGATGATCGCACCGGCCGCTCGCAGGCGCGCGACGACCACCGCATCCTTCGTCGGACGCCGGCCGGTATGCAGCACCGTACCGTTTTCGGTGGGCATGTCTGCGGTGTCGATGATGTCCTTGATGCCCACCGGCACACCATGCAGCGCCCCCAGCGGCGCGCCGGAGGCCTGGCGCCGGTCGGCAGCGTACGCCTGTTTCAGCGCCAGTTCGGGATCCAGAAAGGCCCAGGCCTGCACGCTGCCTTCAAGCTGCGCGATGCGGTCAAGACAGCTGCGCACAACCGCTTCGGCGCTGAATGCGCCGTCGCGGATGCCCTGAGCCAGGGCACCGGCGCCGAGGGCGTGCAGTTCGCCCCCGGAGGCTGTAGTGCGTTCAGGCACCGCGCACCGCCACTTTTATTTGTACAAGGTCTGCGGCAGCCACAGGCCGATGCCGGGAAATATGTACAACAGCGCCAGCGCAATGATCTGGATGACCATGAAAGGCATCATCCCCATGAAGATCTGATTCAGCGTCACATGTTTTGGCGCCACGCCTTTGAGATAAAACGCCGCCATCGCCACCGGCGGCGACAGGAACGCCGTTTGCAAATTCAGCGCCACCAGCAGGCCGAAGTACAGCGGATCGATGCCGAACTTGGGCAGCAGCGGGATGAAGATCGGCATGAAAATAACAATGATTTCGGTCCATTCCAGCGGCCAGCCGAGGATGAAAATGATGAACTGTGACAGCATCAGAAACTGCAGCGGCGTCAAACCGAGCGACAACACCCACTTCTCGATGATTTCCTGGCCGCCGAGTAGCGCAAATGCCGCCGAAAAAATGGCCGAACCCACGAACAGCCAGCACACCATGGCACTGGTTTTGGCGGTCAGGAACGACGACTCTTTCAGAATGGTGCCCAGTTCGCTCACGGTCGTGCCGACCGCGCCAAAACCGGGGTTGCCGCGGTAATGCGCAACAAACCGGTACGCGGCAGCCAGCAGAAACCCGCCAAATGCCCCCACAGCAGCAGCCTCGGTCGGCGTCGCCAAACCCATGACGATTGAACCCAGCACCGCAAGAATCAAAACCGCCAGCGGAAAAAACGATCCCAGCAACATCTTGAAGATTTCCAGCCGCTGCCAGGTCCACAACTTGTAAATCAGCAGCAGAAAAGCCGCGCTGATACCGAACATGATCCACAACCAGTTGGGAACGGGCAGCCTTTCCGCAACGGGCAAGATTTCGGCCGCAGGCGGCACCACAACCGACGGTGCTTCGATCGCCGGCACTACGGCGTTCGTCGCCGCTTTTTCGGTAGTGTTATTGGCGGGGGGTTCCTGCAATCCCGTGCCTTCAGCCGGTTTTTCCGGCGAGACTTCCGCTGGTGGTTCTGCGAGGCCGGTGCTGTCACCGCTACCACCAACCAGACCGGTTTCTTCCTTGACTTCCGCCGCAAAATCGCCTCCGGCCTGCACCAGTCCGGCAGTGCTATCCACCTTCGCCGGCGTCGTCGCCGTGTTGTAAGCGAACAGCAGCACGGAACTGATCAACAGCGCGGGCAGCAGCGTGATAAAAAACTGGCCCATAACCGTGCGCGACGCCACACCCGGCGCGCCGGCCAAGGCACGCGCCAAACCCAGCAGCGCATTCTTGCCGCGGGCCGACAGCGACTGCGCAAACGGCGGCAGTTCGACGTAACGCTCTTTCTCGGGCAGCGCCGGCATCCACTCAGGCTTGATCAACGCCACGACGATGACATAGCCGACATACAAACCCGCCAGCATGATGCCGGGGAAAAACGCACCGGCGTAGAGTTGCACAACGGACACCCCGGCGGTGGCGCCATAAACAATCAGCAGCACCGACGGCGGAATCAGGATGCCCAGACAACCGCCGGCGGTAATCGCGCCGGCGGCAATCTTGGTGTTGTAACCCGCGCGCAGCATCGCCGGCATCGCCAGCAATCCCATCAGCGTCACCACCGCGCCAACAATACCGGTGGCTGTAGCAAAAATGGCGCAAGTGATAATGGTCGCCACTGCCAGAGACCCGGGCACACGCGCCATCGACAGATGCAGGCTCTTGAACAGTTTCTCGATCAGCGCCGCGCGCTCGACGAGATAACCCATGAACACAAAAAGGGGCACCGCGATCAGCACATCGTTGGACATCACGCCATAAGCGCGCTGCACCATCAGGTCGAGCACCTGCCGCACCGCGAGGTCGGGATTGACGCCGCGGTAGAAAAACCACGAAAACGCCACACCCATGCCCATCAGCGTAAAGGCCGTCGGGAACCCGAGCATGATTGCCACCACCACCAGTCCCAGCATCAGCAGGCCCAGGCTGCCATTGGTCAGGTTGGTCCACGGCGTCAAAAAAACCACCGGCAGCACGATCAACCCCATGATGATGAAACCGAACCACAATTCTTTGCGGATTTTCATTTGGCGGGCCCCTGGCCGACCGATGCGGCAACCTCAACATCATTGGCGTGAACCATTTCCTTCAGCTTATCGACATCAACCTCCTCGACATCCTCTTCGCGTGAGGGCCAGTATCCCTGGCGGATGCAGACGATACAGCGCACGATCTCGACCACCCCCTGTGCCAGCAGGAACAGGCCGGCAAGCGGTATCACCGTCTTGAACGGATACACCGGCGGACCGTCCGCGGTGATATTGGAATGCTCGTTGATCGCCCAGGATTCGGCGGCGTAGAAATAACCGGCGTAGGTCAGCGCAACCACACCCGGAATAAAAAACAGGAAGTACAAAGTCAGATCGAGGGTCGCCTGAGTGCGGGGTTCAAAAAATCCGTAAAGTACGTCGCCGCGCACATGGCCGTTTTTCGACAACGTATAGGCGCCGGCCATCATGAACAACGTGCCGTACAACATGATCATCGCGTCAAAAGCCCAGGCGTGGGGCGCGTCCAGCGCATAGCGGGAAAATACCTCCCACGAAATCAGCAGCGTCAGTGCGACAATCAGCCACGAGAACGCATGACCGACGAAAGTGCTGACCTTGTCGATGAACAGCAGGAGTTTTTGCATGGTTCGGCGCTCGGTATCTGTTGTTACAGCTTGTAATCCATGAATTTCAGGGCGGTCATCCTAAAAAAAACACCATCCGGGCCGGCCGGATGGTGTTTATACGGGCATGAAGCACTATTGGATCAGGACTTCTTCGCCGGCGCCGCCTTCTTGGCGAAGTAATGGTTGTAAGCCATGCGGCGGTTGACGTTGGTGTCCAGATCCCAGCGCACGGCGCGCTCGGCGAACTTGCGTTGCGACTCTTCGATTTCGCGGAACAGCGCATTGTCCTTGCGCTTGGCAACCGCCGCGTCGTAACCGTTGAGCTGCGCCTGCAGCACCGCATCCGGTGTCTTGTAGAACTTGACGCCCTGCTTCTGCTGCATCTCGATGTAATCCTGGGAATAGCGGTGCACCGCCTTCCAGGACATGTCGGACGATGCGGCTTCGACGGCGTTTTCGATGATCGACTTCATTTTCGCCGGCAGTGCATCAAACTTGCCTTTGTTGAACATGATCTCGAACTGCTCGGCGTTCTGATGGAAGCTTTGCAGCATGCAGACCTTGGACACATCGGGGAAACCGAGCAGACGGTCGGACGATGCGTTGTTGAACTCCGCCGCGTCGAGCAGGCCGCGGTCCATCGCAGGCACGATCTCGCCGCCGGGCAGTGCGTTGACCGCAGCGCCCATCGCGGTAAACACGTCAATCGAAATACCCACGGTGCGGAACTTCAGGCCTTTCATGTCCTGCACTTTGGTGATCGGCTTTTTGAACCAGCCCAGCGGCTGCGTCGGCATCGGGCCGTAGGGGAATGACACCACGTTGGCGCCGATCGAGCCGTACAGCTTGGCCAGCAGTTCCTTGCCGCCGCCGTATTTGTGCCAGGCCAGCAGCATGTTGGCGTCCATGCCATAGGCCGGGCCCGAACCCCACAGCGCCAGTGCGTTTTGTTTGCCGTAGTGGTAAACCAGCACGCCATGACCGCCGTCGAGCGTGCCCTTGGACACCGCATCGAGCAACTGGAAGGCGGGAACCACGGCGCCGGCGGGCAGCACTTCGATCTTGAGTTCGCCGCCGGTCATGTCGTTGACCTTCTTGGCGAAGTCCAGGGCGTATTCGTGGAAAATGTCCTTGGCCGGCCACGTGCTTTGCCACCGCATCGTAATCGGGCCGGCTTGCGCCTTGGAGATCATCGGGAAACCAGCAACTGCGGCGCCGGCGGCAACCGAAGCCCCAGTCAGGAATTTGCGGCGGGTCGGACTTGCTTCAGCAGCCTTAATATCCTGTTTCTTAACCATATACTCCTCCAGATTACAGTGACAGCACGGGACCGCGACAGGCGGGGGCAAGCGAGTTTTTATTGAAACCTTTTGCGCGCGCCCATCACGACATTTCGGGAAAACAACGAGTTGCACCCTTGTTATTCGAACTGGCTTAAAAACTATTTCGGGTGTCAAGCATCCTAGCGCCCAGCCCCCTCAAAATCAAGCGAGCCTCTCGCAACAATCGAAATCTTACAAAATACTGACGCCGCTTATTACCTGATGAAATCCGTGCAGGCCGGTCGGCCCTCAGCGATGGGGGACGCCTCAGGACTTCCGGTAAATCAGCCCATGGCGAACCAGCCATTTTTCGCATTCCACCGCGATCAGCACCACCGCGGCACAACCCGCACAGAGGGCCAAATCCAGCGCGGACAGCGGCGCGGTATCGAAAACGCGATTCAGCGCCGGGGTGTAAATCAGCAGCAGTTGCAGTGCAACAGTCAGCGCCACCGTGATGACCAGCGGGCGGTTCGACAACAGGCCGATCGTCAGCAGCGACTCCCGGTCGGAGCGTATTGCCATGACATGCGTAAGCTGCGCGAAAGTCAGTGCGGTAAACACCATCGTCTGCCAGTTCGCATCACCCGTAGCAACACCCCAGTATTGCAGGCCCAGCACCAACCCGCTCATCAACGTGCCCACCCACAGGACGTGCTGCCACATGCCATGTGCGAACATGTTTTCGCTGGGCACGCGCGGCGGGCGCTGCATGATGCCGGGTTCCGCAGGTTCCGCCGTCAGCGCCAGCCCCGGCAGGCCATCGGTGACCAGATTGACCCACAGGATGTGCAGCGGCAGCAGCGGCAGCGGCAATCCGAAAAACGGTGCCATAAAAATCAGCAGCACTTCCGCCAGATTGGTGGTCAATACGTACTTGATGAAGCGCCGGATGTTGTCATAAATGCGCCGCCCGCCGCGAATGGCGGCGACGATGGTCGCAAAGTTGTCATCAAGCAGCACCATGTCGGAGGCTTCACGCGCAACGTCGGTTCCGCCGCGACCCATTGCGACGCCGATGTCGGCGCGTTTCAGCGCCGGTGCGTCATTGACGCCATCCCCGGTCATCGCCACGAACTGGCCTTGCGCCTGCAGGGCCTCCACCACGCGGATCTTCTGCGCGGGATCTACCCGCGCATAAACACGGGCCAGCAATACCCGTGCAGCCAGCGCTGCATCATCCATGGTCGCCAGTTCGCGACCGGTGATCACCAGATCGTCGTCCCCGGCGATGCCCAGCCGCCGGGCAATGGCGCGTGCCGTGGCCGGATGATCGCCGGTAATCATCACCGGCGTGATGCCGGCGCTGAGACATACCGCCACGGCCGCTGCAGCTTCTGCGCGCGGCGGATCAATCAGCCCGACCAGTCCGATGAACACCAGCCCGGTCTCAACAGCCTCGGTATCGTTCAGATCAGGAATGGCGTCCCAGCGGCGGCTGGCTACGGCGAGCACGCGCAGGCCATCAGCGGCCATCGCAGCCGCATTCGTTTCCATCATCGCACGATCCAGCGCCGCCTCGCCCTCGGCAATCAACATCCGGTTGCATCGCGAAAGCACCGCTTCGGGGGCACCTTTGGTGTACGCCATCACGCCGTTGGCGGCGGCGTGAAACGTCGTCATGCGCATCCGGGTCGAATCAAACGGCAACTCGGCCCGACGCGGCGCGTCACGCTCCAGGGTTTCCCGGGCAAAACCCGCGCGTTGCGCGGCTACATGCAAGGCCACCTCGGTCGGATCGCCCGAAACGCCGCCGCTGGTGTCGGCCGTTGCATCGTTGCACAAAGCGACGGCCGCAAATAATTGTTCTGCGGCCTTGCCCCGGGCCTGTTCCGGCACCACCAGCTTGCCGTCGACCATGCAGCACTCAACGCGCATCCGGTTTTCCGTAAGCGTGCCAGTCTTGTCGGAACAGATATAGGTAATCGAACCCAGCGTTTCGACACTCGGCAGCCGCCGCATCAATGCCTGATGATCGACCAGGCGATAAGCCCCAAGCGCCAGCGCAATTGTCACCACCGCGGGAAGCGCTTCGGGTATCGCCGCTACCGCAAGACTGACTGCGGTGAGCAGCATCAGCACCGGCGGTTCGCCGCGCAGCAGCCCGGCGACAAAAATTCCCGTGCATACCAGCAATACGGCAATTGCCAGCCGTTTACCGAAGCCCGCAAGACGTTTCTGCAAAGGCGTCTTGGCTACGTCACTCGCAGCCAGCAGCGCTGCGATATGGCCCAGTTCGGTGGCCATTCCGGTGGCAGCCACAATGCCGCTGCCGCGGCCATAAGTGATGATCGTACCCTTGTAGGCCATGTTGCGCCGGTCGCCCAGCGCGGCATCGGCGTCGGCCAGCATCATCGCGTCCTTGTCCACCGGCACGGATTCGCCGGTCAGCGCAGCCTCTTCGACGCGCATGCGCGCAGTCTCCAACAGACGCAGATCAGCCGGCACCATGTTGCCGGCTTCCAGCAGCACCGTGTCTCCCGGCACCAGCGCGCTCGCAGCGATGACTTCGCGCTTGCCGTCACGGATCACCGTCGCCGTCGGCGCCGCAATTCGTTGCAGGGCGGCCATGGCTTTTTCAGCCCGATATTCCTGCGTAAATCCGATAACCGCATTGAGCAGCAGGATGGCAATGATCGCCAGCGTATCGGCCATGTCACCTACTACGCCGGACAATACCGCAGCCGCGATCAACACCAGAATCATGAAGTCGGCGAACTGGTCGATCAGGATGTGCAACGGACTGCGTTGGCGGCCCTGCTGCAGCAGGTTGGGGCCGTATTGTTCCAGCCGTTGCGCCGCTTCGGTGACGGCAAGGCCGCGTTGCGCATCTCCGCCCAGCGCGGCAATCGCTGACAGCGCGGTATCTGCATGCCAATGCGCAGGAGACTGGACGGAGACCAGCGGCGCTTCAGGGAGTCGGCTCATACGCCCATGCTATGCACGGGGCCGAAGTACTGCTTGATTCAGATCAAAAAAAACGTCAGGGCATCAGCAGCACATGCACGCGATAGGGGCCATGCGCACCCAGGGTCACCGTCTGCTCGATGTCCGCAGTGCGTGAAGGACCGGAAATGAAATTCACCGCGCGCGGCATGCTGCCGATGTCGCGTCGCAGCAGATCCCAGCCGTCCTCCATGCCGGTAACAATGCGGCTGCATGAAACTACGGCGATATGCGTTTCGGGGAGCAGGCTGTTGACTGCCGGCGTGTCTTTGCCTGAACACATCATCAGCGTGCCGGTTTCTGCAATGGCGCAAAACGCACCGGTAATCCCGACCAGGTCGCTGTCGCGTGCAGCGCGCGCCTCGACTTGAAGCCCCTGCGCAGCCCAATCGAGTCTGGCGAATTCGGGCCAGCACACCGCCGTATTCGGCAATTGCCGCTCACCGAGATAACGCGCAATCGCCGCCGGCAGTTCCTGCAACGACGCAATATCTTCAACACTGGTCGCCAGGTTCAGCGCCCGATCGCGAAACCGCGCCACCAGATCGGCGTCAACGTGCGGGCGCGGACTCTGAGGATGTGCCGCGATGAATTGCGCAACCAGTTCACGTTCCGCATTACGCGGCGACACCGCCTTGCCCTGACGGGTGCGGATACGGGCGAGTATATTGGCGCGCGCCGACATTTGAATCAGCCCAAAGTCGGCATATTGAAACCGGCCGGTAGCGCCTTGTCATCGGGCCAGCGCGTGGTGACGACCTTGCCGCGGGTGTAAAAACGCACACCTTCGGGACCATGCACATGCTGGTCGCCAAACAGCGAGTTGCGCCAGCCACCGAACGAATAAAACGCAATCGGCACCGGGATCGGCACATTGATGCCGACCATGCCGACTTCGATCTCGCGCTCGAAACGCCGCGCCGCGCCGCCGGACCGCGTGAACACCGCGGTGCCATTGGCGAACGGATTGGCATTGATCATCGCAATCGCTTCATCCAGCGATTTCACCCGCAGCACAACCAGCACCGGTCCGAAGATTTCGTCACGGTAGATGCTCATGTCGGTGCGCACCTGATCAAACAGCGACGCACCGATGAAAAATCCGTCTTCGTGACCCGGCACCTGGTGACCGCGGCCGTCGAGCACCAGCTTGGCGCCCGCAGCAACACCCTGATCAACATAGCCGGAAATCTTGTCGCGGTGCACGCGGCTGATCACCGGCCCCATGTCGGTGCCCTTGTCGTGGCCGGAACCGATTTTTAATTTTCCAGCCGACGCCTTGAGCTTGGCCACCAGAGAGTCTGCGACCTCTTCCACTGCAACCACCGCGGAAATCGCCATGCAGCGCTCACCGGCGGAACCGTAGGCGGCGCCGATCAGGGCATCCGCCGCAAAATCGAGATCGGCATCGGCCAGCACCACCGCGTGGTTCTTCGCGCCGCCCAGCGCCTGCACACGTTTGCCTTGCTGGGCGCAGGTTTCGTATATGTATTTTGCGATTGGGGTCGAACCGACGAAGGACACCGCCTTCACCTCAGCATGATGCAGCAGCGCATCCACCGCTTCCTTGTCGCCATGCACCACATTCAGCACGCCGTCCGGCAAGCCGGCTTCGCGCAGCAGCTCAGCCATACGCATCGACGCCGACGGCACCTTCTCCGAAGGCTTCAGCACAAAGGTATTGCCGCAGGCGATGGCCACCGGGAACATCCACAGCGGCACCATCACCGGAAAATTGAACGGCGTGATGCCCGTGCACACGCCGAGTGGCTGGCGCAGCGAATGGGTATCGACGCCGGTGCCGACATCGGGGCTGTGTTCGCCCTTGAGCAGTTGCGGAATGCCCGTCACAAACTCGACCACTTCGATGCCGCGCTGCACCGAACCCATCGCATCCGGAAGCGTCTTGCCGTGTTCGTCGGTCACCAGGCGCGCCAGTTCCTCCTGGTGTGCCACCAGCAGTTCGCGAAATTTCATCAGGATGCGCGCGCGGCGCAGCGGCGGCGTGTCGCGCCAGGCCGGAAACGCGCGCTTCGCCGACGCCACCGCGGTTTCGATATCGCGTTGGTTGGCCAACGGCACGCGGCGCGTGACCTTGCCGGTCGCCGGATTGGTGACCTCGGCGCTGCGTGTCGACGTTGCAGCTACTGCCTTGCCGTCGATCCACAGCGGCACCGTGGCGATAGCGTGATTGTCATGGGGTTTGTTCATAATTTTCTCGTTAAAAACTTAAAATCTTTTAGCCACAGAGAGCACCGAGGAATTCAAAAATATCTCAAGACTACTTTGCATGCTTTTCTGGTTTTCTCTGTGAACTCTGTGCCCTCTGTGGCTACGCTTTTGACCTTTCTTCCGCGTACATCTCCCGGAACGTCCGCCCTTCCGGCGCCGGCAGATCACGGCGGTCGGTCCAGCCGCTGGCGAAAGGCAGGCTGCGGATCATGCCCCGCTCGTCAGCGGCCGATTTCAGCACACGCGCCTGCACGCGCATCGCCATCGCGTACAACCGCGGCTGCTGCGCCAGCCAGCCCCAGGCCCGCAGTGCGAACATTTCATGCCATGGCTTCAGCTTGCGTTCGAATTGCTGTTCGCGCAGCTTGCGCAGCAGCTCGGGCAACGGAATCTTCACCGGACAGGCGACATGGCACTGCCCGCACAACGTCGCCGCGTTGGGCAGGTCGACGGCATTCTGCAGCCCGACATAGGTCGGCGTCAGCACCGAGCCCATCGGACCCGGATACACCCAGCCGTAAGCATGGCCGCCGACGCTCTGGTAAACCGGGCAATGGTTCATGCACGCGCCGCAGCGGATGCAGCGCAGCATCTCCTGCATATCACCGCCGATCAGTTTGGTTCGGCCGGCGTCGACCAGGATCACGTGAAAATGTTCGGGGCCGTCGCTGTCGCCGTCTCGCCGCGGACCGGTGGTCACCGAAATGTAATTGGTGATGCTCTGGCCGGTGCCATGCCGCGGCAGCAGTCGCAGCAACGTGGTCACATCCTCCAGTGTCGGCACCACTTTCTCGATGCCGGTGATTGCGACATGCACGCGCGGCAGCGTTGTCACCAGCCGGCCGTTGCCCTCGTTGGTGACGATCAGCGACGAGCCGGTTTCGGCAATGATGAAATTCGCACCCGATACGCCCATGTGAGCCGACAGAAAATGGGGGCGCAGCTTTTCGCGCGCCTCGCGGCACAGCGCCGCAATTTCGGTCAGCCGCGGCGCGTTGTGCTTTTCGGCAAACAGATCTGACACTTCATCGCGCGTCTTGTGCACCACCGGCGCGACGATATGCGACGGCGGCTCCTGCGCCAGTTGCAGGATGTATTCGCCGAGGTCGGTTTCGACCACTTCGAGGCCGGCGCCGATCAATGCGTCGTTGAGCCCGCATTCCTCAGTGACCATCGATTTTGATTTGATGATCTTGCGCACGCCGTGCTGCGCGGCAATTTCACGGACGATGCGGTTGACGTCATCATGCGTCTCGGCCCAGTGCACCACCGTGCCGCGCGCCTTCGCATTGCGTTCGAAGGTGTCGAGGTAAACGTCGAGGTTGGCCAGCGCACGGTCGCGGATCGCCGCCGCGGCATCGCGGATTTCGGGGAAATTGTCGAGCTCGGTGATGCGATCCGCCCGGCCTTTGACAAAATTCCCTTGCAACTTCTTCAATGCCGTTTGCAGTTTGACATCGGCGAGCTTGGCGCCGACACGGGCTTTGAAGTGCATGGAGGTGACTTGCATGACCGCAAGTATATAGTGCCCGCCGAGTCGCACGGCTGGCATGCAAATTGCGAGTTTCCGGGCATGAAAATCATGCTGTTCGACGAAACCCCGGAACGTTCCCTGTTCCTGCGCTTGACGTTGGAACGGCTGGGCCACGAAATCGTCGCCGAAGTCGCTGATTCGGGACAACTTTATGATGCTGTTCGCAGCCATGCCCCGGATGCCATCATCATCGACACCGAATCCCCCAGCCGCGACACGCTGGAGCATCTGTGCATGATCACCGAAAGCTGCCCGCGGCCGATCGTGATGTTTACCGAGGACGGCAAAAAGGAATCGATCCGCGAGGCCGTACGCGCGGGCGTTACCGCCTACATCGTCGACGGACTGAGCGCGGAACGCATCGAACCGATCATCGAAACGGCGGTTGCCCGTTTCGAAGTTTTTCAGTCGGTGCAAGAAGAACTGGCGCAGACCCGCAACAAACTCTCCGAACGCAAGCTGGTTGAACGGGCCAAAGGCATTCTGATGAAAGAAAAAAAAGTCTCGGAAGAAGAGGCTTATCGCCTGTTGCGCAAACTGGCTATGGACCGCAGCGCCTCCATCGGCACTGTCGCAGAGCAGGTCATCACCTTCGCTAAACTGCTGGGCTGATACCGCCGGTTTCCGTGCACTGATGGTGCATCGAATCGTTTTGGTGCACCGCAATAGCGCATAAACAACAATCACCTCTCCGCCTTGACATTTTATAAATAATTATTAAAAACATATAGTTACATATTTCTCTCGAATATCAGCCGCCATGGCACGCTGATTGCAACGAGGGTCGGCCAGAAGCCGGCCAATGGCGGTCGGTTTCAGGACAAGGGTGTTCGAGCAAGTGCGCATTTGCGCGCACGGCTCTGACACCCTTTTTATTTGGCCCGACGCCGGATCCGCATGGAGAACACGATGAATGAAAAACCGACCCCCAAAAAACAACGTCGCACTTTCCTCAAGCAAGCCGGCGCGGCGGCGCTGATGAGCCTCGTTCCCGAAGCCGTGCGCACCGGCGCCTGGGCGGCCGGCTCCGACGCCCCGGAAAAAACCGAGATCAAGATCGGTTTCATTCCCCTGACCGACTGCGCCTCGGTGGTGATGGCTTCGGTGCTCGGCTTCGACAAAAAATACGGCATCAAGATCACCCCGACCAAGGAAGCGTCGTGGGCGAGCGTGCGCGACAAACTGATCAACGGCGACATCGACGCCGCTCATGTGCTCTACGGCCTGATCTACGGCGTGCATCTCGGCGTCAGCGGCCCGAAAAAAGACATGGCCATGCTGATGACGCTTAACCATAACGGTCAGGCGATCACGCTGTCGAAAAAGCTTGCCGATGCGGGCGCCGTTGATGGCCCCTCGCTGGCGGCGCTGATGAAAAAAGAAAAGCGTGACTTCACGTTTGCGCAAACCTTTCCGACCGGCACCCATGCGATGTGGCTGTACTACTGGCTGGCCGCAAACGGCATCAACCCGATGAAGGACGCCAAGATCATTACCGTGCCGCCGCCGCAAATGGTGGCGAACATGCGCGTCGGCAACATGGACGGCTACTGCGTCGGCGAACCCTGGGGCCACCGCGCCATTGCCGACGGCATCGGCATCTCGGGCATCACCACCCAGGACATCTGGAAAGATCATCCGGAAAAAATTCTCGGCACCACCGCAGACTTTGTCACCAAGTATCCGAACACCTCACGCGCGATGATCATGGCAATCCTCGAAGCCAGCCGCTGGATCGACACCTCGCTGTCGAACCGCATGAAAATGGCCGAAACCGTTTCCAACACGGCTTACGTCAACACATCGGTCGACGTCATCAACCAGCGCATTCTCGGCCGCTACCAGAATGGCCTTGGCAAGACCTGGGATGACCCCAATCACATGAAGTTCTTCAACGACGGCGCGGTGAATTTCCCGTACCTGTCGGACGGCATGTGGTTCCTGACGCAGCACAAACGCTGGGGCCTGCTCAAGACCGATCCCGATTACCTCGGTGTGGCCAAGCAGATCAACAAGATTGATCTCTACAAGCAGGCCGCTTCACAAGTCAAGGTCAACGTACCCAAGGACGCGATGCGCACTTCAAAGATGGTCGACGGCGTGGTCTGGGACGGCAAGGATCCGAAGAAATACGCTGCCAGCTTTGCCGTCAAGATGATCTGAGTTTAGGAGCCAGCAGATGATGACCGCATCCATAACCGCAGCACCGGCCCCGTTGGAAACATCACCGGAAAAACCGGCCGCCTCCTCCGTGGTACCGCACACTGCGGCGCCCACCCGCAATGCCGCCGCTGAACAGGCGGCGGCCAATCTGCGCATCGCGGTGCGGCGACGCCGGGAAATCGCCGCACGCATCGCGGCACCGGTGCTGGGTTTGCTGGTATTCCTGACCATCTGGTTCGCGGTTTCGCAGATGGGCTCGATTCCAGGGCCCGCAAAAACCTGGGAAGCGGCAAAGATCGTATTCAGCGACCCGTTCTACAAAAACGGCCCGAACGATCAGGGTATTGGCTGGAAAATCGGCGGCTCGCTGTCGCGCGTCGGCATGGGCTTCGGCTTGGCCGCCTTGGTCGGCATCCCGCTCGGCTTCATGATCGGGCGCTTCCTGTTCATGCGCAATATGGCGGAGCCGGTGATCAGCCTGTTGCGTCCGGTCTCACCGCTCGCATGGCTGCCGATCGGCTTGCTGGTATTCAAGGGGGCGGACCCCGCAGCGATCTGGACCATTTTCATTTCCAGCATCTGGCCGATGGTCATCAACACTGCGGTTGGCGTGCAGCGCATACCGCAGGATTACCTCAACGTCGCTCGGGTGCTCAACCTTTCCGAGTGGAAGGTATTCAGCAAGATCCTGTTCCCCGCGGTGCTGCCGTACATGCTCACCGGCGTGCGCCTCGCCATCGGCGTGGCCTGGCTGGTGATTGTGGCCGCTGAAATGCTCACCGGCGGCGTCGGCCTTGGCTTCTGGGTGTGGGATGAGTGGAACAACCTGAAAGTCGAAAACATCATCATCGCGATTTTTGTGATCGGCATCATCGGCCTGTTGCTCGAATACAGCCTGCTGCTGATCGCCAAACGCTGGCAGTACGACTAAGGAGCCGACATGGAACGTTATCTGAGCATCGAACAGGCCGGCATGATCTTCGAAACCCGCAACGGCGCCTTCACCGCTCTGCGCGACATCAACCTCGAAATCCACAAAGGCGAGTTCGTCACGCTGATCGGCCATTCCGGCTGCGGCAAATCGACGCTGCTCAACCTGATCGCCGGTTTAACCGACCCCACCAGCGGTTATCTGTTCCTGTCGGGACGACAGATCGCCGGCCCCGGCCCGGACCGCGGTGTGGTGTTCCAGAATCATTCGCTGCTGCCGTGGCTGACCTGTTTTGAAAACATCCACCTCGCCGTGGAGCGCGTGTTTGCCGCCACGGAATCCAAAGCCCAGTTGCGCGAACGCACTGCCCGCGCGCTGGATCTGGTCGGCCTGGCCTCGGCCAGCGAAAAACGCCCGCATGAAATCTCCGGCGGCATGAAGCAGCGCGTCGGCATCGCCCGCGCACTGGCGATGGAACCGAAAGTACTGCTGATGGATGAACCCTTCGGCGCGCTCGACGCGCTGACCCGCGCGCGGCTGCAGGACGAACTGATGCGCATCGTCACCGCTACCGGCAGCACCGTGGTCATGGTTACACACGATGTCGACGAAGCCGTACTGCTCGCCGACCGCGTGGTGATGATGACCAACGGCCCTGCCGCCACCATCGGCGAAATCCTCAGCGTCGACCTGCCGCGTCCGCGCGAACGGCTGGCGATGGCCAGCGACCCGCGCTATCTGGCGGCGCGCAAGGCCGTGCTCGAGTTCCTGTATCAGAAACAACTCAAAGCGGCGTAAAAAAATGAATAAAAACAACAAGATGCGATTGGTGTGCATCGGCAACGGCATGGCCGGCATGCGCGCGCTGGAGGAGTTGCTGAAGATCGCCCCCGATCTTTACGACATCACCGTGTTCGGCGCCGAACCGCATCCGAATTACAACCGCATCCTGCTGTCGCCGGTGCTCGCCGGTGAACAGACGCTGAAAGAGATCGTGCTCAACGATCTCGGCTGGTATCAGAGCAACAACATCACGCTGCACCTCGGCAAGAAGATCACCGCGATTGACCGCGTCAAACGCGTTGTTCGTGCTGAAGACGGCACCGTGGCCGAATACGACCGGCTGCTGCTCGCAACAGGATCAAACCCGATATTGCTGCCGATCCCCGGCATGAAGCTGCCGGGCGTGCTGACTTACCGCGATATCGCCGACACCGAAGGCATGATCGCCGCGTCCTCGCAGTACAAAAACGCCGTGGTCATCGGCGGCGGCCTGCTCGGCCTCGAAGCCGCCAACGGTCTCAAGCTGCGCGGCATGAACGTCACCGTGATCCATCTCGCCGACTGGCTGATGGAACGCCAGCTCGATCGCACCGCCTCACAACTGCTGCAGGCTTCGCTGGAGAAAAAGGGGCTGCAGTTCCGCCTGTCGGCACAGACCGAGGAACTGGTGGCCGGTGAGTCGGGTCGTGTTGCTGCGGTCCGGCTCAAGGGCGGTGAAACCATCGCTGCCGAACTGGTGGTGGTCGCCGTCGGTATCCGTCCCAATACCGAACTCGCTGAAAAAGCCGGCCTGCACTGCAGCCGCGGCGTCGTTGTGAGCGACACCATGCAGACCTATGACCCGCGTATCTACGCTGTCGGGGAATGCGCCAACCATCGCGGCATCGCTTACGGCCTGGTCGCACCGTTGTTCGACATGGCCAAAGTCTGCGCCAACCATCTTGCGTTGTACGGCATCGGCCGCTACACCGGCTCGCTGACCTCGACCAAACTCAAAGTCACCGGCATTGACCTGTTCAGCGCCGGTAATTTCCTGGGCGACGACGGCAGCGAAGACATCACCCTGTCGGACCCGATCGGCGGCGTCTACAAACGCCTGGTGATCAAGGACGACAAACTGATCGGCAGCGTGCTCTACGGCGACACCGTCGATGGCGCCTATTACTTCAAGCTGCTGCGCGAAGGCCGCAAGGTCAGCGACATCCGCGACAAACTGATGTTCGGCGAATCCAATCTCGGCGACGCCGGCCACCAGGGCCAGAACAAGGCGGC
Organism: Burkholderiales bacterium; assembly: GCA_022841375.1. GTDB lineage: Bacteria > Pseudomonadota > Gammaproteobacteria > Burkholderiales > SG8-41. Next base: position 498,651 of record JALHRQ010000001.1, read on the forward strand.
CGCAATGTCGGATGACATGGAAGTCTGCGGCTGCAACGGCGTGTGCAAGGGCACCATTGTCAAGGCGATCAAGGAAAAAGGCCTGTTCACGCTCGACGACGTGCGCAAACAGACCAAGGCCTCGAGTTCCTGCGGCTCCTGCACCGGCCTCGTGGAACAGATCCTGATGTTCACCGCCGGCGGAGACTATTCAGCCTCGCCCAAGGTCAAGCCGATCTGCGGCTGCACTGATCACACGCATGCCGAAGTGCGCCAGGCCATCCGCGATCACGAGTTGCTGACGATTCCCGCGGTGATGAAATTCCTCGAGTGGCGCACGCCCAACGGTTGCGCCAGCTGCCGCCCGGCGATCAACTATTACCTGCTGTCGACCTGGCCGCACCGTGCCAAGGATGATCCGCAGTCGCGCTACATCAACGAACGCGCCCACGCCAACATCCAGAAGGACAGCACCTACTCGGTGATCCCGCGGATGTGGGGCGGCGTCACCACCGCCGACGAATTGCGGCGCATCGCCAACGTGGTCGACAAATACAAAATCCCCACGGTCAAGGTCACCGGCGGCCAGCGCATCGACCTGCTCGGCGTCAAAAAAGAAGATCTGCCGGCAGTATGGCGCGACCTTGATATGCCCTCGGGCCATGCCTACGCCAAGGCGCTGCGCACGGTCAAAACCTGTGTCGGCTCCGAGTGGTGCCGCTTCGGCGTGCAGGACTCGACCAAGATGGGCCAGGACCTCGAGCGCGGCCTGTGGCGCATGTATGCGCCGCACAAGGTCAAGCTCGCCGTCTCCGGCTGCCCGCGCAACTGCGCCGAATCCGGCATCAAGGACGTTGGCGTCATCGGCGTCGATTCGGGCTGGGAAATCTATGTCGCCGGCAACGGCGGCATCAAGACCGAAGTCGCGCAGTTCCTGGTCAAGGTGAAAACTGCCGGGGAAGTGATGGAATATTCCAGTGCCTTCCTGCAGCTTTATCGCGAAGAAGGCTGGTACCTCGAACGCACGGTGCACTACATCAACCGTGTCGGCCTGGATTACGTGAAGCAACGCATCCTTGATGACGAGGCGAACCGCAAGGCGCTGTATGAACGCCTTCAGTTTGCACTGAAAGATGAACCCGATCCCTGGGCAGATCGGGTCGCCGGCGCCGACCGCGCGCAATTTGAACCGATCAAACCGGTGGCTGCCACCGCGGGAGTCACGGCATGAACGCTTGGCTGAAAGTCTGCGCACTGGAAGACATCCCGCAACTGGGCTCACGCGTGGTACAGCGCGAAGGCCAGAGCGACGTCGCAATCTTCCGCACCTCCGAAGACACGGTGTTCGCGCTGGAAGACAAATGCCCGCACAAGGGCGGTGCACTGTCGCAGGGCATTGTCTGCGGCAACAAGGTCGCCTGCCCGCTGCACAACTGGAATATTGCGCTGGAGACCGGCTGCGCGATTGCGCCCGACGAAGGCAGCACCAAAACCTGGCCGGTGAAAATCGAGGACGGATTCGTGCTGCTCGCGCTGCCCGTAGCCGCCCATGCCTGAGGTCGCCTCCACCTGCTGCTACTGCGGGGTTGGTTGTGGTGTGCTCATCAGCCGCCGCGACGGCCGCATCACCGGCGTTCGCGGCGATCCGCATCACCCGGCCAACTTCGGCAAGCTGTGCAGCAAAGGTCAGACGCTGCATCAGACGGTGCACGGTCACGGCCGCGCGCTGTATCCCGAATATCGCAAATCGCGTGATAAGCCCCGGGTTCGCGCCTCCTGGGACGAAACGCTGGGTTATGTCGCCGACCGTTTTGCCGACACCATCCGCCGTTACGGCCCCGACTCGGTCGCATTTTATATTTCAGGCCAGTTGCTGACTGAAGACTATTACGCGTTCAACAAACTCGCACGCGCGCTGGTCGGCACCAACAACATCGACTCCAACTCGCGGCTGTGCATGTCGTCGGCAGTCGCCGGCTACAAGACCACGCTGGGCGCCGATGCGCCGCCAGCCTGTTACGAAGACATCGACCACGCTGACTGCATCCTCATTGCCGGCTCCAACACCGCGTGGGCTCACCCCATCCTGTTTCGCCGCATCGAAGCAGCCAAGGCCAAAAATCCGGATCTCAAAATCATCGTCGTCGATCCGCGGCGCACTGCGACCGCCGAACTCGCCGACCTGCACCTCGCCATCCAGCCCGGTACCGACGTCGCGCTGTTCCTCGGCATGCTCAACACGCTGCTGTGGGAAAACCTCACCGACCCGGCGTATATCGACGCACACACCGAAGGTTTTGACGCGCTGAAACTGGTCACGCGCGATTACGCGCCGGAACTCGCCGCGCAGCTCTGCGGCATCAGCAAGGACGACCTGCTCACTGCGGCACGCTGGTTCGGCCAGTCAAAAGCCGCGCTGTCGCTGTACTGCATGGGTCTCAACCAGTCGTCCTGCGGCACCGACAAAAACGCCGCACTGATCAACCTGCACCTCGCCACCGGCCAAATCGGCCGTCCCGGCGCCGGCCCGTTTTCACTGACCGGACAGCCTAATGCCATGGGCGGGCGCGAAACCGGCTCGATGGCCAATCTGCTGATCGGTCACCGCAACCTGCAGGACGCAGACGATCGCGCCGAGGTCGCAAAGCTGTGGGGCGTACCGTCCATCAGCGGACACACCGGCAAAACTGCTGTCGAAATGTTCGATGCAATCCGCCGCGGTGAAATCAAGGCGGTGTGGATCGCCTGCACCAATCCCGCGCAGTCGATGCCCGACCAGGCTGCCGTACGCGAAGCGCTGACCCGCGCCGAACTGGTGGTGCTGCAGGAAACCTGCAACGACACCGAGACCGCCGCCTATGCCGACGTGCTGCTGCCCGCCGCCGGCTGGGGTGAAAAGGAAGGCACGGTGACCAATTCCGAACGGCGCATCTCGCGGGTGCGTCCGGCCGTCGCCGCGCCCGAAGAAGCGCGGCCCGACTGGCGCATCGCTTGCGATTTTGCGCTGGAACTGGAGCATCGTTTGCATGGCCATACTTCCACGCTGTTCGCCTTTGATTCGCCGCGGCAGATTTTCAACGAATACCGTGAACTCACCCGCGGCCGCACCACCGACATCACCGGACTCGGCTACGCGACACTCGACGCCAAAGGCCCGCAGCAGTGGCCGTACCGGATGGATGCCCGCCACGGCACGCAGCGGCTGTATGAAAACGGCGTATTCCCCACCGCCACCGGCCGCGCGCGTTTTACCGCCGTGCATTACCTGCCCGTCGCCGAAAACGTCGATGCCCGTTATCCGTTGCGCCTTAACACCGGCCGCCTGCGCGACCAGTGGCACGGCATGAGCCGCAGCGGCCGCGTCGCCAAACTGTGGGGCCATGCACCGGAACCCGCGCTGATGCTGAACCCGGCCGATCTCGCACGACGCAACATCGCTCCCGGCGAACTGGTCACCGTCGACTCCCGCCGCGGCACGCTGACACTGATCGCCGAAGCCGATGCCGGGATCGCACCGGGCCAGGCCTTCCTGCCCATGCACTGGGGCAGCCGTTATCTCAGCGGCACCGGCACCAACGCCCTGACGCTGCCGGTGATCGACCCGCGCTCGTTCCAGCCGGAACTCAAACACAGCGCCATCCGCATCGACAAGGCGGTGCTGCCCTGGCGGCTGATGGCCGTCGGCACGCCGGGCGACGGCGATGCGCTGGCACTGCTGTCGCGCGCACAGCCGCTGCTTGCCGAATTCGAATTCGCGTCGTGCACGCTGACACCCGACGCCAACGGCGTGCTGTTGCGCGCGGCATCGGCAAAACCCCCGTGCGCCAAAACACTGGAAAAAATCCACACCCTGTTCGAACTCGACGGCAATGCCGTGCTGCGTTATGCCGATCCGCGCCGGGGGGTGACCCGCGCGGTACGCTTGACCGACGGCCACGTCTCCGGCGCCTGCCTGTCGGGTGATGCCATCGGTGAAACCTGGCTGCGCGAATTTCATGCGCAGGGCCTCAGTGTTGCGGCACTGGGTTCGCGACTGCTGGCGCCGACCGCTACGGCCCCTGTGGCCCTGGCTGCACGCGGCCGCATCATCTGCAGCTGTCACGGCGTGGGTGAAACCACCATCCTCGGCGTGCTGCAGGCCACCACAGGCGATGCCGGCAGCAAACTCGCCGCGGTGCAGGAACAATTGCGTTGCGGCACCCAATGCGGTTCCTGTCTGCCGGAACTGCGCAAGCTTGTCTCCGCCTCGGTCATCGCGGCCTAAAGAGACTTAAATAAGGAGCCTTATGAAAACCCCTGTAGCAGGCATAGTCTGGCTGGTCGGCGCCGGCCCCGGCGATCCGGAACTGCTGACATTAAAAGCGGTGCGCGTGATCGGTGAAGCCGATGTCGCATTGGTCGATGATCTGGTCAATCCGGCTGTGCTGACGCATCTGCGCCCTGGCGCCCGCGTCATCCATGTCGGCAAACGCGGCGGCTGCAAATCCACACCGCAGGCCTTCATCGAAAAACTGCTGGTCGCCGAAGCGCAGGCCGGCCACACCGTGGTGCGCCTCAAAGGCGGCGACCCGTTCGTGTTCGGCCGCGGCGGCGAAGAAACCGCCGCGCTTGATGCCGCCGGCATCTGCTGGGAAGTTGTCAGCGGCATCACCGCCGGCATCGCGGCGCCGGCCGCGGCCGGCATCCCCGTCACTCATCGCGAAGCCGGACGCGGCGTGGCCTTCATCACCGGGCACACCCGCGACGGCGCCGCCGTGGATTGGGAAGCCCTCGCCCGCTCCGGCCTGACCCTGGTGATCTATATGGGCATCACTCATTGCGAAAGCATCGTCGCCGGTTTGCGCGAAGGCGGTATGCGCGCCGACCTTCCCGCCGCAGTGATCCAGCACGCCACACTGCCGCAGCAGCGCGTCATCGCCACCACGCTGTCACGACTGACGGCGGACATCAAACATCACGGCATCGGCAGTCCGGCGATTCTTGTTATTGGTGAAGTCGCCAGCGCCGCCCAGTTAACAGCACAAACATTGATTCATCACGCAGCAGTCGCCTAACCACTCTTGATTCCCTCTCCCCGTTCACGGGGAGAGGATCAGGGTGAGGGGCTCCCACCAAAATCGATATCACACCCAAATGAACACCATTCCCGAAAGTCGCCCGCCCTTCCCGCCGTTCACCCGCGAAACAGCGATGCAAAAAGTCCGCAAGGCCGAAGACGCGTGGAACACCCGCGATCCGGTCGCGGTCTCGCTGGCCTACACACCCGACACCACCTGGCGCAACCGCGCCGAGTTCCTGTCGGGTCGCGCCGACGTCGTCGCCTTCCTCACCCGCAAATGGGCAAAGGAACTTGACTACCGCCTGATCAAGGAACTGTGGGCCTTTACCGAGAACCGCATCGCCGTGCGTTTCGCCTACGAATGGCGCGACGATTCCGGCCAGTGGTACCGCGCCTACGGCAACGAAAACTGGGAATTCGCGCCCAACGGCCTGATGCACCGGCGCATCGCCAGCATCAACGACATGCCGATCAAGACTGAAGACCGCAAATACTTCTGGCCACAAGGCCGGCGGCCTGACGACCATCCCGGGTTATCAGATCTGGGGCTTTAATAACCCGTAGTACACACACGGTTACTCCCTCTCCCGCCCGGGGGGCGGGGGAGGAATCCGCATACTTAATACAGCACAAGTCATGCGATGATCCCCCCATGGACCCCAAACAACTCATCAGCTTCATCAAGGAAATCGGCCGCGGCAAAAACGCCGCCCGCGACCTGTCGCGCGGAGATGCAAAAACGCTGTTCACCGCAATCCTGAACAACAACATCCCGCCGCTGCAACTCGGCGCGATCCTGATCGCGATGCGCATCAAGGGCGAATCACTGGACGAACTCGCCGGCTTTCTCGAAGCCTGTGAAGCCAGCTATCCGCACCTCAACGCCCCCTCCGGCACCGTGCCGCTGGTAATCCCCGCTTACAACGGTGCGCGGCAACTGCCCAACCTGACGCCGCTGCTCGCCTCACTGGTCGCGCGCGAAGGCGTGCCGGTACTGGTGCACGGCGTGTCCGACGATCCGGGCCGCGTCACCACCATCGAAGTGTTTCAGGCGATGGGCATCACCCCCGCACGATCCATTGCGGAAGCCGAAGAACAGCTTGCCTCGCGCAAACTCGCGGTGATTGCCATCGATACCCTCGCCCCGGCGATTGCCCGCACACTGAATCTGCGCCGCGACATCGGCCTGCGCAGTTCGGCGCATACGCTGGTAAAAATGATCCAGCCGTTCACGACCAAAGCGGTGCGGCTGGTCAGCGTCACCCATCCCGAATATCTGGACCGCATGCGGGCATTTTTTACGCAGCACGCCAGCCATGCCTTGTTGTTGCGTGGTGCCGAAGGGGAAGCCGTCGCACATCCGCGGCGGGAGCCGGTGATTGAGTGGCTGGATGGCAAAACTTCGGATGTCTGGCGCGCCGCAGCCGAAAACAATCCCGAATTGCCTGATGGCCGCGAAGCGGCAGTGACTGCAGCCTGGATTGCCGAAGCGCTGGCCGGCAAACATCCGGTACCTGCAGCGATCAGCCACCAAATCAGTTGCGCAGTTCGAGCCTAGGTCAGGGAGCCAGAATTTTTGTTAGCTGTCTTGGACTTAGCCCTGCCACCCCGGCGGGGCTTTTGTCTTTCTGGGATCGGAATACCGAAAGTCCGCGGGTCGGTATAAAGGGCGATGGAGCCGCCCTACTCAACCGACTGATCTAGATCGGCCGCTACGGGGCTTGCCTGCCGATTAATGCGTGCAACAAAGATCGGGGTAATATTCCTGAGGTTTTGCGCGATTTGGTGTGCCGCTTTTAATGAGAAATTAAGCTCCAAGTTATACAGGCAGCTCGCCAAGTTATCCGGCAAAACTGTCTCCCTAAATTAAAGTTCGGTGTCAAATGAAGAAACTTTCCGGAGACTAGAGCTGTGAAAGTATTGGGAATCGAATTCAGAAGCAACAATCTTTACTACGTTCTGCTAGAGAGCGATGGCGATAATTTCCTCGTTCGCCAAAGCAATCGACTTGTGCTTGCGGAAACCCGCTCAAGGGACGCTTTGGTTGCATTCCAAAACGCAATCTACACGATGTACAACTCAACTGCGCCAGATCGCTTGGCAATTAAGGAAAAGCCCGAATCGGGCCGGATGAAGGCCGGTGCTGCGGCATTAAAAATGGAAGGGATCGCATTAGCTAATGCGCCGTGTCCGGTGGAATTTGTCTCAGGCGCTCGTATCAATCAATGCGCAGCCTCTTGTGACGACCTTCCGAAGTACCTTGAGCCAGCATTAAAAGCAGCTGCCGTGGCTCTGGGCTAGGTTGGACTATGAATACTGATGACCTTCCTCCTGAGCTAAACGAGACCCTGAACGCTCTTGAAGAGCATTACGAAGGCTTTGAAAGAAATGACCGGGGTGCGAACGGCTATTTAGTGTTTGCTAGAAACAAGGTTTCTCGCAGGGATGTGGCCATCAAATTTTACTACGGCGAACCTGGCGACGGCAGACATGATGAACCGAGACAGTTAACTGCGGTTACAAACGCGAATGTCCTGCAGATCTTGGATGCGAGAGTAATTTCCGATGAGTGGGGATACTTCATTACGCCACGATGTTTCGAAGGCGATTTGGACGATTTAATCGTTGAGACTCCGGAAGCCCATCGCGCAATTGATGTCGCTCTAGGAATTTGTTCTGGATGCAGCGCAATTCATGCGCTGCAGATGCTTCACCGCGATTTAAAACCCGGAAACATTGTGATGTCCGACGGACAGCCAAGAATTGCTGACTTTGGCAGCGTAAGGCGATTGGCGGATGGGGCCGATAGTGTTAATGCGTCCCGTCATAGCATTCTTTACAAGCCTCCTGAGTCCTTCGACACTGATCGTTACCTGGCACAGGGGGACGTCTATCAGATTGGCCTTGTCGCTTATCAGCTACTAGGTGGTGCGTTGCCTTACGACGGAACCAAGTACTTTTCAGCGAGACAAAGTGCCGAGTATGCTGCTATGGATAACGAAGTGGACCGCTCGCTATACATGGACAGCGTGATTCGGCAAAAGGCGCAGGCTGGACGATTGCTCGACTTAAGCACAATGCCGGGGTGGGTGGACGGCGCATCACGAAGAGCAATTAAGCGAATGACCCACCATGAGCCAGAGAGAAGGTTGGCGACTATTGCCGATGTTGCTGCGGAACTTACTGCGATGAGAACTCGCATTGCGAATTGGCGTTGGATTGGTGGCGTTCCGACTATCAGGCTGCCGTCGGGAACAGTGGAGCTTAGGCCAAGCGGTGATGCGAATGTTGTCATCGCGTACAAAGACTCGGGTAACGGATTCCGAAGAGTGCCGAAAATTGATTCAGGCCCCATTAACGAAGTTGCACCAGCTGTGGTAGCAAAGTGTTGACGCCGAAAAAATCGTTGCAGCGGACGTTTGACCTGACCTGCTCCCCGCCAGCCGTGCCAATTTGAAGTAAGGAAATCCGTTCAAGCGAATGTCCTCTCCTACCCGGTAAGCGACCTTCCGACGATAATCGGTTTCTGCCACATAGTGGAGTTGGTCATGGCCTCGCCCCAGGAGAAGGCCGTACACGCCCCGCGACGTACCATTCAAATAGACGAGCGAAAAATTCCTTTGAGACTTCGTCATCCTCGCTGACCTTTTTGTAAAACTTGAAGTTGTCGTTCACCAAGTCTTCAAAGGCAGCTTCGGCAGCAGGAAGCGAAGGAACACGTAGAGCTTTTCCAAGCCGGTGTCTTTCATCGGAACCAGGCTGGACATAAACGAATAAAGCTTAACGAAATCCCGCGCCTTGGACTTGTAGTCAATTTGTTCTTCCTCGGCTTCTGATTTCCACCTCTTGGCCACAGGATCGACGGCCGAGTGCAGCAACGGCAGCTTCGGTTTATCGGCGAACCACAGGGTAGCGAACGCCTCTACATCGGCCGGTTGGTGAATCCCGAATTTATCGAGATCGGTGCGGATGTTGTAAAGCTGATTCGGGTCGGTCTCCTTGGACAGCGTGACGCGGTCGTAGAACGGCTGAAATCCTTTCTCGATGTCGTCGGTGCTGTTCTCAAAGTCCAACACGAAGGTCTCGGTCTTGCCCGCCGTTGTGCGGTTCAGGCGCGACAGCGTTTGCACGCACGCCACGCCGCCGAGTTTCTTATCCACATACATGGCCACGAGCTTGGGCTGGTCAAAACCCGTCTGAAACTTGCTCGCCACGATCAGGAAGCGGCAGTCGTCCGCCTCAAAGCGATCCGCCGTCGCCGCCTCGGGGAAGCCGTTCATCTTGGCTTCGGTGTATTCCTTGCCGTCCTTGGCGTCATTAATGGTAGGTTCAACGTCGGGCATTGCGTTAACTTGTAATTAAGCATTTCCACAACAAAATAGCGCCTATACTAAGAAATTCCTAGCGAGCATGCAGATTGTGGCTCGCTGATCGGCATTTATATAATGTATTAGTAAGATTTATAAGGAATAACATTGACCAATATCAAGCAACTTCGTGACATGGTAGCTAAGTTGAAAATTGAAAACGCTCGCCTTCGAGGTCGCGAACATAAGTCTGGAGAATTGGTAAAAAACTTTGTAACGAATGTGATGGAGGCAACTTTCAAGGCGACGGATGCGGGATTCTTACTTAAGAGCGCCTGCGAAAACATGACCGCCGCGTCGGCTCAAGCATGTCTATATTCATGGACCATTGAACACAACAAAAGTGTCCCGAAACTAAAGGCGCAATCTAAGTCATTACCGAGGATTCCAAAGATACCTTTGATGAAATTGCTCAAAATTAAAAAGTAGGCCGTCCGTAAGCCGCAGTCCCGTAGATACGATTTACATTGAAATACGCCAGAGCCATAAACAAGTTTGAGCCGATGCGCTCACTTGCAGGACAGCGAACGTTGGGTTAGCTGATAATTAAATTTAGTCTTACTACTGGCGCCGGATAGCAGCGGGCAATCAGAACATAGATGCTCAAAAAACATTTTCACGTATAGCAGAAATTCGTAAGTTAAAGAAATAAAGGCTTGGGAAGAAGAAAATTGCTAGTTAGTTACGGCGTTAGAGATGTACGATTAATTTCCATATGTTCCCAGAATTGCCCCGACCGGGGAGCCAACGGAGTACAGAAATGGGTTCTGAATTAGCACTGTTTTTCCCGGATTGAATCAACGGCGAATTATTGCCGGGCAATGTATCCGTAGATCCCCGTGTTACTCAAACGGGGGCGATCAGTGTTGACTGGCGGCTATCGGCCAGAAGCGGTCCTCCAGCAATTCAAAAATTGCTGCTACCGAACGGCAGGTTCAGGCGCAGCACCGGATACCCGCACATTGTAGTCGGATAGCTGCGATTGGCTGGTGTGCCCACTTCGGCAGTCGAATTGATAATCGTCAATCTGAGTCGAGAAATCCCCCCCCCTCCCCTAAACGGCGTATGGTGACCGTTTAAGTCATAGGGTTCCTGTCGATAAGCGGATTTCTCATGTCAGAGCAACAGTCGAACACAACGAAATCGATTTCGCACCTGATCGCCCAAAAAAGCTACGCGGCGATCAAGGCTGCTATCGGCATCGTAGCTATTGGCGAAACTCCTTCGCCGCGTAAATGGTGGCGGCATGTACTTGCAGCCCTGTTGATCGTCGCCATCACAAGCGCAATACGCGCTATTTTCTTTGCTGATCTCGGTAGGGGCATACCGTATCTAATCTATTTTCCCGCCGTCACGCTCGCTGCCTTATATGGAGGCTTTCTTTCAGGCTTCTTGGCGACAGTCGTATCGGCATGGCTTTGTTTTTACTGGATACAACAAGGTAACCTGTCTAATGTCGAATCGATAACCCTAATGGTCTTCGTCGTCAGCAACTTGTTAATTTCCGGCATCGTCGAATCCATGCATCGCGCTTGGCGGCGGACCGCGCAGGCAGATAAGTCGGTGCGCGAAGGACAAGATCAATTCCGGAGCCTAGTCGAGCAGTCGATTGCCGGTATTTACATCCTTCAGGACGGCAAATTCGTCTACGTCAACCCGCGCTTTGCCGAGATTTTCGGCTACGGCTCTGATGACGAGTTTATCGGGCGCGATTACTGGTTCGTCGTAGCCGAGAAGGACCGCAGCATGGTTGCCGACAACAATATAGGCAAGCGAATCAAAGGGGAAGTTTTTCCCAGCAACTACCAGTTCAGTGGCCTGCGTAAGGATGGCTCAACCGTCAAAATCGGCATACACGGTGCTAGCGCAACACACAATGGCCGCCCCGCGATCATCGGTCTGGCACAAGACATCACGGCGAAAGTGCGCGACGAGGATGAGATAGCGCGATACGGCGAGCAACTCAGAACCGCATTCATGAGCACTGTCGAAGTGGTTTCGATTCTGAGCGAAATGCGTGACCCGTACACCACCGGGCATGAGAGTCGCGTGGCCCGGCTCGCCGTGGCGATAGGCGCGAAGCTAGGGATGGACTCCAACCGGCAGGAAGGTCTGCGCGTGGCCGCTTCCATGCACGACGTCGGCAAGATCACCATACCGGCGGAGATTCTGTCCAAACCCGGCAAGCTCACCCCGATCGAGTACCAAATGATCAAAGGTCATGCGCAGGCGGGGTACGACGTGCTGAAGGGCGTGAAATTTCCTTGGCCCGTGGCTGAAGTTGCGCTGCAGCACCACGAGCGAATGGACGGCAGCGGCTATCCGCAAGGTCTCAAGGGAGAGGCAATTCTGTTAGAAGCCCGGATCATAGCGGTGGCCGATGTGGTCGAGGCGATGTCCTCGCACCGGCCCTACCGCGCCGGGCTTGGAATCGACAAAGCCCTCGCGGAGATCGAAGGAGGGACGGGCACGGCGTATGACCCGGACGTAGTCAATGCTTGCCTGAAAGTAATTCGACAAGACAACTTTGCGTTTCATTCTGTGTAGGAGAACGACATGAGCGAAGATGACAAAAGCTTCTCTGCGCGTCTAGCTGAGTTGGAGAAGGAGGTTGCAAATCTGCGCCAAGGCTATGTCATCGTCAATACGCGATACAACGATGCGCTGGAATCTATAGCCTCGCTGACGAAGAATGCCACCGAGGCGGCGAAACGTGCGGCTACTTCGGCGCAGCATTCGGAACTTGCGGCAAAACGTGCGTCCGCCGCAGCGAGTGTAGCTGCAGACAAGGCTATCGTAGAGGCAGCAGAAGCGGCTGCGGAAGCGGCATCAGCAGCGGCAGAGGCTGCCGCGGAAGCGGCGGCATCAGCAGCTTCGGCCTCTGCGGCAGCCGCAGCCGCGGTGCTACATCATGCGCAAAAAGAGAATCTGCAGATGTCAGCGCAGGCCGCGCAGGCAGTAAAACAGGCTACGGAATCAGCGGCAGAAGCCGCCAAGATGGCAAGTGCGGCGGCAGAATTTGCAAAGAAAGCAAGACGATAACGGGGTGCAATCAGCAGCATTCCACAGGAGACAGCCATGAGCGACGAAACGGATAAATTGTACGAAAGACTTGTTGCACAGGAACGAGAAATCCGCAATTTGAGGGACGGCTATGCGCTTATTCGCGGTCAGCTTCAAGCTGCACTTGAATCGCTGGAAGCTCGCAAGATCGATGCAGCCGCGGCGATAATACGAGCGGCAATCGCTGCCGAGAACGCTGCAGCCAAGGTCGAGAACGCAGTGTCCATGGCAAGCGAGATTGTGTCTCAGGCTGCGAGAGAGACAAAGTCAATATCACCGGCAGCAGCAACAGCAACAGCAACAGCAGCAGCAGCAGCAGCAGCAGTAAAGCAAGTAGCGACTAAGGCAAGAGCCAACGTAGCAGAGGTAGTCAAGGCAGAGAAAGAGGCAATAGAGGGCGCGAAGGCAGCTTTTGCCACACTTGAAGAGCAACATGGTGCCGCGGAGACATTGCAGCGCAATGCGATAGAACATGCCGCCGACGTTGCCGCCGATGCAAACAGGCTGGAGAATGCACTAGACAAAGATATGAAGCCGTCGAACAACTAGGCAAGCAACTTCAGCAATGGAAGTCGCGCATACGTGAGCGTCTGCTACTGACGACACCAGCCAGTCGACAAACTCGGTAGCGAGTGTCTCTTCCGGGTCGGTAGCAGCCGGTCAGGCCATAGGAATTATCTCTTTCCAGTGCCTAGGTTCGACCAGCTCGGGGAGCCAACCAAGACTCGAACTCTTGCGCCGGCAATTAGCCGGAAGTTTTTCCCGCCAGTACCTCCGCCACATGCAGCACCTGCGTCTTCTGATCGCCGCGCCGACGCAACCGCCCTTCAATATTGAGCATGCAACCCAGGTCACCGAGCACCACGGCATCCGCACCGGTCGCCGTGATGTTCTCGCATTTGCGTTCAGCGATATGTGAAGAGATCTCGCCGAACTTCAGCGCGAACGCACCACCGAAACCGCAACACTGTTCGCACTCGTTCATTTCGCGCAGTTCAACGCCTTCGACCTGCGCCAGCAAGGTACGCGGCTGCTGTTTCACGCCGAGTTCCCGCAGCCCCGAGCAGGAGTCGTGGTAAGTAATTGTTTTTATTGATGTTTTTTTATCGGGCGTAAACCGCGCCACATTCACCAGAAAATCAGTCAGCTCATAAGTCTTTGCCGCCAGAGAGGTCAGCGCTGCACGTTCGTCTTCGGGAATGTCCTTGAGCATTTCGGGATAGTGCGCGCGGATCATTCCGGCACAGGAGCCCGAAGGCGCGACCACATATTCACAATCCGCGAATTCAACCGCCACCTTGCGCGCGAGTGCGATGGCCGAGACGCGATCACCGGAGTTGTAACCGGGCTGTCCGCAGCAGGTCTGCGCTTCGGGCACCACGACTTCGCAACCGGCCTGTTTCAGCAACTCCAGTGCGGCGAAGCCGATGCGCGGGCGCATCAGGTCAACGAGGCAGGTAACAAAGAGTCCGACTTTCATGCCGCGATGATACCCGCAAAAAACAAACCCCGGCAGCAGCCGGGGTTGTGAGGGCAAGCGCCTGCGTTAGCGGCATTCAAGGATGCTTTTATTCTTGTCCTCCGTTGAACTTTCGAATGCTGCATCCCCCGTTGCCGCCTGGAGTGATGTTACCGATTGACCCATGGCAACCAGCAACGTCTGCTCCGGCAATTCCGGTCGCGATTGCGGCAACGATGGTGCGTCGCTGACCGGTGGCACCGCCGGTGGTGGTGGTGGTGGTGGTGGTGGTGGTGGCGGTGGCGGCGGTGGCGGTGGCGGTGGCGGCGGCGGCGGTGGCGGTGGCGGTGGCGGTGGCGGTGGCACGTTATAGGTCACCAGCAAGTTGGTATTCAGTATTGCCGGTGCCCCACCCGCAATGAATCCTGAAGTGGCATTCTCGACGCCATTGACGAAATAACCGCCGCTGGCCAGGTTGGGGAAATCGAGAGCAACAGAGGTCGGCGATCCGGACTCGACCAATGCCGTTGATCCCGCGCCTGAGCCGTCATTGAGATGCAATCCACCGCCGACGGTCATCGACACACCGTTCGCACCGAAAACCTTGGCATAAGACCCGGCGCCGTTACCGCCGGACACCAGCACATCGCCACCGGCATTGATGGTGGTATTGCCGCTACTGCTCAGCAGCGCGTATTGTCCGGCGCCACTTCCACCCGACACGTTGACGTTACCCCCGGAAGTCAGCGTCACGTTACCGCCTATAACCGAAGTCGCCTGCGTCGTTGCTGAAACATTAATGCCGGTTGCAGCGTTGATATCGACCAGGCCGCCGTTACCTGCAAGCACCGTCGCGTTCTGGATATTCACCGCGCCATTGGTTGCAGTCATCAGAATATTGGCCCCGGCAGGCACCACGCCGCCGCCGGTCGTATCCAGCCCGGCATTAACAAATATCGCCCCCGGGCCCGGGCTGGTCAGCGATCCCGGATCCCCCGAAATCAGCGTGATTGCGCCGCCCCGTGTGGTGATGCCGGCATTGATGTTGAGAGAACCACCGGCCCGCAGCGAAAGGCTGGCTGCAGGCGTCGACATCGTGATCCCGTCGATGACGTTGATATCGTTATTCGCCTGCAGCATGACATTGGCCGCGACAAAATCGAGAAATGCGGGGTGAAACGAAACGGTGCCCGGCAGCGCAGCAAACAGGATCGGGCCGGAGTAAAAATCAAAACCGCCCGTGGTGACATTGATGAAGTCCGGATCCAGCAGCAACGTGCCTGTAGCACCGTGCGTCGCAGTCAGATTCGCCGCACCCTGGAAATCCAGCACCCGCTTGCCTGACACCTCGGCAAACCCGCCATCGCCACCGTTCGCGCCGCCGCGTGCAGAAATATTGCCGTAGTAACGCGTCGCATCATCGGCCCACACAATCACCTTGCCGCCATCACCCCCGGTGATCGCATCGGCATGAACGGTCACATCGCGCCCGACATAAGTGCGGAACGCGTTTTGTACCTGCGGATTCCTGCCTTGGTAATCGCCGCCAATCAGGATCGCGCCGCCCTGGCTGGTGCCCGAAGCATCGATAGTGGCGTGACCCGTCAAACCCACCAGGTTGCCCAGCACTTTGACCGTGCCACCCGAGCCGGCGCTGCCCGTAGCCGAGATGTTGCCTTCGACGATCGCCGTGTCACCGGCCTGAATGTCCACCCTGCCACCACTGACGCCGTTGGCCGTGGTCTGACTGGCAGCATCGAGCGTGGCATTTTTTGTGGCCTTGAGCAGGATGCGACCGCCTTCAACGACCGCACTGTCGGCACGCAGGCTTCCGCTTTGCCGGATCAGGCCGGCATAGATACCAATGCGCCCGGCCTCGGCACTGATGGTTCCGAGGTTGCGCGCTTCGTTGTCCGGCGCGACGATTTCCACACGCAGATCCGGCGTGCCCGGATTGACCAGTTCCACGCTGTTGCCCGCAGCAAGAATCACGTCTCCGTTGGGGCTGGTAATCAGGCCATCATTGGTGACCGCCTTGCCGATCAGGTAAACATTGCCGCCGGTGATCCGGCCCTGGTTCACTACACTGCCGGCACCGGCACCGTCGGTGAACTTCATGCGGTTGTTCAGAAAGTCATCATTGCTCAAATTCAGCGTCGAGGCCACGAGACCTGCGACATTGATCTGCGCACCGGCGCCGAACACGATGCCGTTGGGGTTGATCAGGAATACGCGACCGTTGGATTGCAGCGCACCGAGGATCGCTGACGGATCCTGGCCGATCACACGGTTCAATACCGCGGAGCTGCCGGACTGCTGAATGAAGCGCGTCAGCTCATTGACGCCAATCGAGAACGAGCCCCAGTTGATGATCGCGTTGGAGCTGTTGGTGATATTGAGAATGTTGCCGGCCTGCGCGAAACTCGCGGTGCCGTTGACTACCGCAGGCGCGGTCGGATTGGCCAGTGCGTAATTGCCGGAGAAGCAGGCCGCCACCGCAACGGTGACTGCGGCAAGGCGCAAAGCGCGTTGGGGCATAGCGAACACCGTCCAGCCCGGCTTTGCATGGATATTCGGCTTGTGCATGATGGTTCTCTCTGCCACCACTGCAAACAACCTCGGGCATCGGAACCCATCGTGCAGCGGTCAGGACAATGTATGGAGCGTGTATGGAGCGGTGGTTCACGCCATACCAGACGGCAAACGTGAACTGACTACGGCCGGAAATGCTGGCGCGATGGGAAGACTCTAGTCGCAGGGATTGCCACAGTATGTTCGCTATCGAACACATGTCGCAGGGATTGCCAACAGTATGTTCGTTATCGCACACATGTCGCGCGGATAGTGTTGCTGCGTGCCATTGCATCGCTGGAACGATAGCTTCGGGCAGCGCCAACAAGATGTGGCGGCCGGAACCGCAAGCCACTTTTATCAAGTGCTTAAAAACAATCGGTCGCGAAAATATTGCGAAGTCAACTCAGGCGCCACGGCTGCAGGTAATCGAGGCGGTCGCCGGTTTGCACGATCAGGTGGCGCACCGCTTTGTTACGCACGATGTGCAGCGTGACATCGCTGCCGGCGGCGCCGCTGGACCACAGGCTTTCATAAAACTCGTTCTGCCCGCCGATCGAATCGCCGCCGACGCCGAGGATGATGTCGCCGCGCTGAATGCCCGCGTGTTCGGCCGGCGAATCCGGCAGCACCCTCGACACCACGACATTGCCTTCGACCTGTTCGGTATTGAGTCCCAGCCACGGCCGCTTGTCGCCGCGGCGCCGGCCCGTCTTTACCAGATCGGGCAACACATCCTTCAACAGGTTGATCGGCACGAACATGTTGCCGGGAAAGGCCATGCCGGTGTTCAGCGCATCGCTGACCCACAGCGACGCGATGCCGACCAGCCGGCCTTCACTGTCGAACAACGCGGCGCCGCTGTGTTCGTAACGCGGCGGCGCGGTGAACAGCGCGTCGTCGATCATGTATTCCCACCAGCCGGTAAAACGCCGGCGTGACACCAGGGCCGCGCCGGTAACTCCGCCACCACCTTCGTGGCAGGCCACCACCAGACTTTGCAGTTCGGTCAGCGCGCTGGAGTCGCCAAGTTCAACCGGCGCGCACGGCGGCGCCGGTTTGGCGCGCAGCAGGCCGAAACCGGTGGCGTGATCGAAACCGACCACGCTCGCCGGATAAATCCTGCTGTCGCTGTCGATCACCAGCACCGAGGCAGCTTCGAGCTCCAGATAACCAATGGTCAGGATCAGGCCCTGATCATCGATGACGACGCCGGTGCCTTCGCGCTCCGCGCCGAGTGAATCAGCGGTGCGCGCGCCTTCGACGGCGCGGATCGACAGTTTGACCACGGCATCGAGCGGCGGCGACGCCGGCTGCGGTATGCCGTTGGTGGCGCGCCACGCGGCGAGCGCGGCGCTGAACAGGGACACCGTCATGCGCGCGCCCTCACAAAATCATGCCGGCGCAAGCGCTGCGTAACGCACATCGATGACGTCGATGGTAACGATGCCCCTGGGCGTCGGCAGTTTGACGCTGTCGCCGGCGCGGTGTTTAAGCAGCGCCTTGGCGATCGGCGACACCCAGCTGACATGGCCGCGCGCCGGATCGGCTTCGTCGATGCCGACAATGGTCACCGTGTGCGCTTCGCCGTCAGGGTCTTCGTAATCCACCGTTGCGCCAAAAAAGATCTGGTCGGTGTCGCCGCGCGCCGCGGGATCGACTACCACCGACTGGTCCAGGCGTTTGCCGAGGTAATGAATGCGGCGGTCAATTTCGCGCAGGCGTTTTTTGCCGTACAGATAGTCGCCGTTTTCGGAACGGTCGCCATTGGAGGCCGCCCATGCCACGACCTTGACCAGCGCCGGACGCTCGACATCCAGCAGTTGCGTCAGTTCCTGCTTGATCCGCGCGTACCCTGCGGGGGTCATATAGTTCTTGAGGGGCGGCGGCGCTTCAGGCTCTGCCGGGGGTTGAGAGGTTCGTGACATGGGGCAAAGTGTAGCGAAAACGGCAACCCGCAGCCGTGGTAATCCGGGTTGGCCCGGCCAATTTCATAATATAAAATGGCAGTTTACAAACAACATCAACTCAACAGATCAACCTGGTAACCCATCCCGTGGCCGAAAAATCCGCAAAACCTTCAATCCAGGTCATTGAGCGCATGATGCAATTGCTCGATGTGCTGTCTGAACATTCCACACCGGCGACGCTGAAGCGGCTCGCCACCGCGACCAAGCTGCATCCGTCGACCGCGCACCGCATTCTCGGCGTGATGGTCGACAGCCGGCTGGTCGACCGCATCGAGCCGGGCATGTACCGTCTGGGCATCCGCCTGGTCGAATTGGGCAGTCTGGTTAAATCGCGCATCAGCGTGCGCCAGGAAGCACTGCCGCATATGCAGGAACTGCACCGCACGCTCGGCGAAACCGTCAACCTGTCGGTGCGCCGCGCCGACGAAGTGGTCTACATTGAACGCATCGCCGAAAACAGCTGCATGATGCGCGTGGTGCAGATCATCGGCGCCCACGCCCCGCTGCATATCACCGCGGTCGGCAAGATCTTCCTGGCCTCGGAAACACCGCAACGCGTCGCCGAATACGTCAGCCGCACCAGCCTGCCCCGCTTCACCGACAACACGCTGACCGACGCCAAAAAACTCGCCGCTGAACTCGAAGAAGTGCGCAAACGCCAGTACGCCTTCGACAACGAAGAAGCCGAGCGCGGTGTGTGCTGCGTCGGCGCCGGCATCTTCAACGACGAAGGCAAGCTCATCGCCGGACTGTCGGTTTCCGCGCCGACCGAACGATTCCGCAAGGCCTGGGCCGAATCCGTGCGCCAGGCCGCCGAGCGCATTTCACGCGCGATCGGCTACAAGCTGCCGCGCTGACCCCGCAAGCAGCCGCAGCGCCGCCCGCTCGATGTACGATCGCTCCGTCGTCTTTCTCGACCTTGAAACCACCGGCGGCACGGCGACGCGTGACCGTGTCACCGAAGTCGGCCTGATCGAAGTCGATAACGGCCGCTTTGTCCGCGAATGGTCGTCGCTGGTCAATCCCGGCATGAGCATCCCGCCGGGCATCCAGGCACTGACCGGCATCAGCAACGACATGGTCGCGCTGGCGCCGCGTTTTGAGGAAATTGCCCGCGAACTGTATGAGGCGATCGACGGCCGCGTGCTGATCGCGCACAACGCACGCTTCGATTACGGCTTTCTCAAAAACGAATTCCGCCGCTTGGGCAAAACCTTCAGCGCACCGGTGCTGTGCACGGTAAAACTGTCGCGCAAGCTGTTTCCGCAGCATCCGCGGCACAACCTCGACAGCCTGATGATGCGCCACGGCATCGCCTGCGATGCGCGCCACCGCGCGCTCGGTGACACGCGGGTGTTGTGGCAACTGGCACAACAGTGGCGGCTGGACCCCGGCGAGGAAGCTGTGTTCGCAGCCACCGAAATATTATTGAAAACGGCAACGGTTCCCGCCGGCCTCGCCGACAACGCCTTCGACCACATTCCCGAGGGGCCAGGCGTCTATCTGTTCTACGGGCAGTCTGACGATAACAGGGACATTCCGCTCTACGTCGGCAAAAGCATCAATCTGCGCACGCGGGTGATGTCGCATTTCTCCGGGGATCATCGCGTCAACAAAGACATGCGCATCGCCGCCGAAGTCAAACGCATCGACTGGATTGAAACCGCAGGCGAACTCGGCGCGTTGGTCGAGGAAGCGCGACTGGTCAAAAAACTCGCGCCCATCCACAACCGGCAGCTGCGCCGCGCCGGCGAACTGTGCGCGTGGCACTGGCCGCTGGACCGCCACGGCGAAGCACCGGAACTGGTGTCGGCACGGGACCTTGCCGGCAACGACTTCCGCGATCTCTACGGCCTGTTCCGTTCGCGTCGCACCGCCATCGAAACCCTGCGAGAACTCGCGATCAAACACGAGCTGTGTCACCGAATTCTGGGATTGGAAAAACGCAAAGGACCGTGTTTCGCCTACCAGATCAAACGCTGCCGCGGTGCCTGCGCCGGCCAGGAAACCGCGCAACAGCACGCCGCGCGACTGGCTGCGGCGTTCGCCGGGCTGCGCGTGCGTGCATGGCCCTTCCCCGGCCGTATCGGCATCCGCGAAATCTCGCCAGGCGGTGAACGCTGCGACCTGCATGTGCTCGACCAGTGGTGCCACCTCGGCACGGTCAGCAGTGAAGAAGAACTTTACGAACTGCAGGAGAACTTACCCCGCCCCCTGTTCGATCTGGATACCTATAAAATCCTGACGCGTTACCTGCTCAACGGCAAACACCGCCCGCAAATCGTGCCGCTGACCCGCAACGTCGCAGCTGCGGCATAATCAGCAGCGCAGTCAAACCATCATCCGGAGGGGGATGTCATGAGCAAATCACTGCAGGGCCTGCTTGTTGCCGCCATCGTCGCGGCATTTCCGATCAGCGCAGTTGCACAGGCGCAGTATCCCGCAAAGACCGTGCGCTTCATCATTCCCTTCCCGCCCGGCGGCCCCACCGACATCATGGGCCGCATGGCGGCCGACATTCTGTCCAAGGGCACCGGTCAGCAGTTTGTGCCCGACAACCGCGGCGGCGCCGGCGGCAACATCGGTGCGGAGATCTGCGCAAAAGCGCCTGCGGACGGTTACACCTTATGCATGATCACCGCGGCACAGGGCGTATCGCCGGCGATCTACCGCAAAATGTCTTATGACCCGGTCAAGGATCTGGCCACCATCACGCTGATGGCCAGCCTGCCCAGCCTGCTCACCGTGCATCCGGCCTTGCCCGCAAAAAACGTCAAGGAACTGCTGGTCATCGCCAAATCAAAGCCTGACGGCTTGAGCTACGCCTCCACCGGCAACGGCAGCAGCCCGCACATGCTGATGGAAATGTTCAAGTTCATGACCGGCGTCAAAATGGTTCACGTGCCATACAAGGGCCAGGCGCCCGCGGTGGTCGACCAGATTTCGGGACAGGTACAACTGGCGTTCAACACCGCAATCAGCGTTCTGCCGCAGGTTGAAGTCAAACGCCTGCGTGCGATAGCGGTGTCGTCGAAGGAACGTTTTCCGCCAATGCCCGATCTGCAGACCGTCGAAGAAGGCGGTGTGGCAGGCTTTGATGGCGGTTCATGGCAGGGCGTGGGCGCGCCGGCCGGCACACCGCCTGAGATCATCCGCCGCGTCAACACCATCCTCGTCAACGAACTGAAGACGCCGAACATGCGCGACCAGATGATCAAACGCGGCGCGCTGGTGTCGGCGAATACACCGGAAGAGTTTTCGATCTTCCTCAAGGCTGAAATCGCCCGCTGGACCAAGGTGGCGAAGGCCGGCAACATCAGCATCGACTAAAACTCATCTCCAAACCGGCCGCGCCTGACATGACTGCGTCGCACGCTGCTTTCCTCCTCGCCTTACAGACGGGTAATGTCTCGTCGGAGCCTCGCGCGCTCCTGTCCTGTCGGCGCGCGATCCATTTTTGAGATGAGTTGGCAAAAATGACCCAACGCTTCACGTCTGAACAACAGGCGCGCATTGACCTCGCCGCCGCCCTGCGCAGCGCATCGCGCATGGGTCTCGGCGAGGGCATCTGCAACCATTTCAGCGTCGAAGTGCCGGACCGCCCGGGTCACTTCCTGATCAATCCGCAAGGACTGCACTGGTCGGAAGTGACACCGGCGGATCTGGTGATGGTAGACGGCCAGGGCCGCAAGGTCGCGGGCCTTCACGAAGTCGAACCGACGGCTTTTTTTATTCACGGCGCCGCACATCGCAGCAAGCCGGATGCAAAATGCGTTCTTCACACGCACATGCCGTACGCCACCACGCTGACGGTGGTGCATGGCGGACGTATCGAAGCGGTGAGTCAGATCGCGTTGAAGTTTTACGGGCGCGATGCCTACGACGACAACTACAACGGGCTGGCGCTGGATGCCGCAGAAGGTGCGCGCATCGTGTCGGGTCTGAAAAACGCCGACATCCTGTTTCTCGCCAACCACGGCATCATCGTCACCGGTCCGTCGATCGATATTGCCTTCGACGATCTGTA
Source organism: Burkholderiales bacterium (assembly GCA_022841375.1). Taxonomy (GTDB): domain Bacteria; phylum Pseudomonadota; class Gammaproteobacteria; order Burkholderiales; family SG8-41. Next base: position 521,146 of record JALHRQ010000001.1, read on the forward strand.
TTACCTGGAACGCGCCTGCATGCTGCAAGTGCTGGGCATGGGCACCGGCAAGCCGCTGCGCCAGGTACCTGACGCCATTGCACGCAAAACAGCGGCGCAGATGACAGACGATACGCAGGCACGGCTGCACTTCGTCGCGCTCAAGCGACTGTTGGATCGCGATGAACCGGGGTGGTCGCGCCTCGAATAAGGCGCGACGTTTTCAGGCTTGCGTAGCACGGCAATGGGTGTTGTAGCCCGGATGCGCCCCGAAGGAAGTCCCCTTGGGGGGGAATCCGGGAAGCGACTCACATCCGATCACGCAAGCATTTTTTAAAAACACCGCCTGCCCCGGATTCCGCTTTGCTTCATCCGGGCTACGCAAGCAGTGATCAGTGATAAACCACGGGCGAATTCAACAACACGCTGAAGTTGTCGAGAAAGGCGTCGATGTTTTCGGTCGTTGCCTCATCACCGGCCGCTGCGTTCATCGCGTTGGCGAATTTCTCCGCGACATCGCCGGTAAAAAACGTACCGCGCGACGAGCGCTTGTCCACCAGCTCCAGGCCCTGCTGGCCGGGATATTCGGCAACGTAATACTGCTCACTGTTGTAGACGACGCGCATGGCGGACTCCATTTCATATAAGTTATTGATTTTAATAAATAAAATTAAAATCAGGCTGCAGTATGAAGATGGGGCGCGTCACCCCGCATTTCAAGTGCTGCGCCGCCGTTGCGCCACCGCTATGCCAACCAGGATCAGTGCGAGGCCGAGGTAGGCGTTGGGCGACGGATGTTCCCCCATGACCCACAGGCCCAGCAATACCGCGACACTCGGACTGAGGTAATTCACCACCGCCATGAAGCTGGGGCCGGCAGAACGGATCAACTGGAAATACAACACCGTCGCAATCGCTGTCGGCACCACACCCAGCCAGCCCACCGCCGCCACCGACTGCCAGCGCGGCGCCAGCGTCGATAACGGCGTTTGCCATAACGCCAGCGGCACCACGATCAGACTCGCCACCAGCAGCGTTGCGGCAGCCGCCACCAGCACATCGCCCTTGATGATGAGACGCGTCAGCACGCTCTGCATCGCATAACACAGCGCGCCGCCGAGCACCGCCAGTTGCGAGATCACCCGCACCGCGTCGCCGCCGATGCCGGCCAGCGCCGCCGGCCCCATCAGCAGCACGATGCCGCAAAAGCCGCCGGCAAAACCGATCGCGCGCTGCTTCGTCATGTGCTCGCCCGCAATCAGGAAGTGTGCGAGCACGATGGTCGCCAGCGGCATGAATGCCATCAGGATGCCGGCGAGTGCACTCTCCACCACCTGCTGCCCCCAGGTGATCAGGTAAAACGGAATGGCATTGCCGATCAGTGCCACGACCACAAACGGCCACCAGTGGCGATCCAGTGCCGGCAGCCGCCGCCCGCTGGCATATACAAACACGATCAGCACAATGGCCGCGACGCCGACGCGGCCGGCAACAATCACCAGCGGCGACAGGCTCGAAACCGCAATGCTGTTGAACATGAACGAAGACCCCCACATCGCCACCAGGGCGAACAGCAACAGCCAGTCGTTCAGCGTACGTTGGGTGGACATCAGGGCAATAGACTCGCGCAAAAATACGGGATTTGAGTTGATTTAATTGCGGGCAAGCATACACGTAAACACTGATTGCTGATGAAAGCACAATGACTTCGAAATACAGGCGGTGTTGATGTCCTGCCTATGAGTCGCTGAGCAGCGCAGCCGCTCCGGGGGCTGTCGGCGAGGACTGTCTGAGCGATTGACGCGGAGCGGCAATCGCGAGTTCCGGAGCCGCCCGGAGCGGCGAGCAGCGCAAGGAAGCCCGAAGGGCCGGCGAATCGGCACGGCTTTTCTTTGGTTACTTTCTTTGGCCGCACAAAGAAAGTAACCAGCCGCCGGGCTGCCCCCGGCGACTTTGGCTCAGGCAATGCAGATGATCACCCTCATCTCAGAGTGGCAGAGATCGTGCCGCACCCGCATGATAAAATCACGCTTTACGGATACACCACCCCGATGACCACGCTCTCCCCTCTGACTGCCCTCTCCCCGCTCGACGGCCGCTACAACAGCAAACTCGGCGGGTTGCGCAGCTGCTTCAGCGAGCAGGCGCTGATCCACCAGCGGGTGCGCGTCGAGGTTGAGTGGCTCAAGGCGCTGGCCGCGGAGCCGGCGCTGAAGGAAGTGCCGCCCTTTTCCAAGGCAACCCTCGCCGAACTCGATGCGCTGGTCAAACAGTTCTCTGAAACCGACGGCGCGCGGGTCAAGGCGATCGAGGCGACCACCAACCACGACGTCAAGGCGGTGGAATACCTGTTGAAGGAACGGCTGGCGAAAAACGCCGAGGTCACCCAAGTTGCGGAATTCATCCACTTCGCCTGCACTTCCGAAGACATCAACAACCTGTGTCATGCACTGATGCTCAAACAGGCGCGCGCCGAAGTATTGCTGCCGGCGCTGGATGCGATCATCACCCGCCTGCGCGTGCTGGCGCATGACCTCGCCGATGCACCGATGCTGTCGCGCACCCACGGCCAGCCGGCCTCGCCGACGACGCTGGGCAAGGAAATGGCCAACGTGGTGGCAAGGCTCGACCGCGCCCGCGCGCGCATTTCCTCAGTGACGCTGCTCGGCAAGATCAACGGCGCGGTCGGCAACTACAACGCGCACATTGCGGCTTATCCGGATATCGACTGGGAAGGTTTCGGCAAAAAGTTTGTCGAGTCGCTGGGACTGGAATTCAATCCTTACACCATCCAGATCGAACCGCATGACGCAATGGCCGAACTGTTTGACGCCGTCGCCCGCACTAATACGATTCTGCTCGATCTCAACCGCGATATCTGGGGCTATATTTCCGTCGGCTACTTCAAACAGAAGACCAAAGCCGGCGAAATCGGCTCGTCAACGATGCCGCACAAGGTCAACCCGATCGATTTCGAAAATTCGGAAGGCAACCTCGGCCTCGCCAATGCGCTGCTGCGTCACCTGTCGGAAAAACTGCCGGTGTCGCGCTGGCAGCGGGACCTCACCGACTCCACGGTATTGCGCAACATGGGCGTCGCACTGGGTTACGCATTGCTGGCGTGGGATTCCTGTCTGAAGGGCCTCAACAAGCTCGAAGCCAACCGCGCGGCGATGAGCGAAGACCTTGATGACAACTGGGAAGTGCTGGCCGAGCCGATCCAGACGGTGATGCGCCGTTACAACGTCGCCGGCGCTTACGAACAACTGAAGGAACTGACGCGCGGCAAGGCCGGCATCAACCGCGAAAGCCTGCACGCGTTTATCAAAGGGCTCAGCGGCATTCCGGAAACGGAAAAACAGCGCCTGCTGATGCTGACACCGGCCAATTACATCGGCAAGGCTGTCGAACTGGCCAAGCGCATCTAGGCAGCATCTAACATTTGGCCTGTCATTCCGGCCAAGCGCGCCCCGGAGGAAGTCCCCTTGGGGGGCGAGCCGGAATCCAGCCGGTTCTAACCCGTCAAAACCGGATTCCGGCATTCGCCGGGAATGACCGACGAAAATATTTAACTAATTGTTTTTATTGACTAATTTGCGCTATCGCGTTTGGTCGTCGTGAGCGCCGCCCAGCGCTGCAAGGCTTCGGGCATCTCCGGTGTCTCGCCCACATAACCAATCGCGCCGACGACTTCAGCATTCGGCACGCGCCCCTCGCGGGACAGGAACAAACCTTTGACATAGGCGTGAGCGCACAACTCACCGTCGCGTTCGAAGGTCTGTTCCATGTAAACGTACTTGTCGTCCCAGGTCATCACGCGGGTGACCAAGTCAAAACGCTCAAACGGATGGAGCGAACGCAGGTAAGTGATTTCCGCGGCGGCGAGTACCGGCATCCAGCGATTGCGCCGCACATGCGTCATCAATCCGCCCTGCACCATCAAATGCACGCGCCCCAAATCCATGAACGTCAGGTAACGCCCGTTGTTCATGTGCAGATTCAGATCGAGGTCGTTGGGCAGCACGCGAAAGCTGAGCCGCGATTCGTCGAACAACCCGCGCGTTGCCATGCCGCGCATGTGCCACAGCAGCCAGAGCAGACGCAGGTAGAGGTTCATCCCGCTTTGCGGTTGCGCAGAATCTCGATGACCCCGGGCAGGATCGACAGGATGATGATGCCGATGATCACCAGCGTCAGATTGTTCTTGATGAACGGCAGGTTGCCGAAAAAATAACCGGCATAGCCCAGAGACGTCACCCACAGCACGGCGCCGGTCACATTGAACAGCGCAAACTTCGCGTAGGTCATGCTCGCCGCGCCCGCCACAAACGGCGCGTAGGTGCGGACGATGGGCACGAAGCGGGCGATGATGATGGTCTTGCCGCCGTACTTCTCGTAAAAGTCATGGGCGCGCTGCAGGTGTTTCGGGTTCAGCCAGCGCGATTCGCTGTGGCTGAAAATCCGCGGCCCGATGTAGTGTCCTACCCAATAATTGACCGCATCGCCCAGTATCGCGGCAATGATCAGCAGCAGCACCAGCAGGTGGATGTCCATGCCGCCTGCCGCAGCCACGGTGCCGGCGACGAACAGCAGCGAGTCACCGGGAAGGAACGGTGTCACTACCAGCCCGGTTTCGCAGAATACGATCAGGAAAAGGATCAGGTAGATCCAGGCGCCGTGTGCCGCGACCAGCGCCTGCAGGTGGTCGTCCAGGTTGAGGAGTACGTCGATGAGCAGCGTGACCAACTCCATTGCCAGCCCCTCAGACGACCGCGCCGTCCTCGTTGGCGGCCTTCGCTTTCTCCGGCTTGACCAGATCATCGCGCTTCAGGCCGAGCCACATCAGCAGCGGGCTGCCGACGAGCACAGAAGAATAGATACCGAAGCAGATGCCGATGGTCAGCGCCAGCGCAAAGTAATGCAGCGTCTCGCCGCCGAACAACAGCATCGAGGTGACCATCAGCTGGGTCGAGCCGTGAGTGATGATGGTGCGCGACATGGTCGAAGTGATCGCCGCATCGATCACCTCGGGCACCGGGGTGTGGCGGAACTGACGGCTGCGGAAGTTTTCGCGCACCCGATCCATCACCACTACCGATTCATTGACTGAATAACCGAGAATTGCCAGTACGGCAGCGAGCACCGGCAGCGAGAATTCCCAGTTGAAAATCGAGAAACAGCCGAGAATAATCACCACATCGTGAAGGTTGGCGATGATCGCCGACACGCCGAACTTCCATTCGAAGCGCAGCCACAGATAACCGACGATACCGACCGACACGAACAGCAGCGCCAGTGCGCCGCTTTCGAGCAGTTCCTTACCCACCTGCGGCCCGACGAACTCAACCCGCTGCAGTTTCACCGCGGCATCGAGCTGGCGCAGTTCGGTCATCACCTGCTCCGAGAGTTGGGCACTGGTAATACCTTCCTTCACCGGCAGGCGGATCAGCACGTCACGCGCGGTTCCAAAATTCTGCACGCCGGGCTCGCTGAAACCGAGCTTGATCATGCGCTCACGAATCGGATCAAGATCCGGCGCCTTTTCATAGGTCACCTCGATCACCGTACCACCGGTGAAATCGACGCCGAGGTGCAGGCCCTTGGTCGCCAGCGAACCCACGGCGATCAGAAACGTGATCAGCGAAATCACGTTAAAGATCAGCGCGTAGCGCATGAAGGGGATGCTGCGCTTAAAGCGGAAAAATTCCATGATGGCTCCTACTTCGCCTGTACCGCGGGTTTCCAGATCTGGCCGATGGAAATCCGGTCCAGCCTGCGGCGCCCGCCGTAATAGAGGTTGACGATGCCGCGCGACACCACCACTGCACTGAACATCGAGGTCAGAATACCCAGGCAGTGCACCACGGCAAAGCCGCGCACCGGCCCGGAGCCGAACGCGAACAGCGCAATGCCGGCGATCAGCGTGGTCACGTTGGAATCAAGAATGGTTGCCCATGCCCGCTCGTAACCCGAGTGCAGCGCAGCCTGCGGCGTCATGCCGTTGCGCAATTCCTCGCGGATGCGCTCATTGATCAGCACGTTGGCGTCAATCGCCATACCCAGCGCCAGCGCAATCGCAGCAATGCCGGGCAGCGTCAGCGTCGCCTGCAGCATCGACAGCAAGGCGATCAGGAACAGCAGATTGGCGCCCAGCGCAACCACTGATATCGCACCCATCAGCATGTAATAAAGGACCATGAACACCGCGATCGCGCCGAAACCGATCCACATCGACTGAAAACCGGTCTGGATGTTTTCTGCGCCGAGCGATGGACCGATGGTGCGCTCTTCGATGATTTCCATCGGCGCCGCCAGTGCACCGGCGCGCAGCAGCAGTGAGACGTCCTTCGCTTCCTGCGTGGTCATGCGGCCGCTGATCTGCACCCGGCCACCGCCGATTTCGGAACGGATCACCGGGGCGGTAACGACCTCGCCCTTGCCGCGCTCAAACAGCAGGATAGCCATGCGCTTGCCCACGCTTTCACGCGTCACCTGCTGAAAAATCCGCGCGCCGGTGCCGTCAAGATTGATGTGCACCGCGGGTTCGCCGCTCTGCCCGTCGAAACCGGGTTGGGCATCGTTGATGCGCTCGCCGGTGAGAATCACCTGTTTTTTGACGAACACCGGCTGGCCGCTGCGCTCGTAATACAGTTCGGCGCCGAAGGGCAACTGGCCTTCCTTGGCCTGCTGCAGCGTGCCGGGGTCCATTTTCTCGTCGTCGACCATGCGCACTTCAAGCGTCGCGGTGCGGCCGAGGATGTCCTTGGCCTTGGCGGTGTCCTGCACGCCCGGCAGCTGCACCACCACGCGGTCGGTGCCCTGCTGCTGGATGATCGGTTCGGCGACGCCGAGTTCATTGACCCGGTTGCGCAGCGTGGTGATGTTCTGCTGCAGCGCGAATTCCTGGGTCTTGCGCTGCGCTTCGATGCGCAACGAGGCATTGATGCGGAATTCGCCGCCGTCCTCGCTGGTCTTCAGCTCGAGGTCGGGCATGTCCTTGGAAATGCGCACCAGTGCTTTTTCGCGCAACGCGGATTCACGGAAGCGCAGGGAAATCGACTGGCCTTCGCGGGCGAGACCGGAATATTGCAGGCGTTGTTCGCGCAGCATGCCGCGGATGTCGTTGGTGTAAGCGTCGAGTTTTTTCGCCAGCGCCGCCTTCATGTCGACCTGCATCAGGAAATGCACGCCGCCACGCAGATCGAGGCCGAGGTACATCGGCAGCGCGCCGATCGAGGTCAGCCACTGCGGGCTGCGCGACAGCAGGTTCAGCGCCACCACGTAGTCGTCGCCGAGCGCGGTCTGGATTGCATCCTTGGCCTTGATCTGGTCCTCGGTGCCGGCGAAGCGCGTTTTGACGCTGGTGCCGTCCAGCGCCATGCCGGTGGGCTCCAGCGACGCTTTTTTCAGCGTGTTTTCGATTTTTGCCATCAGCGCCGCATCGGCTTTCAGATTGCTGCGCAGTGGCGACACCTGCACCGCAGGCACTTCGCCGTAGAAATTGGGCAGCGTATACAAAAAGCCGATCACCACAGCCGCAGCAATCAGCAGGTATTTCCACAGGGGATAGCGGTTCATTTTGGGCGCGTGAAAGGTGTAGCGTGGAAGGTCAAAAAGCGGGCAAAGCGAAACTTCGGCCGGAGCCGAGTTCCGCCTTGCGCCTTACTGGATGGTCTTGAGGGTGCCTTTGGGCAGCACGATCTGGATCGCCTGCCGCTGGACCTGGATCTCGACGCTGTCGGCGATCGACACCGTCGCATACTGGGCGTCGACCTTGCTGATGCGGCCGAGGATGCCGCCGGCGGTGATCACTTCGTCGCCTTTCTGCAGGCCTTCAACCATCGCCTTGTGTTCCTTGGCGCGTTTCATCTGCGGCCGGATCATCAGAAAATAGAGCACGCCGAACATGGCGACGATCAGCAGCATGCTTTCGATGCCGCCGCCTTGCGCCGCTGCGGGCGCAGCCTGCGCCCAAGCTGGACTGATTAACAAGTGAAACCTCCGTGGGGTTGGCAAGCGTCCCGGGTTCGCGCTGCAGGAAAATCAGACCCTGCAGGCCACCGAACCGGTGCGCCCAAAGTGTTGTATTTTAACATGATTCCGTTTCATGGTCGGCGCCCTGAGCCGCCACAAAAGTGCCCAGCCGACCCTCGGAAATCGCCGACCGCAGCCCCGCCATCAGCTCCTGGTAATAATGCAGGTTATGCAGCGTATTGAGTCGGGCACCGAGCATTTCGTTCACCCGCTGCAGGTGGTGAAGATAAGCGCGGGTGAAGTTGTGGCAGGTGTAACAGCTGCATTCCGGGTCCAGCGGCGTCAGGTCATCGCGGTAGCGGGCGTTGCGCAGTTTGATCACCCCGTGACGGGTATACAGCCAGCCGTTGCGGGCGTTGCGGGTCGGCAGCACGCAGTCAAACATGTCGATGCCGGCGGCCACCGCGGCGATGATGTCCGAGGGCGTGCCGACGCCCATCAGGTAACGCGGCCGGTCCGCGGGCAATCGCGGTGCGGTATGCCGCAGGATGCGCAGCATGTCGGGCTTGGGTTCGCCCACCGACAGCCCGCCGATGGCGTAACCGTCAAAACCGATGTTCGTCAGTTCGATCAGTGATTCGTCGCGCAACTGTTCATACATGCCGCCCTGGACGATGCCGAACAACGCATTGGTATTGCCGGCATGCGCCGCCTTGCTGCGTGCGGCCCAGCGCATTGACAGCCGCATGGAATCGCGCGCCTGCTCCATCGTCGCCGGATGCGCGGTGCATTCATCAAAGGCCATCACGATGTCGGAATTGAGCACGCGCTGGATGCGCATCGATTCCTCCGGCGTCAGGAAACAGGCGTCGCCATTCACCGGCGACTGGAACTTGACGCCCTCCTCGCTGATCTTGCGCATCTCGCCCAGGCTGAATACCTGGAAGCCGCCGGAGTCGGTGAGGATAGGACCCTCCCAGCCCATGAACCGGTGCAGCCCGCCGTGCGCGCCGATGACATCCAGCCCCGGCCGCAGCCACAGATGGAAGGTGTTGCCGAGCACGATCTGCGCACCGAGTTCACGCACTTCCACCGGGCTCATGCCCTTGACCGCGCCGTAGGTGCCGACCGGCATGAAAGCCGGCGTGTCGATCAGGCCGTGCGCGGTTTCGAGGACACCGCGGCGCGCGGCGCCGTCGGTGGCGGAAATTTTAAATTGCATGAGTGGAATGCATCAGATGAATAGCATCAGATTAATAGAATGGGATTCATGGCGCGCGGTCGATCAGCATGGCGTCACCATAACTGAAAAACCGGTAACGCTGCTCGATCGCGTGCCGGTAGGCGTTGCGGATGTTATCGACACCGCCGAACGCCGACACCAGCATCAGCAGTGTCGACTTCGGCAGATGGAAATTGGTGATCAGGCGGTCAACGATGCGAAAGCTGTAACCAGGCAATACGAACAGCGCAGTTTCTGCGCTGCCCGCCACCGGCTCACCGGCCGCGGCCGCGGACTCCAGCGCGCGCAGGCTGGTGGTGCCCACGGCAACGATGCGCCCGCCCGTGGCGCGATGTTTTTTCAGCGCATCGACCGTCTGCTGCGGCAGGCTGTACCACTCGCTGTGCATGCGGTGTGCGCTGAGGTTTTGCGTGCGCACCGGCTGGAAGGTGCCGGCGCCGACATGCAACGTCAGCCAGGCCACGCCGACCCCCTTGCCACGCAATGCATCCAGCATCGCAGTATCAAAGTGCAAACCCGCAGTCGGCGCCGCCACCGCACCCGGCGTGCGGGCAAATACCGTCTGGTAGCGCGTCTCGTCATCGACACCCGGCGTGTGTTCGATGTACGGCGGCAGCGGCAAAGCGCCATAACGCTCCAATTGCGCAAACACGTCGTCTTCGGGAAAGCTGATCCGGTACAGTTCGCCCTCGCGCGCCACCACATGCACGGTCAAGCCGCCGTCCAATTGGAGTTTGCTGGCGGCTTTGGGCGCATGGCTGGCGCGGATCTGCGCCAGCGCCTGATGGGGCCCCAGCACGCGCTCGACCAGCACTTCGATGCGGCCGCCGCTGGCCTTTTGCCCGTTCAGCCGCGCCTTGATGACTTTGGTGTCGTTGAGTACCAGCAGGTCGCCGGGCTGCAGCAGATCCAGCACATCGGCAAACCGGTGGTCATGCAATACCCCCGTCGTGCCATGGAGATGCAGCAGGCGGCTCGCCCGGCGTTCGGCCGCGGGCGACTGCGAAATCAGCTCTTCGGGGAGGTGGTAATCAAAATCGTCCAGACGCATCGCGCGGATTATACGGACGGATATATATGGACGGATACAGCGGATGGTTGCCGCATGGCCGTCGTTTGACCGATAATCCATATCCCCCGTGCCTCGGTGGTGGAATTGGTAGACGCGCCGGACTCAAAATCCGGTGTCGAAAGACGTGTCGGTTCGAGTCCGACCCGAGGCACCACTCCATAGCCCCTGCCCGCGTTTTAGACGTGCGGCAACCCCAGCCCAATCAACGGAAAAAACCATGACTGAACAGCAAATCGGCGTCAGCATCGACGGACATGTCGCGACAGTGGAATTGCGTCGTCCGCCCAACAACTTTCTGGATGTCGAATTCATCGGTGAACTGGCATCGGCGCTGGAAGCGCTCGACCGCGACAACAACTGCCGCAGCATCGTGCTCGCCGCTGCCGGCAAACATTTCTGCGCCGGGGCCAACCTGAAAAAACGCGTGGATGACGAAGCGGCCGGCCAGAAACAGGCCGCCACGCCTCGCCATCTGTACCACGAAGCCCAGCGCCTGGTGCAGACGCGCAAACCCATCGTCGCCGCCGTCCACGGCAGCGCCATCGGCGCCGGACTCGGCCTCGCGCTGGTCGCGGATTTCCGCGTGACCTGCAAGGAAGCGCGTCTTGCCGCCAATTTCGCCGCAATGGGTTATCACCCGGGCTTCGGCATGACTGTGACGCTGCCGCGCCTGGTCGGCCATCAGACCGCGAAGTGGCTATTCCTCACCGGCAAGCGCATACCCGGCGAAGAGGCGTTTGAACTCGGACTGGCCGACCGACTGGTGGCGCAGGATCAGGTGCGCCAGGTGGCGCAGGAAATGGCCGCTGAACTGGCAAAGTCCGGACCGCTGGCGGTGCAGGCCACGCGTGAAACGCTAAATGGTGATCTGTTCGCCGCATTCCGCGCCGCAACCGAACGCGAAGCCTTCATCCAGATGATGCTGCGTGAGACCAACGACTTCAAGGAAGGCGTCAAAGCCGGTTTCGACCGTCGCGACCCGGTATTCACCGGCACCTGACAGTCCCGCTGCCAGGCTTCAGCGATCGACCTCGATATTGTCGATCAGCCGCGTCCTGCCGAGGCGCGCGGCGGCGAGCACGACCAGATCTTTCTCGCCGTTGAGCGGCGGCTGCAGATCGCCGCGGCGGCGCACTGTCACGTAATCCGGCTTCCAGCCCTTGTCGGCAAGCATCGACATGCCGTGCAACTCTAGCCGCTGGTAATCATGCATGCCGGCTTTTAATTCGGATTCCACTTCCTGCAGTACGCGATAAAGTCGCGGCGCTTCGCGGCGCTCGTCCGGGGACAGATAACCATTGCGCGATGACAATGCCAGCCCGTCGGGCGCACGCACGGTTTCAGCCGGCGTGATCTCTATCGGCAGCGCGAACTGGCGCACCATGTCGCGCAGCACCAGATACTGCTGGTAATCCTTTTTGCCGAAAATTGCAGCGTGTGGCGACACCAGGTTGAACAGTTTCAGCACCACGGTGGAGACGCCGCGGAAATGGCCGGGACGGTGCGCGCCTTCGAGGATGTTCTGCAGGTCCGAGGGCTCGACAACATAGGTCTGCGGCTCGGGATAAATCGCCTTTTCGTCGGGCACAAACACCACGTCGACGCCGGCGCCACGCAACTTGTCGCAGTCGGCCTGCAAAGTGCGCGGGTAACGGTCGAAATCATCGCGCGGACCGAACTGCAGCCGGTTGACGAAAATGCTGACCACGGTGCAGGCGGCGCGCGGCTTCGCGATGCGCATCAGCTCGATATGTCCCTCGTGCAGATTGCCCATCGTCGGCACGAACACGTTGTCGGGTTCGCGGCGCAGGCGTTCGCGCAGTTCGGGCACGGAATGAATGACGTCCATTGGAGACCGTGGGTCAGTGGCAGCAGGTGGATAAAAGAGGGCGCATTATATATGCGCCTGCGGACCGCGGCGGCGCATGCCGCAGGAAGGTCAGAAAGAGTGCTCGCGGCCGGGGAACTTGCCTGATCGCACTTCTGCGACATACAACGCGACCGCATCATGGATCGAACCGGCGGCGGCTTTCATGAAATTCTTGACAAAGCGGGCCTTTTTGCCGGGATAGACGTCAAGCATGTCGTGCAGCACCAGCACCTGGCCATGGCAGTCGATGCCGGCGCCGATGCCGATGGTCGGCACCTTGGCGGCGGCGGTCACCTGACTCGCCAGTGACGCGGGTATGGCTTCGAGCACGATCATGCCGGCCCCCGCCTCTTCCAGAATCCGCGCGTCATCGAGCAAGCGCTGCGCATCGTCTTCCGCCTTGCCCTGCACCTTGTAACCCCCGAGCTGGTGGACCGACTGCGGCGTCAGGCCCAGATGGCCGCATACCGGGATGCCGCGTTCGGTCAGAAAACCGATGGTTTCCAGCATCGGACGGCCGCCTTCGATTTTCACCATCTGCGCGCCGGCCGCCATGATCTCGGCGGCATTGCGGAAGGCATCCTGCGGGCTGACCTGGAAGGTACCGAAGGGCATGTCGCCGATGATGAACGCATTTTTGGCACCGCGCGCCACACAAGCGGTGTGATAAACGATGTCGCGCAGCGATACCGGCAGCGTCGATTCGTGCCCCTGCAGCACATTGCCCAGCGAATCGCCGATCAGCAGGGTATCGACGCCGGCGCCGTCGAGCAGCGAAGCAAAGCTCGCGTCGTAACAGGTCAGCATGGTGATCTTCTCGCCGTCCCGCATCATCTTGTGCAGATTGCTCAGCGTGATACGCATGGGTGTTCTCCTCTTGATGTACGGCGCAATGAGCTGGATCAGTTGCCCAGGCTGAAAAATTCGCGCGGACCGCGCAGCGCATTGATCCGCTGCAACAATAAATCAAAATCCGCCGGTGAATCAACGAAGTTCAGATTATCCGAATTGACGATCAACAGCGGCGCAGCGTCGTAATGGTGGAAATAGCGTGCGTAAGTATCGGCCAGTCGCAGCAGATATTCATCAGAAATCGTGCGTTCGTAGGAAGCGGCGCGTTTGCGCACGCGCCCGATCAGCGTCTCGACGCCGGCCTGCAGGTAAATCACCAGGTCGGGTTGAGGCGCCTGCGGCTGGAGATGGTCGTAAATCTGCCGGTATAACGCGAGCTCGGCGTCGTTGAGGTTCATCTGCGCAAACAGCGGATCCTTCTCGAGCATGAAATCGGCGACAGTAACGCCGCGAAACAGGTCGGACTGCGCCAGATCGCGTACCTGGTTGCTGCGCTGAAAAAGGAAGAATAGCTGCACCGGCAGCGCATGGCGCGTCGGGTCCTGGTAGAAGCCGGGCAGAAAGGGATTGGCATCCGGGTTTTCAAACAACGATGCAGCCGAGAGGTGATCCGCCAGTTTCCGCGCCAGCGTGGTCTTGCCGGAACCGATCGGGCCCTCGACCACAATGTAGCGGTATTTCGGATTCAGACTCATCACGGCATCCTCACGCCGGCATCCGCTGCAGTTGCGCGACGCTGGCGGCATCGACACGCGCCGCCAATTCGCGCACCGTGCCGTGACCCGGCACCGGCATGTCAGGCGCCACTTCAGCGAGCGGCACCATGACAAAAGCGCGCTCCAGCATGCGTGCATGCGGAATGGTCAGGCCGGCATCATGCACGACGGTATCGCCATAAAGCACGATGTCGAGATCCAGCGTGCGCGGTGCGTTGGCAAATTCGCGAACGCGGCCGTTGATCCGCTCTATGGCCAGAAGGGCTTCAAGCAAGGCGTGGGGTGGCAGCATGGTTTCGATCAGCGCCACCGCGTTGATGAAGTCCGGCTGGTCGGCATAACCCACGGGCGCGCTGCGGTAGAGCGAGGATCGCGCCGTCAGCCGGCTGCCGGGGAGTGCCGCCAGCGCCTGAAATCCGGCTTCGATCTGGCGCAGCGGTTCGCCGATGTTGGCGCCGAGCGCAATGCAGGCCGTGCGTGAAGCCCGGTTCACAACCATTATTCCGCGGCGGGTGCGGCGTCCGCCGGTTTGCGGCGACGGCGTTTGCGGCGTTTTTTCCCAGGCGTGGTATCGGCGACCAGCATGGTGGCGCGGGCATCAGTGTCAGCGTCCTGGAAACTGGTCCACCAGTCGCCGAGGGACTTCTCGACTTCGCCGCTTTCACAGCGCAGCAGCAGAAAATCATAGGCTGCGCGAAAGCGCGGCTGTTCAAGCAGGCGGTACGGCCGCTGTCCTGCACGCTGCTCGAAGCGCGGCTGCATGATCCACAGTTCCTTCATGTCCGACGAATAACGCCGCGGGATCGCCAGTTGTTCGGTCTGCTGGTTGAGCACATCGTCCATCGCCTCGTGCAGAGCCGGAACCGGCGACACACCGCGGGCCTGGATCTTTTTCCACTCGGCCAACACCTCGTGCCACAGCAGCGCGGCGAACAGGAAAGCCGGTGAGATGGTCTTGCCGGTGCGGATGCGGGTGTCGGTATTTTTCAGCGCCAGCATCACGAAGCGCTCGCCCATCGGCTGCTCAAGAATGACATCAAGCATCGGCAGCAGGCCGTGGTGCAGCCCTTCCTTGCGCAAACGCTTGACGCATTCCACGGCATGGCCGCACAGCAGCAGCTTGAGCATTTCGTCAAACAATCGCGCCGCCGGCACGTTGGCCAGCAGCGGCGCCAGCGACTTCACCGGTTTGCGGGTGGCGGTATCCATTTCCAGCCCGCAGGACGCGGCAAAACGTGCGGCGCGCAGCATGCGCACCGGATCTTCGCGGTAGCGCTGCGCCGGATCGCCGATCACGCGCAAGCGTTTGCTTTTGAGATCGGCGACGCCGCCGTGATAATCCCAGACTTCTTCGCGCGACGGGTCGTAGAACAGCGCGTTAATGGTGAAGTCGCGGCGCGTCGCATCCTGCGCCTGGTCGCCCCAGACGTTGTCACGCAGCAGGCGGCCGTGTTCATCCTCGACCTGGTGGCTGGCATCGGCAACATCGGCCGGACCGCGGAAGGTGGTGACTTCAACGAGGTCGCGGCCGCACAGCACATGCACGATGCGGAAGCGGCGGCCGATGATGCGTGAGCGGCGGAAAATGCCGCGCACCTCTTCGGGCGTGGCATTGGTCGCGACGTCGAAATCCTTGGGCGCGCGGCCGAGGATCAGATCGCGCACGGCGCCGCCGACGACAAACGCGGCATAACCCGCTTCCTGCAACGCGTCGCAGGTGCGCAGCGCGCAACTGCCGATGCGCTCACGGGTGATGCCGTGTTCGGCCACGGGAATGATCCGCGGTTTCGCGGATTTGAACATGCGGCCCGAAAACACGCGGCCGAGAAACTTGGTGATCATGCGGGAATGTCAGTCAGCGCCGTATGTGGGACGGGTTACATCCATTGATGCATCCGCGCCCAGCGCCGCAAGGAGAAAACGGCGCGATTATACATGGGGCATCCGCGGCATTCAGCCGAGACTCATCACCGGCCAGCCGCGCGCAAGGGCTTGCGCGCGCAGCGCCGCGTCCGGATCCACCGCCACCGGGTGAGTAACCCGCTCGAGCAGCGGCAGATCATTATGAGAGTCACTGTAAAATGTTGATTTTGTTACACTTTTTATGGTTTCCCCGTGCGCGGCCAGCCACCCTTCCAGGCGCGTGACCTTGCCTTCACGGAAACATGGCGTGCCCTCAACTCCGCCGGTGAATTCGCCGTTGCGCGCCTCGGGGTCGGTGGCGATCAAATGTTCGATGCCGAATTCGCGCGCGATCGGCGCCGTGACAAAACTGTTGGTCGCGGTAATCAACACCCGCGTTTCACTCTGATGACGAGCCACCAGCGCACGCGCGGAGTCGCGGATCATCGGCAGGATGCGGTTGCGCATGTAATCCGCGTGCCATTCATCCAGCACTTTGCGCGGATGGCGTGACAGCGGTTTCAACTGGAAGTCGAGGAACTCGTGGATATCCAGCGTGCCCGCCTTGTACTGATCATAGAACTGCTGATTGCGGGCTTCGTATACCTCGCGATCAAGCACGCCGCGGTCGATCAGATACTGCGCCCATTCAAAATCGCTGTCGCCGGCGAGCAGGGTATTGTCGAGATCAAACAACGCCAGAATCATTGCTGTTTCCGTTTTGGTTTCAGTATTTTTGTTGCACGAGTTGCAGCACTTCACGCGCCAGCGGAACGGTCACCGCGCGCTTCTGTTCCAGCGACACCCGGTCCAGCGTATCGACCAGCGCACGCAGCGAACTCAGATCGCGCGGGACGCGTGCAAGCAGGTATTCCGTGACTTCCAGCGGTAAAACGAATCCGCGCGCAGCGGCGTATTCAAGCACCGCGGCACGACGATCGTCCTCGCTCAGCGCATGCACTTCATACACCAGACCCCAGGCCAGCCGCGTCAGCAGATCGGGACGCAGCGGCAGATGCGCCGGCGGCCGGTCGCCGGTCACTACCAGCATTCCTGAAGAATCTTTTAAGTTATTGAATATATTGAATAATTTTATTTGCGCCTCAACTTTCAGGCGTTCTACATCGTCCACGCCGACGGCTTCCACGCCGTCTTCCACTTCAGGGGTTTCGTCTGCTCCGTAACAACGCACGTGTCGTCCCGCATCACCCAGCTGGCGCAGCACCGCCCGCAACAAATGGCTGCGCCCGCTGCCGGGTGCGCCCCACAAATAGATGAATCGCTCACCCGCGGTGCCGGAGACCAGCGTGCGCAATGCCGCTACCGCCTCGGCGTTAGCGCCAGTGACAAAATTGGCCAGCGTCGGTGCGGGCGGCGACGCCAGTTCCAGTGCCAGCTGTCTCATAGCCCGAACAGACCGCGCACCCACCGCGACGAAAAACCGGGCCGGGCAACTGCGATGAGCGGCGTGACTGCATGCAGCCCTGCCGGCAAGCGCTTCGGAACGGAACCCTGAATACCCATTTAAGATAAAATTCGTGACGGCCAGACCTGCTGCCGGATACGTATCTTAGCAGGGCACTCCGTCGCGGCCCCGCACCACCAACGGATCCACTCCATACACGCAGGAATTCCCTTGAAACGCAAAACCCCCACCCGCAAATCGCTGACCTATCGTGACGCCGGTGTCGACATCGATGCCGGCGATGCACTCGTCGACCGCATCAAGCCGCACGCCAAACGCACCATGCGCCCCGGCGTGATGGCCGGCATCGGCGGCTTCGGCGCGCTGTTTGAGGTGCCGCGCGGTTATCGCGAGCCGGTACTGGTTTCGGGCACCGACGGTGTCGGCACCAAACTGAAGCTGGCGTTTCAGTGGCAGCGCCACGACACCATCGGCATCGACCTGGTCGCGATGAGCGTCAACGACATTCTTACGCTGGGCGCGGAACCGCTGTTTTTCCTTGACTACTATGCCTGCGGCAAACTCGACGTGGGCTCGGCTGCTGAGGTGGTCAAGGGCATCGCCGCCGGCTGCGAAATGGCCGGCTGCGCGCTGATCGGCGGCGAAACCGCGGAAATGCCCGGCATGTATCCGGCGGGCGAATACGACCTCGCCGGCTTTGCCGTCGGCGTCGTCGAAAAGAAAAAAATCATCAACGGCCGCAGCATCAAACCCGGCGACGTCGTGCTCGGCCTCGCCAGCAACGGCGCGCATTCCAACGGTTATTCGCTGGTCCGGCGCATCCTCGATCAACCCGGCGTCAAGCTGTCGGCGAAAATCGGCGGCCGCACGTTAAAAGAGGCAATCCTCGCGCCGACGCGCATTTACGTGAAGCCGGTGCTGCAACTGATGAAAAAAATCAATGTCAAAGGTTTGGCGCACATCACCGGCGGCGGACTGGTCGACAACATTCCGCGCGTGCTGGGCGAAGGGTTGACCGCTGAAATCCGCAGCGATGCATGGCCGCTGCCGCCGCTGTTCCGCTGGCTGCAGGAACGCGGCAACGTCGCCGACGGTGAAATGCACCGCGTATTCAACTGCGGCATCGGCATGGTGGTGGTGGTCGCGGAAAAAGACGCCAAACGCGCGCAATCGCTGCTTGAAAAAGCCGGCGAAAGCGTCTGGCGCATCGGCACAGTGCGGCGCCGCAAGCGTGGTGAAGCACAGACCATTGTGGTCTAGATTTTTCAGCAGTTGGCCTGACAGGGAAACAGCATCCTGAAACGCATCGCGATACTGATTTCCGGACGCGGCAGCAACATGGCGTCACTGATCGCCGCCGGGCTGCCGGCGCAGATCTGCGCGGTGATCAGCAATGATCCGGCCGCCAAAGGTCTGGCCACGGCCGCTGGCCACGGCATCGCCACCGCCGTCGTCGATCACCGCCAGTACAAACAACGTCCGGATTTTGACGCCGCGCTGGCGCAGACCATCGACACGTACCGCCCTGACCTCGTGGTGCTCGCCGGCTTCATGCGCGTGCTCACCGAAGAATTCGTCAACCGCTACCGTGGCCGGCTCATCAACATTCACCCGTCGCTGCTGCCAGCCTTCACCGGACTGCACACCCACCGTCAGGCGCTGGCCGCCGGCGTGCGTGTGCATGGCTGCACGGTGCATTTCGTCACGCCGCAACTCGACCATGGTCCGATCATCATCCAGGCCGCGGTGCCGGTGCTGCCCGCCGACGACGAAGACACACTCGCCGCGCGCGTGCTCGCTGAAGAACACCGCATTTATCCGCAGGCGGTGCGCTGGCTGTGCGAGGACCGCGTCACCCTCTCCGCCGATGGCCGCGTCACCGTCGCCGGCGCCCGGGATGCCGGCGGTGCACTGCTGTCGCCGCCCGCCGATGTTTAACCGTCTCATCACCGCGCTGGCGCTGGCGGTCAATCTGCTGTCGGTTTTTGCGGTGCAAGCCGCGCCGCAGAACATCCGCGCTCAATACGATGTGTCGATGAATGGCGCTCCGGTCGGCGTGATGCAGGATGTGTTTGAAATACGCGACGGCCGGTATCAAATCGTCAGCGAAACCCATGCCACCGGCGTGTTCGCGCTGATCCAGCGTCGCCCGGCGCGTGTCACCAGCAGCGGTGAAGTCAACCGCGCGGGACTGCGTCCGCAGACCTTCGAGGCGACGCGCGGCAACAGCGATGCGCGACGCACGCGCGCCGACTTCGACTGGACCGCGAACATGCTGACACTGACGCACGACGGCCGCAGCGAAACGGTCGCACTGCCGTCGGGTGCGCAGGACCGGCTGTCGGTGTTGTATCAGTTTCTGTTCGTTGCGCCGGAGCAGTTGCGCGATCTTAAATTCACGATGACCAACGGCCGCAAACTGGATCAATACCGTTACACCATCGGTCCGGATACCGCGCTCGACACGCCGATGGGGCGTCTTGCCGTCGTGCACATGGTCAAGCAGCATGCTGCCGGCGACACCGCCACCGAAATCTGGCTGGCGCGCGATCATGCGATGCTGCCGGTAAAGATGCGCATCATCGAAGACGACGGCAGCCGTTACGAGCAGGTCATCGTCAAACTCGACATGCCGCAAGCGGGACAGCCATGAGCGCACGGCGCACGGCGCGGCGCATGCTCGCGGCCGCAGCCATATCCCTCATCGCCCATGCCGCGCTGCTCGGCGGATCGTGGCTGATGCCGCCGGAACCACCGCCGCCATTGCCGACGCTGACCGCACGCCTGCAACCGTTGCCGCCGCAACCAGCCGCAAAACCGGCTGTGCCGCAGCGGCAACGCGTCGCTTCAGCATCACCCTCCAATGCCATCGTGTCGACAGCCCCGGTCGTGCCCGACATCGCACCCGCACCGGCCGCGCAACCGGCCGCGCCACCGATTACTGCCGAACCGGTGGTCACCGCCAGCGCGGCACCCACCGCTTTCCGCATGCCCGAAGCGCCGCCCATGCCCAGTTTCCCGCGCAAGGGGCAAATCACCTACCAGCTGACCATGGGACCGGACCAGACCCCCGTCGGCCGCACCGTGCAGACCTGGGAATTCGACGGCACGCAGTACCGGCTGGGCAGCCAGTCGGAAAGCACCGGCATGATCGAGATGTTCCGTCCTCACCGTTATCACTACCTGAGTCAGGGCACGTTGTCCGACCAGGGTCTGCGTCCCGAGCGTTTTCTGGCCAGCATCAAACGCGGCAGCCGCACCGAAGAATCAATCGCGGTGTTCGACTGGACGGAACACAAGGTGCGGTTGGGCCGCCTGCCGCAGCAGACCACCGTGGAACTGCCTGCGAACAGCCAGGATGTGGTGAGCTTCATGTATCAGCTCGCACTGGCGCCGCCGGCGCCGGGACGCATCCGTTTTCCGTTTACGCGCGGCGCGCGCCTCGACATCGTCAGTTTTGATGTGCTGCCGCCAGAACCCATAGACACCCCGCTGGGCCGCCTGCTCACGATACCCGTCATCCAGGTGCGTGAACGTGACAATGAAAGCCTGGCGGTCTGGCTCGCCACGGACTACCGCAATCTCCCGGTACGCATCCGTTTTTATAACCGCAATGGCGAGGTCTCGGGTGAGCAACTCGTCGGCGAAATCAGGGTCAGCGACCGATGAAACCCGCATTCAGAAAATCCTTCTCCAAACCCTACTCGAAAGCCGAGGAACCGGTGATCGACACGCGATCAGGTCCCTCGCGTTCGCGCCTTGAAGAAGCGGCCACCGCGCTCGGCCGTGTGCTGACGTTTGAATATCCGGCGGACGCCGTGCTCAGCCGTTACTTCCGCGACCGCCATGCACTGGGCCAGCAGGACCGCGCCTTCGTCGCCGAATCGGTGTTCGGCGTGCTGCGTCGCAAGCTGCTGCTCGACCATATCGCGCACGATGCCACGCCGCGCCAGTTGCTGCTGTTGTGGCTCGCACGCGTCGCCGGCTACAGCGGGCGCGAACTCGGCGCGCTGTGCACCAGCGCCGAAACCGAATGGCTCAACAACACGCGAGCGCAGGGTGCGCTGCCGCTGTCCGTTGAAGCCGACCTGCCGCAATGGGTCATCGACCGTCTGCCTGAACATGATGAAACATTCATCCGCGCGCTCGGACGCGCGTTGCAGGAATCCGCGCCGCTGGATCTGCGCGTCAACACCCTGCGCGCGACCCGGGATGACGTTTTGGCGCGCCTCGAAACCGAAGGTGTCGCCGCAGCCGCCACCCCGTTGTCGCCGATCGGCATAAGGCTGCAGGGCAAACCGTCACTGAGCCGCCACCCGCTGTTTACCAGCGGTAGCGTCGAAGTGCAGGACGAAGGGAGCCAACTGCTGGGTTACCTGCTGGCGCCGCGCCGCACCGACCTGGTTGTTGATTTCTGCGCCGGTGCCGGTGGCAAGACGCTGATGCTCGGCGCACTGATGAATTCGCAGGGCCGCATTTATGCTTTCGATGTGTCGGAAAAACGCCTGTCCAAATTGAAACCGCGGCTGAAACGCTCCGGCCTGTCCAACCTGCACCCGCTGGTGATCGCGCACGAAAACGACACCAAGGTGAAACGCCTGGCCGGCAAGATCGATCGCGTGCTGGTGGATGCACCGTGCAGCGGGTTGGGTACGCTGCGCCGCAATCCGGATCTGAAATTCCGTCAGTCGCCGGAGGGCGTTGCCGAACTGGTGGTCAAGCAGACGGCGATTCTCAACGCCGCTGCGCGACTGGTCAAACCCGGCGGCCGGCTGGTCTACGCCACCTGCAGCCTGCTGACCACCGAGAACCAGGAGATCGTCAACGCGTTTCTAACTGCGCATCCGCAATTCACCACCCTGAACTGCGGCGAACTGCTGCAAAAACAGGGCGTCACGCTGGAATGCGGCGACAGCATGCAGTTGTGGCCGCACATCCATCGCACCGACGGATTTTTCGCGGTGGCGCTGGAGCGCGCGCCTGGCTGAATGCCAGATCCCGCGTGCTAACATTATTTTCGCCAATCACCCGTCCCCACCCGCCATCGTTAATGACCGCATCCGCTGAAATACACGGCCTGTTGCTCGACCTCTGGGAAGACCTGAACAGCGTCAAGATACTCTGGCAGCTCGGCGTGCTGCTCGCCTGCATCGGTATCGGCTGGTTCCTCGCCATCCGCTTTAACCGGCGCATGCACGGCCACGCACCGATGGACACCACGCAGGCGCTGGGCGTCGGCAGTGTGCAGCGACTGATGTTCCCGCTGTCGACGCTGATGCTGGTGATGCTCGGCAAGACCGTGCTGCACTACTGGCAAAAAACACCGCTGCTGGAACTGGCCGCCACGCTGCTGCTGGCGATGGCGCTGATCCGCATGACGATCTATGCGCTGCGCCACACCTTCGCCCCCAGCGACTGGCTGCGCGCTTCCGAACGCTGGATCAGCTGGCTGGCGTGGGTCGGGGTGGCAATCTACCTGGCCGGCCTGTGGCCACAACTGCGCGAACTGCTGCAGGACATCGGCTTCACCGTCGGCAAACACCAGGTATCGCTGCTGCTGGTCATGCAGGGCACGATGTCGGTCGTGATCACACTGCTCGTCGCCTTGTGGCTGGGTCGCGTCAGCGAAACGCGTTTGATGAGCGCCACCAGCCTGCAAGTGAACATGCGCGTGATGTTTGCCAAGCTCATTCAGGTGCTGTTGCTGCTCGCCGCCTTCCTGATCGCGCTGCCCGCAGTCGGCATCGACCTGACCGTGCTGTCGGTGTTCGGCGGCATGCTCGGCGTCGGCATCGGTTTCGGCCTGCAGAAAATCGCCGCCAATTACATCAGCGGTTTCATCATCCTGCTCGATCGCTCGGTCAGCATCGGCGATGTGGTCACCATCGGCGAACATTCGGGCACGCTGACACGGATGACCGCGCGATTCGTGGTCGTGCGCGGCATGGGTGGTCTCGAAGCCCTCATCCCCAATGAAACCATCATCACTTCGCCGGTCATCAATCATTCCTTCACCGACCGCAAGGTCCGCGTGGCCCTGCCGATCCAGGTCGCTTATGAGACGGACCTGGATGTGGCGAGAAAAATCATGGTGGATGTGGCGACGGCGCATCAGCGCGTTCTCGACGATCCCGCCCCTTCCACGCTGATCCTCGGTTTCGGCGACAGCGGCATCAATCTTGAACTGGGCGTGTGGATCGAGGACCCCGATCAGGGACAGGCCCCGTTGCGCTCCGAACTGTATGACGGTATCTGGAAGACCTTCCGTCGCGACGGCATCCAGATCCCCTTTCCGCAGCGTGAAGTGCGGGTTCTCGGGGAAATTAATTCCCCCGAGAAAAAATGTTAATTCATAATAAAATCAATGGGTTAATGATTGCCCCCCGGTGTACGTGCGATTGAGGCTATTCCCCGCAGTTGTTCTTCAGTACACTCGCCCCGATATTAGAAAAGCACCTATATTTAACCGAGGTATTGAATGTACACAGGGCTTCTGGATTTACCGTGGTGGGGCTATTTTGCTTATACCCTCATCCTCACCCATATCACGATCGCAGGTGTGACGATATACCTGCATCGGCACTCCGCGCACCGCGCACTGGACCTGCATTCGATTCCTGCGCATTTTTTCCGGTTCTGGCTGTGGCTGACCACGGGCATGCTGACCAAACACTGGACGGCGATTCACCGTAAACACCACGCCAAGTGCGAGACCGTTGACGATCCTCACAGCCCGCAGATTTTCGGCCTCCGCAAAGTATTGCTGCAAGGCGCTGAACTGTATCGCAAGGAAGGCCGCAATCAGGAAACCCTGGACCGCTACGGTTACGGTACGCCGGACGACTGGCTGGAACGCAATATCTACCGCCATGACCGCTGGGGCATCGCCATCATGCTGATCACCAACGTGATCCTGCTCGGCCCGATCGGCATCACCGTGTTTGCCGTGCAGATGTTGTGGATTCCGTTTCTGGCCGCCGGCGTCATCAACGGTATCGGTCACTACTGGGGCTACCGTAATTTCCAGCCTGCCGATGCCAGCACCAACATCATTCCCTGGGGCATCCTCGTCGGCGGTGAAGAACTGCACAACAACCACCACGCTTATGCGACGTCGGCCAAGCTGTCGAACCGCTGGTATGAATTCGACATCGGCTGGATGTATATCCGCATCCTCGAGATACTGGGCCTGGCCCACGTCAAGAAAATTGCGCCGAAGCTGGTGCTCGACAAATCCAAGACCAGTTGCGATCAGGCGACCCTGCAGGCCGTGCTGACCCACCGCTACGAGGTGATTGCCAAGTACGCATCGTTATTGCGCAAAACCTGCGCTGGTGAAGTGCAGTCGCTCAAGGGTGCAGGCGTCGACATGGGCAAACTCAAGCGCTGGCTGCGCATCGACAAGGCTGCATTGCCTGCAGCCGAACTGGAGCAGCGTGAAGCGGCCATCCGCCAAAGCCAGAAGCTCGCAACCGTCCTCACCATGCGTGATGAACTGGCGCAGGTCTGGCAGCGCTCGACCGCATCGAAAGAGCAATTGGTCAAACAGCTGGAAGACTGGTGCCATCGCGCAGAAGCGAGCGGCATCGATGCGCTGCAGCAGTTCTCGAGGCAGCTGCGCAGCTATGCCGCCTGACCTGCACCAACTGAAATTTAAAAACCCGTCGATTGACGGGTTTTTTTTCGCCCTCTCAAACTGCAGATCTTCCAGGCTGGTAACACAAGGCAGTCAGTCAATTCGTTTGCTTAAGCTTTGCGACAGCCTTACTTCAGGTTCGCGCAAGTAAGACCGTCTACATTCGCCCTGCACAAACACCGGTATATCAACCGCGCCATCAGCGACGGCGCCCCATGAGGAGAGAACATGAATCTACGCATCAACAATCAGGAGGACTTCTGGTCAGGAATCCTGTTTATTGGTCTGGGTATTCTGGCCGTGATCATAGCAAGCGATTACCCGGCGGGCACCGCAACAAGAATGGGGCCTGGTTATTTCCCGACTTATATCGGTTACGCTCTGATCATCATAGGTCTGCTGACACTGGCGATCTCGCTCAAGACGCAAGGACAAGGCATCGGCCGCTTCGCTTGGCGTCCCATGATTCTTCTCAGCCTCGGGTTCTTCGCATTCGGGTGGCTGATTGATCGCTACGGATTTTTCGCCGCCCTCGCCTCGCTGACTCTGCTTGCCAGTCTCGCCGGCCGGGAATTCAAGGTGATGCAAACCATCATACTGATCATCAGCCTCTTGGCGGGCTGCTGGGTTCTTTTTATCTGGGGACTGGACCTTCCCTTCCCGCTCTGGAGCCGCTGACATGGAAGCCAATATTTTTTCCAACCTGTTACTCGGATTTTCGGTGGCGGTGACCGCGACCAACCTGATGTACTGTTTCATCGGCGTATTTGTCGGCACCCTAGTGGGGGTGCTGCCCGGGGTCGGCCCGCTCGCGGCCATCGCCATGTTGCTGCCGGCGACCTTCAACCTGCCACCCGTCGGCGCGCTGATCATGCTCGCGGGCATCTACTACGGCACCCAGTATGGGGGATCGACAACATCGATCCTGGTCAACCTCCCGGGTGAATCGGCCTCAGTGGTTACCTGCCTTGATGGTTATGCCATGGCACGTAATGGCAGAGCAGGACCGGCACTCGCCATTGCAGCCATCGGATCGTTCTTTGCGGGCACGGTCGGCACCCTGCTGATCGCGCTGGCCGGGCCGCCACTCGCTGAAATTGCGCTTAAATTCGGTGCTCCGGAATACTTCTCGCTGATGACCATGGGCTTGATCGCGTCCGCAGTGCTCGCCCACGGATCGATGATCAAGGCCATAGGGATGATTTTTGTCGGACTTCTTTTCGGTATTGTCGGCACCGACGTCAACTCAGGAATGTCGCGTTTCACCTTCGGCGCATCCGGTCTCGCAGACGGCCTGTCGTTCGTAGTAGTCGCGATGGGTTTATTCGGCTTCTCGGAAATCCTGCGTAACCTGGAACAGGGCCAAGACGCGGCAAGCCGGGAACTTCTCACGACCCGCATCAAACACCTCTACCCGACCTGGGCAGACATGAAGGCATCGTTTGGTCCGATCGCACGCGGCACCGCTTTGGGTGCCTTTTTCGGTACATTACCAGGCGCGGGGCCCACCATCAGCGCCTTCTCCAGCTACGCAGTTGAGAAAAAAATGGCAAAGGAGCCGGAGACCTTTGGAAAAGGCGCCATTCAGGGCGTTGCCGGTCCCGAAGCCGCAAATAATGCCGCGGCCCAGTGCGCATTCATACCTACGCTCACGTTAGGCATCCCCGGCAGCGCAACCATGGCGCTGATGCTGGGAGCACTCACGATCCAGGGCATTTCCCCCGGGCCGCAAGTGATGACCCAGCGCCCCGATTTGTTCTGGGGGTTGATTGCAAGCATGTGGATCGGCAACGCCATGCTGGTAGTGCTGAACCTTCCGCTGATCGGCTTGTGGGTTAAGCTGCTCTCCGTACCGTATCGGTATCTCTTCCCGGCCATCCTCGCTTTCATGTCCATCGGCGTATACAGCGTGAATAATCTTGATCTCGACATTTACATGACGATCGGATTTGGTCTCATCGGCTATCTGTTGATGAAGCTTCGCATGGAGCCGGCGCCGCTGATTCTGGCCTTCGTGCTCGGACCGTTGATGGAAGAAAACCTCAGGCGGGCACTGCTGATCTCGCGCGGCGATCCTTCGGTGTTCATCACCCGCCCAATCAGCGCCACGTTCATGGCGATTACCGTGCTGCTGCTGGTATTCATGATACTTCCTGCGGTCAGACGCAAGCGGGATCAGGTACTCGAAGAAGCCGTCGAGCAGTAAAAATAATGGTGGCGCGCTTGCAACAGCAGTGCGCCACCATTACAGTGAATCCCCACATCGTAGATTCATGCAAAGCCGATCCCCGGATCAACCAAATTCACCTGCGACATCACATCACCGATGCGAGTACTGATAGTCGAAGATGACGGGGTTCTTGCGGACGGCCTGATTCGTTACCTGCAACAGGCCGGCTACGGCACTTTGCTGGCCGGCAACGGCCACGAGGCCGACCTGATGCTTTCCAACGAAGAGTTTGATGTGGTTATCCTGGATCTTGGTTTGCCCGGACTCGATGGCGTTGAGGTCCTGCGCCGCCTTCGGGCCCGCAAACAGCAGGTCTGCGTCATGATCATCACCGCCCGGGACGCAGTGGAAGACCGCGTGCTCGGACTGGATCGCGGCGCCGATGATTACCTCATCAAGCCTTTCGCGTTGGCCGAGCTTGAAGCGCGGCTACGCGCCATTCTGCGCCGTCGCATGGCAAGCACAGGTTCCGAGATTGCCTATGGTCCACTGGTGCTGGATCTGGAAGCCAGACGCGCTACGCTGCAAGGGGAGCCCCTGCGTCTCACAGCCCGCGAATGGCAATTGCTGGAGTTTTTTGTTCTTCGTGCCGGGAAAATGGTCAGCAAGTCGCAAATCGCCGCTGCCATCAGCAATTCCGACAACGACCCAAGCCAGACTTCGATTGAAGTTCATGTATCCAGACTGCGTGCAAAAATCGAAGGCGCAGGCATCCGGATTCGGTCAATACGCGGGTTTGGATATTACCTTGAGCGCCCAGCCGACTGAGCCGGCAAGCCTGCGCTGGCGGCTGTTTCTGTGGCTGGCACTCCCGCTTTCCGCAGTGCTCGTTATGTCTGCGGTAATCCTTTATCCCATCGCGGTTTATTCAGTCCGCACCGGCTACGACAACGCGCTGATGGATACCGCGCATTCACTGGCAAGACTCTTACCGATGCTGGAACGCCAGGGCAAGCCGATCGGCGCACAAGCTGACACGGTATTGCGGACGGACCAGTTTGATCGTACTTATTATTCAGTTCAAACCGCAGATGGCCGGCTCCTGGCCGGCGACAGCGCGCTGGACATCGTGCCCATTAACCCTTCACAACGGGGAGAACAGTTTTACGATACCGAAATTGAAGGCAAGCAGGTGCGGGTAGCATCGCTCTGGGCCAGCGACAAGGACCGTTTTCTTCTGGTGCGAGCAGCTGAAACGACGGTAAAGCGCGACATTCTGACCAGGCAGGTCGCTACCGGATTGATCGCAATCGAAATCATCCTGGTTTGCACTGTTGCCGTATTGCTCTGGGTCGGTATCGGCTACGGCCTCGCTCCTTTGGAAAAGCTACGACGGGAAATCGTGGCGCGTTCACCCCGGGATTTGAGCCCGGTCAGCGAAGAACATGCGCCGGTCGAAGCACAAGCACTGGTCCGCGCAATCAATAGCCTGCTGCAGCAACTTGCCGCCACGTTGCGAGGACAAGAGGCATTTGTGTCGAACGCGGCACATCAACTGCGGACACCACTGGCCGGGGTGCGCATGCAGGTGGAATATGCTTTGCAGCAGGACAACCCCGCCGAGTGGCAGCGTGCCCTGCGCGCACTCGACCCCCCGGTCCAGCGCTCAGTCCATCTGATTAACCAGTTGCTGGCCCTGGCACAAGTCGAAAGCAGTGCCGTATCAATGGCGGCGGTCGACCTTGACCAGGAGCTTGAAGAGCTTGCAGCCGAATGGATGCCGCACGCGATTGCAAAAGAAATCGACTTGGGACTGGAGCTTGAACGCGTAAAGGTTCATGGGAACCGGCTGCTATTGCGCGAACTCGTCAGCAACCTCGTAGACAATGCTCTGCGTTACAGCCCGCAAAACGGCCGTGTGACAGTGCGCCTCATCGGCGGGGGCGGCGGCAGGCTCGAAGTTGAAGACGAAGGTATGGGCATCCCAGTGGAAGAGCGTAAGAATGTGCTACGCCGCTTCTACCGGGTCTCCGGCAACATGTCCGAAGGCTGCGGCCTCGGGCTCGCCATCGTCGACGAGATATGCACCCTGCATGGCGCTACGATCGAAATCCGGGATGGCAGTTCGGGATCCGGAACTTTGGTCGCCGTAACCTTCAAGCTGGAAGAACAAAATCGGAACTGAATCCTGCATCCGTGTTCGTGGCAATAAAAAAACCCGCCAGTCGGCGGGTTCCTTATTGCCGCTTGCGCGGTAATTACTTGATCTTCGCTTCTTTGTAAGCCACGTGCTTGCGGGCAACGGGATCAAACTTCTTGATCTCCATCTTCTCAGTCATCGTGCGTTTGTTTTTGGTGGTGGTGTAGAAGTGACCCGTGCCAGCGGTCGATTCCAGTTTGATTTTTTCACGCATGATCGTTTCCTTGTTTAGACGCGCACGCCCTGCTCGCGCAGGTCGGCGAGGACAACATCAATGCCCTTGCGGTCGATGGTGCGCAGGCCGGCGGTGGATACACGCAGGCTGATCCAGCGGTTTTCGCTTTCGACCCAGAACCGGCGCTTTTGCAGGTTGGGCAGGAAACGACGTTTCGTCTTGTTGTTGGCGTGGGAAACATTGTTCCCTACCATCGGCTTTTTGCCGGTGACGCAGCAGACCCGTGCCATTTCAGTGCTCCGCGAATTCAGAAAAGGCGCGATCATACACTGTAATGACCCCCAGCCTCAACCCTTTCGGGTCTTGGCACTATCCAGGGTTAAAATAATAATTCAATAAAAACAACAACTTACAATATACCGCGCTCGGCAAACGACAACGCACCGTCACCGGCGACAACAAAATGGTCCAGAACCCGCACATCGACCAGTGCCAGTGCCTGTTTTAACGCCGCAGTCAGCGCTTCATCAGCACGGCTGGGTTCGGCAACGCCGGACGGGTGGTTATGGGCAAAAATCACCGCAGCGGCGTTGAAATGCAGGGCCCGCTTGACCACCTCCCGCGGATAAACACTGGTCTGGGTCAGGGTGCCGCGGAACAGTTCCTCCGCGGCCACCACCCGATGCTGGGCATCAAGAAATACCGCGACAAACACTTCGTGCGGCCGTCCATGCAACATCAGGCGCAGGTAGTCGCGCACGGCACCGGGTGCCGACATCGCCGCGCCCGCTTCAAGTTTCTCGCGAAGCGTGCGTTTGGCAATTTCCAGCGCGGCCTGCAATTGCGCATATTTCGCCGGACCGAGCCCCGGTTCAGCGCAGAATGATTCATTACACGCGCCGGCGAGCGCCGACAGGGAACCAAAGCGCGTCAACTGGTCGCGCGCAAGATCGACCGCGCTCCTGCCCTTGATGCCGGTGCGCAGAAAAATCGCCACCAGTTCAGCGTCCGACAGCGCCTGTGGCCCCTTGGCGAGCAGTTTCTCGCGGGGACGGTCATCCAGCGGCCAGTCGGTAATCGCCATCGTCGATTGCTCCGGGGTATACCCTGAAAACGCGCCAGTCCGGTCGCGGTTTACCCGTTGCCGGATTTACAGTTACACTTGCCCTCCCCTCACGTGGAAAGCGCTACGTGTCTGATATTGAAAGCAAAAGTCAGCGAAAAAAAATTCTGCTGGGTATCACCGGCGGCGTCGCCGCGTACAAGGCGGCGGAACTGGTGCGCCGCCTCGGTGACCGCGGCCTTGAAGTGCATGTGGTGATGACCGAGGCCGCCTGCGGCTTCATCACACCCGCCACGCTGCAGGCGTTGTCGGGTCATCCGGTCTACACCAGCATGTGGGACGGCCGCATTGCCAACGGCATGCCGCACATCGAACTGTCGCGCGACAAAGCCGCCATCGTCGTCGTCCCGGCCACTGCCGACTTCATGGCCAAAACCGTGCACGGACTCGCCGACGATCTGCTGTCGACGCTGTGCCTCGCCCGCGATTGCCCGCTGATCGTCGCGCCGGCGATGAACCGGCAGATGTGGGAACACCCGGCAACGCAGCGCAACGTTGCTCAGCTAAAACGCGACGGCGTCACCATTCTCGGCCCCGACAGCGGCGATCAGGCCTGCGGTGAAACCGGCATGGGCCGCATGCTTGAACCCGATGCACTCGCCGAGGCGATCAGTGCCTTGCTTGCGCCCAAGATACTCAAAGGCAAACGCGTGCTGATGACCGCGGGCCCGACCTTCGAACCGATCGACGCGGTACGCGGCATCACCAACCGCAGCTCCGGCAAGATGGGTTATGCGCTGGCGCGAGCCGCGATCGCCGCCGGCGCCGAAGTCACGCTGGTCTCGGGTCCGGTGAGTCTGAGTGCGCCCGTCGGCGCCGCAATGACGCAAGTGCAGACCGCCGCCGAAATGTTCGAGGCAGTGAAAAAACACGCCGCCAAAGCCGACATTTTCATCGGTGTCGCCGCGGTCGCCGATTACCGCACCAGCGCGCCGCGCAAACACAAGATCAAGAAAACCGAGCAAGACCAGCTGCACATCAGCCTGGTGCCGAATCCCGACATCCTCGGCTGGATCGCATCCCGGCCGAAACCGCCGTTCTGCGTCGGCTTCGCCGCAGAAAGCCGCAACCTTGACGCCTACGCCGATGAAAAACGCCGCCGCAAGAAAGTACGGCTGATGATCGCCAACCTCGCGCAGAACGCGATCGGGGCTGACGACAATGAAGTGTCGATGCTTGACGACAGCGGCACCCATCGCCTGCCGCGCGCGTCAAAGGATATCGTTGCGCAACAGATCGTTGCGCACATCGCGACTCTCTGCAGCGCCAAACCGCGCAAGCCCCGATAATCACCCCTGGTGCCGGCAACCGTATTGCCGGCGCGTTGTCCAAGCAATTGTCCGTCACTGCCATGAAATCCATCGACGTCAAAATTCTCGACCAACGGCTGCGCGACCAGTTGCCGCATTACGCAACCCCCGGCGCGGCCGGCCTCGACCTGCGCGCCTGCCTAGATGGCCCGTTGACGCTGAATCCCGGGCAGACCGCACTGATCCCCGCCGGCATGGCGATACACATTGCCGACCCGGGACTTGCCGCGATCATCCTGCCGCGCTCGGGTCTCGGCCACAAACACGGCATCGTGCTCGGCAATCTGGTCGGACTGATCGATTCCGACTACCAGGGCCAGTTGTTTGTCTCGACCTGGAACCGCGGCCACACGGCGTTCACCATCAACCCGCTGGAGCGACTCGCGCAACTGGTGATCGTTCCCGTGGTGCAAGTGGCGTTCAACATCGTTGACGACTTCGCGGCCTCGCACCGCGGCGCCGGCGGTTTCGGCAGCACCGGCAAGGGCTGAGCGCATGACGCAGACCTCGGGCCTGGTACTGTTTGCGCACGGCGCGCGCGATGCGGAATGGGCGGAACCGTTCCGAGACATCGCCAAGCGTGTCGCGGCAAGTCGCGCGGATCTTGCCGTCAAACTCGCGTTTCTCGAATTCCAGTCGCCGGTGCTGACCGACGCCATCAGCGAACTGGTCGATGCAGGCCATCATCACATCCGCATTGCACCGCTGTTCATGGCGCAGGGCGGTCATCTCAAAAACGACGTACCCAAACTGCTCGCTGATATCCGCGCCCGTCACCCGGCGCTGAACCTGGAACTGCTGCCCGCCATCGGCGATGTTGCCGAACTGCGTGATGCCATCGCCGCGTGGCTGGTCAAAGCCACTTCGGGGATTTCCGCATGAAACGCCTGCTGTTGTACCTGACCCTGTGTTTTGCCTGTCTTTCGGCGCAGGCTTCGATGCCGTTGATGGAACTGAAAATCGGCAAACACGCGCTCACCGCCGAAGTCGCCAATACCGATCCGGACCGCATGCAGGGCCTGATGCACCGGCGCATGCTGCCGGAAAACCGCGGCATGCTGTTCGTGTTCCCGAATGTTGCCTACCACGGCATGTGGATGATGAACACCTACATTCCGCTGTCGGTCGCCTTCATCGACGACAACGGCGTGATCATCAACATCGAGGACATGCAGCCGCACACCCGCGACTCGCACAGCGCCAAACAGCCGGCGCGCTATGCGCTGGAAATGAACCTCGGCTGGTTCCGCAAACGCGGTATCGGCCCCGGCGTCAAACTTGAAGGCCTCAACAAGATGCCGCCGCGCTGAAACCTGCGCCATTAAAAAAAGCCCGGGGAACGCCCGGGCTTTTTTTCGACTGCAGTTTCAGTATTACAGGCCGCCGTTTTGCTGGGCAACCATGCAGAACAGCATGGGTATCGACAGCATGGTGTTGAAACGGGAAGCCAGCATCGCAAAACGAGCCGCCTTGGCTTTGGCGTCGGCCTCGACCTGGACGATGCCCAGTGCTTTTTTCTGATTTGGCCAGATGATGAACCAGACGTTGAAGGCCATGATCAGTGCCAGCCACATGCCGATGCCGATCGCAGTGAACGGTTTGCCGAACATCAGCGCCGTGCCGAGATAGCCGTTCATCGAAGCGACGATCAGCCCGGTGATTACCGTGGCCAGCGCCGCCCAGCGGAACCAGAACAGCGCGGTCGGTGCAATCACTTTGCCAATGGCCGGCTTCTGCTCATCGGGAATCTTCGGCATTGAAGGAATCTGCACGAAATTGAAATACCACAGCAGGCCGATCCACATCACGCCCGCCATCACGTGCAGCCAGCGGAACAGGAAGGCAAACCAGGCGTGGTCGCCGGCGCGCGCACCAGCTCCGCCGGTGACAATGATAAGCAGAACAAGAATTACGAATCCTGCAAGGACAGTACGTCCCAGAGACTGGAATATGGCTCCCATGCGTGCACTCCTTTCACAGCGTAATTGTTATGGATGAAACAGCGCAAAATCAGCGCGCAGTCTAGCACAGCGCAAGAGGAGGCAAGGCCGGTAAAAGCCCTGCGAACGTCAGGGAAAACCGGGCGAATTAACGTTGATCAGGCGGCGGCGAGACTGCCCGTTTCCACCGCGGCGATGGCCTTGGCCTGATTCAGATCCTGCGCGTAACCCGCACCGAAGAGGCAGCAGGCAATCTGATTGGCAATCGGCGCCGGCATCGGGATGCGGCCTTCGAGCACGCCGGTAATCCACTGCGCTGTGCCCTTCAGATCCTGCGCAGCCGGCAGCGGGTGCGCACAACGCGGCGTTACCTCGGCGTCGAACAGCGGCCGCACCGCGCCTTCGGTGATCAGCGACATCGCCGGTCGGCATTGCGCATCGACCACGGCATCACCGTCGCGTGATTCAAACAGCAGCGCCGTGGTACCGGTCTCGCAGATCAGCGACTGCAGCATCATGCACTCGCTCGCATCGGCGGCGGGAACAAGATGAAGGGCTTCCCCGCCGAAGGGATCGACCAGACGCGCCAGCAGACGCGCCAGCGCGCCGCCGCCCAGGCGCGCACGCAAAGCCAGCAGATCGGCAATCGCCGGCGATACCGCGCCTGTCGGCAAAAACACCGACTGTCCGGCCGCCAGCGACTGCTGCGCCTGCGCCAGGCTCGCGCTCGGCATGATGCCGAGTTCCCGGAACAGATAAGCCGTGGCCACGCCGCCGTCACCGCTCAGTGCGCCATGCACCAGCACTGGAATACCCATACGCTGCAGGCTGAGCGCCAGCAACGGCGCAAGATTGGGCTGATTGCGTGCAGTACCGTAAGCCGGCATCAGCACCGGCCGCCATTGCGTGCCCGGCGAAGGCGCATGAAACACGCGCGTCGATAGTGCGGTGAGCACGCCGTGCAATTCCGCCTGGGTCAACACGCGTTGCTCAAGCAATACCAGCAAGCCGCCCATTTCGAGTTCGGGTACACCGCCATCAAAAATGGCGGAGAACAGCGTTTCCGCTTCGTGCTCTGACAGCGACTGTTGAGCCGCCAGCAATTCAATCAGGTGTGCCCAGTTCATGCTGCGCTCCTCCGGTGTGAATGACCGTGGGTTACTGGGCTGGGTATGAGCAACCACCGTGCCATGTGTCAAAACACTTGCTTACCCCTGAAAACCGCGGGAATAAAACCGGAACGCGCAACGTCGCGGTGCGCGAGCCGCTACCCCCGCTTTATTTTGGTGCCACCCGGCAGATGCTGCACTGCGGAAAAAGACATCCAAATCAACGCATTGGCCTGCTGTCAACCGGGCCGTCGGGTCAAGGGCACAAAACGCACATCGAGCACTTTGCGCCGGGTCACCGTACCCCGCGCATCCTTGTCGATCACAAACAGCGACTGCGCCCCCTGCGCCTCGCCCAGCGGAATCACCAGCCGCCCGCCGTTCTTGAGTTGATCGATCAGCGGCTGCGGCACCTGCGGCGCGGCGGCGGTGACGATGATGCCGTCGAATGGCGCTTCGTCAGGCCAGCCCGCGTAACCATCGCCGATGCGGGTCTGCACATTGCGATAGCCGGCGGCCGCCAGCGCGCGCGCCGCTTCACGACCCAGCGGCTCGATGATCTCGATGGAAAACACCACACGCACGATTTCTGCAAGCACCGCGGCCTGGTAGCCGGACCCGGTGCCCACTTCAAGCACCTTGTCTCCGGGTACGACGTTCAGCAGATCGGTCATCAGCGCGACGATGTACGGCTGCGAGATCGTCTGGCCGGCGCCGATCGCCAGCGGCCGGTTGTCATAGGCCTGCGCTGCAAATCCCGGCGGCACGAAACGGTGCCGCTCGACCTTGCGCAAGGCCGAGATCACCCGCGCATCCAGCGTTTCCCGACCGGTCTCGCGGCGCGTTTCGCGCACCAGTTGTTCGATCCCGGTGATCATCCGCTCGCGGCGCACGACAACTTCATCCGCAGCTCCGGCATTCACAGCGGCTCCTGTCAGACCGACGCATCCGGCAAGCAGTGCAACCAACACCGTCCGCCGGCGCCGACCGCATGCTGACCCCTCTGATTGAATAAAAAAGGGCATACCGTTTCCAGTATGCCCTTTCCGTCGCAATGTCTGCATGCGACGCCGATATTGCGAAAATCAGCCTTTGAGGCAGGTGCTCATGAACTTTTTGCGGTCGTCGCCGGACTTGCCTTCAGCCTTGACGTTGCAATCTTTCATGCGTTCCTGCTGTTTTTTCTGGGCAGCGCTCGGCTCTTTTTTGCCGTCATCGCCTTTCAGGCACGAGCTCATGAATTTCTTGCGGTCATCGCCGGACTTGCCGTCAGCCTTGGCATTGCAATCCTTCATGCGCTCCTGCTGTTTTTTCTGTGCTTCGCTGGGCTCTTTCTTCGGCTTCTCGGCTTTCATGTCGGCTTTTTTCTCAGCCTTTTCAGCTTTTTTCTCCGCCGTATTGATTTCTGCCTTTTTCTCGGCTTTAATTTCGGCCTTCTTTTCGACGGCAGGGGCGGCTTTTTTCGGTTCTGCTTTATCCTGCGCATAAGCAGGCGACAGCGCGAACAGCGAGCAGATCACAACGGCGATCATCGACTTCATTTTCAGTCTCCTAAAATAGTTCAATAAAAACATATAGTTATACGGACGCGCCGTGGAAAATGCATCAGCGTTGCCCGTTAGAGGGATTAACGCCCCCCTGCGCACTCTGGATGACATGGGGCACACCCCGTGGCGACGCTGGGTCAACCATAACGATCAGTGGCAGCTCCGCTGAGGCAATCGCCCATCAGTGCGGCAAACGCCGCACCCATTGCTGCAAGGCGTCCCGCAGTTCCTCGACTTCGTGCACCTTGGAAATCAACTGACTGACGCCCGCGGCAGTGGCCTCCGCACGCAAGGTATCGTTGACATAACCTGAGACCATGATGACCGGCAAATCCGAATGCGCATTGCGAACCGCCCGCGCGATTTCCACCCCGGTCATCCCGGGCATGTTGAAATCGGTCAACATCAGATCAAAGCGAATATTGCCGGCGAGCAATACGGCCAGTGCATCACGTTGCTCAATGTAGGCGCTGACGCGGTAGCCCCAACGTTCCAGCGTCCGCTTGATCATATAGACCTGCGCTTCATCATCATCGATGTAGAGGATGTGCAGGCCGTGGCCTTCGCCCGCGGCATTCGCAACCCCGTTCTCCGTAAGGGCAGCCACCTCTTCGTCAGCACGCGGAAAATACAACTCGAAACGGCTGCCCTTGCCCGGTTCGCTGTCGACAAAGATCGCTCCGTGGTGCGCCTGCATGATGCCGTGAGCGACGGATAAGCCCAATCCGGTGCCCTTGCCTACCGCCTTGGTGGTAAAAAACGGTTCGAATATCCGCCGTAGCGTTGCCCCGTCCATGCCGTGTCCCGCATCACTGATCACCATGCGCGCATAACGCCCGGGCCGCAGATTGAGACCTTTTTGCATCGTGACCGCATCCAGCGTGACACCTTCCACATGAATGTCGATGCTGCCGGGCCGGCCTTCCATCGCATGCGCGGCGTTGGCCCCCAGATTCAGCAACACCTGCTGCACCTGGGTTGGATCGGCCAGGATCACCGGCGTGTCTTCTGAGCATTGAAAATCGATCCGTACGCGCCCCTGCAACGCTGTACGCATCAACCGCACGGATTCCTCCACCACCGGGCCCGGCAACAACGGCCGGCGCGAAGTGGGTTGGGGCCGGCTGAACGTCAGAATCTGCTGCACCAGATCACGGGCGCGGCTTGCGGCCTTCTGGATTTCTTCAAGACTGACCATGGCCTGCCAGTTTGAGGCGGCATCCTGACGTGCCAGTTCGACATTGCCCAGAATGGCCCCGAGAATATTGTTGAAGTCATGGGCAATTCCTCCTGCCAGAACACCAATCGCCTCCATTTTCTGCGACTCGCGCAATTGCGCCTCTAGCGATGCATGCGCCTGCTCGGCCTTTACACGTTCGGTAATATCCAGAAACGCCCCTTCGATGCCGGTGATTTGGCAGTCATCATCCAATACCGCCTGGCCGATGACACGAACATTCAGCCTGCGGCGTTTTGCGGTAAAAATCTCCACTTCACAATCCATGGGCGTGCCGTTCCGGGCGCAGGCGTTTATCGCCGCGGTGATGATTTCCTGCGATCCCGGGAGATACAACCGAAGTGCTTCGTCCAATGCCGGGACGCTGCCAACGGGAAAATCGAGAATCGCGCACATCTCGTCCGACCATTTCAGTTCGTTGTGCGGCAAGCGGATGGCCCAGCCGCCCATGTGCACGATCTTGCCGGCAGTCTGCAGCAGGGCCTGACTTTGGCGCAGTTGTTCTTCGATCAACTTGCGCATGGAAATGTCGCTCACCACTTTGCGGCAGACCCGGTTACCGTCGCCATCCACCCCAATGGACGCCTCTATCCAGGCTGTGAAGGGGACGCCACCCACTCTCGACAAACGCAGCTCGAACGCTGCCGGTTCGCCGGTCCGGAACAGGTTCCGGTGCTGCAGGTAATAAGCGTCCGTATTTTCACGGGCGACGAAGCGGCTGAGCGGTTGCCTGACCAGCGCGCTGCGCGCAACACCGAGCAAGGTTGCACCGGTGAGATTGGCCTCGATGATGAGTCCGACCTCGTCCACCGTGAAATAGCCTACTGGCGCGAGATTGTAGAGATCGAAGTAGCGCGTACGGGACGCTTCCAGCGCATCCTGCGACTGGCGCAGTTCCTCATTCTGCAGTTCCAGTTCAATCTGATGCACCTGCAAATCATGAAGCAGGCGTTGCGCAGTGGCAGGCGGCAGTGTGCTCAGGTCAGGCGACGCCTGTTCTTTACGGTCCCGGGCAATCTTTTCCGCCTTTTTGCGCAACAATTCCACCGGGTCGTCCTCTGTTCCGTTGCCCTTGGAAGCACCCGGTTTCAAACAGCCGCCCTTTCCGTGGTTGCGATGGCGTACACCTCCCCGGAATCTTTGACCAATGCAGTGGCCGTCAGCGACACGCGCAGGGTCCGGCCATCCTTGGTGACTCGCTCCATCTGATAGGGCTGCAGAATTTCGGCCTGGGACAGTTGGCGGACAATGGTCAGCGCTTGTTCCCGCCCAGAGGAGGGGATGAGATCACGGATGTTCATGCCCAGCGCTTCGGCCTCACTCCAACCATAAAGCCGGGTGGCGCACGGATTCCAGCTGAGGATTTTTCCCTCCAGATCCTGCACCACGATGGCATCGCGCGAATCGGTCATGATCGACGCCAAGCGGCGCAGGGACTCGGCTTCCTGCAGCGCATCCCGCGCCTTTTTCATTTCGGTGATGTCGAAAAAGGTGATCACCGCGCCCTCGATCACATTTTCCAGCGTGCGATAGGGGCGTATGCGCAACACAAACCACTTGCCCAGCTTGGTTTGCACCTCGATCTCACTGGGAATCAGCGTATCGAGCACCTGCTGCACGTCCTCCACCAGGTGGT
This sequence comes from Burkholderiales bacterium, assembly GCA_022841375.1. Classification (GTDB taxonomy): domain Bacteria; phylum Pseudomonadota; class Gammaproteobacteria; order Burkholderiales; family SG8-41. The sequence continues at coordinate 560,263 of JALHRQ010000001.1, forward strand.
TGTAATTCAGCAGGTTGGAGACGATGTGGCCCACCGGCCGCCCGACATCGGTCGTAATCAGGTTGATCACCAGCGTGATGGCCGGAGTAAAGCGCTGGATGCACAGCTGGTGGTCAACAAAAATCGTGCCCACGCCGGTGCCGGCGAGCAGATTGTTCATGTCGTTGTTGGCCTGCGAGAGATCAGCCACCTTGCCCTGCAATTCGGCGTTGACGGTGGCCAGTTCCTCATTGACCGACTGCAGCTCCTCGCGTGAGGTTTCCAGTTCCTCATTGGTGGATTGCATCTCCTCGTTGATCGACTGCATTTCCTCGTTGGCAGACTTGAGTTCCTCGTTGGTGGTTTCCAGTTCCTCGGTACTGGATTGGAGGTATTCCTCCTTGTCGCGCAATTCCTGCTGCAGTGCCGCCACCTGTGCATTGATGATTTTGGCGTCCGCCTTGGTGCCGCTGCGCGTTGCCGCGCCGCCGGCCACCTTGAGGGTTGCGGACGCTGCCGCCGCAGGCTGCAGAATGACCAGAAACAGCGCTTGCTCATTGGCATCAGTCACTACCGGCCGGACTTTGACATCCACACTGGAGAAATCGCCGTTGGTCTTGACGCGGACACCCACGTGGGACGCCAGTTCTTTTTTTGCCGCGGCTTTGTGCAATAGCGTGGTCAATGCCGGGCGCAATCCCTGACGGGCCATTTTCAGAATGTTCAGTCCGGCCTCACCCGCCGCCGGCTCCAGATACTGGCCGGTGCGCCCATGCAGGTAGAGAATATCGCCACGGTCATTGACCAGCGCGCCGGCCACGGCGTACTGCTGGAGCAATGTCCGCTCGGTCAGTTCACGCAACTGCGCACCGGTTTCGCCCAGGGATTTCCCGATCTTGCGCCGGTCGATTCCGCCGCCTGTTACCGGCGGAAGAAACCGCGCCAGGCTCAGGCGTTGCGGCACCCCTTCGTCCTTGCGCTGATAGATCTTCGCGCTGCGATTAAGCGTGGCAAAGAGATCCAGATGGTCACCGATCGACTCGGAAGACCCCAGAAACAGGATCCCTCCGGGATTCAGCGCATAGTGGAACAGCGGCAGCAGTTTCTTGTGCAGTTCCGGCCCCATGTAGATCAGCAGATTGCGGCAACTGATCAGGTCAAGTCTGGAAAAGGGCGGGTCCTTGATCACGTCCTGCTCGGAAAAAACCAGTATGTCGCGAATCAGTTTGTTGATGCGAAAAAAACCGCCGCCCGGTTCTTCGGTGAAATAACGCGCCAGCCGTTCGGCCGAAATATCAGCGGCGATACTGGCGGGGTAGATGCCGGCGCGGGCTTGTTCAATGGCGCGGCTGTCGATATCGGTCGCGAACACGATCAGCTTCAAGCTGGTCTTCAGCGCGTCCATCCGCTCCTGCAGCAGGATGGCGATGGAGTAGGCTTCCTCGCCGGTGGAACAGCCAGTCACCCAAACCCGTATCGTCGCCCCTGCGGGCTTGTTCGACAGCAGGCGGACAATGGCCTCATCCTCCAGCGCCTTGAAGGCTTCCGGATCGCGGAAGAAATTGGTGACACCGATCAGCAGATCGTGGAACAGCGCCTCCACTTCGAGGGGGTTCTTGCGCATGAAATTGATGTAGTCGTCCACCTGCTCGATCTGATGGACGGCCATGCGTCGCTCGATGCGGCGATTGATGGTTTGCTGCTTGTAGCGCGAAAAATCGTGTCCGGTCTGCGCCCGCAACAGCACAAATATTTTTTTCAGTGTCTCATCGACCTTGAGGCCGGAGGTAGAAAATCTTTCGCGGGCCTTCCCGAATGCATGGCGGACATAGGTAATCAGTTGTGCCGGCATTTCGGCCGGCGGCAGCACAAAATCCACCATGCCGGTGGCCACCGCGCTGCGCGGCATGCCGTCGTAATGGGTGGATTCGAAATCCTGCGCCATCACCATGCCGCCTTCACCCTTGATCGCGCGCACACCCTGGGTGCCATCGCTGCCGGTGCCGGAGAGCACGATGCCAATCGCAAGCGCGTGCTGATCCTGCGCCAGCGAACGGAAAAAAAAGTCGATGGGCAGGCGCTGCCCGCGCGGCGCGGTCGGCTCCAGCAACTGCAGTGCGCCGTTGAGGAAGGCCATATCGTGGTTGGGCGGGATGATGTAAGTGCAATCCGGTTTCACCACCATCCCGTCCTCGACCTCAAACACCTGCATCCGGGTGTAGCGGCGGATCAACTCGGTGAGCATGCTTTTATGGTCAGGAGCAAGATGTTGCACAATGACAAAAGCCATGCCACTGCCACTGCCACTGCCACTGGCATTAGGGATTGCCGAAAAAAACGCTTCGAATGCTGCGAGGCCGCCGGCCGAGGCGCCGATACCGACAATGGGGAAACCCGCGCCGGCCGGCACCACCGGCTCCTGCGCCGCAATTGCCGGGGCAGCGGGCTTGGCCATTGATGATTTCAGGGCGGGTTTTTTGGGTGAAGGTTTTTTTGGGTTGGCCATAAATTAATATCAATCAGACTGAAGCGCGCAATCATCAATGACCAAGTCGGTCGCGCACCCGGACCTCCTCATGCCTGCATTTGCCAATGCTGCGCCCCGTGCGTCCCGCGAAGGGATACTGGCAATTACGTATGACGGTTCGTGGTTGCCTTGAGCCGGAGATGATCCGGCAGCAGACGATCGAACTCTTTTTTTACAACGGCGTAACACTCGCATACGCGTTTTTCCAGCTGTGGACGATCCAGCACGGTAATTTTGCCGCGACTGTAATGAATCAATCCATTAGCCTGCAACTTGCCGGCCGCCTCGGTTACCCATTCCCGGCGCACGCCGAGCATGTTTGCAATCAACTCCTGCGTCATGGACAGTACATTGCCCGGCAAGCGGTCCATGCTCATCAACAGCCAGCGGCATAGTTGCTGTTCGACCGTATGGTGCCGGTTGCAAGCGGCGGTCTGCGACATCTGCGTCAGCAAGGCCTGCGTGAACCGCAGTGCCAGGTGCTGCAAAGGACCGCCCATTGCAAATTCACGTTTCATCACGCTCGCCTTGAGGCGATAGCCATAACCGGAGCTTTGCACCACCGCCCGGCTCGGGGTGGTATCGCCACCCATGAACAGGGAAATGCCGACCAACCCTTCGTTGCCGGTGACCGCGATCTCCGCCGAAGAACCATTTTCCAGGACATAGAGCAAGGAGACGATGCTGGTCGTCGGAAAATACAGATAAGCCATCGTTCTGCCGGACTCACAAATCGCCCATCCCAGTGGCATCGGGATAAGTTCCAGTGCAGGAAGCAGGCGCGCGTAAACATCTGCGGGCAGGGCGGCCAGCAGATGATTTTGCAAAGGGGTATGTGGCGAGGTCATGGCCTACTCCCTTTTGGGCAGAGGCGCGCAATCAACAAGAGGAGAAACGGATGGATACCGAAGTAAACAGAATACGGAAACAGAGCACAGATAACGCTACGATGATTACGCTTCATCTTACTCCCTATGTACGCTATAGCGCATAGTCAAATATCACCGCCCGATGCCCTGCTTCAGAATTACCGCCACCTGATGTCACTGGAAACAGCGAAAACGGTTGAGTGAGGGCCATGAATTTTTTCAAGCATTTGATTTAATTGATTTATTATTTTTTACTCTCGGCGCGCAAGATCAACCCCGGCTTCCTGCCCACTATGACGACGCCGAAGCCGCCGCCGAACGCTCCAGCGCAAAAACCCCGGCCAGCAGCTCATATGAGCGCAGTCGCGAGTCGTAGTCCCCGGTAATGGTGATCACCATCAATTCATCTGCTTCGAATTCCGTCCTGATCGCCATCAGCTGCTGTTTGACGGCGTCCGGCGTGCCGAGCACAACGCGCCGGCGTTGCTGGGCAATGCGCTGGCGGTCGATGTCGGTGTACGGATAACGCTCCGCTTCCTCCAGCGTCGGCACCGGCGCATTGACGCCGTAATCCATGTTCAGCCTTCTCAGGTCTATGCTTTGCGCCAGCCGCTCGGCCTGCGCCTGGGTTTCCGCGCAGATCACGAACACGCAGACCATGGCCTGCGGCTGCGGTTCGCGCGGCGACGGCTGGTAACGCCGTTTGTAATCGCGCATCACCGCATCACCGCCGCGCGCGCTGATGAAATGCGCGAAGGCAAACCGCAACCCGAGCTGCGCCGCCAGCGCACCGCTGTAATCGGAAGAACCCAGCAGATAAATCTGCGGACTGGTAGCCCCCGCCGGTTGCGCCTTGACCGGGCGGAACGGGTGATCATCGGGCATGTCGTCGTCAAGGAATGCCGCGAGGTATTGCACCTGGTCCGGAAAATCGTCAGCCGAGGGATAACGCCCCTGCCCCATCGCCATCGCCGTCGCCTGGTCGCCGCCGGGTGCCCTGCCGATGCCGAGGTCGATGCGTCCCGGAAACAGCGCTTCGAGCATGCGGAACTGCTCGGCGATTTTCAGCGGACTGTAATACGGCAGCAGCACGCCGCCGGTGCCGACACGGATGGTTGAGGTCGCCGCGGCCAGCCGCGTGATCAGGATCTCCGGACACGGGTCGGCCAGCGCCATGATCGAGTGATGTTCGGCACACCAGTAGCGGTAATAGCCCAACTCCTCAGCCGCCTGCGCGAGACGAAGGGTCTGCTGGATCGCCTGCTGCGGCGTATGACCGCTGATGATCGGCGACTGATCGAGAACGCTGAGTTTTATGTTTTGCATGAGGGCTTCAGGTCAAAAACTTTTTAAGTCAAAACCTTTTTAAGTCAAAACCTTTTTAGCCACAGAGGTCACAGAGAACACAGAGAAAAGCAAAGTCAAATACATGACCACAAAAGAAGTTACTTTCCAAAAGCCCAGACTTCCGGTTTTGTTCTTCTCTGTGGCCTCTGTGTCCTCTGTGGCTGCCGTTGATTTTAAAAGCATCTTTATTCCGAACCGCGGATAAACGCGTCGAGCACACCGCACCAGCCCAGCGCCAGATTGGTGCGGTTATAACCGCCGCCGCCGAATCCCATGATGCGGCCCTGGCACATTTCGTTGGCCAGCACGCACAGCCGCCGCGCGGCATGGGCGTGCGTTTCCGGCGTGTACTGCAGATGCGCCAGCGGATCGCCGGCGATGCTGTCGGCCCCGGCCTGGAATACGATGAACTCGGGTTTGTGTGCACGCAGATGTGCTTCCACACGTTCCCACTCCGCCATGAATTCGGCATTGCCCGCACCCGGCTTCATCGGAATGTTCAGCTTGAGTCCCGCGCCCGCACCCTTGCCGCGTTCGGTTTCAGCCCCGGTGCCGGGATACAGAAAACGCCCGTCCTCATGAATGTCGGCATAAACCAGGTCGGCATCGGATTCGTACGGGTAATACAGTCCGTCGCCATGATGCACGTCGATATCAACATAGGCCACGCGCCGGATCCCGTATTGCGAACGCAGCGTATCGATCACCACGCCGCAGTCATTGAACACACAAAAACCGGCCGCATTGTCGCGTGAGGCATGATGGAGCCCGCCGATGGGCTGGAAGGTGCGCAGCACTTCACCGGCCATGATGCGCGCCAGGCCATCCAGCGCAGCCCCGACAACATGCGCGCTGGCTTCATAGACGCCGGGAAACGCCGGGGTGTCGCCGTAATCGATCGAACCGTGGCCCAGATCCGACAACTGATGAACACGCTGCACGTGTTCTTCACCATGGAAACGCGCGATCTCCCCGGCACTGGCTGCGCGCGAACCCGATAGCGCTGCCGACTTGTCAAGCTTCTGGTTGGTCGCTTCCCGCCAGAATGCATTCTGCCGGTCGGTACCCCAAGGATGTCCATCGGGGAAACCGTAACGACCCAGTGCCTCGTCCACATACAACAACACTTCTGATTTCATGTCGTCTCCTGCGATTTGGAATCACCCCTTGCCTGTCGCAGGGTGACAAAATTCAGCTTCGCTGCCGTACCCGCAGCCAGAACGGCAGGTAGCACTTCAAGAATAACAGGGATGCCCGCAGCTGTACGCGCGGAATTGCCGTCGTGTAACAGCAAAATGGCGCCCGATCGCAAGCCACGCATCAATCTGCTTTTGACACGCTCAGCATCACCAATACGGGTATCAAAACCCCGCATCGACCAGCTCGCCAGCTGCAATCCCAGGCGATGGAGTGCGGGATCCAGAAAGGGATTACGCAGACCGGCCGGGGCACGGAAAAAAACGGGGTGCTGCCCGGTAATCGCAACCAGGGTGTCCTGGCCCGCCTGCAATTCACGCAGGAATCCGCAGTACCCGAGGAATGAAAAGTTATGGCAGTGACGCTGGCTGTGGTTTTCCACAGCATGACCGCGACGCACGATTTCCCGGCACAAATCCGGGTACTGCACCGCATTGGCACCTATACAAAAAAAAGTGGCTTTGGCCGAATATCGATCAAGGATGTCCAGCACCTGCGGCGTCACCAGCGGATCAGGGCCATCGTCGATGGTCATCGCGACTTCATTGCGGGCAGACGCGGAATCAGGCAATTGCGTCCAGTTGGAACCGAGCCAGTCGCAGCGCGGCCACAAACCGGCCAGCGCCAGCACGATGTGATTGGCGATGAACCCACCCAGCGCCCAGCGCCACTGTCCCGGATCGGCAAGGACCAGCATCAAGGCCGACACATGCAGCGCAATCGACAGCCGGATCAAAAATCCGGGTTTCCAGCCGTTATTTTTGAGAACTGCGTAAATCATGACAAAAACATGCCTCTGCCGAGACTGTCATGTTTTTGGGAATTCTCAATGCGCATCGGATTGCCGGGCGAAAATTGCCGAATAAATCAGCGCAAGGATCACCCCCGGCGCCACTGTCACGCCCATGGCCTGCAATATCGGTACGCTGGAAAACGCCAGCAGGCCAAACCCCGCGACAGTTGTCAGATTGGCAAACAACATCGAGGTCAGCGTGCCCGGCTCGATGGCCGGCGCATTCAGGCGCTCGGCGCGGTCAAAAAACAGTGCATAGTTGGAACCCACCGCAGCCACCAGCAGCAAACCGACCAGATGCAGGATGATCAATTGCTGGCCCAACAGCGCCAGACCCGCAATGACGGTAATAATCGCAGCCAGCAGCGGCACGATGATCCGGGCCGCCCGTGCAAACGAACGAAATACCAGCAGCAGCAAACCAAAGATGGCCAGCACCCCGCCCAGCGACAACACGATGGCTTCATGCAGGTAACCGGAATACAAACGGTCCGATTCGACCTTCATATCCACGAACAGAACGTCGGTCAAGTTCGCCGCCTGCAACGCCGTCTGAATCCGCGCCGCGTTGATGTCTGCACCCTTCGGCGCCGTCAGCGGCATCAAGGCGCTCCAGTGACCATTGCGCTGAATGAGCAGCGCGGCCACGGCCATACCCATGGAAGTCTGCTCCAGATGGTCGGCCTGCAGCATTGGCTGCACGCGCGCGGTAGCGGCATCGCTGAGAAACGGCGTAAACAGTTTTGCGCGCACCGGCAGACCCTGAACAGCCTGTGCCAACCGCGCCTCCAGCACATCGGGTGGCGGCAGGCTGGCAAGACGGGCGCGCTGCGTCGCCATGCTGGGCAGATAACGGCTGGGGCTTTCAAAGCCGGCCAACGCACCCTGGTCGACTTGTATCTGCAGTATCGCGGAAGCCTTCTCGGCAGACAGCAGTGCGACTTCCTGACTCGCGCCGGAGACCACCACCAGATAACGCACATCCGGTGCGCCGGCATCGGCACGCAGCTTTGTATCCAGCTCCACTTCGGCGCGGGATACCGGACTCAATGACGATATCTTGTCATTCCACAAATCGCCACGATGCCAGACCAGTATGGCGCAGGAGACCAGCAGCAGCATGACTGCGGCGAGGCGAAACGCAGCGGCACGCCGCAACAAGCGGGATAAGACCACCCCGGTTGCCGATACATCGCGGATACGGAAATTTTCGGGCAGCAGATGCGGCAACACAAAACGGGTCACCGCCGCTGCAGCCACCAGCCCGGCAATTGAATAAAGGCCCAGTTGTGCCAGGCCGGGAAACCCGGACAGCAGCAGCGCGGAAAAACCGCACAAGGAGGTCAAAACGCCAAGGCGGATCGTCGGCCAGAATTGCCTGATCCAGTGTTGCCGGTCGGCACTGCCCCGCCCGGATTGCACAAACAGGTAGATGGAATAATCCACTGCTTCACCGATCAATGCGGTGCCGAATCCCAGTGTGATGCCATGCACTGCGCCAAAACCCAGACTGACTGCTGCAATACCCGCAACCACCCCGGTCACAACCGGCAAAAATCCCAGTGCCAGCGCCATGAAGGACCGGTAAACCAGCAATAACAATATGGCGATGAGCAGGAAGCTGAGGACGGACAGGCGGCTGACCTGGCTGGTGATGGTGTCGCGGGAAGTGACTGAAAACACACCGGGCCCGGTCATCACCAGCTTCGCAGCAGGCGTTGCTGCAGAAGCTGCTTCAAAGGCCTTGCGGATCATGCGCATGGCGTATTCCTGCGCATCGATATCAGCACCCGTCGCGCGGGTCTGCACCATCATCAATGCCCTTGCGCCATCCCGGGAAGCCCATGCGCCATTGATCATTCGCGGCCGGGAACTGCTGTTGAACTGGCTCAGCAACTGCACCATTTCACCAGTCGGGTCACTCGGCAGCAGCGATTTGACCAGCAGCCCGGCTGATGATGACAGCAGGTCAATGCTGTCTTCCAAAGCGGCATGCAATCCCTCCACGCTGAAGCGCTCAGGGGTCACCGCAGGACTCAGCCGATAACGATGATCGAACAGAAATGCCTGATCACGCGCGGCGTTGACGGGTTCGCCATTGTTGATGCTGACGAAAGCACTATTCGCGCGCAGGCTGAGCGCCATTTGTTTGGACAAGGTCGCACGTACTTGGGCGTCGGCACCTTCGATGCCAACGAGAATCAGGCGCGAGGCCAGGCCGTCGCGGATCTGGTCCAGCAGCATTTGCTGAGCCGGCGTGGGATTACGCGGGAAAAAGGCCGACAAATCCGTGGTGAACTGGCTGCGGCTGATGATGATGCCGCAACTGATGACAAACGCGAGCCACAAAATGATTGCGGCGCGGGCGGACGTGACCCGCATCACCGGGCGGTCAACTTCTCAATGAGCATCAGCGATCGGTCGCCATCAACCCGGTTGATTTCGATGCTGCTCACGAAATGCTGCGCCCCGGCAATCCGGATGTGCTTGATGGCCGCCTGCATTTTTTCATCGATCGGCAGCAGTTGCAGCGTCCAGCGCTCAGCCCCGCCCTCCAGACTGAGCCGATAGCTGCGTTCCAGCGCCTTGCGGTCGCCCGCCAGCGTACCGCGGATGCTGTCGATGACTGCAGCCAGTTCGGGATAATCCTGCAATTGCAGCGAATGTTTCTGGCGGCCACGCTCAATAACGATGGAGCCGCCATCGAGGATCATCGATTCGGGCTTCGGCTTCAGCGTGCGTTTTTCCAGGCGATCGGGTGCGCTGTAGAACAATTCACCGGATGATTCCACCGGCTTGTCGAGCATGGCGATGTATTTTTTCTCAACAAAGCTGGCCTGGCCGCTGCGGATCTGCGCCAGCCCCTGCATCAGCCGGTCAATATCCAGCCCGGCGGCATTGGTGATGCCGGCGAACAGCATCAGCGCCAGTGCGGCGGATACCCGTCGAATCAAGCACTGCAAGACAGGCTCCTCAAGTAAACAGCAGGGGAAGACCGATGCATCATGATGCTTTTTTTTCTACTATGGTTGCAGACTTCCAGAACTCAAAAAAGTTGAACCAATTGTAAGGTGCCTTGCGGCAATATTGATCGAGCAGTTCGGCATAACGGGTAATTGCGGCATCGACGGCGGCGTTCCGTTGCTCACGGGCAACAGCAGAAAAATCCGCCAAGGTGTCGAAATGAATGACATAACGGTTGCCCCCGAGGTACAACCCGGTCATGAACACCACGGGACGCTGCAACATGGCCGCCATGCGAAATGGCCCGACCGGAAGATTGGCGTCAGCGCCCAGGATTCGTGCCGGCCGCAGCGCCTCGCCTCCCGGGGTGCGATCAGCGAGCAGGCCGACAACAGTGCCGTCATCGAGACGCTCGCGCACCTGCAGCATGGAATCCACATGCCCCATACCGATGATGTCCTGCGCCGCCCGGGGATTGATGGCTGCCAGCGCCGCCATGATTTTTTGTGCATTGCCCTGATGCATGACCATGGCGACGCGCAAATCCGCGTGTTTCCACCCAATCGCACGGATCACCTCAAAGCTGCCCAGATGTGCGCCCAACAAAATGAGGCCTTTGCCGCTGGCAAGCAGCCGGCGCATCGCCTCCTCGCCATGGACTTCAAAATCAAACAGGTCGAAGCGACGGTTGACCAGATAAATACGGTCATGGATGGTCGTGGCAAAAGTGAAGAAATGCCGGTACACATCGCGCCAGCGCGGTTCACGCCCCAGGGCACGGCGGAGATAATCTTCTGAAGCGTGTCGGCTGCCTGGCGCAAAAAGCAGAAAATAAGCGGCAATCCCATACAACACGACACGACTCGCGCGCCGTCCCAGGCGCATGGAAACCCACACCATGATGCGCAGTAAAAGGAGGTTGCTGCGCTCCGGGGCATGGGCCCAGGCGGCGTGCTGTGCGGAATTGGCTTGCGATGTCATGCCGGGGGTCGCAATACGATATTGCCGCCGGCGATTTTGCGCGCACCGTCCGCGATGTCGAAACGGATGATGCCGCCCGTCTGAAACTCGTGCCGTATCTCCAGCGTATCGCCGGGTTTTGCCGGGCTGAGAAATTTGACGGAGCCGATTTCACAGCTCTCCAGCCCGATTCCCGCCGCATCGCTCAGGACCTGCAGCGCCATGTCCAGCAGCACCACGCCGGGAAGTATGGGTGTGCCGGGGAAATGTCCGGCAAAAGCCGGATGATCTGCCGGAACCATCCAACGTGTAACGCCATTAGTGCGATTTTTCCCTGCGCTGCGCGTCTGCACCAGCGCCTGCAGCGCCTCGCGCGGCAGCTTTCCCGTGCCATTGCGCGGCAACGCATCCACAAACAGCAGCGGACGCGGCAGAAAGACCGGGTCAATATGTTCGCGCAAAGCCGTCAGCAGTTGCGGCGCCGTCATGCCGGGCGCCACCACACAGGCCGCAAGCCGCGTAATCTGATCATGGCTACCCTCATCCGGCATAAAAAACGCACCGTCCAGCACGCCGGGAATGGTATTGAGCAGGTGATTGAGACTGGCCAGGGAATGCCGCTTGCCGGCGATGTTGACCAGATCGGCAATCCGCCCGTGCAGCAAAAATTTTCCCTCAGCAACCAGTTCGATGACATCGTTCAGGGCAGTCGATGTTTCGACATGGCCGCCGCAGGCATGTACGGCGTCGTTTTTTACCGCCAGTCTGATTTCGGGAAGCAGTTGCCATTCCGCTGATTGAGTCGGCCGACGGGTCGCGATCAGCCCGGTTTCGGTGCTGCCATAAATTTCCATCAGCGGTGCATTGCACAGCGTCTCCATTTCCTTCGCGATGCGCATCGACAGGGGGGCGGTCGCAGACACCACCAGCGAAATTTCCGGCAAGGCCAGCCCCGAATCCAGCAAGGCGCGCAGATGGGCCGGTGACGACACCAGCACCCGCGGTGCCGGCACAGCAGCCAGTGCCTGGCAAATATCCGCCGGGTAGAACGGCTGGGCATGGCAAAACGTGTTGCCATTGCTCCAACTCATCAGCACCGTGGATTCAAATCCATACATATGCTGCGGTGGCACGGTACCGACGATGACGCAGGGCGCATTGGGCAACAGCCCCAGACCCGATGCTTCGGCCCGCACACTGCCGACCAGCCCCGCCCAGGTTTTGGCATGCGGTTGCGGCGAACCGGTGGATCCCGAAGTGAATACCACCGCGATGCGCTGGCGGGCATCAATCTGCGGAATTTCAAATACATCCGCCCCGCCCTCAACATCCATCGCCGGGTATCGCAGCCGCGGCAGATCAACAGGGCATGCATCGTTGTCGGTCAGGCAAAACACATCCGGCGCAAACTCCCTGATCTGGCGCACCACACCCGGAGTGTGCGTCGACGGCAGCAGACTTACTTTGCCGGTCAGAATGGCGGCCGCCAGTCCCACGCTGAAACGGTAACGGTCAGCACATAGATTGAGCAGATGATTTCCCGCGGGAAACAGGGCGGCCAGGCAGCGAACCTCGGCGAGGAAGCGGCGCAGCGTGACGGGGCCATCGGCCCGCCAGGCAACAATGCTATCCGGAGAAACATGCGCTACGAGGGGCAGGAAAGCCATGGGCGAAGCTGCAACAACTACCGCGAACTCAGGGGGGTGTTTTTGAACGCCCGCACCGCATCGAGAATGTGTGCGCCGGGCATCTCCGGTAACACCCGCTTGCGAACCCGGTATTCGACGATGAACATCAGCGCCACCAGGGGCAAGGTCATGAAATTGGCAAACACCGACCAGGTTGCCAGCGGCGCCAGAAAAAACAGCAGTGTGGAAATCAACACCATCACGGCAAAAAACAAGGTCCACGCGACCGTAACCTGTCGCGCGTAAATTTCATGTTGCGGGGTCAAGGGCCCATGCACCACCTCTGCGAATCGGGTGCAAAGCGGTTTTTTCCCCGCCATCAGGGTGCGGCCAAAAACAAGGCACAGCAGGAGCTGTATGCCCGCATTCTGCAACCAGTAAACCACCCCAAAATGATGCTCAAGGGACGGCCACACAGCCCATAACGCAAGACCGAGCAGCAGCACCATGCTCAGCATCAGCGGGCGGCGACTTGAACGCCAGGCCAGGAACAGTGCGGTCAATACCAACGGGGCAACGGCAACCAGCGCGCCAAGGTGACCGCGGTGGGCGGATTCGTTGGTGTAATGCGCCAGCAAGGGATACCCGATGATCAGAACCGCTATACCCAGCCCGCGCAGCATGCGACGCAGCATCAACGGGTTCTTTGTGCCGCAATGTAATCAGCCAGACTGCGCAAAGAGCTGAAGGTGTACTGATTGTCTGCACTATCGGCACGCAATTGCATGCCGTAACGCTTGGAGACCACCAGGGCAACTTCCAGCACATCGATTGAATCGAGGCCCAGACCCTCGCCGTATAAAGGCGCATCCGGGTCAATCTGATCTGCAGTGATCTCCAGATTCAAACACTCGATCATCAACACGGCAACTTCAAGCTGCAGTTCGGAGTTACTGGAGACAACGGGTTTCTGGATATTATTCATGGTGCAAAAAAATCCGCTTGATTAACAATCAGGATTAGAGTTTTCGTTACTGTATTGGTCTATAACGCAACAAACCAAACGCCGCTGACCTGCCTGAACGTCCAATGATGTCAACATCTGGATTGTAATGCCGTCGGTCACCTCAGGCGGATACTTTCCCGCTTTCTGGGTGATTTCCCTCCGCTTGCGTACGGTAACCCACATAAGAAAGCCGGCTGTTCTGGTATTTTTCGCTTAGCCGAAACTTTGAACCAGACAATACCTATAAAAATTTGGCAGGATAATCAGCCATGAATCCATTAGCCGAATCGCCCGTTACCCGCGCTTCGGACTGCGACGTGCTGGTCATTGGTGGCGGCCCCGCGGGCTCGACAGCAGCCGCATTGCTCGCCGGGCGCGGTTACCGGGTAACCTTGCTGGAAAAAGCGCATCACCCCCGTTTTCACATCGGTGAATCCCTGCTTCCCGCCAATCTGCCGCTGCTTGAAAAGCTGGGCGTGGCGGATGCCGTCAAGGCAATCGGCATGGAAAAATGGGGCGCCGAATTCGTGTCGCCCTGGCACGACCACACACAGCCCTATGAATTTGGCGGCGCCATGGATAAATCCATGCCCATGGCCTATCAGGTACGCCGTTCCGAATTCGACGAAATCCTGATCCGCAATGCCAGCCGTAAAAATGCCCGTGTCGCCGAAGGTTGCCAGGTGCTGGACGTCGAGTTTTTAAAAGGCAACGAAGGCGCGTTGGTGCGCGCCCGCCACGAAGACGGCTGCGTCGAAACCGTGGCTACGCGTTTTGTGCTCGATGCCTCGGGCCGCGATACTTTTCTCGGCAACCGCCTCAAAGTCAAAAAGCGCAATACGCAACACAACAGCGCCGCCATCTTCGGCCATTTTTCCGGTGCTGAACGCAAGCCGGGCAGGACCGAGGGCGACATCATGCTGTACTGGTTCGAACATGGCTGGTTCTGGTTCATCCCCCTGTCCGACGGCGCGACCAGTGTCGGAGCCGTTGTCTGGCCGTATTACCTGAAAACACGCAAAAAGAAGACGCTTGAGGAATTTTTCCGCGAAACCATTGCATTGTGCACGCCGCTGCACACCCGCCTGCAGAACGCACAACTGATTTCACCGGTTGAAGCCACGGGTAATTATTCCTATGTTTGCGAACGAACCCATGGCAGCAATTACCTGCTGCTGGGCGATGCATATACGTTCATAGACCCGGTATTTTCTTCCGGCGTCCTGCTCGCCATGCAAAGCGCCTTTGCCGGCGCAGAAGCTGTGGACACCTGCCTGCGCCACCCGCAGCAGGCCGCCGCTGCACTGGAAAAATTCGACCGTGCCATGCATGTCGGACCCAAAATTTTTTCCTGGTTTATTTACCGGGTGACCAATCCCACCCTGCGCAACATGTTCATGGAGCCGCGCAATTATTTCCGGGTCCGTGAAGCAATGCTGTCCGTGCTGGCGGGCGACTTGTTTGGGAAAACCAGGATCGGCGGACCTTTGCTGGCATTCAAGGGATTTTATTACGTGACATCCATTATCAATTTCGGCCGCACCTTGAAGTCCTGGCGGATGCGCAGAAACAACATCCGAGTGACGGATGAACCGGGTGCGACCATAAACTGATGCGCACGATGACTCACTCCCTTCGCGGCCCGGACCTTACCGTTGGGGCTTTTCTCAATCAACCGGCGCAATGGAAAAACAGCACGCTCGGTGCCTTCTGTTTTTCAGCTGACGCTGCCGGCAAACAGCCCCCCGCTGAACTCGAGGTGCCGTGCATGCGCGTCGCCATGCCGAGGCTGGACGGCCTCGATGCCGTCTGCGAAGTCTGGCAGGGCAGCGGTCAACTGACCCAGGGGAGCCAGGGCGAACTGCAATACAGCCATGACGATGACGTGTTGTTCGGAGTGATTGCCCTGTCCGAAGCACGGTTTGCAACGGACGGCGCCAAAACGCCATTGCATCAAGCCACGGAAGCGGCCTATCGCCAGATATTTGCGCTCCTCGACAACCTGCGCTTCCCATATGCCTTCCGTTTCTGGAATTACATTACCGACATCAACGCCCACAGTTTCGGACTGGAACGTTACCGCCAGTTCAATCTCGGCCGGCAGGACGCCTTTATTGCCCATGGCCGGAAAGTTACGGGCAATGTTCCCGCGGCCTGCGCCCTGGGTTCGGCTCAAGGGCCTTTGACCATTGCCTTTCTTGCCGGACGGGTGGCGCCCCTGAGTATTGAAAACCCGCGCCAGACCAGTGCCTGCGAATATCCGCAGCAGTACGGCCCGCGCAGTCCGACTTTTTCGCGCGCCTGTCTGGTCCACCTGGGGCAGGAACAGGTTTTATTCATTTCGGGCACCGCCAGTGTGGTCGGCCACGCCAGCCTGCACCCCGCCGACGTTGGAGCGCAGACCCGCGAAACCATGAACAATATCAAGGCGGTGCTGGCCGAGGCGAACCGCCAGTCCAGCGAACCCGCATTCAATCTGGCCGATCTGCATTACAAAGTCTATGTGCGCCGGCCCGCCGATCTGGCGCAGATCCGTGCCGAACTGACGCAGTGTGTAGGTGACAAGCCCAAGGCGGTTTACCTCCAGGCTGATGTATGCCGCCAGGAACTGCTGCTGGAAATTGAAGCCACGGCGGCGCATCCGCTGACTGCAGCATCCGGAAGGCGGAACTGACCATGCGCGCCGTTTTTCGATTACTGCTGAATATCTATGACTACCTGGTGATTTACCTCGGCATCGCCTGGCTCGGCATTTTATGCCTCGTATGGACCCCGTTTGCGATGATTCTTTACCTGCTGCTGCCCGCGTCATGGGCCCGGGTACTGGGGCGTTACGCCATCATGATGGTGTTCCGGATTTTCATCGGCACCCTTAGCCTGTCGCGACGCTTCAGCTTTGATCTTGAAGATCTGGATGCGCTGCACGATGCCTCCTCAGTCATCATCGCCCCCAATCACCCGAGCCTTCTGGATGCGGTGATGGTGATTTCTCGCCTGCCCAACGTCGCCTGCGTGCTTAAAGCTGAATTGATGAACAATGTTTTCCTCGGTGCAGGTGCGCTGCTGGCGCGCTACATCCGCAATGAACCGGTACGTGACATGATCCGCTCGGCCATCCGGGATTTTGATTACGGCAGCCATCTGTTGCTGTTTCCGGAAGGTACGCGCACCACCTCGCACCCGGTCAACCCGCTCAAAGGCAGCATCGGCCTTATTGCTCTTCACGCTCAGACACCGGTGCAGACCGTGCTGATCGAAACTAATTCAAAATACCTGAGCAAGGGCTGGTCGCTGTTTCGCATGCCGCCGATGCCCATCCATTACCGGGCGCGCCTGGGACGGCGTTTCGATCCACCGCAACATGCCCGGCACTTCATGGTTGAACTCGATCACTACTTTGCGCATGAATTGAGCGGTGAACCCGCGTTTTATCCGACCGGCGACCTGGACGCGCAAATTGACAGCACAACGCAACTGACGCCTCCCTCGCCGTCGTGACCATCGCCTCCAGCACACACCTCGTTCTGATTCCCAGCTACAACCCCGGCACCAAGGTTTATGAAACCGTACGTGCGGCACGTCAGCACTGGAGCCCCGTTTGGGTAGTGGTAGATGGCAGTACCGACGGCACTGCCGAAGGGCTGCGGTCACTCGCCGCACAAGACGCCGAACTGCGCGTGATCGTTCTGCCGCACAACCAGGGCAAGGGCGCCGCAGTGCTGCATGGCCTCGAGCAGGCATCCGGGGCGGGTTACACCCATGTGCTGACCATGGATTCGGACGGCCAGCATCCGCCCGATCGCATTCCGGCATTCATGGCGGAATCCGCTGCACAACCCGCCGCAATGATCCTCGGGGTGCCGGTGTTCGACGCCAGTGCGCCGGGTTTGCGCGTCAAAGGGCGGCGCATCTCCAACTGGTGGGCCAACCTCGAAACACTCTGGGCCGGCATCGGTGATTCACTGTTCGGTTTCCGCGTTTATCCGGTTACCGCCTTGCAACGGGTCATGCAGAGCCAGCCGTGGATGCGCCACTTCGACTTTGATCCCGAAGCCGTGGTGCGCCTGTGCTGGCGCGGCGTCAAACCGGTCAACCTGCCCGCCGCAGTACGCTACTACCGCCCTGAAGAAGGCGGGGTGTCGCATTTTCGATATCTGCGCGACAACGTGTTGTTAACGTGGATGCACACGCGGCTGCTGATCGGGTTTGTATTGCGTTTGCCCATGCTGCTGGCCAAACGCGCGGCGGGGCGTTTTTAAATTGTGCGGCCAGGAATAGCGGTGATCGGCCGTTAAATCATGCCGCCGTTGATGGAAATGATCTGCCCGGTGATATAGGCCGCCCGCGTTGAGGCGAGAAAACCGATCAGGTCCGCCACCTCATCCGGACTGCCTGCCCGCTTCATCGGCACCAGACGTGCAATTTCTGTCGCATCAAATGCCGATGCACTCATCGGCGTATCGATAATCCCCGGCGCAACCGCATTGACGGTAATGCCGCGACCGGCAACCTCCCGGGCCAATGACTTGGTTGCCGAATTCAGTGCGCCCTTGGCCGCCGAATAATTCACCTGACCCGGGTTGCCGGTCAGCGCCGCAATCGATGACACATTGATGATGCGCCCCCAGCGGCTGCGAATCATTGGCATCATCAGCGGCTGGGTGACATTGAAAAATCCGTTGACCGACACATCCATCACCCGCTGCCATTGTTCGGCACGCATGCCGGGAAACACCACATCGTCATGAATGCCGGCATTGTTGACCAGGATCTGGATCGGCTGTTCCTCAATCAGCGGCGCCAGCACAGCGGCCACTGCCGCAGCGTCAGTGACATCAAACACCAGCACTTCTGCGCTGCCGCCCTCCGCATGGATGGCATCGGCCAGCGTCTGTGCCGCCTCCGCGCCGCTGCGGGCATGGATATAAACATGACATCCGTCAGCGGCCAGCCGGCGGCAAACCGCCGCGCCGATACCGCCACTGCCGCCGGTGACCAGGGCTTTTTTCATGAGGATGCTTCTCCTGCAAGGGGTTTAAGCAGTTCGGCGTTAAGCACTACTGCGGCACGCCCTTCCAGCAGCGGTTGCCCGGCAGCGCTGATGCTGAACTGATAAAGAATATTGTTTTCACTGCGTGTAATGCAGCCCGCTTCCACCAGCAGGTCGGCGGCGATGTCATCCAGCCGGGATACATGCAGCCGCACGCCGCGGGCGCTGACCAGATAACCGGCGCGGGCGCCCGGGCCGTCCGGCGGCGCCAGCAAGGCGCCGTGTACTGCCATGGCTTGTGCCGCATATTCGATGCCACAAGCGGCACCGAGCTGGCCATGGGCGCGCAATGGATTGTCCGTGGCACGATGACTGACGGCTCGACAGCGAATGCCCTGCTCGTCCCAGGCTTCCACCTCTTCCAGCAGACACATGCTGCCCTGGTGGGGAATATGTCGCCTTATCCAGGCATGGTCGAGTCTGGCCTGATTCAGCATGAGGCAACCCTCACGGCAAGACGCGTGTCACCAAGATAATCCAGTACCACATGATGATCGCCGCCCAGTGCGATGCTGCGCAGCAGCGGCAAACCGCGTGCTGCAGGAATCGCCGTTCGCAAACCTTCAAAAGCCCCATCGTCCATCCGGTCGGCAGCAGCATCTGTCAGGCTGGCGGTGATTTTTGCCAGTGCACGGGCACTGCGTTGCGGGGCTAATACCAGTGCAATGCCGAAAGCATCAGGAATGGGCCGGACGCCGTGCAAGGGCTCCGGATAACTGGTATCACAGGCCAGCAAAATAACGCGCTCATTGTCGACCACGATTTGGGTCAAAGCCTCCAGCAAACCGGCTCCGAAGCAGGCATCAAAGGCACCCAGTACCGTTGACGGCGCCATCGCGCCGGTGGCTATGCTCCAGTAACCGGCAGCAGCGTTATGCACGGAATTATGAAAACGTGTCGGAGAAATCTGCCGGTCATCCGAAGCGAGCATTTCACAGATGGAATGACAGTTTTCGCCATCACCGCCGGAAGCCGTGAACACCATAGGCAAGGTGACCGCATCAAGTCCGGCCGCGTTGATGGCTTCGAGTCCAGTCGCCAAAGTGAGCCGGACAATGGCACCGCTGCGTCGGCGTTCCGCCGCCGGCAGCAAAGCCGGCAGCGGCAACACGGTCCTGGCCGCTTGATAGGCTTGCTGACCGCAAATGACGGCCCGGCTGTCCGGCCAGTTACTGAAGCCGGGCCCCAGCAGGCCGATGCCTTCGATATATGCGCTGAGTGTGTGCATGCCTAGTTCGCCCGCGAAAAAATCAGGCTGCAATTGGTGCCGCCGAAACCGAATGAGTTGCTGAGCGCATGCGCCACCCGCTGCTCGCGATTCACCAGCAGGTAATCGAGATCCAGCGCCGGATCGCGTTGGCGGGTGTTCAAGCCGGCAGGCAGCAGGCCATGTTGCAGCACCAGCGCGCAGATCACCGCCTCCAAGCCGCCGGCCGCACCCAGCGTATGGCCGGTCGCGCCCTTGGTGGAACTGCAGGGTGTTTGCGAACCGAACACATGCTGTACGGCCTTGCACTCCGCCGCATCGTTGGTCGGTGTCGCCGTGCCGTGCAGATTGATATAGCCGATGTCCGCCGGCAGCAAACCCGCCATTTTCAGCGCGCCCTGCATGGCCATGCGCGCGCCGAGTCCATCGGGATGCGGCGACGACATATGATAGGCATCACTCGACTCACCAGTGCCGCGCAACAATACGGCATCGCCAACCAGATGTTCCGGCGCTTGTTCCAGCAAGGCAAACGCTGCCGCCTCGCCGATCGAAATGCCGTTGCGCTGGGCGTCGAACGGACGGCAAGCCTGTTCAGACATCAGGCCCAGCGAGTTGAAACCATAAAGTGTGGTCAGGCACAGCGTATCCACGCCGCCCACCACTGCGGCATCGATCAGGCCGGCCGCCATCATGCGGCGCGCCGAAGCAAAAACCCTGGCACTGGAGGAACAGGCCGAGGACACCACCACAGCCGGACCGGTAAGACCGAAATAACGACGCGTGAAGTCCCCAACCGAAAAAACGTTGTGCGTCTTGCCGTAAACAAAATCCACAGGCAAGGCGCCGGTCGCCGGATCGCGGCGCCGGTAGGCCAGTTCGGTCTGCAGGATGCCGGCAGTACTGGTGCCAAGAAACACGCCTACCCGCTGCGCGCCGTATTTTGCGATGGCGGTACGAACAGCCTCGTCAAAACCGTCCTGCAGCAATCCCAACAAGGCAAGCCGGTTGTTGCGGCAATCGAAATCGGTGAGCTGTGAAGGAAGGCGCACTGCGTCCACCCCCGGCACCTCGCCGATCACTGTGGCCAGATCCACGGTTTCAAACGCGCAAGGTGCCAGACCGCTGCGGCCCTCGCGGAGCGCAGCCAACGTTTGATCCAGACCGCAGCCGATACTGCTGGTCGCTGTGAAATGGGAAAGCCAGAGCGGGTTCAAAGCAGATAAACCTGTGATTTTTAAATTCGGGAGAATTCAGATTGTTTCGCGATTTGCAACCGGACTACCTTGCATCAGCCAGCACGCGGCCACGCAATGAAAGGCTGGCCGCCAGCACGCCCAACCCCAAACCGGCCAGCACATCCACCACGACATGCTGACGCACGGCGAGCGTGGAATATACGATACCCGCGCACCATGCGCCATTAACCAGAAGCATCCACCACGGCGCCCCGAAACGGCGCAGCAGCCGATGCAACCAAAATCCGGAAAATACAGCCGTGGCCACATGCAGCGAGGGACAGGCATTACCCACGGCATCGAGGTTTTTCAGAAACTCCATTTCAGGGTAAAGGGCCCAGTCGATCTCGGCCGGGGCGACAGCTGTCGGCCAGAAATAGAAAATTCCGAGCCCGACGAGGCACATCGCCGCCATGGCTGCAGCATAGCCATACAACTCACGGCGCAAGGACAGAAAGGCCGGGGGCAGGGAAACGTAAATCCACAGCGATACATACAAATAAAAAGCCTGCGGCTGAAAGGGAATCAGGCGATCCAAGGCAGTCACAGGCATCAGCGTCGGTGGATAGGCAGGGTGCTCGAGCACATAAAAATAAGCGGCAAAAAACAGCGCGATAAACAGCGGGGTGCCAATCGCTTTCAGAGGCACATCCGTCAACAGGGGCCCCGCGATCTGTCGGTACCACGGGGTCGGTTGCTCAGTATTGCGCAAAATGCAGTCGCTCACGCCGGTGTACCCTGTTCAAAACAGACTGCCCTGTTTAACCGCGCCCGGCACACGGAATTGCGTGGTATCGCGCTGATTTCCGTTCTTATTTCCGTTAATACTTTGGTCATTACTGCCCACGCCGCGCCGCGCCTGATTGAGCCCGGCCTTTTGGCAGGCAATGGCAAAACGCCGCGCCAGAATCTGCGCAAATTCACCATCGCCGCGCATGCGACTGCCGAATTCCGGATCATTGTCGCGCCCGCCGCGCATCGCCTGCACCCGGCTCATCACATGCGCGGCCTTCAGCGGGTAATGACGCTCCAGCCATTCGCGGAACAGCGTTTTTACTTCGTACGGCAGGCGCATCAGGATATAGCCCGCGCGTTGCGCGCCGTGGTCTGCCGCCGCCGCGACAATGGCCTCGATTTCATGATCGTTGAGAAAGGGCACCACCGGCGCCACCATCACGCCCGCGGGAATGCCGGCATCGGCCAGCGCACGCACAGCCTGCAGCCGCCGCGCCGGCGCCGTGCAGCGCGGTTCCATGCGCCGCGCCAGTTCGTGGTCCAGCGAAGTGACCGATACAAATACTTCGGCCAGACCTTTCGCCGCCATCGGTGCGAGGATATCGATGTCGCGTTCAACCATTGCGTTTTTGGTGACTATGCCCACCGGCTGATTGAACTCGGCGCAGACTTCAAGAATGCCGCGGGTGATGCCGCGCGAGCGCTCCGCCGGCTGATAGGGATCGGTGTTGGCGCCGAGCGCAATCAACTCGCATTTATATCCCGGTCGTGACAATTCCTGGCGCAGCAGTTCCGGTGCATTGACTTTGGCGAAGATGCGCGTTTCGAAATCAATGCCGGGTGAAAGATTGCGATAAGCGTGACTGGGCCGCGCATAACAATATATGCAGCCGTGTTCACAACCCTGATAGGGATTGATCGACTGCGTGAACGGGATGTCCGGCGAATCGTTGCGCGAGATGATCGATTTCGCGAGCTCGTCGGTGACCACTGTTTTCAGTACGCGCTGTTCGTCATCAGCGCCGGTTTCCCAGCCGTCATCAAAGCTTTCGCGATCGACCTGCTCGAAACGCCCTTCCGGATTGACGCCGGCACCGCGACCCTTGCGCGGATCGGCGTGTTTGCCGGAAAGCGTGCGCAAAGCCACGGCTATTCCGCGCGATACGCGTGGGTGGTCATCAGCTCAAACACCTTGCGCCGCCGGCCGTCGTGACCCTTGCCGGTGACCTCGGTGCGCACCACCGCGACCAGCCGGCCATGATGAACGACTTTCGAACGGATCTTCAACGCGCGGCCCTCGCCGGGACTGATATACCATGCCGACAGCGCCGTCAGTTGCCAGTGCGGTGTCAATGCGGCAACGGCATTTTCCGCAGCCAGCCCGAGCAGGATGCCGCCCTGCACATGGCCGACACGGTTGCCGATATGCGGACCGTTTTTGACCGTCGAATGCGAACCGCCCGGCACATGCGTGGCTTGCACGCCCCAGAAACGCTGCACGAAAGAGCCGCCGTGCTCGCGCACACCGGCCAGTGACAATTCCGCAGCCGCGAGGATCTTTTTCTCGTCGGGGCGCAGTTTGCCGCCGGGAATCTCCGGCGTCGGATTTTCACCGCGGCGACGGTGCGGCACCGGATGCAGTTCGACACCTTTGGGCGGTTTCAGCACCATGAAGGTCGCCGTGCCCGTACACACCAGACCGGCGGCGGTGCGGATATCCACCGTGCTCACACCCTGACTGCCCGCAGCACCCTCGATAAATCCGTGCATGCCGCCGCGCGCATGCAGCCGGCCATCGGCGCGTACTCCGGTGAACTGCAGATTCATCGTCACCGTCGCCAGCCGCGTCCGCGGCTCCAGCCCGGCGCGTACCGCACCGGCCATCGCCAGATCGGCAAGGATGGCGAATCCGGACAGGCTTAACTGGCCGTCGACGGTTGAAGAAAAAGACTGGACATCGACCGACAGCGCGGTGTGATCAGTGCCGACGTGGTCATAGGACAAGTCGAGAAAATTGCCGGCAAAGTGATAACCCGGTTCGCGGTTCAGCGCGATCGCGCGCATCACCTGAGTGCGGATGGCAGCGATGGTGGAATCATCAATGGCGGGCAAGGCGGGCGAAGGCGGCGCCTGTTTCGGATGTTCACTCATGCCGCGATTGTAACAAGCACCGGTCGCAACCGTGCCGCGACCACGCTCAGGAGGGTAATTGCAATTATCTGTTTTTATTATTGTTTTTGATCGCGGTGGAGCACATCGGCAACTGCATCCAGTGCCGTGCCGGCGGCACCGCCCTGGGCCCGCGCCAGATCCAGTGCAATTGCATTGAGCGCGCGATAAGCGTCGGCGATATGTGGATCCAGCGCAGCCAGCGCATCGAGCTGGCGGGCGACAACGACCGCATCGCCGCGCGCCACCGGTCCGGTCAGCGCGCGCACCGTGCCCAGCGCAAACACATTGTCCAGCGTCTCGCGCACCAGCGGCTCCATCATCGCCTGCGCCGTTGCCCGATAAAGCCCCGCACCCGCGTAGGCGCGCAAGCCGGCTTCCATCAGTGCAGTGAGATCGTTGCAGACCATCACGCTGGCGGCGTGATAAAGCGTCTTGCCCGCGGGGTCGATCACCGCCATCCGCGCGCCCAACTGCCCGAACAGCGGTTGCAGCACCGCGAGTGCCGCGGCATCACCCTCGGCCGTACACCAGGTTCCGGCAAATGACTGCGCAGCCCTGTCCGGATCGGCAAAACTTTTCAGTGGATGCACGCTGGCCACCCGCGCGCCGGCGGCGGCCAGCGGCGCCAGTATCGATGCCGGCTGTGCGCCGCTGCAATGAAACACGATGTCGCCGGCGCGCACCGCGCCCGTAGCGGCCAATGCCGTTGCCATTGAGGCGATGGCGCCGTCCGGCGGTGTCAGCATCCAGAAATCGGCGGCGCGCATGTCGCCCAGCCGGCGCACGGCATGACCGGATCCGATGAATTCCGCCGCGGATTGCGCGGTCGCGAACTCCGCCCCCAGCAAGTCCTGCACGGTGCAGAGTCCCGCGCGATGAAACACAAGCCCCAGCGCACGGCCGGCACGGCCGGGGCCGATGATGTTGAGCGTTTTGGACATGCTTTAAACGAACCCCGCCAATGCGGTCACTTCCTGGGTTGGCAGGCTTCCACCTTGGGATTGCGTTTGCAGAAGTCACTCGACAACGGCTCACGCACATTGGCCTTCTGCACTGTGGCGGCCGCTTTTTTTTCTTCGGCCTTCATTTCATGGATCATTCCGGATTCGTTGCAATCGCCGCGTTCCTCTTTCCAGCATTTGGCGCTCAGCCGTTCGCGATCCCGGCGCGCCTCGCTTTCTTTCAGACGCTCGACCAGCGGATCACCCGGCACATGTAGCCTGGGCTGGGGCGGGGGTTTGTTCGGATTGACGGCCGGCGACGATTTCGGCGTGGATGCGGGCTTAACTGCCGCCTTGCCGGTTGGCGGCTGATCGCCGTATTGCACGCGGCCCTTTTCATCCACCCACTTGTTCACCTGCGCCAGCGCTGGCGTCACCGCACAAGCCGCGAGCCACCCCAAAAACAGCCAAAAATTGCGCATATGCATTTCACCTGCCCTTTCAGACCAGGCATTCAAGCCTGACGATGCCACGGCCGACCGCTTATTGTTACTCAGCAAGCCGGCGTATTCAATCCGGTGAAACCATAAAACTGCCGGTGATCTCAGCAGCCGGGGATCTTCGGGTTGCGTGCGCAAAAATCAGACTGCGGCTCGTTACGCTTGCTCCGCCGCTGCTCTGCCGTCTGCGGGGTATCGTCACTCTGCATCTGCTTGACCGCCTCGGGATTGTCGCAATTGATGCCGCGGTTGTTTTTACATTCGACAATCAAGCGTTCGCGCTGCTTCTGCGCCTCCTGCGCCTTCGCCGGGTCCACCGGCGGGTCGCCGGCAGCACCGGCCTTGGGTGGCTCGACGGACGGTTTGCCCGTGGCCGCATTCGGCGCCTCATTCCTTGCCGTCGGCGGCGACTTCTGAATTTGGATGGTTGTCGAAGGCTTGTTTGCAGGGGGTCGATCGCCGTAATGCACGCGTCCGTTTTCGTCGACCCACTTGTTGATCTGCGCGGGCGCTGGCGCTGCCGTGCAAACGGCGAGCAACCCCAGCGTGATCCATGTGATTTTCATTGCAGCTTCTCCAGTGCTTTCTCCGTTCCTATCCTCATGCCGGTCATCATGCCACCATTAGGTCAAGCCTGCCGGGCAGAAAGTCCTGTCATCGCGAAGGTAATACGCTACGTTATAGTCAGATCATGCACAGCACACGACGCCAGTTCCTGTTTCGCAGCGCGGCTGTTTCAGCGGCATTGGCACTGCCGATCACCCGCGTCATTGCACAACCCGGCTTCACACAAAATCCCTACACCCTCGGCGTGGCTTCGGGTTACCCGCAAGCAGACAGCGTGACACTGTGGACGCGTCTCGCACCGGATCCGCTTAATGGCGGCGGCATGCCTGCAGCGCCGGTTGCCGTGCGCTGGGAAATCGCCGCTGATGCGCGTTTTCGCAAGATTGTCGGCAGCGGTGAAACACTGGCGACACCGCAATTCGCACACGCCGTACACGTGCAGGCCGGGGGCCTCGCGCCATCGCACTGGTACTGGTACCGCTTCATGACCGGCGATGCCGTCAGCCCCGTTGGCCGCACGCGAACTGCACCGGCTGCGGATGACGGGCGCGGCAAGCTGAGTTTTGCAGTGGCGTCGTGCCAGCACTACGAACACGGCTTCTACGCCGCCTATCGCGACATGGCCGCGCAGGAACTGGATTTTGTAATGCATGTCGGTGACTACATTTACGAAAGCTCCTGGGGCAAAGGCAAGGTGCGCGACCACCATATCGGCGAGCCCTATACGCTGGCCGATTACCGCAACCGCTACGCGCAGTACAAAATGGATGCGCAACTGCAGGCCGCGCATGCCGCCTGCCCTTGGCTGGTGACCTGGGACGATCACGAAGTCGATAACGATTACGCCAACGACCGCTCGCAGGATCTCGACCCGGTCGGCGCCTTCCTCGCCCGCCGCGCCGCCGCCTACCAGGCGTATTACGAACACATGCCGCTGCCGCCCGGCAGCTACAGCGGCGGACCGAACATGAAGATCTACGGCACCCATGCCATGGGCAATCTGGCTCGGATCCAGCTGCTCGACATGCGCCAGTACCGTGATTACCAGGTGTGCTCGCGCGCGGGACGCGGTGGCGGCAATCAGGTCAATGTGGCCGATTGCACGGACCTCAAGCAGCCCGGACGTTCGCTGCTGGGCGGCGTGCAGGAACAATGGCTGGAACAGGCGCTTGCCGCTTCACCCGCGCGCTGGAACGTGATTGCGCAGACCACGCTGATGGCGCAGGCCGATCGCGGCGCAGCCGATGCGCGCACGATTTATACCGACGGCTGGGACGGTTATCCCCTGGCTCGCGAAAAGCTGCTCAAGTTCATCGCAGCACGCAAAATCCGCAATCCGGTGGTACTCGGCGGCGATGTACATTTCGCCGCCGCCTGCGACCTCAATTTGGATTTCGACGATGAGCGGTCGCCGGTGGTGGCCAGCGAGTTTGTTGCAACCTCGATTTCGTCGTACGGCCCGAGTCGGGCGCGCAATGAAACCCTGCTCGCAAAAAACCCGCATGTGAAATTCGCCAACAGCCTGCGGCGCGGTTATGCCAAATACGAAGTCACGCCGCGGCGCTGGGAAACCACGTTCCGCGGTGTTTACGATGCCGCCGATCCGCAGTCACGGGTGTTTGATGTCGGGCAATACGTGGTGGAAGACGGCAAGGCGGGTGTGGTCAAGGCTTGAGTGTCGTAACCGTCTAACCCGGCATCGGTTGTGAAGCCTGGTGACCGGTGCTTCTGGATTCCGGATCGCGCCAAGCGCGTCCGGAATGACGGGTATTAGTAAATATCTGTTTTTATTGATTATTTTTACAAGCCGAGGATGCGCGCGATATCCGCGGCGTAACGGCTGATCGTGGTGCCTTCGTAAATCGCCTCATCCACCGTTTCATCAAGCAGGCTGCGAATGTCATGCAGGCTGTCACTGACCCAATGGTGGCGCTGCACCGGAGAATTGAGCAGGTTGCGCAGCGTCTCCACTTCATCGCGCAAACGCTGCACGTCCTGCGCGCCGCCCCGCACCTGGGCGAGGTCGCGCTCCAGCGCATGAATCAGTTTTGCAGCCTGCTCAAGGTCGATGTTTTTCGCGTTGTCGTTTGTGCTCATGATCATGCTCCGTCATTGACATCAGTTTTCACGCCAGCGTTCCAGCACGCGCCGGTCCCGTTTGGTAGGCCGGCCGTGGCGGTCCTGCGCCGGATCAGCAGCAAACTTGCGCAGCGCCGCCTGCTCCTCACGCCGTAGCCGGCTCGCTTCGTCTTCAGCATACAGCGTGCGCGCCACGGTTGCCGGTCCGCGTTTGTCGGACAACTGTTCGACGCGGATGGTCCACTCCGCCTGGCCGATCTGGATCAGCAACTCGTCGCCTTGCCGCAGCTCCTTTGCCGGCTTGATGCGTTCACCATTGAGTTTGACCTTGCCGCCTTCGACCGCCTGTTGCGCAGCTGATCGCGTCTTGAAAAAACGCGCGGCCCACAGCCACTTGTCGAGACGCACCGACATGTCAGTTCGGCATCGGCATTGCGTTACGGCTCATCAGTGCCAGCCAGCCGCGTACGATGCGGTAAAGAATCCACAGGCCGACAACGATCATCAGCGGCACACCGATCACCATGCCGATGATGGTGGCGATAAGCACGCCGGCAATGATTACCCACAGCAGCGACCACCAGAAGGTGCGGATCTGCCAGGAGAAATGTGAATCGAGGAAAGTCCCACGCACCGCATCGCGTTTAACGTAATTGATGATCACCGCAATGATCGACGGCCAGCCGCTGAGAAAGGCGGTGACGATAAAGGCCGCACTGAATATCCCCGTCAACACGCTGAACGCATGCAGCGCGTAAATGATGTGCGTCAGCGTAATCAGGTCATTCGCAGGCAGCGCAACCTGGGTCCTGCCGTCAATGTCGGTCATGATGTTCCCCTCCTATGAAAGATCGATTGCGTGTTTTTTATAGTCCGCCAGCGTGGCAAATTCCAGCGACGCCTCATGGGTCGCCCCGAGCACCACCTGTGGCGCACAACCGGCGTCGAGGGCTTCGCGCCAGCGCGGTGCGCACAGGCACCAGCGGTCGCCGGGCTGCAAGCCGGGAAAACCGAATTCCGGTACCGGCGTGGACAGATCATTGCCGCGCGCCTTGCTGAATTCAAGGAACCCGGCGGTCATCACCACACACACGGTGTGCACGCCGGCGTCTTCCGGACTGGTGTTGCAGCAGCCGTCGCGGAAAAACCCGGTGACCGGCCGCTCGCTGCACGACTGCAGCTTTTCGCCCAGCACGTTACGGGAAAACTCGTGTGGTTCAAATCGTCGCATTCCAGGCCTCTATCTCAGGCAATCATTCACTCACGCATGAACATGCCGGGTCTGGCGCAGTTTGCCGCGCGCCCCCGCCTGCGGCTCCGGCCGCGTCCCGGTTTTCATGAACGGCAGGCGCCCCTTGGCGCCACTCGCTTCGTAGTCATCGTTAACGGCCAGCGCCGCCGTCGCAGCATCTGAACCGGTCTCGACCAGGAAATCGTGCAGGTACCCGCACAGTTTTTCCAGCGCAAATTCATGGGTCTTTGCCGTGCGCGCGTATAGCCAGTCGGCGAACTGCATGAACCGCGCAAACGGCGATTCCGCCAGCAGCAGCGGCAGCGCACGATGAAAACGGCCGGAATTGCCGAGCAGATCCCAGTAGCGGGCAAACCGCACAATGCGTTGTACGTCATTAAAACTCAGCGCGTCAGTGGCCAGCACCACATAAGGCGTATCGGGGCTGTAACGCATCGCATGTCCGGCGGTGTGCCGGTCGATGGGGGCGCCGCGCAGCCGTTTGAGGATGCCGACCTGAATCTCATGTGGTTTCAACGCATACAGCCGGTCAAATCCGCGGCCGAAGGTGGCAAGGTCTTCACCGGGCAGCCCGGCAATCAGATCGACATGGATCAGCGCGGGCGATTCGTTGCGCAGCCAGCGCAGGTTGGCTTCGGCGAGTGCGTTGTCCTGCTTGCGCGAAATGCGCGCCTGCACCGCTTCATCCCAGGTCTGGATACCGACTTCAAAATGAAGCCGGCCCTGCGGGAAGCGCAGGATCGCCGCCTTGAGTTTTTCCGGAAGATGATCGGGAATCAGCTCGAAATGAATGAACAGGTCGTCACTCAGGCGTTCGAGAAAAAAATCGAGAATCGACAGGCTGGCCGCCAGCTTCAGGTTGAAGGTGCGGTCGACAAAACGGAAATGACGCGCGCCGCGGTCATGCAGCGCTTTCAGTTCGGCAAGAAAGCGTTCGGCGTCAAAAGGCCACGCGGTCTTGTCCAGCGCCGACAGGCAGAACTCGCACTTGAACGGACAGCCGCGCGAGGCTTCGACATAAATGAAGCGCCGCGCAATGTCTTCGTCGGAGTATTCGGCGTAGGGCAGCGTGATTTCGGCGAGTTTGGGCTGCACGCCGGGATGGACTTTCTGCGCCGGCGCACGCCCAGCCATGATTTCAGCGCACAGCTGCGGAAACGTCACGTCGCCCCAGCCGGTGACCACATAATCGGCCAGCGCACAGATGCGTTGCTCGCCGGTTTCATAACTGACTTCCGGTCCACCAACGACCACCACCACTTCCGGCGCGACCCGTTTGATGATGGCAATCAGCCGCGTGGTTTCCTCGACATTCCAGATATAAACGCCAAAACCGATCAGCCGCGGCCCATCCGCGAGCAGCCGCTCGGCAATATCAGCCGGCCGGTCGCCGAGTACGAATTCGCGAATCTGCGTCGTCTCGCGCAAAGGCCCCATGTTGGCGCGCAAATAGCGCAGACCCAGGGCTGCATGGACATAGCGGGCGTTGATGGTGGTCAGAATGATGCCGGACATGGCGGCATTATCTCACCGGGCATGCCACGCACCGGGCGTTTTTGATACCCTACGCCCCTTTCCCCTTCCCTTTACCTTTTCCGGACGCAGACACCATGGCCCAGAGACCCGATTCCCCTGACAGCAATATGGACGCGAAGACGCTGTATCGCGAAGATATCGTCACCGACCGCAAGGTCGGCACCATCCGTCGCATGACCCCGATCACCAGCGCGGGCGCCGACGACAGCGCGCGCCCGACGATTTATGTCGGCGAGGCGCAGATCATGACCAACGCCGGTCCGCTGCCGATCAATTTCGAGATCGAAGCGGTCGGTCTGGCAGAAGCCGTCGAAAAATTCGGCGATGCCGCCAAGGAAGCCGTCGAGCGCACCATGCGCGAACTGCAGGAACTTCGCCGACAGCAGGCCTCCTCCATCGTCGTTCCCGGCATGGGTAACCCCGGCAGCAAGATCCAGATCCCGTGACAGCACCCGCAACGGTCGTCCGTTCCGCCGGCGTTGTCATCGCGCGGCGCCGTGGCGGCGACTGGCGTCTGCTGGTACTGCGTGCGGGCCAACACTGGGATTTCCCCAAAGGCCTGCTCGAAGAAGGCGAAAGTGCGCACGATGCCGCGCGCCGCGAAGCCACCGAAGGCACCGGCATCTCCGACCTGACCTTCGATTCCGCTGAATCGCACAAGGAAACCATCGCCTACGGCACCGGTGAAATCGCGCGTTATTACCTGGCGATTACCGAAACCGCGGAAGTGACGCTGCCGATCGTGCATGAACTCGGCCAGCCCGCCTACGACGAATGGCGCTGGGTCACTTTCGACGAGTCTGAAGATGTGCTGCCACCGCGACTGACCGCGGTGCTGGCGTGGGTGCGCGATACGCTGGATGCCGCCTGAGCCGATTCAAGCGGATAAAAAAACAGCGCCGTGAAGGGCGCTGTTTTTTTGCTTTTGCCTGCAGCATACCCTTCGCCGGCTAACGACCCTTTTTTGCCGGAATCACCGGCACCATCAGATACGACGGCGTGCTGCCACCGGCATACACCGAGTTCATTGCCCCGGCGTTGTAATCGGCGTGATAGTGGGTATACGGCGCGCTGCCCTGGCCATCGCGCGGCTGGATGTCGACGCGCAGCCGGTTGCCCTTTTTGAAAATCATGCTGGTCGGCCATACTTCCACGCGGCATTCAACGATCTCGTTCTTTTTCAGCCACTGCCGCTCGTCGTGCGAGTGGAACGGACGGTACGGCAGCGATTTCTTCGGATCCAGCTTGCGATGCGAAGCGCGCAGCCAGCCCTTGGTCACGCAGGGCACCGGCTGGCCGTGCTGGCCGACTTCGCAGACGTCATGACCATCGGCGTCGATGTTGCGGATGGTGACAAACAGGTCCATGTCTTCGGACGTGCTCGACACCCACACATTCAGCACCAGCGGACCGGTAATCTCCGTGTCTTCCGCCATCGGCGGCGTGACAAAGGCGACACCGGTGCGTCCGGTATTGCCGTGCGTGGTCGACAGCGACGAGCCGCTGGCGACGCCAGCCTTGGTGACGCCGCTGGCGGTATACGACAGCCTGGTGCGGGTCTTCGGCGCCGATTTCGCCAGTGCGCCTTCGACGTCGTCGGGGCCGCCCACGGTGGTGCGCTCCGGCTTCAGATAGAGTTTGGTCCACCGGGTGCGCTTCAACGGCCACTCGTTTTCGAAACGGAACGGGTAGCGTTCCTCGCTGCCGCCGCTGCGAATTTCCAGCTTGACCGGCGGTTCGTCCATGATGCCGGTGTCGATATCCTTCAGCCAGTAATCAAACCAGCGCAGCTGGTCCATGCGCCCTTCCTCGGCATGAAAGGGGTGGAAGTGCGTACCGGTATGCACGCGCAGCTTTTTGTGCTTCGAGGCGGCGTTCATGAAGCCTTCGGTGTTGCCGCGCAGGTGCATCGAAAAACCGCCCCAGTTGCCGACGCTGTAAACCGGCACCTTGATCTGGTCCCAGCGCGCGCTGCTCAGCCGCCAGTATTCGGAATCCAGGTCGTTACGCATGAAGTTCCACAGCATGTCGTTCTGGAACGCATCGGGGTTGTAGCTGCGCGGCTTGCCGAGCAGGTGGTGCGCGGTATGCGTCAGCCACCAGTTGCCGATGAAGCCGAGCGCAAAAATGCCGCCGTGGTAGCCCTGGTCGCGATACTGGTCGGCGCGGCCTTCCCAGGGCATGATCGCCTTCAGCGACGGCGGCTGCAGGTTGGCCACACGCCACTGTGATGAGGCGTGATACGAAATGCCGAGCATGCCGACATTGCCCGAGCACCAGTCACGTTTGGCGATCCATTCGATGGCATCGTAGGTGTCCAGCCCTTCCTGATAGGAACTGGGGTCGGACTTGCCCGTTGATTTGCCGGTGCCACGGGCATCCACCCGCACGCAGGCGTAACCTCGCGGGCACCACCACAGCGGATTGGCGGTCTCCCAGTTCATGTAGGGATTGGCCTTTTCCTCGAGGTCGGCCGGCGGCTTCCACAGCTTGTCCTTCTGGTAGGGGCCGATGTTCATGATCACCGGCGTTTTTTCGCGGAAACTCGGGCGGAACACGTCGGCATAAATGATCGAGCCGTCGCGCATCGGGATCTGCACGTCTTTCTCAACGATGATTTTGCATTTGCGCGGCTGTGACACTTTTTGTTTTCTGCGGCTCATGAACGTACTCGCTCCGGTTGGTCAGTTTTAAATTTGATCATGCTGCGGCTTATTCAGCGACCACGCCGGCAGCGCGGGCCACCTTGGTCCAGCGCTCGATCTCGGCACGGTTGTAGCGGTCGTATTCCTCCGGCGTATTGCCCACCGGCTCGGCGCCCTGGCTCGACAGGCCGCTGCGCACCGCGGGATCAGCCAGCGCCTTGACCACCGCGGCATTGAGGCGGTCGATTACCGGACGCGGCGTTTTCGCCGGTGCAAACATGCCGAAGCCGCTGGAGACGATGAAGTCCTTGTAGCCCTGCTCGATCATCGTCGGCACATCCGGTGCCGCGGGCGAACGTTTGACGCTGGCCTGGGCAATCATCCGCAGCCTGCCGGCGCGTGCGAACTCTATGAACGCCGGCAACGCGGCAAAAATCATGTGCGCCTGCCCCGAAACCACATCCATCGTCGCCGGACCGACGCCTTTATACGGCACATGAAGCATTTTCAGGCCGGCGGCATGGGACAGCATTTCGATCGAGAGATGGGTCGATGTGCCGTGGCCGGGAGTCGCGTAAACCAGCTGGCCGGGCCGCGCCTTGGCCAGCGCAACCAGTTGTTTGATATCGCGCACCGGCAACGACGGGTGCACCACCAGACCGTTCGGCACGTCGGCCACCAGCGTCACCGGCGCGAAATCGTTGATTGAATCGTAGGGCAGTGACTTGCGCACACCCGGGTTGATGACATGCGCCGCTGACACCATCACGATGGTGTAACCATCAGGCGGCGATTTAACCGCCATCGCGGTGCCCAGCGTGCTGCCGGCGCCGCCGCGATTGTCGATCAGGATCTGCTGACCGAGCTCCTGGGTCATCTTCGGCGCAATCGCCCGCGCAATGATGTCAGTGTTGCCGCCCGGCGCGAAGGGCACAATCAGACGGACGGGCCGGGTGGGCCAGGTCTGGGCGTTAATCAATCCCGGCAACAACAATCCTGCAAGCACGACAACCGCACTAAACCATTGATGTTTGAACATCATCTCCTCCATTCGTGGAATGGTCGCCGGTGCCTCTGATTTTTTATGACGCTACCGGCGGGGTTCATGCAGTGTATCCCGTCCACAGCACCCTGCGGCCACCCGTCCAGCATATGACCGCCGGACCGATGGCCTGCCAAGCCCCTTAAAGGTGCGATGTTTGCGCTGAATCAAAACCGTTTTACGGACATCGGAGTAGCTTGGATTCATGAGCAGTTATGCCGGCTCATCATTTCAACGGAGGATGTCTATGATCAAGGAAATCAGCGGCGACCTGCTGCTCACGAAGGCACAGGTCATCGCCCATGGTGTCGCCCCCAACGACCCGTTCCACAGCGGACTCGCGCTGCAACTGCGTGAACAATGGCCGGCGATGTACAAGGATTTTCGCCACTACTGCCAGTCCAAACATCCGAAGCCCGGAACGGTGTGGGCGTGGATGGGTGCCGACGGCAAGCGTTTGGTCAGCCTGTTCACCCAGGGCGCAATTGAAGGTCATCACGGCGGCACGCCGGGCCCGGCGACCGTGCAACATGTCGGGCATGCCCTGCGCGAATTGGCCAAACTGGCGGAAGCGGAAAAATTCACCAGCATCGCGCTGCCGCGCATCGCCACCGGTGTCGGCCGTCTGGCATGGAGCGACGTCAAACCGCTGCTCGACCAGCATCTCGGTGCGCTGCAAATTCCGGTTCTGCTTTACACCACTTATCACGCCGGTCAACAGGCCAGCGAAGGCCTCTGAGCTGAAGCTGCGGCGCGGGCGCACCGCGCCGCCTCTGGTAATATCGCCGCTCCATACACGGCGATCGATCCGGAGGAGAGACCATGATTTACGAAGTGCGCACCTACGACCTGAAACCCCACTCAGTCGCTGAAGTCGAAAAACGTTTCGGCGAGGCCTACGAGTTCCGCAAGAAACTGTCCCCGCTGGCCGCGTTCTGGCACACCGAAATCGGACCGCTGAACCAGATCATTCATGTCTGGCCGTACAAGGACATGGCGGAACGCGAACGCATCCGCACCGAAGCTGCGACTTCCGGCAACTGGCCGCCGAAAATCGGCGAATTCGTGCTCAACATGCGCACCGAGATCTTCATCCCGTTCGCGTTTTCGCCGGAAATAAAGCCCGGCAAGATGGGACCGATATTCGAAATGCGCACCTATACCCATGCACCGGGCGAAATGGGAAAGGTCGCCAAGACCTGGGAAAAAGCGCTGCCCGCGCGCGTAAAAATCAGCCCGCTGGTGGCGATGTGGTACGCCGAGTGCGGCAACGTCAACCGGTTTGTCCATATCTGGTCTTACCCGACCCTCGAAGCGCGCAATCAAATGCGCAATAAAGCGCTTGCCGAAGGCGTCTGGCCGCCGTCACTGGTGGCGAAAAAGGAAGGCCTGCCCGAAGTGACGCTGGTTGCCCAGGAAAACAAGATCGTAATGCCGTCGGCGTTTTCGCCACTGCAATAACCCGCTGCAGTAAGAAAACCGGGGTACGGCGCATGCCTGTCGGCAAGCTCGATCACTACACGATCGACATGCCGGATTTCGAGGCATCGCGCCGCTTTCATACCGGAATCATGGGATTCGCGGCGGCCTGAGGGCCGGGCGCGGATTAACGCCGGAATTCTTTGGGATTCAGGCGTTCGATGTCCGCTTCCACCTGTTCGCGGCTGCGCTCATAGACGATCTCACGGCCCATCACCGATCCGGCATACGCCAGCCCGTTGCGGGTCGGCGTCAATTCGCATTTGACGCTGTGCACGCCGCTGCCCAGCACCACCTGGATCGACGACGGGCGCTTTTCATACACCACAACGTCCATCAGCTGTTTGGTTTCGGTGACGCGAACTTTGATGGTTTCGTTGAACAATGCGGCATCCTGGACAGGGTAAAAAAACGGGGCCGGTTGATCCGGCCCCGCGTTTACATCAGCGCACGGTCTTGCGCGCAATGACGACGTTGTCGAGCACAAGGTTCTGCGTCCAGATCCAGCGCGCGCCCTCGAACAGTTCGGGATAACGCGTATAGGCGGGCAGGTTGGTCACGCCGATTTCCTGGGACGTGAACTCCCAGGCGCGTGGCCACAGCGAGTCGTTGAACCGTGGCGACTGCCAGTTGGACGGGATCGGGTAGTGCACCGAGTAGCATTTCTCCTCGCAGATCGGCCTGCGCGCGTAGGGGTGGGTGCGGCCGCCGAGATTGGGGGTGTCGTGGACGTGGCCATTCTCTACGACCTCGTTGGGGTCCACCAGCGGCCCGATGTAGAAGGTCTGCGCCTTCCAGGTGCCGTCGGTGACGGTGCCGTCGCTGAACTTGGCGACCAGTCCGCCGTCGCCCGGATAGTACTTGTTGGTCTTCGGCGTCACCGGCACGGGGAAGACCTCCATGCCGAGGCCCTGATGTTCGTCCCAGTCCACCAGCAGGAACGCCATCGTATAAGGCCGCTTCACCTTGAACTTGACAATGGCCGAGTTGAACGGCGTGTAGGGCGTGTTATCGACCGACACCAGTTTGCCGTTGACATACATCTCGTAATAGTTATCGGCAACGATAAAGCCGGTGATGACCTCGCCGTCGGCGTCAACCTCAATGACCGGCACTTTCGCCGTCGAGACCGCCGCCGAGTTTGTCGGCGTAACCTGATTGCATTCGTTGTACAGGTCGTGACTCAGGGGAATGTTACCCCCCTGCTGCAAGGCCGTTTTTGCAGGCATCGTGATCACGGTGCCGTCGGTCGCGGTAATTTCGCTGACCGCAGCCACCCGGACATTCATCTTGGGATTGGTGTAAGCGCACTTGGTGAGGTTGGTGGCGATGATCTTGGTCGAAACACCTTGCGTCACCATCCGCTTCGGTGGCGTAGTGTCGGCTGGATCCAGAGCGATGTCGGGACCGCGCGACTGGCAGCCGGCGACTGCGACACATCCGAGCAGGACCAATGCAATGCTGCGAAAAGCCGGAACCGGCGTCATGGTCATATTTAACATGTCTCTCTCCTGGGTAGGCCGGCGCGTGCCACAAAATCTGGACGTTTTGCTTGGTCAAGCGCGACGGTGAAATCCAGCTTAGCCGAGCCACCGGTACAGGGCAAGCATCGCCCACAGTCTGGTCGTCCCTCCCCGCGAATTCGCCCAAATTGGGTGAACATTGCCGGAGGCGAACCCTTATAATTTCAGGCTTTTCCGCACCCTCCGGCCCAATCCACATGCTGATCAAATTTACGCTTAACGGCGACCCTGTCGAAGTTCACCTCAAATCACCCGACCGCCTGCTCGTCGACGTGCTCCGTGAAGACCTGCAGCTTACCGGCACCAAACACGGCTGCGGCATTGGCGCCTGCGGTACCTGCACCGTGATTATCGACGGCGCGCCGGTCTCCTCCTGCCTCCAGCTCGCCGCCCTTTGCGACGGCACTCATGTGCGCACCGTCGAAGGTCTCGACCAGGCCGGCGTATTGCACCCGGTGCAACAGGCCTTCATCAACAAGTCGGCGATGCAATGCGGCATTTGCATTCCGGGGCATGTCATGCAGTGCGTTTCGCTGCTGGAAAAAAATCCCAACCCCACTGAAGCAGAAATCCGGGAGAGCGCGGACAGCGTGTATTGCCGCTGCACCGGCTACGTCAAGATCATTGACGCCTATCGCGAAGCATCGGCGCTGCTGAAAAAGGCGGGCAAAGCATGAGCACCCACCACCAGAAACTGCGCGACCCCAAATTCGAATCCGGCCTGCTGGTCGTCGGCAAGGATGTGCCGCGCACCGATGCGCAACCGAAAGTCACCGGCGCCTCGCAATATGTCGCCGACCTGCACATGCCCGGCATGCTCTACGCCGCGGTGCTGCGCAGCCCGCATGCGAATGCGCGCATCCTGTCGATCGACACCAGCGCTGCGCGAGCGATGCCCGGCGTCAAGGCGGTAGTCACCGGCGAAGACACCGCCAAGCGCAAATGGGGTGCATTCCGCCCCGATCTCTATCCGCTGGCCATCGGCCGTGTGCGTTATGTCGGCGATGAAGTCGCCGCGGTTGCCGCCACCGATCCAGAAACCGCGCGCGCCGCGGTCGACCGCATCGTCGTCCAGTACGAACCGTTGCCCGCGGTTTTTTCACTCGACGAAGCGATGGCGCCCGGCGCGCCGCTGGTGCACGACGATGCACCGGGAAACGTCGCCCATGAATTTGCGTTTGAACGCGGCGAAGTCGATGCCGGCTTCAAGGCGTCCGACGTCGTCGTCGAAGGCACCTGGGATTCGATCCGGCAATGGCATTCCTCGCTGGAAACCATCGGCTGCGTGGCGCACTGGACCAACAACCGCGTGACCATGTGGTGCAACACGCAGACCCCTTTCCTCGCCCGCGGCCGATATGCGGTGGCGCTGGGTGTTCCGGAAGCGCAGGTGCGGGTGATCCAGACCGAAGTCGGCGGCGGCTTCGGCGGCAAGTCGGGCGATGACAACTGTTCAGTGATCGCCGCAATCCTCGCGCGCAAGTCCGGTCGACCGGTCAAACTGATCCATACCCGCGAGGAAGAGTTTCTGGCCAGCCATCCGCGCATGCCCATGCGCTACTGGGTGCGGTTGGGTTTCTCCAAGGCCGGCAAGGTGCTGGCCAAGGAAATCCGCATGTGGGCCGACAACGGCGCCTACACCGGCAAATCGCAGGCGATTCTGGGTGCGGCCACGGTGCGCCATGACGCGCTCTACAAATACCCCAATGCCCGCGCCAAATCGACCCTGGTTTATACCAACCTGGTGCCGACCGGCGCGTTCCGCGGCTTCGGCAACCCCTCGGCCGACTGGGCCGTCGAACAAGCCTGGGATCTCGCCGCTGAAAAACTGAAAATCGACGTTGTTGATTTACTGCGCATGAACGCCGTCGAAGAAGGCGACGTCTCCCCGCACAATCACAAGATCACCAGTGCCGAACTGCGCCAGTGCATCGACAAGGCGGCAGACCTGATTCACTGGAAAGAAAAACGAAAAAGCAAAAAAGACGGCTACGGTCTCGGCATGGGCTGCAGCATCCACGTCAACGGCCGCCGCAGTTTCGGCGACTGGGACGGCAGCTCGGCCATTGTGCGCATCAACGAAGACGGCCGCGCCACCATCATTACCGGCGAAGGCGAGATCGGCCAGGGCACGCTGACCGTATTGCGGCAGATCGCCGCCGAAGAATTGTGCATGCCGTACGAGGACATCGACATCACCCGGCCCGACACCGACGTGCACCCGCACTCGCTGGGCGCGCTGGCCAGCCGTGTCACTTACGTTGCCGGCAATGCCGTCAAGCGCGCAGCCGCCGAAGCCCACAAGCAGCTGATGGCCGCCGCTGCCGAACAATTCAAGAAGCCGGTCGACGAACTGACCATCATCAACGGCCAGATCGGCCCGCGCAAAGGTGCCGAAAGCGAATTCAAGCCGATCAGCGCCGTGGTTCGCGCCAACATCTACAAACGCGGCGGCGAAGCCATCGTCGGCGTCGGCAATTGGGACAACCCCTCCGACTTCCCCGACCACAGCCGCTACGGCAATGAATCCGGCGCCTACAACTTTGCGGCGCAAGCCGTTGAAGTCGAAGTCGATCGCGGCACCGGTCAGGTGCAATTGAAGGAAATTGCCGCGGTCGTTGACTGCGGCACGGTGATCCACCCGTCCGCTGCACAAGGCCAGGTTGAAGGCGCGGTCGTGCAGGGCATCGGCCTGGCGATGATCGAATATTTCGACTGGCATCAGGGCACCCCCACCGATCCGCAATACATCGACTATCCGCTGCCCTCCGCGGATTTTGTGCCGAAAATGCATGTTGCCTTTGCCGATTCGTACGAACCTTCGGGGCCGTTCGGCGCCAAGGGCCTCGGCGAGATTGGCCTCGATGCCATCCCTGCAGCCATCGCCAATGCCATTTCCGATGCTGTCGG
Organism: Burkholderiales bacterium; assembly: GCA_022841375.1. Classification (GTDB taxonomy): domain Bacteria; phylum Pseudomonadota; class Gammaproteobacteria; order Burkholderiales; family SG8-41. The sequence continues at coordinate 600,409 of JALHRQ010000001.1, forward strand.
CGTGCGCATCTACGCATTGCCGATCACCGCCGAGAAAATCCATCGCGCGCTGCATCCGGCGCTGTATGCGGATGAAGACAAAACTCCGCCGGCACCACCCAAAGGCGGCGTATGGTCGCGCCTGGTTACCGGCCGGCCCTCGGGTGTGCGGCCCTCCCAGCCGGAACTGCTGCAACCGAAAACGCTGGACGAAGCGGTCAGGTTCTACGCCGAAGGCGACACCGCGATCGTCTCCGGCGGCATGTCGCACGCGATCCGCCGCGAACGCACCGGTTACCCGCAGGCGAAACGGCTGATGGTCGTCAGCCGCATCGCGGAGCTGCTGAAAATCGGCATTGATAACAAAGGCATGCTTCGTGTCGGCGCTGCCGTGAACCAGCAAACGCTGTTCGCACTGCCCAAGCTGCGCGAACAATGGGCCGTGCTGGCGGAGTCGCTCGACGCCGCCGGTCACACGCGCGTGCGGCAGATGACCACGGTCGGCGGCAGCGTCGGCCCGTTGATCGGCGGCTTCGACCTGCCGGTGGCCTTGGTCGGCGTCAACGGCCGCGTCGTCACCGCATCCCCGGCAGGACAAAAAACCTGGACGCTGGCCGAGGCCTTCGACAAACGCCTGGCCAAGGATGAAATGATCATCGCGATCGAAGTCGACGCCCTGCCCGCGCGCAGCGGCTCGGCCTTCCACAAGTTCCTGCCGCGCGGTGTGATGGAAACACCGTCCGCCAATGCGGCTGCGACGGTCACGCTGGATGCGAACGGAAAATGCATCACCGCACGACTGGTTGTCGGCGCGGTGAGCTGGAAACCGATCATTGTCGATCTGTCGGCATTGACCGGTTCGGCGTTCGACGAAGCAAAAATCCGCGCTGCGGTCCAGCCGGTGCGCAATCTGGCGCAACCCATGTCCAATGTCCGCGGCTCGGCAATGTACAAACGCAATATGGCGGTGGAAATCGGCGCACGCACGCTGATCCGCGCCTGGCAGCGCGCTGCACAGCAAAAATAATCAAAACCAAAATAACGTCACACGAGGAACCTGCAAATGGCTGACCGCTTCAAAACCTCCGATGGCTGCGAAATCGCCTACACCCTGCACAACAGCGCCGGCAGCAAGGCGCCGCGTGTTGCGCTGGTGCATTCACTGGCGCTGGACCGCAGCATCTGGGATGACGTCGCGCAGGAACTGTCGCGCGATGCGCAGGTGCTGACCTGGGACTGCCGCGGCCATGGCCGTTCCGGCCAGCCGCTGACCACCTATACGCCGCAGCTGTTCGCGCGCGACCTTGCCGAACTGATGGATCACGTGCAATGGCCTTCAGCTATTGTCGGCGGCTGCTCAATGGGCGGCATGGTGGCGCAGGCTTTCGCCATCGACTATCCCCAGCGCACCACCGGCCTGGTGCTGATCGACACCACCGCGTGGTACGGCGCAGATGCGCCCAAGGTGTGGCGTGAGCGCGGCGCCACCGGCAAGGAAAAAGGCATGATCGCGCTGGTCGATTTCCAGACCGGCCGCTGGTTCGGTGATGCCTTCCGCGCCAACCACAAGGCCACCGTCGACCGTCTGGTCAAGGTGTTTCTCGACAACAATGTCGACTGCTATGTCAAAACCTGCGAAATGCTCGGCGACGGCGACCTGCGTGCGGGCCTCGCGACGGTCAAAGTACCGACCGCGGTTGCGGTTGGCGAAGAAGATTACGCCACGCCGGTGGCAATGGCCGAAGCACTGCATAAAGCCATTAGCGGTTCCACGCTGACCGTATTGCCCGGCGGCCGCCACATCACCCCCACCGAGAAGCCGCAGGAGATTGCGGCGCGCTTCCGTGAAGTGATCGCGAAAGCTAAATAAACGTGAGTAACAGTAAACGCTTCTATTACCCCTCTCCCCAGCCCTCTGCTGTGCTTCGAGTGTTCCCTCGTCCCCGTAAACGGGGCGAGGGAGCGTCTCATTTTGGTATGTGCTCCTGGTCATGAACACGACAAAACCTCGTTGCTTAGACATCCACGCCCATCACGTCGGCCAGCCGCTGGTCGAGCGCATCAACGCCGAAGGTGAAAAACACGGCGTCAAGATGGTCAAGGGTGAAGACGGCGCGACGCGCATTTCCGTAGGCGGCCGTCTGACCGGCATGCCGCTGATCCCGCCGCTGAACGATGAAACAGCGCGGCTGAAGTGGATGGACGAAGCCGGCATCGATGTGCAACTGCTCGCCGGGTGGATGGACCTCGCCGGGTATCACCTGCCCACCGAAGCCGGTCAGTGGCTGGCGCGTGCACAGAACGAAACACTCGCTGAGATGGCTTCACGCCGGCCCGAACGCTATGCCGCGGCCGCGGCAGTTCCGCTGCAGGATGCCGCCGTGGCTGCCGAAGAACTGCGCTATGCCGTGCAGACGCTGGGTCATCGCGCGGTGCAGATCGGTGCGCGCGTCGAAGAAGAAGGCCTCGATGCGCCGCAGTACGACGCGTTCTGGTCAGCGGCGCAGGAACTCAAAGTGCCGGTGATCATCCACCCGGCCGACCTCGCAGTACCGCCGCGCATTCGCAGGCTGTTTTTACACATCCTTGTCGGCAATCCGAGTGAGACCACTTTTGCCGCGGCGGCTCTGTTGCTCGGCGGTGTTTTCGACCGCTTTGCGAATCTGCGCGTGCTGTTGGTGCACGGTGGCGGCTGCGTGCCCTATCAGTTCGGCCGCATCGACCGCGGCCGTATTACTGCGCCCCCGTTCGCCAAAGGGGCGGTGAAAAATCCGCTGGGCCAATACGCGAACAATCTTTATTACGATACCGTGCTGCATGACGACCAAGCGTTCCGTTATCTGATCGAACGTGTCGGTGCCGGGCAGGTCGCACTGGGCAGTGATTACCCGTTCCCGTTGCGCGACCCGGACCCCGTGAAATTTATCAATAAAAACAATAAGATGAATGATGCCGCAAGGCGCGCCGTGTGCTGGGATACCGGCGCTGCGCTGCTCGGCCTGAAGTAACAGAGGAGATTTGCAATGAACGTCATTACACTGCGCGGCGCGTTCGCCGCCCTGTTGTTGAGTATCACCGTATCCGCTGCTGCACAGAATTATCCCGCGGGTCCGATCCGCATCATCGTACCGTTCCCGGCAGGCGGCGGCGTCGATACCGCAGGACGCCTGCTCGGCCAGAAACTGTCGGAGGCCATCGGCCGTCCGGTACTGATCGACAACCGCGCCGGCGCCAACGGCATGATCGGCAGCGAAATGGTCGCGAAGGCACCGAAAGACGGCTACACGCTGATGGTCAACGGCGCGAACTTCGTTACCAGCCCGACGCTGTATGCGAAATCGCTGTATGACCCGATCAAGGACTTCGATGCGATCAGCCTGCTCGCGCACGCACCGAACATTCTCGTCGTGCATCCCTCGCTGCCGGTTAAAAATGTGCGTGAACTGATCGCCTTCGCCAAGGCGCGGCCCGGTGACATCCTGTTTGCCGGCTCGGGCAGCGGCAGCACGCCGCACCTTGCCGGTGAACTGTTCAAGACCCAGACCAATACCAAAATGATCCACGTGCCCTACCGCGGCACCGGCCCGGCAATCACCGCGATACTCTCCGGTGAAGTCAGCACCATGTTCATGCCCGCGCTGACCGCGCTGCCGCTGATCCAGTCCGGACGCGTGCGCGCGCTGGGCGTGACCTCGCTGGAACGCCTGCCAGCGCTGCCTGAAATGCCCACAGTGTCGGAATCGGGACTGAAGGGTTATCAGTCCAGCCAGTGGTACGGCGTGCTCGCACCTGCAGGAACCTCTCCCGACATTCTGAATGTGCTCAACGGTCACACCGTCAGGATCATGCAAAGCGCCGACATGAAGGAGCGCATGAAAATGAGCGGCAGCGTCGCCGTCGGCAGCTCGCGCGAAGTGTTCGCGAAATTCCTGCAAACCGAATTCAGCAAATGGGCGCAGGTAATCAAAGCCTCCGGCGCCACGGTGGACTGAAAACCTTTTTAGCCACAGAGGGCACAGAGAGCACAGAGAAAACCATTTGGAGTCAGATGGATTTGGCGATCTACTATTGCCTTTAACCATCGCACCAGCCCCCAACAACCCGAAAACCTCTGTGACCTCTGTGCCCTCTGTGGCTGCTTTTGACTTTAGCCTTTGACTTTAGCTGTAGATCTGTTCATTTAAAGGACTCATCGTGACTGACCCCATCAAGAACGCCATCAAACACGAAACCCCGACGCCTTCGGCCGCCAGTGACGCCGTGTACGGCAGCGACGTCATTGCCGGCACGCTGCGCGCGCTGGACATCGAATACATCGCGCTCAATCCCGGTGCGAGCTACCGCGGCCTGCACGACAGCCTGGTCAATTATCTCGGCAACAAAAAACCGCAGATGGTGCTGTGTCTGCACGACGAAAACGCCGCCTCGATCGCCCAGGGCTACTGGAAAGCCAGCAACAAGCTGATGGCCGTCGGTCTGCATTCCAACGTCGGCCTGATGCACGCCTCGATGCCGATTTTCAACGCCTGGTGCGACCGCACCCCGATGCTGATCCTCGGCGCCACCGGCCCCTGGGATGCGGCCAAGCGCCGGCCGTGGATCGACTGGATCCATACCTGCTCCGATCAAGCCGCACTGGTGCGCAACTTCACCAAATGGGACAACCAGCCGGGCTCCACCGCGGCTGCGGTCGAAGCGCTGCTGCGCGGCGCGCAGATCGCCGAGACCGCGCCGCGCGCGCCGGTCTATATCAACCTCGACGTCACCACGCAGGAAGAAAAACTCGAAAATCCGCCGGTAATTCCCGACGTGCGCCGTTTCGCGCCGCCGCCGCCGGTGCAGCCCGCGGCCAGCGAAATTGAAGCCGCGGCAAAACTGCTGTCGACTGCAAAGAATCCGGTACTGCTGTGCGGTCGCGGTTCGCGCCGCCTCGACCACTGGAATGCCCGCGTTGCGCTCGCCGAGAAGCTCGACATGCGCGTGATCACCCAGATCAAGCTCGCCGCATCCTTTCCCACCGACCACCGCCTGCACGCCGCTCCACCGGCCAACCGCCTGGTGCCTGCCGCGAAAAAAACCCTCGCCGAGGCCGACGTCATTCTTGCGCTCGACTGGCTGGACCTCGCGGGTGCGCTGAAACAGGCCTTCGGCGACAAGCCGGTCACCGCCAAAATCATCAATGTATCCTGCGACACCCACCTGCATCGCGGCTGGAGCATGGATTACCAGGCACTGCCGCCGGTCGACGTGTGGATGAACTGCGAACCCGACGCCGCAGTGCCGCTGCTGACCGCGGCGGTCACGGCGCGCCCCCGCAAGATCGAAGGTCCGGCGTACGCACTGGCTGGCGCCCCAAGCGAACCGCTGGCACTGAAAGGGCTGGCTTATGCGCTCAATGCCGCAGTCGACAAACAGAACGTCACCTACACCCATTTGCCGCTGGGCTGGAGCGGTGCCTACACCCACTTCCGTCATCCGCTGGATTACTTGGGCTTTGACGGCGGTGGCGGGGTCGGCGCCGGCCCCGGCCTGACCATCGGCGCCGCACTCGCGCTCAAAGGCAGCGGCCGCATTCCCATCGGCCTGATGGGCGACGGCAACTTCCTGATGGGCAACACCGCAGTGTGGACCGCCGTCCACTACCAGATCCCCTGCCTGATGATCATCTGCAACAACCGCTCGTTTTTCAATGACGAACGCCACCAGGGCCATGTCGCCGAATACCGCGGCCGGCCGTCGGAAAACGCGTGGATCGGCCAGAAAATCATTGATCCGGACATCGACATCGCGGCGATGGCGCGCGCCCAGGGTGCCGAAGGCATCGGTCCGGTCACGAAAATGGCCGATATGCAGCCGGCGATCGAGCGCGGCATTGCCATCGTCAAGGCCGGCGGCGTCTGCGTCATCGATGCCCGCGTGCTGCCGGGCTATGATGGCGAATAATTGTTGAACCCCCATAAAAAACCACCGAGGAGAAACCGATGAAAAAGTCCCGTCTCATCGTCACTGTACTGGGTGCCGCCGCGCTGTCTGCTGTCATCGGTGCCGGCGCTGCGGATTATCCGTCACGCCCGATCCGCGTCATCGTGCCGCAAAGCGCCGGCGGCTCCACCGACGTCGCCGCGCGCGTGCTCACCGACAAGCTGACGGACTCGCTGAAACAGAACATCGTCGTCGACAACCGGCCCGGCGCCGGCAGTCTCAACGGCACCGAGACCGTGGCCAAATCCGCGCCCGACGGTTACACGCTGCTGATCATCGCCGCGTCGCTGACCATCACCCCGGCGCTGCAAAGCAACCTGCCCTTCGATCCGGTGCGCGATTTTGCGCCGATCACCCAGATTGTCGACCTGCCGCATATCGTGACGGTGCATCCGAACATCGCCGCAAAATCCATCGCTGAATTTGTGACTCTGCTCAAAGCCAAACCGGGCCAGATCGCCGCCGGTTTCAGCGGCATCGGCACCAGCACCCATCTCGCCATCGAGCTGTTCCAGTACACCAGCCAGACCAAGATGTTGCTGGTGCCGTACAAGGGCGGCGCGCCGGCGATGACGGCGCTGCTCGGCGGCGAAGTGCAAGTCAACTTTGCCACCAGTTCCACCGGCATCCCGCACATCCGCAGCGGCAAACTGCGCGGACTCGCGGTTACCGGCGCCAAACGCAGCACGGCGATTCCTGAACTGCCCACTGTCGCCGAAGCCGGGGTCAAGGGTTACCAGCACGCCTCCTGGGTTGGCATGCTGGCACCGGCCAAAACGCCGAAGCCGGTGATCGACCGCCTGCACGCCGAGTCGGTGAAGGTCCTCGCGCGCAACGATATCCGCTCATCCTTCCTCAAGCAGGGCATGGAAGCGGAAGGCAATACGCCGCAGGAATTCGCCGCGACCATCACCCGCGAAGTGGATCAGTGGATCAAGCTGGTCAAGTCAGCCGGTATCAAGGTGCAATAAACCACCGGCTCCAATATAAAACCGCAGGCAATGCCTGCGGTTTTTTACGTCTGCAACTGCAGCAGAGTCAGGACGGGGTGTTGATTTTTTCAGGATGATCTGCGCTCATCAGCGCGCGGAACGTCAGCACCGGAATCGATGCACGATGCAGCACCCGGCTCGCTTCGCTGCCAAGCAGCATCGATACCAGCCCCTTGCGGTGGCGTGAAGTCATCACAATCAGATCGCAACCGCGATCATTGGCGGCATCCACAATGGCGTCGTAAGGCTGCATGCCCTTGACCATGATCGTGTCGCACGACACACCGGCAGCATCCGCGGTTTTCTGCACGAAGGCCAGGAAGCTCGCGGCACGCTCGCTGTCGCGCGCCTCCATCCCTTCGTCGAGTTCCGAAGGCACCAGCCCTTCAGGTCCGAGCATCATCCGGTAATCCTGCATGACATGGATGCCGGTCACCTTGGCACCGCACAGCTTGGCCAGTTCGATGCCGCGCGCGACAGCGCGCTCGGAATGTTCGGTGCCATCGGTGGGCATCAGAATATGTTTGAACATGGACGCTCCTCATCGTTTGATATGACTGTCCGGCGCTGGCGGCAAATGAACTTAATATCCGCCGCCTGCCCCTCAAAAAACCGCACAGTACGTTGCCGTGCGGATTGCATGGTCGCGCAAATTGGTCACCATCGTCCATCCGTCGTACCCGCAGGGCGAAACGCCGAATCGGAAAACCCGCATAACGTCCAGCGGTCTTAATAAATAATAAATAAAATCAATTACTTACAACATATAGCGACGCGGCTTATTTTTTCTGGTCCTTATCCGGCCGGTAACTGGTCTCCGGCCGCAAGCCCTTGCGCACCGCCTTCTCGCTGATGCGGCCGTTCTCCAGATAAGCGCCGGTCGCGGCGCGTTTGCCGCCTTCGTCCCATACCGCCAGCCAGTCGCCGACCGGCGAGCCGAACCACGGCGACTGCGGCCGCAGCTTGGGCAGACCCATGTCTTCCCAGATCTTGCGCGAGCGCTCCATGTATTCGCGCTTGGGCAATGCAAACGGCGGCAGCACTTCCTTGGTCGTCGCGTCGATCAGCAGCGTCGCGTCTTCCTCGTCGGTCTCGTGCTCGCGCTCGGGGCCATGACCGCCGCTGCGGTGTTTCAGTATCTGCAGGTCTTCGGCGGGATTCATGCGGAAGGCCAGCGCCCAGAACAACGCGTCGGAATTCTCCGGATCAACATCCTCGTTGACCGCAATGCCGATCTTGCCGCAATCGGCCTTGAACGCGCTCATGCCGTACAGCGCCCGCCACACTTCGCTGCGCGGCGTGCCCTGCTCGACGGTGACGATGGTCATGCGCCGCAATGCGGTCATGCGTTCGTGCAGTGTCACGCGCTTGACGGTCTTCAGACCCAGCGTATTGCGCAGGTGCGACAGGAACATCGGCTCGAAGGACACGCGTTTGATCGCGCTCGACTCGCTGGGCGTGACCTGGCTCAGGTATGAAGCCACGATCGCATCCTTGCGATGGGTGATCGCGGTCACGCGCATCGGCATGTTGAACTGCTCCAAGGCGACATGGCCATGCGACTCGCCGAACGGACCTTCGGGTTCGACATGTTCCAGGTCGATCAGCCCTTCGATGACAATTTCGGCATCGGCCGGCACCAGCAGGTCGACCGTCTTCGCCCTGACCACGTTGATCGGCGCACCGGCGACACCACCGGCCACGCCGACTTCATCGAGGTCGATCGGCAGCTTCATCGGTGCGACAAACGCCACGCAGGGCGGCGCGCCGAGCACGATCGCCACCGGCATCGTCTTGTCGCCGCGTTTCTGGTGTTTCTGGTAATGCCGGTAACCACCGGCGCCGCCGACCCGCGTCGCCATGCGCACGACCATGCGGTCCGGCGCCTTCAGGCCCGCGCGGTAGGTGCCGTGGTTTTGAATGCCGGTTTCCGGATCCTTGGTAATGACATTGGTCGCCGTCAGCGTCGGCGCGCCATCAAAGCCCGGCGTCGACACCGGGATCGGCAGCGCATCCAGGCCATTGCCTTCACCCAGGAGTTGATCGCCGGTGATGACGACGTCCTGGCAGGGCCCGGTGTCAACGACACGCGGCGGAATCGGATTGGCGATGGCCTTGTCCCAGCGTTGCTGCACTTCGTCCAGCGGCGCACCCATGCCGACGCCGTAAATCTCGCGATTGCCGGCGAAAGCACCGACCACCACAGGGAACTTGTATTGGCGTCCCTGCGCGTTGACCACATTGGTGAACAGGAAGGCCTTGCGTTCATGCTCCTCAATGCCGCCGACATACTGCCAGCGCACCAGCGGATGCATCTCCGCATCCTTGTCGATCGGACGGTCCACCTCGACGAGCAGGCCGCGCTGGCGCAGCGCATCGAGGTGGTCATGCAGGTCCGCGTAACCGCGGTCACTTTTTTTCATTTTGTTGCAGGGCTCCCTTGGCGCCGGTTATTTGACGCGGGTCGCCGTCCACGGCGCGGTTTTGCCGCCGGCCGTCACCGTGCCGTCGATGCGGCTGCCGTTGACCTTGCCGGCGTAACGCGCGTCGCCCGCGGTAAAGCTGAGGTCCTCGCCGCGCAAGCGGCCCAGTTGCACATTGGACATTTTGCCGCCGCTGCTGAGCGAACCCTGCACCATCTGAAATTCCTGGGCGAATTTGATTTCATCATTGCCGGATTTCCACACGCCTTCGACTTTCGCCGGAACGATCCACATATAAGCCGTGCAATAACTGCTGCACTCGCCTTTGGCGCCCTGTGTTTCATCGGATTTCCAGTCGCCCATGGTGAACGAGTTGGAAATCACCCGCGTGCCCGGCTTCATGTTGAGGATGGTCGGGCGCAGTTTGACGTTGAGGTCGGGCAGCAGGAACAGCGTGATCACCGTCGCCTTGGAAAAGTCGGTCTCAAAAATGTCGCCGTGAATGAACGTCGCCTTGCCGGTAACGCCTGCCGCCGCCGCGTTGCGGCGCGACAGCTCGACCATGTCCGGGTTGTATTCGACACCATAAGCGGTTGCGCCGCGTTTGGCGGCAGTGATCACCGTGCGGCCGTCGCCGGAACCCAGGTCGTAGTGAATGTCTTTCGGTGTCAGTTTCGCCATGTCGAGCATGCGGTCGACGAGGCCCTGCGCGGTCGGCACCCAGACCACGTCCTTGCCGGCCTGGCCGACTTCGGGTTCGAATGCAGGCTTGGCGGCAGGCTGCGCTTGCGCCATTGCGGCTGCGGTGAAACAGCACAGTGCGAACGCCAGCAAGGTGCGGCGCGTTGGGATCATCGAAAACATGGTCAATCTCCAGGTGGGAATTGATGAATGGCTGCCGGGCGATGATACCGGATTCAGCCTGCAAAATACGTGACAGTCCAGCGGGATATCATGGCGTTTTGGAGAATCGCCATCGTCATGGATACCCCGACGCCGCAACGCCGCATCGTCAAAGCCGCCTGTCCGCACGACTGTCCCGACACCTGCGCGCTGGAGATCGCGGTCGAGGACGGCAAGGCGGTAGCGGTGCGCGGCGGCGACATGCCGTTTACCGCGGGCACGCTGTGTACCAAGGTGGCGCGTTATCTCGATCGCACTTATGCGCCGTCACGCATCCTTTACCCGATGAAACGCGTCGGCCGCAAAGGCGAAGGCCGCTTCGCGCGCATTTCCTGGGATGAAGCGCTGGACACCATCGCCACACGTTTCAAAGGCATTGCCGCTGAAGACCCGCAGCAGATCCTGCCGGTCAGCTACGCCGGCACCATGGGCATGGTCAGCTATGCCTCGATGGACCGGCGGTTTTTTCACCGCCTCGGCGCCAGCCTGCTCGAGCGCACACTGTGCTCCTCGGCCGGCAAGGTCGGCTCGAAAATCACGCTGGGCGGTTCCGTCGGCAGCGATCCCGAGCAGGCCGAACACGCCCAACTGATCATCATCTGGGGCTCCAACCCGGTGATCTCCAATCTGCATTTCTGGTCGCGCTGCCAGCAGGCCAAACGCCGCGGCGCAAAACTGGTGATCATCGATCCGCGGCGCAATGAAACCGCGCAAAAATGCGATCAGCACATCGCCCCCTACCCCGGCACCGATGCCGCGCTGGCGCTGGCGATGATGCACGTGATCATCGGCGAAGGGCTCACCGACGCTGATTACGTCGAACAACACACGCTGGGTTACGCCGAACTCGTCGCGCGCGTGCGCGAATGGACGCCGCAACGCGCCGCGGCGATCTGCGGCATCAGCCCCGACGAAATCATCAACCTCGCCCGCGACTACGCACGCGCGCAGCCGGCGATGATCCGCGTCAACTTCGGCCTGCAACGCCATGCCGGCGGCGGCATGGCCGTGCGCACCATCACCTGCCTGCCCGCGCTGACCGGCAGCTGGCGTGAAGCGGCCGGAGGCGTGCTGCTCTCCACCGGCGACTTTTACGGCTTCAACCACCGCGCGCTGGAACGCCCCGACCTGCTGCGCGGCCAGCCACGCACCATCAATCTCGCGGCGCTGGGCGATGCGCTGACCACGGCACAGCCGCCGGTCAAGGCCGCCTACGTCTACAACAACAATCCGGTCGCGGTGTGCCCGGATTCGCGCAAGGTCATCGCCGGTTTTATGCGTGAAGACCTGTTCACCGTAGTCCATGAAATTTTCCAGACCGACACCGCCGATTACGCCGACATCGTTCTGCCGGCCACCACCCAACTGGAACACCACGACCTGCACAAGTCCTACGGCCATCTTTATGTGCAGGCCAGCCAGCCGGCGATTGCACCGGTCGGTGAAGCCAAACCGAACGCCGAAGTGTTCCGTCTGCTCGCCGCGCGCATGGGTTTTGACGACGACTGCCTGCGCGACTCCGATGAAGACATCTGCCGCCAGGCGCTGGATTCGAAAGCGCCGGCGCTGCAGGGCATCAGTTGGGAATCATTGAAACAACGCGGCTGGCAACGACTGAATGTGCCGGCTGCGCCATTTGCTCACGGTGAATTCCCCACACCCTCGGGAAAATGCGAGTTCTACAGCGCCACCGCCAAGGCGATGGGACTGGACCCGCTGCCCACATTCACGCCGCCGCGCGAAAGTGCCGCCAGCAACACCGAGCTGGCGCGGCGCTATCCATTGGCCTTCATCTCGCCGCCGCACCGGCATTTTCTGAACTCGAGCTTTGCCAATCTCGATTTCGCACTGAAGGACGCCGGCGTGCCGACGCTGGAAATCCATCCGGAGGATGCCGCTGCGCGCGGCATCGCTGAAGACAGCGAAGTCCGCGTGTTTAACGACCGTGGTGAATACATGCTGCGCGCACGGATTACCGACCGCGTGCGGCGCGGTGTGGTCTCTGCGCCTTCGGTGTGGTGGAAAAAACTGTCACCGGACCAACGCAACGCCAATGAACTGACGTCGCAGGCGGTCGCGGATATGGGCGGGGCGGCGACTTATTATGATTGTTTGGTTGACGTTACCCGGGCGGACTGACCGGGGGCGTTCCACCTCACCCATCCTGTAAATAAGTATTTGTTTATAAAAGGATTTATTGAAAGCTCGAATTTACCAGAAATATCGCATGCCTATGCGCCAGATCAATAACCCGAAGCCGTCATTTAATACCATTCACTGTGGTCGGCTTTATTTCCGGGAATTGATTAATGGTCTCACGCTACAAGCGCTTGTCGATTCGCACCCAGTTGCTGCTGCTCATTACAGCCATCGCGATTCCGATCATTGCCATTGCCGTCTGGTTTGTCAGTATCCAAATCGGGCATGAACGCGAAATGGTCTTCCAGAAGGTCGGGGACATCACCAACATTACTGCCAGCCGCATCGGCCAGATATTGACGGACCATAAAATCCTGCTGCAGCTTGCCGCGAACGAATACCGCGGCGCTACCCCCGGTCAGGCATCAAGGTTCAGCGCCGAACAGTTTTTGCGAATGCACCCGCAGGTCGTCAACCTCGGCGTGCGCGACCTTTCTGCAAACAATCTGCATTCCTACCGCGGCAATCCAACACCCCCCGCAGAAGCGCTGAAGTTTCCCTGGGTGCAGCGGGGTATCGCCAGCGACACCTTCGAGGCCGGTGATGCCTTCCTGGGCAATCCGACCGGCCGATGGGTTACGGTAATGACCCAACCGGTCACTGACAACGCCGGCACGCGTACCGGTTTCATCAATATGTCCATCGATCTGCTTGCGCTGAACGAGCGGATTAAAACGGGGCTCCCGAGCGGCTACCTGCTGGCCGTTTTTGACAGCGAGTTTAATTTCCTGATGCGCTCCGAAAACCCCGAGCTATGGATCGGCAAGCCGCTGAAGCCGACACTGGCCGACCTATTCCGGCGCGATAACGACGGCCTGCTCCAGGCCCCCAATGTTAACGGCATCGAATATCTGTGGTCGTTTACCAAGGTGCCCGGCAGCAACTGGGTGATCAGCGTCGGGGTGCCTAATCGTACGGCGCTTGCCCCCGTACAATCGATCATAAACAAAAGCATAATCATCGGCCTGCTGCTGCTGACGATCACGATTGCGGTCTCGCAAATACTGGCTGACCTGATTGTGAGACCGATACTGGAGCTGGCAGCGACTGCGACTCAGATCAGCAAAGGTAACCGGAATCATCGGGCCGTTGACCGCGGACCGGCGGAAATATCGGCTGTGATCGGACAATTCAACACCATGCTCGACAGTCTTGAGCAGCAACGCAGCGATCGTGAGGCACTGGCCGAACACTACGCTACGCGAATCCAAGCCGCGCGGGACATCATTTTGCTGCTCGACGACCAGGGCAGGGTTGTTGACGCCAATTACGCCGCAGTGAAAACCTATGGCTACACCCTCGACGAACTGCACGATCTGAGCATCCGTGACTTGCGCGCACCCGAGTCCCAACTGGCGATCAACACGGACTGGCATCAATCGGCACAAAAGCAAGGCACATTGTTCGAGGCTGAACACCGTCGCCGCAACGGCAGCACCTTCCCAGTCGAAGTCAGTTCACGCGCGCTCGAAATCGACGGCAAACTGTTTCGTCAGAGTGTTGTACGCGATGTCAGTGAACGCAAAAACCGCGAGCTGGACCTGAAAAAACAGCTGGCCGAGCTCCGTCGCTGGCAGCAGGCGATGTTGAATCGGGAGAGCCGCATTGCCGATCTGAAACAGGAAATCAATAAACTGCTGATTGCTGCCGGACAGGCGCCGCGTTATTCCGGCGAACACCTGGCCGGTGCAAAGCCCGTTGATGAATAACAACACCTTCATCGTACTGGCCCAGAATGCCGTGCTGCTGCTGTCTTTGGCATTCCTGTTCAATCTGCTGTTTGAACAGTGGAAAATCCGTCGCGGGTGGCTGTGGCAACTGGCCACCGGCGCATTGATTGGCGGCATCGGCTGCGTCGTCATGCAGACACCGTGGTCGTTCGGCCAGGGCGTGGTGTTTGATCTGCGCTCGGTGCTGCTGTCCATCGCGGGACTGTTCTTTGGCGCCATACCGACCGTGGTGGCGATGGCCATGACCGCCGCCCTGCGCTGGGTCCAGGGCGGCGCGGTCATCACCGGCATCAGCGTCATCCTTGCTTCCGGCATTCTGGGTATCGTCTGGAGATTTCTGCGCCGCCATCCGCTGGATGAACTGTCGCTCAAGGCGCTCTACGGATTCGGTGTCGTGGTGCACCTGGTCATGCTGCTGTTGATGTTCACCCTGCCATTGAACCAGGCACTGAAGGTGCTTTCTGAAATCAGCATACCCGTCATGCTGATATACCCCTTGGCGACCCTGTTGCTCGGCGCCCTGCTGACCAATCACCTTAAACGCCAGCGCGTAAGCATGGAACTCCAGGACAGTGAAGAACGCCTGCGCCTGTCACTGGCCTCAGCCCGGCAGGGCATCTACGACCTGAACGTAAAAACCGGGGAAGCCCGGGTTTCCCCCGAATACGCAACCATGCTGGGCTACGACCCGTCCGATTTCCGTGAAACCAATGCCGCCTGGATGGAACGATTACACCCGGACGACCATGCAAAGGTTGCTCAAATTTTTCGCGACTATATTGCCGGCAAGCTGCCGGAGTACCGGGTCGAATTCCGCCAGCGCACGCTCTCGGGGGATTGGATATGGATCCTGTCTCTGGGCAAACTGGTCGAGCGGGACGCGCAAGGTCAACCGCTGCGCATGGTCGGCACCCATACCGATATCAGCGAACAAAAACGTGCCCTGGAACAGGCCCGCACCGCAATGCTTGATACCCGGCGTCTGCTCGAAACCTCGGACCAGTCGCGATTGGCGCTGTTAAGCCTGATGGAGGACGCCAACGAAACCCGCGCAACGCTGGAGGCTACCAATCGGCAACTCGTTAACGAAATCGAAAATCGCGGAAAAGCCGAACAGAACCTCGGCAAGAGCGAAAAACGCTTCCAGTTGCTGATCGAAAAATCAACGATCGGCATGTATGTTCTGCGTGGCAGCCATTTCATTTACCTCAACCCGCGTATGGAGGAATTGCTCGGCAGACGCCTCGACGAAGTAGCCGGCGCGCATCTGAATTCCATATTGATGGCAGATGACCCGCAAGCCGCCGGAATCGACCAGTCGCACACAACGAGGACCGGCAAAGCCAGGGCATTCAACGCGCACGCTAAAAATCCGGACGGCACCCTCATGCAGTTGGGAATCCATGAAATCGCCGTGGAATTTGAAGGCGAGCCCGCGATCATCGGCATGGCGCAGGACATCGGTGAACGCAGCCGCGCGCAGTCTGAAATCAATCGCTATCTGCTTCAACTCGAAACATCAACGGAAAAAACGTTGCAAGCCCTGTCGATCATGGTCGAGCAGCGCGACCCCTATACCGCGGGGCATGAGCGTCGCGTCGGTGATTTTTCTGCGGACATTGCAGCGGAGATGGGATTGCCCGAGAAACAGGTCAAGGGCATCCGGCTTGCGGGTTACGTGCACGATATCGGCAAAATTTCTGTTCCCGCAGAAATCCTGTCCAAGCCACGACGGCTGTCGGACATCGAATTCCAGATCATCAAGGAACATCCGCAGGCGGGTTACGACATTATCAAGGACATCGATTTTCCATGGCCGCTGGCGGAAATCATTCGGCAGCATCACGAAAGGATGGATGGCAGCGGTTACCCGCGGGGCCTCAGTGGTGAATCCATTCTGCTGGAAGCACGCATACTGGCGGTGGCCGACACCATCGAAGCCATGACTTCCCATCGCCCCTACCGGCCGGGCCTGGGCATTGAGGCTGCGCTGAACGAAATCAGCCGCGGGGCTGGCAAACAATATGACCCCGACGTCGTTAATGCCTGCACGCAACTGTTTCGCGACAAGGGGTATACCCTGCCGGCGTAAGGGTGCGGGGGCATCCGGTTTGTGCAATACGCCCCCGCGGTGCAGGCCGCTGCACGCGCGGGGGCAGCACCTGCGGCTAGCTGAAATGCGGAAGCGGGAGAGACGCAACGCCCTCAACTGACGTCGCCGGTTGTGACGGATAGGCAGAGGCCGCGACTGATTACGACCGTCCGGTGGAAGTTAACCCGCAGGCTTGATCAGGCCACCGTCTTTTTATGCAGATTGTAAACCATGGCTTTTGCCTCGTGAGTCGCCGATCGGGCCACACGACTGACTTCCGCAGCCACATCAGCCGCCTTGATCGCTTCGTTAGCCGCGATCATCGAGGCCTTTATCATTTCTTGGGTGGGCTCTTTGGCAACAACAACACCCGTAGTTTGCAACAAATCAGTCACTGACGACGCGGTTTGACCGGCAACTTCCGCCGCATGCTCTGAGACTTTAAGGGCATTTTCCATCAGCAGATGTATGAGTTCGTCTCCGGGCTTGTCGGCAAACTCCAACGCCTGTTTGGACGCGATGACCGCCTGGGATGACACGGCGATCACCAGTTCAGCTTTGGCCGCCGCCTTAATCAACAGCAGATTCAACGTGGCCATAGCGGCCCGGTTGCTCTCGCTTTCGATGGCAGCATCGAGTTTCAGTTTTTTGAGTTCCAATTCCAATTCAGCAATCTTTTGCAGCGATTGGTCAAAAATTTCAAGCAATGTGAGCCTCTTTGATTTAATTACCCTTTTCCGGCGTGGATATTCACACCGTCAGTATGCACTGTATGTGCGCTATCGCACACAGGAAGCAGGACGAAGCGAAAATAAATACCGGAAATAAACCAGGCAAACCCGGGGCGGGCACCAGACCGTTGCGGGCTAGCGAACGGCAGCAGCGGCCGGGGTAATCGCTTTCTGTCCATGGCAAACAACACAACCTTTTTCGCGGAACAGGCGTAAGCAGGCATCCGCGACATCAGCATCATATAAGACACCTCGTCCACGACTGATTTCGTCCATCGCGCTGTCCACACCCAGCGCTGCACGATACGGCCGGTGCGAACACATCGCTTCGACCACATCCGCGACCGCTACTATCCGTGCCTCGAGCGATATGGCCTCACCCTTGAGACCGAGCGGATAACCGCTACCGTCCATGCGCTCGTGATGCTGCTTCGCGACCATGGCTACAGGCCACGGAAAATCGACACCTTTCATCAAATCGTATCCCGCCTTTGTATGCTCCGTGATCAGCTTGAATTCATTTTCCGTCAATTTTCCGGGCTTGAGAATAATTTCAGCCGGGAATTCGAACATGCCGACGTCGTGCAGCCGGCCGGCAACCAATAATCCTTGCAGTTGGTTCGCATTCATTCCAAGTTCAGCGCCGATCGCCTCCGCGATCGCGCCAACCCTGACCTGATGCCCGGCGGTGTAGGGGTCGCGCATTTCGCAAAGGTCCGTCACCACTCCCACCGTCTGCATCACCGAGTTTTGGATTTTTTGGAGGTAGAGCGCCGCTTCCTTCTCGATCTGATTTTTCTCTGTGATGTCGACACCCACCGCACAGATCAATTGATCAACTGCGGTGAGACTTGCTGACCACGCCAGCAATCGGAAATCGCCGTTTTTGCAACGGTAGCGGTTCTTGAAATGAAAAACGGCTTTCCCTTGCCCCAATCTTTGCATTTCATTTACTGTTGCCGCTTGGTCGTCCGGGTGGATAAAATCCAGAAAATTTCTACCTAAAAATTCCTCTTCGCCATATCCCAGAACAGCTGCCCATACGCCGTTTACCCTGCAGATCACGCCATCGAGCGTCGCGATCAGATTAAAATTCATCGGCTGCCGGAAAAAATTATCCAGCGAATCCTCTGCCCGCTTCAACTCGGTGATATCGCGGGCGATACCAAAAAGCCCGATGATCTGCCCCTGATCATTGCGGAGAGGGTATTTACGGTTGTCGACCCAACCCGCTTTTCCATCGGTGCTCAGGGTCTGTTGAATTCCGCGGGCCACGGAACCGTCCGCAAACACCTGCTTTTCGAGACGGTAATAGCTGTCGGCATAGGGCTCTGGGAAAATATCGTAATCAGTCAGCCCGAGCAGTCCAGTCCATTGCCTGACACCCTGGCAGAGAGAAACGAGCGTCTGGCTGGCACCGGTGATCAC
Organism: Burkholderiales bacterium; assembly: GCA_022841375.1. Taxonomy (GTDB): domain Bacteria; phylum Pseudomonadota; class Gammaproteobacteria; order Burkholderiales; family SG8-41. The sequence goes on from JALHRQ010000001.1 coordinate 618,868, forward strand.
ATGATTCCGGTCCTTGAAGTAGATGTAGTCATCGCTGACTTCCATCATCGCGCGGAAGTTGGCGGTGTTCGCGGCATCGCTGAGCGTGCGCGGCAGCCCCTTGGCATCCTGCAGCAGCAAATCCAGCCGGGCTTCACCGCCTGGCGCATGCAAGGACTTGCTGTACTGCCCCTTCACACAACGGATGCGGCCATCGGCCTGGCGGAGGCGGATATTGAAAGTGCCGGACTGACCATGCGGAACCGCGATCAGCATGTCCACGATATCCTGGTCGTCAAGATGGATGCGGCCCCGGAACGGAACCTCCCCACTCAGGAGACTCGCCGGACTAAAGCCGAGCAATTGTTCAATCTCCGGGCTTGCCGACAGCACCGGCAACTGCCCGTTCGGCGCCAGTTGCATGCGAACTTCAATCATATATACCCCCAGTGGCAACATCTAATCGGAGTGCCTCGACAAAGTCCACCGCAAGTTGTTGATCAGGATCAAGGAAACCGGGATGAGGCTCCGCAGCAAACCTCGTGGATTACCGCTTCGTTTTCGGTAGCCGGCAAGAGGCTTTGGTATTGGCAATCATCGCCAAATTCAAAGCAACAACTGCCAGCGCCGCTTTTAACGTATCGTGGACTCCCCAACTACTTGATAGGGAGAACAACAATGACAAAAATTTTGGTCGCATTGCAGGCTCTTGCGTTCGTCGCGGGCGCTGCCGCGACGGGTGCCGGGGCGCAAGGACTGATCACCACGCAGAGATTGTCTGCGGCACTTGCCAATGAACTGGTGGGCGAATCGGTTGCGGTATGTGCGCAGAGGGGTTACCAGGTGGTCGCTGTGGTCGTCGATCTCGGCGGCGTTCGTCAGGCCCTGCTGCGCGGCGACGGCGCGCCGATCCACTCGATGGACAACGCCTATTTCAAGGCTTACACCGCAGCATCGCTGACCCTTTCGCGCAAGGAAGAAAGCACCAAAGCGATCGCGGACCGCATGGCCAAGGCCCCCCCGAGCACGGTACCTTCAACACCGTTGCCCAACGTCACCTTTAACCAGGGCGGCGTGGCCATCATGGCCAACGGCAACATTATCGGCGCTATCGGAGTCAGCGGCGCTCCCGGCGGAAATCTCGACGAAGACTGCGCCCGCGCGGCGATGGCCAAGATCAAGGACCGGATGAAATAAGGTTCTGTTTGCGGATTGCAAGTCAAAACGCCCCTGAAATTCAGGGGCGTTTGATTTTAGACAAGCCGTTTTGATGTAAGCCGATAACGCTTTTGCCTTTACCGCGTTACCGCCGGCTTCCAGCGATAAGCTCTGGCACAGGCCTCGCCCATCAGCATCGCCCGCTCGCTGGCACTGATGCGATCGGTCAGGCGGAACGGTTCGACCGCCTGCTCGTAGTTGACGACGGCGAAAGCGCGGGTCCAGTCGGTGCCCCACAGGCAGCGTTCGAAGCCCCAGGCATCGAAAATGCGCGCCAGCGGATCCCAGATGTCCGGGAAGGGATAGGGCTTTTGCGACAAGGTGCAGGCACCACTGACCTTGATCACCAGATTGGGGCGCTTTGCCAGTTCCAGCACCTTGGGCAGATCGGCCCAGGGCTGCGCCGCCCGCGCTGACGGATCATGCGGCTGCAGGATACCGAGGTGGTCGATGATGAAGCGTACGTCCGGATGTTTGTCGATCAATGTGGTGCCGGCGTCGAGATTGCCCCAGCACAGGATGTTGACCGGAAAGTCGTGGCGCACCGCGGCACGCAGGATGCGCTGCAGGCCCGGATCGTCGGGGCTGCGGCCGGAATCCTTTTTCAGGATGACGCGAATGCCTACCGTGCCCGGCGATTTTTTCCATTCGGCCACGACATCTTCCGCCGCCGGGTCGTCCGGATTGACCGGCTTGACCAGGCCAAACTTGCCGGGATGGGCCTTTTGTACGTCGACAGCGTAACTCGCGTCGTAGCCATACATCGAGAACGAGGAAATGAAAATGGCGCCGTCGATGCCGAGCTTGTTCATCGCCGCGACCATTTCATCACCCGTCGCAGAGGGCGGCCAGTTGGGCGTGGTCAGCCAGGGTCGTTTCGGGGTGTTGGCTTCGTAAGCGTGAATCTGTGAATCGATGATCATTTTTTGAATGCTCCAGGAATACGGAATTAACGGACGCCCAGCAGCGCCACTTCAAACACCAGCGTCGCGTTTGGCGGTATCACCCCGCCGGCGCCGCGCGCGCCATAGGCAATCGATGACGGGCAGGTCAGTTTGGCGGCCCCGCCGACTTTCATCAGGGCCACGCCTTCGGTCCAGCACTTGATCACGCCGGTCAGCGGAAATTCGATGGGTTCGCCGCGGCTGTACGAGCTGTCGAATTCGCGCCCGTCCGGAAACATGCCGCGGTAATGCACCCGCACCGTGGATGATGCCGTCGGCTGCGTGCCGTTGCCTTCCTTGACCATCAGGATCACCAGGCCGCTGGGCGTAACCTTGGCACCCGGTTCCTTGGCTGCGGCGGCGAGCGTCTTGTCCGGCGCTGGTGCCTGCGCCAGCACTGGCGTGGTTATTTGAAACGCGCCGGCAAAAGTGCTGGCCAAAACAAATTTCAGGGTATTGGATTTCATGGCAATGGCTCTTTATTCAGGTTTTTTTGGGAATGACAATCTGGGTCTGGGTGACGATGGCGACCTTGGTGCCGTCCATGTTGCTGACGGTGGTCTGCCACACCATGGTGGTGCGGCCGATGTGCAGCGGCACGGTACGCGCCTGGAGTGTTTCACCCTCGCCTGCGGCAAAAAAATTGGTTTTGGATTCCAGCGTCGTGGTGCGGTAACCCTCGGGCAGGTTGGCCAGTGTGCCCATCGCCCCCAGCACGTCGGCAAACGACATCAGCACCCCGCCGTTGATGCGCCCGCTGCGGTTGATGTGGTCTTCGCTGACGGTCATTTCAGCGCTGAGGCCTTTTCGCGTCAGCCGCTTCAGGTGAATATGCAGTGAACGGCCCATGCCCACCGACAGCGATTGCTCGATCATTGCACGGTTGGCCGGCGGCAGCGCAACCTTGGCCGGCATCCGCGCGGCGGCGCTTTTGGGTTTTGCTGATTTGGGTTTAACTGCGTTTGATTTTTTTGCGGTGCTCACAGCAACTGCCCTTGAAATGGAACCGGCTCGAGTATAGCCGAGGCCGCGACTTCATCCATCAGCGCAGCCTCGTCATTGCGTACGCTATTGACCCGCGGGCTGACACGGTGTGCATGCATAGACGCCGCATCACAAGGTTTCAGCAGCGCTTCCAGTCCGCGCGCGCTGGTGTTGTGCGGATCGAGCCACTCGTCATAAGCAGCTCGCGGCACAATCACCGGCATGCGGTCGTGTATCGGTGCCATCAGCGTATTCGCCGACGTGGTCAAAACGGTGAAGGTGGTCATCGGCGCCGCGCTCGCGGTACCGGGCCAGTATTCATAGAGGCCGGCGACGGCGAACAGATCCTGATCCCGCATGCGGAAGTAATAAGGGGTTTTCTCGCGGGCCGTACGCTGCCATTCATAAAACCCGTTCATCGGCACCAGGCAGCGCCGCCGCCGGTATGCCTCACGGAAGGTGGGCTTTTCAGCGACCGTCTCAGCCCGCGCGTTGTTCAGCGGCGCGCCCTTTGCCGCTTGTTTCGCCCAGGCCGGCACAAAGCCCCAGCGCATCAGCGCGAGCTGCGGTCCGCGTTCGGCATCGATGCCATACACCGGCAGATCCTGCATCGGCGGAATGTTGTAATGCGGCGCGTAATCGATGGCCGCATCGCGAAAGGTCAGCTTGTCGCCCTGCTGTCTGGTTTTGGGCCCATGCAGGGCATAACGTCCGCACATGGCTGCATTTTAAGTCACAGCACGCACCCGAACGAGTTCTATAAGTAATTGTTTTTATTGAATAATTTTTTACTTGCCGGGGCAGACAAATATTGGCGTAATAGCGGCCACCATGAGAACCCAAATCAACGGCGCAAGCCTCCAATACGAAATCATCGGCAGCAGCGGCCCCTGGGTCGCGTTGTCGCCCGGCGGCCGCCGTGCGATGGCCGCCGTCAAAGCGCTGGCGCAGCACATTGCCGCCGGCGGTTATCGCGTGCTGATCCATGACCGCCGCAGTTGCGGTGCATCCGAAGTGCTGCTCGGTGGCAACGCCGCGGAGCATGAAGTGTGGGCCGATGATCTTTATGCGTTGTTGAAACAGCTCGATGCACTGGCAGCCGAATCTCGCGTTTTCATCGGCGGCAGTTCTTCCGGCTGCCGCATGTCACTGGCGTTTGCACTGCGTTATCCGCAAGCGGTGCGCGGCCTGCTGCTGTGGCGCGTCACCGGCGGCACTTTCGCCGCGCAGCGACTGGCCCGCGAGTATTACGCGCAGTACATCAGCGCTGCGCAAAGCGGTGGCATGGCCGCCGTGTGCGCGACGCCGCATTTCCGTGACCTGATTGCCGCTTATCCGCCCAACCGCGACAAATTGATGGCCGCCGATCCGCAGGCCGTGATTGCAGCGATGACGCGCTGGAGTCAGGGCTTCATCGATGAAGCCGGTTACCCGGTAATCGGTGCCACTGAAACACAGCTGCGCTCGATCAAAGCGCCCGCTTGCGTGATTCCCGGCAACGACAACACGCATCCCAAAGCCGTCGGCGAAACACTGGCGCGTCTGCTGCCCGATGCCACGCTGAACATCCTGTTTGCCGAACATCTGAATGTCGATGTGGTGCCGCCGGAAGCCTGGGCGGTGAAGGAACAGGAAATGGCGGCGATGCTGCTGGGGTTTCTGAACCGCAACAAGTTCTGAAATAACCCGTGGCCCGTCACCCCGGCGCGCCCCGAAGGAAGTCCCCTTGGGGGGAAAGCCGGGGTCCAGTGAATACTGATATGCCATTCTGGATTCCGGCTTGCGCCGGAATGACGACAGTGTTTGGAAATAGCCTAAGTCTTGTAGTCCGGGTATCGCTTCTCGACCAGCGCCAGGCTTGCCACCCAGTCGCGGCTTTCGGCGTCGTAAACACCCATGCGCCCGAATTTCGCCGCGCGCGCCACACACACTTCGTGATCCGGCAGGATCAGTTTGCTGCCGCCGGCGAGTGCGCCGAGCTGCGCGCGGCAGGCGAGTTCAAAAAAGTGATGATGGATATAGGCCTCGGGCAGCGTCGTGCCGCACACCAGCGCGCCATGGTTTTCCAGCAGCATGGTCCAGTGTTCGCCCAGCGCCGCCGCCAGCTGGTCGGCGCCTTCGCGCGTGGTGTCATCGGTCAGATTGGGATACCGCGCGATGCGGTTGTAGAAGCGCATCGCCTGCTGGGTCAGCGGCAGCAATCCGTGCTGCTGCGCCGATACCGCGAGATTGGCCGGCGAATGGGTATGCACTGCGGCATTGATATCGGGTCGTGTTCGTAATACCGCCGCATGCAGATTGTAGGCGGCCGGGCTGGCCTTGAACGGCGACACGCCGACCTGGCGGCCTTCGAGGTCGTACTTCACCAGATTCGACGCGGTGACCTGCTCCATCAACACGTTGTCGGCCTTGACCAGAAAATGCCCGGGTTCGCCGGGCACGCGCACCGAAATATGGTTGTAGGTCAGATCGACAAACACAAAATGCGCGACCAGCCGGTGCGCGGCGGCCAGTTCGCAGCGCGCCTGCCATTCCGCTGCGGAAAACGGCGGCCGTGCCGTGCGTGTCGTGGCGTGCTTCTCGGCGTGCTTTTTTTTCGACCGGGTGGCCATTGCAGTTCAGTCGAGCTTGGCGCCGGAAATGCGCACCACCTTTTCGTATTTCTCCAGGTCGCGCTTCACAAAAGCGGTGAATTCCTCGACGCTGCTGCCTACCGGATCGGCGCCCAGCTTGATGAACTGTGCCTGCATGTCCGGAGTCTTGATGGTTTGCACCAGCGCGCTGTTGACGCGATTGACGATCTTGCGCGAGGTCTTCGCCGGCGCAAACATGCCGAACCAGTTCACCGCCTCGAACCCGGGCACCCCGGACTCGTGGATGGTCGGCACATCGGGCAGCTGCGGCGAGCGCTGCAGGCTGGCAATGCCCAGCACGCGGACCTTGCCGGACTTGATGAAGCCGACGATCGGCGCGACCGAATTGAACATCATGTTCATGTGCCCGGCGAGCACATCGGTCACCGCCTGCGGCGCGCCTTTATACGGCACGTGAACAATGTCGACCCCGGCCATCTGCTTGAACAATTCACCCGCCAGATGATTGGCCACGCCGTTGCCGGCCGAAGCGTAATTCAGCTTGCCGGGCTGTGACTTCGCCAGTGCAATCAGTTCCTTGATCGACTTCGCCGGCACCGAGGGATGCGTCATCAACACGAACGGCCCGATCGATATCAGGCTGATCGGCGCAAAATCGCGGAGGGTGTCGTAGGGAATGTTCTTGCGCATGTGCGGCAGGATGGTCAGCGCCCCCGGGCTGCTGATGAACAGCGTGTAACCGTCGGGTGCGGACTTGGCTGCGATTTCGGCGCCGATGACGCCGCCGCCGCCGGCGCGGTTGTCCGCCACCAGGGTCACGCCCAGTTGCTGCGCCAGTCCGGGGAACACCAGCCGCGCGGTGACATCGGGCGTCGCACCGGCTGGCACCGCCAGAATCACCCGGATCGGCTTGTCCGGCCATTCTGCAGCATGGACGGCAAATGCCGCCATCACCATTGCTGCCGACAACCCTGCCTTGAGTATTGTTTTCATGGATACGCCTCCTCGCTAAGCGATGCATGGTAACGGTAAGCTGCGTGCCGGTAAAATCAAACCCGCCTTAACATCGAAGCAATACCAATCAGCGGCACCTCAAAGGGGGAATTCTCATGGCAGCAGGCAAGGAACTCGCAGGCAAGGTCGCACTCGTCACCGGCGCATCGCGCAATATCGGACGCGCCATCGCCATTGCACTGGCCGAAGCCGGCGCCACGGTCGCCGTCAATGCGCGCGCCGCAAAAGCAGACGCTGATGCCGTAGTCGGGGAAATCCGCGCTGCCGGCGGCACGGCAGATACCTTCATTGCCGACATCGCCGACGTCAAGGCCGTCAACGCGATGGTTGCCGACATCACCAAACGCTACGGCAAGGTCGACATGCTGATTCTCAACGCCTCGATCCGCAAGGAAACCGCGTTTCTCGACATGAGCTACGAAGAGTGGCGCAGCCTGCTGTCGATTACCCTCGACGGCTCCTTCTTCTGCACCAAGGCCTGCCTGCCGTCGATGATCGCCGCGGGAGGCGGCAGCATAGTCACGCTGGGCGGCATGACCGCGCTGTCGGGCGCAAAGAAGCGCGTGCACGGCTCGGTCGGCAAACACGGCCTGTGGGGCATGACCCGCGCGCTCGCCAAGGAACTCGGCGAACACCGGATCAACGTCAACTGCGTGGCACCGGGCCAGATGGACACCGCGCGCGCAGCCGACCGTTCGGAACGCGCCCCGGTCACCAACGTGCCGATGGGCCGGCGTTCCACACCGGAGGAAGTCGCGGGCATCGTGCGTTATCTGTGCACGCCGGCCGGCGCGATGATCAGCGGGCAGTTGATCTACGTCGACGGCGGACAGCAGATGTTCTGAGCATTGGTTTCAGGGCTTGATACTCATGCTTTTACCGATATGTTCTACCCGCGCGATGTAGCGCGGGTAGAACACCAACCGCGGTGCCATATAGACAACCGCAAACAATTCGTTGCGGCTGACGGCAGCAAAACCGACGCCGGAGAGATGCACATTGTCGACCTTGCGAACCAGGGAATAATCGAACCGGAAACCCGGCTGCCCGTTGAAACTCATCGGCTCCAGCTTCTCCAGCTTGTAACGCGACCCGTCGCGCGTCAGCATTCCTTCAAAAAGCGAAGCAATTTCGTCGGGCTGCATGTTCGACCGGAAAGTGAAGCTTTTCTGCTGCCCGCCCTGTTCCGCGTGCAAAGCCTGCCCCTCCTTGATTCCGGAATAGAGCCGCAACTGGTCTACCGGAGAACCCTCCATGGTCCACAATTGTCCAGGCCCCACGCCGGGCGCGTCGACATGGTTCCATGCACCGTCAAGAGTGACCGTCAGCCGCTCGCCGATGGCGCGGGGCCCCGTCTCCACCTTTGCAACCGACACGCACCCGGACAACAACAGCACAACACACAGAATGAGCAGCTTTTTCATGATCCCAACTCCTCAATGTAACTTTTGATCATTGCCTGATCCGGCGCTGATGGCATCAGTTCCAGATAACGCCTGAGGCTCGCCTTCGCTTCTGAAATCTGCCTGCGCGAACGATAAATGAGTCCCAGCGCCCGGTGTGTTTCCGGCGGTTCGCCACCAATTGCCGCCGCCGCCTGAAAATCAGCGACGGCAAGGTCCAGATCCCCGGCCTTCGCGCGCAACCGGTAAACCTCGCCACGGGCATAGCGATACTCGGAATTCGGCGTGGAACCGGCACCCATGCGCGTCAGCAGCGCAATGCTTTCCTCGTGCTGGCCACGCTTGATCTCTTCCTTTAACCACTCATTCCTGAACGGCCGGATCTTCTCCTCCCAGGTCTCCGCCCCTGTCCTGCCCCCCGGCATCCCGGCAGCAAGTTTCGACAGCGTCTCGCTCCGTTCTTCGGGTGAAGGATGCGTGGCGAACATGGGACTGTTTGCGGATGGCGATCCGTCGGGGCGTGCCTTCAGTTCCAGCAAGAGGTTATTCCAGATCTTTGCCGCTTCAGCCGGGTCATAACCGGCACGGTGCATCAGCATTGATCCGATCAGGTCGGCCTTGCGTTCCTGATCGCGCGAATATGAAAGCATTCCCGCAATGACAGCAAGTTGCCCGAACGCGCCGGCAATGCCGAACAGGCCCATGACTTGCGCAAGCGCCGAGGCCGACTTCACGTCGCGCAGCCGCTCAAGGGAATGTTTTTCCAAGTAATGGCCGATTTCATGCCCGAGGACTGCGGCGAGTTGAGCCTCGTTTTCCGCTCGCAAGAGCAGGCCGCTCCAGACCTGCATCATTCCGTTGGGTGCCATGTTCGCGTTGAAGAGCGGCGTATTGACGATATGAACCCGCACATCAGGGCAATGGTCGCCTGCAAGACGACACGCAATGTCCTGCACATAATCGTGCAGCCGGCGGTCACGGATCAGAAAAGGACTGCGTCTGATATTGCGCTCCTCCCGATCCATCATCGCCCATAATCCGCCCTCCTCCGTAGCCAGATCAGGCTTCGCAAGACGCGGCGGCGCTTGCCACGGCTCCTGTGCAAACGCAAAACCATGCCCGGCCAGCGCACAGCAGGCGCCTCCGGCCAAAAACCTGCGCCGATTCATTGCGTAACGGGAAATTTGTCCAACAGTGTTTCCACTGACTCAGCTGCAGGCTTGGCTTCCCGCAAATCCCCGGAAGCGCGTCCCAAGCGGTTGAACCACACCACCTGGCCGGTGTTCAGGTCCACAAGGGACGCGTAACCCACCTGCACGCCTCCGCCGACACCGACGCCCAGCAGCGCGAGCCCGATCATGGCGGCAATGCGCTCGGAACTCGCGTAACTGTCCCGCACCCAACTGAACAGCGCATAGTCGGCGCCGGTTTTTTCCTTGATTCCCCGCACTGAATTACCCAGCGACCAATCGAGTTTGCCTTCCTTGGTCGGAAGCGCAAGGAAGCCCGGTCCGAAATGATGGCTGGCAATGGCTCGCGCCACCGCCGCGTGCAGCGAATTGACCTCGTCGAATTCGTCGCCGTCTTTTTCCGAAAGCTCGATTGTGGTGAGGCCCAGCCTGCGTTTTCTTTCGGTCAACGCGGCCTTGAAATGCCGGGAAGCCGCCTCCGTCCAATCGGCTTTCGGCTCCAGGACCCCGCCGCCGCTGATCGAAAACAGCTCGATATCGGTGGGCATCAGCACAATCCGCGCGTTTTTGGGCAACGCAGTAAAGCCTGGCGCAAGATTCTTCTCCTGCGCGACCGCCGGCATGGCGACAAAAACGACAACCCAAACAAACAGCATTTGCAGCACACCCCGACGCCACATGCACACCGAATTCATATTTCACCCCGTATGAAATCCGACATCAACCAGCAGGCCGTTGGCAAAATATATTAATGCCGAACGAATTCGAACGCTATCGTGTTTTGCGCCGCCTGCGGATCACATGGAATTCTGCTCATGGATGAACTGCAGCCGCGCCAGATGGGCATACAGCCCGTCAGCGCGCAGCAGTTCATCATGGGTGCCGGTGGAATGCAAGCGGCCGCGCTCCAGCACCAGAATGCGGTCAGCGGTACGCACCGTCGCCAGGCGATGCGCGATCACCAGTGTTGTTCGGCCGCGCGACAGGCTTTCCAGGGCCGCCGCCACCTGACGCTCGCTTTCGGCATCGAGTGAACTGGTCGCCTCATCGAGCAGCAGAATCGGCCGGTCGGCGAGCAAGGCGCGCGCGATCGACAGGCGCTGACGCTGACCGCCGGACAGCCGCACGCCGCGCTCGCCGAGTTCGGTATCCATGCCCTGCGGCAGGCGCTCGATGAATTCAATGGCGTGCGCCGCAGCACAGGCCGCGCGCACTTCCTCGATGCTCGCCTCAGGCCGGCCGAAACGCACGTTCTCGGCGACGCTGGCGGCAAAAATCACCGGATCCTGCGACACCAGCGCAACCGCCCTGCGCAGCTGCAGCGGCTCGCAATGACGCAGGTCGGCGTCGTCGATCATCACCCGCCCCGACTGCGGATCATAAAATCGCAGCAGCAGCGCGAAGATCGTTGTTTTACCGGCGCCTGACGGCCCGACCAGCGCGACGCGCTCGCCCGGCTGCACGCTAAACGTCAGCCCGGACAGCGCCGGCGCATCCAGCCGCGTCGGATAGGCGAAGCTGACATTGTCAAAACAGATTTCGCCGCGCGCGCGCGAGGCCAGCGCCGTGCGCGGTTCAGCCACGGTCAGCGCCGATTGCGCATCGAGCACTTCCATCACGCGTTCGGTGGCACCGGCAGCACGCTGGATCTCGCCCCAGACTTCCGACACCGTACCCGCACCACTGGCGACGATGCCGGCATAAAACACAAAAGCCGAAAGCTGGCCGGCAGTCAGACGGCCTTCGAGAACGTCATGGCCGCCGATCCACAGGATCACGCCCACCGCGCAGAACGCGATCAGCATCACTGACGAAATCAGCCAGGCCTTGACGCGCACTCGTTCGACGCCGGACGCGCACGCGGCAGCAATCGCCGAATCAAAAGTCGCGGCAGTCCTCGGTTCGTGGCCGTAGGCCTGCACAGTACGGATTTCATGCATCGCCTCATCGACCTGAGCGGAGACTTCAGCGACACGGTCCTGATTGCTGCGCGACAGCCGTCGCACATAACGGCCCAGCAGCAGGATGGGAATCAGCGTCGCCGGCACGCCGAGCACGATCAGGAACGCCAGCCGTGGGCTGGTGGTGAACAGCAGCACCAGCGCGCCGATCATCATCAGCCCGTTGCGCAACAGCATCGACAGGCCGAACCCGATGACCTGGCGCAGCTGCTCGCTGTCGTTGGTGACGCGCGACACGATGTCGCCGGTACGGGTGGCGTCGAAAAATGCCGGGGACAATGTCAGCACATGGGCAAACACCGCACGCCGCAGATCGGCAATCACCCGCTCTCCAGTGCTCATCATCAAATAGAAACGGGTATAGGTCGCCACGGCCAGCACCACCGCAATCGCAATCACGCCGGCCAGCGCGGCATTGAGCATCGCCGGATTACCGCTGCCGAAACCGGAATCGATTACAAAACGCAGGCCTTGTCCCAGTGCCAGCACCGATCCCGAAGCCACCAGCAGCGCAACCAGCGCCACCGTGACGCGCATCCGGTACGGCAGCAGGAAGCGCAGCAGTCGCCGCAATTGCGCGACATCGCCTTTAGCAGTCGCGTTTTCAGCAGTGTTCAATGGTGATCCGTTTCAGAATTTCGGCAGGCGCGGCACATGCATGCGCACGCCCAGGAGCGCGGCTTCCAGCGTGACTTCCGCCGGCTTTATCGCAACAATTTCGATTTCGTATTCCCCGTCAGCCGCAATGTCTACGAGCAGCATGGGCTGCACCAGCGATGACGGCGGACTGGAGGATGCCACCGGCGGCGCCTCCGGACTGTTGACGTGGAATTCTTCGGTCTTGGTGGTGCCGTTACTGCCACGCAGGGTCACCCGGTAGGTGTTCCAGCGGCCGTGTTCTTCACGCTTGCCCCACGCAAAATCAGCCAGCAGCGTAAACGCCACCGGGCTCATGTCCGGCTTGAGCAGAATGCGCACCGGCGCGTAACCGCCGTCGGCATTGCGCTGCAATGGGATGCGCGCGACCTCCTCGCCGCCCAGCAGCGCATCGCATCCCGCGAGCGACAGTACTGTTATCAGCGCGAACGCCGCAACGGCGAGCGTTCGCGCCACCATCAGCTTTTCACCTTGGCCAGGAATTCCAGCATCGCCTTGTTGAATGCCGCAGGCTGCTCGACATTGGACAGATGTGCCGCCGATGGAATAATCACCAGTTCCGAGCCGCGCAGGTTGGCGTGGATCTGGCGCGCCATTTCCGGCGGCGTACCGTGGTCCTGGTCGCCGACGATGACCAGCGCGGGGCAGTTGATCTCCTTCAACTGGTCAAGCACGTCAATCTTGGCGATGGCTTCGCAGCAGCCGGCGAATCCGGCGACCGGCGTGTTGCGGATGTCATTGCCGATCTTTTGCATGATTTCCGGCTGCGCCTTGCGAAAGGGCTCGGTGAACCAGCGTCCCAGCGTGCCGTCGACCAGCGCATCCATGCCCCGGGCCCGCGCCATGATCACCCGCTCGCCCCACATCTGCTCGGCGTTCGGCGGCCGGCGGCTGGTGGTATCGGCAAGGATCATGCTGGTGAACACGCCGGGATACTTCAGCGCATAGGTTTCGCCGATCATGCCGCCCATCGACAGGCCGATCCAGTGCGAATGTTTGATGCCCAGCGCGGCATACAGGCCGTGCAGGTCGTCCGCCATCTGCTCCAGCGTGTAGGTGACATCCGGCGCATCGCTGGCGCCATGGCCGCGGGTGTCGAAGCGCAGCACCTTGTAGCCTTTGGACACCAGCAGTTTCGCCTGTTCATCCCACATCGACAGGTTGCACGCCAGCGAATGCGACATCGTCACCCACGGGCCTTCACCCTCGATGATGCAGTTGATTTCAATGCCGTTGGTTTTGATTTTCATGTCCGCTCCTCCATTAGTTGCGCTTTGACTCATTGCGCCTTGATATTTCCGGCCCGGGCCAGCCTGGTGAATGTCGCGATGTCGGATGCAATCAGCTTGTCGAAACCTTCCGGCGTGGTCGGCGAGGGCTCCAGACCGATCGGCGCCCAGCGCCGCTTCACGTCGTCTTCGCCGAGAATGCGTTTGACCTCGCGGTTGAGTTCAGCGATCACCGGCGCCGGCGTTCTGGCCGTGGTCACCAATCCGAACCACAGCACGGCGTCGTAGCCCGGCACACCGGAATCGGCGATGGTCGGCACATCCGGCAGCAGCGCATCGCGTTTCAGCGACGACACGCCCAGCGCGAGCAGTTTGCCGTCGCGCACCTGCGGCACGGCATTGGCGATCGGCGCCATGAAAAACTGCACGCGTCCGGTCATCGCTTCGGCCAGCGCTTCGGGGATGCCCTTGAACGGAATGTGCACGACATCGATTTTCGCCATGCTTTTCAGCAACTCACCGGCGAAGTGGGTGCCGCTGCCAACACCCGCCGATGAAAAATTCATCGAGCCCGGCTTGGCGCGCGCGGTCGCGAGCAGATCCTTCAGCGAACGGAAGCCCGAAGGCGAACCCACCAGCACATATTTGGAAACGGCCGACAGCGAAATGCCCATCAGGTCGCGACGCGCATCGTACGGCAGCTTGTCGTAAATCGCCGGCGCGACGGCATGCGCCGACGACACCGAAAGCAGGGTGTAGCCGTCGGGATTGGCCGTCGCCGTCAGGTTGGCGGCAATGGTGCCCCCGGCGCCCGGCCGGTTGTCGACAATGACCTGCTGCTTGAATTCTTCGGTCAGTTTTTGCGCGAGATAACGCGCCGTTATATCCGGACCGCCGCCCGGCGTGAATCCGACCAGGATACGGATCGGCTTGGCCGGATATTCGCCGGCCGGCGTGGGGCCGCCCTTCTGCGCGGCCTGCGCGACCGCGCACGTCGCCAGCGCAACAACAACCATGGTTTGCATGAGCCTCATGATGCCTCCGGACACTTTATGGAATTTTTCGGCGGGCGTTTGGGTAAAACCCCGGGCCGTGACTATACCAGCCGCCGCTGTGCAATACAGCATGTGGACGAGCCAGTATCCACGGTCGCAACAACAGACATTCCCCGTTATGCTTGCGGCTCGATTCGGCATCCTGGTCATTCGTTGCAACGAATGACCACTCTTATCTCCCCTCGCCCTCAGGGACAAGGGAACACTTGGGCCGGGGCAGAGGGTCTGACAACACCAAGCATTTTGATATGCAGACAACCTTGGGATTTCTTCAATGAGCACAAACGCCGAACTCGCCGGCAAAGTTGCCCTGATCACCGGCGCCGCAAAAAATATCGGCCGCGCCATCGCGCTTGAACTCGCCGCAGCGGGGGCCAGGGTGGCGATCAATACCCGCGCTTCCCGCGCTGAAGCGGAAGCCGTCGCCGCGGAAATTCGCACCGCGGGCGGCACCGCTGCCGTGTTCATCGCCGATATTGCTGATGCAATCGCAGTTAACAATATGCATGCCGCCGTGCAAACCGCACTCGGCCCGGTCGACATCCTCGTGCTCAACGCTTCGGTGCGCCGCGAAATTCCGTTCACCGAAATGACTTTCGACGAATGGCGGCAGGTGATGTCGATCTCGCTTGATGGTTCCTTCCATTGCATCAAGGCCGTATTGCCGGGCATGGTGCAGAAAAACCATGGCATCATCATCACCCTCGCCGGCGACACCGCACTGAGCGGCGCCGTCGGCAAGGTGCACAGTTCATCGGCCAAAAGCGGCCTCGCCGGCATGACGCGTGCACTGGCGCGCGAACTCGGCCCCAGGGGCATCCGCGTCAATTGCATTTCACCCGGCCACTTCAACACCACCCGCGCCAACAACCGTACGGAACGTCCGGCTGCTTCTAGTCATATTCCGCTCGGCCGTTACGGTGAGTCGAACGAAATTGCCGCAACGGCGCGTTTTCTGTGCAGCCCCGGCGCAGGCTTCATCACCGGCCAAACCATCCACGTCAACGGTGGTCAGTGGATGTTTTAGCAACAACAAATTGTTCAATAAAAACATATAGTTAATGAGGATACTCGAGTGACCATCAAACACCCCGAACGTTTCCCCGCGATCCCGCCCGAGCAATGGAACGAAGAACAGAAAAAAGTCGCGGCGACCATCGCCTCCGGTCCGCGCGGCGAAGTGCGCGGACCGTTTCTCGCGTTGCTGCGCAGCCCCGGCCTTGCGCACACCGTGCAGCAGGTCGGTGAATACCTTCGCTTCAAGTGTCCGCTGGACCGGCGCATCGCCGAAATGTCGACATTGATGGCGGCGCGCCACTGGACCCAGCAGTACGAATGGCAGTCGCATTACAAACACGCGATGAAAGCCGGACTGAGCCCGGCGATTGCGCAGGCCATCGCCGAGGGCCGTCGCCCGGCCGGCATGGCCGCAGACGAAGAAGCCCTCTACGACATGCTCATTGAAGTGCTGCACAACCAGAGCGTCTGCGATACGACTTACGCGCGCGCTCTCGGCGTGTTCGGCGAACAGGGTGTGATCGAACTGGTCGCCATCGCCGGTTATTACGCGATGCTGGCGATGGTACTCAACGTCGGCCGCAAGGCGCTGCCGGCGGGTCAGGAACCGCAACTGCGCTGGTTCCCCAATTAAGTACGGCATGCTGCAGTTCCTGTTGCTGCCGGCATTGCTGGCGGGACATTCCTTCGCATCGATGGCGGTGCTGGTGCTGCCGGCCGTCGCGCCGGCCGTCGCCAGCGATTACGGTTTTGATCCGTCGCTGATCGGCTACCAGATCAGCCTGGTCAGTCTGGGCATGGTGGTGACGCTGACGCTGTTCGGCAGCACCACGCGCCGCTACGGCGCTGCGCGCACCAACCAGTTGGGCCACGCGCTGGTTGCCGTCGGCATGCTGGTGCTGTTGATTCCGTCCAGCGTATTCCTGATTTTCGGCTCGCTGGTCATCGGACTCGGCTACGGCATGATCACACCGTCGGCTTCACATCTGCTGATGCGCTACACGCCGCCGCAGCGGCGCAGCACGGTATTTTCAATCCATCAGACCGGCATCCCCGCCGGCGGCATGCTCGCCGCGCTGATTGCACCGGCGGTGACGATTTATGCCGGCTGGCGCTGGGCGGTCATTCTCAGCGCAGTGCTGCTGTTGGGCGTGGTACTGCTGATGCAGAGCGGTCGCCGCAACTGGGATGACGATCGTGACCGCAAGGCGCCGGTGGTCACACCAAACCCGCTCGCCGGGGCAATCGCGATCTGGCGGCAGCGCGAACTGCGGCTGATCACCATCGCCGGCAGCTGCTTCTCGTGGGCGCAGTTCTGCACCGCCACCTTTGCCGTGGTCGCCTGCGTCGAAACGCTGGGCATGAATCTGGTGGTTGCGGGCACGGTGCTGACGGTGGTGCAGGTTGCCAGCGCTGCAGGGCGTGTGCTGATCGGCTGGATCACCGACCGCGTCGGCGACACCGCGCGCGTGCTGGCGTGGAATGCCGGAATACTCACGGTCTTTACGCTGGGCGGTCTCGCCTTCCATGACGCAACACCGCTGCTGCTGGTGTATCTGCTGTTTGGCGTTCTCGGCGCCACCTCGGGATGCTGGCCCGGCGCAATCCTCGCCGAAGTCGGACGGCTGGCGCCGCAGGGTCAGGTCAGCCTGGCGATCAGCGGCTCTCTGGTGATTACCAACGTCGGCAAGTTTACCGGCCCGATTATTTTCGCCAATGTCTACGTGCTGACGCGCAGCTACGGCATGGCGTTGGTGTCGCTGGTGATACCTGCAGCCGTTGCACTGTACTGCCTGCTCGCCGCGCGCCGCAGCGCGCATTAAACCGCTCAGGCCAGAATCTGGCTGACCTGTTCTTCGCGCAGCAATTCGTAGACAAAGGCCTCGAGTTCGGGCCCCAGCGCGTCGCGCACCGAGATCATGCCGATGGGCCGGCCGTCCTTGATCACCGGCAAATGGCGGAAACGCCCCTCGTGCATCATGGCCAGCGCATGCGCAAACGGCAACTCGGGCGTAATCCACTTCGGATTGGCGGTCATCACCACGTTCAGCGGCGTCTGCTCACTGTCGAGTCCGGCGGCCACCACGCGGAACAGCGCGTCGCGTTCGGTAAATACCCCCGTGAGACTGCCGCTGTCGACCACCATCATCGCGCCGACGTTGCGCTGCTTCATCTGGCGCGCCGCTTCAGCAACCGTCATGGTGCCCGGAGCGGTAAGCAGCGTCTGCCCGGCAATGATGTCTTGTATTGTGCGTTCAGCCATACTTACCTCCGTATACAGAATTCGTCGGAGCAATCGCGACGGGGGTCGCGCGCGAAAATGTGGAACATGCCTGCGGAACAGTGTGTGCGGAACAGGGCGTGCCCCATATCCACCAGAAACCGCACAGCACTTGAGTCGATGCTACGCCCCGACCGGGGCAGGGTCAAACGGCAGCGCGACCTTCGCGCATGTAAACCGGCAAATCCATCGCCGGCGGACGGCATCCCGGAACGTCGTAGATCATCTGGGCAACAAACCCGCGGTGATAATTGGTGTGCATCACCACGTGCAGCAGGATTTCACCCCGTGTCATCGCCCCGCGGTTGCCGCCGATCAGCGTGTAACTTACTGTTTCATCAATAGTGCCCGCGGTCTGGCGGGCCGCCCAGTCGATGTACCAGGCGTCGATCTCCTGCTGCAGGCGCCACAATTCGGGCAGCGGCGGATGATCCTTGGTGTTGCGCGCCTCATAGCCGTGATCCCGCTGTTCCAGATGCGCCTGCCAGATGCGGTTGATCACATAAATGTGATTCAGCGTGTGCACCATGTTCTTGAACAGCGACGGGCGCGGTTTGGCCGGCTCTTCCGCGGGCAGCGCCGCAACGGCGTCGAACATCACTTTGTTCGACCACTGATTGTAGTGCGCCATCATCCTTGCGGTGGCCAGATCCATTTGCTGTTTTCTCCGGAAATAAAAGTGGCGCTCAGGCCGCGATGCCCAACTTGCGTTGCAGGTCGCCGATCACCTGCGTCCACGACCGTTTGCGCCAGCGCACGCGCTCGCCGATCGGCTTGTTCTCGACGTCCGCATGCACCTTCATCGCCACAAACACCGGACCGGGTTTGCCGAGAATCTCCGGCAGCGCCGCCACCACCGCATCGAGTTCGGTGAACGAATAAGCCCGCGGATAACCGGCGCCCTTCGCCAGCATTTCATAATTCACGTTTTTGGCATTCGGCACCGGCTGGCCGCCGGTGGTGGCATAACACTCGTTGTCGAGCATGAAATGGTAAAAGTTTGCCGGCTTCTGCTCGGCAATCGTCAGCAGGATGCCCAGACCCATCTGCACGTCGCCCTCGGAATCGAACAGCACCACCCTGCGTTTGGGTTGCGCCAGAGCGAGGCCGAAGGCAAATGCGGCATGGCCGCCCATCGCCGGGTCACCCATCGGCAAATCGAGATCGGGCTGATCGCTTATTTTTACCCAGTGTTTGCCGCCGCGGCCGGGCACCACGATGGCGTCGCCGCGATGGGGCAAAAACGCCTTCAGAAAACTTTCGGTACTAAACATATGCGCTCCTAACCGTTGAACTGATACTCGTCGCCGACGAGCACTGCCACCGGGCGCCGGGATTTTTTTGATTCGTTGAACGCCACGCTGATGCGCCCGGCATCGTCATCACTTTCAACAAGGTAATAGTTGATACGGAAAGCATTGAGAAACGGTTCGGTATAAACCGACGCGGTGTCTGCGGTGGGTGCGCCGTGACGAGTCCAGCCGCGCATGCCGACGACCAACACCACGGGGATTTCGAGCCCGAACAGCCAGCCGCGGATTGAATCGCCGGATTCCATCAACCCCGTGTTCTGGATCAGGATCACCGGCACCGCGCCACCGACCGCAAGCCCCGCCGCCACCGAACACGCCAGGCCTTCCCGCGGCACCGCCACCAGTGTCAGCGACGGATCAGCCTTCATCAGCAGATACAGCCAGTTGGTCTCGCTGTCGGGCAGCCACACGACGTGGGTCACGCCGTGCTGTTTCAACTGGTTCAAAACCACTTCCGGGCTCAGATGAGCCCTGGCGGCATCATTCATTTGCGTTTCTTTCCATTATTGACATGGGAATCATGCATCGGATCAATCGCCCTCAAGCTTAGCCTCGGCCACGACCTTGGTCCACTTGGCGATTTCCGCTTTGACGTGTGCAGAAAACTGGTCGGGCGTCTTGCTGGTGATCATCACACCCTGATCTTCAAAGCGCTTGCGCAGCGGCCCTGCAAGGACCTTGTTGGCATCGGCATGCAGCTTGTCCAGTATCGGCTGCGGCACCTTCGACTGCGTGCACAGGCCGTACCACCCGGTGACATCGTAGCCCGGCACCCCGGATTCGGCGATGGTCGGCACATCAGGCAATTGCGCGCTGCGCGCTGCTGACGTCACCGCAAGCCCGCGCAACCGTCCCGACTTCACGGTGGCCAGCGGCGCACCGGCGAGGTTGCCGACGGAAGATTCCATGTGGCCGCTGATGACATCGGCCAGCGCCTGCGAGGCGCCCTTGTAGGGCACGTGAACGATGTTGATCCTGGTCATCGACTTCAACAGTTCGATCGACAGATGAGGAGAAGCGCCGACGCCCGACGATCCATAGTTCAGCTTGCCGGGATTCTTGCGCGCATAGTCGATGTACTGCTGCAGCGTTTTGAACGGCAGTGACGGATGCACCATGAACAGATTGGGCACGCCGCCGATCCACACCGGAAATGCGAAATCGCCGATCGGATCATAGGTCAGTCGCTTGGCAAATCGTGCCGGGGTGACCGAATGCGAGCCGATGTTGCACAAGACCATGGTGTAACCGTCGGGCACCGCCTTGGCGGTCGCCTCGGTGGCGATATTGCCCGCGGCGCCGGGACGATTTTCGACCAGCACATTGGCCCCCCAGTGTTCGCCCAGTGCCTGCGCCATCATCCGCGCCGCGGTATCGACGCCGCCGCCCGGCGTGTAACCGACGAGGATACGCACCGGCCGCGTGCCCGGATAGTTTTGCGCAAAAACCACACCTGCCGCAAGCAATACGGCCGCCAGGATGATGCGTGCTGCATTTTTCATATCGTTCTCCTCGAAAGCGCCCTTGTCGTTAACCTGCAATCAGGGCTTGATGTTGTTGTCGCGAATCACTTTGCTCCAGCGGGTCAATTCCGCGGCCGTCCACTTTTGCAACTCTGCGGGTGAACTGATCATCAACTCCATTCCCAGTTGTTCGCCGAGATGCCTGCGCACATCCGGCAAATTGAGTACCTTGACCATTTCAACATGCAGTTTGTTGATGATCACCGGCGGCGTGCGCGCCGGCGCGAAGATGCCCCACCACGCATAGGCAGTGACATCCTTGTAACCTTCCTCGATCAGCGTCGGCACGTTGGGCAGCGTCGCCGCGCGCGCATCACCGGTGGTGGCAAGCACGCGCATGCGGCCGTCATTGGCAAACGGCGTCACCAACGCGGTGGAACCGATGCCCATGTCGATCTGCCCGCCCATCACTGCCACCGTCATTGGCCCGCCTCCCTTGTAGGGCACGTGCACCAGTTTGAAGCCGCCACTTTGTCCGGCGAGTGTCAGGGCGAGATGGCCCAGGCTGCCGGCGCCGACCGTGCCGTAGGTCAGCGAATCGGGTTTGGCTTTAGCCGCCTTGACGATGTCGCCCATGGATTTATAAGGCTTGTTCGGATGCGTAATCACGCCGTATGGCGCGCGGCCAACCAGCATCACCGGCGCAAGGTCATTCAGCGTATCGAAGGGCAGGTTGGGAATCAGTGCCGGATTGACAGCATGCGTATCAAATACAAACACATAGGTATAACCGTCGGGATTGGCCTTTGCCGCAATGCCGGTACCGATGGTGCCCGAGCCGCCGGTACGGTTGTCGACAATAAACTGCTGGCCCAGCGCATTCGACAGCCGCGCGCCGATCAGCCGCGCCAGCGGATCCACGGTGCCGCCCGGCGGGAAGGGCACAATGAAGCGCACCGGCTTTGATGGAAATTCAGCGGCCGCCGCGGCAACCGCGTTAGCCGGCAGCAACGCCGCGGCGATGATGATGGCGGCGCAGTTTCTTGCACACTGCTTGATCACATTGACACTCATCCGACACCTCCTCCGGTTGATCCAGCGCTGTCCGCTACCTGCCGTTCAGTCACTGGCAATACGCCCGCATGGTCAGTCGATTTTTGCGCCGGCCTTGCGGATCACTTCCGCCCATTTCACCGAATCGGTGCGCACCAGTTCCCAGAATGCTTCGGGTGTACCGGTCAGCGGTTCGGAACCGAGGGCAAGAATGCGTTCGCTACCTGCCGGTGAATGCACCGCCTTGTTAAGCCGGGCGTTGAGCACGGTGACGATGGCACGCGGCGTACCCGCCGGCACCACCACGCCATGCCATGTTGTCGCCTCGTAACCGGCAACACCGGATTCGATCAATGTCGGCACATCCGGGAACACCGGTGAACGTTTGGCGCCGGTCACCGCCAGCCCGCGCACGCGACCACCCTTGACGTGACCGCTGGCGGAATTGAGGCCTTCCATCATCAGTTGCACCTGGCCTGACATCAGGTCGGCAACAGCCGCAGGCCCGCCCTTGTACGGCACATGCACGATCTGGATGCCGGTCATGTTTTTCAACAGCTCGAAGCCAATGTGACCGGGCGAACCGTTGCTCGAAGAGGCATTGAACAGCTTGCCGGGATTCTGTTTTGCGTAATCGATGACTTCGCGCATGTTGCGGGACGGCGACTTCGGACTCGCCAGTACCATCATGTGCCCGGTGATGGTCTGCCCGACCGGGGCCAGTTCGCGAAACACATCGATCAGCGGCTTGCTCACCAGATGCGGGCCGATGGCCAGTGAACCGATCGGCGCGTAACCGATGGTGTAACCGTCGCGCGTGGCGCGGGCGGTCAGTTCCATGCCGAGTTGCAGCGCGCCGCCCGGCCGGTTGTCGACGACCACCTGCTGGCCGAGCTCGCGCGCGAGTTCGGTGGCAACGATGCGGGCGACGTTGTCGGTCGACGCCCCTACCGCCTGCGGCACGATCATGCGCACCGGCCGTTCGGGATAAGCAGACCAAGCTGGTGCCGCCAGCAACACCGACATCAGCAACCAGACTTTGCAACCGTACGGAAATGCAGTCTTGCCCTGCATGATCATTCCCTCGCTTTAGTTACCGCTGGTAATCCCCGCCGCTTTGACTGTCTTGGTCCATTTCGCCAGTTCGGCGTGGATGAACTTGCGCGCTTCGGCCGCGCTGTTGCCCACCGGCACGCCGCCCAGCCGGGCCACGCGCTCTTTGACATCAGGCAGCGCCAGCAGGCGCACGGACTCCGCATTCAGTTTCTCGACCACCGGCGCCGGAATTTTCGCCGGTCCCATCAGCACCACCCATGAGGTGGATTCATAACCGGGCACGGTATCGGAAACCGGCGCGACGTCAGGGAGTTCGGTGGAACGCGTTTTCGAGGTGATGCCCAGCGTCTTCAGCCGTCCGCCTTTGATGTGCGGCAGCGTCGCGATCAGGGTATCGAACATGACGTTGACGCGCCCGGCGAACAAATCGGGATGCGCCGCAGTGCTGCCCTTGTACGGCACATGCAGCATCTTGACGCCGGTCATCAGCTTGAACAATTCCGCGCTCATGTGCGGCGACGTGCCGGTGCCGCTGGACGCAAAACTCACGCTGTCAGGCTTGGTCCTGGCCATGTCGATCAGTTCCTTCACCGACTTCACCGGGAACTGGGGGCTGGTCACCAGCACCAGCGGATTGGACGCGGCAATGGTGACAAAGGTGAAATCGCGGTCTGAATCGTACGGCAGCTTGTGGATCGCCGGGTTGATTGCAAAACTCAGCGCGACCATGCCCAGCGTATAACCGTCGGCCGGAGCCTTGGCGACAATATCGGTGCCGATAATGCCGGAGGCACCGGTGCGATTGTCGACCACCGCGGTGACGCCCCAGGTTTGCGCGTATTTGTCGGCAAACAGGCGTGCGATGACGTCCGATGCACCGCCCGGCGGGAACGGCACGATGATGCGAATCGGCCGCTCGGGATAGGCCGCTGCAACCGGCAATGACAATATAAACATCGAAGCCGCAAACAGAGCGGCGCAGGCAGTAACTGCACGCAGGCAATAGGCCGGCGCGGTCGAGCGCGAAACCAGGGACATGTCATCTCCTCCGGAAGAAGGGGGCATTGTGGCCCAAGCAGCGGCTGTCGGGGAAGCCGTTTGCGCCGCCGTCCGTATGGTGACGCCTGCACGGGTCCTACAAAAAATACTTTTTTATCAACAGGTTAAGAGCAATGTGCCGAAGATGGTTGTCGTCATGACAAGATCCTCGTGACGGCATAGCGCCCAATTTGGCCGTGCGCCAGAATAACGGCCTCGCGCGCGTCGCGATTATTAAAATTCAGGCAATCCATTGGGGGAGTACATGAAAGCAGGCCAGCAGGGCACCAAAGACCGAGCCGCCATCCTCGCATCGCTGCCGATGCGGTCGGGCGAAGATCCGTTTATTGTTGGCATCGGCGGTTTCTATCGCCGCTGGTTCAACCTGATCGACGATATGCAGCTGTTGATCGATACCGTCGCCAAAATCAAAAGTACCGAAGACGAAGACTGGGTACCGGTGTGGAGCGCTGTCGGCGCTGAATACGAAAAGAAAGGCGATGCGCTGCTCGCACGCAAGGACAAGCCCGGCGCGCGCCAGGCCTATGTGCAGGCCAAGACCTATTACAGTCTTGCGCGTTTTCCGTCGCCATACTGGTCCGGCTCGTCGATCTGCCCGCCGGATATGAGCCCGATCAAAGCGCAGTCGTATGAAGATTATCTGCGCTGCTACCGCAAGTCCGCCGCGCTGCTGCCCGACCAGCCGGAAGTCATCACCGTCACCAAAAACGGCATGAAAGCCACCGGCTACCTGCGCCTGCCCAAAGGTGCGTCGAAAACCAACAAGGTGCCTGCAGTGCTGGTGATGTGCGGCGCCGACATGTACAAGGAAGACCGCGAGAAATACGCCGAAGGTGCGCTGTCGCAGGGCATGGCCGCGTTGGTGGTTGATGCGCCGGGGACAGGCGAAACCACCTTCCCGCACGCACCGGAATCGGTGGTGGCATGGCAGGCCGCACTGGACGTCCTGCAAAAACGTCCTGAAATCGACGGCAACCGTATCGGCGCTTTCGGCGTCAGCCGCGGCGGACTGTGGGTGATCCGCCTCGCCGCGCACGATGCCCGCATCAAGGGCCTGATTGCCTGTGCTCCCGGCGGCGCCGGCTATTGGGGTTCGGATGAAGAACGCGCCGAATTGCGCGCCGCTGCATACGAACGTGCCAAGACCAACTGGTTCGGCCCGCGCGGCACACGGCCGCCGTTAAAAGAAATGACTGAAGAAGAACAGCGCAAGGAATTCCTGCGCTGGTCGCTGAAAGATCAGGACCTGCTGAAAAACCTGACCATGCCGATGTATCTGGTTAACGGCAAGATCGACCACCTGACGCCCATCGGCAATCTCTACATGCTGCTGGAATCGGGGCCGGCAGACGGCCGTGTTGCGCGCGTCTATCCCGATGACGGCCACATCGCCACCAAGAATGAACGCGAGTGGGGGCCGGCATCGTGGGCCTGGCTGCGCGGCGTGCTCACCAAGGGCATGAAGCCGGCAAAGCCGGCGATGAAACGGGTCATCAGTTTTACGGTGACCAAACCGGCAAAAGCCAAGCCGGTCGCCGTGAAAAAAGTCGTAAAGAAAAAAATGGTGGCAAAGAAATAACGCAGCGGTTACTCAATAAAAAACGGCGCATCGCAAAATTCGCCGTTTTTCTTTCTACAATTTCCGTAGGGTGGATACGCTTCACGAACCTGAAACAGCCGCACCGCACAGCTGTGGTAACACTTCCCCGATCGGCAAACGCACCACCGCATCGGCGACATCATCAAACTGCGTCGCTTCGGCATTGATGATCACCACCCGCGCGCCGGCATCGAGCGCGCGCGGCACAGTACCGGCAACCGGATACACCTGCAGCGTGGTGCCGATGGCGATGAACAGGTCGCCTTCGGCGGCAACCGTCATCGCGCGTTCGATGACTTGCGGAATCAGCTGCTGGCCGAAGGAAATGGTGTCGCTTTTGAGCAGGCCGTTGCAGTGCAGGCATTCCGGGTCTTCCTCGCCGGCGCGCACGCGGTCCAGCGTGTGCTGCATCGGGCCGCGCCAGCCGCAGGACAGACACATCACGGTATGCAGCGTGCCGTGCACTTCGATGACCTTGTCCGCTGAAACACCTGCGCGCTGGTGCAGGCCGTCGATGTTCTGGGTGATCAGTGCGTGCAGCCGGCCGCGCTGCTCCAGTTCAGCCAGCGCGCGGTGGCCGGCGTTGGGTGCTGCGGTCCACGCCGGATGCGCGAGCCGCGACTGCCAGGACAGACGGCGCACTTCGGGGTCGGTCGTGTAATAGCGGATATCGGACATGCGCTCAGCCTTGGGATTGAGCGTCCACACGCCTTGGGGTCCGCGGAAATCCGGAATACCGGAGTCGGTGGAAATCCCCGCGCCGGTGAGCACAACCACGCGCTGCGCGGCTTCGATCCAGCTGCGGATGGTGTCGAGTTCAGGATATTCGTTCATGCACCGGATGATGCCGGAGCACCTGAATCCGCACCATGGCGGTTGGGCTTCAGGCACGAAACAACAAAAAAGACCGTTTGGAGCCCTGTTTTCCACCTGAAACCCCGTTTGGGCGACAAAGACACAAATTTCCTGTGGTGGGGGCTGAAAAATTAACAGTTATTGCGTTGCAACATTGCAATATTCGGCTGCTCTAATGGGTATCGCATCATATTGATTTATATGACCTTATAAATCGTGGTGTTTTTACTGTTGAGCACTATAAAAGGAATCCGCCATGAAAACCGCTGTCTCTAAAGTTATCCCCAACACTGCACTGCTTGCCCGTGTTCATTTGACGGCTGACGACCGTTCCCGCGCCGAAGCGGCGCTGCTTCAGGGTGAAGCACTCGCCGATCTGCTGCTCGGCGCCGGACGCATCGTGAAGGGCTGGGTTACGCATCATCAGCAACATGCGACCGATCCGCGGCGCCTGAAATCGGCCGGCTGATTCCAGCAAGCGGACGCGCTGCGTAAACACGCGGCGCATTTTGTACAGATAACAGCGGCGAGCGGCTGCGCCATCCGCGCGACCGGTGCGCGGGCAAGATCGTGCCAGCGCCCGTTATAATCGGGCGGAAACATGCCGCTCGCCCTGCTCCTCGTCCTCTCCAGCATTGCCTTCATCACAATGAAGGGCAGCCGCATCCTGATGACGCTGTATGCGGTCGATCTCGGTGCCGGGCCGCTCGAAACCGGCATCCTGTTTGCGCTGTATGGATTGTTCCCGTTCCTGCTCGCCATCGCCGCCGGCCGACTCGCCGACCGTTTCGACAACCGGCTGCTGATCTACTGGGGGCTGAGCACTTATACGATCTGCCTCGCACTGCCGTATTTTTTCCCGTCGCTGGCGATGCTTTATGTAGTGGCGCCGCTGTGGGGCTTCACCAGCATGCTGTGGGTGGTGGCAACGCAAAACTTCGTCGGCGTGCTGTCGACCGCGGAAACACGGACACGGAATTTCAGTTATTACAGCCTCGGTGAATCGACCGGTTCGGTAATCGGCCCGATTGCTGTCGGACTGTCGATCGACGCGCTGTCGCACCAGCCGACCTTTCTGCTGGTGGCGATCATTCCGGTGATCTGCGGGCTGACAGTGGCGTTCAAGCGCGACCTGTTCCCGCCCACTGCGGTCGCCAGCAGCGGCGCGCAGGCGCCGCGCAACATGAAAGACCTGCTCGCGCTGCCGGCGATGCGCAATGCACTGCTGTCGAATGCCGCGGTGATGACTGGACTCGACCTGTTCAACCTGTACATGCCGCTCTACGGTCACAGCCTCAGTTTTTCGGCAACCACCATCGGCCTGATCATGGGCGCCTTCGGCGCCGCGGCCTTTGTCACGCGGCTGTTCATCCCGCCGATCACCAAACGATACGGCGAACGCGCGATGCTCGCCGGCGCCTTCATCATTTCCGGCGCTGCGTTCATGACGTTCCCGTTGACCACCAGCGCGCCGCTGCTCGCCGCCGGCGCATTCGTGCTCGGGCTGGGACTCGGCTGCGGCCAGCCGCTGTCGATGATCCTGGCGTTTAATGCCGGCCCGCCCGGCCGTTCTGCGGAGGCGATTTCGATGCGCCTCGCGGTCAGTTACGGCGCACATGTGTTCGTGCCACCGGCCTTCGGCGTAATCGGCGCCGCGGTCGGCGGCGTCGCAACGATTTTCTGGACCTGCGCCGCGGTCATGGGTTGCGGGTCGTGGATCAACCGCAGCGCAGCTGTCGCTGCTGAAACCGGAGGGAAGTCCTGATGGCCAGTTATCCCGAACTCAAGGGTCGCGTCGCGCTGATTACCGGCGCCGCACAAGGCATCGGCGCGGAAACCGCGCGGCTGTTTGCGGCACAGGGCAGCAGAGTGGCGATTGTCGACATTGATGTCGACAACGGCAACAAGGTCGCCGCCGCCATCGTTAAGGCCGGCGGCACCGCGCAATCGTTCAAGACCGATATCACCGACGTCGCCTCGGTCGAACAATGTATTGCCGGCATCGCCGCCGCCTTTGGCGGCATCGACATCGTCATCAACTGCGCCGGAGGCTACAAGCAGCTTGCCACGGTGGAGGATATGTCGATCGACGAATGGGACCGCACGGTGACACTGAACCTGCGCAGCGTGTTCCTGATCTGCAAAATGGCGATCCCGCACCTGAAAAAATCCAAAGCGGGACGCATCATCAATGTGTCGTCGATATCCGGACGCACGGTGCATGCGGCCTCATCGCCGGCCTACGGCGCGGCCAAGGCCGGCGTCACGCAGCTGACGCGTTTTCTCGCGTACCAACTCGGCCCCGACAACATCACCGCGAATGCGGTGGCGCCGATCACCACGCTGACGGCGCGTGTAGCGGCACTGCGCACAGAAGCCGACATCGAACGCATCGCCTCCCAGGTGCCGCTGCGCCGGCTGGCGGTGCCCGAGGATCATGCGCAGGCGATGCTGTTTCTCGCGTCGGATGCCGCCGCGTACATCAACGGCGTGGTGCTGGATGTGAACGGTGGCCGGGTGATGATGTGATGGGGATGTGATGCGGCGGATGAAATGCAGCGCCCGATAGACATCGTGACGCCGGATCCATGTTGCGAAACCGGGCGAGCTTCAATTCGCGTGAAATCAGAACCCCAACGACTCACCCGCGCCCAGCAACGTGGCGATGCCCAGAATCAGGAAAATGGCCGCAGCGACCCGATGCACAATGGTGACCGGCATCCGGTCGGCGATTCTGTCGCCGAGGATCACCGCCGGAACATTGGCGATCATCATGCCCAGCGTTGTACCAAGTACCACCGGCACAATCGCCTGATACTGCGCCGCCAGTGCAACCGTCGCAATCTGCGTCTTGTCACCCATCTCGGCCAGAAAGAACGCAATCAGCGTTGTCACGAACACGCCTGATTTTGCGAATTTGGCGTCGTTCTCGTCGAATTTATCGGGGATCAGCATCCATCCCGCCATTGCAATAAATGAAATCCCGAGGATCCAGCGCAAGGTCTCCGGACCCAGAATCGATGTAATCCAGGCGCCCACCGCACCGGCCAAAGCGTGATTGAACAGGGTCGCGACCAGAATGCCGAAACAGATCGGCCATGGCTTGCGAAACTTTGCAGCGAGGATGAAAGACAGCAACTGCGTCTTGTCGCCGATTTCAGCGAGGGCGACGATACCGGTAGAAATAAGAAAGGCTTCCAACACAATCTCCTTGGCCGGAAGAAGACAAATGACCACATCGCTTCTCCGGCCAGTCCGAAGGCAATATGGTCAAAGGTCTTGCCAAGTTTGGAAACCGCTTGCGCCATGGCCCGGGGGCCAAGTGTGTTGACGCAAGCACCTCTCTAGGAGGGCGGCTACTCCCCAATGACAACGCGATTGTAGTCGGCAGACATCACACTGTCCATCGAGCCCGGTTAAAAACCGAACAGCCCTTTCAGCGCTTTCACGCCTTCCTGCACCGCATCGGCAGGATTGGGGGTTGAAGACCCACCGCCCTGCTGCGTGCCGCTGCTGCGCGACCGAGAACCACCGCTGCCCATGCCTTCTTCACCGAGCATCGTGGCCGCCGTCGATTTGAGCCGCACCTTGGCCGCCCACTCCTGGTTCCACACGACATTGGGATCTTTCGGACGCGGCGGATGGACAAAGTTGGCTTCTTCGCCGTAGGCAATAAAACGCACGAAGGCTGAAGGCGCCGCAGCGACAAACTGCGCCGGCACCACGCACTCGGTGGTTGATGTCGGCATCACCACGCGTTCCTTGATCAGCCGCGCGACTTCGCCCGGCGGCAGCCAGTTCAGCAACTGATCGCCGAACTCGCGGCTGTTGCTGGAACTCCAGAACACCACGTCTTCGGTGCCTTCCTTGCCGCCCGTCGCCGATGCGAAATAGCCGTGCGCGTTGGCGATGCCGTTCCATGACATTTTGATACCGCCGCCG
Source organism: Burkholderiales bacterium (assembly GCA_022841375.1). Classification (GTDB taxonomy): domain Bacteria; phylum Pseudomonadota; class Gammaproteobacteria; order Burkholderiales; family SG8-41. The sequence continues at coordinate 648,735 of JALHRQ010000001.1, forward strand.
GACCTGGCCATCGCCAGGTTCACCGGTTCCATGAATTCGTATTTGTCGGCGAGTGCAAACTTGATGTCCGGCGAGTAGTTGCCTTTGATCTGGTGATCGCCGCGCAACGAGGCGTCGCCGGGAACCCGCTGGCCATCGCGCTGGTTGGGCCAGTCGCCGTAGGTCTTGCTGCGTGAGGCGGAAGGCCCGCGCGGCACGTTGACGCGGCGGCTGATCAGGCCCTGCGGTACTTCACCCTGGGCGACACGCGCAAAATCAATGACATACGGTTGACCGGGGCCCGCCTGTTCACCGCAGCCCCAGAAAATCAGCATGCGGCCGCGCGGTTTTTCGAAGTTCTCAGGCATGCCGTCCTCGCGCGGTTCGGCGCGCTGGCGTTGCGGCGTTTCCAGCGGCAGGCTGGCGCCCATCTTCATGCCCGAAGGTATCTCGTGCGCCGCGGCCGGTGTGCCGCCGGCACTGCGCTGCGAACCGAGTTCCAGCCACATCGTGCGATTCGGCCCGCCGTCCATGCCGCCGCCCAGCATCATGCGGCCGATATCCATTGCAGACGGACCACTGCCGCCACCACCCATCCCGCCCATCGGCAGGCCGCTGGTGGTATCGATGCTCATCCAGTAAACGGCAATCGGCGGCGTGATTTTCTGCTGCTGGGTCAGCGCAGTCGCCGGAAAGGCGGCAAGTGCAATAAGTGCGTAACGCAGGCGGGTCTTCATGACGGGCTCCTTGTTGTGCAGGCAGGTTCCGCAATTTATAACGCTTCAGGATGCCCGCGATTTGATCCTGATCATAGTTTAACGCGCAGCGCCCTGTGCAATCATTATTCTCCGCATGCTAGGCTGCGCCACAAACAGTGCTGGAGGAGAACCGATGAAACTGATTCCCGTAAACAGTCTGCCTGCGGTCGCCCTTCTCGCCGCAGGCCTTTGCTGCGCGAACGTGGCGCAGGCGCAGAATTTCCCCAACCGCGCAGTGCGCATGCTGATCCCGTTCACGGTCGGCAGCGCGGCCGACGTGATTGCCCGCGCGATGGAACCCGCGCTGCGCGAACGTCTGGGCCAGCCGCTGGTGATCGACAACCGTGCCGGCGCCGGCGGCAACATCGCCGCCGAACTCACCGCAAAAAGCCCGCCCGACGGTTACACCGTGTTCATGGGCACCATCGGCACGCAGGCGATCAACTACAGCCTGTATTCCAAACTCAATTATCACCCGCTGAACAGTTTCACGATGATTGCGCGGGTCGGCGACAGCCCCAACGTGCTGGTACTGAACCCGACCGTGCCGGCGAAATCGGTAAAGGAACTGATTGCGCTCGCCAAGGCCAAACCCGGCGTGCTGAACTACGGCACCTCGGGTGCAGGTACTTCGGTACATCTGTCGGCGGAATTGTTCAACAGCATGGCGGGCGTCAAAACCGTGCACGTGGCGTACAAGGGCGCGGCCGAAGCACTGACGGCGCTGATTTCGGGGCAGACCGACCTCCAGTTCGCCAGTGTGTCGTCGGCGATCCCGATGATCAAAAGCGGACGCCTGCGCGGTCTCGGCGTGACGTCACCGACACGCGTCGCGGCCATCCCGGATGTGCCGACCATTGCTGAGGCGGGGCTGCCGGGTTACGCCGCAGTGGCGTGGTATGGCATCGTCGGACCGGCCGGCATTCCGGCGCCGATCGTCAGCGTGTTGAGCAAAGCGGCGCTGGATGCCCTGGCGCAGCCGGATGTGAAAACCCGCCTCGCCGCATCCGGCGTTGAAGTGAATCCCGGCACACCCGAGGAATTCCGCAAGCTGATCGAAGCGGAAATCCCCAAGTGGGCGGCCGTGGTGAAAGCCTCGGGCGCAAAAGCCGACTAAGCCATCCAGCTCCAATATAAAAAAGCCGTTCATGTGAACGGCTTTTTTAAATGACGGCAGAAAAGCCGTCAGGCGATCTTCACAACGATCTTGCCGACCATTGCGCTGCTGTCCATGCGTTCCTTTGCGGCGGGCAGTTCGTCAAAGCTATAGATTTTGTCGATGAGCGGCGCGATCCGGCCGTCAACAATGGCCGGTAATACGTCGCGGCGCAAACCTGCTGCAGCTTCAGCCTTCCCCGATGCGGGAAGGTGCGCATTGGACACCCCAAACACTTCCAACCGCCACGCATGCACCGCATTGAGATCAATCTCGGCTTTGAATACGTTGTCGACGTAACCGACAGTGGCCAGGCGACCGCGAAAACCCAGCGTACGCATGCATTCGGCAAAAACAGAACCGCCGACGCCGTTGATCACCAGATCGATGCCTTTGCCGCCGTTGAGTGCCTTGACCTGTTCGGCAAAGTCCGGCTTGCGGGTGACGATGCCGTGGTCCAAACCGATGTCCTTGAGCTTGTCGATTTTTTCCTGCGAACCCGAGGTACCGATCGACTTTGCCCCGATCAGTTTTGCCAACTGGATGCTCGCCATGCCCGCGCCCGATGAAGCGCCCATGATCAGCACGGTTTCACCCTTCTGCAACTTGCCGAACTGATAAATCATTTCCCACGCAGTAATGAAGCTGACCGGCACTGCCGCCGCCTGCTCCCATGTCAAACGTTCCGGTTTGGGCATCATCTGTGCAATGTCCATCACCGCGTATTCCGCGAAACCGCCGCGCACGCGGCCGAACACCGCATCGCCGACCTTGACCCCTGTGACCCCTTCACCGATGGCATGCACCACGCCGGAGGCTTCCCCGCCGCCGAGTTTCTCGGGACCGCCGTGCACCACGCCGCCGACAAACAGTTCACCGCGGTTCAGCGCCGAGGCGTGCACCTTGATGACCAGCTCGCCGGCTTTGGGCTGCGGCACGGGCACATCGCGGAATTCGAGAACATTCTTGTGGTCTTTGGTGACGATCCAGCAGGATTTCATAAATTATCCAATAAAAACAATTAGTTATACAAAACCGTTCGAAGCAGCCAAACCCGGACGCGGTTATTCCGTACCGGTTTCGCGCACGATCGGCGCCCAGCGTTTCAATTCCTTTTGCAGAAACTGCGTCGCACGTTCCGGTGACGATGTCGTCACCGCCTCAGCACCGGCCTTGCGCAGAAACTCCTGCATGTCAGCAGAAGCGAGTACTTTCTGATTGGCTTGGGCAAGCGTATCAACGATCGGCTTCGGCGTACCCGGTGGCAGAAAAATCGCATTAAACGCCTGCACCACCAGTTCCGGCATGCCGGCCTCAATCGCGGTAGGCACATCGGGCACCGCCTTCAACCGTTCTTCAGAACAAATTGCCAGCATGCGGATGCGGCCCTGCTTGTGATATTCCAGCGGCGCCGAGCTGATGGTCGGCGTGTACATCGGAATGTGGCCGGCAACAAGATCGCTCAGTCCGGGACCAGCGCCTTTGTACGGCACGTGCACGATATTCAGGTCGCCGTTGAGCTTCTTGAACAGCTCGCCGGTCAGTTGCGTGATGCTGCCGGTGCCCGCGGAGCCGAAGGACAGTTTGCCGGGATTCTTTTTTGCGAAGGCGGCGAGTTCTTTCAGCGTGCGCGTCGGCAGCGACGGATGCACGGCGACGCCGGTCGGCACCAGCGTGATGATGCCCAACGGGGAAAAGTCCTTCAGCGGGTCGTAGCCGAGTTTCGGATTACCCAGCGGACTGAGCACATGTGTGGTGGTGTTGGCGATCAGCATGGTGTAGCCGTCGGGTTTGGCCCGCGCCACTTCCTGCGAGCCGATGCCGCCTGAAGCCCCGGCACGGTTTTCGACAATGATGCTTTGCCCGAGCAGACGCGACATGTCCTGAGCCCAGCGCCGGCCAATGATGTCGTTGACGCCGCCGGGTGCGAACGGCACCACCAGCCGCAGCGTTCGATCGGGAAATTTGGTCTGGGCCTGCGCGAGAGCGGGTGCGCACTGCAGCGCAGCCGCCAGCACGGCAATGCCGCCGGATAAAAAGATACGATTGATCATAGATTATTTCCTCGGATTTTTTGGGTTTTTGAACTGCTTTTAAACTGCGAGAGTGGCGTGCCGGTTGATGCTAATTGTTATCTTATATTGCCGCAACCACAGGGAAAGTCACTGCGAATCGTGCGCCCACTCCCGCCACCCGCCGAGCAGCGGAAAATAAAGCCCGATATGGATGCGCTGCTCACCACCGGCCCGCATCAGCCGGGCATAACGTTCGAGCTGAGGGCGATAACGTGCCTGCTCATTATCGAGGAAGGCCTCGACATCCCCGCCTTCATGCATGCTGGTCTTGTAATCGATGATCCAGCGCACACCTTGTTCATCGACAAAAGTGCGGTCGATCACGACATTGATGCGCTGGCCTTCGGCAACGCCGGTGAGCCGCAACTCGGAACGCCCATCGGACTGTGGGCCGAGCACCCAGCGGCCTCGCCCATCGCTGACACAATGAATCAGCGCCTGTCGCGCACGCGCAGCCGCCTCGGCAATCTCCGGCTCGCCGACGCCCTGCGCCGCCAGCGCCAGCCGGATAGCCGGCCCCAGCGCATGTATGCGCGCGGCATCCCAGCCGGTGCCGCCCTCTTCAGCGATCCGCTGCAGCCAGCGGTGCACGACGCTGCCGATGCGGCGCGCCGTTTCACCGACCCACGAAAACTCGAGATCATCCTGAGTGCGCGCCGGATCGGGTGGCGGCGTCCATGCAGCCGCTGGCGGCGCATCTGGCAATGACCAGCCGGCAGGAAGGCGGCGCAATAGTGGATCGATGACCTGCGTTTGATCGCCGTGGCCCTGAGGTTTGTCAGAGGCATCGCGCAACGCCACTTCGTAAACGGCCTCGACCACCGGCCACAGTTTGCCGAGCAGCGACCGCGATGACGGCGGCTTGATGTTGCGGCTGCCAGTCTCATCCAGCGTCACCTGAACGCAGCCCAGCAGATGCAAGTAACGTTTGGCGCGGGTCGCCGCCACATACAACAGGCGGCCGTCCTCCAGCGCCTGTTTCTCGGCGTGGAAGCGCGCGATCCATTGGTAGATCGGATCGCCGTCGTCACCGGTGGCGTTGATCGGCGCCAGCAGCAGTTCGGTGGCACCGTGAATATCCGGCTGTTCGGTCCACAAAAACAGTTTCTTGTCATCATTGCGCGGCGCCCGGGCGAGCCCGGGTACGATCACGACGTCGAACTCCAGTCCCTTGGCCTTGTGAATGGTCATGATTTGCAGGCCGTCGTCCGCCTCGACATCGGCCAGCGCGTAGAGGTCTCCGAGACCGCCCTCAAACGCGGCACGGTCCGGCAGTTCCCCGGCTTCTTCATGGCGGTCGAGATAACGGAAAAAAACTTCTGCATCTTCAAGATCGGTTTCATACTCGCTGCAGGCCGGGCCGCCCAGCGCAAACCACGCCCCCGCCACCTGCTCGCGCAGCGGTGCGCGCCGTCGCTGCAACAAGCCGGGGGCCAGCGCTGCACACACACGCGACGCGCGTGCCCGGCCATCGTCCGACAGCAATGCCATGCGCCTATCGTCGTGCAGTGCATCCCACAACGTCAGCCCGGCGTTGTTCGCGCCCAGCACATGCAGGTCCGCCAGCGTCAGCCCGCACCACGGTGCACGCAACACCGCGAACCACGCCAACCGGTCGCCCGGATGCGCCAATGCGCGGGTCAGCGCCAGCAGATCCTGCACCACAGGCCGCTGGCCCAGCGGCTCGATGTCGATGGCACGAAAGCGCAAGTTCGCTGCCTTCAACGCGGGGACAATCTCCCGCAGATGGCCGCGGGTACGGGTCAGTATCGCCACCTTTGCCGCCGGATCAGCGGCGCGCGCAGCGAGAACAATGCTGGTCACGCGCTGCGCTTCGGCCGATCCGTCATCATCGAACAGCGGATGTACATGGACTGCGGCACCGGGCAATGCGTCGCGTGTCGGTATCGACGCGGTGTACGGCACCGCGCCGGAGACCATGTTTTCCGTCGCCGGCAGGATGCGTGCAAATGCGGCATTGACCCAGTCGACGATGCCCGCCTGGGATCGGAAGTTGGACGACAGCGCGATTGGATGCAGTTCGACGCCGGCGATGCCTTCAGCACGCGCGCGTAAAAACAGGCCTACCTCGGCTTCGCGAAAACGATAAATCGACTGCATCGGATCACCGACGGCAAAAACGGTGCGTCCATCATCGGGCAGCCAGCCCGAAGTCAGCCGCGCCACCAGTTCGTACTGGCTGATCGACGTATCCTGGAACTCGTCGATCAGCAGGTGATGAATGCGGTAATCGAGGGCCAGCGTCAGATCAGTCGGGGCATCTTCATTACCCAGCGCCCGCAACGCGCTCTGCGCCACCTCGGTGAAGTCGACCTGCCGGCGGGACTGGAACACCAGCTTGAGTTGCCCGACCGCCAGCGGCAGCAGACGCAGGATGGCGTCGAGCACCTGCCACTGGTTGTCGCTGTAGTGCGCGGGTGGCAGCTCGCGCATTGCGTCGAGCGCATCGCACACGCCGCCGGACTCCAAGGCAGCGAACAGGACGAGCGCCTGCTCTTTCCAGATCTGATGTTCCTTGCCCGCAAGAAAGCCCTGGTTTTTATTTAAAACCTTGCGCCACGAGCCCTTGTCGGTCAAAAAAATCCCTGCGAGCTTCGCCCAGCACTCAATCTCGTCGGCAAAAACACCCAGCCCGAGGTTGGCTAATGCATGGTTGGCCAGTGCACGCAAATCTGCGACCACATTCGCAGGGATTGCACTTTGTAGCCGCAACAACGCCCGGTCGCGCGCGTGCAGCAGCGCTGCTTCGAGCTCGACGCGCTCGCGGCCATGCACATGGCGCAGCCACTGGTCGCGGCGCGCCAGCATATCAACCAGCAGATCCTCAGCCCGCGCGACATCGTTGTCGAGGTGGGCCAGCAGATTTTCGACATCAGCCGCTGCGGCGCCGGACTCATTGACCTGCGCAATCGTCGCCTGCGCCGCCTGGCGATACAGCACCTCGGCGTCTTCGACACTGTCGGGCTGCGCACCGAAACGCGACAGCACCGGCATCTGTCGTGTCAGGCCTGCACACAGGGCATCGATGGTCTGGATGCGCAGCTGTGCGGGATTGTCGATGAGGTGCCAGCCCGCTTCGCGGTCGCGTTTCAACGCGGCGGCCGCCAGCTCCAGCGTCAGTTTTTCATGTGCGGATCCGGGCGTCTTCTCCGCCTGCGCATCGGCCAGCGCCTGCAGCACGCGCTCACGCATTTCGCCCGCGGCTTTTTTGGTGAACGTCACCGCGATGATTTCTTCGGCATGGTTCACGCGCGCGAGCAGCAGCAGGTAGCGCTGGATCAGCAGTTCGGTTTTGCCGGAACCCGCCGGCGCCTGGACAATGAACGAACGCTGCGGGTCCAGTGCCTCGCGGCGCTGCAGGAGGTCGGGAACGGTCGCGGTCATTCGCCGCCCCCCTCATCGGTGACAGGCTCGCCCAGGCGTTCACGGATGCGGCAGAACGGTTGCTGGTCGCAGAACTGGCAGGTCTGCGGATAACGCTTGGGATCGACAACCGAAACACCGTCGGCGAACTGCAAGGCGATGCGCTCCAGATCCTTGCGCCACGCCGCAACCAGATCCGGCCATTCCGGATACTGCTCGGCATGTTTGGACTCGGCATGCGCCTTGATACCCGGCAGCAGGTCACCATCGCGCGCCAGTCCGAGATAAGCCATCCGGCCGGTGCGCACCCTTGCAAATGTCACCGCTGCAGCATCCGGTTCGGCGGTCAGCAGATACAGGGGCAATTGCGGTTCTTCAGGCCGTTCGCCGAGCATGTCAGCGGCGTTGGCATTGCCGGTTTTATAGTCAATGACAATACGGCGACCGTCCGCGGTTTCGTCGACACGATCCAGCCGCGCATGGAGCTCAAGCCCGCCGATGGCCATGCCGCGCTTGTCCTCGACGGCGATAACGGTGAATGCATCGCGTTTGCGGTCTTCATCCAGCCAGGCGCGCGCCAGACCGATCAGGCGCCGCTTTTCAATGTCGGCAAAACGACCTGACAGGGCCGTCGGCCGATCACGCCGGATGCGTTCCATTGCGGCCTCCGCGGCATGGCCGAGCAGGACATCAAGGACATCAGCACCTATCGCGTGCAACGCATCGCTGTCGCGCAACTCGGCCCACACCCTGGCCAGCACGTTATGCACCAGATTGCCGCGCTCCAGCGCATTGAGACCGGTGTGCGGTACTTCCGGCGTATCGGCGTGCAGGCGATGTCTGGCAACGGCACGGAAGGGACAAGCGGCCTGGTCCTTGAGCAGCCCCGTACCGCCACCCATGATCTGGCCGGCCGTCAGCGGCGGCGAAGGATCGTCGGCAATACGCTCGATATTGCGCTGTGCGTGGATTGCGCCGCGAAAATCCGGATATGCGGTGATTTCCGGATGCGCCTCCGCGATCCGTGCAATCAACGCGCTGGGACGCAGTTCGCGGTCATCTTCCTGCAACGGATGACTCAACACCACCTCGTCAGCCGCGGCGCACCAGCGTTCGGTAATGCTGCGCGCCGCGGCCAGCGCATTCGCCGGAGAACATTGCGGTAATCCTGCGGCGCGCTGCACAGTCAGCGGCAAAAAAGGATTGGGGCGCTGCGGCGGCGGCCAGTGTTCGTCGCCGAGCCCCATCACCCACAAACAATCGAAAGTCAGCCCCGACGTTTCGAGCACACCCAGAATCTGGATCGGCACATCCGGCGACTCCGGCTGAAACAATGTTTCTACTGCCATGCGTCGCAAGCGTGACAGCGCTTCCGCATAAGCCATGCGCGGGACCACACGGTCCAGCGCGGCAAATCCTGCAACCACGTCATGCCAGCGCTTCAAGGTCTGATACTCGACGGAATCGAGCGCGCGTTCGCCGGGAAATCCGGCAACAGCCAGCGCCTCGGAAAAAGCCCGGGCCCACCGTGAAGGCGCCTGCGTGGCGAACAGGCGGTTTTTGCGGAACTCGGCAAACGCCGAAAGATGGCGCACCAGTTGCGGGCAAACGGTGTCCTGGCGGACGGCCAGATGGTGCAGGCGCTCCAGCGTCACCACCGGTTCGGCATGGCGGCGAAGTTCGGCATCGAGCAAAGAGCGGCCCGAGCGTTCGGTTTCCGCGCCGGCAATAAACGGCGAACGCAGCGCGCGGCTGGCGCGTTCAAACTCGATCTCACGGCCCGCCAGTTCCAGCAGCAGCATCGCGGTGTTGACCAGCGGGTAATCCGCCAGCGGCACGCCCAGCGACAGATTGAACGGCAACACCCGCGGCGGCGTATCGGGCAATGCATAATCGGGCGCCATTGCCGCACTGAACAGGCGCACCACATCGGCACGACGCGCGGCCAGATCAGGCACGACGACACCAATGCGCCCACGTCCTGCCTCGAGTTGCGTACGGGCCCAGGCAGCCGCACAACGGATTTCCTGCTCGGCATTGGCACAGGGCATGCGCAGCACGCGGCCCGCATGCATCGACGGACCGGCAAGCAGAATTTCGCTGCCGGCCTGCTGCAATTCGCTTAGAAACCCCGCCTGCTGCGGCGTAAAACTGTCGAAGCCGCAAGCCACCAGCGTTTGCGGCCGCCGGATACGGCCCGCAGTCATCAACGGCAAAACATGGTCAGCCAGCTCCACCGCATCCATCAGGCCATTGCGTTGCAGCGTCCGCTCATAACGCGGCGCCCACTCCTGGAATGCCTTGCCGTCTTCGTTCAGTGCCGCGCCGCGCAGACGTGATTCAAGCTGCCAGGTCCGGGTGAGTTGCCAGGCTTCATGCGCCAGTCGCGCGGCATCAGCGACGGCCAGCAGCGCCTCTCCGGACGGGGAAGCGCGCAACAGGTTTTCCCACAACGCATGCGATTGGGTGGAGGACAACACGAGGGGTAATGGCGCAACATCGGAATAACGTGCATCCTCGCCGGCACGCTCAAGAAACCCTGACCACGGAAGGATGTCAGCGGATTCCCACAGCACTTCACCGCGCGAGGCCTGGCGTTCGCCGAATTCGCGCTGCAAAACCAGTGCAAGCCGGTGATTGGGCGTGACGACACAATGAGTCCCTGCCGGCGACTGTGTGAGCCGGGCAAAAACCTCGTCGAGGGATATTTCAGAAAATGGGGCGGCTACAGGCATGGACAGGAATGATAATCCCGCCGCCGCAACGGTGCGTTACGCCGTTACTTCTCGATCAGATGCTTTTTCTCTTTGACTTTTGCCCACTCATCGGCATCAGCCGGCGCATCAATTTTCTCGATGATCGGTTTCCAGACCTTGGCCAGTTCCGCATTCAGCGCCGTGAATTCACGCTGATTGTCAGGCACATCGTCCTCGGCAAAAATCGCCTCGACCGGGCATTCGGCCACACACAGTGTGCAATCGATGCATTCATCGGGATCAATGACCAGCATGTTCGGCCCTTCGCGAAAACAGTCCACGGGGCAGACATCGACACAATCGGAATATTTGCACTTGATGCAGGACTCAGTAACGACGTAAGTCATGGAATTTCCTGAATAACAGGTCTTGAAAGAGGTGCGGGAGACCCCATTTTAGCAGATGATGCAGGACAGCACGTGCGCGCCCCAAAGCAGTGCGCGGCTTCCCAAGTGCGGGGTTTTTGGATAGCATGGGTTATCCATTCCATGCTGCGGCCCCGCAGCAGAATTCTTCCATATCCGACAAGGCAGGACCAATATGAGTGAGCATATTCATCACGTAACCGATGATTCTTTTGACCCCGAGGTGCTGCAATCGGCGACCCCGGTGCTGGTGGACTATTGGGCAGAGTGGTGCGGCCCGTGCAAGATGATTGCCCCGATACTTGATGAAGTCGCACGCGAATACTCCGGCCGGCTGAAAGTGGCCAAACTGAATATTGATGACAATCAGGCCACGCCGCCCAAATACGGCATCCGCGGCATTCCTACGCTGATGCTGTTCAAGAACGGCTCGGTCGAGGCGACCAAGGTCGGCGCCCTCTCCAAATCACAGTTGACCGCATTTATTGACAGCCATATCTGAACGCTATACCCTTCGCCAACGCCTGTTACAACGCCCGCCGCAAAATCAGCGGGCCTGAATACCAAAAGATAATTCAGGCGTTGGCATAGCTTCACGCAACACCGCCCTTCCCCCCTTAAATTTCCCTGTTTCTCCCGCGATCAGCGCCCGAAGTCCATGCATTTATCCGACCTAAAAAATCTCCACGTCGGCGAACTCGTCGATATGGCCGTCAAAAACGAGATCGACGGCGCCAACCGCCTGCGCAAGCAGGAACTCATTTTCGCTCTGCTCAAGAATCAGGCGAAAAAAGGGGAATCCATCTTCGGCGGCGGCACGCTGGAAGTGCTGCCCGACGGCTTCGGCTTCCTGCGCTCCCCCGATACTTCGTATCTGGCCGGCACCGACGACATTTATGTATCACCCTCGCAGATCCGCCGCTTCAATCTGCACACCGGCGACACCATTGAAGGCGAGATCCGCACGCCGAAGGAAGGCGAACGCTACTTCGCGCTGGTGAAGGTCGACAAGGTCAACGACGACTCCCCGGAAAATTCCAAACACAAGATTCTGTTTGAGAATCTGACGCCGTATCACCCGACCGAACATCTCAAACTCGAACGTGACATCAAGGCCGAAGAGAACTTTACCGGCCGCATCATCGACATCATCGCCCCCATCGGCAAAGGCCAGCGCGGCCTGATCGTGTCGCCGCCGAAGGCCGGCAAAACCGTGCTGATGCAGCACATCGCCCACGCCATTACCGCCAACCATCCCGAAGTCGTATTGATCGTGCTGCTGATCGACGAACGGCCGGAAGAGGTCACGGAAATGCAGCGTTCGGTAAAAGGCGAAGTTTTGTCTTCGACTTTCGACGAACCGGCCAGCCGCCACGTACAGGTCGCCGAAATGGTGATCGAAAAAGCCAAACGCCTGGTTGAACATAAAAAAGACGTGGTGATCCTGCTCGACTCGATCACCCGCCTCGCCCGCGCTTACAACACCGTGGTGCCCGCTTCCGGCAAGGTGCTGACCGGCGGTGTTGATGCCAACGCGCTGCAACGCCCGAAACGGTTCTTCGGCGCCGCCCGAAATGTTGAAGAAGGCGGCAGCCTGACCATCCTCGCCACCGCGCTGATCGACACCGGTTCGCGCATGGACGACGTGATCTACGAAGAATTCAAGGGCACCGGCAACATGGAAATCCATCTTGACCGGCGAATGTATGAAAAGCGCATTTTCCCTGCCATCAACGTCAATCGCTCCGGCACGCGTCGCGAAGAACTGTTGGTGCCGAAGGATGTGCTGCAAAAAATCTGGGTGCTGCGCAAACTGCTGTATCCGATGGACGAGCTGGAAGCGACCGAGTTCCTGCTCGACAAGGTCCGCGCCACCAAGAACAACGCGGACTTCTTCGATTCGATGCGCCGCGGCTGACCCGACCGCATCTAAGCAGCATCTGTCCCAAACACCTGCACCCGGCCCTGCGCCGGGTGTTGTGCTTTGGCAACCGCAAGAAGGAATGATCGCGGCCCGGCGCCTGTTTACTCAATGCTGCCTACACCGCAGACCGCCCCGGGGATAAAGATATGATGTCTGGTATCCGGGTAGGAAACGCTGCTCAAGGAGACCGCCATGAACCGAATTCTGCTGCTTGTCCTGTTGTTGCTGACCGCTTGCACCCAATTACCCCCGCCGCCGGGCGATGCCGCAGCCAAACGCTTCGAAACTATCCCGGACCGCGCAGTCATCTATGTGCTACGCAGCCCCGTGGAGCGTGATTTTGTCGCGCCGATCATGCTCGACGATGAAATGATGGGAGCCACCTACCGCGGCACTTTCATGCGCCTGGTAGTCCCTGCCGGCCCGCATCAGATCGCCGGATTTGCCGCAGACAGCGGCCGCCTCAACCTGAACACCCAGGCCGGTAAACTCTATTTCATCAACCAGACCACCTTTGGCTACAGCTCGCTCACGGGTTCGACTTTCCAGCAGGTCGACGAGCAATACGGCCGCTCGATCGCGCTCGGTGGCACGCTGACCAACGAAGTCATCAAATGAGGGCTGTCAGACTGCGAATTGCAACGGCGCTCCTGCCTGTGCTTTTTGCAGCCTGCGCCTCAACACCGGAAGCCGCACCCGACCTGGATCGCGAGGCCAAGCAGTTTGTCACCCACCCGGAAGACAGCACCCTTTATGTCTACCGCACGGATGGTGTCAATCTGGAAGACGACTCGGTGCTTTGGGTCAACGGCCGCCTGATCGGCGCTACGCTGCCGCATACTTTTTTCAGGGTTTACCTGAATCCCGGAAAACAGCGGCTGCTTGGCTCGGGAATCGATAACGGATCCCTTGCGCTCGAAACCCGGCCCGGCGAGGCCTATTTCGTCCGTTTGCAAGTGTTGAGCGGCCATTCCCGCTTCGAAGCGGTACCCGCCAGCGATGCACACCGGGAATTGCAGGCCTGCTGCGTGTTGCTGGAAAACTGGCGCCCCGGCCAGCGCCCCTTGATTCGATAGCCGAATTCCGCGATAATTGCCGGTTTCCCGCCTCACTGCGGACACCACGCTCAGGATATCGCCATGAAAGCCGACGTACACCCGGAATATGTTGAAATATCAGTAGCTTGCAGCTGCGGTAACAAATGGCCGACGCGCTCGACCATGGCCAAAGACCTGCACGTCGAGGTTTGCTCTGCCTGTCATCCGTTCTACACCGGCAAGCAGAAAATCCTCGATACCGCCGGCCGGGTCGAGAAATTCAACCAGAAATACGGCAAACGCACGCCGGCCAAGGCCAAAGAAGCTGCGGCCTGATGTTCGTTGCATAGTAAATACGAGGGCAGCCCATCGGGCTGCCCTTTGTTTTGTGGCGACCGCAAGCAAAATACCGGCGCCAGAAACCCCCTCCGAGGAGACTGCAAATGAAAACGTTCCATATCGCCGTAATTCCCGGTGACGGCATCGGCAAGGAAGTCATGCCGGAAGGCCTGCGCGTACTGGAAGCCGTCGGCCGCAAGTTCGACATCCAGTTCAAGTTCGACGAGCTCGACTGGAGCTGCGACTACCATGCCAAACACGGCCGCATGATGCCGGAGGATGGCCTCAAACAGCTGGAAAAACATGATGCGGTGTACTTCGGCGCCGTGGGTTGGCCGGCGATGCTGCCCGACCATATTTCGCTGTGGGGTCTGCTGATTCCGTTCCGCCGCGGCTACGACCAGTATGTCAACCTGCGTCCGGTGCGCCTGATGCCCGGCATGAAATGCCCGCTCGCCGACCGCAAACCGGGCGAAATCGATTTCTGGGTGGTACGCGAAAACAGCGAAGGCGAATACTCGTCGGTGGGCGGCCGCATGTACGGCGGCACCGAGCGCGAATTCGTCACCCAGCAGGCAATTTTCTCGCGCACGGGTGTCGACCGCATTCTGAAGTTCGCCTACGAACTGGCGAAAAAGCGGCCGAAGAAACACCTGACCTCGGCGACCAAATCCAACGGCATCTCGATCTCGATGCCGTACTGGGATGAACGCGTCAAGGAAATGGCGGCGAAGTATCCTGACGTCAAAACCGACCAGTACCACATCGACATCCTGTCCGCGCATTTTGTCATGCACCCGGACTGGTTCGACGTGGTTGTCGCCTCCAATCTGTTCGGCGACATCCTGTCGGATCTCGGCCCCGCCGCCACCGGCACCATCGGCATCGCGCCGTCGGCGAACATGAATCCGGAACGCCTGTTCCCGTCGCTGTTCGAACCGGTGCACGGCTCGGCGCCTGACATCTACGGCAAAAAAATCGCTAACCCGGTCGGCATGATCTGGGCCGGCGCGATGATGCTGGACCATCTAGGCTGCGAAGCTGCCGGCGCTGCGGTGGTCAAAGCGATTGAAACCGTGCTGCTCGAAGGCCCGAAAACGCCGGATCTCGGCGGCAAGGCCGGCACGTCCGATCTCGGCAAGGCTGTCGCCGAAGCGATCTAGATCCGACGCTGCTTAGTAGGCGGCTACTGCGCCGTCGCTGCGCGGGTCAGCACCACCCTCAAGCACACCGTTGGCATGCCGGATGATCATCCCGGCATGACCGACGGTTTCGTCGTATGCGCCGATTATTTCGACATCGTGGCCGCGTTCACTGAGTTCGCGCACCACACCTGTGTCGAAACGCGACTCCAGTTTCAGCGACTCACTGGTCTGACCCCAGGTGCGGCCGAGCAGCCAGCGCGGTGCACTGATCGCAGCCTGCGGCGGCAGGCCATGGGTAATTGCGCGGGTGAATATCGCGCACTGCGTCTGCGGCTGACCGTCGCCGCCCATCGTGCCGTAGACCATGGTGCGCCCGTCAGCCAGGCGGGCCATTGCGGGATTCAGTGTATGGAACGGCTTGCGTCCCGGCTCCAGCGCATTCAGTGCCGCAGCATCAAGTGAAAAACTGCAGCCGCGGTTCTGCCAGTTGACGCCGCTCGCCGGCAGCACGATGCCTGAACCGAACTCGTGATAAATGCTCTGGATGAATGACACCGCACGGCCCTCGCCATCAATCACCCCCATCCAGATCGTATCGCCGGCCTGGGTACGGCCGCCCCACGGCGCGGCGCGGCGGCGGTCGATACGCTGGGCCAGTTCACGCACATGGGCAGTTGCAAGCAGCTCCTGCGCGCTTACTTTCATGTAGCGCGGATCCGTAACATAACGATCACGTACGCCAAACGCCTGTTTCGTAGCCTCGACACAAAGATGCACATAATCAGCGCTGCCTTGGGGCACGGCACCGATATCAAGGGCATCCAGAATGCCGAGGATCAGCAGCGAGACCACGCCCTGCGTCGGCGGCGTCATGTTGTGCACCGTGCCCGCGGAATGCTGCAGCGTCAGCGGATCCTTCAGTTGCGCGCGGTGCGTGGAAAGATCACGTGCAGTCACCGGGCTGTCCACGCGCGCCAGATCCTCCGCCATCGATTGCGCCAGTTCACCGCGATAAAAATCCGCCGTTCCGGCCATCGCAATACGCTCCAGCGTATCCGCCAAGCGCTTCTGAAAAAAACGGCTGCCGGACTCTGGTGCAGCACCATCGACCAGAAAGGTTTCGGAAAATCCAGGCTGCGATTGCAGTTCCGGAAGTTTGGCGGCGGTCAGGGATGACTGACTGACAGTGACCGGTATGCCATGCCGCGCGTAATAAATCGCGTCCTCCAGCAAGCGCGTCAGCGGTAACCGCCCCCCGAGCGCCTTGCGTGACAACTGATGGGCGGCACCCCAGCCGGAAATGGTGCCGGCCACGGTATTGGCTGCAACACCACCGCGGGGGGGAATGACTTTGTGGTGGCCGCGTTGCGCATACCAGTTGCGGGAAGCGCGAGCAGCCGCCGCGCCGCAGGCGTCAATAGCCCCCGGCGCTTCACCCGGGACATGCAGCAGCCAGAAACTGTCGCCGCCGATGGAATTCATGTGCGGGTAAACGACGGCGATTGTCGCCGCCGCGGCAATCATCGCTTCGATGGCATTGCCGCCTTCGCGCAGCACGGCCAGCGCCGACTGCGAGGCCAGCGCGTGCGGAGCAACAGCCATGCCGCGGGTTCCGCGTAGCGTATTGATCATCGGTTTTGTCTCGCCTGTAGAGTTTGCAATTTCGCTGCCCCTTTGCATGCAAGGCGCATGCCAGAAGTCTACCGCAGACCGTCACCGCAGCCATGAACCTTGATAGACTGTCTCCGCCTGAAGTCACCCTCCGGAACAACGTTAATCCGCAATGAACGCCCTGCTCCGAATTGCAACCCTGATTGACGCACTGAATGAAAAATTCGGCCGCATCGCCTGCTGGCTGGTGCTCATCGCCTGCGTCATCAGCGCCGGCAACGCCCTGCTGCGCTACGGCTTCAGCATCAGCTCGAACGCCTGGCTGGAAATCCAGTGGTACTTGTTCGGCGGCATGGTCATGCTGGGCGCAGCCAACACGCTCAAAACCAACCAGCATGTGCGAGTAGACGTGTTGTACAGCCGCTACAGCGAGCGCACCCGGTTGTGGGTGGATCTGCTCGGCGGCCTGCTGTTCCTGCTGCCTATGGCGGTTATGATCGGCTGGCTGTCGTGGCCGATGTTCGCCAACGCCTACACCATCGGTGAAGTCTCCAGCAACGCCGGCGGCCTGTTGCGCTGGCCGGTCAAGCTGCTGGTGCCGCTGGGTTTTCTGCTGCTGGTCCTGCAGGGCGTCTCCGAAATCATCAAACGCGCAGCGGCGCTCGCCGGACATACCAGTCTCGACGCCCGTTACGAAAGACCGCTGCAGTGATCGACCGCGAACTGATGGCACCGCTAATGTTCGGCGGCCTGATCGCGTTCATGCTGATCGGCTATCCGGTGGCGTTTTCGCTGGGTGCGGTGGGGCTGCTGTTCGGCTTCATCGGCATCGAGCTGGGCTATTTTCAGTGGGATCTGATGCAGGCGCTGCCGGAGCGGGTATTCGGCATTCTCGCCAACGACCTGCTGCTGTCGATCCCGTTCTTCACCTTCATGGGCGCGGTGCTGGAACGCTGCGGCCTCGCCGAAGACCTGCTCGAAGGCACCGGCCAACTGTTTGGATCGGTGAGAGGCGGACTGGCCTACGCGGTGATTTTTGTCGGCGCGTTGCTCGGCGCGATTACCGGCACTGTGGCGGCCTCGGTGATCGCCATGGGCCTGATCTCGCTGCCGGTAATGATCCGCTACGGTTACAACATGCGCATGGCCACCGGCGTGATTGCCGCATCCGGAACCATCACCCAGTTGATCCCGCCCTCCCTCGTGCTGATCGTGCTGGCCGACCAGCTCGGCCGATCGGTGGGCGACATGTATGCCGGCGCGATCGGCCCCTCCATCGTGCAGGTGTTGTTGTTCTGCCTGTTTGTTTTCCTGGTCTCAAGGTTCCGGCCCGATGCGATGCCCCCGCTACCTCAATCGGCGCGTACGCTACAGGGCTGGCCTCTGCTGCGCCGCGTGTTGCGCGGCATGGTGCCATCACTGGTGCTGATGTTCCTGGTGCTCGGCACCATCCTGATGGGGGTCGCCACACCCACTGAAGGCGGCGCAATGGGTGCAGTCGGCGCCATCGGTCTGGCGGCATTGCATCGACGGCTGACCTGGGACCTGCTGTGGCAGGGCATGAACTCGACCATGCGTATCACAGCAATGGTGATTTTCATCCTCATCGGTTCCACCGTCTTCGGCCTGGTGTTCCGCGGCATGGATGGCGACCTGTGGATCGAACAGCACCTGATGTCTCTGCCCGGCGGCGTCACCGGCTTTCTGATCGCGGTCAACCTGTTCATTTTCGTGCTTGCCTTTTTCCTCGATTTTTTCGAGATCGCGTTCATCGTGATCCCGTTACTGGCACCGGTCGCCGCCAAACTGGGCATCGACCTGATCTGGTTCGGCGTGCTGCTCGGCGCCAACATGCAGACCTCGTTCATGCACCCGCCCTTCGGCTTTGCGCTGTTCTACCTGCGTGGCGTGGCGCCCAAGGAAGTCAAAAGTTCGGATATCTACTGGGGTGCAGTACCCTGGGTGTTCATGCAGTTGCTGCTGGTGGCGATCCTGATTTTCTGGCCCGGGCTGGTGACCGGCTTCGTCGATAAACCGTTAACCATCGACCCTGCAAAAATCGAGATCCAACTACGACCGGAAGAAGTGGCCAGACCGGATGCCGAACCTCCTGCACCCACCGGCAACAGCGATGAGGGTGCGGCTGCCATCGAACGCATGCTCAGGGAACAAAAATAAAAAAACCCCGCGATTGCGGGGTTTTTTGTGGCGATTACCGCTTACCAGCCAATCACCTTGGGCAGCCACAACGCCAGTTGCGGAAAAAAGAACACCAGCAGCACGGCCAGCATCTGCATCGCCACAAACGGAATGACGCCCATATACATGTGCCGGGTGGTGACTTCCGGTGGCGCTACTCCGCGCAGGAAAAACAGCGCCCAGCCGAATGGCGGCGTGAGGAATGAGGTCTGCAGGGTCACGCAAATCAACATGCCCAGCCACACCAGATCGACGTTCTGCGCCGCAAACACCGGCAGGAACAGTGGCACCGCGATATAGCTGATCTCGATCCATTCAATAAAAAAGCCGAGGAAAAAGATCAGTGCGATCAGGAACCAGATGTCGGCATTGACCCCGCCCGGCAGGAACTCAAACAGGTCGTTGATCAGATCCTCGCCATGCAGACCGCGGAATGCCAGTGCAAACACCTGGGCGCAGATCAGAATGAACATCATCATCGCGGTGATCTTGGTCGTCGTCTGACAGGTTTCGCGCAGCACCTGGAATGAAAACCGGCCGGCAAACGCCGTCACCAGGATCGAACCCAGCGCGCCCATCGATGCCGCTTCGGTCGGCGCGGCCACGCCGCCGATGATCGAACCCAGCACCGACATCACCAGCAGCACCGGCGGGATCACCACCTTGACGAAACGCACCCACAACTGACGGCGCGACACGGCATCGCGCTCGGCCACCGGAATCGGCGGCACCAGTTCCGGCTTTACCATGCCGATGATGATGATGTAGACGCAGTAAATTGCGGCGAGCAGCATGCCTGGAATAACCGCAGCGGCGAACAGCGTGCCCACCGACAGCTGCAGGATGTCAGCGAGCAGGATCAGGATCAGGCTGGGCGGGATGATCTGCCCCAGCGTACCCGACGCGCAGATCGCGCCGCAGGCGATGCCCGGGTGGTAGCCGCGCTTGAGCAGCGTCGGCAACGTCAGCAGGCCCAGCGTGATCACCGTGGCGCCGACGATGCCGGTCGTCGCGCCCATCAACACGCCGACGCCGATGATGCCGATCGCCATACCGCCGCGTAGCCCCCCGGCAATATGCCCGACGACATCCAGCAGGTCATCGGCGAGTCGGGATTTCTCCAGCATCACCCCCATGAACACAAACAGCGGAATCGCCAGCCACTGATAGTTGGCAACCACACCGTAGATGCGCGCCGGTAGCAAATTAAAGAGGTCGGGGCCGAATCCCAGCACGCCAAATGCAAAACCGGTTGTCGCCAGAGTCAGCGCCACCGGGACACCCAGCATCAGCAGGCCGAAAAAAGCGACCAGCATCAGGATTACGAGAATTTCTGTTCCGCTCATTTCGGCAGCGCCTTCAGTTTTTCCAGCGTGCCCAGCGCGAGTGCTGCGGATTGCAGGATCAGGAAAGAAAACCCTAATGGAATCAATGCTTTAAGTGCCCATCGATGCGTCAAGCCACCGGGGTCGGACGACTGTTCACCGATAACGTAGGCCTGCTGCACATACTTCAGCGACAGCCAGATGATGATCACCGAGATCATGATCGACAGTGCCGCAGAAAGCAGATCGACATACAACTGTTTGCGTGGCGAGAACTGGGCATATAGCACGTCAACCCGCACATGCTCGCCATGCAGCAGCGCGTAACTCATGCCGAACAGGATCAGCGGCGCCAGCAGATGCCACTCGAGTTCCTGCGCCCACACCGTGCCATAGCTGAACAGGTAACGCAGCAGCACATTGATCGCCATCAGCACCACAATCACCAGCGCGAGCCACGAGGTGGCCCGGCCGGTGAGGTCGGTGAAGCGTTCGATCCCGACGCGCACGTCGGCTGCGGCGGATTTTTTAGCCACGGATCTTGTTGTGGTAAACGGTTTCACTGTAACCGGCCCACGCATCGTACTTGGCCTTGTACGCCATGTACGAGTCGTGCACCTTTTTCACCAACGGATCTTTCGCAACCGCTTCGTCGAGTACTTTCTTGGTGGTTTCGCGCAGCGCCTTGACCACGGCATCGGGCAATGGCTTGGCAATCACCTTCTGGTTTTTTACCAGATCTTCCATGGCTTCGGCGTTGGTGCGCTGGCACCAGGCTTCGCTGATCACGTTACAGGCCGCAGCCGCATTCTCGACGACCGCCTGCAGATCCTTGGGCAGTTTTTCCCACGCTGCCTTGTTGATCAGCAGTTCCGACACCGTAGCGGTCTCGTGCCAGCCGGTGGTGTAGTAGTACTTGGCGGCTTTCTGCAGGCCCAGACGCCGGTCCTGATACGGGCCGACGAACTCCGCAGCGTCGATCACGCCGCGCTCAAGCGCCGGGAAAATTTCACCGCCCGGCAGCAATTTCACATCGACACCCAGCGCGGCGTAAACCTTGCCGGCAAGACCCGGGATGCGCATTTTCAGTCCCTTGAAGTCGGCGACCGTCTTGATTTCTTTCTTGAACCAGCCGGTCATCTGCACACCGGTATTGCCGCAGGGCATCGCCACCATGCCGAACGGGGCATAAACCTCGTTCCACAGATTGATGCCGCCGCCGTCATAGAGCCAGCCGTTCATGCCCTGGAAGTTCAAGCCGAATGGCACCGCGGTGAAATACTGGGCCGCAAAGGTTTTGCCGGTCCAGAAATAGCTGTTGGCGTGGTTCATTTCCACGGTGCCGGCGCGCACCGCATCAAAACCCTCAAGCGCCGGGATCAATTCACCGGCACCGAACACCTGGATTTTCAGGCGGCCATTGGACATCGCGTCGATGCGTTTGGCCAAGTCCACTGCACTGCCCGGACCGTCCATGTAAAACGGCGCGCCTTTGGGGTAAGCGCTGGTCATTTTCCAGGTAAAGGTCTGCGCGGTCTGCGCGCGCGAAATCATCGGGAAGCCGGCAATCGCGGCGCCGGTTGCGGCTACAGCGCCGCCTTTGAGGAACTTTCTGCGATCGGATGTCATGTGAATTCTCCTGTTAATAAAAATTAATGGGATGAACGGTAAAAGATTCGTCCGCTCATCCCCCCGGGTCTGGGGAAAAGATTTCCCGATGCTCTCAGTAAGTTTTGTAAGACAAGTACTTGCCGCTCATCACGATCTTCACACGGTCGCCATTCGGATCCGGCTCGCGCTTCATGTCCATCTTGAAGTCGATTGCGCTCATGATGCCGTCGCCGAACTCTTCATGAATCAGTTCCTTGAAGGTCGTGCCGTAAACGCTCACCAGTTCGTAAAAACGGTAGATCAGCGGATCAGTCGGTACTGCCGTCGGCAGCGACCCCTTGTACGGCACCTGTTGCAGCAGCAGCACGGCATACGGCGGCAGCCCCAGCAGCTTGCCCGCCGCTTCGGCCTGCGCCTTGGTCATCTGCATCTGGCCGAGCAGCGCGGCCGTCGTCCATTCCTTGCTGGCGCCGACGGCTTTGGCGATCTTCGCCCAGGACAACCCCTTGTTCAGCCGTGATTCTACGACCATCTCGGTGACATCGGTGCGCTTCATCGGTTTGGAAAAACTGGCGGCGGCGAGCGACGCCCCGGTTGCCTTGCTTTTTTTCACTGGATTCTCCTTTGTGTTGAATGAGTTGAATGAAGTTGTTCAGCGCACTACAGTCAGTGGCGCGCCGCCAACCACCTGCGGTTTGACCGGATCGACGGCAGGCGCTTCATTGGGATCAAGACCCGGCGTCACCAATGGCGGGGTGCGCGGGTCATAACCGGCCGCCGAACTCGAAAACATCTTCGAACGATCGACCAGAAAATCGATCAGGTGATTGCGGATGCGGTAGTAATGCGGGTGCTTGTGCAGATCGTGACGGGTGCGGCTGCGCGGCATGGTGTTGACCACAATTTCGGCAATCTTGGCGCGCGGGCCGTTGGTCATCAGGATAATCTTGTCGGCGAGCAGGATCGCCTCGTCAACATCGTGGGTGATCATGAACACCGTCTGCCGGGTCTCGGCACAAATGCGCAGCACTTCTTCCTGCAGCACGCCGCGGGTCAGCGCGTCAAGCGCGGAAAACGGCTCGTCCATCAGCAGCATCTTGGGCTGGATCGACAATGCGCGGGCAATGCCGACCCGTTGCTTCATGCCGCCGGAGAGTTCCGCCGGGCGTTTTTTCTCCGCGCCGGTCAGATTCACCAGATCGATGTATTTCTGGCAATGCTCGCGCACCTTCTCGTCGTTCCACTCTGGCCAGCGCGACGACACCGCGAAGGCGATATTGCCCATCACCGTCAGCCACGGCATCAGCGCATGACTCTGGAAAATCACCGCGCGGTCCAGGCTGGGGCCGCTGACTTCGCGGCCGCCGACAAACACATAACCCTCGGAGGACTGCTCCAGCCCGGAGAGCACATTCAGGATGGTGGTTTTGCCGCAACCGGAATGGCCGATCAGGCAGACAAACTCACCCGGCTCGATGCCGAAATGCAGATCCTCAAATACCGTGGTGATAACACCGTCTCGGCCAGTGAACTTCTTGGCAATGCCGTCGATACGGATCAGCGGATCACTCATCTTGTTCTCCTGCCGTTATTCGGGAAAGGTGACGAGCTTGGTCAGCTTCGCCATCATCAGGTCGAGCAGCATGCCGACCATCCCGATCGCCAGAATGGCCGTGATGATGTTGGTGATCGACAGGTTGTTCCATTCGTTCCAGACGAAGTAGCCGATGCCGGTGCCGCCGACCAGCATTTCGGCGGCGACAATCACCAGCCAGGCGATGCTGATGGAAATGCGCATGCCGGTCATGATGGTTGGAGCCGCCGCCGGCAGGATCACCCGGAATGCGGTGCGCATATTGCCGACTTCAAGGGTGCGCGCCACGTTCAGCCACTCCTTGCGCACACTGGAGACGCCGAACGCGGTATTGATCAGCATCGGCCACAGCGAACAGATGAAAATCACGAAAATTGCTGAGATCGAGCTGTCCTTCAGCGTGAACAGCGCCAGCGGCATCCACGCCAGCGGCGAAATCGGCTTCAACACCTGGATGTACGGATCGAGCGCGCGGTACACCGTCGGCGACATGCCGATCAGGAAACCGACGGGGATCGCCACCAGCGCCGCCAGCAGATACCCCAGCATCACCCGGGCGATGGAATACGCCAACTGGATGCCGATGCCTTTATCGTTGGGCCCGCGATCGTAAAACGGCTCACCGAGGTGTTGCATGATCTTGGCGCCGACATCCGCCGGCGACGGAAACGCCGACTTCTGTCCGGTGGCCGCCGCGGTGCCGACCAGCGCTGCGTATTCGGATTCCGCAGTCACCGGCATGACCTTGGGCAAAGTCAGCGCGTGCCAGATACCTATCATCAGCAAAAACACCATCAGCGACAACGCAGGCGCGCGCCAGCTCAGCAGACTCTTCATCGTTTCCTCCCTAACGTCCGGCGTTCAGCCTGTTACGTTCTCTTGATCGCAAAGCTTGCGATATAGGCGTCCGGTTTCGCCGGATCGAATTCCTTGCCCATCACCGAGAACTTCTTGCTGGTGGTGGTTGGCGGCTTCATGCCGACTTCCTTCATCAGCTTCGCGGCGTCGGTGGCGAGGAACACTTCGCGCGCGACTTTGGCGTAATCAACATCACCCTTGATCTGACCCCAGCGTTTCATCTGACTCATGATCCAGATCGCAAATGAATGCCAAGGGAAGGGATCGAAGTCGATGCGGTTGGCGTCTTTCTTGACGTTGCCGAGCCCGTCGGCGTAGGTGCCGGTAAGCACCTGTTCGATTACCGTTACCGGCTGGTTCAGATAATTGGCCGGCGCAATCGCTTCGGCAATCTGCTTGCGGTTCTCGGGTTTGGCGGCAAATGCGGTCGCCTCCATAATCGCTTTGAGCAGCGCGCGGTAGGTATTCGGCATCCTGGTAACGAATTCCTTGCTCGCCGCGAACGCGCAGCAGGGGTGCCCCGGCCACAGGTCCTTGGTCAGCGTATGGATAAAACCGACGCCGTCATACACCGCACGCTGGTTCACCGGGTCCGGTGCGAGGAAGCCGTCGATGTTGTCGGCGCGCAGGTTGGCGACCATCTCGGGCGGCGGCACTGAACGGATCTGCACATCCCTGTCCGGATCGAGGCCGTGCTCAGCCAGGTAATAACGCAGCAGGTAGTTATGCATCGAGTAATCAAAGGGCACCGCGAACTTGAAACCTTTCCACGACTTCGGATCGCGCTTGTCCTTGTGTTTGATTGACAGCGTGATCGCCTGGCCATTGATGTTTTCGATCGCCGGCACGGTGTAGGGGATCGGGCTCGAACCCACGCCCAGCGAAATGGCTATCGGCATCGGCGACAGCATGTGCGCTGCGTCGTATTCCTTGTTCAGCGTTTTGTCGCGGATCACCGCCCAACCGGCGGTTTTGACCACATCGACGTTCAGACCCTGCCGGCCATAGAAGCCCATCGGCTGCGACATGATGATCGGGGTGGCGCAGGTGATGGGAATGAAACCGACCTTGATCGACGATTTTTCCAGCGGACCGGTGGACTGCGCAAACGCTTCCTTGGCCATTCCCAGCGGGAACAGCGATGAAATTGCCGCCATTGCGGTGCTCGCACCAACGGCATTGAGGAAACGGCGGCGCGTCGCATCGTGCGGGAACAGCGCGCGCATCACGGCGGCTTCGACCACACGGTTGCTCAGCGCTTCGCTGTCGCTGCTGTGCACTGCCAGATCGGCCTGGTGCTCGGCCTCACTGTGATGATGGCCGCAGGAACAGCCGCGGGTCAGTGATGTTCCGGCGTCGAATGGATCCTTGAATGCTGACATGCCGCTCTCCTTGAACAGTTTATTTTCCTGTCCGGCTTATTGCAGCAAGCGTGCCAGCGAAATGACTGCGCCCGAACATCATTGCAAGCTGTTGTTTAACAATGAATTATTTGATCGCCCTGGATGCCGGAACAGTACAGCCCCATCGCGGGATGTCTCATGATGGTGCACATTCGCACCAAATTCGGGCTCAATGCACCGACAAGACGCAGCGGCACCGTGCAGGCGCAGACACACGCTAAAATTGACCCATGCCAATCACTCTGCTTGTCCGTCTCAGCGCTTTGTCATGCGTGCTGCTGCTCGCCAATTGCGCGGTCAACCCGGTCTCGGGCAACCCGAATTTCGTCACCATGTCGGAATCGCAGGAGGTCAGCGTCGGACGAAGCGAAGACCAAAAAGTGCGCGAGCAATACGGGATCTACGATGATCCGGCGCTGCAGCGTTATGTCAGCGATATCGGACAGCGGCTGGCCAAGAGCAGTCACCGTCCCGGGTTGCAATACCAGTTCGCCGTCGTCGACTCGCCCGAAATCAATGCCTTTGCACTGCCCGGCGGCTATATCTATATTACCCGCGGCATTCTCGCCTACCTGAACTCCGAAGCCGAACTGGCCGCGGTGCTTGGCCATGAAATCGGCCATGTCACGGCCCGTCACTCGGTGCAGCAGTTGTCTGCTGCGACCGCAGCCAACGTCGGCGCCTCGGTGCTGCAGATCCTAGTGCCGCAGGTGCGCAATTCCGCCGGCGACCTGCTGATCAACACCCTCGGCGGCGCGCTGCTCTCTGGTTACGGACGCGAACATGAACTCGAAGCCGACCGTCTGGGTGCCGAATACCTGGCGCGCACCGGCTACGATCCGCAGGCGATGATCAAGGTCGTCGGCGTGCTGAAAAACCAGGAACTGTTCGACAACGAAGTCGCCAAGGCCGAAGGCCGCCAACCGCGCAGTTATCACGGCCTGTTCGCTTCGCACCCCGACAACGACACGCGGCTGCAGGAGGTGGTACGTGAAGCGGTCAAATTCAGCAGCCCCGAGAATCGCATCAACCGTGAGGAGTTTCTCAAGCGGATGGAGCGTGTCGTTTTTGCCGACAGCCCGGAACAGGGCATTGTGCGCAACAACACCTTCTATCACGTCGGTCTCGGACTGACGATAGGGTTCCCGGGTGGCTGGAAAGTCACCAACAGCCCACAGAACGTTTCTGCGAACAGCCCCGAGCGCAACGCACTGGTCGATCTGCGCAGCGCCGGCACCGCCGAAGGTGCGCCGGCAGACGTACTGCGCAAAATCCTCAAACTCGGCAACGGCAGCAGCGTGACACCGACAAGTGTCGGCGGATTAAAGGCAGCGGTCACCGATTTGACCCTGTCCGGCAAACCAACGCGGGTTACCGTGGTGTTTCTCGGCAAAAGCGCATACGCGATCAGCCTGCAGGCGAACACCGACGCCGTCTTCCGGCAGAATCTGCCGCTAATGGAAACGGCGAAGCAGAGTTTTCATGCCATCAACGACAAAGAACGGGAACTGGCTAAACCGCTGCGCATCCGCGTAATCACTGCACGCGCCGGGCTGACTTTTGCCGAACTGGCCAAAACCTCGCCGCTCGGGCGTTTTGCCGAAGGCCACCTGCGGGTCATCAACGGTCTGTATCCGAAAGGCGAACCGGTGACAGGACAGGCGCTGAAAATCGTCGAGTAAAGACTGCGCCGTGTGCGCGGCGAATGCGATAATCGGCGCCATAACAAAAATACGGGGCTCAACTTTGTTGCCCATTGGTTTGCGTCCGCTGCTGATCCTCATCCTCGGCCTGGCCTGGCTGCTGCCGGGGCTGGTCGCGCACGACCCGTGGAAACCCGACGAGGCTTATACCTTCGGCGTGGTATATGAAATTCTCCAGGGCGGCAGCTGGGTCATTCCGCAGATTGCCGGCGAAGCCTTTATCGACAAACCGCCATTGTTCCACCTGACCGCGGCGCTCAGCGCCATGTTTTTTTCGCCGTTCCTGCCGCTGCACGACGGCGCGCGGCTGGCCGCCGGTCTGTGGATCGGCCTTGCGTTGCTGTTCAGCGCCCTCGCTTCGCGGGAACTCCACGGCCCCCGTCACGGGCTGGTGGCGACCTTGCTGCTGCTGGGTTGCCTGGGGCTGGTGGTTCGCGGCCACCAACTGATCACCGACGTTGCCGCGCTCGCCGGTTTTGCGATGGCCTACTACGGTGCCGCGCTCTCACTCCG
Organism: Burkholderiales bacterium; assembly: GCA_022841375.1. Taxonomy (GTDB): domain Bacteria; phylum Pseudomonadota; class Gammaproteobacteria; order Burkholderiales; family SG8-41. The sequence goes on from JALHRQ010000001.1 coordinate 676,470, forward strand.
ACGCTCGGCGCCGGGCGGATTCTGGATCGGCACCGCCAGCGGCATCATCTTCATGACCCAGGGTATCCCCGAAGCGGCGATGGTTTCGGCCATTGCAGCGCTGCTGCCCCTCGCCAGCGCCCACTGGCGTACGCCGCGTTACGCCGCAGCATTGATGGTTGCGGCCGTTGCTGCGCTGCCGTGGCTGATCATCTGGCCCGCTCTGCTTTATCAACGCGATCCCGCACTGTTCCAGGCCTGGCTTACCGGCGAAAACCTGGCGCGCTTCTTTGGCGCGCACAATCCGGCCGCAGGACTCGCTTATTACCTGCGCATCCTGCCGTGGTATGCCTTTCCGGTGTGGCCGCTGGCGCTGTGGGCATTGTGGCGCGCGCGGCGCCAGCAGGTTTTGGCCGCGCCCCCGGTGGTACTGCCGGCCCTCGGACTCGGCATCACGCTGCTGATGCTGGGCTTCGCCTCGGAATCGCGCGAACTCTACGCGTTGCCGATGCTGCTGCCGCTGACGCTGCTCGCCGTCCCCGGCGTCGATCCGCTGCGCCGCGGCGCTGCCAACGGCTGGTATTGGTTCAGCATGATGGCCTTCACTTTCTTCATCATCTTCGGCTGGTTTTACTGGTGCGCCCTTGAACTCGGCGTGCCGTCAAAACTGCACAATCACCTGCACACCATTCGCCCCGGCTACGACTTCGGTTTCCGCGGTCTGCCTTTTGTGCTCGGACTGATTTACAGCGCAGGCTGGTTTGTATTGCTGGCCAAACTCAAGCGCGGCGCTGAACGCCCGCTGATTGTCTGGGCCGGCGGCGTCACCGCGGTATGGGCGCTGGCGGCGACGCTGTTCATCGGCTGGGTCGACACCCAGAAAAGCTACCGCTCGATGATTGCCGACATGGGCCGCGCGATGCCGGCGCAATACCGCTGCATCGCCAGCCGCGATGTCGGCGAAGCGCAGCGCGCGATGCTGCACTACTTTGCCAACATCAAGACCGTTCGCGTCGAAACCCGACCGCAGGCCTTCAGCTGCGACCTGATGCTGGTGCAGGGCCGTCCGCTCGATGAACAGATGATGTCGTCCGACTGGAAAAAAATCTGGGAAGGCCACCGGCCGGGCGACAAGGATGAACGATTCCGGCTCTATCATCGCAGCGGCCGCTGAACCCGCACAGCCCCTGCGGCGGCGACAAATCTATAATGAATACCATGGCCGACTCCCTTCAGCGTTTTATCTTTGAACACGCCCCGATCCGCGGCGAGATGGTGCAGCTTGCCGCGACCTGGCAGGCCGTCACCGAGCGTCATGATTATCCGGCGCCGCTGCGCCAGGTGCTCGGCGAGCTGATGGCCGCCGGCGCGCTGCTCGCCGCCACACTCAAATTCAACGGCACGCTGATTTTGCAGCTGCACGGCGACGGCCCGGTGAAACTGATCGTCGTCGAATGCTCCTCCGATCACGCAATGCGTGCAACCGCAAAGTGGGACGGTGACATTCCTCAAGGCAATCTGCGCGCTTTGCTCGGCAGCGGACGTTTCGCCATCAGCCTGGTGCCGGATTCGGGGCAGCAAAGTTACCAGGGTGTCGTCGATCTCAATGCCGACAGCATCGCCGCCGCGCTTGAACACTACATGGCTGCTTCTGAACAGATCGCCACCCGATTGTGGCTGGCCTGTGACGACAACCGTGCGGCAGGGCTGTTGCTGCAAAAACTGCCCGAACGCGAATCCGCGGATGCCGATGCCTGGACTCGCGCCGCACATCTCGCCGGCACCATAAAATCCGAAGAACTGCTGGGGCTGGCGCCGCAACAACTGCTGCGCCGCCTGTTCCACGAAGAAGATCTGCGCCTGTTCGAGCCGCGCCCGGTTTATTTCCGTTGTTCTTGCTCGCGCGATCGCGTCGTCGGCATGCTGCGCCTGCTGGGTCTCGACGAAGTGCGCAGCGTGATTGCAGAACGCGGCGAAGTCGAGGTGCATTGTGAATTCTGCAACCGCCGTTACGCTTTTGATGCCGTCGACAGTGAAGCCATTTTCGCCGCCGACATCGCTGCGGCGGCAGCCTACACCCGGCATTGACCATGATTGCTGGCCGGCGACAGGCGGCGTAAACTTGTAGGTGTTCTGCACCCCGTCCGGGGTCGCCATTAAATACCTTTAAATTCAATAATTTACGGAGATTTTCATGAATAACGGACGCGAAGTTGTCGTTCTCAGCGGGGTGCGCACTGCGATTGGTGATTACGGCGGCGCGTTAAAAGACATCGCCCCCACCGAACTCGCGGGCCAGGTGGTCAAGGAAGCCGTCAGCCGCGCCAAAATCGACCCCAAACAGGTCGGCCAACTCGTGTTCGGCAACGTGATTCACGGCGAAGCCAGGGATATGTATTTTTCGCGTGTCGCCTGCATCAAGGGCGGCCTGCCACACGACACCACAGCTTTGACCGTCAACCGCCTGTGCGGCAGCGGCATGCAGGCGATTGTTTCAGCGGCGCAGGGCATCATGCTCGGCGACTGCGATGTGGCGGTTGGCGGCGGCGCCGAATCGATGAGTCGCGGCGGATACCTGATGCCAACCCTGCGCTGGGGCCAGCGCATGGGTGACGGCGGTTTCATCGACATGATGGTCGGCGCACTGACCGATCCTTTCGACACCGTGCACATGGGCATCACCGCGGAAAACATCGCTGCGCAATGGAAAATCTCGCGCGAACAGCAGGATGAGTTCTCGGTTGAGAGCCATCGCCGCGCAATCAACGCCATCGAGAAAGGCTACTTCAAGGACCAGATCCTGCCCATCGAGTTGAAGACCCGCAAAGGCACCACGCTGTTCGAGCGCGACGAGCACCCGCGTGCCGACGTCAATCTTGAAGGCCTTGCCAAGTTGCGCGCGGCTTTCAAAAAGGAAGGCGGCTCGGTCACCGCAGGCAACGCCTCCGGCATCAACGACGGTGCTGCTGCGGTGGTTCTGATGGAAAAGGAGGCCGCGAAAAAAGCCGGCCTCAAACCGATGGCGCGCCTGGTCGCATACGGCCTCGCCGGCGTCGACCCGAAAATCATGGGCATCGGCCCGGTGCCCGCCGTGCAGAATGCGTTGAAACGCGCCGGGCTGAAAGTCGAGGACATGGACGTCATCGAATCGAACGAAGCTTTTGCCGTACAGGCGCTCGCCGTCTCGTGTGACCTGAAATTCGATCCGAAAAAAACCAATCCCAACGGCGGTGCAGTAGGTCTCGGTCATCCGATCGGCGCCACCGGCGCGCTGCTCACCGTCAAGGCGTTGTATGAACTGCAGCGCACAGGCGGCCGTTACGCGCTGGTTACGATGTGCATCGGGGGCGGTCAGGGTATTGCTGCAGTATTCGAACGCATGTAATCCGGCTTCAGCCGCCGGGTCAAGACGCCGCGCCTTGCGCGGCGTCCTTTTGTTTGATGTGGCGGTATGGTTTGTAAAATAACTGTCAGTCGCCAAAAAATCTCATGTCTGATTTCAACAACCAGCGTGTTCTTGGACCTGAAGCTTGGGAAATCTTCATGCATTTCCCTTTGCCGCTGGCACTGATTCATGAGCCTGGTCAGAGCCAGTTCAATGCGCGCTTCACACGCCATTTCGATCACCAAAGCATCATATCGCCCAAAATCCGCGACCTGATCAGCACACCGGGGCTGGGCTGGCAGGCGGTCAGCCTGACTTCGCGGGACGGCACCCGGGCAGAGGTTTATGCACAGGCGATGCCAGTGCCTAACGGCAAAATCCTGGTATTCGGTGAATCCGAGCAGGTTATGCACGACGTCGAGATCGACCAGTTGCGCAAGCGCATTGCCGACCTAGAAAAAGTCAGCTCGACCGACTATCTCACCGGCGCGTGGAACAGGGCGCACCTCGTCCGCGTCGTCGCGTCGGAAATGGCGCGCAGCATCCGCTTCCGCCAACCACTGTCGGCACTTTTGATCGACCTCGACCATTTTAAAAACGTCAACGACACTCACGGCCACCAGGCCGGCGACACGGTGCTACGCGAACTCGTTGCTTTGATCCAGCAAAAGATCCGCACTGCCGACCAGTTGTTCCGGTGGGGCGGTGAGGAATTTGTCGTCCTTGCAGTGTCCACCGGTCATCGCGATGCCGAAACTCTGGCCGAACACCTGCGCGGGAGAATCGCCAGCCACAAGTTCACCGGGGTCGGGCCGCTGACGGTCAGCATTGGAGTCGCCGAACGCAGTGGCGACGAATCCGCGGACGCCTGGTTCAAACGACTGGACACCGCGCTGTTCAACGCCAAAAACAGCGGCCGTAACCGTATCGTCATCGACCGCCATGGCGATTCCGACAAATGGGTAGCTGAAGGCGGTCTCGCCGCACTTCGTCTGGTGTGGCGGGACAGTTATGCCTGCGGCGAACCACGCATCGATGCGGAACATCGGGAATTGTTTGATCTCGCCAACGACTTGATCCAGACAGCGCTGCCTGGCTCGGAGCAGAATATGGCGACGATAGATGAAGCGCTTACCGCATTGGTAAAACATCTTGAGCAGCACTTTAAACACGAAGAAGAAATATTAGCCGAGCGCGGATACGCCCGTCTCGAAGAACACTGCAACGCCCACATCCGCCTGCTGCGCAAAACCGAAGAACTTAGAGCTGCCGCCATCAGCAGCGGTTCGGCCAGTTTCGGCGCGCTGATCGATTTTCTGGCCACCGATGTTGTTGCCCGTCACCTGTTCACCGCGGACCGTGACTACTACCCGCTGTTTCAGAATAACAAAACCTGACAAGACCGTGCGCAGATGCCGGTTGCCCTGGACCGGGAATTTCACCATCATTAGGAATTGGCAACAGACCAATACCTGATACCTATATAAACCTGAGGAGGATTTGTTCATGCATACCCTGAAATTGCTGGTCGCGTTGATCGTTCCGGCACTGCTCGCGGCCCCGGCCCATGCTGCCGAAATCAAGTATCCCGAAAAACCCATACGCCTGATCCTCGGCAGCGCGACCGGCTCCGGCCCGGACATCATCAGCCGTCAACTCGCAGAGCGCCTCTATGACTCATGGAAACAGCGCGTGGTGGTAGATGCCCGCCCCGGCGCCGCAGGCGCAATCAGCGCCGACCTGACCCTGGCTTCAGCAGCCGACGGCTACACCTGGATGATGCTGACCTCGCAACTGTTCGTCGCCTCCCAGGTCCTCGCTGACATCAAATTCGACCTGCAGCGTGACTTCCAGTCAGCCGCCCTGATCGGCGTTACGCCCTTCGTGCTGCTGTCCAACAGCCAACTGCCGGTGAAATCGCTCAAAGAAATGATCGATCTGGCTAAAAAACAGCCCGGCAAACTGCGTTACGGTTCCGCCGGCACCGGCGCATCCGAGCACCTCTCCGGCGTATTACTCAATCACCTCACCAGCACCAATATGCTGCACGTGCCCTACAAGGGTGTTGCCCAATCGATCACCGACACGCTCGCCAACGAAGTGCAAATGACATACGCGGTATTGCCAGCCGCACTGCCGCACATTCAGGGCGGCCGTCTGCGTCCGCTGGGCGTGACTACCGCCAAACGCGCCGCGATGATCCCCGATGTACCCGCCATCGGCGAAGTCGTACCGGGCTATGCGATGAACGCCTGGTACAGCATCGTCGTCAGAAACGGCACCCCCGCGCCGGTGCTGGCCGCGATGAGCAGTGAAATCGTCAAGGTGCTGCGCGAACCGGCCTTTGGCGACCGGCTCAAAAGTCTCGGCATCGACATGGTCGCCGGCGACCGCGCAGTGCTCGATGCCTGGCGGCGCGATGAACACAAGCGCATCGTCGAGCTGGTCAAGATCTCCGGTGCCAAAGAAACCAAGTAACCTTTGCGCAATCCAAGAAAAAAAGCCGCGCAATGCGCGGCATTTTTTTTCCGCCTGCCCGGCTATCGCGTGGGGACGCTTTCCGCGGTAAAAGCCCGCGGTGACACACCCAGCGCGCGCCGGAACATCGTCGAAAACGCGCTCGGACTTTGATAACCCAGATCAATCGCCACTTCGGTCACCGGCACACCTTCAGCGAGACGGCGGATGGATTCGAGCAAACGTGCCTGTTGCTTCCAGCGCGCGAAGGTAATGCCGGTTTCGCGCAGGAATCGCCGGTACAAGGTTCTCGTGCTGGTATTCATTTCCCCGGCATCATGCACACTGGGCCGGCGCGTCGACAGGTCGGCCAGGATGCGCTCGCACAGTTGCGTGAGGTCTGCGCTTTCCGGCAGCGGCAGATCGAACGCACTTCGCGGCAAGCCGCGAATTTCCGCCATCAGCAATTGCATCAACAGACCGTCGTCGCCGCGCACGTCGTAATCCCCGGGCAGCGCCGCGGCGCGCACGATCAGCTCGCGCGCCAGCGGCGTCACTTCCAGCACCGCGCAGCCTGCGGGCATACCGGCCCCCGCACTGTCATTCGCATACAGGCTGTGCATCGCCACCTCGCCGTACATCTGGATTTCGTGGGCGGTACGCGCCGGCATCCACAGCGCCCGCGATGGCGGCACGATCCACGCATGACGTGCGGTGCGTACACGCATGGTGCCGGCAATCGCATAAACGAACTGCGACCGCGAATGCCAGTGGGGCTGGATGTGATGGCCCTTGGGATAGGAGGTGCGGCGCATGATCACCGCCCGCGTCAGATCGCCCTGAACCGGACTTTCCGGAGAAGCGCTGAAATCTTCCGTCCGGCTTAACCGGACATCCTTGCGTTGTTTGTCCATTTTGAAAAGGTTTATGGTAAAGGCTCGAAAGACAGACGATTGTAACCCGGGCACAATCCAGCGCATGACTACCTCAGCCCCCACCACTGCCCATGCCGACGGTCATTCCGTAGCCGTCAATCTGCTGCTCAATGTCGGCCACGCCATCGACCACATGTTCCTGCTGATTTTCGCAACGGCGGTCTCGACCATCGCCATCGAATTCGGCCACGGCGACTGGACCGACCTGATGCCGTACAGCGTTGGTGCTTTCGCCCTGTTTGGCCTCGGCGCATTACCTGCCGGGCGCCTCGGCGACCTGTGGGGCCGCCGCATCATGATGATCATCTTTTTCATCGGCATGGGCCTGTCGGCCATGCTGGTGGCGATGACCCAGAACGCCTGGCAACTCGCCGGCGCGCTGGCGCTTATGGGTGCGTTTGCCGCGATCTACCATCCGGTGGGCATCCCGATGCTGGTGCAGGGCGTATCCAACCCGGGCGCGGTGATCGGTCTCAACGGACTCGCCGGCAATCTCGGCATTGCCGTTGCCGCACTGGTCACCGGCTTCCTCGTTAAATGGCTGGGTTGGCGCGAAGCCTTTGTCATTCCCGGCTTGGTATCGATGGCCTGCGGCATCGCGTTTGCAGTGGTGTGCCCGAAAGAAACCGAGGCGCCGTCCAAACGCAAAGGAGGAAAGGCCAAGGTGACTCTAACGCCGCAAATGCTGATGCGCGCTTTTGCCGTGATGACCGCCGCCGCCGCGGTCAGCACCGTGCTGTTCAACTTCACCACCAATGGCAATGCACAGCTGCTGAGGGCGGGATTTGCGGGCGTCATCGAAGACCCCGCCGTCATCGGTACGCTGCTCGCGATCATTTACGCCATCGCTTCGCTGGCACAACTGGTAGTGGGCCGGCTGATCGACCGCATGCCGTTCAAGCCGCTGCAGCTGTGGATGTCGGTGGCACAGGTACCGCTGCTGATCTGGGCGGCTCACTCCCAGGACTGGGGACTGTTCATCGCAATGCTGGTGGTGATGGTGTTCGTATTCGGCTCGATCCCGTTCACCGACGCGATGATCGTGCGCTATGTCGATGACCGGTTGCGTTCGCGCGTCGCCGGCATGCGCCTGACAGTGGCCTTCGGTTTCAGTTCACTGGCGGTGTGGATGCTCGGCCCCTTGGTCAAAAGCATCGGCTTCAGCCACGCACTGTGGATCATGGCCGGCATCGCCGCGATCAAGGCTGCGATCGTGCTGTTGCTCCCTGAAGAACCCGACGCCGAACACGTCAAAGTCTGATTGCTTCTGGTCAGCATCAAGATGTTCATCGGCTCTTTACGCGGATAAAGTTACTATCCGTCTTTGACAAAAAAATTCGTGTGGATATTCAACGGCATACTGTACGGTCTTGCGTTGAATCAGCGTTTTTTTGATGGATTGTTTGCCCGTCTAAAAAAAAGGGCGGCTACAGCCGCCCTTTTTTGTTGATGCTTGGCGCTTTACGGGTTGCGCACCAGTGTGCCGTTTTCCACGCGGACCTTGTCGCCCACTTTTAAACCAGGATCGGTTTCATAGGGAATGGCCTGGGTGCCGCCGCTCTCGAGGCGGGTGATGACTTCGAAATGCTTTTTGGTTTTCATGCGCTTTTCAACTTCGTTGCCGGCAAAGGCACCGCCCGCAGCACCGGCCACCGTGGCAATCTGCTTGCCAGAACCGCCGCCGACCTGATGGCCGAGCAAAGCACCGGCGAGTCCGCCGGCGATCATGCCGAGATAATTACCCTCACCCTTGACTTCAATCACGTTGACGGCTTCAACCACGCCGCAATTCGCACATTGCCTGGCCGCACGGCGGTTGTTCGATGCGGCGTTTGAAGAGGCCAAGGACTTGCCGAGCACAGCGCTGGTACGAACATCTCCCACACGCAGGTGGGCAGTGGCCTTGGCATCAGGTGCAATACGGTCCGCCGATTTGATGGTATAGATCCCCTCGTAGACACCGTCCCGTGTCTCATCAAGGAAGATTCTGCCCTGCACGCCTGCAATCTTGACGCTGGCTTTTGCCTGCGGCGTGCCATAAAGCGTAAAGCCCAGGTCGTTGCCCGTAGTCAGCTGGTTCGGCGCGACTTCAAAACGGTCGATACGGGGATTCACGCCCGCGGCTGCCGCCTCGGCTTTGAGTTGTGCCTGCGTTTTGCCCGCAGAGGCAATCAAATACTCATCCAGCACCACGCTCGCTACCTGGTTGCCCACCCGCAGATTGGCGGTGACCCGGCTGTTGTTGGGGATGCGGTCAGCGTTCTTGATCGTATAAACACCGTCGTAGAATCCGGTCTCCCTCTCCTCCAGCAGCAAACGCGAGGTCGCGCCCGGGACGCTGACGATGGCGATGCCGCCGGGAGTGCCGTACATCGTGAAATTCAGCTCGGTTCCGGCGGTGAGTTTGCGCACCTGTTTGACGTCAAAGCCGCCGATTCGCGGAGCAGCAGTCGAATACCCCGGCTGTTGCGCCGTGGCGACGCCTGACACCAGAGTCAAAGGTATCAGGGTAAATAATGCAATGAATAATTTCTGAAAGATCTTCATGGTATGGCTCCGGGTTATATTTTTTGATTTAAGTTGAATGTCGAGGCAATGCTTTACTGCCGGCCGATATCCTGGATGGCGTCGACGACCATGCCGGTACCGATGGCGATCAGCAGAATGTCCGTGGCTACCCGAACATAACGGTATCCCGAGGACGGCCGTTCAAGTTTGACGACCAGTGCTTGCGGCACTTCGTAATAAACAACATCCCGCGGCAGTGGCCGACCGACGGCCCATTTTTTGGCCTGACCGGGCGGCATACAGCCATTGTTCTTTTTCGCCAAGCCCGGCGGGCAATGCCCTTTGCGGAACTGCGTGCCGTAGTATTCATGCGTAACTGTGCGGTGCCGTTCGTTGAAATATTCACCCGTCTTGACCCGCGCGTGACTGTCACGCGATGAGCGTTTGTCATCGTCACGATGATCGACCTCGTGATTTTTTGATTTTTTGGCGGATTTTTTGCCGGATTGTTCGCTATGTCCGCTTTTTTTGCCGTGATCGCCGTCGTTTCGCGACGGTTTGTCCGCAGCGGCCTGACCGGCGACCAGCATCCCGGCAAGTGCCAGTACCATTGCGCCGTTCAATTTCCAGTGAGTTCGTTTCATTTGCGGTTCTCCCAAGTTATTAATTTGTCGGTTGCAACGAATTCTTGCAGCCGTCAACCCGACTTCGAACCAAACAGCAGTCCAGCCACTCCGGCTGCGGTAGCCGCGGCGCCGCCGACCACCATCCAGATCGTCCGATCCGGGGGAGCACCGGTGAACAGCCGCGAAAGATCCGAACTGGCCGAATTCATCGCGTTGACCCCGAACACCAGCAGCAATACGCCGCCTGCCAGCAGCGCCAGGGAAATGATCCTATTCATGCCGACTCACCAAGTGGCGGTTCATAACGGACGGCGTCCCTGGATAACGCGCACCAGTATCACCACGACCGCAATCACCAGCAGGACGTGAATGAATCCGCCCATGGTGTAAGCCGAGACAAAACCCAGCAGCCATAAGATGAGCAGTACTACAGCGATGGTATAAAGCATGGCGAGATCCTTTCGTAATTAATTCCGGCGCAACACGCCATTAACAACCTTCACGCGGTCACCGGCATTCCACAATGTCGGATATTGATCGCGAACTAAATTTACCGAACCATCATCCATACGAACGATGATTTCACTAAGGGCGCCCGTCTGGGCCTTGTTTTCAACCGCGTTCCCCGCTTGCTTGCCGCTGAACGCACCAGCCATCATTGCAATATCACTGCCGCGACCACCGGCACCCGCTTGAAGACCCAGAAGAGCCAAAAGGACAGCGCCTCCGGTTGCACCGGGGCGGCTGGTGATCACCTTGCGCGACGATTCGACAATGCCGCAGCGTCCACAAGACACCAAAGCCCGCGCGCTAGAAGCCGTTGACGCAGGTTTGCCCACGCTTGAGCCAGGGAATGCGCCACCGCTAGCTTCATTAATATTCGGAAACCACCCCACGTTCGAAGTGAAAGCAACCAGCCACAGTAAAAGCAACAGACCGATAATCATGGCAATTTTTGCAGCCCATGGCAGCATGAAAGAAGATTTAGGCATTGCAACGGCTGGCCTTGTCATATCGTTGACTTCTGCAGCCCTGTGTTGAATGCGATAAGCAACAGTCGTGCGAATCATCGGCATCAGATTCAGAGAAGCGCACGATCCCGGCGATGTGAAAAAAACCCCCGGCGGCGGTTGTGCCACCGCCGGGCAAATATCAGTCGCCCAACAGGGAAAGGCTGGACTTCCGTCCTGATTATCCATTCCTCAAAGTCCGGGATCTGTGCGGTGACTAACATAGTCCGGGGTTAATTCCGGAGCAGCAGCAAGCATGGCAATGACTTGCATCTCAGTGAATCCAGTCAAGGTACCCTCGATGAATCCGCAGCCTCGCAAAGCCCTGCTGATAAGTTCGCGTCCGCACTGACTCGACGGGAAGGGCTCGGTAATTTGTTTTGCTGATACTTATCTTGCACCACCTCTAATACAAGGACACTGCGGGATGAACTTGTACTACCCCTTTGGTCTGGTGATTTCGCTGATAGCGGGGATTCTTGTTATGGTGATGCCCGGAATGTTGAACTACATAGTTTCGCTTTTTCTGATCATTATTGGTGTGATCGGTCTTTTTGGCGCAGGCTCGCCCGGTTTCTGACCGGAGCCGGATATGCTGATTACGTTCCGCAGCAAAGCATCGAGCAATATCACCATGTTCGGTGACACTGCAGTGATTCTGCTGAAAATGATGGGCCATAGCAGCACTGTGCCGGGCAGTTTGCCCAGCGAGAAGATTCCAATGGCCATCGAAAATCTGACGCATGGGCTCGAGTTGCAGTCCGCCAAACTTAACCCGGCGGCCGACCCCGGTGACGATGAATCACCAATCAGCCTCCGGCAAAGAGCCTATCCGCTGCTTCAATTACTTTCGGCCGCCGCCGCGCAGGGATGCAGCGTCACTTGGGACGGTAATCAGTAGATCCATTGAAGAATCTGGATTTTGGTTTATTGCAGATTTCCTTCTGCTGCTGAAGAAACGAACCTCTGGCCTCGCATAAAAGATTAGTGCTACGGCGTACAGACGCGCCCTGACCTCGACACCAGACTGGTGCCGTACACAAGCACTACTGGCAGCAAATCATCACGGTGTAACCGACACGGCACTTCCAGTGGCCTGACAGCTGCTTTGGCATTGCAGGTTCTCCGAAGCATCCAGAACATTTTTGCAAAAATATAACAGGAGCATCCGACGGCAATGGCTACGAATCCGGTGAAAATCGCCAACAGCGTGCTGGCCGCGCTGCCTCATAAAGATTATCAGGGTCTGATCCCCAGCCTCGAACAGGTTTCCCTGGAATTTGGTGAAACGATGTACGAACCGGGCGCTGAGATCCGCCACGTCTATTTCCCTGAAGACTCACTGATATCACTACTGACGCTCGTTGAAGGTCACCTTGCACTTGAAGTCGGCCTTATCGGCCGCGAAGGCATACTTGGGGTATCACTTGCGTTGGGAGTCAGCATTTCTCCGGTTCGTGCTCTGGTTCAGGGCAACGGCACGGCGTTACGCATGAGTACAGCGCGCTTCATGAAAGAAATGCAGCGCAGTCCGGCGCTGCAAAAAGAGATATTTCTTTATACCCATGCTTTGATGGCCCAGGTAACCCAGACAGCAGCCTGCAATCGCTTCCATGTCGTTGAAGCCCGACTTGCACGCTGGTTGCTGATGACGCGGGACCGTGTCAAGTCGGATGAATTCCGGCTTACCCAGGAGTTCCTTGCGCATATGCTGGGGGTCAGGCGCGTTGGGGTGACCAAAGCGGCCAGTGCATTGCAAAGTAGAAAAATGATCAGCTACAGTCGCGGCAACATAAAAATCCTCGACTTAAAAAATCTTGAGGCCGCCTCATGCCCGTGCTACCAGATTGTCAGTGACATGCATGACGGCAATAAAGCCTGAGAGACATCTCTGCAGAAGGCAAAAAGCCCGGAACGGTTCTGCCGTTGCCGGGCCTCAATGCGTGAAAGCCACTCTGCAAGTCCGGAATCTTTCCCGGTTCCTGTAGTACCGGATTGCCGAACGTTTTGCTGAAATCCTGACTCAGGTCTTGCCGTAGCGGCTCTTTGCCTTGGCAATACAGCTGTCCTTAGCATCATTCGAAAATGCATCGCACTTTTCCCTGGCGACCGCGTAATCCGCATCGCGTTTCTCGGCAGTTGCGTCCTTACGCGCATCAGAACTCTTTTCATTGGCCTTTTTCTGGGCAGAGCTCGACTTCTCTTTTGCCGAGCTGTTGGCTTCAGCCGTTTTCATCTGCGATTTGGCGTTAGCCTTGGCGGTTGTCTGGGCAGCTTTTGCTTCCTTGACGCAAACATCCTTGGCGTTTCCGGCCAGATCATCACACTTCTCTTTTGCCACCGCATAATCCGCATCGGCACGAGCTGCCTTGGCCTCATAGGCGTTTTTCTGGGTCGGCTTGTTGCGGGCATCCAGCTCGGCAACAGCAACATTTTGCTTGCCCTTGGCCTCAGCGACGCAAACGTCTTTAGCATTGGCACTGAGCGCGCTACAGGCTTCTTTCGCCTTCTTGGCTTCTGTTGAAATATTTGCCTTCTGCGACTTGTATTCGTCTTTCGACAGGGTTTGTGCCATTGCACCGGCACTGAATGCAAAACTGACGGCCATCGCGATGACGCTTATTTTGAGATTTTTCATATTAATCCTTGATGTATCGATTGGTTTTACCTCATGGTTCCTTTGCAGCACAGGCGGCATCCGAAAACCATTTACATCGGGCGCACCTGTTTACTTCTGTGTGTTCTGCCAGCTTGCAAGCTGCTTTTCCGCTTCATCCTTGGAAACGCCATAGGCCTTCTGAATCTGACCGGCAAGTTGGTCGCGTTTTCCTGCAATTACGTCAAGCTGATCATCAGTGAGCTTTCCCCACTGCTGTTTAACGTTGCCTTTGAATTGCTTCCAATCACCCTCAATGCGATCCCAGTTCATGATGATTCCTTTAGATAATTAGTTGACTATCAGAACCGGATCAAGATCCGGTGGTAAAGAATTTGGGCGGACACCGCACTTACGGTAATGCCGCGAAAACCTCCGTTCACATGGCACTGCGTCCGTTGATAACCCGGAGCAGAACGATGATCAGGGCAATGACAATCAGCACGTGAATAAAACCGCCCATGGTGTAGGACGTAACCAGTCCTAACAGCCACAGGATTAGTAGAACAACTGCGATGGTGTAGAGCATGATCGATCTCCTGTTGAGAAAGTTGCCGGCAACGGCATTGTTTCAACCGCTACTGCATCTTTCCAGACAGTGCACGACAATTCCATGATTCTCTGTGCGATCTCGTACATATGATTCTGATGGGATGCCGGGTTTGCATCTGCGCCGGAGACGCGGACATTAGAGCTTGGCCTGCGTATCCCGTATCAGAACAATTGAATTGATTCTGCTTTCAGCAAGGTGAGCTGCGAAATCACAGCCTTCCTGACGCTCATTAAATGACGCCAGGGGATTGTCAAAATTGCCTGAATAGACTTCCCATCGTCCACTGGAACCATGGGAAACCAATACGAATGAGCAGTCCTGGTTGCAAGGACGATTTGCCGATTCATCGGCATGGCTGCCTTTGCTGTCAACAAAACTAGCCGGCATCACGCCCGGAATATGACGTAAAAGTCCGGCGAACCGCTGCTTTATTGTTTGGATATCCATTGAAGTGACGTCGCATCAGTGAAATGAAGTGTCCCAATGGCGATTGCGTCGCTGGAACTCCTGCATTTGACGGATGGACTGTTCCTGCTCAATACCTTGCAGTTCCTGCAACCGGCCTGCGCGTTGTTGGCGTCGAGCTGCAATCACACTTGCACGATCGGACATCAATACAGCCCAATAACCGCGCAGTTTTGCACGCAGTATCTTTAATTTTCCGGCAATACGGTCGTGGTTCATTTGACAATTGTCCTCAACCCCAAGCGTTGCATCCGTACGCTGGCGTACCGATGGCCCATGCAGCCCTTCATAACATCAAATGCTGACCGGTTCAGGAACCTGACAAAAACGCCAATTTCCCAGCTTTTTCATAAGGTTTCCCGTAGTTTCATCTTTTTTTACCGTTTTATTGCCTTTGATCATCGTGCGGGGCAACCCGGCCGCGTCTGTGCGAGATCGAACAAAATCTCCCGATCCACCTATTTCCCACAAGCCGCAACAAAATGGACACAACCAGGGTTTCAAACCATCCCCGGGATTTGCTGACAGCACGTCCCGAATGGATGGCGCTTGAAGATCATTGCCGGATCATCCGTCAAGCCCATTTGCGGCAACTGTTCAGCGACGACGCCGGGCGTGGCGAACGTTTTGCCGTAGAGGCCGCCGGTGTTTACTTCGATTATTCAAAAAATCGCATTAACGAAACAACCATTTTGCTGTTGATGCAACTCGCACAAGCATGCAGGCTTCACGAAAAAATTGATTCAATGTTCCAGGCCAAAAAGATTAATGCGACAGAAAACCGTGCCGCGCTTCATACCGCCCTGCGCTCGATTCCCGGCGAAAGCATTTTTGTTGATGGTGTGAACGTTGTCCCGATCGTGCAGGAAATGCTCGACCGCATGGCCTGGTTTTCCTGCCGGATCCGCACCGGACATTGGCTGGGTTATACGGGAAAATGCATTCGCCATGTCGTCAACATCGGCATCGGCGGCTCCGATCTGGGACCGTCAATGGCGTGCGAAGCGCTTCGTCATTACAGCAAACGTGACCTGCAGATCCATTTTGTTTCAAATGTGGACGGCACTGATTTTGCAGAGACTGTGCGCAGCATTGATCCCGCAGAAACCTTGTTCATTATCTGCTCAAAAACTTTCACAACCACCGAAACCCTGCTCAATGCATTGACTGCGCGAAATTGGATCGTGTCGAATCTGGGGCACCCGAATGCGGTATCCCGGCACTTTGCTGCAGTCTCAACAAATGCCGCGGCCGTCACTGAATTCGGCATAAACGTCGAAAACATGTTCGATTTATGGGACTGGGTCGGGGGAAGATACTCCATGGATTCGGCCATCGGCCTGTCGACCATGATTGCCATCGGCCCCGAGAATTTTCGCAGCATGCTTGCGGGATTCAAAGCCATGGACGATCACTTTAAAACTGCGCCTTTTCAACAAAACATGCCTGTACTGATGGGCATGCTGGCGGTATGGAACAACAACTTTCTCGGTATGCCGTCATGCGCAGTGCTGCCCTACGATCAATATCTGAAACTCTTCCCGGCGTACCTCCAGCAACTGACTATGGAAAGCAATGGCAAACAGGTTACTGCGGAAGGGAATCACATCAACTACCAGACCGCTCCCATTTGCTGGGGCGGTACCGGCAGCAACGCGCAACACTCTTTTTTCCAGCTGTTGCATCAGGGAACCCATAGTGTTCCATGCGACTTCATCGGCTTCTGCCGGTCGCTAAATGCACTGCCTGGCCATCACGAACTTCTAATGGCCAATTTATTTGCCCAAACCGAAGCTCTGGCATTCGGAACAAATGCGGCAGACAGCGAAGCGGGTAAACAACAGAACAAGCTCCCCCCTCATCGCCAGTTTGAAGGCAATCGCCCGACCAACACCCTGCTGGCCGAGTGCCTGACGCCGGAAACGCTGGGCGCTTTGATTGCTTTATACGAACACAGTGTTTTTACCCAGGGAGCGATCTGGAGTATCAATTCATTCGATCAGTGGGGAGTGGAATTGGGAAAAGTGCTTGCCCGCCAGTTACTCCCCTCAGTTGAGGTCAGTTCCAGGCCCCTGAACCAGCACGACAGCTCAACCAACGCCCTGCTGCGCCGTTATCACCGTCACAACGACATCCACACCGCTTCGTAAATTGTGGCGTGACTTTTAGTCGATTGGCACTGATTAAATTAAAGTTTCCTGTTCAATCGTTCTAATCCGCTTTCCGATTTCTGCCCTTCATGATTATTATTTCTATGTGTACTGCAACGCACATATCACCCCTTGGTTAACACATAGAGTGACGGCTCGAACTGCCACATCATCCTGAAACGCATTTCGCGTTTAGCAGAAGCCGTGGCGCGGTAATCCGGAAGGCTTTTTCTGATGATCTCCAACGCGCATTCGCCAAAACATAATCAACTGCTCGCCGCTTTGCCGGTCTCGGATTACGAGAAACTGCTGCCCGACCTGGAATTGATGCAGCTTCCGCTGGGCTGGGCCGCTTATGAATCCGGTACCAAGCAGAGCAGCGTCTACTTTCCCACGGATAGCGTGATTTCCCTTGTTTACATCATTACCAGCGGCAATCTCACCGAGGTTGCAGTGACCGGCAATGAGGGGCTGGTGGGCATACCCCTGCTCATGGGTTCTGACGCCACTACCGGGCGTGCAGTGGTACGGAGCCCAGGCCATGCTTACCGCCTTAAATATGCTGTATTGAAAAACCGGTTTGAAGCCGGCGGTCCGCTGCAGGATCTGCTATTGCGATATACGCAGTCCCTGATGACCCAGATTGCGCAAACCGCTGTTTGTAACCGTTATCACAACGTAGAACAGCGGCTTTGCCGCTGGTTATTGATGAGCATGGACCGGTTGCCTTCAGGCCAATTGGCCACGACTCAGGAGTTGATCGCCAACATGCTGGGTGTTCGTCGCGAAGGCGTCACCGAAGCGGCAAAACATCTGCAACACGAAGGCCTGATTCAATACCGTCGCGGCCACATATCAATTATCGACCGCCCCCGGCTGGAAGAATGGGCCTGCGAATGCTACGACGTAGTCAGGCAGGAAACTGATCGTCTGATGTTGAACAAAAAACCCCCGATCCTTCGCGGTAGAAAAATCATAACTGCCTCCCGCGACACAGCGGGACATATGTTCGGAACCGCACAGCTTAGATCCAAGCAACAGGACATGATCCCGGGAGAATGAACGTTGGCGATCCGGGAATCTTCAGAAATTTTCCCGCTTCGCAAGCCACTCAAGGTAACCGCATCAAAGCCAGCAGTATTGCCGAATTTTATTAATGATTTTAACGGAGAGAACATGAAACCAGCGGTCAGCACTTTTGCCACAGTCATTCTTCTGCTAGCGCTGCAACCCGCGCAGGCAGCCACCATCAATTTTGGCGAATTTGCCGCGGGCAACACCAACAACGCGATCAGCAATGTCTATGCACCGAGTGGCGTCACCTTCGGCAGCACAAATTCCGGGGTTTGGAACGGTCTATCACTGGGCGATGCCGGCAACTGGGGCATTGAGGGCAGCAACGGTTCTGAATTTCTGGGAAACAATGGTTTCAACGGCGGTTCATACGTTACCAGCATTTTTTTCACCACTCCCGTATCAAACATATCGTTTGATGCTTCAAGATCGAACGGATCGAGCGCGGGGCAGCAATTGGTGGCATCGGCTTATTACGGCTCTACCCTGCTTGCATCGCAATCGGTAATGCTCGGTGCTATCAACAGCTGGTCAACCATATTGTTAGGGATCGGCAGTGTCAGCAGCCTGATCATCACAGGCACTACCACCGGATTTTCACCGTTCGGCATTGATAATCTGCAGTTCAATGGCGAAAACACCCTGATCAGCGGCATTGAAGGGGATGTAACGGCGATTCCGGAACCCGAGACTCACGCATTGATGCTCGCAGGCCTTGGATTACTTGCCGGCATGACACGCCAGCGCGGCAGCCGTCCGGCAATGGCCTGATCGAAGTCGGGAGCATCATTGATCCCATGGACAAATGTTTGCGGTTGAAGGGCGCGACCAGCGATTCCGGTTGCAGATAACGCCCGATGACATCATGCAGCCATCGCCGCGCATCCCATAACGACAACGGACAACATGATGCGTATCGGAGGGCTGCTGTAAAAGCAAGAGGCAACATCGATATCGCGCCGGGATTTCAGGCGATGATATTTCTTGTCCGTGCGATAGCTGCGCTCGTCATGTTGATGATCGCTTCGTACACGACGTTGTCCCCTGCAGCCGCTCTGCCTGCACTGCCCAAAGCGCAACAGACTGAAAAGCATTCAACTGCACCTTTCCGGCTGACAACGGTACGTCCACTGCCCCCGGATCGGGCAACAACGGGGGCATCGTTAATGCCCCGACATCCCCTGCATCAGCGATATTCCATCATGATCAATGATGCAGCAAGGCGGACATCCCTGGATCCGGCGCTGGTTCACGCCGTTATTGCTGTCGAATCGGGATACAACCCGGATGCCCTGTCGCCAAAAGGAGCCGTGGGCCTGATGCAAGTGCTTCCGGCAACAGCTTCGCGCTACGGTGTCTCTGACCCGGGTAGTTCGCCCGAGGCCAACCTGCGCGCCGGCACCCGTTATCTCAGCTATCTGATGGGATTGTTTGAAAGCCGCATTGAGCTTGTACTTGCGGCATATAACGCAGGGGAAAATGCAGTTCTGCGCTACGGTCACCGCATACCGCCTTTCCGTGAAACCCAGCGTTATGTTCCCGCAGTGCTGGCGAGATATACGGAATGGCGGGAGCCTGAGCCGCCCGTCAGCAATGCGCCGCACAGCATACTTTACATGCCCGGCACGACTCTCAAGCCCAGTGCCCTGGATGCTCTGCTTTATCGTTTCGGCGGCATGCCGCATCAGGACCGGCTTTAGAACGCTGCTGCTTCAAGGCGTTGCTTCTTTGATACAGCTCTGGTTGGCACTTGCCGTCAACACCTTCCGAATACATCTTCGAACCGCACAATATCGTCTTCGCCGAGATAGCCCCCCGACTGCACCTCGATCATCTCCAGAGGCATCTTTCCCGGATTTTCCAGGCGGTGGCGCGTTCCAAGGGGTATGAAAGTCGATTCGTTTTCGGACAGCAGAAAACTGCTGTCGCCGCGGGTCACTTTCGCGGTTCCACGCACTACGATCCAGTGTTCGGCACGATGATGGTGCATCTGCAATGACAGGGCGGCCCCGGGATTGACGACGATGCGTTTTACCTTGAAGCGGCTGCCGCCATCAACGCTGTCATAGTAACCCCAGGGCCGGTAAATCTTGCGGTGCACATCCGCTTCGCAGCGACCGTCGCGCTTGAGTATCGCAACCACCTTCTTCAGTGATTGCAGGCTGCCCTTGCGGGCAACCAGGACGGCATCCGGCGTTTCCACCACAACCATGTTTTCAAGTCCGACGCACGCCACCATCCGCGACTCCGCAATCACCAGAGTGTCATGGGTATCGACGGCCACCACATCGCCGCGCAACAGGTTGCGGTCGCTGTCTCCGGGGCCGGCCTGCCACACCGCATCCCAGGTACCGACATCCGACCAACCGGCATCCATCGTGATGACCACGCCGACCCCGGCCGGAAGTTTTTCCATCACTGCGTAATCGATCGAATCCGCGGGACAAGCGGCAAATGCCCCGGCGCCGACACGCAGGAAATCACGGTCCTGGATACGCTCTGCGTAGGCACAGCGGCAGGCTTCCAGCATGTCTGCGTGCAAACTACCCAGCATGCTGATCCACAGCGAGGCCTGCATCATGAATATTCCCGAATTCCAGAAATACGCACCGGATGCGACATGGCGTTGCGCCGTCTCAACATCCGGCTTTTCTTCAAAAGCGGCTATTTCATGGACGTTGTCATGATCGGGCAGTACGGCGCCTGCCCGGATATACCCGTAACCCGTTTCAGCGCGATCTGCGTGAATGCCGAAGGCGACTATCTTGCCTTTACCTGCAAAAGCCATTCCCAGAGCAACAGCGGCACGAAACTGCCCGACATCGCTGATCAGATGATCGGCCGGCATCACTACCAATACCGGATCATCGTTAACCGCCACAGCCAGCAAAGCCGCCAGCGTCAGCGCCGGCGCTGTATTCCGGCCCGCAGGCTCAAGCACGATTGCACACCCTGTATGGCCGGCCTCGTGCAATTGTCCTGCCGTAACAAACCGATACTCTTCGTTACTGACCACAATCGGCGGCAATACCCTGCCGTCCGCAATCGCCATGGAATCACCCAGCCGGCCTGCGGTAGCCTGCAGCATCGTTTGCTGCCCCGATAAATTAAGCAATTGCTTGGGATATTGTTCGCGGGACAGCGGCCACAAGCGGGTGCCCGATCCGCCGCACAGGATAACCGGCTGAAGATTCATGCAGCCGCCATGACCTCGCCCGTCATCACGGTGCGCACGAAATCCCCCGTGCGCGCATCACGCCATTGATGACTGCCGATCGCTTCCGCGACATGCAATGAAATGCCGTTACGGTCCACCGCATAGTTGCCGCAAACGATCATGTCATCAAACTCGCCGCCGGCCTCAACACAGGTGTAGTCGAACAGCACGCTGCGCTGGAGCCGGCTACCGGAGCAGATGCGGCTGCCGTGTCCCACCCAGGCCGGGCCGACAATGGTTACGCCCGCTTCGATTTCGCACCCCGATCCGATGTAGACGGGTCCGCTTATGGTGGTGTTGGTCCAGTCGATACGCGTGTTCAACCCTGACCACACCCCCTCGCGGATCTGCCGGCCCGGAATGTTGAAGTCGGTGACACCGCCCTGCATGACCTTCTGCAGAACCGACCAGTAGTCGGAGACCTTGCCGATATCTATCCAGTTAAAGCTGCGTTTCTGTGCATAAAAAGGCAATCCGCGCTCTACCAACAGCGGAAACAGATCAGCACCAATGTCAAACACCCGGCCGGAAGGTATCAGATCAATGACCGAAGGCTCAAAGATGTAAATGCCGGTGCTTGCCCAATGCGACAGCGCCTGGGCGGGAGCGGGTTTTTCCTGGAAGGATGTGATCCGTCCCTGCGCATCACTCACCACAATGCCGTAATCTGAAACCTGCTCGGGCTGCACTTCCTTGACGATCAGGCTGGCCTGCGCCCCTACGCGACGATGTTCGAGCAATGCGGCACCCAGATCCAGATCGATAACAGCATCGCCGCAGAGCACCAGGGTCGTTTCATCAAAAAAACCGCTGAAATCCTGAATCTTGCGTAACCCGCCGGCAGAGCCTACCGGCTGCGGCACGACAACGCCATCCACCATCGCGCCTTCGAACGAATAGCCGATTTGCACACCAAAGCGATGACCATCACCGAAATACCGTTCTATTTTCTCGTGCAAGTAACTTACGTTGATCATGATCTCGCGCATGCCGTGTCGGGCCAGATGATCGATCAGGTATTCCAGCACCGGCTTGCCGAGAATAGGGATCATCGGCTTCGGCAATTCATAAGTCAGCGGCCGCACGCGGGTGCCCTTGCCAGCGGCGAGTATCATGGCTTTCATGGGTGATATTCCGGGGTTGTATCCATCAGTTGAATAACGCATGACGCCTCGGCAACTTCAACCACGAGCCGCACCCTGCGCTGAATGCGGCGCCCTGGAAAGCAGCGCCGGCGCCGTACCGGCGCGTGAGTAAATTTCAGCAATGCACGATTGCATGCCGACTGTCCAGACCGGCATGCGTAACCCGAACCGTTGCGCAAGTCGTGCACAGCTCAGCCTTGAATTGGCCGGCCGCGCAGCGGGAAGCGGGAAATCGGCAGAGGTGATGGGCACCACCTCGCGGCACTTGATTGCCGGATTTTTTGCCTTTGCCTCGGCAATGATGGCGCTGGCGAATCCATGCCAGCTGGTCGAACCTGCAGCAGTCAGATTGAAAATTCCGCTTTCAAAACATTCCATCTTGCGACGCGCCATATCCTGTCGCAACGCATGAACCGTAGATTCCGCAACCAGGCGGGCCGGGGTCGGCGCACCCACCTGATCAGCCACCACACGCAAATGCTCCTGCTCCCCCGCCAGCCGCAACATGGTGCGCAGGAAATTTTTGCCATGCGCCGCATAAATCCAGCTGGTACGGAAAATCAGGTAATCCCCGCCGGCATCACGCACGGCCCGTTCACCCGCCAGCTTGCTGCAGCCGTAAACGTTGCGCGGATTCACTGCATCGATCTCTACGTAGGGATCCGCTTTGCACCCGTCAAATACGTAGTCCGTCGAATAATGCACCAGCAGTGCACCATACCGCTTCGACAATTGCGCCAGCAAACCCGGCGCTTCCGCATTAATCCGGTGCGCCTGAACCGGTTCGTCTTCAGCCCGGTCTACCGCTGTATAAGCGGCTGCATTAATGATCAGCGTCGGTTTGACGGTATCCATGGTCTTGATCAGCGTGCGCGGCTGCGCAAGATCACACAATCTACGATCGGCAACAAAGAGCTGGCCCAGCGCCGGCAGCACGCGCGCAAGCTCCCGACCGATCTGACCGGTCGCACCGATGAGCAGGATCCTGTTCACGTAAAAACCTCGGCGTCACGGAACGGCACCCCTTGAGCGTCCTTTGCCGACAGCGTTGGCTGACTTTGCAACGGCCAGCTGATCGCCAGATGGGGATCATCCCAGCGGATGCAGCGCTCATGCTGGGGAGCCCAGTAATCTGTTGTTTTATATAAAAATTCCGCGCCTTCCGATAAAACAAGAAAGCCATGGGCATAACCGGGCGGAACCCACAGGCTGCGCTTGTTTTCGGCCGACAGATGCACGCCGGTCCACAACCCGAATGTCGGTGATGACCGGCGGACGTCCACCGCGACGTCAAAGACTTCTCCGGCAATCACCCGCACCAGTTTTCCCTGGGGTTGCCGGATCTGGTAATGCAGACCCCGGAGTACCCCTTTTGCTGATCGGGAGTGATTGTCCTGCACAAAATGGTCGTTCACGCCGGTCAACTGCTCGAATACGCTGGCGTTGAAGCTCTCGAAGAAAAACCCACGCTCATCCCCGAATACCTTCGGTTCAATGATGACCGTGCGCGGAATCCCATGACTCATGATGTTCATGCCCGGATCCCCTTCTCGCGCAGCAGATCCAGCAGGTACTGACCATAGCCGTTCTTGCCGAGCGGCTGCGCCAGCGCATTCAGGTCATCGTTGTCGATCCAGCCGCTGTTCCAGGCAATTTCCTCCGGACAACAGACCTTGAGTCCTTGCCGTTTCTCGATGGTCGAAATAAACAATGACGCATCGACCAGTGACTCATGGGTGCCCGTATCGAGCCATGCATGGCCGCGCCCCATTGCCATCACCTCAAGCTGACCACGCTCAAGGTAAATGCGGTTGACGTCCGTAATCTCCAGTTCGCCGCGGTGCGAAGGCTTCAGTCCTGCGGCAATCTCCACAACCTGATTGTCGTAAAAATAAAGCCCGGTAACGGCAAAGCGTGATTTTGGTTTTTCAGGCTTTTCTTCCAGGCTGACAGCCTTACCTTCAATGTCAAATTCAACAACCCCATAACGCTGGGGATCAGCCACTTGATAGGCAAACACCGTAGCTCCATTTTTCTGGGCGCAGGCAGACCGCAGGTCGTTGGCGAATTCATGGCCGTAAAAAATGTTGTCGCCAAGAACCAGCACCGATTCGCGCTCGCCGACGAAATCGCGGCCGATGATGTAAGCCTGCGCCAGACCGTCAGGGCTGGGCTGAACCGCGTACGACAGCTTGATGCCCCATTGCTGACCGTTGCCCAGCAGTTGTTCAAACCGCGGCGTGTCCTGCGGCGTCGAAATGACCAGGATGTCGCGTACGCCGGCGAGCATCAGCGTCGCCAGCGGGTAATAAATCATCGGTTTGTCATGAATCGGCAGCAACTGCTTGGAGACGGCGATCGTCACCGGATACAGCCGGGTGCCCGACCCGCCAGCCAGAATGATGCCGGCACGATTGCTCATGCCCGCGCCTCACTGTTCCTGATGGTCCACTGCTGATAGGCACCGGTTTTCACGTCGCTGACCCACTCCTGGTGATCGAGATACCAGAGCAGGGTCTTGCGCATGCCGCTGGAAAATGTTTCGGTCGGCTGCCAGCCGAGATCACGCCCGATTTTGCGTGCATCGATCGCATAACGGCGGTCATGTCCCGCCCTGTCTTGCACGAAAGTGATCAGGTTCGAATACGGGCCGTCAGCATGCGGTCGCATTTCATCAAGCAATTCGCAGATATTGTGTACTACGGCAAGATTGGTCATCTCGCTGTTCCCGCCGATGTTGTACATCTGGCCCGCAATGCCGCGTTCGAGAACAATCCTGAGCGCCATGCAATGATCGCCAACATGAAGCCAGTCGCGCACGTTCATGCCGTCGCCGTAAATCGGCAACGGCTTCCTGTCCATTGCATTGGCAATAATCAGCGGGATCAGTTTTTCCGGAAACTGCCGCGGACCATAATTATTTGAACAGTTGGTGGTCAGTACCGGCAGTCCATAGGTGTGGTGCCACGCACGCACCAGATGATCGGCCGCCGCCTTGGAAGCGGAATACGGACTGTTGGGCTGATAGAGACTGGCTTCTGAAAACGCCGGATCAGCGGCACCCAACGATCCGTAAACCTCGTCGGTGGAAACCTGCAGAAATCGAAACCGGCTTCGTGCGCCGTATTGCAGCTTGCTCCAATAACTCCTCGCCGCTTCGAGCAGCGTATAGGTGCCGACAATATTGGTCTGGATAAAATCCTGCGGCCGATTGATCGAACGATCAACATGGGACTCTGCCGCAAAGTGCACGATGGCACGCGGCGCGTGTTCCACCAGCAGACGATCTACCAGTCTGCGGTCCTGTATATCTCCGCAGACGAAATCGTATAGCGCGTTGCCCTGCAATACGGCCAGGTTCTCAAGGTTTCCGGCATAAGTCAGCGCATCAAGGTTGATAACCGGCTCGCCTGTTTCAAGCAACCAGTCAAGAATAAAGTGGGAGCCGATGAAACCTGCTCCTCCGGTCACTAATATGGTCATTCATCAGCCTTAAAAGAGGGTTTCTGGACGCAAAATGGGGGCCTTGCAGCCCATAAATTCGACTCGTGACAGAGCATCCGGGAAACATGCCCGTGTGTCCGGCCAGGGTAATTCGGCTGGTCCCTGCTTTTTTCACCGGCAACCAGACAGCGCGATTATCAGTAGCCCGGTCACCACGCTCTGTTCGATATCGAACATATGCAGTAGACTGATTGCTGGATTCTTCCGTCATGCGCTCACATCTTCTGACCGCATTTACAACGGTGCTTACAGAGTCACGGAGCGAAGCCTGAAATGCCCAGAACGCTCACCTACAGTCGTTCCCTAACGCCCACTCCGGCTGCGGCAAGAATCATTCCTTTTGCGGTTTTCATCGGTTTCATTGTGTTGGAGTCGGCAGCGGGCGAATGGCTGCGATCGAAGGGGCTGGATACGCGCTGGCTCTACGCCGCACGCGCCGTTACGGTCGGCGCGTTGCTGCTGATCTTCTGGCAGCACTACACCGAACTGCATCAGCGGGCGGGCATTGATGTCCGGCAGGTGATACTGGCAATTGTTGCAGGCCTCATAGTGTTCGTTTTGTGGATCAATCTTGACCAGCCTTGGGCAACCACAGGGGCGCCGGCGACATTCAATCCGGTTTCCGCGCAAGACGGGGGGGTGGACTGGATACTCGTCAGCTTTCGTTTACTGGGGCTGGCGCTGATCGTTCCGGTGATGGAGGAATTGTTCTGGCGCTCATACTTGCAGCGCCGGATTGATGCCGAGGACTTTCTCTCCCACGACCCCGGCAGCGCCAGCATTTACGCCATATTGATCAGTGCGGCGCTGTTTGCATCAGAACACGGCCAGTGGTTTGCCGGCCTGATCGCAGGGCTGGTCTACACCGCTGTTTACATGCGCAGCCGCAATCTATGGCTGCCGATCATCAGTCACGCCACCACCAACGCTGCGTTGGGATGGTGGATTCTCGCAACCGACCAATGGCAATTCTGGTGAATACAAAACGACTAAACCTGATGAACACGGGCCGCTATGTGGTGGTGACGGCGGCCGCCCTTGCCTCGCTCACAATGGCACGCACAGCAGATGCCCAGGCTGATATTGAAGCTGCCAATGCGCCCAGACGCGCGGTGAGCGTCGCCTTCGGCGTTGACATCAGTCACGATTCCAATCTGTTCAGGCAACCCTCATCCGCTCAGCTCACCGCGGACACCATCACCGTTGCCTACGTCGGACTGCGTCTGGACAAGCAGGTTTCACTGCAAAGATTCCAGCTCGATGTCACAGAAACGATGAACAAGTATGCAAAAACTTCTTATCTTGATTTTGATTCACTCGACTATCGGGGCGCATGGCTGTGGCAACTGGATTCAATCGCCTCCGGAACGTTCAGCGCGGATCGTAAGGAGTCTCTGGTTCCATTTGAAGACGTCTTGAACCCCGGCAATATCACACGCAACATTCGCGTCACCGAAACACAGGCATTTAATATGGTTGTCCCGACCCTTGGCCACTGGCACTTGCAGATGGGCGTCAACCAGTCGACACAGACCAGCGAAATAGCCGTGGAAATCCAGCCCGATTTCAAGGCGGTCAGCCACGAAGCGGGAATTAAATATGAAGCGTCTTCCGGCAGTTCGGTGACGGCGCTGCTGCGTTCAACCACCGGTGATTACATCAACCAGAGTTCCAGCAGGCTATTGGGCACGGGCTACCAGCAGGACGAAAGCGAGATCCGGGTCAGCTGGCTTGCCAGCGGAAAATCGACATTCAACGGTCGGCTAACATGGCTCGATCGCAGCCAGGATGGCGCCTCCCAGCGCAATTTCTCCGGAGTTACCGGCGAACTCATCTACGCTTGGGCGATCACCGGGCAGACGATCCTGAATTTCATCGTCAAACGCGATCTCGTGCCGTTTCAGGATCCGTCCGGGAGCTACATCGCGGCTGATACCATTGCGATAGACCCTACCTGGAAATTTTCAGACAAAACGACCGTGCACCTGTTGGCCTCACACACCAACAGCAGCTTCGACGGCTACGCCAGCACCGCTTCACCACGGCGCACCGATACTCTGAACCTGCTCGAACTCGGCGCCACCTGGGCAGCGGCAAACCGGCTGATCATTGGCGGCAGCCTGCTCATGCAGTCAAGGGACTCGACGATCGCCGCTTTTGCATTCAAGAACTACATCGCCAGGGTCACCGCGTCATACCTGTTCTGATCAAGCGCTCAGGCCGCACCCCTGCCTGCTGAACGAAAATGATCGCAGCCAAGAAACGAAGCAACGGGCCAGCGAAGACACGTCGCCCTAACTGACGTCAGCGCCGGGACCGTTCCGGTTTCACGCCGGCACCGCTGCAATCCCATCCGGTCTTCTTTTACTTAGCAACACCAGTCAACCGGGCATCTGCTGATTTCGTTCACGCAGCAACCGCGACATATGTTCGATAGCGAACAGATCATCATTACTCCGCGCCGTAATCTGCGACCTGTCTGATTCTCCCATCATCCCGGTGTCTTTATTCCGGGATGCCGGAATTAAAAATCTGTCATCGGCATAAACGGCAAAACAGAGCTACGTAATGATCCTCATCTGCAAAATCACCGCGGAATTCAAAGTCGCCGTCACCTTGGCAGTCACTGGAAAAACCATACCCTCCGCATGCCATCTTTCATGAAAATCCCTCATCTCATCTCTTTTCCATCACTGTTTCTGGCGCTCATCTTTACCGCAGGATGCGGCAAAAGTGAAGAAAAGGCCGTCGCAAGTCAGGTGGCCGCCAAGGTCAATACAACGGAAATCACCGTCTATCAACTCAACAGCGTACTGGCCAGAACCCCGAACGTAACTCCTGCGACTGAACACCGGGTCAAACGCGAGATTCTGGATAACCTGATTGACCAGCAACTGGCAAAGCAGAAAGCCATTGAAAATAAACTCGACCGGTCGCCAAACGTTCTGCAAATGCTGGAAGCCGCCAAAACGGAAATCCTGGCGCGGGCCTACCTCGAACAGATCAGTACGGCGCAAACCAAGCCCACTGAAGAAGAGGTCAAACGTTACTTCGATGAACATCCCGATCTGTTCACGCAACGGCGCATCTACAGCATCGAGGAAATCTCGCTGCCGGTTCAACCCGGTATCGCTGACGCGTTGCGGGAGCAGACCGCAAAATTGCGCTCCATGCAGGATATTGCCGCGTGGCTGCGCTCACGCGAGATCCAGTTCACCGCAAACAGCGGCGTGCGCGCGGCCGAACAGCTTCCGCTTGATTACATTGCGATCATGCGCGCCATGAAAGACGGCGAGACGCGGGTATTCGAGCTGCGGGGCAGCGTGCAGGTCATTCGCGTCGTCGCCAGCAAACACGTTCCGGTCACCCAGGCGGCAGTAGCGCCAAAAATCCGTCAGTTCCTGTTCGGTCAGGTCTCCAGTGCAGCCGTCGCCAGGGAAATGAAGCAGGTCAAGGAAGTGGCCAAGATCGAGTACATCGGTGAATTCGCAGTCACTCCTGAAGAAGCAGATGCCAAGGCCAAAGCGCTGCAGGAAAGCAAAATCAAAACTGCTACGGATGAAAAAGCCCGCCAGGAGGCCGATGCAGCAGCCCGTGAAGCGGCAAAAATCCAGGCCGCCGCTGAATCCCTTGAACGCGCCGACGCCGTGGCCAAGGCCAGGGCACAGGCTGAACAGGACCGCCGTGCGGCTGAGGCAAAAGCACCTGTCTCAGGAACTGCGCAAGCGCCGATGGAAAACCTTCAAAAAGGCGCGCGGGGGCTCTGATGAACCTTCCCGCTTCTATACAACCCGGAATGGATATCTGCCATGCACATTAGCCGAATTGCCACTCTGGTGCTGGCGGTCATAACCGTCGCCACCAGTCTTTACGCCAACGCCCAGACACCCCCGGCCGAATACCGGCTGGGTGATGGTGACAGTATCCGCGTGCTGGTATTCCAGAATCCGGATCTGACGCTGGAAACGCGGGTCAGTGAAGCCGGCACGATTTCTTACCCGCTGGTCGGCAACCTGACAATCGGCGGCATGACCATCCCCGGTGCCGAGCGAACCATCGCCACCGCATTGAGCGCCGGCGGATTCATCCAAAAGCCGCAGGTCAACATCATATTGCTGCAGAACCGCGGCAATCAGGTTTCCGTTCTCGGGCAGGTCGGACGTCCCGGCAGATTCGCGCTCGAAACTTTCAGCACCCGGCTTTCGGAAATGATTGCGATTGCCGGCGGCATCGGTGTCGCCGGCGCCGACACCGCCATCGTCACCGGCACGCGTAACGGCAAAATTTTTCGTCGGGAAATCGACATCGCCGGGATGTTTCTCGACAACAACCTGCAGGATGACCTGGTGGTGGCGGGCGGCGACGTGATCTTCGTCCAGCGTCAGCCGATGTATTACATCTACGGCCAGGTGCAGCGTGCCGGTGCCTTCCGCATTGAACGCAACATGACGGTCCGCCAGGCGCTGGCGCTCAGCGGCGGTCTGACCGCGCGGGGCACCGAACGCAAGCTGGGTGTATACCGGCGTGGCCCCGAAGGCAGGATCGAGCAAATCAACCCTGACATGAACGAACTCGTTCGCTCGGACGACGTTCTCTACGTCCGGGAAAGCCTGTTTTAAGGATATCGCCATGAACAGCATGAATCTTCTGCAGGTTTTCCTTATCCTGAAGGCGCACTACAAGGCGGCGTTGATTACCTTTATCGTGGTGACCGCCGTAGGTATCGCCATTACCCTGATGGCGCCCAAACAATACCTTGCCACCACCGATATCGTATTTGACGTCAAGACACCGGATCCGGTGATCGGACAACTGCTGCCGGTGTTGCCGGGATATATCGCCACGCAGATTGAGATCGTCAACAGTGAACGCGTGGCGCAGCGGGTGGTCAAGACGACGCGGCTCGATGAAAGCCCGACCGTGCAGGCGGACTGGAAACGCGAGACGGGCGGCAAGGGCAAACCCGAGGCCTGGATCGGCAAGTTGCTGCTGAACAAGCTCGCAGTTACCGCTTCTCGCGAAACCAGCATCATCCATATCAGCTATACCAGTGCCGATCCCACATTTGCCGTGGTCATTGCCAATGCGTTTGCGCAGTCCTATCTCGACGCCAATATAGAACTGCGGGTTGATCCGGCTCGCCAGTACGCCCGATGGTTCGAGACTCAGGGCAAGACCCTGCGCGACAACCTCGAAAAAGCCCAATCCAAACTCTCGGAGTTTCAGCAGCAGAATGGCATTGTCGCCAAAGACGAGCAATACGACGCCGAGACCACCAAGCTCAGCGAACTCACCAGTCAGCTCACAGTCGCCATGGGTGCGACTGCTGATGCCCAGAGCAAGCAGCGATCCGGATCCGATGCATTACCGGAAGTGACGAGAAATTCCGTGGTCATGGGGCTGCGCAGTGACATTGCCCGGCAGGAAGGCAAGCTGCAGGAAACCGCAGGCAACCTCGGCAAAAATCATCCGCAATATCAGCGTATGGAGTCGGAGCTGGCAGCGCTCAAGCGTCAGCTCGACAGTGAAACCCGTCGGGTCACCGACGGCTACGCCAGCACCCGCTCCGTCAGCAAAGATAATGAAAGTGAGCTCAAAGCGTCGATTGCTGCCCAGGAAAAGAAGCTTTTGGATTTCAAATTCCGCCGTAACCAGTTGTCTGTTCTCCAGCGCGATGTGGACGCCGCGCAAGTGGCCTACGACACCGTCGCCGCGCGTTTCAACCAGAGCACGCTTGAAAGCCAGATGACCCAGGCCAATGCTTCTGTGCTGAGTTATGCGTCACAGCCCACCGTGCCGACATTCCCCAACGTGCCCAAGGGGCTGTTGATGTCGCTGGGTGCAGGCTTGCTGCTTGCCGCCGCCATTGCCTTCGTCATTGAACTGCTGGACCGTCGCGTGCGCAGCACCGCAGATCTCACCCAGGCGCTGGAAGTGCCGGTGTTGTCGGTGATCCGCCGCCTGCATCGCAGACGGTCAAACAAACTCCTTTTCTGGCGCCGCAGCCCGGCGATTGCTGCTCCGTGAAAGCTTCCATGGACCAAAGTAATGTCATTCCTGTCACCGGCAGCGTGATCCTGCCGCGTAGTGAACGCGCAATCGGCACCATTCTGATCCAGGCCGGCAAGCTGTCTTTTGAGTCTGCCGAGAAAATCCTGCAGTTTCAGCGGGATCATGACCTGCGCTTCGGCGACATCGCGCTGCAACTGGGCCTGCTCAGCACAGCGGACATTGAATTCGCGCTGGCGCGCCAGTTTGATCATCCCTATCTGATACGGGGTGAAAGCAAGGTCAGCGAACAGGTGATCTCGGCGTACGCCCCTTTCGGACCGCAGGCCGAAGCGCTCAGCGAACTGCGCAGCCAGCTGATGATCCGCTGGTTCGGACGTACCACTGAAGGCAAGGCATTGGCAATCATCAGTGCGGAGCGACGCGAGGGGCGCAGCTTTATCGCCGCCAACCTCGCGGTAGCCTTTTCCCAGCTCGGTGAGAAAACACTGCTGATCGATGCCGACATGCGCAATCCCAGCCAGCACACCCTGTTCGCCATGGACAACCGCAACGGCCTGTCCGCCCTGCTCTCAGACCGCGGCGACATGCACACGCTGATCCATCGTGTACCCGGCCTGCCCGGATTGTCGGTACTGCCAGCTGGGGCCCGACCGCCGAATCCGCTGGAACTGCTGGCGCGGCCAATCTATCCGCAATTGCTTGCTGATCTGGCGTTTGAATTCGCGGTCATCATCCTCGATTCCCCCGCTCTCGCCGAACACACCGATGCGCAAAACATTGCAGCAGGGGCCGGTGCCGCCCTGATCGTGACACGCCAGGGTGCCAGCCGCATCTCCCGGGTGCGCGATGCCGCCGAAACAGTGAATGAAGCCAGCGCCACTGTCATCGGCACCGTACTCAACGACTTTTAGCCCCCCCATGTCAACAGTGCTCGACATCAGGCAGCGGCAGCAAACCGCCGCCTGGGCTGAATGGCTGCCCGTCATTACCGGACTGCTGGTTCTTTATGTGCCGACGTTTTATGCGGCCGCAACCACATTCTGGCAATCCGATGAACATGCCCATGCGCCGATTATCCTGGCCGTAGTGGTATGGCTCGCGTGGCAAAAGCGCATGGCCTTGCGCGACAGTCCTGCACAAGCCCGGCCGGTCGCCGGTATCACCCTGCTCCTGTTCGGACTGCTGCTCTACATACTCGGACGCTCGCAGGACATCCCGCTGCTCGAAATCAGCTCGCTTACTCCGGTTCTGGCCGGCGTATTGCTGGCCCTCCGCGGCCTGCCGGTGCTGCGAATCTACTGGTTCCCGCTTTGTTTTGTGATTTTCATGCTGCCGTTGCCAGGATTTTTTGTTGATGCATTGACCGGCCCGCTCAAGCAGCACATCTCGGTGATTGTCGAACAGGTCCTGTATCTGGCCGGCTATCCGATCGCCCGAACCGGGGTCATGCTGAACATCGGTCAATACCAGATGCTCGTGGCCGACGCCTGTTCGGGTCTGAATACCATGTTCAGTCTTTCGGCGCTTGGTTTGCTGTTCATGTACCTGACCGCCCGCAGCAGCATTCTGCACAACGGCATCATGCTCGCCGCCATTCTGCCGATTGCCTTTATTGCCAACATCATTCGCGTGCTGGTTCTGATGCTGATCACCTACCACTTCGGTGACGAGGCCGGGCAAGGCTATCTGCATGGCGCTGCAGGCATCGTCCTGCTGATTTCCGCACTGTCGGTTTTGCTGCTGCTTGACGCCATTCTGGCGCGACTGTTTAAACCCCGCAGCCCCCGGCCGGTATGACATGCCCGAACACCTGAAAGCCCTGATCGTCATTCTGGTCGTGGCCACAGTGGTTTTTGCGCTGGCCAGGGTGCCCGCCTGTGCGATTGCTACCAGCCCCAATGATTTCGTACGACGGCGAAACCTGTGGCTGGGCATCACCACCATCGCTTTTCTGGCCCACAACTTCTGGGTTTACATCATTGCGGTCGCTGTAGTTCTTGCGTTGGCCGCGCAGCGGGAACCCAACAAGCCGGCGATGTATTTCATCCTGATGTTCGCGGTTCCGGCGATACCGGCGCATATACCCGGCATGGGCATCATCCAGCATTTTTTCAGCATCGATTACCTTCGCCTTCTGGCGCTGGTGATTCTGCTGCCCGCTTACCTTGCCCTGCGCAAGCAGCCGGATACCGCGGCGTTCGGCAGCACGATGCCCGACAAACTGCTCGCCGGTTTCCTGATTCTGCAGATTCTGCTGATGCTGACCGTCAGCACCTTCACCAACATGCTGCGCATCGGTGTTTTTTACTCGTTCATCGATATTTTCCTGCCCTACTACGTGGCCAGCCGCGCGCTGAGGAATATCGAGAACTTCCGCGAAGCTCTGATGGGTTTCGTGCTCGCGTCGCTGTTGCTGGGCGCGATTGGCATCTTCGAATTCGTGCGCCACTGGCTGCTTTATGCCAGCCTTGACAGCGTACTCGGTTTCCCCTGGGATATGGGCGACTACCTGGCCCGGGGCGGGGAAGGCAGCGACCTGCGCGCCCAAGCCAGCACCGGGCAACCGATTCCCTTCGGTTATGTCATGGCGGTGGCCATCGGCTTCCTGCTTTATCTGCGGCGCAAAGCGGTGAAGCCGCTGACCTGGACCTTTGGCCTGCTGCTGCTGACCGTCGCGCTGTTCACCTCGCTGTCACGCGGGCCCTGGATCGGTGCTGCAGCCATCGTCATTATCTATATCGCTACCGGACCGGCGCCGCTGAAAGGTTTCGCCAGACTGGGATTGCTTGCGCTGATTGTCGTTCCGTTGTTGCTGGTCACCACCGGCGGTCAAAAGATTTTTGATCTGCTGCCGTTTATTGGATCGGTCAGCTCCGACAACGTCACTTATCGCCAGCGCCTCGCCGAGATTTCCCTGCAGGTGATCATGGAAAAGCCGTTCTTCGGCGCCTTCGATTATTTTTACTCGCCCGCGATGCAGGACTTGCGCCAGGGCCAGGGCATTATCGACATCGTCAATACTTATCTGTCGGTCGGACTGGGCAACGGTCTGGTGGGACTGACCTTGTTTGCAGGATTCTTTATTGCGGTGGCGTACGGCATCTTCAGAAGCATGAGGACACTGACGGACCGCAATGACGAAATGTATTCGCTGGGCCAGGGCCTGCTGTCCGTGTTGCTCGGAATCATGGTCACCATCGCCACCGTCAGCAGCATTACCGTGATCCCGGTGATCTATTGGTCAGTGGCCGGCCTCGGCGTCGCTTACGCCCGTATCCTTACCACTGCCAAAGCCCCCGCCGTACGACCATCGCTGAAGACCCGCCTGGCGGTTGCAACGGCGGCGCGATGACCAGCCATGCACTGCTCACGCTGCGGCAGCGGGTGTTTCGCGCCGGCGGCTGGAGTTTCGCCGGTTACGGCATCAGCCAGGCTTTGCGCCTCGGTGGCAACCTGATCATGACCCGGTTGCTGGCGCCGGAAATGTTCGGCGTGATCGCCATCGCCACACTGGTCACTGTGGTGCTCGGCATGCTGTCCGATGTCGGACTGCAGCAGAACATCGTGCAAAGCCCGCGTGGCGACGAGCCGGCCTTTCTCGATACGGCCTGGGTCGTGCAGATCATTCGCGGCGGCGGCCTGTGGCTGATCGCCCT
This sequence comes from Burkholderiales bacterium, assembly GCA_022841375.1. Lineage (GTDB taxonomy): Bacteria > Pseudomonadota > Gammaproteobacteria > Burkholderiales > SG8-41. The sequence continues at coordinate 711,802 of JALHRQ010000001.1, forward strand.
GCTGATCTCCTGCACCGTATATGCAGTAAACCTGAACGGCCTGTTTCCGGCAGATTCGGTTTACGCATCACCATTGCTGCCCGCGGTCATTGCCGTCAGTTCTTTTGCAGCGGTTGTGTCCGGCTTTGCATCAACCAATATTGCGTCCGCCTGCCGCCACTTCAATCAGCAGCGCGTAGTCCAGATCGAAGTCATCGCCCAAACCGTTGCACTGTGCGTCATGGTTGTCGTCGGCATGGCAACCCGTTCGGTCTGGGCACTGGTGACCGGCGGCCTGGTGGCCACTTTGACCGGCACCCTGCTCAGCCACTTCTGGATGAAAGGCATTCGCAACCGCTTCCGGCTGGAAAAAGACGCCCTGCGTGAACTCGTCGGATTCGGCAAGTGGATACTCGTTTCATCCGCGGTCGGTATCCTCGCCATCAACGGCGACCGCATTCTCCTCGGACTTTATGTCGACGCACACACGCTGGGCCTCTATGCAATTGCGATCCTTATTGCGGGTTCAATTGAAGGACTGCTGGGCCGCCTCTTTGCAACGGTATCCCTGCCCGCATTGAGCGAAGTCGCCCGGAACAATTTCCAGGGCTTGCGCGACGTCTATTACAAACTGCGCATGCCCGGCGACCTGCTGTTGTTGTTTATATCCGGATTGCTGTTCTCCGCCGGCCATCTGGCTATTGTCCTGCTGTATGACGAGCGATATGCCGCTGCCGGCGAAATGCTGCAGATCCTGGCCCTGTCGCTGTTCACCGCGCGTTTCGGCGTGGCTCACCAGATCTATCTGGCGATGGGCGTGCCGCGCCATCTGGCCATCATCAATGCCGTGCGTTTTATCGCGCTTTTTACGCTGGTTCCGCTGTTGTATCACCTTGGTGGTCTGCAGGCGGCGATATGGGGCATCGCGCTTCACAGTCTCGCAACGCTGCCGTTCATTTATTTTTTCAACAAAAAGCTCGGCTTGAATGACTGGCGTCGCGAGTTGCAGGTATTGATTGCTTTTCCGGCCGGATTCGCCTGCGGCTACGTGATGAACCTGCTGCTGCAAACGCGGGACGCAAAATGGACATGACCTTTTCCACGGCGCGCTCCATCGGGGACATGCGCGTCGAGCCGCGTCCGGCCTGCATGCTGTGCGGCAGTGAGGGGCACGTGCTGTATGAAAGCCTTATTGATCACCAGTACGGCGTTCCCGGCATATGGTCCCTGCGCGAGTGCAGCAACACTCGCTGCAGCCTGGTCTGGCAGGACCCGATGATTACCCCTGAAGACCTGCCGTTGGCCTACAAGTCGTACTACACGCATGCCGGCCATGATGCTTTTGGACCTGAAAATATATGGAGCAGGACTTTTTCCTTGCTCGACCGGCTGATGGCGAAGCTGCATGGACTGAATGCCGAACGCCAGCGCTTCCGGCAGGGCTTCCTCGACGACCGGCCACCCGGCTCGCTGCTTGATATCGGTTGCGGCAGCGGCGATTTCGCAGCCACGATGCGCGCCCGGGGCTGGGCGGTACGTGGCACCGATGCCGACCCCGACGCCGCACGTGACGTGGCCCACAAACACGGATTCCAGGTTGACGTCGGCGAGATTCATGATCTTGCGTATCCGTCAGGCTCTATCGATGCGATCACCGCACGTCACGTCATAGAGCATGTCCGTGACCCTCAACGGTTTGTGCGCGAATGCTGGCGCATTCTGAAACCGGGTGGCCGGCTGGTGCTGGTCACGCCAAATGTAGCCAGTCTGGGCCATCAGCTGTACCGCGAACACTGGCAAGGGCTTGAGCCGCCCCGCCATTTGTTTCTGTATGGACGAAACACGCTTGAACAACTGGCAAGCGCCAGCGGCATCGAATCTGCGGAGATTTTCTCAACGGCACAGGGTGCCAGCTATATTTTCCGCAGCAGCGAACGCATCCGCGCGGGTCGCTACGACGCCGCGGAATCCTGGCCGCGCACGCTGCTTCAATACTGGCTCTGGCAGTCCCGGGAAATCCGCAGCCTGCGCAACGGGATCTCCGAATGCGGTGAGGAACTCGTGCTGCTGGCTGACAAACCCGTGCGCACGTCGCTTCATGCCGCTGGCAACCGGATATTCGCGCCGGTGAATCCTGAACAACAATTACGCCGGAGGATGACCGCATGTTCGGCGTAACGCTGCGGCGGGTGTTGCGGCATCTTGCATTCGAACACGGTGCAATGCGCGGTCTTTATATACGCTTCTGCCGTCCCGCCGGTTCCGAATATGCCGGCTTCCTCAGGAAATGGGGCGGATTGCACACAGTGGGTGAACACTGCGAAATCAATTACGGCGCGGTGTTTACGGACCCGGCCTATGTCAGCATCGGCAGCAATGTCGTGCTGGCCGACTGCACGCTGATCGGTCACGACGGTTCGATCGCCATGCTCAACCGTGCCTACGGTGTGAAACTGGATGCGGTCGGCAAGATTGTCATCAACGACAACGTATTCATCGGTCATGGTGCCATCGTGCTGCCCGGCGTCACCATCGGCCCGAACGCCATCGTGGCCGCCGGGGCCGTGGTCACCCGGAACGTCGAAGCCGGCTTAATCGTAGGCGGCGTGCCGGCCATACCCATTTCCAGTGTCGCCGAACGGGTGCAGCGGCTGCAGAAGGAAACTTCGCTGTTGCCATGGGCTGAGGTCATCCGCAACCGTGAGGGCGGGTTCGATGCAGCGCTGGAACCCGAATTGCTCCGGCAGCGCGTGCTGCATTTTTTTCCTAACCGGTGACGGGACCACCCATGGACCTCACCGCGATCATCGTCAATTTCAACACCGAAGGCCTTCTGCGGGATGCGATCGGCCGGCTGCAAGGCGCTGCAGCGCGGCTGTCGTTGAAGATCGCCATCATCGACAACGCCTCGCAGGACAATTCCGTCGCGCTGATCCGCCGCGAGTTCCCCGCCTGCCATCTGATCTCCAACACCACCAATGTCGGCTTCGGCCGTGCCAACAATCAGGGATTGGCACTGGTCGAAGGCCGCTATGTGCTGCTGCTCAATACCGACGCTTTTGTATCAAAAGATACTTTATATAAAACAATTGCTTACATGGACTCCCATCCGCGATGCGGGATACTCGGTGTGAGGCTGGTCGGGCGTGACGGCACCCTGCAACCTTCGGCGCGCTACTTCCCGACCCCGTGGAATCTGTTCCTGGCGCGCACCGGACTCAACCGTCTGTTTCCCGGCGTGCGCACGGTCGACGACCTGGACTGGGATCACGCGTCGGTGCGCCAGTGCGACTGGGTGCCCGGCTGTTATTTCCTGATTCGCCGCGCCGTCATCGACCAGATCGGCCTGTTTGATCCGCGCTATTTTCTGTATTACGAAGAAATCGATCACTGCCTGGCCGCGCGCAAGGCGGGATGGGAAGTCACTTTTTTCTCCGATACCACCGTCGTGCATATCGGCGGTGAGAGCGCCAAAACCACGGGCGCAATCACTACTGGCGGCCGCCAGATCGAGTCCATGCAGATCGAAAGCGAACTGCTGTATTTCCGCAAAAATCACGGACTCTCCGGCGTCTGCGCCCATTTGTTGCTGACCGTCGCCGCCGATGCGGTGGTGCTGCTGAAACGACTGCTGCAGCGACGCGCCCCCGCTGACACCGGTGCCGGCACCAAGCATCTCGCGATGGTGTGGTCACTGTTCCGGCGCACTGCATGGGCAACCCGCCCGACACGGTAAACGGCCATGTTTGAAAACATAAAAAACGATCTTCACGCGCATGGCGGCCACTGGGGTGCCCAGGGCTTCTGGGCCTTGCTGGTCTACCGGTTCGGTCGCTGGCGCCATGAATTCAGCCCTGGCCTGGTACGCAAACTCTTTTCGCTGATTTACCGGGTGCTTTACAAATTCGTCCAGATCATTACCGGCATTGAATTGCCGTGCGAGGTGCCCCTCGGCCGTAACTTCGTCATCGACCATTTCGGCGGCATCATCATCAGCGGCTATGCCAGATTCGGCGACAACTGCCGTATCCGCACCGGAGTGGTCATCGGCCTGCGCAGTGTTGCGCACCCTTGCGCACCGGTCATTGGCAACAATGTGGATATCGGTGCGGGTGCAAAAATTCTCGGTGCCATCCATATCGGCAATAACGTGCTGATCGGTGCCAACGCGGTGGTGCTGAGCGACGTTCCCGACAACTCGACTGCTGTCGGCGTGCCTGCAGTCATCCTCCCCCGGACGACCGTAAATGTCTGACGCGCTCTCAACCGGCCAGGCCGTGGGTGTTGTCGTCATCGGTCGCAACGAGGGCGAACGGCTGCGGCGATGCCTCGGTTCCGTCACGCATCACGCCGACACCATCGTCTACGTCGATTCCGGCTCCAGCGATGGATCGGTGGAACTGGCGCGCGGTCTGGGCGTATCGGTGGTGATGCTCGATCTCAACCATCCGTTTACCGCTGGTCGCGCGCGCAATGCCGGGTTTCGCCGTCTGCGCCTGCTCGCGCCGGGATTGCGCTACGTACAGTTTGTCGATGGCGATTGCGAAATCGCAGAGGACTGGCTTGCCAGTGCCGCAATGCGGCTGCACGACAATCCGCAGGTCGCCGTAGTTTGCGGCCGGAGGCGTGAGCGTTATCCCGAACAATCGGTCTACAACAGGCTTTGCGATATCGAATGGGACACGCCGGTGGGCGAGGCCAAAGCCTGCGGCGGTGATTTCATGGCGCGGGTTGATGCCTTTGAAGCGGTGCAGGGATTTTGCCCTGCACTGATTGCCGGAGAAGAACCCGAACTTTGCGTGCGACTGCGCGCTTCGGGCCGGCAGATCATGCGCATCGCAGCTGAAATGACCCTGCATGACGCTGCGATCGAACACTTCGGTCAGTGGTGGCGGCGCACGCTGCGCAGCGGTTATGCCTTTGCCGAGGGTGCCAGCCTGCATGGCGCGCCGCCCGAACGGCACTGGGTGCGCGAATCGCGCAGTGCGTGGCTGTGGGGCATGGCGATTCCGCTGTTTGTGCTGGCCATCGCCGTGTGGGGGAGCGCGTGGGGGCTGCTGCTGCTTGGCGTTTATCCGCTGCAGGTTCTCCGACTGGCGGTGCGTGCCGGGCGGCCGCAGCGGGAGAACTGGTGGCGCGCCGGATTTCTGGTGCTGGGCAAGTTTCCGGAAATGCTCGGGCAGGTCAAGTTCATCATTCATCGCTACCTCGGCAGCCAGCCGCGGCTGATCGAATACAAGTAACGCTCCGGCAGCCACGCCATGACCGTCCCTGTACCCATCGCCTACTTCGTCAATCAGTACCCGAAGGTCAGCCACAGCTTTATCCGGCGTGAAATCCTCGCCCTCGAACGCCAGGGGTTTGTCATTCAGCGCATTGCGCTGCGCGGATGGGATGCGGAACTGGTCGATGAAGAAGATTTCAAGGAACGCTCACAGACCCGCTACATCCTGAAGGGCGGTCTGCTGCCGCTGATGATGGCCACACTGTGTGCAGTGCTGAGTGCGCCGCTGCGCTTTTTCGGCGCGCTGCGTCTCGCAATGCGCATGGGCTGGCGCGCGGCGCGTCCGCTGCCCGTACATCTGGCCTGTCTGGCGGAAGCCTGTCGCATGCTGCAATGGCTGCACAGGTCCGGTGCACTGCATGTGCACGCGCATTTCGGCACCAATTCAGCGGAAGTGGTGATGCTGGCGCACGCACTTGGCGGACCGCCTTACAGTTTTACGGTGCACGGCCCGGAAGAATTTGATCAACCACAGTTTCTGCACCTCGAAACGAAGATACGGTATGCCGCCTTTGTTGTCGCCATCAGCGCCTACGGCCGCAGCCAGCTCTACCGCTGGGTGGCTCATTCCAGGTGGTCCAAGATCAAAGTCGTGCATTGCGGACTGGAAGCCGCGTTTCACCAGATCGCTGCTACGCCGTCACCGGTCGCGCCGCGACTGGTCTGCGTGGGGCGCCTGTGTGCGCAAAAAGGCCAGTTGCTGCTGGTCGAGGCCGCGCGTCGCCTGACCGTCAAGGGCATTGCGTTCGAACTGGTGCTTGCCGGAGACGGCGAAATGCGGCCGGAAATCGAACGAATGATTGCTAAACACGATCTCGCGCGGGTGATCCGCATTACCGGCTGGATCAGCAGCGATCAGGTGCGCGACGAAATCCTCGCCGCCCGTGCCCTGGTATTGCCGAGCTTTGCCGAAGGCTTGCCCGTGGTGATCATGGAAGCCCTGGCGCTGCGCCGGCCGGTGCTGAGCACCTTTGTCGCGGGCATTCCCGAACTGGTCCGCGCCGGTGAAAACGGCTGGCTGTTCCCGGCCGGCGACGTCGATGAGTTGATGATCGCCATCGAAGATCTGCTAACCCGGAGCGCGGACGATTTGAATGCCATGGGCAGCGCCGGCCATCAGCGGGTATTGGCGCGTCACTCGATTGACAACGAAGCGTCCAGGCTGGCCCGGTTGTTCCGCGTCGCGATCCTCGGCGCCCGTCACTTTGATGCGATGCAGTCGTGATCGCCGTCACTATCCTGTTGTGCACACTGACCGCATTGCTGCTGGTGCCGGTGTCGGTGTTATTGATGCAGGTACTGAGCGCGCGACCTCTGGCAAACGCGGGCTTGATGCCGGCAGGGCGGCGTCCCGGCCTTGCAGTGATCGTGCCTGCGCATAACGAGGTCTTGTTGATCGCACAGACACTGCACTCGATCATGCCGCAGCTGGTCCGCGGGGATCGCGTGCTGGTGGTGGCCGACAACTGCAGCGACAGCACGGCGCGCATCGCCTTATCCGCCGGCGCCGAGGTGCTGGTGCGAAACAATGACGAACTGCGCGGCAAGGGCTATGCGCTGGATGCCGGCATACGCCATCTTGCGCGCGCCCCGCCCGAGGTCGCCCTGTTTATTGACGGCGATTGCACGGTGGAGGAAGGCGCGGTCGAACGGCTGGCAAAACAATGCTTGCAGACATCACGGCCGGTGCAGGCCCTGTACCGGATGCAGGCCCCCGCAGCCACCGGCCTGCGCACGCGCATCGCCGAATTTGCATGGCTGGTTAAAAATCAGGTGCGGCCACTGGGCCTTCACCGTTATGGCCTGCCCTGCCAATTGATGGGCACCGGCATGGCGTTTCCATGGCTCACCATCAGCCGGGCCGATCTGGCATCAGGCCAGATTGTCGAGGACCTCCAGCTCGGACTCGAGCTGGCCCGCGCCGGAACAGCACCTGTATTCTGCCCCGACGCCCGGGTCACCAGCGCATTCCCGGCCACCGGGCAGGGATTTTCAGAACAGCGCACCCGCTGGGAACACGGCCACCTCGGTCTCGTGATCGGCATGGCGCCGCGCGCACTGATCCAGGCGCTGCTCAGCGGCAACGGACCGCTGGCTGTGCTGCTGCTCGATTTGTGCGTGCCGCCCATCGCCTTGCTGATGCTGCTGGTTTGCGCCGTCGTTGCGCTGGGCGCAGCATTTTTTGCTGTTGCCGGTGCGACATTGCCGCTGTTCCTGGCTCTGGCGGCCCTGGGCATGGCCGTCTCGGCAGTTTTAATCGCATGGTGGCGTCACGGCAGGACCATCATTTCATTTGGCGAATTGCTCGCCACTCCTTTTTACGCCTTACGCAAAATTCCGCTTTACCTGCGCTTTGTCTCGAAACGGCAAGACACATGGGTGCGGACGCGGCGGGATGCGGAGTGATTGATGAACCGCAGCCGCCAAATATCCCGAGGAACCCTGTCCATTTATTTCATGCTCGTACTCACCGGCTGCACCATGATCAGCTACGAGCGGAAACCACCCGTGGACTGGCCAAAGCTGGAAGTGTCCATTGTCAAACTGGGATTCTGGAAAACACAGCAGAAATGCGGCGGCAACATTCTGATGCAAGCGCTCGCCTGTGCAGAGTTCCGCTTTGACACCATGACCTGCACGATCTGGACATCCACGAACGATGTTTATGTGATGGAACACGAACTGGCCCACTGCGAAGGTCATGACCACATCGGCTCCACCTATCAAAGTGACCTTTGGAGCGAATGGAAAAAATACCAGCGCACCAGGGTGGCGCAATGAGCACTGAAACCTGCGGCGGCCCGGATCTGCCGGGTGTTGACTTCGACCGGGATGTCTATTGTCTGCTCGGCCTGCCGTTTGATGCGGTGAAGATGAGTGAAGTCACGCAAATCGTCTATAGCGCCGCTATTCTGCACGACGCCTGCTTCATTTCGACGCCGAACCTGAATTTCCTGATCGGCTGCCGCAGCGACGACGCCTTCCGCGAGTCCGTGATCAACAGCAATCTCAGCATTGCCGACGGCATGCCGCTGGTGTGGATCGCCCGTTTTCTCGGTATCCCGATCCGCGAGCGGATTGCCGGCTCGGGCCTGTTCGAAACACTGCGCAACAACAAGTCGCGGCCACTGTCAGTATATTTTTTCGGCGGTCCTGAAGGTGCTGCTGAAATCGCATGCCGGCGTCTGAATGCGGAAACCTCCGGCGTGCACTGCGCCGGTTTTTACTCACCCGGATTCGGCTCCGTCGATGACATGAGCAGCGATGCAATCATCGCTGCCATCAACGCCAGCAAAGCCGATTTCCTGCTGGTCTCCCTGGGTGCAAAAAAGGGACAGGCGTGGATCGAGCGCAACCGGGCGCGAATTGCGGTGCCGGTGATCAGCCACCTCGGTGCGGTGGTGAATTTTGTTGCCGGCACCTTGAAGCGCGCGCCGGTATGGATGCAGCACGGTGGCCTCGAATGGCTGTGGCGCATCAAGGAAGAGCCCGGTCTTTGGCGACGCTACCTCGGCGACGGCATGGCGTTGATCCGGCTGCTGTGGACCCGGGTGATCCCGCATTATCTGTTCATCCATCGGCATCATCCGGCGCAAGCAGAACTCGATGCTGCAGCCATCGTCATCCGCCAGGCCGCCGGCGAAACCGTGATTGTCCTGCGCGGCGCGTGGACGCGAAAAAACCTCGGACCGTTGCGGCAGTGTTTTGCCATGGCATCGATTACCGGCCGCAACGTGCAGATCGACCTGCAACAGGTTTCATACATCGACGCCGCGTTCCTCGGGGTGTTGCTGCTGCTGCACGGACAGCTGATGCAACAAGGCAGACGCCTGTCGTGCACGCCGCTGAACCGCCGGGTGCGCAAGGTTTTTGAATTCGGTTGCTGTGAATTTTTGCTGGACCGGAGGCCCGCATGATCCAGCCGGGAATTTCTGCCCGCGTGCCGGATCTCGCGCGCGAACACAAAAGCGCTTTTTCCTGGCAGCCCTCGCGTTCGCTGCTGGCCAGCATCCGCGCCTACCAGCGCAATTGCGGCTCGCGCAATCCCTTGCAGATTCTCGTCAGGACATTTGCGGTCCTGCGTCACCGCTTCTGGAGCGTGGTCACCGGCGCCGATATTCCCATCAATACCCGCATCGGCGGTGGACTGCTGCTGCCGCATCCGAGCGGCGTGGTCATACACCCTGATGTCGAGATTGGGCCAAATTGTCTTATTTTTCAACAAGTTACAATAGGATCCTGCAATGACGGCGTACCCCGCATCGGCGGCCATGTCGATATCGGCGCCGGCGCAAAAATTCTCGGACCGATTGCCATCGGTGATCACGCCCGTATCGGCGCCAACGCTGTGGTGTTGCGCGACATTCCGCACGGAAAAACCGCGGTCGGCATACCGGCGGTGATCATCCATGCATAACACCGCCGCACCCCTGCGCCAGCCCGACAGCGCAAATGAGACCGGCGCGGCGCACCGCGATTTGCGTGTGCTGATCGTCGCCGAACATGCGTCGGCACAATTCGGCGGTGAAGCGGCGTTACCGCTGCACTACTACCGGATGCTCCGCCAGCGCGGAATCGCGGCATGGCTGGTCGTACATGAACGCACCCGCAGGGAACTGGAATTATTGTTCCCGCGTGACGGCGAACGCATGGTTTTTGTGACGGACAGCGCATTGCACCGCCTGCTGTGGCGACTGAGCCGGCTGCTGCCGACAAGGCTGTCGAACTTCACCACCGGTTTCGCGATGCGCATCCTCACCCAACTGACGCAACGCCGGGTGGTACGCAAACTGGTGCAGGAACAACGCATTTCGGTGGTCCATCAACCCATGCCCGTTTCACCCCGGGAACCCTCGCTGATTTACGGCATGGGTGCGCCGGTGGTCATGGGCCCGATGAATGGCGGCATCGACTACCCGCCGGCCTTCCGCCATCTGCAACACAACGCGGAAAGTGCAGCCATCGCCATCGGACGAGCGCTGTCGGCCGTGATGAACCGGTTGTTGCCTGGCAAACGCCGCGCTGCCCTGCTGCTGGTGGCCAACGAACGAACGCGCAAGGCATTGCCACCGGGCGTTTGCGCACGCGTCGAAACCATGGTGGAAAACGGCGTCGATCTGAGCCTGTGGCGCCCCGCCCGAGCTACGGCACCGCAGACCCCGCCCCCGCTGACGCAATTTGTATATGTCGGCCGCCTCGTCGACTGGAAAGCCGTGGATCTGCTGCTGCAGGCGTTCAAACGTGCCGTCGCAACATCGCCGATGTCCCTGCTCATCATCGGTGAGGGCGACCAGCGCCCGAGCCTGGAACAACTCGCCCGGGATCTCGACATTTTCAGTGCGGATGCAACGCCGCCGGTGGGCAAGGTGTCCTTTTCGGGATGGATGTCACAGCCCGACTGTGTCGCCCGCATGCAGCAGTGCGACGCGCTGGTGTTGCCCAGCCTGATGGAATGCGGCGGCGCGGTGGTTCTCGAAGCCATGGCCATGAGCCTCCCGGCAATCGCCACCGACTGGGGCGGTCCCGCCGACTATATCGACTATCAGTGCGGCATTCTGGTGGCGCCTGTATCGCGCACGGCGTTTATTGAAAACATGGCGCGCGCATTGATCCGCCTGGCGACATCACCGGAAGAACGCACGGCCATGGGGCATGCAGCGCGTGCACGGGTCGTTCAACACTTCGACTGGGAAGCCAAAGTGGATCGCATGCTGAGTCTTTACGGGTCGGTGATTGCCGCTGCACCCCGGGGCCGCTGAGTTCATGCGTACACAGCACACATCCAATGCCGGAGCGGATCAGGTGATGCCCGCAGCCCCCCAGCGGTCCATTCCTGCCAGCGACGCTGCAGCACAGAGAATCGTGACCCTGAAAATCGTCAACCTCAGTGAGCTGTCGCCGCAGTGGAACTGGATCAGCGCGGCGTTTCGTGGCGCCGGTCAAAACTGGCAACATGCCTCCAGCCAGAACTTCAATTTTCCGGACTGGGTGCCAAGACGCATGACGCTGGCGCGCCTGCTGGCCGGCAGCCAGGCGGCACAAATGCTCGGGCATGGTCCGGCGGTGCTGGTAACACACGGACCGCGGCCGGCTCTTTATGGCGCACTGCTGGCGGGCCGGCGATTGCCAGACCTGCGCCATCTGGCCTTTTCCTTCAATTACACGGATCTACCGACCGGCCTGACGCGCCGTCTGATGACCCGCGCGCTGCAATCGGTGGAACGCTTTGTGGTTTTTTCGCAGATGGAGCGTGAAATCTACTCGTCATGTTTTGATCTGCCTGCAAACCGCTTTGACATGCTGCATTGGGGCGTGCGCGCCCCGGAGGTCGATCTCAACGCAGCAGCGGCGGTGGACGGGGATTACATCTGCGCACTGGGCAGCCAGGGCCGCGACTACAAAACCCTGCTGCTGGCGATGCGCCGACTGCCGCGCCTGCACCTGGTCATCGTCGCCGCAGCCGGAAATCTCGCCAAACTTGCCAACCTCCCTGTTCCTGCCAATGTCACGGTAAAAACGGATATCCCGCTGGCACAGGCGATGAACATCCTCGCTCACTGCCGGTTCATGGTACTGCCGTTAATTGGCAGCAAGGTGCCCTGCGGCCATGTCACCATCGTGTCGGCGATGCACCTGGGCAAGGCGGTTATCGCAACCGAATCATCGGGCCTCGATGATTACATCACGCCGCAAACCACCGGCCTGACCTGCCCGGCGCACGACGCGGCAGGCCTGGCCATTGCAATGCAGACACTTCACGATGATCCGGCTTTGGCGCAACGGCTGGGGTTGGCCGGGCAAAAATTTGCTCGTAAACATTGCACCGAGGAAAACACCGTTGAATATATGCAGCGGTTCCTGCGGATCAGTCACTTGAGCCACTGAGGATGCCCGCAATGCCAGTCTTATCATTCAATGCGCCAGAGCCATGGAGCAAGCCTCTCATGCCTGATAACAGGAATTCCAAAACCAATACGCTGGTGTTGACGGCGACCATCACGCCCCCTCAAGGTGTCACCAATCTTTCGCGGGTTGACCCGAACATCCGGATGGACGACTACTGCCGGGCGTTTGACTTTTACTGCCGCCTGCTGGCCAAAGGAGCGATCACCCGGTTGGTATTCGCGGAAAACTCGGGATCAGACCTCGACCGGCTGCGCGATCTGGCAGAAAAACATGACGTGACCGGTAAAACCGAATTCATCTGCTACCCGGGCCTGGATTATCCGCCGGAGTATGGCCGTGGTTATGGCGAATTCAAGTTGATCGACCATGTCATGAAGTCATCCTTGTTCATCCAGAATCTGCAGAGCCATGAAAACATATGGAAAGTCACCGGACGCTACGTATTGAGGAATATCTCCACGATCATTGCGACACGACCCAATACCGATTTTTACTGCCATTGCCGGGATATTCCGATGCCGTGGATCGATTTATTCGTTTTGTGCTGGAACAAGCAAGCCTATAGCGAGTTCCTCGATGCCATATATCTGCATCTGCGTGAAAGCAGCCTTCATGGGCCCTGCGAACAGGGTTTCCGCAAGCTGATCGACGCAAAAAACCTTAAATCAAACATCGTGAAGCGTTTTCGCACCATCCCTCAACTGGAGGGCTATCGGGGGATCGATGGCCATCGTTATGAAACGATGGATCTGAAACTGCAAATGCGAAAACTGGCCAATATTGTCGCCCCCTGGTTGTGGATTTAATCCGCATGTCCATTCGATTCTCAAGCCTGCCTTGCCGGAAAACGTCCTCTGTTACCGGCTCCATTGTTCAATCCCAACCCGCAGGACGGGCCACGCCCGCTCCATGCGGCTCTCAGCAGCCGTAAAGGAAAATCATGCTCAAGCACCGCATCGCCCTGTTTATCGCCGCCCTGATGTTTACCGCCAGTGTCGGCGCCATGGTGGCCAAGCCGACCAAAAAAGTAGCCGACGAATTGCCGCAGATTTCGCTGGCGACAATGATCCCGAAGCAGTTCGGCAACTGGCAGGAGGCACCACTGCGCTATGCACAGGTGGTCAACCCGCAGGCCCAGGAACTGCTCGACAAGCTGTATACCGAGGTGCTGAGCCGCACCTATGTCAACGATCAGGGTTATTACATCATGCTGTCACTGGCCTACGGCAGCGATCAGCGCGGTTCGATGCAGGCCCACAAGCCGGAAGTCTGTTATCCGGCACAAGGCTTCACCCTGCAGAAAAACGATCCCGGCCAGCTCGCCACCGACTATGGCGATATTCCGGTGCGCCGCCTGTTCGGCAACCTGCGCACCCGCGAAGAACCGATCACCTACTGGTTCACCGTCGGCGACAAGGCGGTTCAGGGCACGACTCAAAAGCGGCTGGTCGACCTGCGCTACGGACTCACCGGACGCATACCCGATGGCCTGCTGTTCCGCATGTCCTCCATTGATGGCAATCCCTTGCAGGCCTATCAAATCCAGGATCAATTCGCCAATGCACTGCTGAAATCCGTCACCCCGGACCAGCGCAAACGCCTGAGCGGGCTGGGTGGTTGATGATCGTCCGCTCACCCGGCAGCATTTACACCCCTTTATTCTGCAACCCTTAACCGCTGATGCCGCTTCAAAATTCGTTTCATCAACCCGACTTCCGCTTCCAGGCCCTGTGGATCGGCGCAGGCTTCACCCTCGTCATCATCGTGATCTATCTATCATTGGCCCCGGGTTCGGTGCCGTCGACAGGGTCGCAGGGCGACAAGCTGATGCATGTGATGGCCTACGCCCTGCCAATGTCGTGGTTTGCCAATCTCTGGCCGCAAACCGCCACGCGCATCAAAATCGCCATCGGACTGATTGCACTGGGGATCGCACTGGAATTTGTTCAGCGCTGGACCGGCTATCGGACATTTGAAGTCGCCGACATGCTCGCCGATGGCATCGGGGTGATGGCCGGATGGTTGCTTTCGCCACCCCGCATGCCCAACTATTTGCACGCGATGGAACTGCTGCTGCCTCGCTGACAAAGCACCGCACCCTCACTGTTTTGCTTCGCTTGTTTCAGCACGATCATCGGCAACCGTACGAAACCGTACATACCCCGCCGGATTGACCCGTTACTCTTTGTCCCTCTGAATCCGCGTCAGGTCATGCGCGGATTCTGCCTCTCCCGGGTTTATAGCAGCGCTTAAGGACTGCCCAGCAATGTCACAGCATGCAGTTCCCCTTATTTTTCGCAGTCCGACGCGGCTGACAGTCGGCCGCGATCAGTTGCTCAACCTGTTTGAGATGTTGCTCGACCCGATGGTTCTGGTGTTTTCGCAATGGGCAGTGGCGCTGGCCATGAACGGACAACTGAAACCGGGTGACATCATCCTTTCGGTGATCGTGTTTGCGATGACCTTTCCCGGCTCGTCCCGGCTGACGATGCCGCCCTGGCGGGCGATCCGGCACATCATCATGGGCTGGCTGGCGTTATCGGTATTGCTGTTTCTGTTCGGCTACGCGAGTCACTATCTCGGGGAATTCGACCCCGATGTTCTGCTGGCCTGGTGGTGGGTCGCGCTGGCGAGCATGGTCGGCGCTCATTTCCTGCTGCGCGCTGTCGCGCCAAAAATCCGCAAGCTGCAGGGGCCTCCGCGGCGGGTGGTCATCGCCGGCATGAACGAACAGGGACTGGAACTCGCCAATCGCCTCGCCAATGACAGCTACGCCAGCGTACGCGTCGTCGGATTTTTCGATGATCGCGGCAGCGAAAGGCTTAACAGCAACAGCGAATTCGCCAAATACGCCATCTTGGGCAAACTCGCGGAGCTGCCCGAATACGTCAAAAAACAGCATATCGAAGGCGTCTACCTGTCCCTGCCCATGGCCTCGCAGCCGCGCATTCTGACGCTGCTCGACGGACTCAGGGACACCACCGGGTCCATCTATTTCGTGCCTGATTCATTCGTCACAGACATGATCCAGGGCCGCATGGAAAGCGTTGGCGGCATCCCGGTTGTTGCGGTGTGCGACACCCCCTTCGTCGGCTTCAACCGCATCATCAAGCGCACCAGCGACATTGTGCTGTCGATACTGATCCTGCTTCTCATCTCGCCTTTTATGCTGCTGATCGCGCTGGGCGTCAAAGCCACTTCGCCCGGCCCCGTCATCTTCAAACAGCGGCGCTACGGGCTCGATGGCCATGAAATCATCGTTTATAAATTCCGCTCGATGGTCACCATGGATGACGGCGACACCGTGCAGCAGGCGCAGAAAAAAGACATGCGGGTGACCCCGCTCGGCGCACTGCTGCGACGCACATCGCTCGACGAGTTACCGCAGTTTTTTAATGTGCTTCAGGGCCGCATGAGTGTGGTCGGCCCGCGTCCGCACGCTGTCGCACACAACGAGATGTATCGCAGACTGATCAAGGGTTACATGCTGCGCCACAAGGTACAACCGGGAATTTCCGGATGGGCCCAGGTCAACGGCTGCCGGGGTGAAACCGAAACCCTGGAAAAAATGAAGTCGCGGGTGGATTGCGACCTTGAATACCTGCGGCATTGGTCGTTGCGGCTCGACGCCTACATCATCGCCAAGACCGTGTGGGTCGTGCTCAGGGGCGAAAACGCGCATTGAAGCTGCATCGATTTTTATGTGGGTTAACGCACACTCGATTGGCTCTCACGTGTCGTTTTCACGGCGAAATGTTTCCAGTCGCTGAAACGCTATTTCTTTTGAGCGCCAACGGACAAATAAATATGAAAGTGTCTGCTAGCGCACAGATGCTGATGCCGCCGATATCCAATATGACTTTCATGCGTGCACACACAGGGGCGCATACCTAAACGCAAATATATATTCGCTTTTTAACGTTAGAAAGGCACCAAATGAAAACCCATCTTAAGACTAAAATTGCAGCAAGCATCATGATCATGGGCCTGGGCATGGCAAGCGCAGTAAACGCTCAGGTTGCATTACCGATGTCGGGCACCACCTTCAATTCCGGTGGGAACATGTCAACCTCACTCGGGTCATTTTCGCTCCTGGCCTCAATGAGCTCGGCGTTCATTGCAACCGACCCCACCGCGTTCTCGGGCGTTCTTGATTCTTACGTATTGGCCAACAACACCGACAACCCGCTGGGCGGCCTGAGTTTTGCCTATCGTTTGACCAATAACCAAAGCAGCAATGACGCCATCCACCGCCTGGCCCTTAACGGCTTCAGCGGTCTGCAGCTTCAGGCAGGTTATCTGGACGGCGGCGTGTCACCGACAGGCGGAGCAGCGGGAACCGGTTTGACCCCCACTCTGGTGGATCGCGGTCTTGCCCCGGGTGACAATATCGGCTTTGGCTTCCTGCAAGGCACCGTCAGCGGCATTTCTTTCGACTCGCTGGATCCGGGCCTGACCAGCCGTTATCTGGTCGTCTACACCAACGCAGCCACCTACAGCACCACGATGGCCAGTGTTATTGACGGCAGCGTTGCCAGTGCCGCGACTTTCGCTCCGATCCCGGAACCGGAAACCTACGGCATGATGCTGGCAGGTCTCGCACTGATGGGCTTTGTAGCACGTCGTCGTTCTTCGAAAAATTCGGCCTGAGTTTTATCCCGATTTTTTCGTTGCTCTTGAAAACCCCGCTTCGGCGGGGTTTTTCTTTGCGCTGAGGAACACGTTACAGCGGCGTCACAACGAACTCTCCGCTTCCCGAACCTACGGCATGATGCTGGCGGGTCTGGTATTGATGGATTTGATGGTTAGTCGTTGTTTGTAGAAATAGCCACGTGATCTTCTGATCCTGATCTTTCGCCGGAATGAAAAAACCCCGCCAGAGCCGGGTTTTCATTGCGGGGATACTGATTCTTGACCGATACCCGATATTTAAACGACACAATCCGTCGACAGCGCATCCACACAGGCGCGCGGCAGGTCGATGCCGGCGGCAAGATCTTCGATGCCTTCGATGCCGATATAAGGCTGCGTAAATCTGACAGTGCCGAATATCGTCGCGAATGAAACATCAGCCGCATCACGACCGGTGCCGAAACGCATCAGCCCCGTGGGCAGCACCATGCCGGTCGGATCAAACAAATACCAGCGGCCGCCCAGAAAAGCCTCCACGTAGGCATGAAAATCCGGGGGGCCGAAAATCGGATTCGACGCGTAATCGATGCCCGTGACAAAACGCGCGGGAATATTCAACGCCCGGCACAGCGCAATCATCAAGTGCGCAAAATCCCGGCAGACGCCGACCTGCTCGATCACGGTGTCGACCGCCGACGTCGTGGCATTGCTACTGCCGGACACGAATTTGGTCTTGCGCTGCACCCAGTCCTGGATCGCGCGCACCCGCCAGTATCCCTGGCGCAGCCCGCCGAACTCGCTGTTGGCGAGTTGACGCAGCCGGTCGGACTGGCAATACCGGCTGGGGTAGATGTACGCCAGGGCTTCTGTGGGCAGAGCCGCGATCGGCACTTCGCCGAGACTGTCGGGCGCGGCAACATGGTGGGTGATCTCCACAACCGCGTCATAACGCACTGACAGCGGCCCTGGCTGCGCGCGCAGCCGCGCATAACGGTTGCCATGCACCGGATCGGTGAACAGCGCCACCGCGACAGGCTGACTGACCTGGAAGTTTTCCGAAACCAGTATCTGGCACGGGGTCTGCGCGGCATGGATGTTGAATATGAAATCACTGACATCACCGATGATTTCGTATTGCAGTTCAATGAACAGCTTCAAGCGCACCATTGCGAGATCCCTTAACTGTATTTCTTTAGTGTATTCCGGTAGCCGGCCATTGCAACCCTCGCAACACCCACCACACGTTGCCGCCGGGTTACAAATGCCTGCGCCGGCTTAAGCCGGCGCAGGGTTAACGCGTTGTCCCAGTGCTTACTCTGAGCACTTACTTCTTGTCTTTTCCGACCTCGTGGCCAATCACACCGCCGACCGCTGCGCCGCCGACAGTACCCACTGCACTGCCGCCGGTCAGTACCGCACCGCCCACAGCACCGATGCCGGCGCCGATTGCCGTGCTCTCGTCGCGTTTCGACATCCCGGAACAGGCGGCCAGGCTGAGCAGTACGGTCGCAACCAGCGCACGTGCTGCAAAAGTTTTCATCGTTTTCATCTGAATACCTCTTTGTGAAACAGGGTGAAGTTGAATAACCGGCACGCTTCGGTGGAAGTCACCATCCAACGGACCGTTGACGCCGGGCATTCAACACGCGTCCGGCGCCTCGTTATCTTGGTAAGTCAGCTTGTTACTTAAGACGCATGTCGTTCTTGACCGAGGTCACACCGCTGATGCCGCGGGTCACCGCAACGGCCTTGTTGATATCCGCCTGGCTGTTGACAAAACCGCTCAACTGCACGACCCCTTTGAAAGTCTCGACATTGATTTCAGCTGATTTCAGGGTGGGTTCGTTGAAGATCGCGGCTTTGGTTTTGGTGGTGATCACGGAGTCATCGATGTATTCGCCGGTGCCTGACTTCGTGCTGGTGGAAGCGCAGCCCATTGCGGTGGCCAGGACAATTGCGGCGAAAAATGCGGCGAAACGGCTAATTTTTTTCATGATTTTAATCTCCAGGTGAATAATAAATGCACTTTTGGAGAATAAGCGTCGGTGCTACCGGGGTCTGTACGCTGACGCACCGATGATCGAGGCTGGCATCGATGCCGCTGAACGCGCCCAAACAAGGACGGCGGTCAATTTATATGTACGGCACCGAACACATAGGTATATCGTATGCGTCTATGATGTTCACCTATTCATGCCCCGCGCGGCTTACTGGTTATTTGCCACCACCCTGACATAAGAAACCACGCATGCCCAGTCCCCATAGCCCCGAACAGAACCATCTCCTCGCGGCACTACCGAGCGACGTTTATGCCCACTTGCTTCCTGCGCTGGAACTCGTTCCATTGCCGCTGGGCTGGGCGGTTTACGAATCCGGACGCGATCAGGGCTACGTTTACTTTCCGACCACCAGCATCGTTTCATTGCTCTATGTGATGGAAGACGGCTCCTCCGCTGAAATCGCCATCGTCGGCAATGACGGCGTGGTCGGTATTGCATTATTCATGGGCGGCGAAACAACGCCCAGCCGCGCCGTCGTGCAGAGCGCGGGTTATGCTTACCGGCTTAAAGCCTCCGTGCTGAAACCGGAATTTGAACGCGGCGGAGCCTTGCAGCACCTGTTGCTGCGCTACACCCAGTCGCTGATCACGCAAATGTCCCAGACCGCCGTCTGCAATCGTCATCACTCGGTTGAACAGCAGTTGTGCCGATGGCTGTTGCTCAGCCTGGACAGACTGCCCTCGAACGAACTCAAAATGACCCAGGAACTGATTGCCAACATGCTGGGGGTGCGGCGTGAAGGTGTCACCGAAGCGGCGGGAAAGCTGCAAAAGGAGGGGTTGATCAATTACAGCCGCGGGCTCATTCACGTACTTGACCGGCCGGGGTTGGAAAAAAGGGTCTGCGAGTGTTACGCCGTGGTCAAAAAGGAAATGGACCGCCTGCTGCCGAAGCCGAAAACCGTCAAAAAAGGCTGATGGGGCTGCCCGATCCGGCGTCCTGCGGGTAAATTTCCGGCAAAATCCCCGTTTATGCCGCCAAACGGGGCCAAGTCACTCGAAATCACCGGATTCCTGTCCCGGCGCAGGGGTGGTTTCCGGATAAGCAGGCTTTTGAGGTATCATTGCCGGTTCCCGCCATGCACCGGCCCCGGCCGGCGCTGCCCGTCAACCCCATCGCAGAGAGAAGGCAAGACATGCAGGCAATTCTGGATTATTTGAAAAAAACCGGCGAACAACTGGATTCCGAGATCGCCACCGCCACCGGCCTCTCCCTGGCCAGTGTGCGCCAGCACGTGACCGTGCTGCAATCCCGCGGCGACATCATGATCTGCCGCTCGATCCGTTTCAAGGATGGCAAACCCAGCGAAGGCATGCTGTGCCGCATTTCCGGTTACATCCCGCCCGTTGCTCCCGGCCGCAAACCCAAAGGTTCGGTGCCGGCGAAGTCGGTCATCTGAAGAAAATTATCAGCAGCGATGATCGGTGACGATTGTTGAGCTGACTGGATAAAAAAAACGCCGACTGATGTCGGCGTTTTTTATGTAATGTCTTCTTTATGTACTGTCTTCTAAAGGTGGAAACCTGCGCTGTACTTCTACCGCGACTCAAAGCCGCTTTCGCCGATACCCCAAAGCATGCGTAAAATCATTGACCCGTTTCGTCCCGCATTTCCAAAGGCACCCGCCCCTGCCCCCCACTGAGGAGAAAAAGATGCTCACCATTTACGGCTCGGCTAACTCCCGCGCACTCCGCGTCATCTGGATGGCCGCTGAACTCGGCCTGAAATACGACCACAAGGACTGGTTGCCGCGCGCGCCGGAAACCAAAACCGCTGACTACCTCGCAGTGAATCCGAATGCCCGAGTACCGTCGATTGACGACGATGGTTTTATTCTCAGCGAGTCGATGGCGATCAACATGTATCTGGCCAAAAAACACAAAAGTCCGCTCTACCCCGCCGACCCGAAACTCGAAGCGCTGTGCTGGCAGTGGAGCCTGTGGGAAACCGACCGTCTCGACCGCCAAATCGTTGACTACGTCCGCAACAGCGTGGCGTCGCCCCCTGCCGAGCGCAAACCGGCCATTGCCGAAGCGGCCTGGCTCCAGGTCGCACCTGCATTCGATGTGCTGGAAACCGCGCTCACCAAATCACCGTGGCTCGCCGGCCCGGCATTTTCAGTGGCCGATCTGAATGTTGCCGGCGCGCTGTATCGCGCGCTGTCGATCGACGTCAGCAAGTGGCGCAATCTCAACGGCTGGCTGCACCGCTGCTGGGAGCGCCCGGCGGCGAAACACGCGCGTGCGTTGCGCGAGAAGTAATGTCTTATCGGCGCCGTTGCGGTTTTATAAATAATTGTTTTTATTAATATTTTTTTTGATTGTGTCGCATGCGGGGACGGCACCCCGCCCATGCTGCTGCACATCGGTAGTAGCATGCACGAGCCTGCCGCGCTGAATTAACAACAACACCATCAGCCGGCCGTAACCACATCACGCTCTGGGAGGAGCCATGCCGTCACTGCGCCGTATTGCCGCATTGTTTGCCGCCTTGTTGTTTTGTATCGCGCTGCCGGCATTCGCCGCGAACTACCCGGATCCAAAAGAAGGCAGCTGGGTGGCGAAGAACTTCAGATTCCACACCGGCGAAATGATGCCGGAAGTGACGCTGCATTACCGCACCATCGGGTCCCCCGCCAATGAAGCGGTGCTGATCCTGCACGGCACCGCAGGCAATGGCGGCAACATGCTGACGCGCAATTTCGCTGAAGAACTGTTCGGACCCGGCCAGCCGCTCGATGCAGGCAAATACTTCATCATCCTGCCCGACGCGCTGGGCACCGGAAAATCGACACGACCCTCAAGCAGCGACCTGCGCATGAAGTTCCCCAAATACAACTACGACGACATGGTGCAGGCCCAGCACCGGCTGGTGACCGAAGGATTGGGCATCAAACATCTGCGCATGGTCATCGGCAATTCCATGGGCGGCATGCAGGTGTGGAACTGGGTCACCCGGTATCCGGACATGATGGACATCGGCGTGCCGATGGCCTGCCAGCCGGGCGCGATGTCCGGTCGCAACTGGATGCTGCGCAAGCTGCTCGCCGATTCGATCCGCAACGATCCGGAATGGAACAACGGCAACTACACCGAGCAGCCGCGCAACATGACGCGCCTGCTGACCTATTTTGCGGTAGCCACCAACGGCGGCAACATCGCGCTCTACAATGACGGCCCCGACGCCGACAAGGCCGAAGCCGTGCTCGCCAAGCGGCTCGCCGCACCATTCCGCGGCGACGCCAACGACGTGCTGATGCAATGGGAATCGTCACGCGATTACAACCCGATGCCGCTGCTCGAACGCGTCAGGGCCACGGTGCTGGCGATCAACGCCGCCGACGACGAGCGCAACCCGCGCGAACTCGGCATGATGGAAGATGCAATGAAACGCGTGAAAAACGGGCATTACCTGCTGATCCCGCAGAGCAACGACACGCGCGGCCACGGCACCACCGGCAACGCGAAGTTTTACAAGAAGGAACTCGAAGAACTGCTGAAGTCCGCACCACGGCGCAAGCCCAGCTGAGGTTTCTCAATTACAGCGGGGCCGCAGTCAAGCTGCGGCCCCGTGGATTTCGTGATGTCTTGAAAGCTTTCAGCGCTGCGTTGTTTATTCGATTTTGGTGCCTGAGCTTTTCACCACTTTGGCCCATTTGTCGATCTCGGCTTTCATATAAGCACCGAATTGGTCCGGACCCATTAGTGTCGGCTCAAAATGATTTGCGATCATTTTTTCCTTCGTTGCCGGCTGATTGACAATTTTTTCGATTTCCGAAAACAGCCGGTCAACAATCGGGCGCTGCATCCCAGATGGCCCCACAATCGCATACCAAGTGCTCGCCTCATACCCTTTCAACCCTGACTCTGCCACCGTCGGCAGGTCCGGCAGCGGTGTGATGCGCTTGGCGCTGGTCACAGCAAGTGCCCGCAGTTTCCCGGTTTGCACAAAGGGGATCGACCCAGGCGTTGATGACAGGCTGACCTGGATATGTCCTGCAATCAAATCCGTGGTCGCGAGCACGGCACCTTTATATGGCACGTGCACCATCTTGATTCCGGCCAAACTATTGAGCAATTCGGTTGCGAGATGTGCAGCGTTCCCGGTAACAGCACCGTAGTTGAGCTGGTCGGGCCGGGCCTTCGCCAGTTTCACCAGATCGTTGAATGACTTCACCGGCAATGACGGATGAGTCGCGACAACAAACGGCGCTGAAGCCATCAAGACTACCGGCGTGAAATCGCGTACCGGGTCATAAGGTAGCTTGCTGAACAGGCTTACGTTGATCGCAAAATTGCCGGAGCCTGCCATGAAAAGCGTGTAACCATCCGCAGGCGATTTTGCAGCCATCTCGGCAGCAATGTTTCCGGCCGCGCCTGGACGGTTATCGACCACCACCTGTTGGCCGAGCACGCCCGACAGCGGTTGCGCGACCAGGCGCGCGAGGATGTCGGTGGGACCGCCCGCCGCCAGCGGAAGGATCATCCGTATCGTTTTCGTCGGATAGCCCGGTGCTGCGGGTTTGGTGGTCTGGGACCACGCCGGCAAAATGCCGGTAAAGCAAAACGTCAATACGACCAGCAATGAACTTTTGGCATATTGCATAAACCCTCCTCATCCACTCGTTCTTGATAAACGGTGCACTGGCACCGGCTTAACCCTGCCGACCACCGAGTTTTCGCGCAGCCGCCCGTTCTGCAGGCGTTTCCCACTGCTGCGCGTATTCGCTTTTTTCCCACTCTTCAAGATTGATCAGCCCCAACCCCATACCAAATCCGGGTTCGCTGGTGTAGGTGTTGACCATGAACGCCAGCCATTTGCCGTCCGGACTCACATTGGAGTTGCTGGCGCGCCATGGTGGACTATCGATCAGGCGCGTCATTCGGACACGCCGACCGCTGCCGTCGAGCTTCAATTTCCACAAATCAACCGGTGGAAACTGGTTTATCAGATCACACGAAGACTCCAGGCAGATGTGCTCGTTGTCCGGGAAGATCCCTTCGCATTCGTTGTGCGTCAACGCTTCGTCTATATACGTAACTACATCAAGATTTTTCAGGTCGATGCCGCGCGTAACCGTTTTCCAGTCACTCTCCCGAGTACGGCTGCCGAGATACTCCTTAAATATGAGCTCGGTGTCCTTGTGTCGGAAATCCTGAGGTTCAGGCCGGCGCTTCTCGACGCTGCGGTAAACAACCCTGTCGTTGCTGATCCGTGGGTTGCCATCCGATCCGTATTCCAGATCGATGACATGACACTCGAAATCATCAATTGAACCTATGCGTGGATCGTGTCCGCCATGCGTGGCAAACGCGAAACGGTTGGCCAGCGTGGAAATGGCGGCCCCTTCTGCGATCTTGCGCCCGATCGGTTGTGGCGGGCGTTTTGCGTCCTTGTCCATGATCCAGATTTCCGACTCCAGATGCCGGCTGGTATGGCGGTCCTTGAATGTTTTCGGACCAATCAGGAAGTAGTCACCATTGGGTAAAAACAGCACCCGCAGAAAAGAATGGTGATCGCCGAGACCCTTCGTCAGATTACGCACTTTGCGGCTGGCAAAATCTATTTCACAGACGTCACCGTAATTTTTCTCGATAAACGCAATACGCTTGCCGTCAGGTGACCAATACGGGCGTTCGCCATATTCGAGCAGTTTTTCGTGGTATCGCGGCGGATTATCAAGAATATGCTGGCCTTCGAAGGGCTTGTTGTCTGTTTTGTAGATTGGCATGGAATTGAGCCTTTGCGTTCAGTCATCAATATCTCAGGGTGGCTGGACTGCCATCCGGAGGTAATGCGGTCATTGATTCTGTTGCCGCCCGATCATTCTGTAAAATGAATATTTACTCAAATATCATATTTTTAAAAGAATAGTCTTTATGACCCTCAAACAGCTGCGCTGCCTGCTGGCGCTTACGGACCATGGCCTAAGCGTTTCACGTGCGGCCGTGGCACTGCATACGTCCCAGCCCGGGGTTAGCAAGATGGTAGGGGCGCTGGAAAAGGAAATTGGACTGAATTTTTTTGTACGGACCGGAAACCGGCTGGTCGGCCTCACCGACGCGGGACGCAACGCGGTCGAACTGGCCCGGCGCGTGCTCCGCGACACCGGAACCATCTCAACACTCGCCGGCAACGTACAAACAGGCTTTACCGGCACATTGCGCGTCGGCACCACGCATGTGCATGCGTGTTATGCGCTGGTGGAAATCGTTCAGCGTTTCCTCACGGCCCACCCGGGTGTCGACCTCGTGCTGACCCAGGGCACGCCCATCGAGATCCTCAACTGGGTACGCGAAGGGTCGATCGATATTGGCGTCTCGACACTGCCAAAACGGTTACCCGACGACATCGTCACCTTCGAAGCCTATTCGGTCGAACGTTGTCTGATCGTCCCACGCGGACATCCATTACTGAAAGCAAGATCACTGAGCATCCAGGACATCGCACGTTATCCGCTCATCACCTATGACGAAGCCTTCAATTCAGGATGGGTGGTGCAGCGCGAATTTCAGCGTCGCGGGGTGACGCCCCGGGTCGTGATCCGTGCGACTGACGCCAACGTCATCAAATCATATGTGGCCGCCGGCGTCGGCATTGCCATCCTGCAAAAAATGGCTGTTGATCCGGTGCGTGACACCAATCTCCGCGTCATCCCGTCAGACCACCTGTTCCCCGCTTCAATGTCGATGATCAGCGTGCAACGAGAGCATGTGCTGCGCCAGTTCGGTCACGACTTCATCAATATGATCACGGCGCAAAACCAGCGAGCGCCGGTACGCGGAGGGCCGCCATCAAAAAGCGCTAGTAATGTCCGCAGGCGCAAGAGACCGCGGACAGTGCGCTGAGCACGGGAGGAATTCGCGCCGTGTGAAAATATTTAGCTCAGTCGGCTTTGGCGCCAGTAGCTTTGACCACCTTGCCCCACTTCTCGATTTCGCTGCGGATAAAGGCGCCGAACTGCTCGGAGTTCATCACCGTCGGCACGAAATCGTTGGTGTCCATCTTGTCCAGCGTCGCGCGATCCTGCAGTACGGCAGCACTTTCTTTGTACAGTCGCGCCACAACGTCCGACGGGGTTTTGGCCGGCGCGGCAATGCCATACCAGACACTGGCCTCATAACCCGGTACGCCGGATTCTGAAATCGTGGGCAGATCGGGCAGTTTGGGGATGCGCTTGGCGCTGGAAATCGCCAGTGCTTTCAGGCGTCCGGCTTTCACCAGCGGCATCGATCCGGGTGTTGACGCAAATGACAGCTGGATGTGACCGGCAACAAGGTCGGTATTGGCCGGCGCTGCGCCCTTGTAAGGCACAAACACCATGTCGAGTCCGGCTGAGCTCTTGAACAGTTCCGTCGCGAGATGCGCGGCATTGCCCGGCACGGCGCCGAAATTGAGCTGACCCGGTTTCGATTTGATCAGCGCAATCAACTGCCTGAGGTTGCTGACCGGCAGCGCGGGATGCACCACGACCACAAACGGCGCCGAGGCCGCCAGCACGACCGGCGCAAAATCGCGTGCCGGGTGATAACCGATTTTCGAATAAATGCTGACGTTGATCGACATCGGGCCCGAAGTGCCCATGAACAGCGTGTAACCGTCGGGCGGCGACTTGGCGACCATCTCGGCACCGATGTTGCCGCCGGCACCGGGACGGTTGTCGACGATGACCTGCTGCCCGAGGCGCTCACCCAGAGGCTGGGCAATCAACCGCGCCAGCAGGTCCGTGGGACCGCCCGCGACCAGCGGCACCACCAGGCGCACTGTTTTGCTGGGGTAGTTCTGGGCGTGTGCCAGGCCGGTTGCCGCCAGCGTGATGGCAAAAATCAGTTTCAGCATCGGTTACTCCTTTTCAAATTCAAAGATCACGATTTCATGATCGCTCAATAGCGGTATCGTAACCATGCAGGCGCCATTCTGCATCATTGTTTCCAACCTGGTTTCATTGGAAGCGAGCCGCACTTCGGCGATGCGCTGCCCGGCCGGTGGACGCAATCGCACCACAATGTCATGGACCGGGACCAAATTGCGTCCCGGGTGGCGCCAGCCGGTGTTGAGCGGCTTGTCCAGCGGCAGGTTGATCAGGTGCACCAGCGCGCGGCCCTGCTGCCCCATGTGGGTGACATCGACATAATCCGGCGCTTCCACTTCCAGCACCGGCGCAACTCCTGCCACCCAGCGCACCGCATTGGCCATCACCTGCGCAAGATCGGGGAAACCGTAGTGGTAATACAGCGCTTCCATCGTGTTGGCGAAATACACCACGCGCCCCTTGCCGCAGTTGCCGCGCACCACAACCGGAATATCCGTGGTCGCGCGTATCGCGCTGTATTCCGGGATGCTGATCGTGGCGCCGGAATGGGCGATCACCGGCGGAATCAGCGTCAGCGGCACCGTCTGTCCGGAACCTGCTTTCACCTCGACCAGCGCACCTTCATTGGGAATAAGATCGGTATCACCAATGGCAACCAGCAGCGGATCGTTACGGTCTTCGAGTTTTGCATAGGACGACTTGAGCCCTTCACGCCTTCCGCGGTAGCTGACGCCCAGCGTGCCGGCAAAGGCCGGGGTATCACGCGGCGTGCCATCCAGCGCATAACGCCCCGCGTCGAAGCCGGCAATCAGGCCACCACCGGCAAGTGCGTAGGCGTCCACAGCGGCAACCGTCGCATCCGACACGCAGGCCAGATTCGAAATCACCACGGTCTGGTAAGCCTTGAGCCGTTCGGCAGTGACCAGCTTGTCTGAAATCACATCAAACGGAATATGCGCTTCCTGCAGCGCGCAATACCAGCCGCGAATAAAATCCAGATAACGCGCATGCGGTTTGTCACGGCCGTAGTTGTCCTGGGTATGGCGTGACAGCACCAGCGCAACACGCGCCTGCGATTTCGCACCATCAAGATAATCCTGCCAGCGCTCCAGCCGCTGGAACACTTCCTTCATCGGTGCGAGGCCGCGACGGTCAAACAGGTCGGAGTAACCGCCATTGATGTGCAGCCACGGGCTCACGCCGTTGGCGACCTGTTGGGCGATCCACGGTCGGTTCTCCGCCTCGGGCGCGGCATACAGCCGCCACCACGGATAAAAATAACTGACGGTCATCCAGCGCGGCTTGTCGGGTGCAAGTGTGGACAGGTATTTGGCCTGTATGCCCGGCCACCACGGCGCGGTATGGCGGCGCTGGCATTCGAAGGTCGGAATGTCCTGATGTTCGAGCCAGTAATCGATGTCCCAGCCGCCGGGGCGTATGGTTTCCAGGGATTCCATCAACTGCACCGCGGCGATGAATACGGCGTCGTGCTTTACTGCATGGATCTCGCGGTGCATCAGCGCCACCCAGTCGGCAATGCGCCGGTAGCGCCATTCGTTGTACTGTCGCCACACCGGATCGTCCCAGTTTTCGTCGGGGATTGCCTGCCCCGATTCGGCGCGAAACATCGACTGGCAGGTGTTGCAGTAACAGGCGCCGGTATCCCATGCCGCGAACTTGCCCTGGTTATTCCAGATGCCATCGGCGTCATAACGCACCAGCATTTCTCGCACCACCTCAACGATTCGCACACGGTAATAGTCCGCATTGGGACAAGTCACATAATGCTCGCTGACCTCGCAGAAATTGCCGTTGCGGTCGCGTGCAAACCATTCCGGATGTTCGAGCGCCAGCGATCTGGGTGCGCAACTCGGATCGATGCGAGCCAATACGCGCATGCCCTCGCGATGCGCAACCGGAATGATCTCGGCCAGCAGATCGCGGTCGCCAAGACCGTCTGAAATACGGTGGCCGGCGATTTTGGTCTGATAAAAGGCAACGATGCCGCCGCCGCTGATGCAAAACGCCGTGGCCCGGTATTCCTTGGCTGCAGCAACCAACGCCTCCGCATCTACTTTGGGTTCATCACCCTCGCGCAGGTTGAGCAGCAGCACACGGTGCGGTCCGTGCGCCCATGCCGGGGTCAATGCACTCACAATGTGTCTCTTAATGCAATTTCGAGCATCGAATAAAAGTGGCTCATGACGGTATTCCTGTAAACATGCGGGAGCACGAATGTGCTGAGGCCGAACAATAATACGCGGCGAAATCGGCCGCATCCCATGGTCCGCATGTTGTGCCGACTCCGCTTGGCACGCGCTCGATTTTGCACCTAGAATCCATTTTGCCGGCCGCTTAAACCAACAATAGCCGTGGAGGAGAATTAATGTCGCATTCGCCGTGGAAAGTCATCCCCTTTACGCTGGCCCTGTGCTTTGCAGCAGCAAGTTCCCAGGCCGCGGAACCCGCCTATCCCACCAAACCGGTGCGCGTGATCGTACCCTATCCGCCTGGCGGCACCACCGATCCCACGGCTCGGGCCTTCACCGGCTGGTTCTCCGAAAAGATGGGCGCCACCTTTGTCATCGACAACCGCCCCGGTGCCGGTTCGACGCTGGGCCATGCCCTCGGCGCCAAGGCCACACCCGACGGTTACACGCTCTTGCTCGGCACCTCTGGCGGCCTGGTGGTCAGCGCCGCTTTCGGCAGCAGGCTCGCTTACGATTCGGTGAAGGATTTCACGCCCATTGGCGTCGGCGTGTATGTGCCTTTCCTGATCGTGGTACATCCGTCGGTGCCTGCAAAAAACGTCCGGGAACTGGTGGACCTTGCCAAAGCGCAACCCGGCAAGATCAATTTCGCATCGCCCGGCACCGGCACGCCCAATCATCTCGGCGTCGAGCTGCTGACTTCATTGACTGGCGCAAAATTTACGCATGTTCCGTACAAAGGCGGCGGCGCGGCAACGGTGGATCTGCTCGCCGGCCGCGTGCAGGCGATTTTCGGCGGCGCAGCACCATGGCAACCGCATATGACCACGGGCAAGGTGCGTGCCATTGCCATCGGCCATCCGCAACGGCTGCCGCAACTGCCGGACATTCCGGCCATTGCAGAAACCTATCCGGGTTTCAACAACACCACGTGGTATGGCTTTCTCGGCCCTGTCGGTACGCCACCTTACGTAGTGAAAAAAATCAATGATGAAATGAAAAAGGCCGTCACCGACCCCGCGCTGGTCAAACATCTGGAAGGCATCGGCATGGTGCCGACGTGGACCACGCCGAAAGAAATGGGGGAAATGATTCGCACCGAACTCGCACGATGGAAAAAAGTGGTTGCTGAAGCGGGTATCAAGCCGGAGTAAGCCGGCTCCATTACTTGTGCAGTTTGTAACAAATGGCTTGCATTCAAGCCGGCAGATGCCTATGGTGGATTGCATCAAGAGATGCTGCTCCACCGCTGCGGGTTGAACACCGGGCGGCGTTCATGACGCCCTGCAGGCACAAAGGAATGCTTCATGAACAAATTACATGCCGTTACCTCCTCCCCCGCCGCACCGCTATTCCTCGACTGTCCGGATTGCGGCTTCATGGCCTGGGGTCGGCGCGCACGTCTGTCCGCGCGCGAAACCCGAATGTTCGACGAACGCATTGAACACGGCCGCCTGAAAAAACACCATGAGTTCCTGCATCGCGCCGGTGCGCCGCTGGGCACGCTGTACATCATCACCAGCGGTTTCCTGAAAACCAGCATCAGCGACAACAACGGGCACGAACAGATCACCGGTTTTTCAATGCCGGGAGACGTGGTCGGCATGGAGGCCATCGCAACCGGCAAATATCAGTGCAACACCATTGCGATGGAAGACACCAGCCTGTGCGGTATCGCGTTTGCGGCTCTGGAACAACTCAATCGCGACATTCCGGCGCTGCAGCAGCATTTTCATCAGACATTAGGCGCGGAAATCACCCGCGATCACGACATGATGCTGGTGCTGGGGGCGATGCGCGCCGAGGAGCGTGTTGCGGTGTTCCTGCTCAATCTGTCGCGGCGTTTTGCCGCATGCGGCCATTCTGCAACCTGTTTCCACATGCCGATGAACCGGCAGGAAATCGGCAATTATCTGGGTTTAACGCTGG
This sequence comes from Burkholderiales bacterium, assembly GCA_022841375.1. GTDB lineage: Bacteria > Pseudomonadota > Gammaproteobacteria > Burkholderiales > SG8-41. The sequence goes on from JALHRQ010000001.1 coordinate 742,615, forward strand.
AAACCGTCAGCCGCGCGTTTTCGCACCTTGCCAGCTCCGGGCTCATCGTCGTCAACAACAAAGAAGTTGAAATTGGAAACCTTGCCGACCTGCAGCAGCTGGTCCGGCAATCCCGCTAAGCGATCACATCTACCAGCAGAACCATTGCGGCATCTATCGCTCGACCGCACGCTGGGGATCAGTACCTCAGAATAAAATCCGGATAATGTCCATGACAGGGATTTCTCAAGAGCTTGCATTCACCGATGACGCACCCATTTTGAGCCTTATCGTTTATTCACCCCCCTCCGGAGATTCCCCGTCATGCCCTCGTTACAAAGCCCGATCCAGTTCGGCGCAATCAACGCACCCAATCGCATATTCATGGCGCCGCTGACGCGCTGCCGCGCCGATGCCGACCACGTGCCGACCGACATCATGGCCGAGTATTACGCCCAACGCGCCAGCGGCGGGCTGCTGATCGCCGAAGCGACGATGGCGATGGAAGGCAATTCCTCGTTTTGGATGGAGCCGGGCATTTATTCCGCGGCGCAAGTTGCCGGCTGGAAAAAAGTAACGGATGCAGTACACGCAAAAGGCGGACGCATATTCCTGCAACTCTGGCACGGCGGCCGTGCCTGCCATCCGCTGCTCAACAACGGCGCGCAGCCGGTGGCGCCGAGCGCAATTCCGATCACCGGCGATGAAGTGCACACGCCGGAAGGTAAAAAACCCTATGTCGAACCGCTCGCGCTGCGCGACGATGAACTGCCGGGCATTGTTGCCGGATTCCAAAAAGCCGCAGAAAACGCCAAGGCCGCCGGGTTCGACGGCGTTGAAGTGCATGGCGCCAACGGTTATCTGCTGGATGAATTCCTGCGCGACGGCGCCAACAAGCGCAGCGGCGCTTATGGCGGCCCGATCGAAAACCGCGCGCGGCTGTTGTGCGAGGTCATCGAAGCCGTTTGCAAGGTGTGGGGCGGCGACCATGTCGGCGTGCGCCTGTCGCCGCTGAACAGCTACAACAGCATGATCGACAGCGATCCGGTGGCACTGATCTCGAAAGTCGCGGCGATGCTCAACCGATTCAATCTCGCCTACCTGCATGTGATGCGCGGCGATTTTTTCCAGCAGCAGAAAGGCGATGTGTTGACGCCGGCTCGCGCCCACTTCAAAGGCACGCTGATCGCCAACATGGGTTACAGCGCGGAGGAAGCGGAACAGGCGATTGCTGAGGGCAAGGTCGATGCGGTGGCATTCGGCACGCCCTTTCTCGCCAACCCGGACCTGCCGGCGCGCATCAAAATCAAAGCGCCGCTGAATGCAGCGCAAGCCGCAACGTTTTATACACCGGGCGCCAAGGGTTATACCGACTACCCACCCTTGGCCTGATCACAGGAATCTTTGTAAGTATTTGTTTTAATTGATATTTATTAAGCGCTTCGGGGGCGATATAGTTTTTATGCTGCCCCCGCGCAGCTGGCGCACCAGCTGCCAGCCCATCCAGCCGTACTGCAACCATCGCACGGCGCCACGCGGCCGCCACAGCACCAGCAACACCGCGACTGCAGCGAGCAACAAGGGATGGCGGCCGGCGCTTCGCACCATGGCCACCCCACGATCCGCGACAGCCAGCCGCGCGCGCCACGGCTGCATTTGATGCGCGAGCGCGACACGCTGCGCTGCGGCCTCGGTAATCAGGCGCGTGCGCCGCGCCGCCAGATTTTCGGACGTTGCAGTCATGATCCGGAAGTCAGGTCCTGCCGGTCTTTTGCCAATTCAGAAATGCTGGCGTCAAACAAACGCGGCTGATTGCGCGACTTCTGCACCGCCAGCCAGCCGACAGCGGCGCCAGCGCCGAGGAATAAAACAATCATGCCGCCCAAGGCGTACAGGCGATGCGATTCCCACAGCGCAATGACGATCAGCAAAGCCAGCAGCAGCACGCCGACGCCCAGGCAGAACAACGCCACCAGCGCCATCACCAGCAAGGTCAGCAGGCGTTGGCGCTCTTCGGCAACATCCGTCGACAGCAATTCCAGCCGGGTCTGAACGATCGCCAGCAGATTCGAAGACAGCGTCTTCAGCGTCGTGAACAGCCCGGCTTCCGGCGTGCCGTTGTCTGCAGCCATGGCCGGCTTAACGCCGACCGATCAGCAGGCCGATCACCAGCCCTACGCCCGCCGCAATACCGACTGCGTGCCACGGATGTTCATGCACATATTCGTCAGTCGCTGCAGCCGCGGCCTTGGCCTTTTCCAGCGCCAGTTGCTCGGCTTCGGTCACTTTCACTTTCGCAACCGCCAGCGATTCACCGACCTTGGTGCGCATCGCGGCAATGGTCTCACCGCTTTGCCCCGCCGTCGCTTTCAGCAGCGCCTCGGCATCCGCCACCAGCACCTTGAAATCACGGACCAGTTGGTCCTTGGTCACATCAACTGCCGACGCATTGTTATTGCTCATGATCAAACTCCTTTTACTTACAGTTAGAACGGACATCTACAGCCAGCCGGGTTCACACCGACCTTGGAAAAAGCATGATACCAACAGTACTGTGAGAAATTGACCTAAATCAAACGGCGGTGCGGCGCAAATCGGCAAGCCGGCCCAGACTGAAGTGGGTAAAGGCCAATCCAGCGAGCACCGGCACCATCAGATTGAGCAGCGGCACATACAGCAGCATCGACACCAGGATGCCGAGCACATACAGGTCACCGCGGTAAAGGCGCACGAACTGTGCGAATTCCTCGCGATCGGCGTGATCCGCCATCGCGTCATATCGGAACAGGCGCTGGTTAAGATAAGCCGACGTCAGCAGCGGTGCCAGCACCGCGCCGATGCCGGTCAGCCACAGCGGCAGCGTGATAACCCACAGCATCGCAAACACCGCAATTGCGAGCATGGCGTTGGCAATGCTGCCGGCAACCGACCCGCCGAGCGCATGACCCAGAGCGGGGTAATACCGTTCAGCGACAAAACGTACGATCACCGGCATCGCCACAATTTCGGTAATGACCAGCGCGGTGACCAGCAGCGCCGGCAGCACCGCAATCAGCACAGCCAGCACCGCGGTGTAATCGATGACCCACATCGCGCTCCAGCTTTGCAGCCAGCCGGCAACCAGGGTGCTGCCCACTGCGCCCGAAACAAAACCCGTCCAAGCATCCCAGAACACCCAGGTCAGCACCGCCCACAGCACGAAGCTGCCGAACACCGGCAAAAGCAGCAGCGCGAGAATGCGCGGCTCGAGCAGATTGCCGCCCGCGCGCATCAACGCCTGGATCACCGCACTCATCCCGGCAGCACCCCTGTCATCAAATTTCTCCGTTTGAATTCAAGCAATTGCAAGGGCCGCCGAGCGTTGACTGGCAAGGTAGAATGCTGGCATGTCCGATGCACCCGACCGAAAAACCCGGCCCGCGCTGACGCGTTCCCCGTCGTGGCGCGCACTCGCCGCGCACCGCCGCACCTGGAATGACCGCCATTTGCGCGATTTGTTCGATGCCGAACCGCGGCGCGCTGAAATTTTTTCGCTCGAAACCTGCGGGCTGCTGGCGGATTACTCTAAAAACCGGATTACCGGCGACACCATGACGCTGCTGCTGACGCTGGCGCAGGAGCGCGGGGTTCCTGCGCGCATTGCAGCCCTGCTCGAGGGCAAACGCGTCAATGCCACTGAAAAACGCGCCGCATGGCATACCGCATTGCGTGCCGGCAACCGCGCGCCGAAAGACGTGCAACGCAACCTGTCGAAGATGCGTGCTTACGCGCTAGCCCTGCGCGCGGGGGAAATCCGTGGTGCCACCGGTATGCCGGTGCGCGATGTGGTGAGCATCGGCATCGGCGGCTCGGCGCTGGGCCCGGTGCTGGTCACCGCCGCGATTGCGCCCGATGCCGACCAGCCGCGCGTGCACTTCATCTCCACGCCCGGCGCGCCGATGACCCGGCTGCTCAAAAAGCTGGACCCGGCAACCACGCTGATCATTTTGCAGTCGAAGAGTTTCGGCACCCAGGAAACCATGCTTAACGCCGCTGTGGCGAAGCGCTGGGCGGAGGCAACGTTAGGCGAAAACACCAACGTGCACTTCGCCGCGGTGACGGCAAACATCGCGGCCGCAGAAAAATTCGGTATTGACCCAGAACGCATCTTTCCAATGTGGGACTGGGTCGGCGGCCGTTATTCGCTGTGGTCTGCGGTCGGCCTGCCGGCGATGATCGCGATGGGGCCGCAGGCCTTCGACGAACTGCTGGCGGGCGCCGCGGCAATGGACGCTCATTTCAGCAGCGCCGCGCCTGCAGCCAATCTGCCGCTGATCCTGGCGCTGCTGGACCTGTGGAATATCAATTTTTTCGATGCGGCTGCAAACGCGGTGATGACTTACGCCGCCGGCCTGGATCTGCTGCCGGCGTGGCTGCAGCAACTCGAAATGGAAAGTCTGGGCAAAAACGTCACCCTTCGCGGCAAACCCTTGCGTCATGAAAGCGGCGCGGTGCTGTGGGGCGGCGCCGGTATCGAAGCCCAGCACGCCTGCTTCCAGCAACTGCATCAGGGCACCCGGGCGGTGCCGGTGGACTTCATCACCTGCTGCTGTAATACACCGTCGGACGACGGCACGCAGGCGATTCTGCTGGCGAACTGTTTTGCGCAATCCGCAATGCTGATGCGCGGAGTCAGCGCCGCCGAAACCGAACAGGCGTTACTCGCGGGCGGTGCGTCTGCGCGTGAAGCCGCGCGGCTCGCGCCGCACCAGGCGCTGCCCGGCAATCGGCCCAGCAACACGCTGTTGCTGCAGTCTTTGACGCCGCACAGCCTCGGCGCACTGCTGGCGCTCTACGAGCACCGCACCTGCGCGCTGGCCGCGTTGTGGGACATCAATGCCTTCGACCAGTACGGCGTCGAGCACGGCAAAAAACTCGCCGGCAGCCTGGTGCCGGAATTCTCATCGGCCGCAACCGCGACGGCACATGATGCATCGACCAATCGACTGGTCAACTACGTAAAAACCAAAAAACCTTAAACCCTTGAGCCACAGAGGGCACAGAGAAAACCAAAACGGACTTTCTGATTTTGAACTCTCTGTGGCCTCTGTGACCTCTGTGGCCAAACGCTTTTGATCTTGATTCCTCAAGGAGCACACCATGAACGACGAAGCCCTGAACATGAGCATCCGCAAGTTTCTGAAAACCGTCGGCGTCAATTCGCAGCTCGCCATCGAAAAGGCGGTGCGTAAAGCCATCGAGGACGGCAAGCTGAAAGGCAGCGAGTCGCTGCCGGTGGCGATGACGCTGAAGGTCGGCGGGCTTGATGTCAGCGTCACCTTCGACGGCGAGCTGAAGCTCGACTAAAAAGAAGACCTTGAAGCGGGAGCTCTGACGCGGCGACTGCCGCGACCTCGTTTCAGAACTTCGTGGTCAGATTTTCATGATCTGCGCACGGTAATAACGCAGCTCTTCGATCGATTCGTGGATGTCGGCCAGCGCTTCGTGTTTGCCGTGTTTGACCATGCCGCCGATAACATCCGGCTTCCACCGCCGCGCCAGCTCCTTCAGCGTGCTGACATCGATCATCCGGTAGTGGAAATAGGCATCGAGCTTGGGCATGTATTTGACCAGGAAACGCCGGTCCTGATGCACCGAGTTGCCGCAGATCGGCGACGCGCCCGAAGGCACGTATTGGGCGAGGAATTCAACCATGCGGTTTTCGACATCTGCATCGTTCAGCGTCGACGCCTTGACGCGGTCAATCAGGCCTGATTTTTTATGTGTCGATTTGTTCCAGTTGTCCATCGCGTCCAGCACAGCATCGGGCTGATACACCACCAGTGCCGGTGACTCGACGACGGTATTGAGCTGGGAGTCGGTCACCACGATCGCCACTTCAAGCACGCGGTCGGTTTCGGGGTTAAGCCCGCTCATCTCCATGTCGATCCAGATGAGCGCGTTGGGATCCTGTGCCATAATGTTTTGGTCGCTTATGCGCTGATTTTTCGTTTATTTTCCGCTGATAATTGTGCGCGGACGATTTTTTAGTTGATGATTCTTGCTGACGATTAATAGCTGACGATTATTAGCTGATTTTTGCGTTATTTTCGGGAATTTTCAGACGTGCATTGTGTCACAAGCCCGGACCCCACAAATACCCCCATATGCATACTTTTGGCCTGATCTTCCTCGCCGCCCTGCTGCTGACCGTGACCCTGCGGCTGTGGCTGGCCGCCCGCCACGCGGCACACGTCGCCGCCCATCGCAACACGGTGCCCGCTCAGTTTTCATCGGTCATCTCCCTGGACGCGCATCAGCGCGCGGCCGACTACACCTGCGCCAAAACCCGTTTCGCGATGATCAGCGTGGTGGTCGAAGCCGCAATCGCACTGGCTTTCACCTTCGGCGGCGGCCTGCAGGCGCTGCATGAACTGACCGCCGGCTGGTTCGAACCGGGCATGACGCGCAGCCTGGCGCTGATCGCCGGGTTCGCGCTGGTGACCACGGTCATCGATATTCCCTTCAGCCTGTACCGCACCTTTGTCATCGAAGAAAAATTCGGCTTCAACAAAATCACGCCCAAACTGTTCTGGATAGACTTGCTGAAGGGTTTGCTGCTCGGCGCCGCGCTGGGACTGCCGCTGACCGCGACCGTGCTGTGGCTGATGGAAAGCATGGGCGAACTGTGGTGGCTTTATGCCTGGCTGACCTGGATGGTGTTCAACATCGTCATGCTGGCGGTGTATCCGACGTGGATCGCGCCGCTGTTCAACAAATTTTCACCGCTGACCGATGAAGCCATGAAAGAACGCGTCGAACGTCTGCTCGATCGCTGCGGCTTCAAGGTCAAGGGTCTGATGGTGATGGACGGCTCGCGCCGCTCCAGTCACGGCAACGCCTACTTCACCGGCTTCGGCAAAACCAAACGCATCGTGTTTTTCGACACCCTGCTGTCGCGGCTGGAGCCGCAGGAAGTCGAAGCCGTGCTCGCGCATGAACTGGGACATTTCAAGCTCAAACACGTGGTCAAACGCATCGCCTGGATATTCACCGCGAGTCTGGGCTTCCTGTGGCTGCTCGGCGTCGTATTGCATGCGCCGTGGTTCTACACCGGCCTCGGTGTCGAGACCCAGTCCACGGCAATGGCTCTGGTGCTGTTTTCCATCGTGGTGCCGGTGTTCACCTTCCTGTTCCAGCCGTTCAGCGCGATGTATTCGCGCAAGCACGAATTCGAAGCCGACGCCTTTGCCGCGCAATACACGCCTGCCTCCGACCTGATTGCGGCGCTGGTCAAGCTCTACAAGGACAACGCATCAACGCTGACGCCGGACCCGCTGCATTCCGCCTTTTACGATTCACACCCCCCGGCCACGCTGCGCATCGCGCGACTGCAGGCTGCCGGCGCACATTGAAACCGTCATGAGTAATCTTGCGCAGAAAAAATGCAAACCCTGTGAAGGCGGCGTCTCACCGCTGACCGGGAATGAGGTGGCGAGCCTGCTCAAGGGACTCAGGGGCTGGTCGCTGGTCGACGGCAAACTCAGCAAATCTTATGAGTTCCGCAATTATCACGAGACCATGGCCTTCGTGAACGCGACGGCTTGGATTTCACATCGCGAAGACCATCACCCCGATCTGGTCGTCAGTTACAAGCAATGCCGGGTGGGCTACATCACCCACGCCATCGGCGGCCTGTCAGAGAACGATTTCATCTGTGCCGCCAAGATCGACGCCCTGCTTGACCTCTGACGGCATCATTCGCGGCCTGATTGTTGCGGCCTACGGCCGCCGCTTTCTCGTCGAATGCGCAGACGGCATCACGCGCGACTGCGTGACCCGCGGCAAACGCAACGACTATGCCTGCGGCGACGATGTTGCCGTTGCGGTGCAGAACGACACCCAGGGCGCGATCAACGACTGCGCACCACGCAAAAGCCTGCTCTATCGCTCCGACCAGTGGAAACAGAAACTGATTGCCGCCAATGTCACGCAGGTGGTGATTGTCGTCGCCCCCGTACCGTCGTTCGACCTCAACGTGCTTGACTGCTGCCTCGCCGCCGCCGGCGACGCCGACATCAAAGTGCTTATTGTGCTCAACAAAGCTGAACTGGCGGAAGCGGCAACTTCGGAAGCCGTGCTCGCGCCTTTCGCCGCACTGGGTTATCCGCTGCTGAAACTGGTGGCGCGCGACAACATCAATCCGCTGCGGCCGCTGCTTGACGGCCACCGCAGCGTACTGGTCGGCGAATCGGGCATGGGCAAATCGACCATCCTCAACCAGCTGCTGCCGGGAGCCGCTGCGCAGACACGCGAAGTATCGGCTTCGCTGGGTACCGGCAAACACACCACCACACACGCCAGGCTATACCGCCTTGATGCGCGCAGCGAACTGATCGATACCCCGGGTGTGCAGGCCTTCGGCGTGCACCACCTCGGCGTAGAGGATCTCGCCGGGGCATTCATCGAGTTCCGGCCGCTGCTCGGGCACTGCCGCTTCCGCGACTGCCGGCATCTTGCCGAACCCGGCTGCGCCATCGCGGCTGCAGAAACGGCAGGGACGATCAGTGCGCGGCGCCTGGCGTCATTCCGCCGGCTGGCCGAAGAAAATTTGCGGCTGAAACGGCCTGACTGGGAATAAAACCCGTGGGAAAGGTGCAGAAAACTGCAGAACTGCGCTCAGCCGACGGCTTTGGCGATTGAAACAATAAACAGCAGCATCAGCCACAACACCAGCGCGCGCCAGATCAAGCCCACCACGGCGCGCAGATCCTCTACATCGACCTCCTCGCCGATACCCAGTTCGGGGCGCTGGTTGAGCATGCCTTCTTCACGCAGCACGCCGCCCAGTTTGATACCCAGCGCACCGGCGCCGCTGGCCAGCACCACGCCTTCGGCATTGCGGTTCCATGCCCCGGCCTGCGTGCGCCAGCAATAAGCCGCGTCTTCGAAATTGCCGGCGATCGCAAAACTCGCCGCGGTCACCCGCGCCGGCAGCCAGTCAATCCAGAAAAATGCGCGTTCGGCGAACAACGCAAAAATCCGTTTCTCCGGCTCCATCTGTTTGCCCCAGCGTTCCGCCAGCAGATCGGCGGCGCGGTACACCACGGGACCAACGGGCCCGAGAACGACAAACCAGAATATCGGCCCGAGCACATAACGATGCGCCTGCAGCAGACCCAGCTCGATCGACACCCGCGCGATGTCCGCGGCATGCAATTCATCGGCCGGCACGCCGCGCCAGCGGCCGAGCACATCGCGTGCGGTGTTGATGTTCTGTTCGCGCAAGGCCTGCGCGATGTCGGTAAAGCAATGGCTGAAGCGGCGAAAGCCCATCGCCACGTACAACACGCCGATGCTCCAAGCCAGCGCCAGCAGCATATTGGCCTGACGGAACAAGGCATAGACCACAACGGTCAGTAGCGCGAGCGGCAGCACCGCCACCAGCCACGCGATCGCGCCGTGACCCGCCTGCAGACCATTGAACTGGCCTTCCAGGTAATCGGCAAAACGCTCGAACGCGGCGTAGAGCGGGTTGTTACGCCGCAACGGCCGCGCCTGCTCGATCGCCAGCGCGATGACTAGTGCGAGAAACTTCATACCGGTGAGTATGAGCCTAAATAATCAATAAAAACAATAGCTTGTGATTTACCGGTATTCGACCGCGACAACCTCAACATCAGTGTCACCGGCGGGACGCCGCCATTTGACGGTCTCGCCCACCTTGGCGCCGATCAAGGAATGCGCCAGCGGCGAGCCCCAGCTGATTTTGCCGACCGCAACATCGGCCTCGTCATCCCCAACGATGTGGAAAGTTTCAACGCGACCATCAGCCTCTTCGACCTTCACAGTGGCGCCGAAACGCACTTCGCCCTTCGGATGTCCGGCGGAGTTCACCAATTCGGCGCGTTCCAGCTGCGCGTTGAAATAGCGCTGGTCGCGCTCAACCTCGCGCAACTTGCGCTTGGCTTCGGAATCTTCTTTGGCAACCGCCTTCAGCTGCTCGTGCAGCTCGGCGAGCTCGCGCACGCGCGCGCGCAACTGCTCCATGCCGTGCGGCGTTACGTAATTGGCGTGCGCGGGCACCGGGCGTTCCGGCAATTCCCCTGCGCTGATGTCATCGTCACTTTCTTTTACAAAGGCGCGGCTCATGTTCACTCTCGCTGCTCATACGGAGCATCAACGGTTTACGGTCGAAAGCGGGAGCCGGACGGCTCTCCCGCGGGCATGCCTGTGCGGCCGCCCGTTCCCCTTTGCTGCTACTGCTTTGCTCTGTTTATACCGGCAGTTACCGCCACTGGCAACCGCCTTTGATCAAAGATAGTGCCGCCAGATCAGCATACGATTATTGGCTGGCATCGCATGGTCTCCGGTCAGCGACAAACCCTGACATTTTGCCAGTAGATCGACAGCCTGCCAGTCACGCACGCCGCTCAGCGGATCCCGCTCGCGCAGGAAGGCGTCAAAACGCGCGTTCGACTCCGCCGTATGGCTGCCGTCATCGCAGAACGGCCCGTAAACCGCCAGCACGCCGCCCGGCAGCAATACCCGACCGATGCCCTCAAAAAAATGTCCGACCGAATCCCAGGACATGATGTGCAACGTATTTGCCGTGAACACCGCATCCACTTCTTTGACCGGCCACTCGGCGGCATCAACATCCAGCGCCAGCGGCGCGCGCAGATTGGGCAAGGCCACGGCGTCACGCCACGCCGCGATGCCCGGCAGATGCGCGGCAACATCGGTGGGCTGCCACACCAGATGCGGCAGCAGCCCGGCAAAAAATGCCGCGTGTTCACCGGTGCCGGCACCGACCTCCAGCACCTGCGTCGATGCGGAGAATGCGTTGCGCAGCACTTCAAGGATGGGCCCGCGGTTGCGCGCGCAGGCTTCGGAATTCTGTCGCAGATCCATCATTGCGGACCGTGGCCGAGAAAAGCCAGCAGGTCATCGCGCTGCGCCATCGCATCGCCATAACCGAGCCGGATCAGTGCGCGGCAATAGGCTTTTTCGAACAGCAGGTACGACACCAGGTTGGATCCGGTGCGTTTCATCGCGCCGACGGTGCGCAACAAGCCGCGGATCACCCGCGGCAGATCCTGTGCATACTCCGCGGCGATGCGGCTCAGCGGCACGCTGGGGGTGAGCACGCGAAACTCGACCGCGCGCAGCGGATAGCCGTTTTTAGCCAGTGTCTCCGGCGGAATGATCGCCAGCGTGCGGTTGATGCGCTGCAGTCGCTCCAGGTCCACTTCCAGCGAATCAAGAAAAATGCTGTCCAGCGCGTGACCGGCAATCTGCGCCAGCGACGGATAACCGTTCGACGGCTGGCGTACGGCAGATTGTTTGGCCTGACGACCAACACCGATCACCAGCAGGCGATCAGCGCCCAGGTGCAACGCCGGACTGACCGGCGCGATCTGGCGCATCGAGCCGTCACCGAAATATTCGCGATTGATCAGCACCGGCGGAAAAATGAAGGGCAGCGCACTCGAAGCCATCAGATGCCGCAGGTCGATGGGCATCGCCACACCGACACGGCGCGCGCGCTCCCAGTTCTCCAGCTTGGCATTGCCTTCATAAAACGTCACCGACTGGCCCGAGGTATAACCGGAACAGGTCACCGCGAATGCGCGCAGGTGACCGGCGTTGATGTTGCGGCCGATCGCCGGGAAATCAACGTGGCGCCCGAGCAGGTCGCCCAGCGGCGAGTTGTCGAGCAACGAAATCGGACCATCGAGACGGCCACCGGACAGCGCTGTCATCAGCCAGCGCGCACTGTTGCCCAATGCACCCCAGGCGTCAGCGCGATACACCTGATCCACCTGGAAATTTTTCCAGACCATCATCAGCCGACGTGCGCCCCGATGAAAATTACCGGCATCGGTCGCCAGCACCGCGGCGTTGATGGCGCCGGCTGAAGTGCCGCAAATGATCGGGAAGGGATTACCCGCATTGCGCGGCAACAGTTCATACAGCGCGCGCATCACCCCGACCTGATAAGCCGCACGTGCGCCGCCCCCGGTCATGATCAGACCGACAACGGGTTTTGCTGAAGTGGATGCGCTGGACATGGCGGGTATCCCTATGCGCCAGTGTGCCTGAATCGCGGCGGGTGTGGATTCAGGACTCGATCGCCACAGTTACCAGCTCGGGCTGCAGCAAGTCGACCAAAGCCTGCGGCTGCAGGCCCACCAGAAAGCCGCGACTGCCGCCATTGATGTAGAGGCGCGGCAAATCAAGGATGGTCTGCTGCAGATACACCGGCATTTTACGGCGCGTACCAAAAGGCGAGGTGCCGCCGACACGGTAACCGGTGTGGCGCTCGGCGACTTCCGGCTTGCACGGTTCAATGCGTTTGACGCCGAGATGCCGCGCCAGCGCCTTGGCCGAGACCTGGCGGTCGCCGTGCATCAGCACCACGCAGGGTTTCGCCGCCTCGTCCTGCATGACCAGTGTTTTCACAACAGCATGTTCATCAACGCCGAGTTCGCGCGACGACACCGCGGTGCCGCCGCGATCTTGATAGTTGTAAAAATGTGACGTGAACTCGACTTTTGCCGCCCGCAACGCCAGCACCGCCGGCGTCGAGGGCATCTTCGGTGCGCTCATGATCCGTTCATCTGTCGGTCAGTAACCGGCACAAGCTGTACAACATGCCGGCAGTGGCGCCCCAGATGTAACGGCCTTCGTAAGGAATCGCCAGGTAGTGACGATGACGGCCGCGAAAATGGTATTCGCGACGCTGGTAGTTCGCCGGATCGAGAAAATGCGTCAGCGGCGCCTCAAAAATATCCGCCACTTCGAACTCATCGGGCTTCAGATCAAACGGCGGCTCCACCCAGCCCACCACCGGCACGATGCGAAAGCCCGAGGGAATTTCATAACCGGGCAGGCGCCCGAGCAACGCAATGCGCTCGCGCGCGAGGCCGATTTCCTCTTCGGTTTCGCGCAGCGCGGTCGCCTCACGGTCCGGGTCGTCCGGCTCGACACGCCCGCCCGGGAAACTGATCTGCCCCGCGTGATCGCGCAAATGCGCGGTGCGCTGCGTCAGCAACACCTGCACCCCGCCGTCGCGATTGACCAGCGGCACCAGCACCGCGGCCTCCGTGACCTTGGTGCCCTCGCGCAGCGAAATCATGTGCAGATCATTTTCTTCCGGCGGCGGTGGCGGACGACGCAGGCCGGCGCGGATCTGCTCCAGGGTGAACATTGCGGGATTCAGGGGTGGCGACGGCGTCATGAAGCGGAAATTCTACCCGCAACCGGGACGCCCTTCCGCAGCGCAGACCTTCGTGCCACACTAATCGCGCCACACCCTCCCCCAACCGCAACTGCCTCAGGAGATCCGCCATGAACAAACTGTTCGCAGCCTGCATCACTGCAACCCTGATCACTTTCAGCAGCGCTGCACTGGCCTTTCATTGCCCGGCCGACATGAAAAAAATCGACGAAGCGATGTCGAAAAACCCGCAACTGAGCGCCGCACAGATGGCCGACGTCAAGAAATTCCGCGCCGAAGGCGAAACCCTGCACAAGGCCGGCAAACACCAGGAATCAGTGGACACGCTGGCCAAGGCGATGGCCCTGCTCAACATCAAATAAGCCGGCCCTGCCCTTCAGTCCCCGCCACGCCGGCGGGGATTTTTACGTACGCGACCGCGTCACCGATGGCGATGACGCCGCCGCTCAACACCCGCGCCGTGATTCCGCCGTGTCCGCGCATCGCGTTGTAACCGCCGCGGCCCAGCACTTCCTCCATCCGCGAACACGGCTCGCAGGGCCCCGTGCCTTCGAACAGCACATCACCGATGCGAAAGCGTTCATCGCGCAACGCCAGCAGGTTAAGCCCGGACACCACCAGATTGCGCCGCAGCAGCGCCGGATCGATCGCATCACGCCGGAGCAGTTGCGCCACCGCCGCGAGATGCTCGCGCTGGATCAGCGTGACCTGGCGCTTGCCGCCCGCGCGTTGTGCCTTGTGGTCGCCAACGAGTCCGTGGTCGACAAATACTTCAACATGATTCATCGCCAGCAATGGCGCACGCCGGCCCGGGCGCAGGCCTATCCATTCGAGGCGGCCTTCGATGGGGAAGGTTTCCATCAGGGTGCGCAGCGGGCTGTCGGGGTTTAGTTTGTTCATGGGTCGAAAAGCAAAAAATAATTATCCCGAAGAATTTCCATAAATTGTTGATTTAATTGGAGATTATTTCGCGAATTACTCTTAACTCTCTCAACCTCCTAAGACTGAGAGGGCGTTTGAGCAAGTTTCGTAACACATCGATTCTTTACGAGAAAAAAATTCACAGCCTATGATGGGCACTGAATCGGCACAAAACAGCAACAAGAAAGTCGGCTAAACACCACCGGGCTTTGCAAATGAAAATCAAACAGGATTCACTCGGTCAATACGATCTAGTCTATAGCGACTATATCGACAAGGTGGCCCGAAAATATGAACCAAGAATTGGGCGTCTCTTCATCAAATTTTCCGAATTGGAGCACACACTTGATATCGCCATCGTTGAACGTCTATTTGATCGATCACACGATTTTGGCTACTTAGTTATTGAGGGCAGCAGTTTGAACAACAAGATCGAATTATTCAGAAAACTATTTCACGCTTACACAAAAGCCCTTAAGCCGAGCCAATTGAAAAAATTCAAAAACATAGTAAAGCGACTTCATGACGCACGCGTTTTTCGAAACTATGTTGCCCATGCGAATTGGCGTACCCTCGATAAATCCGGATATGTCAGAACTCGAGTTAGCGAGAAAGAAGGGGAGGTTGTTTTCAAAAAAGTGCGCATCACGGCTCCCGCACTGGAGGCCTGGCATCGACGGATAGAGCGCTTAGACGAATTATTGCATGAGTTTGTCTCAGAACCTCAGATGCTCAAATAACCGATAGCTTAGGCCTGCCTAGAAACAACATTAGTAAGCACCAAAAATGAGCTCAATCGATTTATCTGATTATCAGGTTTTATTCGAATAGCAATGTCGATTCCAAACGACGGTGACATAGTTCGCGGACTTGGGTTCGTGGCACTCTACGCCGCCTACCTGGAAGAGCAAGTCGACAGTCTTTTGCTCCTGCTTCAGCCACTTGAGCCTTACCCGGAAAAGGAGCAGCGTTGGCCAACAAGCCAAAAGATCACGAAGGCCAAACGACTTATTGCCGAAATCAATTTTGAGCTTCGTGATTCGTTACTCGCTGATCTAAATGCGTCACAGCGACTACTCGACTGGCGAAACGAGCTAATTCATGGGCGAATCTACGCAAATTATGATCGCCCAGACAATTTGAAATCGGGGCGCCCTAACATACCGGACCGCGCAGTCGACTCGACCGAACTATATGCCTTAGCGAATAACCTAGCAGATGCCAGGACTGCGCTTTACCGTCCGATGATTTTTCAGATTCCTCGCGCAATTCGATACCGATAATATTGGCGCATATATCGATGAACAACTCAGCCATAAAGATGCCAACAAAAGGCGATATCGCAGCGGTAATCGGATCTGCTGCCATTCCAATTTTTGCCTTGCTATGGGGAATGCAATCGGGAAATCCCTATGGCTACTTCACATTTTTGCGTATCGTGGTTTGCCTAGGCGCATTCGTCTTTGCGAGTATCTTTGCTGGTGAAAAACGGGAAGCGCTGGTATTGCTATTCGCGGGAATCGCAATACTGTTCAACCCTTTCTTCCCAATCCAGCTAACTAGGGACAAGTGGCTGATGATCGACGCACTAACAATTTTCGCATTTTGCATTGGCCTATTTATTTGGATTGCGGGATGGCGAAAACGAAAATCGGGCCAAGCCTCTAGAACCTAACGACCGTATAAACTGTTTATTAAGAATAACGCCCACCGACTCCCGCCGCTGGGCGTTTTTTGAACTGCTGAGCCTGAAACTTACATCTTCTTCGCCACCTTGATCTTGATGCCCACCATGCTCTCCGGCTTGACCCACTGGTCGAACTGCGCGGAGGTCAGGTGGCCCAACTGGATCGCGGATTCCTTCAGCGTCAGGCCCTTCTTGTGCGCGTTCTTGGCGATCGCGGCGGCCTTGGCGTAACCGATATAGGGGTTCAGCGCGGTCGCCAGCATGGGTTGCCCGTAATCCGCTGCCACCCAAGGTGACTTCCTTCGGGGCGCACTCCTTACGGGCTAGGTTTGCTTCGGCTTGCTGTACCCACCGGCTATCCACGCCTCTGCGCTGACCGCGTTTAATTTGAAGTCTGTCCGCACCATCACCTGCGCCAGTTGTGCGCCATCCGGGTCATGCGCGCTCAGCAGGGCATGCGGCTCGTCTTCGTCAGGCACTACGTCCAGTGCCACACGGACAGACTGATCGTTCACGATGACGGTGATGGTTTTGTGCAGCAAGGCCTGCAGGTGCTGCTCGTGGCGGAGTACCACCTCTGAGGCCGTTTTGACCAGCGTATTGAATGCGTTGCCATCGAGCGGCTTCGGATTCTTTTTATCGCGCCCCATGGTCCACGGGCCCACCAGCGCGGGTTCGGGTTGGCCATCCATAATCATTTCCACGGCCCAACCGTCGTCATCGTTGTTTTTTATGACGCGTGCGGTCCACCCCCTTTGCACCCACAGGCGCGGTTCGTTGATGACGGGGGCTTCGTCAGACGCAAGGTCCGGGTGGTCGAGGGGTGTTGTCATGGCGGTAGTGTAATGTCACTTGCAACCGATGCCGCCCACATTCCAGCGCGTGATCGACACATACACTGTATAAGGGTGCCTCACATCACGTTAACGGGAATGCGATTTTGACCATTACATTGATCGGCACCAGCTTTTGGGTAATGGCCCTGCACGATATTGGCGAGAAAATCAAAAAGGGCTTTCACGTCCTGATTGATCCCGATGCGATACCGGGCCTGACGGATTTTGTGCTGGTTGGCGATAACCTGGAGCACTGGCACGGGCAAGCAGGCTCTCGCGGAGTTGTGGTTTTGGCGGGGGAGGACGTTTAGCAAGCGTAGCCCGTAAGTAGCGCGCCCCGAAGGAAGTCACCTTGGGTGGCGCCCCGAAGGAAGTCACCTTGGGTGGCGCCCCGAAGGAAGTCACCTTGGGTGGCAGCGGATTACGCGGCATTCAACATAAATCCTGTAATACGCTTCGCGCCTTACAGGCTACTCGCTATATACGGAAACGTACAGACATACCGGAGTCCTGACCGGTAACTTTCTTCGCACGTCGAACTTGCGGCGGATAAATCAAGGAGTCTTTTATGAAGAAGTCCTTAATCGCGATACTGTCTCTTTTCGTAGTCGCCCTGACACTACCGCTGCAAGCCGCCTCTCCGAAAACCGAGAAGAGTCTGTATGAACGGCTTGGCGGTGTCTTCGCCATCGCCATGGTCGTTGACCATTTTAGCGACGCAGTGGTGCAGAACCCGATCGTAGGAAAAGCTTCGCAAAACCCAGCCCTCAGGGAATGGCACACGAAAAATCTGGGCAGGTTGCCGGGCCTCAAATTCATGCGAACCCTTTGGGTCTGCGAGGTTTCCGGTGGGCCGTTCAAATTCTCGCCAACAAAGCCGGGCAAAACTCATCTGGGACTTGAGAACGCGCATCGTGACCTCAAGATCTCGCCTGCAGAATTCGACGAGGTGGCAGCCGAACTGGGCCGCAGCCTTGACTTCGCCAAAGTGCCTGCGCGCGAAAAGGGAGAAGTGCTGGCCGCTTTCGCTGCGCACAAGAACGAGGTAACGGCTGGCTACAAGACGAAGTGAATTTGATTGGCTTGCGTTTCAGCCCAATACTCATTGTCCGCTCCTCGGCTTAGCAGCCTCAGGCGAGCTGTCTTCGCGTCTGGGTTGTTCGCGGACCGTGCCCAACGGCGACGTTAGCTGTCTAATTGCCGATGAAAATATGCGAAAACAAGGGACGACTGTTTATAACCAAGCACATAAAACAACGCATCCAAGGAAACCTTGGAGTTGATTCGATCACAGATGACAAACGGGACTTGTATCCCGACAAAGTAATTTAATTCGATACTGTTTGTTAGATATCCGATCACTCAGTACAAAAAGAAACGCCTGCCGACACTCGCCGGCAGGCGTTTTTTTTATTATCCCTCTCCCTCATTGCTTTGCTTCAAGTGTTCCCTTGCCTACCGTCAAGCGGCAACGAGGTCCCCGCAAGCGGGGAGAGGGAAATGTGGGTTGCTTACTTCTTCTTCGCCACCTTGATCTTGATGCCCACCATGCTCTCCGGCTTGACCCACTGGTCGAACTGCGCGGAAGTCAGGTGGCCCAACTGGATCGCCGATTCCTTCAGCGTCAGGCCCTTCTTGTGCGCGTTCTTGGCGATTGCAGCGGCCTTGGCGTAGCCGATGTACGGGTTCAGCGCGGTCACCAGCATCAGCGATTCGCGCATCAGTTGATCGATGCGGGCGCGGTTGGGTTCGATGCCGGCGGCGCAATGCTCGTCGAAGTTTTCGCAGGCATGCGTCAGCAGGTGCGCGCTGTGCATGAAGTTGCGGATCACCATCGGGCGGAACACGTTGAGTTCGAAGTTGCCCATCGAGCCGCCGACGTTGATCGCGACGTCGTTGCCGAAGACCTGGCAGCAGGCCATGGTCATCGACTCGGACTGCGTCGGGTTGACCTTGCCCGGCATGATCGACGAGCCCGGTTCGTTTTCCGGAATGCTCAGTTCGCCGATGCCGCAACGCGGGCCGCTCGACAGCCAGCGGATGTCGTTGGCGATTTTCATCAGCGAAGTCGCGAGCGTTTTCAGCGCACCGTGGGCACTGACCACACCGTCGCAGGAACCCAGCGCTTCGAACTTGTTGGGCGCGGTGACAAAGGGCATGCCGGTGAGTTTTTTCAGCTGCGCGGCAACGTCTTTCGCAAACTTCGGGTGCGCATTCAGCCCGGTGCCGACGGCGGTGCCGCCGAGTGCCAGTTCACAGAGATGTGGTTTGGCGGCGTCGATGTGTTTCAGCGCGTGATCCAGTTGCGCGACATAACCGGAGAATTCCTGGCCCAGCGTCAGCGGCGTCGCATCCTGCAGATGGGTGCGGCCGATCTTGACGATGTTCATGAAGGACTTCGCCTTCTTGTCCAGCGTGTTGCGCAGTTTTTTCACCGCCGGCTTGAGTTCCTTTTCCAGCGCGATCACCGCGGCGACGTGCATCGCCGTGGGGAAGGTGTCGTTCGACGACTGGCCCTTGTTGACGTCGTCGTTCTCGTGGACCAAGCGCGTGGCGCCGCGTTTGCCGCCGAGAATTTCGGAGGCGCGGTTGGCCAGCACTTCGTTGACGTTCATATTGGTCTGCGTGCCGGAACCGGTCTGCCACACCACCAGCGGGAAATGATCGTTCCATTGTCCGGTCAGCGCTTCGTCGGCGGCCTTGACGATGGCGCCGCCTTTTTTCTTGTCGAGCACGCCCAGCGCCATGTTGGTCAGCGCGGCGGCTTTTTTCACCAGCACCTGCGCGTGCACCACCGGCATCGGCATGGTCTCGCCGGGGAAATGGAAGTGATGCAGGCTGCGCTGGGTCTGCGCGCCCCACAGCATGTTGTCGGGCACGTCGATCTCGCCCATCGTGTCGTTTTCGATGCGGAATTTGGCCATGGTCGTCAGTCTGTAAAAATAGTTAATTAAAACAACTAGTTACAAGCAAGCCGCTGTGCGGCCCCTCTCCCTAACCTCTACTTCGTTTCAAGTGTTCCCTTGTCCCCGCAAGCGGGGAGAGGGGGAATACTGTGGTGTCGCTGACCAAAGCCATCAAATCAGCGGCTTCTGTTCGCCGCGCTGGGCACCGGCATCAACCACCGACAGCGCGGTCATGTTGACGATGCGGCGCACGGTCGAGGACGGCGTGATGATGTGCACCGGCTTGGCGGCGCCAAGCAGAATCGGGCCAATGGTGATGCCATCACCGGACGAAGTCTTCAGCAGGTTGAACGAAATATTCGCGGCGTCGAGATTGGGCATCACCAGCAGGTTGGCCGCGCCCTTCAAACGATTGTCGGGCAGCGCGCGCTGGCGGATTTCTTCGGACAACGCCATGTCGCCCTGCATCTCGCCTTCGACCTCAAGGTTCGGATCCATGTGCGTCACCAGTTCCAGCGCGCGGCGCATTTTCTGCGCAGTAACGCTGTCGCTGCCGCCGAAACTCGAATGCGACAGCATCGCCGCCCGCGGTATCAAACCAAAGCGGCGGATTTCTTCCGCGGCGAGGATTGTTGATTCGGCGATCTGCTCGGCGGTGGGATCGAAAGTAACGTAGGTGTCGCAGATGAATACGGTAGCCTTGGACAACAGCAAGGCGTTCATCGCTGAATACTGGTTTACCCCGGCGCGGCGGCCGATGACCTGGTCGATGGTGCGCAGGTGGCGGCTGTACTGGCCGAAGATGCCGCAGAGCATCGCGTCGGCATCGCCCATGTGCACCATCATCGCGCCGATCAGCGTCGGCCGGCGGCGGATGTCTAGCTTGGCGAGTTCAACCGAGACACCCTTGCGTTTGGTAAGGCGGTGATACTCGGTCCAGTAATCGCGGTAGCGCGGATCGTTGTTGGGATCGACAATCTCGTAATGCTGGTCGCGCACCAGTCGCAGGCCGAGGCGCTCGATGCGGGTCTTGATGACGTCGGGACGGCCGACCAGGATCGGCCGCGCGATGCCCTCGTCGGCGATCTGCTGCGCGGCGCGCAGGAAACGTTCTTCCTCGCCCTCGGCGTAGACCACGCGCTTCGGCGCTTTTTTCGCGGCGGTAAACACCGAACGCATGATGTGACCGGACTGGTAGACAAAGCGGTTCAGCCGCTCCTTGTAGGCATCAAAGTCGGTGATCGGGCGCGTCGCCACACCACTGTCCATCGCCGCCTTGGCGACGGCCGGTGCCACGTGCTCGATCAGGCGCGGATCAAAAGGCCGCGGAATCAGGTAGTCGGGCCCGAACTTGAGATCCTGCTCACCGTAGGCAGCAGCAACGATGTCCGATTGCTCGGCCTGCGCCAGTGCGGCGATCGCGTTGACGGCGGCAATTTCCATGTCGCGGTTGATGGTGGTCGCGCCGACATCCAGCGCGCCGCGGAAAATGAACGGAAAACACAACACGTTGTTGACCTGGTTCGGGTAATCCGAACGGCCGGTCGCCATCACCGCATCGGGGCGCACTTCTTTCACCAGCTCGGGCAGGATTTCCGGCTCCGGATTGGCCAGCGCGAGAATCAGCGGGCGGTCCGCCATCAGCTTGACCGATTCCGGCTTGAGGACTTTGCCCGCCGACAATCCCAGGAAAGCATCGGCACCCGCCATCACCTCCGACAGCGTGCGCGCCTTGGTGTCGATGGCGTAACGCGCCTTGTCGTCATCCATCAGTTCGGTGCGGCCCTTGTAGACCACGCCGACGATGTCGGTGACGGTGATGTTTTCCTTTTTGAGGCCCAGTGACACCAGCAGGTCGAGGCAGGCCAGCGCTGCGGCGCCGGCGCCGGAGACCACGAGCTTGATTTTGGAAATGTCCTTGCCGACGACCTTGAGGCCGTTGGTGAATGCTGCGCTGACGATGATCGCGGTGCCGTGCTGGTCATCGTGGAACACCGGAATCTTGCAGCGCTTGCGCAATTCGCGCTCGACAATAAAACACTCCGGCGCCTTGATGTCTTCAAGATTGATGCCGCCGAAAGTCGGCTCCAGCGAGGCGATGATGTCGACCAGCTTGTACGGGTCGAGTTCATTGATTTCGATGTCAAAGACGTCGATGCCGGCAAACTTCTTGAACAGTACCGCCTTGCCTTCCATTACCGGCTTGGAGGCCAGCGGCCCGATGTTGCCGAGGCCCAGCACTGCGGTGCCGTTGGTAATCACCGCGACCAGATTGCCGCGCGCCGTGTAAAGGCTGGCGTCAGCGGGCTTGTCGGCGATTTCGAGGCAGACCTTGGCCACGCCGGGGGTGTAGGCCAGCGCGAGATCGCGCTGATTGACCAGACCCTTGGTCGGCGTGACGGCAATCTTGCCCGGCACCGGATAACGATGGTATTCGAGGGCTGCTTTGCGCAGTTGTTCTTCAGGCATTGCGGAATCCGCCTTCCGGAAAATTCGAGAACGCGGCCCCAGCCGCGCGGGAGCAGGATTATACCGTAGCCCCCCGCCGGGACCTGTCGCAGTGCGGCGCGGAAATGAGGTATGGTGAATCCGTGCAGTTTTGGGCGGGGGTGTTCAGGAAAACCGGAACCCGGGCGCATTGAACTGCTGGACTGCGGATTCGAAATTGAGAAATTGAGGGGGAGCCATGGAAATCAATATTCCTGATGTGGTCGCGGAAGTGGCCGCGGCATGCCAACGCTATGAACAGGCGCTGGTCAGCAACAACGTCGCGGTGCTCGACGAACTGTTCTGGCACAGCCCGCACACCGTGCGTTACGGCGCCGGTGAACTGCTTTACGGGCATGAGGAAATAGCGCGTTTCCGTTCCGCGCGTTCACCTGCCGGACTGGCGCGCACGGTGTCACGCGAAGTCATCACCACTTACGGCCGCGACTGTGCCACTTCAAGCCTGCAGTTCGAACGGGGCGGCCGCACCGGACGGCAGATGCAGACCTGGGTGCGCATGCCCGAAGGCTGGCGTGTAGTAGCCGCCCATGTCAGCATGATGTAGCACCTCTCTCAAAAACGCCTGCGCTTGTCAGGACTGCGCCCGGCAGGTTTTGAGACCGGTTCTAGCCGCGCGTCCTTTGTGCTAACGTTGCGCAGCTTTTTTGCAGCGTATTCCGTCACCGTAAACCCATGGCACTGTCCTCTTCCGGCTCATTTTCCAACCTAAGGGCCGAACTCTTTCCAGAGATCGAACCCTACAACGCCGGCATGCTCGCGCTCGACGGCCGGCATCGCATGTATTTCGAGGAGTCCGGCAATCCGCACGGTGCCCCGGTGCTGTTCCTTCACGGCGGCCCCGGCGCTGGTGCCGCACCTGCGCACCGCCGGTTTTTTGATCCTGCGCACTACCGCATTGTCATTTTCGATCAGCGCGGCGCCGGACGCTCAACGCCGCTGGGCGAAATCACCGACAACACCACGCCGCTGCTGGTTGCGGACATAGAACAACTGCGCGAGCACCTGGGCATCAACAACTGGGTGGTGTTCGGTGGCTCCTGGGGCAGCACGCTGGCGCTGGCTTATGCCGAGGCGCACCCGGAACGCTGCAGCGGGCTGATCCTGCGTGGCATTTTCCTGTGCCGCAACAGTGAAATCGACTGGTTTCTATACGGCCTGCGCAATCTGTTTCCGGAAGCATGGCGCGCGTTCACCGATCCGATACCCGAAGCGGAACGCGGCGACCTGCTCACCGCCTATCACCGCCGGCTCACCGATCCCGATCCGGCCGTGCACATGCCGGCGGCACGTGCCTGGGGCACCTACGAAGGTTCATGCTCGACGCTGCTGCCCAGCCCCGAGACCGTGGCGTACTTTGCCGGCGATGTGGTTTCTCTGGGGCTCGCGCGCATCGAAGCGCATTACTTCAAGCACGACATTTTCCTGCCAGACAATTCGCTGCTCGCCAACGTCGATCGCATCCGCAACATCCCGGGCGTGATCGTGCAGGGCCGCTACGATGCGGTGTGCCCGATCGTCTCGGCCGACGATCTGCACCGGGCGTGGCCCGAGGCGGAATACACCATTGTTTCCGACGCCGGACATTCGGCATGGGAGCCCGGCATCTGCGCAGCGCTGGTTCGCGCCTGCGAAAAATTCAAGAGTCTTTAACACTAATTACCAAGGGAGAATAAAATGAAACTGGTCACTTACTCCGCGAGCAAGCGCGCCCCCGCCGCCATCGGCGTCATTGCCGCCGACGGCAGCATCATCGATCTCGCAACCGCCGCGAAAAAGGCCCGCGTCAAACTGCCCTTTGCAGCCAACGACATGATCGGCCTGGTCGCCGCCGGCAAAAGCGGTCTGGCACTGGTCAAAAAAGCCGTGGTCAGCTTGAAAACCGGCCACCACAAAATGAACAAGGTCACGCTGCACGCGCCGATTCCGCGTCCGCGCAAGAACGTGTTCTGCGTCGGCTGGAACTATGTCGAACATTTTGAGGAAGGCGCCAAGGCGCGTCCCCATGTGACGGAAATGCCCAAACACCCGGCGTTTTTCACCAAGCAGCCGCTGTCGGTGAACAGCCCTTACGGCGAAGTGCCGTCGCACCCCGGCATCACCGAAAAACTCGACTGGGAAGTCGAAATGGCCGTGGTCATCGGCAAACCGGGCCGCAACATCAAGGAAGCCGATGCGATGAAACACATTTTCGGCTACATGATCGCCAACGATGTGTCGGCACGTGAAGTGCAGCGCCAGCACGGCCAGCAATGGTTCAAGGGCAAGAGCCTCGACGGCCATTGCCCGATGGGGCCGTGGCTGACCACCGCCGACGAAGTCAAGAATCCGCAGAACCTGCACATCACCTGCCGTGTCAACGGCGTAACCAAGCAGGATTCCAACACCAGCTATATGTATTTCAAGATTCCGCGCCTGCTCGCCGAATTGTCGGCCGGCCTGACACTGGAATCCGGCGACCTGTTCCTCACCGGCACCCCGGCCGGCGTGGGACACGCCCGCAACCCGCCGGAATTCATGAAGGCCGGCGACATCCTGGAAACCGAGGTCGAAGGCCTGGGTCTGCTGCGCAACAAGATCGGCGCCAAGTAGGACTGCAAAAAAGCCCGGCATCCGCAATATGGCCGCTGCGTTGAGCGCAGCGGCCGGGCGGCGTAGCATGAACCCCTCAAGCTTGGAGGAGCCCTCATGGATACGCCGCAAAAAAACAATGTCACCGTCATCCCCACCGGCGCCGCGCTCGGCGCCGACGTGGTGGGTGTTGACCTGTCGAAACCGCTGTCGAATGAAACGTTCCGGCAAATTGAAGACGCCTGGCACACCCATCTGGTGCTGCGCTTCCGCGGCCAGCAACTGGATGATCCGTCGCTGCTCGCCTTCGGCCAGCGCTTCGGCGAACTCGATTCGGCACCGATCCACGCCGGCAAGGACGTGGTCAATCCCTTCCCGCAGATCACCGTGATGTCGAACATCAAGGTTGACGGCAAACCCATCGGTAACCTCGGCCATTACGAAGCGGTGTGGCACACCGATATGTCGTACAACGACATGGCACCGATCGGCAGCCTGCTGTATTCACTGGAAATACCGCCCGTTGGCGGCAACACCGGCTTCTCCAACATGTACAAGGCCTGGGACACGCTGCCGGCCGCGTTGAAAAAACAGGTTCTCGGCCGTTACTGCCGCCACGACTCCAGCCGCAACAGCGCCGGTGAACTGCGCAAGGGTTATGCCGATGTCAGCGACCCGCGCGACGCGCCGGGCGCAATGCATCCCCTGGTGCGCACCCATGAAAAAACCCATCGCAACTGCCTGTTCCTCGGCCGCCGCCACAACGCCTATGTCATCGGCCTGCCACTGGACGAAAGCGAAGACCTGCTCAACCAGTTATGGGCGCATGCCACCAAACCGGAATTCGAGTGGTACCAGGTATGGCAAGTCGGCGACCTGGTGATGTGGGACAACCGCTGCGCGATGCATCGTCGCGATGCGTTTGATCCGGAGTCACGGCGGTTGATGCACCGGACGCAGATCAAGGGCGGCAAGCCGTTCTTTGATCCGAAAACGCTGGATCTGCGGGCTTAACTTAGCAGACCCACAAACGCCGGTCAGTCCGGCGTTTTTTTCATGCTGTCCGCAGCCGCCTTGCCCGCGGCCTGCAGGCTCTCAAGTCCGGCGCGCTGCATTTCCAGCGTCTTGATGGTCATCTGCACAAAGCCGGTGTTCATCGTCAGCCAGGTTTCCACGGCCTTGAGTTCGGCGATTTTTTTGTCGAGGTCTTCGACATTCATCGTCGGAGCGATCATGCCGGGGATCGGGAAACCCATCGGGTTCCACATCTTCTGCATAAACTCGAAAAAGTCTTTGGGGATTTCCTGATCGGCCATGGCGTGCTCCCGGTAGGTGTGCAGGCATTATAGGGGTCGTCAGGCCGCTTCGATGTGAACGGTGTCACCCTCTTTGGCACTGCGCAGCACCGCGGCATCGCCCCTGATGCGGCCCAGCACGCTGCAAGGACTGACCAGACGGCACTCGTTGCCCTGTGATGCGGGGGTGCGCCCCCACGGCAGAGCCAGCGCACTGCCATCGACCCAGAAACACACGGTTCCCGGCGCCACGACCTGCCGGGCACCGGGTTCCAGCGCAGCATGGATCGGCACAGTGAAGTAGACCTCTTCGCCCCAGGTATTGACGGTGGACTGGCAAGGCAATGCAGCCAGTAGCCGATCCACCGTGGGGCCGGGATTCAGGTCGGCGATGACCGAGCCCGCAGGCCAGCGGATGTGGATGCCGGCCATGCGGAAAACGGATTATTCGCCGAGCGGGGAGTCGGCCAGCCGTGCGACACGAACGCGCTGCACCAGCCGCGGTGCGGGCGGCGCCCGTTCGGCCAGGTTTGCGACCACCTGCTGCAGACGCTGCTTTTCACCCAGAACCTTGGTGGTATAGGTGTCGTTATCGTCACCCAGCGCGCCGGCATACATCTGCAACGCGATGCCGACGTTACCGGTACGCGTCAGGTATTCCTTGAGAATGCGCGTGCCCACACGAATGTTCGATTCGGGATCAAACACTGCTTTTTCCCCGCCGAACTTGGCCAGCTTGTCGCCATGGAACTTGGGGATGATCTGCATCAGGCCCTTGGCGCCCACCACGCTCTCGGCAATGGGGTTGTAGCGGGACTCGACGGCGATAACGGCCATCACCAGCAGCGGATCAAGCCCGACCTGGCTGCCCTCGGCATGGGCGATGCGCACGAAATCGAGCGTCAGGTCCTGCGCCACCTTGTAACGCTTGGCCAGATATTCGGCCAGGGCGACATGGCGGGCGTCGTCCGGATGCACCACGACATCATCCGGTTGCGGCAGCACGCGGGCGGTAATGGCACTGGCTTCACTTTGCACGGCGGCTACGGCGGATTCCAGAAACTGGACGCCGTAACGTTCATGCAGCAGCAGGATCAGGGCGGAGATACTGGCCAGGAAAACAACCAGGGTGAGAAACTTGCGGAGCCGGGGCAGCGCTTCTGCCGTGCGGTCCGTCGGGGGTAGTTCTGAAATCGATTTTGCAAACACGCAAAACCTCCTTTCGGGTTTGCGCCGACGCATCGAGCGGGGCGCTGCTTCTTGTGTTACCTCGCTACGGTAACGGGTGTCTCCTAAAGACAGCGTTCAGCCCATAACCACTACAGGTTGTGGGCTACTCAAAAAAACTGGCCAATTCTAGGTGTTCGAGCCAAGGGCCGCAACCCGAAATCAAGGTTTTAAGCCTTTGTTTGACGCACTGGTTTAGAAAATGGACGCGGAGTTTACCGGTACCGGTTGCCGCGGCGCAACAAAAAATACAACTTATTGATTTAAATAAACAATTTTAAATTAATAGGTTCTAGATCCAGCCTTTACCTCAAAATGGCAGGGATTTGAGCTGCATTGCAGCGCGGAGTTCATTTTCGCTCGGGATTAATAAAATAATTTAATTAAAACAATTACTTATAATTCATCTTGCGGGTCAATTTGGGATGGAATTTGACGGGCTTTCCAGGCTCGGAACACAGCCTCAAAGTCAGTGAGTGCTTGCCAGTATCGGTCATATACACAGGGATCGCAGCCGCTCTGGCAGCATTCCCACGGCTCAGGCGCTGACGGCTTTTCCGGCCTCGGATCAGCACTCATCGGACTGCAGCGTCGTCCGGCAAAGGCAGGTCCGGAAACCGACGGCGGCATTCTGCGAGCAATAAATTCGCATCCGCAGTCCTTCCGGCGCGCCGCCATTCAGCTATTCGCTGGAGCCATTTCTCCGCCGGCTCGTTGACCAGGTCATGCCATAACACCCGCCCTTCCACCGGCACCGGCGCGGACATCGCTGCCGTTGCCGCCCCACCGGGCGTCGGACCCGCAGCGGAATCCGCTGCAGCGCCGACCGGGGCCGAGCGACGCATCGCTCGGAGAGTTTCCTGAGCCGGCGCCACGTTGCGTTCGGCAGAGACTGATTCGTCGCGCAGCGGTGCGCCCGGCGCAGGCGCCGGCGGTGCAGACGCTGATTTTGCCTTCGCCATCAAGGGCGGAGTGGCGTTAGCTGGCGCCAGGTCCGCCTGCTGGGTGCCGGTGACTGCTGGTGGCAGTGCCTCCGGTACTGGCGACAGCCGCGACGCCTCCGCCCTGCCCTGCCTGGCCGCTGATTCGACCGCCACCTGCGGTGCGACTGCTTCGGCTGCTGGCGGCGGCAAGTCCGGGGCAATCCGGTCAACACCCTCTTCGCGCATCATCAGGACCATGGTTACCGACAGCACAACAACGGCCGCCAGCGACAGGGGCATCTGCCACGCCGACCCGAACCGCTTGCGGCTCGGTCCGGCGCCCACTTCGCGGCGGGCCGCCGCCCGAAGGCGATCATCAAGGCTGGCCGGCGGCATTTCTGCTGAGACCCGCCGGTAATCAGCCGCGAGCTGCGGGTCGTGTTCCATATCAGTACCGGGATTCAGCGCCATGACTGCATGCCCTCCCGCAGTTTGACCAGCGCATAACGCAAGCGGCTTTTTGCGGTTTCGCGTGCCACGCCGGTGGCCTCGGCAATCTCTTCGACACTCAAACCGCCTTCCTGCTGCAGAACAAACGCTTCACGCTGTTCATCGGGGAGTTTTTCGAGCAGCGTCAGCAACTGCGCGGCCTGCGCACGCGATTCGGCACTGATGTCGGGCTGCAGGCCGGCAGGCGCCACAGGCTCGTCGATCGCTGCGGCACTCTCATCGTCCAGCGATACCGTATGGTTATCGTGGCGGCGGAAATGATCCATCAGCCGGTTGTGGGCAATGCGGTACAGATAGGTGGAGAACCTGGCTTGTACGACATAACCGGCGCGGGCGCGGATCAGATTCATCCACACGTCCTGGAATAATTCTTCGGCCAGCGCAGCATTGCGGCACTGGCGCAACAGATAGCGGTAAACGCCGCCTTTATGACGAACATAAAGAATATCAAAAGCCGCCGCATCGCCATCGCGATAACCGAGCATCAGCGTTTCATCAGTGGCGTCGGGGTCCGTAGGCATAACGGGGTGCCAGTATGCAGAAGCCTCTGCATACCGGCAACCGCACCGCAGCACTGTATTCAATGCGGAATTAAAACGGATCCGGGGCAAAGCGGCCGGGAAAAGGCCGGGGGATGGGATCCCGCCGCACCAGCGACGGCTCGCGGATCACGCCTTGTGCCACCAGATTGCGATGGCTGTCGTAATAAATGGTGATGATCTCGGCAGGCGCCGCGGTGGCGCGTTCGAATTCAGTGTACGTCACCACCGAAGTTTCGCTGCGACCGTGGCCGGTGCCCAGACGCGCGGATTTCTGCGCCGCATGGGCCGGGGCTTCAGCGCGAGAGGCCGCACCGGCGCCACTGGCCGCATCACGCGCCGGGCTGTGATCATCCGCCATCGCCGAAGGCGCGGGCGCTGCGGATTCCGCGTGGCGTCCCAGCCGCGGCGGGGCGTATTGCACAACGGGTTCCGGTTTTTTGCGGAACACCGCAACACCGATCACGCCGACATGATCCGGTCGCCCGGTGCGTGCAGCGTATGAGTCGGGCAGCGCCGTGAAATAAAACGCGGCCGTGCGCTCCAGGCTTTTGCGCCAGCCCTTGACGCCAAAACCCTGTTGCGGGCCCAGCACATAACCGCTGTGCTGCCAATCAGCGGTGTCCCCGGTCACCACATCGACGCCATCCACCGAAACCACAGTCAGGATGTCTGCCGGCTGCCGGTTGCGCAGGCGGATTTCATACTCATTGCCGGGTTGGCCGACGACATAATGACGTCCTTCGTGGACAAACACCGGCAGCGTGCGGTTCTGCACACGGTCGTAAATGACGATATCGGCGATATTTCCCACCGCCGAGGCGGGCAGTGACAGGCTGCAGGCGGCCAGCGCGGCCATAATAGTCATCAGGCATTTGGACAGGCGTTTCATCATTACTCCTTGAGGCAAAAGCGCGGAAAACCCGCGACCCTGCTATGAACGCCGGTCGAAGCTGATCGGGGTTAAACCCCGCGACATATTTTGTCCCGCCTTTTATTTCCCGCCACAATTGCCTGCATTGCCACCGCTTTCCCCGTTATTAACTCCTTGCACCCGCTTATGTGTGCAAACGTACAGACGTTTTCGGGAAGAACCCTGAATACTGATGAGCCACCAAAAATGTCTTTATTGATAACTTTGCCACGCCGCAATGCCCTGCAGATGAACCGACAAATGCGGTCAGCCTTCCAACGTCGGGTTTTTCACGGAATTCAGTCATGACTCCAGCAGGAAGCGGCACCGTTGCCGGTGAAACCGACAAGACTGATGGCAGCGTCGAGGCGTTACGCCAGAGCGCCCTGCTCAAAGCGGGGGCGCTGCAGAACGCAATTCTGACCAGCGCCAATTTCTCGATCATCGCCACCGACGAAAAAGGCATCATCCAGCTGTTTAATACCGGCGCCGAACTCATGCTCGGTTACCCGGCCGCTGAAGTGGTAAACAGGATCAGCCCCAGCGATATCCATGATCCGCAGGAAGTGATGGCACGCGCCCACGCCTTGAGTCTCGAGTTGGGCACCCTGATTACGCCGGGTTTTCAAGCTCTGGCCTTCAAGGCTTCCCGCGGGATTGAAGACCAGTATGAATTGACCTATATCTGCAAGGATGGCAGCCGTTTCCCGGCTATCGTGTCGATCACTGCGCTGCGCGACAATGATGGCGCGATCATCGGTTATCTGCTGATCGGCACCGACAACTCCGCGCGCAAAACGGCGGAGTCGAAGCTCAATGATGCGATGGCTGCAGCCGAAAGCGCCAACCGCGCGAAAACCGATTTCCTGTCCAGCATGAGCCATGAATTGCGCACGCCGTTGAATGCGATTCTCGGTTTCGCCCAGCTCATGGAAACAGGAACGCCGCCCCCCACCGTCACCCAGAAGCGCAATCTTGATCAGATTCTCAAAGCGGGCTGGTATCTGCTGGAACTGATCAACGAAATCCTTGATCTCGCACTGATTGAATCGGGCCGAGTCACCTTGTCCCGGGAACCGGTTTCGCTGGCCGAAGTGATGCTTGAATGCCGGACCATGATCGAGCCGCAGGCGCAAAAACGCGGCATCGTCATGACATTCCCGCAATTTGAAACACCGTTGTTCCTCAATGCCGACCGGACCCGTCTGAAGCAGGTGCTGATCAACCTGCTGTATAACGCGATCAAGTACAACAAGCAGGGTGGTACGGTGACGGTGGACTGCAAACCAGGCGCTGACGACAAGGTACGCATCAGCATCATTGATACCGGCGCGGGACTGGCACCGGAACAACTGGCGCATTTGTTCCAGCCCTTCAACCGCCTCGGCAGGCAGACAGGGCCGGAGGAAGGCACCGGCATCGGCCTGGTGGTTACCAAACGCCTGGTGGAGCTGATGGGTGGTGCCATCGGCGTGGACAGCGCAGCCGGCGCAGGCAGCACGTTCTGGGTTGAATTGCTGCACGTCGATGCGCCGCGGCTGGTCTTCCGGGCGGCCGACAGTGCCGTTTCGGCACGCACCGTGATCCCGGGTTCTCACCGGCGCACCGTGCTCTACGTGGAAGACAACCCGGCCAATCTGGAACTGGTGGAGCAACTGATTTCGCGGCACCCCGATCTGCATTTGCTGAGTGCCGCGGACGGCAATCTGGGCGTCGAGTTTGCCCGCGCCTACCTGCCGGATGTGATCCTGATGGATATCAATCTGCCGGGCATCAGCGGGATTGAAGCCATGGAAATCCTTGCTGCAGACCCTGCCACCGCGCATATTCCCATCATCGCGCTCAGTGCCAACGCAGTAACGCGTGACATCGAAAAAGCGCTTGAGGCGGGATTCTTCAACTATCTGACCAAACCGATCAAGGTCAACGAGTTCATGGAAGCACTGCATCTGGCTCTGGAATACTCCAAAAAAGCATCAGCCCGTGCTGCAGGGAAGGAAAAAACTTAATGGTTACAGAAGCCGACTTTCTTAACGCCAGCATCCTGATTGTTGACGATCAGGAGGCCAATGTAAGCCTGCTCGATCAATTGTTGCGCGAAGCCGGCTACACCAGCGTTTTTTCGACCATGAATCCGCAGGAAGTCTGCGCGCTACATCGTAAAAACCACTACGACCTGATCCTGCTCGACCTGCAAATGCCGGTGATGGATGGATTCCAGGTGATCGAGGCCCTGAAGACCAATGATGCAGACAGCTACCTGCCGGTGCTCGTACTCACTGCCCAGCCCGGCCACAAACTGCGCGCGCTGCAGGCGGGAGTCAGGGATTTCATCAGCAAACCGTTCGACCTGATCGAGGTCAAAACGCGCATCCGCAACATGCTGGAAGTGCGGCTCCTCTACAAGCAACTTGAGGAGCACAACAATAAGCTGGAACAGAAAGTACGGGAACGAACCGCAGAGCTGCGAGAGAGCGAAGCCCGTTTTCGCAGCCTGACCCAACTGGCCTCCGATTGGTATTGGGAACAGGACGAACACGGCGGCTTCACCAAAGTTTCAGGCCCTGTACTGGAGATGCTCGGTATCCGGGTCAGCCCCATATCAGGAAACGGCAGCATCACACCGGACATCGGCTGGAACGAAGATGAACGCCAATGGCTGCAGTCAACCATTGCCGCACGGCAGCCGTTCCTTGATTTTATTTTCAGCCGCACCAATAGCGATGGCACGCAACAGAAATTCCGGGTCAGCGGGGAGCCGATGTTCAACCAGGACTGCCGCTTCATCGGTTACCGCGGCGTCGGCGTAGAAATAACCCCACCGAATTGAACACCCCTGAATCATGAAAAAAATTGCCCCTGTCGAGGCTGTGGTGTTCTTGGGAATACTCAATAAATCTATTGATGTCGCCGTTCGATGACTTCATCCCTTCATAATCCGCTGCAGAACCATCTGCTTGCCGGCCTGCCCGCGCCGGATTTCGAGCGCATGGTTGCGCATCTGGAACTGGTACCAATGATGCTCGGCGACGTGCTCTACGAACCCGGCGAACAGCTTCAGCACGCCTATTTCCCAACCACCGCCATCGTGTCGCTGCACTATGTCACGGAGTCCGGCGCATCGGCCGAAACTGCAGGTGTTGGTAAGGAGGGTGTTGTCGGCGTTTCGCTGTTCACGGGTGGAAATACCATGCCCAGCTCGGCTGTGGTTCTGACCGCGGGCCACGCCTACCGGATGGATCGCCACCTGCTGAAAAAGGAATTCGACTCAGCCGGCCCGATGCAGAACCTGATGCTGCGTTACACCCAGGCGCTGCTGACACAAATGATGCAGACCGCCGCGTGTTACCGGCACCATTCGCTGGAGCAGCAGTTGTGCCGCTGGTTATTGCTGACCCTGGACCGGCTCCCTTCGCATGATCTGGTCATGACGCAGGAATTGATTGCCGGCATGCTCGGCGTGCGCCGGGAGGGCATTACCGAAGCTGCCGGCAACCTGCAGCGCGCGGGCCTCATTCGTTACCGACGTGGCCATATCACGGTGCTTGAACGACCCGGGCTGGAATCCCGTGCCTGTGAGTGTTACGCCGTGGTCAAGAAGGAACTGGACCGCCTGCTGCAGACGGCGCAAATCAAGCACAGAGCCGTGGCTACCTGATCACCGGCGCGGGCCCGGCCGCGGCTGTGATAAATTGAAGTGATGGATGAACTTGTACTCCGTGGCATGGCCAAGTGGCCCAATGTACCCGCGGTCTTCGGCTGGTTGTCACTGGACTGCCGCGGCCACTGGCTGTTGAAAGGCGAGCGCATCGCCAATCCGGGCATCGCCGCTTTTTTCGGCCGCAACTACAGCCGTGATGACCAGGGCCGCTGGTTTTTGCAGAACGGGCCGCAGCGCGTTTATGTGGCGCTGGATTACACGCCGCACATTTACCGTATTACTCCCTCACCCGGCGGCACAATGGCACTGGCTTCGCACAGCGGTGCGGCGGTCGACACCGTTCACGCAGCCTATATCGATGACAGGGGCCAGTTGCTGCTCGATACCGAACTCGGCATCGGCCTGGTGCATGATGCCGATCTGGACATGCTGGTGCCCCGCTTCAGTGGTCCCGGCGGTCTCAGCGGCGATGCGGCTCTGATGGCTACGCTGGATGCCTTGCAGGCGGGCAAGGATGCCGCTTTGGAATTGACGCTGGGCGACTCCCGGATACCCGTCAAACCGGTACGCGTTGCCGAGGTACCGGAGCGCTTCGCTTTTGTCGCGCGCCCACTGCAACCCGCGGGACAGGAAGAGTGTTACTAGAACCTGACAAAGACAATGACCAACATGATGATCGATTTACGCACTGACACTGTCACCCAGCCAACCGCGACCATGATGGCAGCGATGCAGCAAGCCACTCAGGGTGACGACTCCCGCGACGGCGACCCGACCGTAATCAAACTCGAAGCGCTTGCAGCCGCGCGCACCGGCAAGGAAGCCGGGCTCTACATGCCCAGCGGCACGATGACCAACCTGGTAGCCGTGCTTGCACATACCTCGCGCGCCGGTGAAATTCTGCTGGAACGTGGCGCGCATATGCTCAATACCGAACTTGGCGGGCTCGCTGCGGTGGCCGGCGTGTTCTACAAAGCCATTCCGGGGACGCGCGGCGCGATGGACGAGACGGCGCTGCGTGAAGCGATACGGCCGATGACCCGCAACAACTTCGGAACCGCGCTGATCTGCATGGAAAACACCCATAACGGTGCCGGCGGCGCGGTACTGCCGCTGGCGCACATGCAGATGGTGCATGAACTCGCGCACCGCCACGGCATTCCCGTACACACCGACGGCGCGCGACTGTTCAACGCAGCAGTGGCGCTCGGCGTGCCCGCATCCGAAATCGCACGGCATACCGACTCGGTGTGTTTCTGCGTGTCCAAGGGGCTGTCGGCGCCGGTCGGTTCGCTGCTCTGCGGCAGCCGCGATTTCATTGAACGTGCACGACCGTTCCGGCGCATGGTCGGCGGCAATATGCGTCAGGCCGGTTCGATTGCCGCCGCCGGAATCGTCGCCCTCGAAACCATGGCCGAGCGACTGAAGGATGATCACGCGACGGCGAAGCGTCTGGCCACAGGCCTCCATGGCATCAATGCCACTCTGGTCAATCCGGCAGATGTCGAAACCAATATCGTCCGCGTCAGCGTTCGCGCCAGCGGCCGCAATGCCAGTCAATGGGTTGAGGAGTTTGCAGCACGCGGTATCGCTGTCAGTCCTGCAGATTCAGGATCACTGCGTTTTGTCACCCATCGCCATATCGGCAATGACGACGTTGGTGCCGCAATCGCCGCCTGCGCGGAAATCTGGCGCAAACGCTAGCGTTCTTTGATTTGGGCGTAACCAGCGGTTTATTTAATCGCTTCGCCAACCACCTCGACCAGTAATTTCTCCACTGCGCGCAGGGCGCGGATGGATTGCCCGGAGCCCTGCGCAACCGGCACCCGATACGACAGATACACCGTGCCCGGCGTCTGCGGCAGCGTATACACCGCGATCGAATACGGGCAAAAAACAATGTTGCGCGTATCAGCTTCCATGGTGTCGCGCGACAGTGCCGCGCTGCAGAACTCCAATACTTCCGCATTGTTGTAAATTTTGCGTTCGCGCCCCAAGTCGCGGCCCGTGCGCTCGAGCATGTCGCCGACTTTCGCGGTGTAATTGATGACCAGTCCGCGGTTTTCCAGCGCCATCACTACACGATCCCTGACATCGGTGAATTCACCTTTGACAGAACGCAAGTGCACACCGGGTGAAGCTGCTTGAACCGCGACTGCGAACATCAGCCACCCCGCGCAGAACACCAAGCTCAGTCGTTTCATGCATACCCGCGAAGTAATGATCAAATTTGAGTGTAAACGCCGGCGCAGCGAAATGGGCAGATTGCGCAAAATCGGGGCCCCGTCAGGGGCCCTTTCCGGGGGATAGCGAGGTCCAGGCACCCTGCCGGAAAAAAAATTTAATAAGATAACTTATTGTTTATTAATATATTTTTTGACCGACTTGGTAGCAAGGGGTCTGACCGCGCCTTGCCCCGGGGGAGCGGATTGGGTATCTTTACTGCCCTGCTGTTCGCGGTTGCGACCGCCCTCCGCGACGGACACCGGACTTCTCCCGAGACCGGTTCCGCCGCACGGCGCAGATGTCAGGCTTTTTCGTTACGGCTTGTTTCCCATCGGAAACGGCCAGGCACCTGGAATCGCAATCGGACGGGGCGCGATCGGCGCCGGTGTCGCAACTTTTGTCACCGGTTTCACCGCAACCGCCTGCTTCATGACCGCAGGTTTCTTCTTGACTGCTTTTTTCTCAGCCGGCTTTCGAGCCGGCTTTTTTTTGCCCGGCTTTTTTGCCAATTTCTTTTTGGCCGGTTTTTGCGCCGTCTTTTTTTTGCCTGCCTTGCGGCTGGCACTTTTGGCGGCGGCCTTGCGAACGACTTTCTTTTTTGCGACTTTTTCCTTCGCGACTTTCTTGTTCTGGGCCGTTTTCTTTTTCGTCGTTTTTTTCTTTGTTGCCTTCTTCTTAGCTTTCGCCATGGGAACCTCCTTCAAGGTCAACTTACGGCACGCATTGCCCCAACGGGAACAACGCGCCTTTCGCTGCTCTGTTAGTGCAACACCGCCCCTGCCTTATGGGCCAGATTGCGGTACAGCATGTCGGGGTCAATCCGCACCCCACCGCTCCAGGTCAGCAGATTCGACACGGGGTCGAACGCAACACGACGGAACAGCGCGGCATCGGATAACACGGCCAGCGCGGTCTCCTCCACCAGGTCGCCCAGATAGACATGCCCCTCAAGACCATCATCAAAACGCAGCCAGAGCGTGCAGTTGTCTTCCGCGCGCAGTTCGGTAACCGTGTGCAGATGAGGCCTGCGACTGCGGTAACGCCGGAACTTCAGACTGAGTGCCAAGGGATGGATCCTCCGTCGTGGTGTTGATCAAAACCCGAAAAAAATCCGGCGGCGACACCCCGCGGTTTGCACCGCAGGGTGATACTCTGCCGGCTGCCTTGCTGGGTCAGCACACCATCCCGCCTTGCGGTGGGATGCACGCGTTCAATCGCATGTTCCGTGTTGGTCTCCGTCCTGTGTTTCGATCGCCCGGGATCACTCCCAGGACAACGCGCCCCCGGTCTGATACTCGATGACCCGGGTTTCAAAAAAGTTGCGCTCTTTTTTCAGATCAATCATTTCCGACATCCACGGGAAGGGATTGCTGACGCCCTCGAACAGCGTCTCCAGCCCGATCTGCTGTGCCCGGCGGTTGGCGATGTAGCGCAGGTATTCCTTGAACATCGCTGCATTTAGACCGAGCACGCCGCGCGGCATGGTGTCTTCTGCGTAGCGGAATTCGAGTTCCACACCCTTGTGGAACAACACCTTGAGCTCTTCACGGAACTCCGGGGTCCACAGGTGCGGGTTCTCCATCTTGATGGTATTGATCAGGTCAATGCCGAAATTGCAGTGCATCGACTCGTCGCGCAGGATGTACTGGTATTGCTCGGCAGCGCCCGTCATCTTGTTCTGGCGGCCCAACGCAAGGATCTGTGCAAAACCGACATAGAAGAACAGGCCTTCCATCAGGCAGGCAAACACGATCAGGCTTTTCAGCAGTTTCTGGTCGGCTTCCGGAGTGCCGGTTTTAAACGACGGGTCGGTCAGCACGTCGATGAACGGGATCAGGAATTCATCCTTGGCGCGGATCGATGACACCTCGTGATAGGCGTTGAAAATCTCGCCTTCGTCGAGCCCCAGGCTTTCAACGATGTACTGGTAGGCGTGGGTATGAATCGCCTCCTCGAATGCCTGGCGCAGCAGGTACTGCCGGCATTCCGGCGCGGTGATGTGGCGGTAGGTGCCGAGCACAATGTTGTTGGCGGCAAGCGAGTCGGCGGTCACAAAAAAACCGAGATTGCGTTTGACGATGCGACGCTCGTCTTCGGTCAGACCGTTCGGGTCTTTCCACATCGCAATGTCGCGGCTCATCTGGATTTCCTGCGGCATCCAGTGATTTGCACAGGCAGAGAGGTACTTGTCCCAGGCCCATTTATATTTGAACGGCACCAGCTGGTTGACGTCAGTACTGCCGTTGATCACCCGCTTGTCGGCGACATTGACCCGGCGCAGTTCTGCTTCAACTGCTGGGTTCTGTGCCGTGGCGTGATCGGCCTCGACGGGTTGCCGGACTGCCCCGATTGCGGCAGCCGAGGTCTCTTCAAATTGCAGCATCTTCAGTCTCCTTTATTAGCATTGTCGGTGGACACTTTCCACGGCCGGCGACAGTTTCTTCTTGTTTGTTTTTAAAGGTGAATCCGTCGCATCGCCCGCAAAGCAATCTCCAACTGCATTTACGTACCGCCGTCCCTGATTCCGCCCCGCACTTTCACTGTTACTGGCAAGCCTCGCACTCGGGATCCAGTATCGAGCACACCTTGGGTTGCTCCTCCGTTGACGCACCGTCTGCCGACACGGCATTCAGCTGCCCCGCGCGACCCGTCGATTTCTCCGCAGATGTCGCCCCCAGCGTACGCAGGTAATAGGTGGTCTTCAGACCGCGCACCCAGGCCAGCTTGTAGGTGTCATCCAGTTTCTTGCCCGAAGCGCCGGCCATGTAGATGTTCAGCGACTGCGACTGGTCGATCCACTTCTGGCGGCGTGCCGCGCACTCCACCAGCCAGCTCGCATCGACTTCAAACGCGGTGGCATACAGTGCGCGAACGTCGGGTGGAACCCGGTCGATCTTTGCCAGCGAACCGTCAAAGTATTTGAGATCCGCAACCATCACCTCATCCCACAGGTTGAGTTTCTTCAGGTCGCGGACGAGGAATTCGTTGACCACCGTAAACTCGCCCGACAGGTTCGATTTGACGTAGAGGTTCTGGTAGGTCGGCTCGATGCACTGCGACAGGCCGGTGATGTTGGCGATGGTCGCCGTCGGCGCAATGGCGATGCAGTTCGAATTACGGATGCCGACGCGCTGGATACGGCTGCGCAGAGCAGCCCAGTCCAGTTTGGTGGACATATCGCACTCGACATAACCGCCGCGCTCATCGGCCAGCACCTTCAGTGAATCCAGCGGCAGAATGCCGCGATCCCACAGCGAGCCCTTGAACGTCGAATACGGGCCGCGTTCCTCCGCCAGGTCGGATGACGCCGAGTAGGCGGTGTAAGTCACTTGTTCCATCGAGCGATCGGCAAACTCCACAGCAGCCGGCGAACCGTAGGGGATACGCAGCTTGTGCAGGCAGTCCTGGAAGCCCATGATGCCGAGGCCGACCGGACGGTGCTTGAAGTTGGAATTGCGCGCCTTGTTGACGTTGTAGAAATTCAGGTCGATCACGTTGTCGAGCATGCGCATGCCGGTGCCGACCGTGCGCTTCAATTTCTCCATGTCCAGCAGGCCGGTGGACAGGTCCAGGTGCGCCGGCATGTTGACCGACGCCAGATTGCACACGGCGATTTCATCGGGGCCGGTGTTCAGCGTGATCTCGGTGCACAGATTGGAGCTGTGCACGACGCCGACGTGCTGCTGCGGCGAGCGCAGGTTGCACGGATCCTTGAAAGTGATCCACGGGTGACCGGTCTCGAACAGCATGGTCAGCATCTTGCGCCAAAGCTGCAGCGCGGGAACTTTCTTGAACAGCTTCATTTCACCGCGGGCGCACATCGCCTCGTATTCGACATAGGCCTTCTCGAAAGCCTTGCCGAATTTTTCGTGAAGATCCGGCACATCCGACGGCGAGAACAGGGTCCAATCGCCTGCTTCCATCACGCGCTTCATGAACAGATCCGGGATCCAGTTCGAAGTGTTCATGTCATGGGTGCGGCGGCGATCATCGCCGGTGTTCTTGCGCAGTTCGAGGAACTCTTCGATGTCGAGATGCCATGTCTCCAGATAAGAACACACCGCACCCTTGCGCTTGCCGCCCTGGTTCACTGCCACCGCGGTGTCATTGACCACCTTCAGGAACGGCACCACGCCCTGCGATTTGCCATTGGTGCCCTTGATGTAGGCGCCGAGCGCGCGCACCGGCGTCCAGTCGTTGCCGATGCCGCCGGCATACTTCTGCAGCATCGCGTTTTCCTTGATGGCTTCATAGATGCCGTCGAGGTCGTCGGAAACCGTGGTCAGGTAGCAGCTGGCGAGTTGCGAACGGCGCGTGCCGGAATTGAACAGCGTCGGCGTCGAACTCATCAGATCGAAGCTTGAGAGAACGTTGTAGAACTCGATCGCGCGCTCTTCGCGCTGGCTTTCCGGCTCGTTCAGCGCGAGGCCCATCGCCACGCGCATGAAAAACACCTGCGGCAGCTCGATGCGCTGACCTTCAATGTGCAGAAAATAACGGTCGTAGAGGATTTGCAGGCCGAGATAAGTGAACTTGAGGTCGCGCTGTGCGTCGAGCGCGGCGCCCAGCGCCTTCATGTCGTAATCGCCGAGTCGTTCGTCGAGCAGTTCGGCCTTGATGCCCTTCTGGATGAATTCCGGAAGATAGGCTGCGTAACGCGCCGTCATTTCCTCATGCGTTACTTCTTCACCCAGTGTTTCCAGTCGCATCGTGTGCATCAGCAGACGGGCGGTCACATAACTGAAGCCCGGGTCCCGCTCGATCTGGCCGCGGGCGGCGAGAACCAGCGACTTGCGCACTTCGTCGATGGGCACGCCGTCATAGAGGTCGCGCTGCATCGCGTCGAGAATCGGTTGCGCACTGACGTCGCCGCCCAGGCCGGCGCAGGCGCTTTCAACCAGCGCGGTGATGCGATTGACGTCGAGCGGGCGGGACACGCCGCCGTCGAGAACGTTGATGACATGAGTCTTCTGCGCCACTGCGGCGGGTTGCGCTTCGCGCTGGCGGGCGCGCTCCTTTGAGCGTTCTTCGCGGTACAACACATAGGCGCGGGCGACATGGTGCTCGCCGTTGCGCATCATCGCCAACTCAACCTGGTCCTGGATGTCTTCGATGTGGAAGGTGCCGCCCGAGGGCTGCCGGCGCATCAGGGCATTGACCACGCCTTCGGTCAGAGCCGCAACCTGCTCGCGCACACGCGCCGAAGCGGCACCCTGGCCGCCGTTGACGGCAATAAACGCCTTGGTCATGGCGATGGCGATTTTCGACGGCTCAAAGCCGACAACGGCGCCGTTACGGCGAATGATCCTGTATTGCGCGTACACCGCCTCCCGGGCCGCGTCTTCGGTAGCGTCAGAAACTTGGGGATTACCGCGGAACTGGGTGGAATCGACGGTGACTTGCATGTCCATTACTCCTTGATCTTTTTAGAATTTTTAACTACTTGAGCTAGGAGGCATTTAATTAGGCTTGCAAATAGGCTTCCCGGCTCACCAACCACAACATGTAGTGGTCAACACGCTATTTTCCACGAATTCTAGTGGCCCAGTTTTGAATTCGCAATAGGTTTTGACGCTTTTTTTAAAAGTTATTGAGAAACAGCAGGAAGCGCCGATAAGCACCGGATTTGTTGCACAAAAATTGGGCAGCCCAAACCAACCCCTCGACCGTTTCAGCGGTCTTGGGTCAGGCGGGTCGGAATAGTCGGGCGCAAGGCCTGGACGCCGGGCGGCGTCAGCAACTACTTTTTGCAACCCTTTGTTTTATTTATTATTTTTATTTTTCCAGGGCGCTGAAATAGCGTGGCCAGGAAAAATGGGGGCCGGGATCGGTCTTCCGCCCCGGTGCGATATCGGAATGCCCGACGCTGGCTTTGATCGGGTATCGGGCATACAAGGCCCGCGCCAACACGGTCAGGCACTCATACTGTGCATCGCTGAAAGCAAGGTCGTCGGTGCCTTCCAGTTCGATACCGACCGAAAAATCGTTGCAACGGTCGCGGCCCCACCATTGCGATTGCCCGGCATGCCAGGCCCGTTTCGCGCAAGGCACAAACTGCAGCAACGCGCCGTCGCGGCGAATCAGGAAATGTGACGACACGCGAAGCGCGGCGATGCCTTCGTAATAAGGGTGCACCTGCGGATCAAGCCTGTTCAGAAACAGATCAATCACCGCATCGCCGCCAAATTCGCCCGGCGGCAGGCTGATGTTGTGGATGACCAGCAGTTCGACCGCGGTGTCCGGCGGACGCTCATCAAAGTTGGGCGAAGGCAGATAACACGCGTCTGCAACGCATCCGTCTGCATCCAGCCTCATGCCGGCTGCAGCGCCTTACGGTTTTGCATCGAGTTCCTGCTTGATGCCGAGCCGCTGGATCCGGTAGCGCAGCGCGCGAAACGAAATCCCCAAAACTTTCGCCGCAGCGGTCTGGTTGTAACGGGTGCGCTCGAGCGCATCGAGGATCGCCTTGCGCTCGATGGACTCCAGCCGCTCGGGCAGCGGCAGCCCCTCGACATCGGCATCCAGCTCCGGCGCGCGCTCATCGGTCAATTGCAGATCGTCGACAGCAATCTCGTTGCCGCTGACCAGCGCCACTGCGCGTTCCAGAATATTTTCAAGTTCGCGCACGTTGCCGGGAAAATGATAAGCCTGCAGCACCAGCTCGGCGGGCGGCGAAAGATGCAGCGACCTGCCGTCTGCAGCATGCCGGGCGAGAATCGCCTCGGCCAGCCGCGGAATGTCGTCGCGCAGCTCGCGCAATGACGGCATGCGCAGTTCGATCACATTGAGCCGATAGTAAAGATCCTGCCTGAAAGCGCCGCTTTTGACTTCGTCGGCAAGATGCCGATGCGTTGCGCTGATGATGCGCACATCAACAGGCTCCTCGCCGGTCGAACCGACTTTGCGCACGCGCTTTTCCTGGATCGCACGCAACAACTTGACCTGCATGGCCAGCGGCAGATCGCCCACCTCGTCGAGAAACAGCGTACCCCCGTTCGCGGCCTGGAAAAACCCGTCGTGATCGGCAACGGCGCCGGTGAAAGCCCCTTTGCGATGACCGAAAAATTCAGATTCCATCAGGTTTTCCGGAATCGCGCCGCAGTTCACCGCGACAAACGGGCCGTCACGACGCGAACCGTTGATGTGAATCAGACGGGCAGCCAGTTCTTTGCCGGAGCCGGACTCGCCGCGGATCTGCACCGGCGCCTGGCTGCGCGCCAGCTTGTCGATCATCTGCCTGGCCTGAATGAGCGGCGGTGCATCGCCGATGAGACAGGGGGCGTCGGGCGAGCCCGGCGCTTCGGCGTCGGCACCACGACGATCCGAACCGGGGCGCGGCAATTTGAGAGCGGAACGAACCAGCGCGCGGAGCTGGTCCAGCGAAACGGGTTTGCCCAGATAATCGAAGGCGCCGGCTTTGAGCGCGGCAACCGCATTCTCGGCGCTGCCGTGTGCGGTGATCACCGCCACGGGCAGACTGGGATGGCTTTTGGTGATGTGTTCGACAATCGACAGTCCGTCGCCGTCCCCCAGACGCATATCCGTCAGGCAGAGCTCGAAGGTTTTGTGGCCGAGTAGTTCCATGGCTTCAGCCACACTGCCCGCGCAGTGCGGCTCCAGCCCCATCCGGATCAGCGTCATGCCGAGCAGCTCCCGGATATCGGCCTCATCATCCACCACCAGTACCTG
The DNA here is from genome assembly GCA_022841375.1 of Burkholderiales bacterium. Taxonomy (GTDB): domain Bacteria; phylum Pseudomonadota; class Gammaproteobacteria; order Burkholderiales; family SG8-41. The sequence goes on from JALHRQ010000001.1 coordinate 786,225, forward strand.
ACCGATTGCCAACGCTTTCCCCCTTCAACCCGCCGCGCAGGTCACGGCGAACCGCGCGCCGCCAGCCGCCTCGATATATTCAAGCATCGCGCCATTGGCTTCGCAAATTTCACGGGCCAGATGCAGCCCCAATCCGGTGCCGCCGGGATCTGTCGTAAAAAACGGCTCAAACAGTTTGGAGCGGGATTCGGACGGCACGCCGGCGCCATCATCAACCACATCCAATCTTACCGCATTGCTTCGCGCGGCACGGGCCACCTGCAAACGGATGCAACCCGGCCGGCGCGTCGAATGCCGCAATGCATTACGGCACAGATTCCACAGCACCTGGTTCAAATGATCGCGGTCGAACATGACATAGGGATCAATCATCAGTTCCAGCTCGATCTCATTGCCCTCCAGCCGCTCGGTGGCGACGAATTGGGCAACGAACGCCTGCAGATAAGGCGCGAGCTTGAAGCGCTCGCGTTCAGCCCTCTCGCCCCTGTTCAAGGTCTGCACATCGTTGATCATGCGGTCCAGCCGCCGCGTGTTGTCGCGGATGATGGTGGTCAGCCTTTTGGCGCCGGCAGACACTTCCGGCTCCTCCTGCAGCAGTTCGGCGGCATGGCTGATGGCGCCCAGCGGATTGCGGATTTCGTGGGCGATATTCGCGGTCAATCGCCCGAGTGCGGCGAGCTTCATCTGCCGCGCCTCGGCCTGAATACGCGCCAGATCCTCGAGAAAAATCACCGCGCCGGCGCCGCGCCGCGCCGCAACCGGCACTAACCTCGCTCGCAGGTTGGCGCCGATCTCGAAAACATCTGACTTATCAACGCCTTGCGAGTCGCGCAGCCATTTTTCAAACCGCTGGTGCAGCGCGGGCAGATGATCCTTCAGGGCAATCACGCCTTCACCGCGCAGCCCTTCAATCATGCGATCAGCCGCTGAATTTGCCTGCCGCACGATACCCTCTCCGTCGACCACGATCACGCCGTGCTCCATGTCCTGGATCACCAGCTGGTTGACCTGCGCCAGATTAGCCAGGTCAATTTCGCGCTGCGCCGCGAGTTGTTCACTGACCAGCGAACGCTTGGCGAGGGTATGTGCCAGCCAGGCCGTGGCAAAGTAGGCGATCGACAGCAGCCCGGCTTGCACATATTGCGCGCCGCTCTCGGAAAACCGCAGCACCTCATACGTATGTTCGAGCAGAATGCCGATCGTCGCGATCGCCGCGAAAAACAGCGTCAGCTGTCCGCGTGTGACGAGGCCTGCGGCGGCGAGTGAAGTCAGCAGCAACAGACCCAGGCCGCTTGCCAAGCCGCCGCTTGCATACATCAGCATGACGATAAAAGCGATGTCGCCGCCCACCTGGACCGCGAGCTGCAGGGTGAACTGTTGACGGGTGCTGATCAGCGCAAACATGGCCCCGCCGAATCCGGCGTAGGCGGCGGCTCCGATCAGGAACAAGTGCATGTCCCTGGAGCCGAACTGGAGCAATTCACCCCAGTAGGCCGCCGTGAGCAATAGCAGCAAAGCTGCGGCGGTACGATAGGCGTTGAACAGCTGCAGCGACTGCCAATAGGCGTCGGGAGTCGGCCTTGTATCCGGCGCGCCCGGCGCGTCGGGCATCACGGCTTTGACCTCAGTCCCCATGCAGTCTCTCAGCGAGGCTGGCGAAAATCGCGCTGATGCTGGTCCGAACAGAAATACTGTTGTTCGGACATCACGCTTTCACCCCGCGGCAGGTGCACGCCGCAATGCTTGCAACGCACCATATCTTCGGCACCCGGCGGGGCCGGCGTCGCATCTTTGTCGTTGGAACGCTTGCGCACGCCGCGCACCAGCCAGAGTACGGCGGCAAACACAATGACGAGCAGCACAATCTTGGACATTCAGACTCCCACGCAGAATCAGCCCGTAGCGCGGGTCGTCCCCGTAATTTTTCAGGTATGAGCCTGCTCCGGGGTCGACGGCCAACGCTACAAGAAACCGCGAAACCAGATTGTAGCCGTCTATAGTCGCCGACAACTCGACGATTTAGCGTTTGTTGAAGTGCCCATGCAAGGTATCAAAACGGCATTGGGCACATGAACTTCCCGGCGCATTAAATCAGTGGGATCCAGCGCCGTACGCTGTGCCCGGTCAGCGCGGGCGAGTTAAAACGAGCCATCTCGTTTCTTCGCCGATGAATGTAGGTTACGTTACATCTGAAGGGGGCGTGGGCCGTCACGGTCGGTACCTTGGCAACGGCATACAGAAAATCCTGGTCGGGGTGAGAGGATTCGAACCTCCGACTCCTGCGTCCCGAACGCAGTACTCTACCAGGCTGAGCTACACCCCGAATGGCACAAACACGAAGGGCACGTTGCGCGTGCCCTTGAGTTCAATGCGATCGCGTTACCGCGAACGAGGTCAATTGTATCAAAGAATCACGATACTGCGTGGCCGGAATCACCTCCAGCGCCGCGCGCGCCGCACCCGCCTCGATTTCGGCCTGCTGGCGGGTGTAATCCAGCGCTCCGGAACGGTGTATCGCCGCGAGCACACCTTTCAGTTCGGCCAACCCCCCGGATGACACCGCATGACGCACCAGCGCAGCCTCCGCCGCAGTGCCATTGCGCATGACGTAAATCAGAGGCAATGTCGACTTGCCCTCGGCCAAGTCATCACCGATGTTTTTGCCGATTACGCCGGCCTCGCCTGAATAATCGAGCGCGTCGTCAATCAACTGGAAGGCGGTCCCCAGATGACTGCCGTAAGCGGCCATCGCCTGTTCGACTTCGGGTGCGGCGCCGGCCAGAATCGCGCCGAGCCGCCCTGCGGCCTCGAACAACTTGGCCGTTTTATAGCGTATGACCTGCAGGTAGCTCTCTTCATCGATATCGGCATTGCGACAGTTCATCAACTGCAGCACCTCCCCCTCGGCGATAATGTTGGTGGCATCTGCCAGCACCTGCAGCACGCGCATGTCGCCGACGTTCACCATCATCTGGAACGCCCGCGAATAGACAAAGTCGCCAACCAGCACCGACGCGGCGTTTCCGAACAGGGTGTTGGCGGTGGGCTGACCGCGGCGCAGCGCCGATTCATCAACAACATCATCATGCAGCAGCGTTGCGGTATGGATGAATTCGACCACGGCGGCCAGGGTATGGTGGGCGGTTCCGCGATAGCCAAGGGCGCCCGCCGAGAGCAATACCAGCGCCGGACGCAGCCGTTTGCCGCCGCCGCCGATGATGTACTCGGCAACCTGGCGGATCAGCACCACATCGGAATGCAATTGGTCGCGGATTACCCGGTCCACCGCCTGCATGTCGGCGGCGAGCAGTTTTTGAAGTTGGTCTAGGGCCACTGGAGGGGGAAAAAGCGGGATGATAACAATAACGCGGGTGGCCAGCGCGTTGACCCGAACCCGGCCACACCCGCCATTATCGCCAACTATCTGATTTTTAGGCAGTATCCACCTTGGCCTGGGTGTAGAGATATTTTGACTGGACCCTTGGAGGCTTGTATAATTCGCGGTTTTCCGTGGTTCGAGTTGAGGGGTTTCCCATGTATGCGGTAGTCAAGACCGGCGGCAAACAGTATCGCGTGAGCGCTGGCACCAAAATCAAAGTCGAGCAACTAACGGCCGATGTCGGGTCCGAAGTCACCCTGGATCAGGTCCTGATGATTGCCGAGGACGGCAACGTCAAACTGGGTGCACCGCTGGTGGCGGGTGCAGCCGTCAAGGCCAAGGTTCTGTCGCAGGGTCGTGGCGACAAGGTGCGCATTTACAAAATGCGCCGGCGTAAACACTATCGCAAGTCCCAGGGGCATCGGCAGAATTTCACCGAGCTCGAAATCACGGGCATTGCAGGTTAAGGAGAGCACATCTCATGGCACATAAAAAAGCAGGCGGCAGCTCCCGCAACGGCCGCGATTCGGAATCCAAGCGACTGGGCGTCAAACGCTTCGGTGGCGAACTGATCCCCGCCGGCAGCATTATCATCCGTCAGCGCGGCACCCGCGTGCACCCCGGTGAAAACGTCGGTATGGGCCGCGATCACACGCTGTTCGCCAAAGTGGACGGACGCGTGCAATTTGCGACCAAGGGCCCGCAGCAGCGCCATACGGTGAGTGTCGTTCCCGCCTGATTGGATAGCACGCTGTAGAAAAGGCCCTGTTGAACGACAGGGCCTTTTTCATTTGAGGAAGCCATGAAATTCATCGACGAAGCACGAATTGAAGTGCACGCCGGCAAAGGCGGCGACGGCGTTGCAAGTTTCCGTCGTGAAAAATTCGTGCCGCGCGGCGGCCCGGATGGGGGCGACGGCGGCCGCGGTGGCACCATCTTTGCGATCGCCGACCGCAACATCAACACCCTGATCGATTACCGTTACGCACGCATCCACCGCGCAAAAAACGGCCAGAAAGGCATGGGGTCCGACTGCTACGGCCGCGCCGCAGCTGACATCGAATTGCGCATGCCGGTCGGCACCGTGGTCAGCGACGCCGAAACCGGCGAAATCCTGTTTGACCTGGCGCATGACGGGGAGCGGGTCACCCTGGCGCAGGGTGGACAAGGCGGATTGGGCAACCTGCACTTCAAATCCAGCACCAACCGCGCGCCGCGACAATTCACGGTCGGTGAGCCCGGCGTTTCGCGGTATCTGCAACTTGAACTCAAAGTGCTTGCTGACGTCGGGCTGCTGGGCATGCCCAACGCCGGCAAATCAACGCTGATCCGCGCGATATCGGCTGCACGGCCGAAAGTCGCCGACTATCCGTTTACGACGCTGCAGCCCAACCTCGGCGTGGTTCGCGCCGACGAAAACCGCAGCTTTGTCGTCGCCGACATACCGGGACTGATCGAAGGTGCCGCGGAAGGCGCAGGACTGGGACACCAGTTCCTGCGCCATCTGGCGCGCACCAAGCTGCTGCTGCACGTGATTGATGTCGCGCCGCCCGACCCGGATGCCGATATCGTGGGTGACGCCAAGGCGCTGGTGAGCGAATTGCGCAAGTATGATGAAACCCTGTACCGCAAGCCGCGCTGGCTGGTGTTCAACAAGCTCGACCTGGTTCCCGAAAACGAACGCGAAAAACTGGTGCAATCGCTGCTGAAAAAACTGGGCGCCAAACGCAGACACTTTGCGATCGCCGCAATCAACGGCGACGGTTGCAAACCCCTGGTCTTTGCCGCGATGGAACATCTGGAGCAGGCTCAGAAAGAGCCGCAAAAGACGGCGCGGAAAAAAGCGGTCAAGGCGGAAGCATGAACGGCTCTGCCCAATCGGTGATTCACAAGGCCAGGCGGCTGGTGGTCAAGGTCGGCAGCGCACTGGTCACCAACTCCGGGCTGGGGCTCGACCATGCCGCGCTCACCGGCTGGGCGGAGCAGATCGCCCACCTGCGCCACGACGGTCGTGAAGTCGTGCTGGTTTCCAGCGGCGCCATCGCTGAGGGCATGCAGCGGCTGGGTTGGTCGCAGCGCCCGAATGCGCTGCATGAACTGCAGGCAGCCGCTGCAGTTGGCCAGATGGGCATGGTGCAGGTCTATGAATCCTGTTTCCGCAGTCACGGCCTTCTGGCATCGCAGATCCTGCTGACCCATGAGGACCTCGCCGACCGCAAACGTTATCTCAATGCGCGCTCGACGCTGCGCACCCTTCTTGATCTCGGCGTGATCCCGGTGATCAATGAAAATGACACCGTGGCGATCGATGAGATCCGATTTGGCGACAACGACACGCTTGGCGCGCTGGTCACCAATCTGATCGAGGCTGATGCACTGATCATCCTCACCGACCAGCAAGGCCTGTACAGCGCGGATCCGCGCAAGGACCCGGCCGCAACACTCGTCGCCGAGGGCGTGGCCGGCGATCCTTTCCTCGAAACCATCGCCGGCTCCACCGGCAGCGCGCTTGCCCGCGGCGGCATGCTGACCAAGATCCTTGCGGCAAAACGCGCGGCACGCAGCGGCGCGCACACAGTCATCGCTTCCGGTCACGAAAAAAACGTGCTGCTGCGCCTCGCCAGTGGCGAACGCGTCGGCACCCAGTTGCTGGCCGGCCAGGCCACGGTCGCCGCGCGCAAACAATGGCTGGCCGATCACCTGCAGGTGCGCGGTCGGGTCACGCTGGACGCTGGCGCGGTCAGAGCATTACTGATCGATGGCAAAAGCCTGCTGCCGGTCGGGGTCTGTGACGCCTCCGGTGATTTTGAACGCGGTGAAGTGGTCAGTTGCATGGATGACAGTGGGCGCGAGATTGCCCGCGGGCTCATAAACTACAGTTTTGCCGATACCACGCGCATCTTGCGCACACCGTCAAACCAGATCGAAGCCAAGCTCGGGTATGTCGATGAACCGGAGTTGATACACCGCGACAATCTGGTGCTGCTGTAGCCCGACAACAGGCGCTCAGTCGCTGACCACAGCCTTCTGGGGCCCTGCGCGCAAAGCGCGTACGATCTGCTCCGCCGACTCAACCATGATTTTTCCGCGACACATGAATTCACGGTAAAGCGTGATGTGGTGGGCCGTGGATTCCTTGAAATCAATGGGGCGCCACTGCGCATTGCGGGCGCGGACCCAGGACTTGTCACCGCGACCTATGGCGTAATACTTCTGCTCGCGCGACTCGCAGCGCATGCCTTCGAAAGAGATATTGGTGGCCCCGCCCGAAGCCTTGATGATCATCGTGTAACGAACCACGCCGTCACCCCCGGTTGAAACGGACTTGCCGTCAACAAAATAGCGGTGCGCAGATACCGCACCGACGTTCAGGGGTATCAGGTTTTCATCAGCGGGATAAGGCGGGAGCTGGGCCTGCATTTCGGACCACGGGGTGATCTCGCGGTCATAGGTATAGTCCCATCCTTCCCACTGCGTTTGCGCGATGGCTGCCGCACAAAACAGCGAAAACGCCGCGCCGGCAAACCATTGAATGAGTCTTCCTTGCATGCCGCCGATTCTACCCTCTATGCAGACCGCGGCGCGACTGCCGCGGCCAGCTGCCGGTGTGCGCAAATCAGGCGAGATCGGCCATCAATGAGGCGCGCATGGCGTCGTCAACCTGCGGCACCTCTGCGGAATAATTGGCGTGATCGACGCCCATTGCCAAAGCTGCTCCGCTGCGCAGTGCCGAGACCATGGGCGCGGACAGTTCGAAACGCAGGAAATGCACCGAAGAGGTTTTCTGCTCGTTCTCGCGCTCAAGATCCTCGTCAGCAATCGCATGGACACGATCGCATCCGGCCACCTGCACCCAGACCCTGTCTTCGACACCGATCAACTGAGACAGCTTGCTGCGCCGCTCGATCTCATCGGGATATTCGATCAACATCGTCGCCTTCCAGTTGCTGCCGTCAGGCACCAGCGGATTGTAGGCGCCGAGTTCGTCGAGAATGCCTTCTTGCTCGAATATCCGCTCCACCCGCAGCATCTCTTGCACCTGGTAACGGATAGTCAACTCATCTTCAAAAATCAGCGTAATGTTGGCGCCCAGCGGCTGCGTGCGGTTCTTCTTGTGCGCGATGACTTTTGCGCGGAAATCGGGCCGCGTCTTGGCATAGACTTCGAGCGGCATCAGGGTATCGGGGGATATTTGCGGCATGGTCGTTCTCACAGTCCGTAAGCAATGCGTATCAGGGTAATGGGGTGTTGTTTCTGCGCGCTGCGGCCCGCTTCACTTTTACCTGTTTCACTGTCACCCGCTTTACTTTCAACAATACCCTGCTGAATATGGCGTCCGGCAATCGCACAGTCGGAGCTGATGTAATCGGGCTCGGCGTCAGCCATCAGGCGAAACACCGGGCGTCCGATTTTCATCGATTGTTCGAAATACTCGCTTTTCACGCCCCAGGTGCCGTCGTGCCCGGCGCAGCGCTCGACGGTGGTGACCTTGGTGTCAGGCACCATCTCCAATAGTTCGCGGGTCTTCTGCCCCATGTTCTGCACGCGCAGATGGCAGGGAATGTGGTACGACACCTTGCCCAGCGGCTGTTTGAATTCCTTTTTCAGCAAGCCGTCCTTGTGCCGCAGCACCAGATATTCAAACGGATCGTACATGGCTGCAGCGACAGCTTTGACATCGGCGTCCTCCGGGAACATCAGTGGCAGTTCCTGCTTGAACATCAGCGTGCACGACGGAACGGCGCTGAGGATCGCGTAGCCTTCACGTGCCAGCTTCGCCAGCACCCGAAAGTTGAGCTCCTTGTTGCGCTGGACGGCTTCAAGATCACCAAGCTCCAGTTTGGGCATGCCGCAGCAGGCCTCCTTCTCGACGACGACCGACGGCACTTCGTTGTGGGCGAGGATCTTCAGCAGATCGTGGCCGATGCCCGGCTCGTTGTAGTTCACATAACAGGTTGAGAAAATCGCGACCTTGCCCGGCGTCTGCTGACCGTCCCTGACCGGAAATGAAGCGTCCGGTTTAGCGGTCGAACGGAATTTTGCGCTGTCGTACTCGGGCAGAACGCGGTCCTGATGAATACCCAACATGCTGTCCATGACCTTGCGCACCGGCGCGGTCTTGTTGGCGGCATTCACCATCTGCACTACCACCGGAATCGAAGCCAGCTTGCCCAGCGCATCGGTACTAGAGAGCAGCTTGTCGCGGAAGCTGACTTCGCCCTTGCGGAACTTCACCGCCTTGGCGCGCAGCATCAGGTGCGGGAAATCGAGATTCCATTCGTGCGGCGGCACGTACGGACATTTGGTCATGTAACACATGTCGCAGAGATAGCAGCGATCAATGACTTCCCAGTAGTCTTTCTTGGGAATGCCGTCGACTTCCAGCGTCGGGCTCTCGTCGACCAGGTCAAACAGCTTGGGAAATGCCGTGCACAGGTTTACGCAACGACGACAGCCGTGGCAAATGTCGAAAACGCGCTCGAGCTCGTGGTTGAGCTTGTCTTCGTTGTAGAAATCCGCGGATTTCCAGTCCAGCGGATGTCGGGTCGGAGCCTCGAGGCTACCTTCGCGTGCAGTCATTGTCGGATGTCATGCTTAAAGAGGTGTACGGAAAAGAAAGAGGCGCCGATGCGCCCCTTTCTCCACTGGATCCTGGATACGGATCAGTCTGTCAATGCGTCCAGGGCTTTCTGGAAGCGGTTGGCATGCGAACGCTCGGCCTTCGCCAGGGTCTCGAACCAGTCAGCGATTTCGCCGAAACCTTCGTCGCGCGCGGTTTTCGCCATGCCCGGGTACATGTCGGTGTACTCGTGGGTCTCGCCGGCAATCGACGCCTTCAGGTTGTCGCGGGTGCGGCCGATCGGCAGATCGGTGGCGGGGTCGCCACAGGCTTCCATATACTCAAGGTGGCCGTGTGCGTGACCGGTTTCGCCTTCAGCGGTGGAACGGAAAACAGCAGCCACATCGTTCTGCCCTTCCACATCGGCTTTAGCTGCGAAGTACAGGTAACGACGATTGGCCTGCGATTCGCCTGCAAATGCGGCTTTCAGGTTGCCATGAGTCTTCGAATTCTTGAGTTGCATTAAAAACTCCTTTAATAACAATTATTTATTTTAATACTTCGCACGGTATTCCGTGTTTTGGAACAACCCAGCACACAGTTATTTAGACTAGATCTAATGTGTAAATGAAGTGTAAATCGAACCTCGGATTTGAGTCAATTATTAAACCCGGCGGATCAACAACGTGTGCGACGCCGCGTTCAGTGGCCGAGACTGGCCTCTATGTCCGCGAAAGTGCGGGCCACCGTTTCGGTGGTGATAACCACGCCCAGCAAACGCGCAATCTGCGTCGCCGAAAACATGCCGCGAACGCGCTGCCGCCCTTTCGCATCCTGATCCACCACCAGCGTGTGCTGGCGACCGGCCGCTTTCAGCGTGGCGACGATGTGCCCGACGGTTGCCGCCTGGACTTCCCGGATATCCAGCGCTTCGAGCGCCGCTCGCGGCGTCATGATGTCGCGGATCTGAACCTCGCTGCGGTGCACACCTTGGTGCACGGCGGTCTGCACCGGTTTTTCACCGAGGACATCGTTGGCGGTGACGATGCCATGCACGCGGCGATCGGTGTCAACTACCAGCAGCAGCCGTACGCCGCGCTGGATCATGCGGCGATGGGCTTCGTCCACCGTATCACCGGGAAGAATGATCACCGCAGTAACTTTGGTGAGATCAGTCATTACATCGATCGCGGGACTGTCAATACGCACACGGTCCATCACCGCCTGCGTCGGCTGCGCGTAGCCGCTGTCGGCCTGCAAGGTGACGGGCTTTATTGCCGGGTAGTCGCGTACCATATGCGTCCCCTGTCGTTGCTGTTAATAAAACACTGAGTGCAATCGGACTAGCCCGCACCGACGGGGACTATGAACTAGACGCCCACCAAAGGCGCGCGCTGACGTTTGCGCTGATCCTGCCGTTTGACCAGAAACCGCGACAACTCGTTCAGCGCCTGTTCGTAGACCGTGCGTTTGAATTCAATGACATCCTGCGTCGGCGCCCAATAATCGTGCCAGCGCCAGGCGTCGAACTCCGGCTTTTCCGATGCGCGCAGGCAGACATCGCAATCGCGTCCGACCAGCCGCAGCAAAAACCAGATCTGCTTCTGGCCACGGTAGTTGCCGCGCCACTCACGGCGCAGCCAGCGCTCAGGCACCTCGTAACGCAACCAGTCCCGCGTGCGCCCCAGCACTTCCACGTGCTCGGGTTTCAGCCCAACTTCTTCGTGCAATTCGCGGTACATCGCTGCCTCAGGACGCTCTCCGCCTTTGATCCCGCCCTGCGGAAATTGCCACGAATGCTCGCGTACCCGCTTACCCCAGAAAACCTCGTTTTTCCAATTGCACAAAACGATCCCGACGTTGGGGCGATAGCCATCTCTGTCGATCATGGTCATCCCCGAATGCGTTTAACATATGGACCCGATTTTTTCACAAATCCTCCGCCATTGATAGCCCGGAAAATGATTTGTATTCAGGGATAAAGCCGTTCTTCATCGTGCCGGTTCATGGCATGCAGCCCGGCCACGAACTGGGGAAACTCAAGGCCGCCGTAGCGTGGCTCCAGATCGGCCGCGCGCTGGCGCAAATCGGCCCAGCTTTGGGGCCCCGGAGCATCGCGAAAACCAAAAGCGATGACATTGCCCAGTTTGCGTGCCGGCAGACACAGCGTGCCGTCCGGGAAAGCCTCTTCGATGCGCTTGAGCACATCGTTGAACTCACGGTCGCCGCCCCACAGATTGACCACCAGCATGCCGCCCTGCCTCAGCCGGTCACGGCAGTCGGTGTAAAACTCCCGGGTAGCCAGCGCCTCAACATGAGACTCCGCGTCATAGCCGTCCACCATGATGACATCGGCCTCGATGTCATCACGTGCCATGTACTCGGCACCATCGCCGATGATCACTTCAAACCGTTGTTCATCCGCAGGCACCAGGAAACACTGTCGGGCGATGGCCACCACCTGGGGATCGATCTCCAGCACCCGCACCCGCGCCGCGGAAATGTAGTGGCGCACGAACTTCGCCACTGATCCACCGCCCAGCCCGACCATCAGCACATCCCTGGGCTCGGACTGGAACAACAGGAACGCCATCATTGATCGGGTATAGGACAGTTCGAGATCGTTGGGGCGCGCAATGCGCATCGAGCTCTGTACCGTGTCGCTGCCGATATGCAGCGAACGCACGCCATATTTTTCGCTGACGTAAACAGTCTTGGCGTCCTCTGCGGGTTTACGCAGGCGCCATTTCGGTACAAAACGCATGGTGTTTCCGGGGAAAGGTTGCTCTAGTGTCCTGTAGAATAAGGCCTTTTCCCGATCTGGAACAGGCATGCGCGTCACCCAATTTCTAATATCCACTTTGAAGGAAGCCCCTTCCGAAGCCGAAGTCGTCAGCCACAAGCTCATGCTGCGGGCCGGCCTGATCAAACGCCTGACCAGCGGCGTATACACCTGGATGCCGCTCGGCCTGCGCGTGTTGCGCAAAGTTGAAATGATCATCCGCGAGGAAATGAACCGCGGCGGCGCCATCGAGCTGCTGATGCCGGCGGTGCAGCCGGCGGAGTTGTGGCAGGAATCGACGCGCTGGGAGCAGTACGGCCCCGAACTGCTGCGCATCAAGGACCGCCACCAGCGCGATTTCTGCTTCGGCCCCACGCACGAGGAAGTGGTGTGCGACGTCGCCCGCCGCGAAATCAAGAGCTACCGGCAGTTGCCGCTGAACCTGTACCAGATCCAGACCAAATTCCGCGACGAGATCCGCCCGCGTTTCGGCGTGATGCGCGGTCGCGAGTTTCTGATGAAGGACGCCTATTCCTTCCACGTAAATTACGACGACCTGGTCCGCGAATACCGCAATATGCATGACACTTACAGCCGCATTTTCACGCGGCTCGGGCTGAAGTTCCGTGCCGTCGCCGCGGATACCGGCTCGATCGGCGGCACCGGCTCGCATGAATTTCATGTGCTGGCCGACTCCGGTGAAGACGCCATCGCCTATTGCCCGCAGTCCGACTACGCGGCCAACGTTGAACTCGCCGAAGCCGTTGCTCCAGCCACACCGCGCCCGACCCCTGCACAAACCATGCAGAAAGTGCATACACCGGGTGTCAAGACCATCGCTGAGCTCAGTGCTTTTCTGAAGCTGCCGGCAGCGCTTACCGTCAAAGCGGTGGTCGTTGACGGCGCTGACGGCAAACCGGTGCTGCTGCTGGTACGCGGCGATCATGAACTGAACATGATCAAGGCCGGAAAACTGGCACAGGTGCAACAGCCGGTGGCATTTGCTTCAGCTGAAGCCATCCGCGCCGCATTCAAGGCCGACCCTGGCTCGCTGGGTCCGGTCGGATTCAGCGGCACGGTCATCGCCGACCGCGCCGTCGGTGCAATGGCCGATTTTGTTGTCGGCGCCAATGAAAACGATCACCACCTTACAGGTGTCAACATCGGCCGCGATTTCGCGGAACCGATGTTTGCCGACATTCGCAACGTGGTGACCGGTGACGCATCGCCCGACGGCAAGGGCACGTTGGAGATTTGCCGCGGCATCGAAGTGGGCCACATCTTCCAGCTGCGCACTAAATATGCAAAAGCAATGAATCTCGCTTTCCTCGACGAGTCGGGCAAATCGCAGATCATGGAAATGGGCTGCTACGGCATCGGTGTCACGCGCATCGTGGCCGCAGCGATTGAACAGAACTACGACGAGCGCGGAATCATTTTTCCGCAGGCTATCGCGCCGTTTGATGTCGCCATCGTGCCCATCGGTTATGCAAAGAGTGCAACGGTTCGGGAAGCGGCCGACCGCCTGCATGACACCCTCACCGCCGCAGGCATTGCCGTGCTGCTCGACAATCGCGACGAACGGCCGGGCGTGATGTTCGCCGACATGGAACTGATCGGCGTGCCGCATCGTATCGTTATCGGCGATCGCGGGCTCAAGGACGGCCAGCTCGAATACAAGGGCCGACGTGATGCGGAGGCCCGCAACCTGCCTTTAACAGAAGCAGAAACATTATTAAAATCAATGATATGCGGAGATTCTTCAGAGCGCTGATCAGCCTGCTGCTGCTGGCACCGCTCACCGTTCACAGCGGCGCGCAGAAATACGAACCGCTGTCGGCGAGCGTACAGGCGACCCTGCACCGGGCGATTGCCGACCAGGCGGCGCCCGTGGTGGCCTTCGAGGATGAACGGGAAGCACGCGCCTGGCTGGCGGCGATGTCATCGCGACTGGCCAAAAAAATGCCGGATCGCATCGCCCGTGAGGAATTCCTGTTGACCGTGCATTATGAAGCGCGCCGCGCGGGCCTTGATCCGCAACTGGTGCTGGGCCTGATCCAGGTCGAAAGCGCGTTCCGCAAATATGCGGTGTCCAGCGCAGGCGCCCGTGGCTACATGCAAGTGATGCCGTTCTGGGCCAAGCTGATCGGCACCGCTGAACACAACCTGTTCAATCTACGCACCAATCTGCGTTATGGCTGCACCATCCTGCGACATTACATCGACATTGAAAGCGGCAACCTGTTTCGCGCGCTGGGCCGCTACAACGGCAGCTTGGGCAAACCCGATTACCCGAACATGGTTCTGCGCGCCTGGGACGGCAACTGGAGCTACACGCCGACGGCCGGAACGCGTAGCGCGCAATAGATTTCCTTCGATAGAAATTTACCCGATACCCGATGACTGAAATCCTCGTGCTCTACTACAGCCATCACGGCGCAACGCGCGAGATGGCGCAACTGATCGCCCGCGGCCTCCAGCAGACCGGTGCTACGGCACGTCTGCGTACGGTACCGAAGGTTTCCACTGTCACCGAGGCCGCTGAACCCGCGATTCCGGAAGCCGGTGCCCCCTATGCCGAACTCAACGATCTCGAAGAATGCGCAGGTATCGCAATGGGCTCGCCCACTCGTTTCGGTAATATGGCAGCGCCGATGAAGTATTTCTGGGACGGCACCGCCAGCCTGTGGCTCAAGGGATCGCTGGCCGGCAAACCCGCTGCGGTATTCACTTCCACCGCCAGCTTGCACGGCGGGCAGGAAACTACCCTGCTCTCGATGATGCTGCCGCTGCTGCACCATGGCATGCTGATCGTCGGCCTGCCTTATTCTGCACCGGAACTGTTGACGACAGCCACCGGCGGCACCCCCTACGGGCCCAGCCATCATGCCGGTGCCGCCAGCGACCTGCCGGTTTCGGAACACGAACGCAAACTGTGCATTGCGCTGGGCAAGCGTCTCGGCGAAATCGCGCTGAAGCTCGCGCAATGACGCGTTCGCGCGGCACCCATCTGGCAGCCGCCATCGCGCTGACAACGCTAATCCTGTTGTGTCTGGCATGGGAACTGTGGCTGGCACCGTTGCGGCCAGGCGGTTCATGGCTCGCACTGAAGGTGCTTCCGCTGTTATGGATTGCGCCCGGCATCCTCCGCGGCCGCCTGTATACGTTCCGCGCATCAACGATGCTGATCCTGGCCTACTTCGCCGAAGGCACAGTCCGTGCGTATGGCGATCAGGGAATGAGCGGATGGCTGGCGCTGGCGGAAGTCGTGCTGACCGGCATATTTTTTATTGCGGCGATTGCCCATGTGCGGGCCAGCCGAGCGATTAGACCCGCAACAAGCGCAGGATCAGCATGAGCGCCAGCGACAGCACGATGCTGGTGGCGACCGGAAAATAGAACCGCCGGCCGCGGCGCTGAACGCTGACATCGCCGGGCAAGTGGCCCAGCCCCAGGCGGGCCAACCACGGCCCGGCCAGACCCAGCACGAACAACACCACCGCCAGGATGACCAACCATTTCAGCATGCCGGTCGTCGTTTCAAAGCTGGGGGTTCAGCCGTTCAGCCTTGGCGCACAGCTTGTTCACCGCATTGATATAGGCTTTGGCTGAAGCTACAACAATATCGGTATCCGCGCCCTGACCATTGACGACGCGCCCGTCCCTGGACAGGCGCACGGTGACTTCACCCTGCGCATCGGTTCCGGTGGTAATGGCATTCACCGAATACAGCAGCAGTTCGGCTTTGCTGCTCACCAGTGCTTCGATCGCCTTGAACGCCGCATCGACCGGACCGCTGCCCTGGGATTCGGAGGGCAGTTCCTTGCCATTGTCGGATATCACGATACGGGCATAAGGCTGTTCGCCGGTTTCCGAATGCGCGGTCAGAGACACCAGGTTGTAACGCTCGTTTTCGATGTGCTCAAGGTTTTCCTCGCTGATCAGCGCATGCAGATCCTCGTCGAAAATCTCGCGCTTCTTGTCGGCGAGTTCCTTGAACCGCTTGAATGCGGCATTTAGAGCTTCTTCCGATTCAAGTACGACACCGATCTCCTGCAGACGCGTCTTGAACGCATTGCGCCCCGAGAGTTTTCCCAGCGTCAGCCGGTTGGTGGTCCAGCCCACCGATTCGGCACTCATGATCTCGTAGGTTTCGCGATGCTTGAGCACACCGTCCTGATGGATGCCTGACTCATGGGCAAACGCGTTGGCGCCGACGATGGCCTTGTTCGGCTGCACCGGATAGCCGGTGATGCCCGAAACCAGTTTGGAGGCCGGTACGATCTGCGTCGCATCGATATTGGTGTCGCAGGTAAAAACGTCCTGGCGCGTGCGTACCGCCATTACAATTTCCTCCAGCGCGGCATTGCCGGCCCGTTCACCGAGGCCATTGATCGTACACTCTACCTGGCGCGCGCCGTTCTGCACCGCAGACAGGGAATTCGCGACAGCCAAACCGAGGTCGTTATGGCAATGCACCGACCAGATCGCCTGATCGGCATTCGGGATGCGCTCGCGCAGATTCTTGATCAGCCGTCCGAACTGGTCAGGCAGCGTATAGCCCACGGTATCCGGCACGTTGATCGTACGCGCGCCCGCCTTGATCACCTGTTCCAGGATACGGCACAGAAATTCCAGATCGGAGCGGCCGGCGTCTTCAGGGGAAAACTCGACGTTGTCGGTGTACTCACGCGCCCACTTGATCGCCCGCACCGCCTGATCGATGACCTGAGACGGCTCCATGCGCAGCTTCTTTTCCATATGGATCGAGGAAGTGGCGATAAAGGTATGGATGCGCGGATGCGCGGCTACCCGCACGGCTTCGCCGCAGCGGCGGATGTCCTTTTCATTGGCGCGGGCCAGGCCGCAGACAGTGCTGTCCTTGATCGCGCGGGCAACCGCCTGCACCGAAGCAAAGTCACCTTCGCTCGCTGCAGGAAATCCCGCCTCAATGACGTCGACGCGCATCCGCTCCAACTGACGTGCGATGCGCAACTTGTCTTCCTTGGTCATCGACGCACCCGGGCTCTGCTCGCCATCGCGCATCGTCGTGTCGAATATGATTAATTTCTCTTTAGCCACGGTTCATACCTCAGCGTTCAATCGGGATGCGGCAATGGCATCCCTTAATCGGGTCTCCCGGCACCTTCAACATCGGGCCGGACGGGGAACTGCAAATCGGAAGTAGGAGTGGGTTTAGCGCGCGCGGCCGCGCAGCAGCAGACCGGCCAGCGCGAGCGCGGCAACGGAGAAAAACGATTGGGTCTGCTTTAAACGACACATGGTTTATGAAATATATCGGCTTTCCAGAAGGGCCGCAAGCCGGGCTACTCGGTTGCTGGCGGCACAGCGGGGGGCTTGCGGCGAAACTTGTCGTAGACCCACAAGGCGTACCCGGACAGGCCATAAACCATAAACAGCGCGAACAGCATCTCGGGCAACGTGCCCGCGAATGAAATCAGCAGCACAAATCCCAGCGCAATCGCCACAACCGCAGAAAACGGCACGCTTTTGCGCAAGTTGATGTCTTTGCCACTGTAAAAGCGGAGATTACTGACCATGGTCAGCCCGGCCACCAGCGTCAGGCACCAGGCCAGCCACTTCACGTCGGCGCCCCGGACCTGATATTCAGACATCGCGAGCACCAATCCCGCTACTAGAGCCGCTGCCGCCGGGCTGGGCAAACCCTGGAAAAAGCGCTTGTCGACAACATCGATATTGGTATTAAAGCGCGCAAGCCGGAGTGCAGCGCAGGCGCAGTAGACAAACGCGGCGATCCAGCCGAGTTTGGTCGAAAGCCAGGGCCCGAGCATCGGCACCGTCTTCATTGCAGCGAAATCCTTGAGCGCCCACACATACACCACCAAGGCTGGCGCGACACCGAAAGACACCATGTCCGAGAGGCTGTCGAGTTCGGCGCCAAAAGCGCTCTGGGTCCGAGTCAGCCGGGCCACACGACCGTCAAGGCCATCCAGCACCAATGCCACAAAAATGGCAATCGCCGCCAGCTCAAAACGTCCGCTGACCGCCTGCACGACGGCATAAAAGCCTGCGAACAAGGCCGCCAACGTGAACATATTGGGCAGCCAATAGATGCCCCGCCGCGCAAACCGGGATTTGATGAATACCTTGTGTTCTTTGGATTCAGCCATGAGTCAGATGTTAAACCATCGGCTGATAGTGCGTCACACGGTTAAAACGCTTCACGGCAGCGCCGCAAGGACGGTTTCGGTCGCATAGACTTTGTCGCCGACCGAAACACGCGGCCCGGCGGTCAGTGGCAAGTAAACATCGACGCGCGAACCGAAGCGGATGAACCCGAACCGGTCCCCCCGGGCAAACTGCTGCCCTACCTTGGCGTAGCAAAGGATACGCCGGGCGATCAGTCCCGCGACCTGCACGCAGGTCACGTCATGTCCGTCCGCGGTACGCAGACAGGTCACTGCGCGTTCATTGTCGGTTGAAGCCTTGGACAGTTCGGCATTGACGAACTTGCCAGGAAAATACAGGGTCTTGGTAACGGCGCCGTCGACCGGAATGCGGTTTGAATGGGCGTTGAACACGTTCATAAACACGCTGATTTTCAGTGCATCACGCTCCAGGTAGGGATCGCGAACTTTCTCCACCGACACAATGCGGCCGTCGGCGGGTGAAATCACCGTCCGGAGATCCTCCGGGATCGTGCGCTGCGGATCCCGGAAAAACTGCACCATGAACAGCACGATCAGCCACGGGAACGCTGCCGCACCGAAGCCGGCGTAGGAATGAAGACCCGCAGCCACGGCCAGCGCAAGGGCGATAAACGGCCAGCCCTCGCGGGCGATAATCGGATGGGGGTATTTTTTCATCAGCAGGCGAACAGCGCCGGCCCGCGGAAGCCGTGCTTATTCGCACAGGCAACCCGCCGGCCGTTGCTTACGCTGGCATCAGTTTTTCGACTGATCAACCAGGCGGTTTTTCTTGATCCAGGGCATCATGTCGCGCAGCTTCGCACCGACAATCTCCACCTGGTGCGCTTGCCCGATGCGGCGCATCGCCTTCAGCGTCGGCGCTCCCGCCTTGTTCTCCAGGATGAATTCCTTGGCGAACTGACCGGTCTGGATCTCGGTGAGTATCTTGCGCATTTCTGCGCGGGTCTCATCGGTAACAATCCGCGGACCGCGGGTGAAGTCGCCGTATTCGGCGGTATTCGATACCGAATAACGCATATTGGCGATGCCGCCCTCGTAAATCAGGTCGACGATCAGTTTTACTTCGTGCAGACATTCAAAATACGCCATTTCCGGCGCATACCCCGCGTCCACCAGCGTTTCAAAACCAGCCTGGATCAGCGCCGACACACCGCCGCACAGCACAACCTGCTCACCGAAGAGGTCGGTCTCGCATTCCTCGCGGAACGAAGTCTCAATGACGCCGGCACGCGCGGCACCGATGCCTGCCGCATAGGACAGCGCAATGTCGCGCGCCTTTTTGCTGGGATTCTGGTGAACCGCGATCAGCGCCGGCACCCCGCCGCCCTGCGTGTAGGTGGAACGCACCAGGTGGCCGGGGCCTTTGGGGGCGATCATGATCACATCGAGGTCGGCGCGCGGCTCGACTTGGCCGAAATGAATGTTGAAGCCGTGGGCAAACGCCAGGGTCGCACCCTTCTTGATGTTGGGTTCGATCTCGTTGCGATAAACATCGGCGTGGTGTTCGTCCGGCAGCAGGATCATCACCAGGTCGGCGCCTTTAACCGCATCGGCGACTTCCTTGACCACGATACCGGCTTTTTTGGCCTTGTTCCAGGAGGCGCCATCCTTGCGCAGCCCCACGGTGACCTTGGCGCCGGAATCTTTCAGGTTGTTCGCGTGCGCGTGACCCTGTGAGCCGTAGCCGATGATGGCGACCTGCTTGCGCTTGATCAGCGAAAGGTCGGCGTCTTTATCGTAATAGATCTTCATGTTTCCCTCTGTTTGGATCGTGGATGATGATGTTTTCACACCGGCACACGCGCTACAGCCGCGGCACCGTGGATCGGTAAATCAAACTTTCAATACGCGGTCGCCGCGCCCGATACCCGATGCACCGGTACGCACGGTCTCGAGTATCGCCGTCGGGTCGATGGCTTTCAGGAAAGCATCAAGCTTGGAACCCGGCCCCGTCAGTTCAACGGTGTAGTCCTTGTCGGTGACGTCAATGATGCGGCCGCGGAAAATGTCCGCCATCCGCTTCATTTCCTCGCGATCCTTGCCGACCGCACGCAATTTCACCAGCATTAGTTCGCGCTCGATGTGCTCGCCTTCGGACAGGTCGACCACCTTGACCACATCGACCAGCTTGTTCAACTGTTTGTTGATCTGCTCGATGATTTCGTCGGAACCGGATGTGACAATGGTCATGCGCGACAGCGTGGCATCTTCCGTCGGCGCCACCGTCAGCGATTCGATGTTGTAACCGCGCGCCGAGAACAGCCCCGCCACCCGGGACAGCGCACCGGCTTCGTTTTCCAGCAATACGGAAATGATGTGTCTCATGGCATCAGACCAGGATCATCTCGGAAAGGCCCTTGCCGCCGGGCACCATCGGAAACACGTTTTCGGTCTGGTCCGTGATGAAATCCATAAAGACCAGATCTTTTTTGCGTGCAAACGCCTCTTTCAACGCCGGTTCGACATCTGCGGGTTTGTCGATGCGCATGCCGACATGGCCGTAGGCCTCGGCGAGTTTGACGAAATCGGGCAACGCGTCCATGTAAGACTCGGAATAACGGTTGCCGTGGAAAAACTCCTGCCACTGCCGAACCATGCCCATGTAGCGGTTGTTCAGATTGACCAGTTTCAGGGGCAGCCGGTACTGCTTGCAGGTCGACAGTTCCTGAATGCACATCTGGATCGAAGCTTCTCCGGTCACGCAGGCCACGGTGGCTTTCGGATGCGCCATCTGCACGCCCATGGCGTACGGCAAGCCGACACCCATCGTGCCCAGCCCGCCTGAATTGATCCAGCGCCGCGGCTTGTCGAATTTGTAGAACTGCGCCGCCCACATCTGATGCTGGCCGACGTCGGATGTGACAAACGCATCACCCTTGGTGATCTTGTAGAGCGTCTCAATGACGAACTGCGGCTTGATGATCTTGCTCGCACGGTCATATTTGAGACAGTCCCGCCCGCGCCACTGCTCGATCTGCGACCACCACGATTTCAGCGCTTCCTTGTCCGGGTTGCTGCGAGCAACCTCGATCTGGCGGATCAACTCCTTCAGCACTTCGCGAACGTTGCCGACAACGGGAACATCCACCTTCACGCGTTTGGAAATCGACGCCGGATCAATGTCGACGTGGATGATCTGCCGCGGCTCTTCGAAGAAATGCTTGGGATTGCCGATCACGCGGTCATCGAATCGCGCGCCGACGGCCAGCAGCACATCGCAGTGCTGCATCGCCATGTTGGCTTCATACGTACCGTGCATGCCGAGCATGCCGAGGAACTGGCGGTCGGTCGACGGGTAGCCACCGAGCCCCATCAGGGTGTTGGTGCACGGATACCCGAGCAGTCGCACGAGTTGCGCAAGCTCCGCTGATGCATTGCCGAGAATCACGCCGCCACCGGTGTAGATCATCGGGCGCTTTGCTTCCAACAGCAGCTTGACCGCCTTCTTGATCTGCCCGGCGTGTCCCTTGACCACCGGGTTATAGGAACGCATGGCGATCGACTTCGGGTATTCGAATTCGGTCTTGGCCGCGGTCAGATCCTTGGGGATATCGACCACCACCGGTCCGGGCCTTCCGGTCGATGCAATGTAAAAAGCCTTCTTGATCGTCACCGCAAGATCTTTGATGTCCTTGACCAGAAAGTTATGTTTGACGCACGGCCGGGTGATGCCGACGGTATCGCATTCCTGGAAGGCATCTTCGCCGATGGCGTACGTGGGCACCTGTCCGGTAAGGATGACCATCGGGATCGAGTCCATGTACGCCGTCGCAATACCGGTAATCGCGTTGGTCACACCCGGACCGGAAGTCACCAGCGCGACGCCGACCTTTTCAGTCGAACGGGCGTACGCATCCGCAGCATGAACGGCAGCCTGCTCGTGCCTGACCAGCACGTGCTTGACCTTGTCCTGCTTGAACAGTTCGTCGTACAGGAACAGCACCGCACCGCCCGGATAACCGAACACATGCTCAATGCCTTCTTCCTGCAGGCAACGCACCACGATCTCTGCACCCGACAATTGCATGATTTTTGACCCGCGCACGCTGGAATGCTTTAAGCGGGTTTCTTGCGAGAAGGAAACCCGAAACATTACCGGTCTGCGCTCTGACGGTCAAGCAAAATATCCCTTTAAACAGCAGGATAGAAGCGATTACAACGACGGCGCAGTGATAACTTGCCTCAGGCCGGTGTTTTGCTAAGATGCCGCGGATTAAAGGGGTTTTCGGAATCACAAAACGCCCCGCCGCGTCTAAAGACGCCGGAACATAAAAAAGGCATTCAACTGGCCACATACAAGGAACTCGCGGATTTCCTGGCCGAGGTCGAGCGCAGAGCATTCAAGCAGGCGGTGTTTTCCATTCGGGATGAACACCTTGCGCTGGATATCGTGCAGGAGGCGATGCTCAAACTGTCAGAAAAATACGCGGCCCGTCCGGTGACCGAGTTCCCGATGCTTTTTCAGCGGATACTCCAAAACGCCATCAGGGATTTTTTCCGCCGCCAGAAGGTCCGTTCGGCCTGGGTTACTCCCCTGGGCTCGCTGTTCGGGACGGAAGCAGATGAGGACTCCGATCCACTGGAGTCGATGGAAGTCGAAAACAGCTCCAAGGTGGCGACCCGACCTGCCGAACAGCTTGAACAAAAACAAGTCCTTGATATTATTGAAAAAGCTATCGAAACCCTGCCGTTGCGTCAACGTCAGGCCTTCATGTTGCGTTACTGGGAGGAACTGGATGTGGCTGAAGCTGCAAAAGCGATGGGCTGCTCGGAGGGTAGCGTGAAAACGCATTGCTCCCGGGCTACGCACGCTTTGGCGATACTGCTCAAAAAACAGGGAATTGAATTATGAACGCCCAAGAACACGAGATCGCACGGAAAATTGTCCGGGAACTCAATCGCGGCACGCGGAGCATCGGTAACAACACCGCTGCGCAGTTGCTGATTGCTCGCGAACAGGCGCTCACGCACTACCAACTTACACCGGCATTGCGTATGGCTGGCGCAGGGCAATTCGTCATGCAAATGATCGAACGCCCGGCTGCAGGAGCGCGCTATGCACTGTCGCTGACAGTTCTGATTCTGGGCTTGGCGGGAATTGTTTATTGGCAAAGCAGCAACGGGGCCGGCGCCGAAATTGCCGACCTTGATGCGCGCCTGCTGACCGACGATCTGCCCATCGACGCCTACCTCGACAAGGGCTTCGATTCATGGCTAAAACGGCAGCCGCGCTGATTATCTGGTTATGCCTTGCGCTGCCCGTCATCGCCGCACAGCCTTCCAAGCAAGCCGCTAAACCCGTACGTCCAGCATGGTCTGAACTGGCCCCTGCCCAGCAGCAGGTGCTTGCGCCACTGGCGCCTGAGTGGACAGAAATGGATTCCGCGCAGCGTAAAAAGTGGGTCAGCATCGCCAATCGCTACCCGAAAATGAAACCCGCTGAACAGGAACGTCTGCAGCAGCGCATGAAAGAATGGGCGGCGTTGACCCCGGCGCAGCGCCAGGAGGCCCGCGATCGTTATCAGGGCATGAAAAAACTGAATCCCGCGCAACGCCGCGAAATGGCCAAGCAGTGGGACGCCTATCGCAAATCGCTGGCCCAGCCTCAGACTCAATTTGACCCGCCGGTAGGCGACCCCATTACCCCGGCGCCAGGTCCAGCCACAGCCGCTGAGCGGTAGTGACCGCCCCCCCGGCAACACCAACACTCGGCAGGCGTTTGTTGTGCCTGATTTACGAGGCGCTGCTATTGGCCGCTGTCATCCTGACTGCCGGTGGCCTCGCCACCGCTCTGGCGCAAATCGCCGGCATAACACCACCAAGAATCTTGACTCAGGCCATCGTTGTCATCGTTTGCGCCGGATACTATGCAATCCAGTGGCAGCGCAGAGGTCAGACTTTACCCATGAAAACCTGGCGAATCCGGCTCGAATCCGCGTCCGGCGATCGCCTCACCCTTCTGCAGGTGCTGTTGCGCATGGCGCTGGCCACCCTCGGCTACCTTGCGGCGGGCGTTTCCATCCTCTGGGTGCTTGTAGACCGCGATCGTCAATTTCTGCATGACCGCCTCGCCGGTACCCGTCTGGTTAACGTCGCTGAAACTGACTGAAATCACATACCGTCAGCGCCGCTCCTGCCACCACATCATTCCAACGGCGAGACTGAGGAACAGCAATGTCGGCGCCACCGCGCTCGCAAAGGGTGGCCAGTCATTCAAAAGACCCAGATGGCCGAGCAGGCGGTTGAGAAAGTGGAATGCCAGTCCGATCATGATGCCGGCGAAAATTTTCGCGCCGACACCGCCCTGACGGCTCTGGAAATATGCAAACGGCAGGGCCAGCACCATCATCACCAGCACAGCCACCGGATATAGAAGCTTGGTCCACAACGCGATTTCATAACGCAGCGCTTTCTGCCGGTTTTCCTTCAGGTGCTGGGAGTAGGAATACAAACTCCAGGCGGACATTTTTTCCGGCTTGACCAGCAAAACGTTCAGCAATCCAGGTTCCAGCACGGATTGCCATTGCACAAAGTCCCTGAAACTCACCCGCGTATTGTTTTGATCAAAGGTGGTCTGCGCAACATTGGCCATCAGCCACTGGTTATTCCCCTCGTATTCCGCGCCTTCCGCGCTTCTTAACACGCGCAGGCGGTAATCCTTGTCGAACTCGTAAATGCGCACGCCTTTCAAGGCGCCTTGAGGAGTCACCTCAAGTACATTAACAAACGATGTGCCGTCCTTGATCCACAACCCTGAGCGGAATTCCTGGGCCACGATGCCTGAAATCGCCTGCGAACGCATGCGCTGCGCAAACTGCTCTGCCGGGGGCGCCACAAATTCCCCAACGGTAAAAGTCAGCAGGCCGAATACCGTCCCGACCACGGCAAGCGCACCCACCATCCGCTGCAATGACACGCCGGATGAACGCATCACCGTATATTCGGAGCTCGCAACCAGTTGAGCCAGTGTGAACAGCGTGCCGATCAGTGCCGCAATCGGAAACAATTCGTAAACATGATTGGGCGCGGACAACAGCACATGCAGCAGCATGTGGCGCAACTGATAACCACCGCGCCCGAGGTCCTTCATCTGCTCAACCAGGTCAAAAAAGGCGAACAGCAGCAGCAGCGAAAGAAAAACCAGAGCGGTCGATACCGTCACCTCACGCGCAATATAACTGCGCAGCGTCCTCATCTGAACAGCCGCCAGAACGAGAAAACCGACAACCGCCGATAAAACAACAACCCCAGCAGCACCAGCATGCCGGCATGCACGCCCCACATGCCGGTAAAAACATTGACCCTGTCCTGGGCAATCGAAGCCTGCATGATCGACAGCACGTTGCTGTAAATCATGTACACCAATATGGCCAGAACAATATTCATCGAACGCCCGGCCCTTGGGTTCACAAACGACAGCGGAATGGCCAGCAGGCAGAGGATCAGCGCGCTGGCCGGAAGGCCTATACGCCATGAAATCTCGCCCAGATTTCGCGGCGTTGGATCCTGCAGTAATTCCCCGGTGGACATTGTTTTCGTCGTCGGCGCCCGCTCCGCGGCATCGGCAGTCTCTATGCGCATCGCATAACGTTCAAATTCGAAAATCTTGTATTCCGGGGAACCCGGCTCCCCTTCGTAGCGCCTGCCGTTCTGCAGCACCAGAAAGCGGTCGCCGTTTTCGGCGGTTTCCTGGAAGCCGCTCTGCGCAACCATCACGCCGAGCTTGCCGTGCTGGGTCGAACTCACAAACACGTTAGCCACAAGATTGGTTTTGCCGGGCACCTCTTCAACCAGATAAACGCGGTCAGCGCGTCGCGATTCGTGGAACACACCGGGTGTGACCTGTGCAACGTCGTCGCGACTGTCCATTTGCCGGCGAAACTCTTCGGCCTTCTCGACAGCCCATGGCGATAACAGCAGGGATAATGTCGCGATGGTCAGCACCAGCGGCAGCGCAAAGGTGAGTACGGGGCGTATCCATTGCGTCAAACCCTGACCGCAGGAAAACCAAACGACCATTTCTGAATCACGATAACTGCGCGTCAGAGTCATCAGCACGGCGATAAACAAAGTCACCGAAAGCAGGATTGGCAAATAACCGACCAGGGTGAAACCCAGCAGCGCCACCACGCCGGTAGAGGTAATCTGACCGCTCGCCGCCTGCCCGAGCAGGCGTACAAGCTGAGTGGTCACCGAAATTCCGAGCAGCACCAGGAAAGTGGCTGTTGCCGAAGTGGCCAGTTCGCGAAGCAGTGAAGACCGGAAAATCATGCCTGCGTTTTGCTTTTTGAAAAGAACCCGCAGATAATCAACGATCGATGCCGGGCAATAGCGGTGTTCACGGATTGTTGCCGCATTTCAGCACCGCCTTGCCAGTCGTAAAGGGGACCCGAACAGGAACACCGTGGGAACCCCAAGCAACACTGACGGTCACCAATCATGTCTTTGAAAAGTGCGTAATGCGCAGAGGAGTTAACGCGTGGAATTTAGCATAAAACCCCTGGTTCCGGGACGTAACACCAGCGGCTGTACCGTAGTTGGCATATACGCTGACCGGAAATTCACCGAGTCAGCCGCCGTAATCGACAAAGCCGCTAAAGGTTATCTGCGCCGGGTCCTGGATCGAGGCGACATGGAAGGACGCATCGGCACCAGCCTGATGCTGCACGATGTGCCTGGAATCGCCAGCACCCGCGTATTGTTGATCGGCTTGGGACCGAAAACGGAATTTGCCGAAAAGCAGTTCCGCCGCTGCATTACCACCGCCATTGAAGTGCTGACGCGAACAGGATCAGCCGATGCCGAACTCCATGTCGCTGAACTGGGGGTCGGCCGTCGCGATGTCGAATGGCGCGTTATGCAAATCGCCCGCGCCGCTCGCGAAACCACATATCGTTTTGAGCAAATGAAAAGTGCGCCCGCAAAAGACGCTCCGGCACTGCGCCGCGTCGTACTCGCCGTTGCCAAAAGCGACGAGAAACGGGCAGCCCGCGGCCTGGCGCAAGGTCTCGCGCTGGCCCACGGCATCAGCCTGGCCCGGGACCTGGGCAATCTTCCGGGCAACGTCTGCACCCCGTCCTACCTCGCCGAGCAGGCGCGCAAACTCGCCAAACATTACCGCCTCAAAGTACAGGTGCTCGAACGCGCGGACATGGAAAAGCTGGGCATGAACACCTTGCTGTCAGTAGCTGCAGGCAGCATCCAGCCACCGAAACTGATTGTGCTTGAATATCGTGCCGGCCCCAAAACCCAAAAGCCGGTGGTCCTCGTCGGCAAAGGCGTGACTTTCGATACCGGCGGTATCTCGCTGAAACCGGCGCCTGAAATGGATGAAATGAAATACGACATGAGCGGCGCCGGCAGTGTGCTGGGCACGCTCAAGGCGGTGGCCGAGATGAAATTGCCGGTGAACGTCATCGGTATCATCCCCGCCACCGAGAACATGCCGGGCGGACGGGCCACAAAACCCGGCGACATCGTGACCAGCATGTCCGGACAGACCGTCGAAATCCTTAACACCGATGCTGAAGGTCGCCTGATCCTCTGCGATGCCCTCACTTATGCAGAGCGCTACGATCCGGCCGCAGTCATCGACATCGCCACGCTGACCGGCGCCTGTGTAATCGCCCTCGGCCACGTCGTCAGCGGCCTGTTTGCCAATGATGACCCGCTGGCACGCGAAGTTCTGGCTGCCGGCGAGCAGTCCGGCGACGGTGCCTGGCATCTGCCGTTGCACGATGAATACCAGGAACAGCTGCGCAGTAATTTTGCCGATTTCGCGAATATCGGCGGACGGCCGGCGGGCGCTGTCACAGCGGCTTGTTTTTTGTCACGCTTCACCAGGAAATACAAATGGGCGCATCTGGATGTCGCAGGCACCGCATGGAAGTCCGGCAAGGACAAGGGCTCCACCGGCCGACCAGTGCCCCTGCTGACACAATTCCTGGTGAATCGGGCCGGCAAACGCTGACGACCCCGGCGGCCGATGACGCAAATCGATTTTTACACGCAGGTTGAAGACAAGCTCCAAACCGCCTGCAAGCTGACCGCAAAAGCACGCAGCCTCGGACTGCGCGTGACTTTATTCTGTCCCGACCGGGATACAGCCTCGCGCCTGGATCGCATGTTGTGGAGCGTGCCGGCGACCGGCTTCATGCCCCATTGCAGACCGGATGATCCTCTGGCCGCGGTAACCCCGGTGTTGATCGACAGCTCCGGAGAAAACCCGCTGCATGACGAAGTGCTGATCAACCTGCACAATGAATGGCCGGTCTGCTTCAGCCGTTTCCAGCGGCTGGCCGAAATCGTCTCCACTGACGATGCCGACCGCGGCGAAGCCCGTGCGCGTTACAAGTTTTACCGCGACCGGGGTTACGACATCCGCACCCACGACCTGTCCAGCCGGCAGGCCTGATAAAGCAGCCGCTCCCATGTCCGATCCGAACACACCAGACGACAACTCAAGCGATGTGCTCAATCGGGCCGATGCACTGCTGCAGCGTCACCGCAAACCCGCCGTTGCGGAATCCGCGCCCGCTGCGCCCGGCAGCGAAATTCCGGTGCTCACGGACATCGTCATGGAAGGTGAAGTCCTGCCGCGACAGGAACCCGCCGTAAAACCGGCGCAGTCACCACAGGCGCAAGGCGGCGAGATTGTCTCGCGCGTGCAGGCGCAGAACATCAAACATGCAGTCTATCTGAAATTGAAACGCGGCCTTGACGATCAGATCGCCGGTGTCGTGCGTGACCGTTACCTCCCGGAAATCGGCGCCGCACTCGAACAGGCGCTGACCCGTGTCACCAGTGAGTTGCAATCGGGCATCGCCGATTTGGTGCGTACATCGGTCGCTGAAACTTTGCAATCCCAGTTAAAACAGATTCAGCTCCAGCCACCGGCCGCCACCCCGGAACCCGCGCAGCCCTCCGGTATAATGCCGCCCTCCGCAGCACCTCCCCCGGCATCACACATGGAATTACCGAAAAGCTTCGAACCCGCGGCCATAGAGTCGCGCTGGTACCCGACTTGGGAAAACAATGGCTATTTCAAGGCCGGCGCTGATCCCGAAAAAAAGGATTCATACTGCATTCAGCTCCCCCCGCCGAATGTGACCGGCGTGCTGCACATGGGCCACGCCTTCAATCAGACCATCATGGACGGTCTGACGCGTTTCCACCGGATGAACGGCAGCAATACGCTGTGGCAGCCGGGTACCGACCACGCGGGCATCGCCACAGAGATGGTGGTGACACGCCAGCTTGAACAGAAGGGTGAATCGCGCAACGCACTGGGCCGCGACGAATTCATCAAAAAAGTCTGGGAGTGGAAGGAGCAGTCCGGCTCGACCATCACGCGGCAGATGCGCCGGCTCGGCGCCTCCTGCGATTGGGAGCGCGAGCGCTTCACCATGGACGAGCCGCTGGCCAAACTCGTCACCCATACTTTCGTCAAACTCCACCGCGACGGCCTGATCTACCGCGGTGTTCGCCTGTCGAATTGGGATCCCGTGCTGCACACCGTGATCTCCGACCTGGAAGTCCAGTCGGAGGAAGAAGACGGCAAGCTGTGGCAGATCCGTTACCCGCTCGCCGACGGTAGCGGCCACCTGACAGTTGCTACTACGCGTCCGGAAACCATGCTCGGCGACGCCGCGGTCGCAGTGCATCCTGATGATGAACGCTACCGCAGCCTGGTCGGCCGCCAGGTCATCCTGCCGCTGACCGGACGCACCATACCGGTGATCGCCGACGAATATGTCGACAAGGCATTCGGCACCGGCTGCGTGAAAATCACTCCCGCTCACGACTTCAACGACTACCAGGTCGGCCAGCGCCACAACCTGCCGCAGCTGAATATTTTCACGCTGGATGCCGCCATCAATGACAGCGCGCCGGAGAAATACCGCGGCCTCGACCGTTACGTCGCGCGCGATGCCATCATCAGCGACCTCAAGGCGCAGGGATTGCTCGAGTCCGAAAAGCCGCACCGCATGGTGGTGCCGCGCGGTGACCGCACCGGCGTGGTCATCGAGCCGATGCTGACCAGTCAGTGGTTCGTCAAAATGGAACCACTCGCCAAACTGGGGCTGGATGCCGTCGCAACCGGGGAAGTGAAGCTGTTCCCGGATCAGTGGATCAATACCTACAATCACTGGCTCAACAACATTCAGGACTGGTGCATTTCACGTCAGCTGTGGTGGGGCCATCGCGTGCCGGCATGGCATGACGAGACGGGCAACATCTACGTCGCGCATGACGAAGAAGAGGCGAAGATACTCGCTGGCGGCAAGGCGCTGAAACAGGATCCGGACGTACTCGATACCTGGTTCTCGTCTCAGCTTTGGTGTTTCTCCACCCTCGACTGGACACCGGAATGGCCGGCGAAATCCAATCCGGCGCTGGATCGTTATCTGCCGTCTTCAGTATTGGTCACCGGCTTCGACATCATCTTTTTCTGGGTTGCGCGCATGGTGATGATCACCAAGTACATGACCGGTAAAGTGCCGTTCAAGCATGTCTACGTGCACGGTCTGGTGCGCGATGCCGAAGGCCAGAAGATGTCCAAGTCCAAGGGCAACACGCTGGATCCGCTGGACCTGATCGACGGCATCGATATTGAAGCCCTTGTCGCCAAGCGCACCTCGGGCCTGATGAATCCGAAACAGGCCGAAGCCATCGCCAAACGCACCCGCGCCGAATTCCCGGACGGCATCCCCGCCTACGGCACCGATGCACTGCGTTTCACCTTCGCCAGCCTGGCCAGCCTCGGTCGCGACATCAAGTTCGACCAGAAACGTTGCGAGGGTTACCGCAATTTCTGCAACAAGCTTTGGAACGCCACGCGCTTCGTGCTGATGAACTGCGACGGCAAGGACACCGGACTTGACGAGACAGCACCGGTCGAACTTTCAGTGGCCGACCGTTGGCTGATCAGCCGACTGCAACGCGCCGAAACCGAAGCACAACAGGCCTATCGCGACTACCGCTTCGACAACCTCGCTCGCACCCTCTATGAACTCGTCTGGGACGAGTATTGCGACTGGTACCTGGAACTCGCCAAGGTCCAACTCGCCAACGGTACGGAAGAACAATGCCGGGGCACCCGCCGCACACTGGTCCGCGTGCTCGAAACCATACTCCGCCTCGCACATCCGGTGATTCCGTTCATCACCGAGGAGCTGTGGCAGAGCGTCGCGCCGCTGGCCGGTAAAACCGGCGCCAGTATCATGCTGCAGAATTACCCGCAGCCCGAAGCCGCAAAAATCGACGCGGCAGCCGAACGCGATATCGACCTGCTGAAACAGCTGGTCTCGGCCTGTCGCACGCTGCGCGGCGAGATGAATATCGCCCCTTCACAGAAACTGCCGCTGCTGGCACAAGGCGATGCCGCACAGCTGCGCGCCTGCGCACCGCACCTGATGGCGCTGGCCCGCTTGTCGGAAGTGCTGGTGGTCAACGAATTGCCATCGGAAGACGCCCCGGTATCCATCGTCGGCGATTTCAAGTTGATGCTGAAAGTCGAGATCAACATGGCCGCGGAGCGGGAACGCCTGGCCAAGGAAATTGCCCGGCTGGATGCAGAAACCACCAAGGCACGCGCCAAACTCGCCAATCAAAGTTTTGTCGCCAAAGCGCCGCCGCTGGTGGTGGCGCAGGAACAGGAACGCCTCGCGCGCTTCTCGGCGACGCTGGATCAGATGCGCGCCCAGCTCGCCAAACTCGGCGGCTGATTGCGCGCGGCTGCGCGCCTAGCGGCACCATGAATTTCAAACACACGCTGCGCGCACTGCGCCACCGCAATTACCAGCTGTTCTTCTGCGGCCAGACGCTGTCGATCATCGGCAACTGGGTGCAGCAGATTGCGATGGCATGGCTGGTTTACCGGTTGACCGAATCCGCGTGGCTGCTCGGTGTCACTGGATTCGCCGGACAGATCGCCATCCTTTTGCTGGCGCCGTTTGGCGGCCTGTGGGCGGACCGCTTCGACCGGCACCGCCTGCTGCTGATCACCCAGGCGCTGTCCGCAGTGCCGCCACTGGTGTTGGCGGTGCTCGGTTACAGCGAAATGATCGAGGTCTGGCATGTGGTGGTAATGGCACTGCTGGCAGGGATCATCAACGCCATCGATACGCCCATCCGGCTGACCTTCACCACGGGATTGGTGCCGCGCGAGGATCTGCCCAGTGCGATCGCCATGAACGCTCTGATGCAGAGTCTGGGGCGGATGATCGGCCCCACCGTCGCCGGCGTACTGCTGGCGATATCCACCGAGGCCTTCTGCTTTGTCGTCAATACTTTGAGCAAGGCGATCATTGTCGGCACCGTGATCATGATGACGATTATTCCGCAGGTGATTTCTCCGGTAACCACTTCGCCATGGCAGCAAATGCGCGAAGGCATGCGTTACGCCTGGGAACTGATCCCTGTGCGCTGGCTGTTGCCGATGGTGGCCACCATCAGTTTCATGGTAACGCCATACCAGACGTTGATGCCGATCTTTGCGGCCGAAGTATTCGGAGGTGATGCAACCCTTCTCGGCTTCCTGATCGGCGCTGCCGGCGGCGGCGGGGTGATCGGCATGCTGGCGCTGGCGTCGCGTCGCGACGTCCGCGGGCTCACCCGCTGGGTCACCTTTGCTTCTCTGTCGGCAGGACTCGGAGTAATTGTTTTTGCCTGGTCGCCGTGGCTGCCGCTGTCGCTGCTGGCCATCGCCGTCACCGGTTTCGGCATCGTCGTCAACGGTATGTCGGTAAGCACCATGATCCAGACCATCGTCGATGACCGCATGCGCGGCCGCGTGATGGGCATCTTCTCGATGGCGTTTCTCGGCATGTACCCGCTGGGCAGTCTTGCCGGCGGTGCGCTTGCTTCAGTCATCGGCGCGCCGGCAACACTCGCCATCGGTGGTTGCGTCTGCACTGTGGCGTCACTGCTGTTGTGGCGGCGCATGCCCGCGTTGCGGGCACATTTGCGGCCGATTTACGAGAACCTTGAAATAATCAATAAAAACAATAGGTTATAGAAAACCATGGATATGTCCATGTTTGCCCTGATCACCGGCCTGGGCTGGTCCAGCGGCATCCGGTTTTATGCCGTGCTGTTCGTGCTCGGCCTCGCACATCGCAGCGGCTTCCACGCGCTGCCTGCCAGCCTGGAATTGCTGGCACATCCCTGGGTGCTAGCGGTCTCCGGTCTGTTGTGCCTCACCGAATTTTTTGCCGACAAGATTCCCGGGGTGGACACCCTCTGGGACGGCATCAACACCTTCATCCGCATTCCCGGCGGCGCCCTGCTGGCGGCAGCTGCCGTCATCGACAGCGATCCGGGATTCGCACTGGCTGCGGCCTTGCTGGGCGGTACCGTTGCAGCAGGCGCTCATCTCACCAAAGCAGGAAGCCGCGCGCTGATCAACCTGTCGCCGGAACCCTTCAGCAACTGGACGGCATCGCTGACCGAAGATGCACTGGCCATCGCAGCGCTGTGGACATTTCTAAAATATCCTTTGGCGTTTCTCGGACTGCTCGCGCTGTTCCTGCTGATCGCACTGTGGCTGCTGCCGAAATTGTGGCGCGGCGTGCGGCGTGTTGTCGCCGTGATATTGCGTTCGCCTGACCGTGCCTGACGCAGCGGCGGTCGCTGAACCGCAGAGTCACAATCACTGCGGCATCGTTCAGTAGGTGCCGGGCTCGAAAGGCACTTTCCTCCCGACCAGAGACTCAAGCATCTGCAGTTCGGCGTCGGTGTGGTTGATGACCGGCGCCGCCTCCAGCATGCGGGGCATGCCTTTGCCGTAGATGTAGCGCGGCTGGTCGTGGCGCTTGGTGCGCACGGTTTCCGCCGCAGCAGGGTCATCGAGAGGCGTCAGCACCGCCTCGCCGTAGCAGGTGCAGGCATAAGTGCGCCGCGCTTCGGTTTCAATATAAATGGCAGTGCCGCGAATGCCGATGGTCGCAGTGGCGGTATGAATCTGCCGCCTGCGCCCCGATTCAAACACCGACAGCAACGCGCCAGTGACCACGCGCAACGCGGTGACGACTCCCTTCGCCGCCGCCGAACCGTATTCGACACGACTGTCGGCACGCACCAGAAACGCATCCTTCTCGGCGACAAACACCAGTTCGGCGCCTTTGCCGGTGACAATGACATCACCGGCATTGACCCGCTGTCCGCGTTCCGCCGGTTTGCCATTGATGCGTACATCGCCCTTGATCTGCGCAATGCCCGGCGGCAAAGTTCCCGCCGCCAATGCGGCGCGCAACTGCAACATGCCCGAAGCTGCAATCGCGGCAGCCGTCGCACCGTGCAACCAGGCACGGCGCTCCGCTCTCAATCCGGCTTTTTTCATGGACCGACTCCTTGTTCAGGCATTACAGGCGGACGCCATTTGATGCTCATCGCGCCATTACTTCTTTTTCATGAAAAACGTGAACTCTTTATCAGCAGCATCCGAAGACAGCAGGTCATTGCCGGTCTGCCTGGCAAACGCCTGAAAATCCTTCACCGACCCCGGATCCGTCGCCATGATCTTCAGCACCTGCCCGGACGTCATGTCAGTCAACGCTTTTTTGGTACGCAGGATCGGCAGCGGGCAGTTCAGACCGCGTGCATCAAGTTCTTTGTCGAACTGCATCTGTGAACCTCGCTTTTCTGAAATAAGTTGAATGCTGAACGCGAATATACGGTCTATGTGCGGGCTTCTCAAGAGCGCTGCCGGGCGTTGATTTGCCCTCGCGCAACACCGCTGCGACGCAGATTATAGACGCGCACAGCGCCGCTAAAACACGCTGATGTTGCTGTCGGCCAGCAGTCTGGATAGTCGCACATTGGCGGCCGACAGCCGGTCCACCAGCAACTCCAGAAACGCGCCATTAAAATGATGGCGGCACAACTCCGAAGCCCGCGGCAGAGTCTCGGCACGGATCTCGATCACCACCACATCGGCGCTGGCGACGACACTCGCCGAGCGCTGGAATTTGTGTTTGCCAAGATAGGCCATCTCACCAAAACACTCGCCGGCCTTAAGAGAAATCAGCAGCTTGTCCTGCTTGCGCACCTCGACTTCGCCGTCTGCAAGAATAAAAAATGATGAGCCGATATCGCCTTCCTGGATCAATACCGTGGAAGCCGGCAGCCGCTGCCATTTAGCCAAACGCAATACTTCCCAGAGTTCAACATCGCTGAACGCCCGAAAAAATTCAAGCCGGCGCAAAGTGTCGAATTTCTCCACTTCCGGCATACCGTCCGGCGCCTTGGCGCGCGACCCGCCCAGTGCTTCGACCAGATCGCCGGCGAGATCACTCCAGGTCTGGTAACGCTCGACGGTATTCTTGCTGAGCATGCGCAGCACGATGCCGTCGACACGCACCGGCACTTCGGCGCGGAACCGGCTCGGTGGCGCGGGTTCCACGTTGATGATCTGGTAGATGATGCTGTAATTGTTGGTTCCGGCAAAAGGCAGCCGCCCGGTCAGCAACTGATAAAAAACCACGCCCAGGGAAAAAATATCCGTCTGATAAGTGAGCGGTTGTTCCCGGACCTGCTCCGGAGACATGTAAGCCGGAGAACCGACACCGGTGATCTGCGTCGTATCGCTGGAATTGTTGAGCGCTGCACCGAAATCGGAGATCTTGATGTCCGCCTCGACGGACAGCAGGATATTGGCCGGCTTGATGTCGCGGTGGATAACCCCTTCGCGGGCGGCGTAATCCAGCGCGCGGGCGCACTTGTAGATGATTTCCAGAACGCGCGGCAGCGGCAGCAAATGCTCAACCTGGGCATAACGCTCCAGCGTCGAACCGTCGACATATTCCATTACGATATAACTGGCCTCCGCCTCGGCAACCGCATCGTAAATGGCAACGATATGCGGATGTGCAAGCTTCCCGGCCAGAGAGGCCTCGGTCACAAACAGCTTGCGATAGCGGCGGCCGTGCTCGTCATCACCCAGCGCCTCGGGGTATACCGCCTTTACTGCAACCTCACGATCCTGGAAGGGGTCGTAGGCCTTGTAGACCACGCTGGTCGCGCCGCGGCCGAGTTCCTTGATGATTTCGTATTTGCCGATCCTGCGCGTTTCAGCAGATGTCGGCCCGGGCTGTGATCCGGATTCCTGAAATTCACTCATCAGATCAAAATACCATCAAACCAGCGTCCTGGCGGAAACCTTAGCGCTTGCCTTCCTGCTCCATCAACGCCCGGCGCAGCTCGCGAATACGGGCCTCAATGGCCGACATCTGGTAGAAATCGCCCTGGCCGCTTTTCAGCGCAATCTGGAATTGCTCCAGAGCCGGCCCGAGCTGCCCCGCTCTGACATAGGCCTCGCCTTGTGCGCGGTGCTGCAACAGACTGTTGCCCTGGGCGGCATACGCCTGCGCCTGCAATTGATACAAGCGCGATTCGTCCGACTGCGTCTGCAGGCGCGTATCGATCAATTTAAGGGCTTCGGCGGGTTGCCGCAGACGCAGTAACTGCTCGACATGACCGTAGAACAATGCGCGCGGATTCGGATATAACCGTCGGGCCGCCTGGTAGCAGGCCAGCGCCTGTGCAGCGTCTCCCGCGGCATCCGGGATGCGGCAGGCCAGATTCTCGATGATCGGACTGGCCGTTTTAAGCAACGGCACGAGTTCGCGTTTCGCACGCTCGTAGTCACGCGCCCGGATCAGGCTCGCGACCAGGCCATATCTCGTCGCGGTTTCGGAGAGAAATTTCCGGTCGCCAAGACTGGCCTCAAAAAAGGCAATGGCTTCGCGTGGCGTGTCGTTTTCGGCGCGCAACTTGGCGCGGATAAGCTGGAACTCAAGGCTGTCCGGCACCTGGCGATAAGGCATTTGCTCGACGCGGCCCTGGATGTCTCCGATCCGCTCAAAAGTCAGCGGATGGGTGCGCAGATACGAAGGTGCGCCCCCCTCGTAAACCCGCGTCGCACGCTGCAAACGTTCAAAAAAAGCTGCCATGCCGCGCGGGTCAAAGCCCGCACCGTCAAGAAGCAGTACGCCGACACGGTCCGCTTCGCGCTCATTATCCCGGGTGAAATTGAGCTGGCTCTGCATGACCCCGGCCTGGCCGAACGCCATCGCCGCTTCCGCGACCTGGGAATTGGAGCGCGCGGCCAGAATCGCAACCGCCATTGCGGCCATCGACATCAACTGACTTTGTCCCTGCTGACTGACCATGCGTGCGATATGGCGCTGGGTGACGTGCGCGATCTCGTGGGCAACGACCCCGGCAACTTCCGATTCACTTTGTGCAGCCAGCAGCAGCCCGGAGTGGATGCCAATGAACCCGCCGGGAAGTGCGAAAGCGTTGATTTGCGGGTCACGCACCACAAAAAACTCGAATTCCTGCCGTGTTGCATCGCTGCGTGAAGTCAGTTTGAAGCCGAGGCTGTTGGCGTACTCCGCAACCTCGGCGTCATCCAGATATGCCGGATCACGGCGGATGTCACGCATGATGCGTTCGCCGAGCCGACGCTCATCGGCGGGCGAAATCGCCGCGCCCGACACGTCGCCGAGTTCGGGTAAGGCCTGCGCGAGTACCCGGGGCACACAAAGCAGGATCAACAACAGGAAAATTCGCTGGATCATGATGCTATGATAAATCCGCTAATCGGGAGTTCCCAATGAAAAAACAATCTGTTACCGGAAAATTAACCCATTTCGACACACAGGGGCAGGCGTGGATGGTGGATGTCGCCGGTAAAGCCGAGACCCGCCGTCTCGCGCGTGCCAGCGGACGCATTGTCATGCAACCTTCGACCTTGCGCCATATTGTCGCAGGCACCGCAAAGAAGGGTGATGTTCTCGGCATCGCGCGAATTGCCGGCATTCAGGCAGCCAAACAGACTTCAACACTGATTCCGCTATGTCATCCGCTTGCCTTGACCCGGGTTGAAATCGAATTCCGGATTTCCCGGCGCGAGCACGCCGTGACCTGCATGGCAACTGCCGAAACCTTGGGAAGAACCGGCGTCGAAATGGAAGCACTGACCGCAACCAGCGTCGCTTTGCTGACCATTTACGATATGTGCAAGGCCGTTGATCGGGGCATGCGTATCGAGTCGCTGGGTTTACAGGAAAAACGCGGCGGCAAATCCGGGGTCTGGCTGGCCGAAACATAATCCGGTTGCCGGAGATTCCACGCGGGCCTTCCCGGTAGACAAGCGCTCCGCTGTTGGCTAGCATCAAACGCCCAATTACACCCCCCTTCTTTGCGACAACGGTGTTGCCGGCAAGGCACCGTCTATGAGTCCCTTGCCCGGCACGATTCGACAGGAGAAATTGCCATGAAATACCCCCGCCGCAAATTTCTGAAGTTCGCAGGCTGCACCGGCGCGCTTTTTGTTGCGGCCGCTGCAGGACTGCTCAAAACCGGCACCGCCTGGGCTGCCCCCTGGAACAAAAATGCTTTTGAAGCCAAAGCCATGGCAGAAACCCTGAAAGGATTGGGGGCAAGCGGCCTGATTGAAAGCAAGGACATCACCATCACTGCACCTGACATCGCAGAAAACGGCGCCATCGTTCCCGTTGCAGTCACCAGCCGCATTCCCAACACTCAGAGCATCGCCATCATTGCGGAGAAAAATCCGTTCCCGCTGGCCGCCAGTTTCGACATCATGGCCGGCGGAGACAGCTATGTCTCAACACGATTGAAAATGGGACAGACCTCGGATGTGCGCGCTGTAGTGAAAGCCGACGGCAAGTTCTACACCGCAGCCAGAGAAGTCAAAATTACGGTCGGTGGTTGCGGTTGACCGATCACCGGCTCGCCGAATAACGTCTGAATCCCAGTTAAGGAAAGATCATGGCTGACCCGATGAAAATCCGCGCAACGCTGCAGGGCGATACTGCCGACGTGCGCATTCTGATGCGCCACCCGATGGAAACCGGCACCCGGAAAACGGCGACCGGTGTGGTGCCGCTGCACTTCATTCAAAGCGTTATTGTTCAGCACAACGGCAGAACGGTGCTCGATGGCCAATGGAGTCAGGCCATCTCGCGCGATCCCTTCCTGGGGGTTCGGGTCAAAGGGGCAAAGGTTGGCGACAAAATCTCGGTGACCTGGGTTGACAACAAGGATGACAAGCGCACCGACGAAGTTGCAGTGATGGCAGGGGCCTGATCCACCCTGGCCACGGCATCC
Source organism: Burkholderiales bacterium (assembly GCA_022841375.1). Taxonomy (GTDB): domain Bacteria; phylum Pseudomonadota; class Gammaproteobacteria; order Burkholderiales; family SG8-41. The sequence goes on from JALHRQ010000001.1 coordinate 825,275, forward strand.
GCCAACCACAAGAACAGGGAGGAGAACATGAACAAAAAGCGCGGAATCTGCGCGGCAACCCTTGCCACACTGTGCCTCGCACTGGTCACTCCCGTTTTCGCACAAAGCGGCGACCCGTTGGCAGTCGGTCGGAAAATGCTGGTCGAGGACAATCCGGGGGAACTGTGGATCGATCAAGGCAAGGCGTTGTTCTACGAAAAACGCGGGCCAAGAAAAGTGTCTCTTGAACAATGCGATTTCGGCATGGGCCCGGGGAAACTCGAGGGTGCCGCAGCCCGGCTGCCGCGCTACTTTGCCGATACCGACCGTGTGGAAGACCTGGAAACCAGGCTGCTCACCTGCATGACACGCTTGCAGGGCTTTGACCGTGATCAACTCATCAAAACTGCAATCAGCGCGCCTGCCAGCAAAGGTTCCGATATTGAAGCACTGGCGCTTTACATCACCTCGCGCTCGAACGGGGTGAGGGTCAATGTGTCACTGAGCCATCAGAAAGAGTACGACATGTACAAGGCGGGCGAGTACCTGTTTTATCGCCGCAGCGGGCAGACCGACTTCGGCTGCGTGCAATGCCACGGCGAAGCGGGCAAACGCATTCGCCTGCAGGATCTGATCCACATGACGAGCAAGGCGGGTGCGCAGGAAGTATCCTCGACATGGCCCGCTTACCGCGGCTCGCACTACGTGGTACGGACGATGCAATGGCGACTGAACGACTGCGTGTGGCAAATGCGTCTGCCCGACCTGAAATACGCGACCGACTACTCGATCGCACTGACCACTTTCCTCAACCGCCAGGGCAACGACGCCGTTATCCAGGTGCCCGGATTCAAGCGCTGAGGGGAAACTGACATGAAAAATTTCACCCTCTGGACCTTGTCCGCGGCTGCAGGCCTGCTGTTTGCTGGCTGCGCAACCTATCCCGATCAGGCCACCACACGGCAAATGGCGGAGAAAATGGTGTTTGAGGCTTTTTCCGCTTCGCCGGCACACCTCAAAAGGCTGGAGCAGGATCGCTCGCAGCAGATTTGCAGCAAAGTCGGCGATGCCAAGCTTTCCCAGGATGAAGCCGCAGAACTGGTCAAACTCGCTCGTGAGTCGATCAAATATCCGGCATCAGGGCAAATCGTTGGCAACTGGAAAACCGGCGACATGCTCGCCCATGACGGCGCCGGCGACCGCATCCGCGACGGCAAAACCGAGAACCGCCAGGAAAACGGTGCGCTGTGCCAGAACTGCCATGCACTGGCCCCGGGAGAAATCAATGTCGGAAATTTAGGCCCCGCACTGACCGGTTATGGTAAACAGCGCGGCAATTCCGAAGCTGTTGCCAAATACACTTACGACAAGATCTATAACGCCTGGGTTTATTTTCCATGCTCCAACATGCCGAGGCTGGGCGCGACCGGACATCTGACGCCGGAACAAATAGCGCACATGGTGGCCTATCTGATCGACCCGCAGTCACCAATCAACAAATAATCGCCGTATTGATTGCCGTCAAACCCAAAAGAAAATGATTACTGCTCGATGACGGCGCACGATATCGCAAGCAGACCGGTGATCAACGTATGCCTGTTGCAACCTCCAGGCTACGTGCATGCCATGGCCCTGCTTGAGGCCGCCGAGTATGTCGCTGAAAAGGCCCGCCTCGCCGGATATGAATCCGTACTGAGCAAAAACCGCCTGTTCCAGCACGGTCTGAACATCGTTTTTGGCGCCCATATAAATCCCAAGGACAATCCGGACTTCCCGCCGAATACGGTGATTTTCAATACCGAACAGATCCCCGAAAAAAGCGTCTGGATCAGTTCACAGTACAAGACCTGTCTTGACCGTCATTTTGTCTGGGATTACTCGAGTTCCAATTTGAAGATGATCGGCCATCAAAACACCGGGCTGATTGATTTTTACCATGTCGATAAACTGCAGAGAATCGTGCCCGCACAACAGGCCGAATACGATCTGGTTTTTTACGGCTCAATGAACGAGCGCAGAAAACTGATCATCGACAGGCTGCGCAACAAGGGATTGGAAATTCTCACTGTTTTCGGGCTCTACGGACACGAAAGGGATGGTCTGCTGGGCAAAGCCCGGGCCGTGCTGAATCTTCATTTTTATGAGTCACAGATATTCCAGCAGATTCGTGCCTTTTACGCCCTGTCGAACGGAATGCCGGTTATCTCGGAGAATTACCCTGAAGCTTCGGCACCACCGCTGTACAAGGAGGTCCTGTTCACCCCGGGGACGCGGCGATTCGAAGACTTCACCGCAGAGTTGTTGTCTCGCGATGAGCCATTCAGGATTGAAAGCAAAACCAAGCTTGAACGCTTTTATGCATCAAGGAACAACACGGACTTTAATCAAATCCTGGAAAAAACGATCAAGACCGTTATCGGAGAAAATCCGGCGACATCGTCTGCAACCCCCCCCTCGCCTTCACGCATCAACCTGCTGGGCAGCCGTTACCTGCCGGGGCATCTGAATATCGGCATCGATCAAAGCACCAACCCCGACGCGATGCTTGATCTTTCCTTGCCGCTGAAGTTGCCGGCCTCCCTGTCATCAGGGACCTGGGGAACAATCACCCTCTCCGAAAACCAGTTTGATGAGATCGTGGCCGTCGATGCCCTGTCCCGGGTGCAGCATCTGGCGCAATTGATGGACAACTGCCTGAAATTGATTCGGGAGGGCGGAAAACTCACGATCATGGTGCCTTATGAGCTTTCCCTGGGTGCTTGGCAGGATCCGTCCCATGTCAGGGCTTTTAACGAAAATTCCTGGCTGCAGTACACCCAGCAGTTCTGGCAGCTCGGCTGGTTGAATTACCGGTTTGACATCACCGAATCGTCAATGAATCTGACGGATTTCGGCAAAACCCTGGTTTCCGGGAACGTGGCTCAGGATGAAATCCTGCGCACACCAAGAGCCATCGAATCGATGCGCGTCGTGCTGATCAAACGAAAAACCACACCGGAAGAAAAAATGCTGGCTTGCGCCCACAGCAGCAGTTTCATTCCCGGCACAACGGGCTGACGTTGTATTTCCTGTTTTTCCCGCGCGCCGCTCCTCAGCTTAGCGGCACGACCGAGAATCCCTGGCGGGAATTGCCCTGGCGCTGCTGCTCGACCATGGTCATGTAGGCTGCTTCGAGATGACGCCGGTAACGGTCAATGTTGAACAATGGATGGGTCAGCCGGTTCTG
>JALHRQ010000002.1 GCA_022841375.1 Burkholderiales bacterium
CCCGAAAGGAACCCCGAGCCCGAAAGATATCCACAACCTGAGGCATAATAAACATTGAAAAGGGGTGGCTCAAAATTCAATGAAAAACCCGGCTCAGAATTCAGTGGAAATCAACAATCACGATGATCCAGCATTGATTCTTGAGGAAGTTCTCAAAACCGAAGAGGAAATTAGTTTGAGGGGTAAGGCGCTCCTCGAGAAACTCATGGCAAAGCAATGAAACGCTGGACTACGAAGCATTTAGGCGAAATTCTCGAGATAAGCCGCGAGCGTATTGAACCGAAGGACCATCCCGATACACGATTCAACTACGTCGGTCTGGAGAACATCGAAGGCCACACCGGCAATCTGCTGCCATATCAGCCTACGCGGGGCGCAGAGATTAAGAGCATGAAGAACGTCTTCCACCCTGGCGAGATTCTCTACGGCAAATTACGCCCATATTTGAATAAAGTACATACCACCAGCGCAGAGGGTATTTGTTCAACCGACATCTACGTTCTTCGTCCTCGCAGAGATTTAATTCTTCCTTCGTTTGTCGCATTCCACCTGCGTTCGCCCTCGGTACTAGCGATTGTCTCGAATGCAATGGCTGGAGCCAATCTGCCACGCATCGGGCAAGATGCGTTGCTGTCCATTTCTATTCCTGTACCGCCGTTAGCAGAACAGCAGCGAATCGTGGAGTTATTGGACGAAACAGACGAGCTTAATAAAATTCGTGCTCAAGCTGATCATCGCACTAGCAATCTTATCCCAGCCCTCTTTCATGAAATGTTTGGTGATACTGAGCGAAATGAAGCAAAGTGGCCAACAAAACTTGTTGGGAACGTCTGCAAGCTTGTACGAGGCAGCTCACCACGACCTAAAAGTGATCCACGCTATTACGGAGGCCCAATCCCAAGATTGATGATTGAAGACATTACACGCGATGGTTGGTCAGTCACACCCTGCGTGGACAGCCTGACAGAACTAGGTGCAACCATGAGTCGCCCAGTAAGCGCCGGGACAATTGTGATGGCGGTTAGTGGAAACGTCGGTCTATGCGCACAACTTGCGGTTGACGCGTGCGTCCATGACGGTTTTGTTGCCTTCAATGAGTTGCGGGAAGATGTTTTCGTTCCGATTTATTTTGGAATGGCGTTGAGTCAGATGCGTCAATCTCACCGCCGCAATCAAGCAGGGGCGATTTTCCAAAACATTACGACAACCGACGTCAAGGCTATGGAAATCCCGGCTCCACCCTTGGCTCTGCAAAATGAGTTTGCGCAGCGCGTCATCGAAATCCGCGAACTGGAAGCCAAACAAGCAGCTAGTCGCCAACTCCTTGATAACTTATTTCAATCCACTCTCCACCGAGCCTTCCAAGGCGAGCTTTAATCTAGCAATTGCTCGCCAACCTTTTCCGCTTAGTGGAAACTTACAATACGCTGTACTTAGAAAGTGCAGCGTACTATGATTTGTCTACAGCACTGACTTATCTGTGGAGTGGAGGGCCTCATGAAGGTGAAGCCGGCAAAAAGTGATAGTGTAAAGCGCGTCGGCATCTGGATTCGCGTCTCTACCGAAGATCAGGTTAAAGGCGAGAGCCCTGAAACACACGAGCGCCGTGCGCGCCTCTACGCGGAAGCAAAGGGATGGAACGTCGTCGAGGTTTATAGACTCGATGCCGTCTCCGGGAAAACCGTCAAGGAAACTCCTGAGGCAAAGCGGATGCTCCAAGACATCCGCGAGGGGCACATCACCGGGCTCATCTTCTCGAAGCTTGCCCGCCTCGCACGGAACACGAAAGAGCTCCTCGAATTCGCGGAGCTCTTTCGTGAATCAGAAGCTGACCTGATTTCACTCGCCGAATCCATAGACACCTCAACCCCTGCCGGCCGCCTCTTCTACACCATGATCGCTGCGATGGCGCAGTGGGAACGCGAAGAGATTGCCGAGCGCGTTGCTGCGGCGGTCCCCATACGCGCACGGGACGGCAAGCCGACTGGCGGACAAGCCGTCTACGGCTACCAGTGGAAGGACAAAGAGTTTCTGATTGACCCGAAAGAAGCGCCCGTTCGGAAACTCATGTATGAACTCTTCCGGGAACACAAACGGAAGAAGATCGTTGCCCGGACGCTCAACGAGATGGGGCACCGAACCCGGAACGGAAGCAAGTTCACGGACACGACGATTGACCGTCTCCTCCGCGACCCGACTGCCAAAGGCACCCGCCGCGCAAACTACACCCGCAACGACACGGCAAACAGCGCGGGAGCCTGGGTTTTGAAACCCGAAGATGAGTGGGTGCTCATACCTGTGGAACCCATCGTGTCCGAGGAGCTCTGGAACGAGTGCAATCACTACCTCGACGGCCAGCGGGCAAAGCTCAAGCGGCCCACGAAGCCCGCCGTCTACCTCTTCTCTGGCCTCGCATACTGCGACTGCGGGCAGAAGATGTATGTGCCCTCCAATAGCCCCAAATACACCTGCTCCAAGTGCCGGAACAAGATCCCGCTCGAAGACCTGGAAGCCGTCTTCCACGAGCAGATCAAGCACTTCCTCTTTTCAGACAGTGAAATCGCAATCGAGCTCGAACGGACAAACGGGACCATCAAGGAAAAAGCCGAGCTCCTCACCGTCCTCGAACGGGAGCAGGTCAAGATCGGCCAGGAGATCGACAAGCTCTATGACCTCTACCAATCCGGGATGATCGACAAAGCCGGATTCGGCGCGAAATACAAACCGCTCGCCGAACGTCGGGATCAACTCACCGACCAAATCCCGGCAGCTCAAGCCGAGATCGACGTTCTCAAGATTTCGCACCTATCCCAAGAAACCGCCATCGCGGAATCCCGAAACCTGCACAGCCGGTGGCCCACGCTCCCACAGGATGAAAAGCGGCGGATCGTGGAAACCATCACCGAGAAGATCACCATCGGTGATGGTGAAGTGGAGATTAACCTCTACTACGCCCCGCCAGCCCCTCCCAAGGTCGGGGGTGGCGGGAGCTCTTCAGACGAAGGGGGAGGTAGCCCTCCCCCTTCTAGAACCCCCTCCGGAAACCGTGGCAATTGGGCAACGCCTCGTCAGGGATTCATCGCGGCCACCAGCTGGAAGCGCGCCGGAAAATCCGCCTGATTGGCGGCGCGGGAAATCGTGATGCGTCCGGATTCCAGAGGTTCGCGCAGCACCTCGAGCACCTTGCGTTCAAATTCCGGCAACTCGTCGAGAAACAGCACGCCATGCATGGCCAGTGAAATCTCGCCCGGTCGCGGGTTGCTGCCTCCGCCGACAAGGGCAACCGCAGAAGCCGTATGGTGCGGCGCCCGGTAAGGCCGCTGTTTCCACAGGGTTGCATCAAATCCGCGCGTGCCGATCGACTGCACGGCTGCCGATTCGAGGGCCTCCGCTTCGGTCATCGGCGGCAGGATGCCCGGCAGCCGTTGCGCGAGCATGGTCTTGCCAGTACCGGGGGGGCCGACCATCAGCAGACTGTGCGCTCCGGCGGCGGCAATTTCCAGTGCGCGCCGCGCCTGCGCCTGGCCTTTGATATCCATCAGATCCGCGTAATGCACAGCATCGGCCACCGGCGCCGGCACCGCGCGCACCAGTGATGCCCGCCCGGCGAGATGCGCGCAGACATCCATCAGTGCAGGGGCTTCATAAACTGCGGCGCCGTGTGCCAGCGCCGCCTCCGGTGCATTGGCCTTCGGCACCACAAACTCACGCCCGTCACGGACAACCGCCAGCGCCATCGCCAGTGCCCCGCGCACCGGCCGCAACTCCCCGGTCAGCGCCAGTTCCCCGGCAAACTCGAATCTCTGCAAACGTTCACCAGGAATTTGTCCGGAAGCAGCGAGGATGCCCAATGCGATAGGCAGGTCGAAGCGACCCGATTCCTTGGGCAAATCAGCTGGCGCCAGATTGACGGTAATCCGCCGCGCGGGGAATTCAAACCGCGCATTCAGCAGCGCCGCACGCACGCGATCCTTGGCTTCCTTGACCTCGGCTTCGGGCAAACCGACGATGGTAAAGCTGGGCAGGCCGTTGCCCAGATGCGTTTCCACGGTAACCAGTGGCGCATCAAGGCCGGCGAGCGCACGGCTGTAAAGGACAGCAAGGGACACGGAGTTCCGGGGACGTAATCGTAATCAAAACATAACGGCCGCCCCCGGCCGCCGGCTGACGACGCGTATGAACAAACTAGCGGCGATCTGCGCTTGCGCCCGCTGCTGACTCCAGCGCCGTCACCTGTTTTTCGAGCTCCGCCAGACGTGCGCGGGTTCGCGCCAGCACTTCGCGCTGGATGTCGAATTCCTCACGGCTGACCAGATCCAGCCGTGCAAACGCGGGGCCGAGCATCGCCCGCAGATTTCGTTCCAGATCGGCAGCCGGACTTTGCGCCATTACCGATTTCAGTTTTTCATTGATCTCGTCAAACAGATTTTGGTTCATGACGCCTCCTTGATCCGCGCAGTGTAGCAATACCTTGACGCCCCCCCCCGCCCGGGGCTGCTGCCTCATGCTGGGCGATTACGCCAGTCAATGGTGCGGTAATCCTTAAAATTGCACCAAAATAGTGCGACCCGTTGTTATGCGTTCAGCCGATAGATTGTAACTTTATGTTTTTAAAGGAAAAATATTCTGGCATGGTACCTGCTCTAGGTAGCCCGCAGTCTTATTGCATATGTGCCAACACTGAAAAGGGAAAATCATGTTTAAGAAAACCATTATTGCCGGTCTTGTCGCCGGTGCGTTCACCCCCTCTCTTGCTTTTGCCCAGGCCGCTGCGGCCCCGACCCCGGAGCACACGCTGACCGGCAACGTTGGCGTTTACAGCCAGTACATTTTCCGCGGCCTGACCCAAACCAATAAGGACCCGGCCCTGCAAGGCGGTTTTGATTACAGCCACTCCAGCGGCTTCTACGCTGGCACCTGGATGTCGAACATCAGTTGGCTTACCGATTCGCCGGGCGTCACCGGTTACAACAGCAGCAGCCTGGAAATGGACTTCTATGGCGGCTACAAAGGCACTATTTCCGGCGACTTCGGCTTCGACATTGGTCTGCTCCAGTATTACTACCCGGGTACCCACAGCTCGGTGGTCAATCCAGGCACTTTCAAGGCTGATACGCTTGAACTCTACGGCGCAGTAACCTGGAAATGGCTGTCCGCCAAGTATTCGCACAGCATCAACGACGAAACCTTCGGTGTGACTAACAGCGACGGCACCTATTACTTTGACCTGACCGCCAACTACCCGGTGACCGACAAGCTCACGCTGATGGCCCACTACGGTATCCAGAAGTTCAAGGGCACCAGCAACCTCTGTGGCGCCAACACCTCGAACGACCTGTGCGCATCCTATGACGACTGGAAAATCGGTGCCTCCTACGCGCTGCCGCAAAGCTTCACCATCGGTGGCTTTTTCACCGGGACCGACATGTCTAACGCCCAGAAAGTTAACTACACCAACGCAAATAACGCTGGTGCACGCTTCCTCGGCAAGGACACGTTCACCGTCTATCTGTCGAAAACCTTCTGATAACTGTACTGGAACACGGGGCCGCGCCTGGCGCTGGCCCCCTTTAACCGGGGAAAACACATGAAACTCGTTACGGCAATCATCAAGCCGTTCAAGCTTGACGAAGTGAGGGAGGCGCTGTCCGCCATCGGCGTGACCGGCATCACCGTCACTGAAGTCAAAGGCTTCGGACGGCAAAAGGGGCACACCGAACTCTATCGCGGGGCGGAATACGTGGTGGATTTCCTGCCGAAGATCAAGGTCGAAGCAGCGATCAAGACCGAACTGCTCGAGCAGGTGATCGAAGCCATCGAAAAATCCGCGAACACCGGCAAGATCGGCGACGGCAAGATTTTCGTCGCCGACCTCGAACAGGTGGTTCGCATCCGCACCGGTGAAACCGGCGCAGATGCCCTTTGATTGGAGAATGTCATGAGAAAACTGTTTGCAGCTCTTGCCCTGTTCGGCGTCCTCGGCTTTGCCGGCGCACCGGTCAGCGCGCAGGACAAACCAGCTGAAGCGCCGGCCGCAGCCGCTCCCGCAGCAGCACCTGCTGCTGCCGCGGCTGCAGCAGCCGCTCCGGCAGCCCCGGCTGCTGCTCCTGCACCCACCCCCAACAAGGGTGACACCGCCTGGATGCTGATGGCCACCGTACTGGTGATCCTGATGACCGTTCCCGGTCTCGCGTTGTTCTACGGCGGCATGGTCCGCGCCAAGAACACCCTGTCGGTATTGATGCAGGTGTATATCGTATTTGCGATGTGCGTCGTGCTGTGGGCCATTTACGGCTACAGCGTGGCATTCACCGGCGGTAACGCGTTTTTCGGCGGCTTCGACAAACTGTTCCTGTCGGGCGTGAATGCCGACTCGGTGGGCGCGACCTTCAGCAAGGGCGTAGTTCTTCCCGAGTATGTGTTCATCGCTTTCCAGGCGACGTTTGCCGGTATTACGCCGGCACTGATCGTCGGTGCTTTTGCCGAGCGGATGAAGTTCTCCGCCGTGCTGCTGTTCATCCTGCTGTGGTTCACGTTCTCCTACCTGCCGATGGCGCACATGGTCTGGTTCTGGGACGGTCCGGATGCCATCACCGATGCCGCATCGCTCGACAAAGTACTGGCGGGTGCCGGCTTCCTGTGGGCCAAGGGCGCGCTCGACTTTGCAGGCGGCACGGTGGTACACATCAACGCCGGTATCGCCGGTCTGGTGGGTGCTTACCTGATCGGCAAACGCGTGGGCTTTGGCAAGGAAGCGATGTCGCCGCACAGCCTGACGCTGACCATGGTCGGTGCCGCACTGCTGTGGGTAGGCTGGTTCGGCTTCAATGCCGGCTCCAACCTTGAAGCCAACGGCCTTGCAGGTCTGGCGCTGATCAACACCTTGCTCGCGACAGCGGCCGCAACGATGTCGTGGATGATCTTCGAGTGGCTGCTCAAGGGCAAACCCTCGATGCTCGGTGCCGCTTCAGGCTCGGTTGCAGGTCTCGTCGCCATCACCCCGGCTTGCGGTTTCGTCGGCCCGATGGGCGCCATCATCATCGGCCTGCTGGCCGGCGTGATCTGCCTGTGGGGTGTCAACGGCCTCAAGCGCATGCTCGGTGCGGATGACGCCCTCGATGTGTTCGGCGTGCATGCGGTCGGCGGCATCCTCGGCTCCATCCTCACCGGCGTGTTTGTCTCGCCGGCGCTGGGCGGAACGGGCGTCTACGACTACGTGGCCAACAAGGTCGGTGACTTCACCATGAGCACCCAGATCATCAGCCAGTTGTGGGGCGTTGGTGTGGCTGTTGTGTGGTCTGCCGTGGTTGCCCTGGTTGCCTACAAGGTCGTTGACCTGATCGTCGGTCTGCGTGTGACCGAAGAAGTCGAGCGCGAAGGCCTCGACATCAATGAGCACGGTGAAAAGGCGTATCACATGTAATACCTCTACGGGACAACCTCCTCCGAGGCAAGCGGGCGCTACGGCGCCCGCTTTTTTTTGCGCATTGCTCCAAACCCGCCGCAGCCCATGAACCCTCATGGGGATCGGCTACAATTCGCGTCATGACCGTACCCCGTCTGACCACCGCACTCACCGGCCCGCTGCAGGAACTGGAAAGCCACATCCTCAAGGCCACGACCGATATCGAACACTGGTTGCGTTTGCAATGGCAGGAACATGCCGCGCCGTTTTACGCCTCGGTCGATCTGCGCAACGCAGGATTCAAGCTGGCGCCTGTGGATACCAATCTGTTTCCCGGGGGATTCAACAACCTGAACCCGGATTTCCATCCCCTGTGCGTGCAGGCTGCGATGGCTGCCATCGAAAAAGCCTGCCCCGATGCGCGCGCAATCGCGCTGGTACCGGAAAACCACACCCGCAACCAGTTTTATCTGCAGAACGTCGAGAAGCTCGCACGCATCCTGAGACACGCCGGGGTTGAAGTACGCATCGGCAGCCTGCTGCCGGAAATCACCGCCGTCACCGACATTGAACTGACCAACGGCACGACGCTGCGCCTGGAACCGCTCAAGCGCGAGGGCAGCCGGGTCAAGGTGGGCGACATGGATCCCTGCGTCGTATTGCTGAACAATGATCTGTCCGCCGGCGTTCCGGCCATCCTGCAGGGTCTGGAACAGACCGTGTTGCCGCCGCTGCATGCCGGCTGGGCAACCCGACGCAAATCCAAACACTTCGCCGCCTATGACGACGTGACAAAAGACTTTGCGCGAATGATCGGCATCGATCCGTGGCTGATCAACCCTTATTTCGAACGCTGCGGCAAGATCAATTTCCACGAACGCAAGGGCGAGGAATGCCTGGAAGGCTATGTATCGGAAATCCTCGGCGACATCCGCAAGAAGTACACCGAGTACGGCGTCACTGAGGATCCGTTTGTCATCGTCAAGGCCGACGCCGGCACCTACGGCATGGGCATCATGACAGTGAAAGACCCCGCGGAAGTCAAAAGCCTCAACCGCAAGCAGCGCAACAAAATGGCCGTGGGCAAGGAAGGCCTGGCAGTCAACGACGTGATCGTGCAGGAAGGGGTATACACCTTCGAAAACGTCGGCGATGCGATTGCTGAACCGGTGGTGTACATGATCGATCACTTCGTCGTTGGTGGCTTTTACCGCGTGCACACCGAACGCGGCAAGGACCAGAACCTCAACGCCCCCGGCATGCAGTTTGTGCCACTGGCGTTTGCCGAACCCTGCTCGTCGCCCAATCCGGGTGACCCCGGTTGCCCGCCCAACCGGTTTTATTCGTATGGCGTTATCGCCCGCCTGGCACTGCTGGCGGCCGCGATCGAACTCGAACGCATGGAAACACCCGAGCCTGTGCTGGTGCCATGAAGATCGCCTTCATCGTCGACCCGCTCGACGAATTCAATCTAAAAAAAGACTCCACCTACGCGATCATGCGCCAAGCCGCGGCGCGCGGTCACCAGTTGTTCGCGATGCAGCAGGACGACCTCGCCTGGCACAAACAGACGGTCATCGGCTACGCCTCGCGGCTGCACCTGACTGACTCGACGACTGTGGCAACGACTGCGGCGGCGCCGTCGTGGTACCGGCTCGACGCCGCGGCGGATACGCCGCTGGAGCAGTTCGACGCGGTGCTGATGCGCAAGGATCCGCCATTCGACATGGAATACGTCTACAGCACCTACCTGCTGGAGATGGCGGAAAAACGCGGCGCCCGCGTGTTCAACAGTCCGCAGGCGATCCGCGACCACAACGAAAAAATGGCCATCGCCCGCTTTGCGCAGTTCATTGCGCCGACGCTGGTGACCCGCCGCACCGGCCTGCTGCGCGAATTTCTCGGCGAACACGCAGACATCATCCTCAAACCGCTGGATGGCATGGGCGGTTCATCGGTATTCCGGGTGCGCGCGGGGGATCCCAATATCAGCGTCATCATCGAGACACTGACCCAGTACGGCCAACGCACAATCATGGCGCAGCGTTATCTGCCGGAAATCAGCAATGGCGACAAACGCGTACTGGTGATCGGCGGCGAACCGGTACCCTTCTGCCTCGCGCGCATTCCGCAGCCCGGTGAAACCCGGGGCAACCTCGCCGCCGGCGGCACCGGCGTGGCCCGCGAACTGACTGCACGCGACCGCGAAATCGCCGAAACCCTCGGTCCGCAGCTGATGGCGTCCGGTTTGTTGCTGGTCGGACTGGACGTGATTGGCGACTGCCTGACCGAAGTCAATGTCACCAGCCCGACCTGTTTCCAGGAAATCACCCAGCAGACCGGCTTTAATGTCGCTGGTATGTTATTGAATAAATTGGAAAAATTAATATAGTTCGCTTTTGGAGCTGGCCCGGGTATTTATGTTGCAGCGCAAGAACAGGGGGCGTAAAGTATTGCGCTTTCATGACAGGAACTGCACAAGTTCATGATCGGCATCCTGATTATCAGCCACGGCACACTGGGCGAAAGCCTGATTCACTGCGCCAGCCATATGCTCAACAAACGACCGCCGCGGCTGCGTCAAATCGGCGTCACCGCCCAGGATGACCCGGTACAGTTGGTGCCGCAGGCACGCAAGATGGTCAAGGAACTGGACGAAGGCGACGGCGTGCTGGTACTCACCGACATGTACGGCGGCTCGCCCTCCAACATCGCCGCCAAGCTGGTCATCTCGGGCAAAATCGAAAGCATCGCGGGCGTCAATCTGCCGATGCTGATCCGCGCCCTGACCTATCGCGACAAGTCGCTGCAGATGATGATCACCAAGGCAATCAGCGGGGGTTGCGAAGGCGTACTGCGGGTACCGCCGGTATTTACAACTGTGCCCAATGCAGCAACAGGAAGCTGAGATCATCAACAAGCTCGGGCTGCACGCCCGGGCGTCCGCCAAACTGACCCAGACCGCCGGCCACTATGCCAGCAGCGTCTGGCTGAGCCGCAACGGCCGCCGCGTCAATGCCAAGAGCATCATGGGCGTGATGATGCTGGCAGCCGCCAAGGGCTCGAAAATCATCATCGAAACCGACGGCCCGGATGAATCCGCAGCGATGCAGGCTTTGCTCGCGCTGATCGCCGGCCGTTTCGGCGAAGGAGAATGAACCGCAAGGATTGAGGGGCCCGCCGGCAAAGGGCAAAATACGTTACATCTTCGATAACCAGCAACACTTCCGGCCTCCTTACCCTCCATGAGTTTCACGATCCACGGCATCGGCGTTTCCGGCGGCATCGCCATCGGCCGCGCCCATCTGGTTTCGCATACGAAACTCGAAGTCGCGCACTATGATGTGCCGCCGGAGCAGGTGGCGGATGAGATCGTGCGCTTTGATCTTGCGGTGGCCACCGTGCGCGGCGAACTCGAAGATCTGCGCGGCGCAGTACCGGCGGGCGCTCCCGCGGAATTCACCGCATTCATCGACCTGCACCTGATGATCCTCAACGACTCGACGCTGTCGGGCATCCCGCGGGACCTCATCAAAACCGAGCATTGCAACGCCGAGTGGGCGCTGAAAATGCAGACCGACGAACTGCTGCAGCAGTTTGATGCGATTGAAGACACCTACCTGCGCGAACGCCGCACCGACGTCATTCAGGTCGCCCAGCGTGTCATGAAGGCGCTGTCCGGCCAGCCCGGTTATGTACCCCCGCCGGCGGGCGCTTCCGAAGAAAACCTGGTGCTGGTGGCGCACGATCTTTCGCCCGCCGATGTCGTGCTGTTCAAGCAGCATCAGTTCGCCAGCTTCGTTACCGACCTCGGCGGCTCGACGTCGCATACCGCGATCGTCGCACGCAGCCTGAACATCCCCTGCATCGTCGCGCTGCACCAGGCACGGCGACTGGTGCGCGAGAACGAACTCGTCATTGTCGACGGCACCCAGGGCGTTTTTATCGTTGATCCCGATCCGCAGGTGCTCGCTGAATACCAGCTGCGCCAGCGTGAATTCGGCCTCGAGCGCCAAAAACTCAAACGCCTGCGCGACACCCCGGCACGCACGCTGGACGGCGCGCAGATCGAGCTGCACGCCAACATCGAACTGCCGGGCGACGTGTCGCTGGCCGTCGAAAGCGGCGCCACCGGCATCGGCCTGTTCCGCACGGAATTTCTGTTCCTCAATCGTCCCGACTTGCCCGACGAGGATGAGCAGTTCGAAGCGTATCGCAAGGTGCTCGAAGAAATGCGCGGATTCCCGGTCACCATCCGCACTTATGATCTGGGAGCCGACAAACAGATTGATGATTCCGCCCGCGCATCCCCAAATCCGGCGCTGGGTCTGCGCGCAATCCGGCTGTGCCTGACCGAACCCAAACGCTTCATCACGCAGTTGCGCGCGATGCTGCGCGCCTCGAATTACGGCAAGCTGCAGATCCTGATCCCGATGCTGATGAATGCATCCGAGGTGGATCAGTCGCTGCAACTGGTCGAGCAGGCCAAACGCAGCCTTGATGACGAGGGCATCGCTTATGACCGCGAAGTACCGGTCGGCGGCATGGTTGAAATTCCCGCTGCTGCGCTCGCGCTGGGTCTGCTGACCAAACGACTGGATTTTCTGTCGGTCGGCACCAACGACCTGATCCAGTATTTGCTGGCCATCGACCGCACCGACGACACAGTCGCCCACCTCTATGACCCGCTGCACCCGGCAGTGCTGACGGTGCTCTCGCATATTTTTTCCACTGCCGGTAAATCACAGATTCCCGTCGCAGTCTGCGGCGAAATGGCCGGCGACCTCGACCTGACCCGCCTGTTGCTGGCATTGGGACTGCGCCGGTTTTCGATGCATTCCGCGCACCTGCTGGATGTCAAACAACGCGTGCTGAAAACCAACCTGGCCGATGCCCACCCCATCGCCCGCAAAATGCTGCGCACAACGGATCCGGTCAAACTGCGCGGCATGCTCGACAAACTCAACGCCTGATTACAAAGGGAATTTGACAAGGGGCCCTGCCGCAGGTAACTTCTGATAGTGGTTTCGCGCCGATTTGAGTCAGCTTGCGGGCGCGTAATAAATCCGGCTAAAGAGATGAACGAATTCTCGTAACCCCGGAGCGCAGGCTGCGGGGTTTTTTTATGGCTGCAGACAAAATTCAGGATTCCTCCCGTTCGGTCGGCGTGGTGACGCCGCAGGTTGCACGCTTTGCCGCGCCGCTGTCGCTGCGTTGCGGGGCGGCCCTGCGCGATTACGAACTCGTCTACGAAACCTACGGCACGCTGAACTCGGACCGCTCGAATGCGGTGCTGGTCTGTCACGCCCTCAATGCTTCGCACCATGTCGCCGGTCATTATGCCAACGACCCCGCCAGCACCGGCTGGTGGGACAACATGATCGGACCGGGCAAACCGCTCGATACACGGCGATTTTTTGTCATTGGCGTCAACAACATCGGCGGCTGCCACGGCTCCACCGGCCCGCTGAGTACCAACCCGGACACCGGCCGCATCTGGGGCGGCGATTTCCCGGTGATCACGGTCGAGGATTGGGTCGACGCCCAGGCCCGGCTGGCCGACCATCTCGGTATCCAACAATTCGCCGCGGTGATGGGCGGCAGCCTCGGTGCGATGCAGGCGCTGGCCTGGTCGGCGCGTTATCCGCAGCGCCTGCGCCACAGCGTGGTCATTGCCTGCGCGCCCAACCTCTCGGCGCAGAACATCGCCTTCAACGAAGTCGCCCGTCAGGCCATCATCACGGATCCGGATTTTAATGAGGGCAACTACCGCGCGCAGAACACGGCGCCGAAGCGCGGCCTGCGCGTCGCGCGCATGGTCGGGCACATCACCTATCTGTCGGACGACGAGATGGCCAACAAATTCGGCCGCCAACTGAAAAACGGCAAGCCGGGATACTCCTTCGAACCCGAATTCCAGATCGAGTCGTACCTGCGTCACCAGGGGAACAAGTTCGCCGATTATTTTGACGCTAATACCTACCTGCGCATCACCAAGGCACTGGACTACTTCGACCCGGCATTCGACTACGGCGGCGATCTGGCGAAGGCGCTACAGCCGGTGATTGCCGGAATGCTGGTGGTTTCGTTCACCACCGATTGGCGATTTTCCCCGGAACGTTCGCGCGAAATCGTCCATGCGCTGATCAAAAACCGCGCGCCTGTCACTTACGCGGAAATCGACGCCCCGCACGGCCACGACGCATTCCTGCTCGACGATGCGCGATACCACCGGCTGGTCGCCGCCTATTTTGAACGGGTGCACGGGGAGATTCCGTCATGAACGGCCCGCGCGGAACCCAGCGGCCCGATTTTGCCGCGATTGCCAATTGGATACCACAGGGTGCACGCGTGCTCGATCTGGGCTGCGGCGACGGCACGCTGCTCAAATACCTGCAGCAGACCCGCCGCGTGAACGGCTACGGCGTTGAAATCGACGACGGCAACGTGCTGGAATGCGTAAAAAACGGTGTGCATGTCATCCAGAGCGACCTGGAGCGGGGGCTGGCCGACTTTGACGACGGCTCATTCGATTTCGTCGTGCTGTCGCAGACATTGCAGGCGATGCGCAACACCGAACGCATCGTGCGCGAAATGCTGCGCGTCGGCCGCGCCGGCATTGTCACTTTCCCGAACTTCGGCTACTGGAAAAACCGTCTGCACGTGCTGCGCGGCCACATGCCGATTTCGGCAAACCTGCCGTTCGAGTGGTTCAACACGCCGAACATCCATCTGTGCACGGTCGACGATTTCGAAAAATTCTGCAGCCAGCGCGGCATCAACATTGTCGCGCGCACCGTGCTCACCGGCGGACGGCCGGCAACCGTATTGCCGAACCTGCTCGGCGAACTCGCGGTGTATCAGTTCGGCGGCTGAGGGGAGGCCGCCAGTCGTGTCACCCTGCGGAGCAGCAGCAGCCCGGGGATCGCGATCAACACGCACAGCAGGAAAAATCCAGACCAGCCCAGCATCTGCGCCATCCAGCCCGTCGGCGCCGACAGCAACACCCGCGGTACGCCCATCAGGCTCGACAGCAGGGCGTATTGGGTGGCGGTGAAACGGCGGTCGGTCAGTGCAGCCATAAAACCGACAAAGGCCGCCGTGCCCATGCCTGCCGTCAGATTTTCAATGGCGACCACAACTGCGAGCGCAATCTCGCTCGGCGGCACCTGCGCCAACACGACAAAACCGAAGGTTGAAATCATCTGGCCAAAGCCGAACAGCCACAACGCGCGGTGCATGCCGGCACGCAGGATCCAGATGCCCCCCAGCGTGCCGCCGGCAATCGTCGCCCAGAATCCGAACAACTTCACCACCGCGCCAATTTCGGTTTTGGTGTAACCGAGATCCAGATAAAACGGCGTGGTCATCGCCGACGCCATCGTGTCGCCCAGTTTGTAGAGCAGTATGAACGCCAGGATCAGCCAGGCGCCATCGCGGGTGAAATAGTCGCGGAACGGCAGCACCACCGCTTCACGCAGATTGCGCGGCCGGCCCTCGGGCAGCGGCGGCTCGGGCGCAAACAAGGTAAACGCGACACACGCGGCCATGAACATTGCCATCAACCGGTACATGACCTCAAACGACAACCAGTCGGCGAGTATCAATCCGCCGCCGCCGGCGAGGAGCATGCCGACGCGATAGCCGTTGACGTACAGCGCCGAACCCAACCCAAGTTCGGCTTCCGCCATGCTCTCACGGCGGTAGGCATCGATCACGATGTCCTGCGACGCCGCAAAAAAAGTCACCAGCAGGCCCGCCAACATCACTAGCCACAGATGATCGGCAGACGGCTGCGTCATGCTCAGCAGCAGCAACGCACCCGCCACCGACAACTGCATCAATGCCATCCAGCCGCGCCGCCGTCCCAGCGGCAGCGCGTAACGGTCAAACAGCGGCGACCACAGGAATTTCAGGGTATAGGGCAGTCCCACCAGCGCAAACAGGCCAATACGCGCCAGATCCACACCGCCATCCTTGAGCCAGGCCTGCAGCACGGAACCGGTCAGCAGCAGGGGCAGGCCCGAGGAGAAACCCATCAGCATCGCCACCAGCATGCGGCCGCTGAACGCGGCCTGCAGGGTTTCGCGCCAGGACAGACGACCGCCGGTCAAGCGAGCTTCCCGTCGTAGCGGACAGTCAGCGGCGCATGGTCGGAAAACCATTCGTCCTTGTAGATTGCAGCTTCTTTTGCACGGACAGCCAGGCCCGGCGTGGCAATCTGGTAATCGATGCGCCAGCCGACGTTTTTGGCGCGTGCCTGGCCGCGATTCGACCACCAGGTATAGGATTCATCGGTCACCTCCGGATGCAGGCGGCGGTAAACATCCACCCATCCGAGTTCGTCAAATATCCGGGTCATCCACGCGCGTTCCTCGGGCAGGAATCCTGAATTCTTCAGGTTGCCCTTCCAGTTCTTGAGGTCGATCTCACGGTGCGCGATATTCCAGTCGCCGCAAAGTACAAGCTCGCGACCTCCCTTGCGCAGTTTTTTCAGGTGCGGGATGAAGGCATCAAGAAAGCGGAACTTGGAAGCCTGGCGATGCTCACCGCTGGAACCCGAAGGCAGATACAGCGAAATCACCGACAGGTCGCCGAAATCGGCGCGCAGATACCGTCCTTCGCCATCAAATTCGGCGACGCCGAAGCCGGCAGCCACCCGGTCCGGCGCGGTCTTCGAATAAATGCCGACGCCGCTATAGCCCTTTTTCTCAGCGTAATGAAAATGGCCGTGATAACCGGCCGGTGCCAGCAGGTCATCGGTCATGTCCGCCGCCTGGGCCTTGAGTTCCTGGACACAGATCACGTCGGCACGCTGCTGCGGCAGCCACTGCAGGAGGCCTTTACGCGCAGCAGAGCGGATACCGTTGAGATTCAGGGTTATAATTTTCACTGTCTTCACTCTGGGAATGGCCGGCAGCTTGCCGGCGTTCCCGTCGAATATTCAGTCATGGCCGCCAGTTTCCGACACCAATTCATCCGCTTCGCCATAGACACCCGGGTACTGTTGTTCGGGGAGTTCAAAACCAAAGCGGGACGCCTGTCGCCGTACTTTTTTAATGCCGGGCTGTTCTGCGACGGCGATTCGCTGCGTCAACTCGCACAATTTTACGCGAAAGCGATTTCCGCGGCCGATGTGCCTTTTGACATGCTGTTCGGTCCGGCCTACAAAGGCATCCCGCTGGTGGCGGCTGTGGCGGTGGCGCTGTCTGAAGGCGGTCGCAACGTCAAGTTCAGCTACAACCGCAAGGAAGCCAAGGACCACGGCGAAGGCGGCAATGTCGTCGGCGCGCCGCTGGCCGGACGTGCGCTGATCGTCGACGACGTCATTTCAGCCGGCACCTCGGTACGTGAATCGGTCAACCTGATCCGCGCCTCAAACGCCACTCCCGCGGGCGTGCTGATCGCGCTGGACCGCATGGAACGCGGCACCGGGGAACTGTCGGCGACGCAGGAGGTCGGACAGCTTTATGGAATCCCGGTGGTCAGCATCGCCACACTGGATGATCTGGTCGGATTCCTGGAAAACGAAAAGGGAATGGCGGCGCAGCTGGCTGCGGTCGCCGCGTATCGCAAACAATATGGAGTGCAACATGCCTGAACGTTCAGCGTTTTTGTCAGCGATTTTCGCCTGCACTGCCGTTGCGCTGTTGCTGGCCATCTCGCCTGTGGCGCAGGCGCAGAAAATCGTCTGCTGGAAAGACAAGGCGGGCAAGGTTGTGGGTTGCGGCGATCGTGTGCCACCTGAATTCCAGCAGAACGAGTCGAAGACCCTGAGTTCGCGCGGTATCACCGTGGAAACCACGGTATCGGCACAGGAAGCCGCCCGTCTGAAGGATGAGGCGCAGAAAAAAGCCACTTTGAAAGTCGAGGAAGACCGGCGTATCGCCGAGCAGCGCCGTCAGGATTCAGCGCTGGTCAATACCTACACCTCTGAAAAAGAAATCGACCAGCGGCGAGACCGTGAAGTACAGGTGATTGATCTGCAACTCGCCCAACTCAAATCTTCACTGAAAAATGCAGCGGAAGCCGAAGCTGCTTTGCTGAAACGAAACAGCGATATAACGAAGTCCGGCAAACAGTTATCGCCGGCAGTCGCGGATGAATTGAACCGCGCCAGCGATGAGCGAAAACGCTTCGAAGCACGGGTCGCGGAAAAAGAAAAAGACAAGGCTGCGATCAACGCGCGTTATGCCGAACAAAGGGCGCGTTACATCGAATTGCGCGGCGACAGCACACCTGCGCCGCAGCCGGCACCGGCCGCAAAAAAATAACCAGGATCAGGGTGCCAGTTTGCGCCGAAGTATGTCGTTGACCTGCTGCGGGTTGGCTTTGCCGCGCGAGGCCTTCATCACCTGCCCGACCAGTGAATTGAAGGCCTTTTCCTTGCCGGCACGGAAATCGGCGACCTGCTGGGCATTGGCTGCGAGCACCTGATCGACGATTTTTTCGATTTCGCCGCTGTCTGATATCTGCTCAAGACCCAGAGCCGCAATAATCTTGTCGGCATCACCATCATGCTCACCCGACCACATGGCCTCGAGAACCACTTTTGCCTGCTTGTTATTTATCTTTTGATCGAGGATTCTCGATAGCATTTTCGCCAATTGTCCAGGCGTGATTGGTATGTTTCGTAACTCAATGGCCTCAGCATTGAGCCGCGAGGCAATATCTCCATTGATCCAG
The DNA here is from genome assembly GCA_022841375.1 of Burkholderiales bacterium. GTDB lineage: Bacteria > Pseudomonadota > Gammaproteobacteria > Burkholderiales > SG8-41. The sequence continues at coordinate 18,092 of JALHRQ010000002.1, forward strand.
TTGGCTACAAGCTTCGCGACCCCCGATTCAACGGGTTCTTGCCCATCCATGGCGAGTGCGACTTTACTTGCTGCGACCGTCACCCTTGTAGTCTCTTCAAAAAAAGTCGCAGTCTCTTTGCTTGCAGTCAACAGCAAAGCGTCATATTCAGCAAGCCTGTATTCCTGAACAAATCGAGTCCGCATTGCTTGCGGTAACTCAGGCATCGCCGCCCGCACCGCTTCAAGGCGTTCGGCCGTCACTTCCAGCGGCAACAGGTCGGGATCCGGGAAATAGCGGTAGTCATGCGCGTCTTCCTTGGTGCGCATCAGCCGCGTCTCACCGGTGTCCGGATTAAACAGCACGGTGGCCTGCTGGATCGCACGGCCGTCTTCCAGTTCATTGATCTGCCAGCGCACTTCGTACTCGATCGCCTGCTGCAGAAAGCGGAAGCTGTTCAGGTTCTTGATCTCGCGGCGGGTGCCCAGTGGAGTGGACCCCGCCGGGCGCACCGACACGTTAGCGTCGCAGCGGAACGAACCTTCCTGCATGTTGCCGTCGCAGACATCGATCCAGCGCACCAGCGTATGCAGCATTTTGGCGTAGGCCACCGCTTCTTCCGCCGAACGCATGTCGGGTTCGGAAACGATTTCGAGCAGTGGCGTGCCGGCGCGGTTGAGGTCGATCCCGGTACGACCCTGGAAATCTTCGTGCAGCGACTTGCCGGCGTCTTCTTCGAGATGCGCGCGGGTCAGCCGCACGGTCTTTTCGGTATCACCGACCTGCATTGTGATCGTTCCGCCTTCGACGATGGGTCGTTCGTACTGGCTGATCTGGTAGCCTTTGGGCAGATCCGGATAGAAATAATTCTTGCGCGCGAAAATCGACGGCGAATTGATTTTCGCACCGACGGCGAGGCCGAAGCGGATCGCACGTTCCACCGCGCCGGTGTTCAGCACCGGCAGCACGCCCGGCAGCGCAATATCGACGCCGCAGGCCTGGGTGTTTGGCGCCGCGCCAAAGGCGGTGGCAGCACCGGAAAATATTTTCGACACCGTCGACAGCTGGGCGTGGGTTTCCAGCCCGATGACCACTTCCCATTTCATGAGCGTGGGCTCCGTAAGGCGTTAGGCGTTAGGCGTAAAGTGCACAAGCAGCGACCGCATCTGATCAGCGCCCGCACGACACGGATGGTGTTGTTGCTCCTCACGCCTGACTCCTCACCCCTGACTCACAGCCGGGGCGCGCTGGTGCCAGTCGGTGGCAAGCTGATACTGGTGCGCCACGTTGAGCATGCGCGCTTCATCGAAATAATTGCCGATGATCTGCAGCCCGACCGGCAGTCCGTCGCCGTCGAATCCGCAGGGGATCGAGATGCCGGGCAGTCCGGCCAGATTCACCGCAATGGTGTAGATGTCCGACAGATACATCTGTACCGGATCGCTGCTTTTTTCGCCGATCTTGAAAGCCGTGGTCGGGCTGGTCGGCCCCATAATTACATCGCAGTGCCTGAACGCGTCGACAAAATCCTGCGCGATCAGCCGGCGCAGCTTCTGCGCGCGGATGTAATAGGCGTCGTAATAACCATGCGACAGCACATAGGTGCCGATCAGGATGCGGCGCTTGACCTCGGCGCCAAAACCTTCACCGCGACTGCGCTTGTACATATCAAGCAGGTCGGTGTATTCAGCGGCGCGATGGCCGTAACGCACGCCGTCAAAACGCGACAGGTTGCTCGAGGCTTCCGCCGGGGCCAGCACGTAATACACGGCAACCGACAACCCCATATTGGGCAGACTGATATCGACGACCGTGGCACCGAGTTTTTTGTATTCGGCGATCGCCGCTTCGATGGCCTTCTGCACGTCGGCCGACAACCCCGCGGCAAAAAATTCTTTGGGCAGACCGACGCGCAGACCCTTGAGCGGCTTCGCCAGATCGCGGTTGTAATCTTCGGCCAGCCGTTCAAGGCTGGTCGAATCGCGCGCGTCATGACCGGCCATCACGTTTAAGAGCAGACCGAGATCTTCGGCGGTGCGTGCCATCGGTCCGGCCTGATCCAGACTGGAAGCGAACGCAATCATGCCGTAACGCGACACTAATCCGTACGTAGGCTTCAATCCGCAGATGCCGGTCAGCGCAGCGGGCTGGCGGATCGAACCGCCGGTATCCGTACCGGTGGCGGCCGGCGCCAATCGTGCAGCGACCGCAGCGGCCGAGCCGCCGGAACTGCCGCCGGGCACCCGCTCGCGGTTCCACGGATTGCGCACCGCACCGAAAAACGAGGTCTCGTTCGACGAACCCATCGCGAACTCGTCCATGTTGGTCTTGCCCAGCGTGACCATGCCGGCGGCATCACAGCGCTCGACCACATGTGCGTCGTACGGCGCGACAAAATTAGCGAGCATTTTCGAGCCGCAGGTGGTCAGCCAGCCCTTGGCGCAGAAGATGTCCTTATGCGCCAGCGGCACCCCGGTCAGGGTGCCGGCATTACCTGCAGCGCGTCGCGCATCGGCCGCCTGCGCCTGTGCCAGCGTACGCGCCGCATCGACCGTGACGTAACAGCCGAGGTCTTTATTTAAGATATTGATTTTATTGATAAAATCCTGCGCCAACTCGACACTGGAGCAGGCCTTGGCGGCGAGCTGCGCGGACAATTCTTTGAGTGTGGCGTTGGACATTGCTGGGGTGTCGGCCTGCGGCAACAGGCCTGGCTCGGGTTATGCGATAACTATTCGATGACCTTGGGCACCAGATAGAGCCCGGCGTCGACTTCGGGTGCAACGGACTGGAACAGATTGCGCTGATCACCCTCGGTAACCAGATCATTCCGCAACCTCAGCATCAGATCCTGCGCGTGCGCCATCGGCTCGATGCCCGATACATCCACAGCCTGCATGTCTTCGATCAACCCGAACACACGTGTCAGCTGGGCCAGCGCGGCTTCGGCTTCAGCATCGTCAATCGCGATCCGCGCCAGGTGCGCTGCGCGCCGCACATCGTCGAGGGTCAGAGCCATGAAAAGGGATGAAAAAACCGTTAAAAACAAGGGCTGCGTAGGGTATCATACCGGTGCCCTGGAAGGCACCAAAATCCGTTGATACGAAAGGCTTTATGTTCGGTTTCCTCAGTGGTTACTTTAACGATGATCTCGCCATCGATCTCGGCACCGCAAACACCCTGATTTATGTACGCGGCAAGGGTATCGTGCTCGACGAACCCTCCGTAGTCGCGATCCGCCAGGAAGGCGGACCCAACGGCAAAAAAGTCATCCAGGAAGTCGGTCTCGCCGCCAAGCAGATGCTCGGCCGCACTCCCGGCAACATCACCGCCATCCGGCCGATGAAAGACGGCGTGATCGCCGACTTCATCATCACCGAACAGATGATCAAGCAGTTCATCAAACGCGTGCACCGCAGCAAGTTTTTCTCGCCGTCCCCGCGCATCATCATCTGCGTGCCCTGCGGTTCAACCCAGGTCGAACGCCGCGCGATCCGCGACGCCGCGATCGGCGCCGGCGCTTCACGCGTTTATCTGATTGAAGAACCGATGGCCGCCGCGATCGGTGCCGACCTGCCGGTCGGCGAAGCCACCGGATCGATGGTCGTCGACATCGGCGGCGGCACCACGGAAGTCGGCGTCATCGCGCTGGGCGGACTGGTCTACAAGGGTTCGGTACGCGTCGGCGGCGACAAGTTCGACGAAGCGATCATCAACTACATCCGCCGCAACTACGGCATGCTGATCGGCGAAACGACCGCCGAAATGATCAAGAAGGAAATCGGCTCTGCGTTCCCGGGATCGGAAGTGCGCGAGAAGGAAGTCAAAGGCCGCAACCTTGCCGAAGGCATCCCGCGCAGTTTCACCATATCCAGCAATGAAATCCTCGAAGCGCTGACTGATCCGCTGAACAGTATCGTTTCCGCGGTGAAATCGGCGCTCGAACAGACGCCGCCCGAACTCGCTGCCGACATCGCCGAAAAAGGCATGGTACTCACCGGCGGCGGCGCATTGCTGCGTGACATCGACCGCCTGCTGATGGAAGAAACCGGCCTGCCGGTGATCATCGCCGAAGACCCGCTGACCTGCGTGGTGCGCGGCTCCGGCAAGGCACTGGAAAAACTGGAACACCTCGGCAGCATCTTCGCCAACGACTGATGCCGCAGACTTTGGCCTGCGTTCGCATTCCGGCCCGCCGCGGCTGCGAACCCGGGCCCGCCTGCGCGGGCAGGCAGTAATTCCCCATGGAGCACACAGCACCTCCGCTGTTTCGCACCGGTCCCACGCCGCTCGCCCGGCTGATGATTTTTTCGATGCTGTCGATCGTATTTCTGATCGCCGACGCGCGTTTTAATTACCTGACCTTCCTGCGCCAGGTCACCGCGGTCATCGTTTATCCGTTGCAGCGTCTTGCTGCGGCGCCGGCTGCGATCGGCGGCCACATCTCGGATTTTTTCGTCACGCACAGTTCGCTGCGTAACGACAACCTGCGCCTGGCGCAGCACAACCTCGAACTGGCGCGTGAAACCCAGCAAACCCGCGCGCTGCAACTGGAAAACGTCCACTTGCGCGGCCTGCTCACCGCGCGTGAAAAACTTGCTGTACCCGCAACCGCCGCTGAAATTCTCTATGCTGCGCGCGATCCGTTCGCACGCAAGGTGATGATCGACCAGGGCCTGCAGCGCGACATCGAAGCCGGACGTCCGGTGGTTGACCATGTTGGCGTCATTGGCCAGGTGACGCGGGTCTATCCGTGGCTGTCCGAAGTCACGCTGATCACCGACAAGGGCCATCTGGTGCCGGTGATGAACGTGCGCACAGGTTTACGCGCGGTACTCGCCGGCACCGGGGACGACGGCAGGCTGGAACTGCGCTTCATTCCGCTGGCCGCCGATTTTCAGATCGGCGACCGGTTGGTGACCTCGGGCATCGACGGCATCTACCCGCCGGGACTGCCGGTGGCCGAAGTCACCAACGTCGAACGCAATACCGCCTACCTCTTCGCCAACATCACCTGTAAACCGGTCGCCGGGGTCAATGCCCATGCCCAGGTGCTGGTGCTCGGCCCGATGTCCGCAGCGCCCCAACGACCCGAAGAAACGCCGGCTGCCGCACCGCAGAAAAAAAGGAAAAAATCCTGATGAGCGGGCCCTCAATGATGCCGCAGGAACTGCTGCTGCCGGTCCGACCGGGGTTCATTTTTGTGACACTGGTGACAGCGCTGCTGGCCAACCTGCTGCCGTGGTCCGGCTGGGTGATGTGGCTGGCACCGGATTTTGTCGCGCTGCTGGTACTCTACTGGTGTATCCACGAACCGCGGAAAATCGGGTTCCTGACGGCCTGGTCATTGGGTCTGCTGATGGACATCGCCGAAGGCAGCCTGTTCGGCGAACATGCGCTGGCCTACGTCATCCTCGCCTACGCGGGCATGGTTCTGCACCGCCGCGTGCAGCGTTTCTCGATGGCACCGCAGATCCTGCATGTGATTCCGCTGCTGCTGTTCACCGATCTCGTTGTGCTGCTGGTGCGCGCACTCGCCGGCTCCGATTTCCCCGGTTACGCCTACTTCCTCGGCAGTGTCGTCGGTGCCGCGCTGTGGCCACCGCTGGCCCACCTGCTGAAACTGCCGCAGCACCCGCGTCCCGATCCCGACCGTGTCTGAGCTTTCGATCAATCCCGGGATCGAGATTCGCGACTCCGAACGTGAACTGCAGCGTTTCCGCGGCCGCCTGGGGATACTCGGAATTTTCGTGCTGTCGCTGTTCGGCCTGCTGTTCCTGCGATTCTTCTATCTTCAGGTGATCCAGCACAGCCATTACAGCACGCTCGCCGAGGCCAACCGCATTTCCGTGCTGCCCATCGCCCCGCATCGCGGCATCATCGTCGACCGCAACGGCATTCAGCTCGCGCACAACTATTCCGCGTACACGCTGGAAATCACCCCCAGCAAAGTGTCCGACCTCGACACCACGATCGAGGAACTGGCGACCGTTGTCGAAATCTCACCGCGTGACCGCCGCCGCTTCCGCAAAATGCTCGAGGAAAGCAAGCGCTTCGAAAGCCTGCCGATCCGCACCCGCCTCTCCGACGAGGAAATCGCGCGATTTGCCGCGCACCGTTACCGTTTCCCCGGCGTCGAAGCCAAGGCGCGGCTGTTCCGGCAATATCCGCAGGGCGACATGTTTTCGCATGTAGTCGGCCACATCGGCCGCATCAACCAGAAAGAAGTCGAGCAGCTGGAAACAGAAGACCGGCTGGCGAATTACCGCGGCAGCGATTACATCGGCAAAACCGGACTCGAACAGAGCTACGAAAAATTCCTCCACGGCACCACCGGCGTGGAGGAAGTCGAGGTCGATTCGGGCGGCCGCGCGGTGCGTACGCTGTCGCGCACACCGCCGGTATCGGGCAACAATCTGGTACTCAACCTCGATGCCAAGCTGCAGGAAATTGCCTACAACGCCTTCGGCGAGCGCCGCGGCGCGCTGGTCGCGATCGACCCGGCCACCGGCGGCGTGCTCGCTTTTGTCAGCAAACCCGGCTTCGACCCCAACCTGTTCGTCGACGGCATCGATCCGCAAAGCTGGGCGGAACTCAACGGCTCCATCGACAAACCGCTGCTTAACCGCGCTGCTGCCGGCACCTACCCGCCGGGGTCGACATTCAAGCCCTTCATGGCGCTTGCCGCATTGTTCTACGGCAAGCGCACACCGCAGCAGGCGATCAGCGATCCCGGTTACTACATGTTCGGCGGCCACCGTTTCCGCGACGACAAGGTCGGCGGCCATGGCATGGTCGACATGTATAAGTCCATCGTCGTGTCCTGCGATACCTATTACTACGTGCTAGCCAATGATCTAGGCATTGATCCGCTCTCGCGCTTTATGGGCATGTTCGGTTTCGGCAGCCGTACCGGCATCGACATCGGCGGCGAGTCTTCCGGCGTACTGCCGTCGTCGGACTGGAAAATGCGCCGCTTCAAGCAGAAATGGTATGCCGGCGAAACCATCAGCGTCGGCATCGGTCAGGGCTACAACAGCTACACGCCGCTGCAGCTGGCTTCGGCGACCGCAACGCTGGCCAACAATGGCGTGATGTTCCGGCCGCATATCGTCAATTACGTCGAAGACATCCGCACCCGCGAAAAATCACCGATCGAACCCAAACCGCTGCGCGACCTCGGCCTGAATCCGGAGCACCTCAAAGTCATCCAGGATGCGCTGGTCGGCGTCAACAAGGAGGGCACCTCTGCGCGCGTCTTCGCCGACGCGCCGTATGTCTCCGCCGGTAAAACCGGCACCGCGCAGGTCATCGCCATCAAGCAGAACGAAAAATACGTCGAAAGCCGTGTTGCCGAACGTCATCGCGACCATGCTCTGTTCATCGCCTATGCCCCAGCCGACAAGCCGACGATCGCGCTCGCCGTGATTGCCGAAAACTCCGGTTTCGGCGCGCGCGCTGCGGCGCCGATCGCCCGCCAGGTGCTCGACTATTACCTGCTGGGCAAAGTACCGAACAAACCCGCGCCGTCGGAGGAGGACTGATGCATCCCGCCGTGCGCCGTCTGACCCTGTTCCTGACCCGGCACATCGACGGGGTACTGCTGTCGGCGATCCTGCTGCTGATGTTCACCGGCCTGCTGGTGCTGCTCAGCGCCTCCAACGGCAGCTTCGTGCGCACCTCGGGCCAGCTCGGCAACATGCTGGTCGCGCTGGGCGTGATGTGGTTGTTTGCCAATATTCCCCCGCATTACCTGCAGCGGCTGGCGGTGCCGGTTTTCCTGCTCGGCTGTGCGTTGCTGGTCGGCGTTGCGCTGTTTGGCGACATCGTCAACGGCGCGAGGCGCTGGCTGCATGTCGGAGTCACCCGCATCCAGCCTTCCGAATTGATGAAAATCGCCATACCGCTGATGCTCGCCTGGTATTTCAACCGCAACGAGTCTTCACTGAAATTGCGCAATTTCCTGGTCGCGGCGCTGATGCTTGCGGTTCCGGCGGCGCTGATTGTGCGCCAGCCCGACCTCGGCACTGCGATCCTGATCACCGCCAGCGGCGGTTACCTGATTTTTCTCGCCGGGCTGCCTTGGCGGGTCATTATCGCGCTCACTGTCGCCGGACTCAGCAGCATGCCCTTCCTCTGGTCTGCGCTGCACGATTACCAGCGGCAGCGCATCCTTACACTGATCGATCCGACAGCCGATCCGCTGGGCACCGGTTACCACACCATTCAGTCGACGATTGCCGTCGGTTCCGGCGGTGTGCTGGGCAAAGGCTGGATGAACGGCACCCAAACGCATCTCGACTTCATTCCGGAACGCACCACCGATTTCATTTTTGCGGTGTATGCCGAAGAATTCGGTCTGCTCGGCAACGCCATACTGCTGGTGCTGTTGCTGTTCCTGATCGCGCGAGCCATGGTCATCACCGCCAACGCGCCGACCCTGTTTGCGCGCCTGCTGGCCGGCTCAATCACAATGACGTTTTTTACCTATGCCTTCGTCAACATGGGCATGGTGTCCGGCATCCTGCCCGTCGTCGGCGTACCGCTGCCGCTGATCAGCTATGGCGGCACATCGCTGGTTTCGATCTGTCTGGGCTTCGGCATTCTGATGAGCATCAACACCCACAAAAAGCTGGTGCAAACCTGATGCGGAAGCTGCCCCTCATTGCAATGCTGATGGTTGTTGCAGGGCTTTCGGCCTGCGGCAGCACGCCGCAGCGCGGTGGCACCATCGACCGCGCACCGGGCGGCAGCGGCGCGCCACCCACCCGCGGCGGCGGCTTTTATCTGGATGACGGCCCCGGTGCCAATGCGCCGTCCAATCTCGATGCCATTCCCGACGCAGTGCCCAAAACCGAGCCGCTGCATCGCGGCACCCAGCGGCCGTATGTTGTCATGGGCCGCAGCTACACGCCGATGACGCGGATCGAACACTACAAGACGCGCGGCATCGCCACCTGGTACGGGCGGCGCTACCACGGCAAACCGACATCCTCCGGCGAGCCCTATGACATGTATGGCATGACGGCCGCGCATACCGTGCTGCCGATCCCCAGTTATGTGCGGGTGACCAATGTCGCCAACGGCAAATCGGTGGTGCTGCGCGTCAACGACCGCGGACCATTCATCGGCGATCGCCTGATCGACCTGTCCTATACCGCTGCATATAAGCTGGGCATCCTCGGCAGCGGCAGCGGCATGGTTGAAGTGGAAAGCATCATCCCCGGCGCCCCACCGGTAGCGGAATCGCCGCCGGTCGCAACCGCAAAACCGCTGGCGGCACCGACGATTGAAGTTGCCGCATTACCGCCCGTGGCGCCGATAGCGCCTGTCGCTGCGGTGCCCATTGCACCGGCAACACCTGCAGCCTCCACCGCCGCAACAGCAGCGGCCAGCGGCAGTTATCTGCAATTCGGCGCCTTTGGTGTGCAGGCCAATGCCGAAAGCTATCTCGCACGGCTGCAGTCGCAGGCGGACTGGCTCAGCGGGACGCTGCGTGTTCACAGCTACGACGGCGTTTTCCGCGTGCAGGCAGGCCCGTATCCGAACGAGACGGCGGCACGCGAAGCCGCCGAACGCGCCGGGCAGTTGCTCGGCACCAAGCCGGTACTCGTTACCCGCTGATCACCATTCACGGTGGGTGCAACCGCGTTTCCGGAACCAGCCAACTGCTCCTAGTGTTTGTGCTGCGGCGCCGGCTGCCCCTTGAGGTCGCGCACTTCGACCGACAGTTCCACGGTCTCGCGCTTTTTGTTGGCCAGTTCAAAGGTCAGCTGCAACGGCACCCTGTCGCCCGCGTTCAGCGGTTTCTTCAAGTCCATCAGCATCACGTGATAACCGCCGGGCGCCAGCTTCACGGGCTTGCCGGCGGGAAGAACAATGCTTTCGACCGGAAACATTTTCATCACGCCGTTCTCGACTTTCATGTTGTGCACTTCAACGGTCTTCGTCGCCGGACTCGTGACACCGACCAGCCGTGCGTCCGACTTGCCGGTGAGTTCCATGAACGCGCCGGTCGCGCTCTGACCCTGCACCATGCCGCGGATCCAGGCGTCCTTTACGCTGACTTCCTGTGCATGCGCCGCAGTGGCAGACAGCATCACCAGGACGAGGATTGCGAACGTGTATTTGACGAAACAATGATTTTTCATAAAAATCCTTTAATACATAGACTCATTTTTTTCATCGGGCAGTGCCGCGAAGGGATGTATACACATCGCATGATGTGCGCGAACCGGAAACAGATCGGGGATTAAACCCTTAACCGCCTTAACCGCGCGGGGGCGCGCGTGGATTCAGCGGTTGGAGAACCGCAGCATCGCCAGCCACCGCAGGGGGGATGCGGTCAACAGGCAAGAGCAGGTCGGGAACCGTCGCCACAACAACCGGCACTGTACTGGCCGCCGTAGGCGGCGACACTGTGCCGACACACATCAGGCAGTGTGCGAATTTGGTTTGGGTCTGCGGCGCGGCGGGCTCGTTCGCGTCAGCGGTAGCAACGCGACAGATCGTCGCGAAAGACGTCGGATCCATAGCCTGATGCACCACGGCGAGCGCAGGCAAGGCTATGCCGAAGAGGAACGCTGCGAGAGCAAACCCCGAAATGATCCTGCGATGCATGAACAGACGCATGGGCCGGATGTTAAGCGCTGCGCGAAAGGGTCGTCAAACCACGGGGATGCGGCAAAGCCATTTCCAATCCGCCGACGGTCAGGATTCCAACCGGAACACCACGGGGACACGCACCCAGTCTTCGACATTCTGCGTGCCGCGCCGCGCCGGCACAAAACGCCAGCCGCGCACCGCATCCTGCGCCGCACCGTCAAGCAGTGCGGATCCGCTGGAACGATCGAGCTCGACCCGCGCCGCAGCACCGTCAATTGTCACCAGCACGCGCAACATCACCGTACCTTCGTCGCCATTGCGCCGTGCAGCCGGCGGGTAACGCGGCGGCGGATTGCGCAGATACGCCGCATTGAATGCAGGCGGCGTCACCACTGGCTCCACCCTGGGTGCCGCAACCGGCGGCGCAGTCACTGGAGCCCGCGCTGTCTCAAGGATCGCGGGCAGCGCCGGTTCTGCTGAGTTTTGCGCAACCGCAATCTCGGCGCGCGCAGGCGCAGCAGGCGCTACTCTCGTAACCGGCAATGGTGTCGCCGGCTTGACGACGGGTTTAAGTTCCGGCGGTGAGATTAACGCAGGCGCGTCGGCCGGCATCAGCACAACATCCATCACGGAAGGCACTTCCGGCAACGTGATGCGCCACCATCCGGGCAACACCAGCAGCAGCGTGAGGTGTAGTAACAGGCTGGCCAGGATGCAGACGACCAGCAGCCGCGAAGGCGTCTTCGTCTCGGTGCCAGCGGATTGCCGCGATGCGGCGGCTGCATTCATCACAATAAGGTTCAGTGCTGCGAAGCAGGCATTATCGGCGAAACGACAACCAGCGCACAAATGACCTGCAGACAAGCTGTGGCAGCAGACGCAGTTAGGTCTACGGCCACAGCCTGATCAGAACTGTCCGCGCACCCCCAGCTGCGCACTGCGCCGGCCCAGCGGCGCAATATCTTTCAGGAAGGACACATGATTGCGCGCCTCTTCATTGAGCAGATTGACGCCGCGAAGGAAAGCCTCCAGCCGCACGCCCGGCGCCGGCAGGCGGTAACTGACTGCGGCGTTCAGCATGGTGTAGCCATCGGTCGGCAATTCACCGATTGCGACACGGTCCTGCCCATCGACAAAGGTTGCGTCAATGCGCGCACCGAAACGATCCTGGCGATAATCGACGCCGATAGCGTAACGCAAGGGTGCAATGCGCGGCAGCGGAAGGCCGGATGATTGATCCTCGGCACGCACATAACTCGCGTTGATCAGCAAGTCCATGGTGCCGCCCCGTTCCATCACCCGGAAACGTCCTTCGCCTTCAATACCGCGAAAGCGCGCCGGAACCGCGCGATAAGCAAACTCCGGCAGGATTTCTTCGCCGGTGTTCAATGATGTGCCGTCGCCGGCATCGGGCGGACTCAACTCACCATCGGCACCGCGGGTATTTCCCGAGTCGAATAGCGCGATGAAATTGTCAAAGCGGCTCTGAAACACGCCGATGCTGCCCGAATGTTTGCCTGACTTCATACGCAGCGTGACATCCAGCGCCTTCGACTTCTCTTTGCCGAAAGCCGTATTACCGACTTCATAAACACCGGTTGCAGCATGGGGTCCGTTGGCGAAAAGTTCGTAGTACGTCGGTGCACGCTCCGTATAAGCACCATTGACCGCCAGCGCCAGACCCGGCCTGAAGTTCCACACCGCACCCAACGCCCCGCTGTTGCCATTGAAGCTGCGCGACTGCGCCTGATCAAAGCGCGGCCAGGTGCCGCCGAACGGAACCACACCGCCGCCTTCGCTGCTCACTTCGCTGCGTTCATGCCGGCCGCCGAAAGTCAGTTTTACCGGCCCCAGCGGCCATTCTTCAAAAAAGAACGCGGCGCGGGTGTTTGTGCTGGTCGACGGAACGAAAGCTTCTGCACCCAGTGCGGAAAAATCGAAGCGGGTAACCTGAACGCCGAACGCGCCCTGCAGCGGGCCCAGTTTGCCGTGCGTAGCCTCGAGATGAACGTCGTGGCCCTTGTTGCTGAATCGCGTGGCCGGCACGCCCGCGTCCAGCTCGGTGTGTTCATAATCTGTCTTGCCCACCTTGAATTTGAGGGCGCGGATCATGCTGCCCAATTCGCGCATTTCGCCTGCGAAATCCCATCGGCTGCTCTGCATGTCGATACTCACCGTCGGCTCGGCGACCGTGCCATAAACCGAGTTGAATCCGGAGCGGGAAATGCCGACGTAGCCATTGGCCCAGGTATGGGACAAGCCAAAAGCGCCGCCGTCGGATTGTGCCGCGCTGTTCGGTAAAGTACCTTCAGCCTCAACCGGCTGCGGGTCGGCGGCCCGTTGCCGGGCCGAACGCGCAAAACCCTTGATCTTCAGATCTTCGGTATCGCGCGAATAAACATCCGCATGCAGTGCAAGGCTGCCGTTGCCGGCTTCGAATACCACCGCTCCGGCTTTTTCGCGCTCGGCCCCGCCGAAACGGCCCTCGACGCGCCCGGTGACTCCATACACTGCGGCCTGCGGAATGCGGTTGTCGATGACGTTGACCACGCCGCCGACGGCGCTGCCGCCGTAGAACAACGCCGCCGGGCCGCGCACCACTTCCGCGCGTTCGATCACCAGCGGATCGATGGATACCGCATGGTCAAAACTCAGTGAAGAGGCATCCAGCATGCCGGTGCCGTTCTGCAACAGGCGGATGCGGTCACCGTCAAGGCCGCGGATCACCGGCCGGCTGGCGTTGGGTCCGAAACCGGTTGCTGCCACGCCGGGCAGGCCGTCCAGCGCATCCCCGAGCGTGGACCGGCGCAGGCGGAACAGTTCTTCGCCTTGCACGACCGATGCCGGTGACGCCATTTCAAACAGATCGCTGCCCAGCGGATTGCCGGTGACGATGACTTCCGGCAATGTCGCCGGCGATGTTTTATTGCTGACCTGCGCGTGGACGGTCGCGGCATGCGCCGTGACCGCCATCAGCGCAAGCATATAGGGCTTGCTGCTCATGACGTTCTCCGTATGACGGAACGGCGCGCACGACCACAGGCCGGCGCATCGCGCTCCGCAAATTAAAAGTAGGGGATGCCGGTCAGACCGGCGCTACGTCAGGAGAGAACGGGAGGGCCGCGGGAATCGTACGGAACATCGGTCGTCGTGCCGCGCGACGGCAGCACGATAACGGCGTGGGCAACCGCCACTGCTGCCGAGAAATGCAGCGTATGGCCGGCATGCATGCCACCGAGCACCTGGCTGTAGACCAAGTCAAATGCGCACTGCTCCGAAGCGAGCCGTGCAACCGGCTCATGAGACGCATCGTCCGCATGCGCCGCGGCAGGGTGATCATGGTCATCCAGTACTGCGACGGAGTCATGCGCGTGGCCGGCAGCATGGCCCAGCGCATGCGTAAGCGCGCCCTGCTGCGCCGCCAGCAGCAGCAAGGCCAGCGCCCATCGCAAAGCGATGGAGCGCAGCATCCTGCCGAGCAGCGGCCAACGGGTCATGGTTGAAGCGGTGTCAGCGCGGTGTGGTCACGGCGACCGCGTCGGTCAGCCGGTAATACAAACCCATCGAGTCATCGCGCAGTACGGTGAAGCGACCGGAGACGACGATCGGTTCAAACCCGTATTTCACCGGCGTCTTGGTCTGCACTTCCACCATCTGTTCAGGCCCGCCAGGCATGCAGTACGAGCAGGTCGGCGGCAGCGCGGCGAGGATGAAGCGCGCCTGTTTTTCGCCCATGTCGAGCGGCATCATGAAGCCCTGCAGTTTGACTTCCTTTTTGTCGAGGACCGCCACGCTTTTGCCGAACTCCGGCGTGAAGCGGTCTTTCTGCTTCACGGTTTTGACATCGGCCAGGGTTTTCCACGACACCACGCCCTTCAGTTCCGGCAGTGGTTTGGAGGCATACGGCGACGGCGGCAGATTGGCTTCCGCGTCCAGCGGTTTTTTCATCAAATCCTTGGACTCTGACCCCTGGAAGCCCTGAGCGCTGGCCGACAAGGCCACAACCAACAGCATGATTCCGCAGTGAATTCTCATAATATCCAATAAAATCAATTAGTTATTGATCGTGACTGGCGCTAACACACCATCAGTGGCTGTGCTTCATGCCGCAGTATTTGCCGATTGCCAGCCCTTTGCAATCCTTGGCGAGTTGCTCATGACAGACCTTCTCGGATTTGCCCGCTTCAAAACATCGGGCCGCATTCAGATGCGCTTCCGCCATCGCACGATGATCGGCGATATCCTTTTTCGCTTCGGCAGCGCCATGCGATTTGGTTTTTTCCGCAGCGCCGGCCGGCAATGCCATCAGCGCAACCGCGATCAGGGCCGCAACAATCATTCCGTTTTGTTTCACTTGGTCATCTCCAGATTGAATGGGGCACCCGGCTTTGAGCATCAGCCGCGCGCCAGAGTTCCCGCGATATCGGTGCGATAGGCGCGCCATGCCGGCACCAGCGCTGCCAGCGCGCCCACCGCAACCGCCAGCGCGAGCACGATGAATTCCTCGGGCAGCCATATTAGACCGGTGATGCTGCCCTGCTGCGCCGTGCGCATCGCCATGCCGGTCATTTCGGTGAATAAATGTCCCAGCGCGATTCCGCATACGCCACCGATACCGGCCAGCAGCATGCCTTCACCCATCAGCAACGCCATCAGCCGCCCCGGTGACGCCCCCAGTGTGCGCATGATCGCCAGATCGTAGCGCCGCTCTTCCAGCGCGTTGTAAAGTGCGATGAACACCGACAACGCCGCGCTGAACACCAGCACCAGAGCAAACCCGCGCAGCACGTCGGTACCGACGCCGATGATGCTGAACAGCCGCGCGGTTTCATACGCCGGCGACGCCGCCTGCATGTCGCTGTTGTTGTTGACATAGCGCGGCAGAATCGCAGCAGCGAGCGGGGACGCGTATTGAACCAGCAGCGCGGTGTACTCCTTGTCCTCGTCTTTCATTTGTGCCGCGGCATTCTCGATGTCGTGTATGCCCTGATGCTGGGCGTGGACCGCCCACACGGTTTCAACCGAAGTGAGGACCAGCCGGTCGAGCACCGTGCCGCTGGGCGCGAGCACGCCGACCACGGTGTAGTCGGTGCCTTCGTGCGCATCGCCGCCATCGCCCAGGCCATGCGCGCCGGCGAATTTCGCGCCGAGACCGTGTCCGGTGCGTGCCGCGACCTCGGCACCGATGACGGCGTCCAGCGGTTTTTCCCACAGGCGTCCGGCACCCAGCGTCGCGCCATAGTGCGCGACATAGTCATGGTTTGTGCCGGCAATGCGAAAGCCGCGGTAACTGTCGCCGAGTGCCAGCGGAATGGTTTTTTTGACGGCGCGGTGCGCAGCGATGGTCTTCGCCTGCGTATACGAGATATTGCCGGTGGGCACGTCGAGGTGATAAATCGCCGACAGGATGATCTGCAGCGGACTGCCCTTGGCGCCGATCACCAGATCAATGCCCTGCGCGTCGCGGCGCATGCGCTGGTCCAATTGCGTCGTCGCCAGCAGCAGCAGCGTGATGGTGCCGATGCCCAGCGCGAACAAGACGACCTGCAGTCCCGTGTTCAGTGCTTTGGCACGCAGGTAGCTTGCGGAGAGTTTCAGCAGATTCATGACGCCGCTCCGAGCTGGTAGTGATGGGCAACGCGCGCCCTCACCCGCTGGTCGTGTGTCGCAATCACCAGCGTCGCGCCGCAAGCGGCGGCCTGCGTCAGCAGCAGATCCAGTGCCTGTGCGCAACGCGCGTCATCCAGATTGGATGTCGGTTCGTCGGCGAGCAGCAGCCGCGGCCGGTTGACCACCGCGCGCGCGATTGCGGCGCGCTGGGCCTGGCCATGCGACAGCGCATGCGGCCGGGCATCGGCCTTGTCGGCGAGGTCGAGGCCGGCCAGCACTTCATCGACCCGTGTCGCATCCTGCGGCAAGCCCGCGAGGTATTGGGCCAGCTGCACGTTCTGCGCTACGGTCAGGCTGGGCAGCAGATGCAGCCGCTGCAGCACGATGCCGATATTGCGGCCACGGAAGCGGTCAAGTGCGGACGCCGACAAGTCTGAAACATCCTGTCCGGCAATGATGGCGCGACCTGCCGTCGGCCGCAGGATGCCGGCCAGGATATGCAGCAGCGTGGTCTTGCCACTGCCCGAAGGGCCGAGCAGCAGCCATTGCGCGCCCTGTGCCGCCGACCAGTCCTCCACGCGGAGTACTTCGGCGCCGTCATAGTGATGCGTCAGTTGCTGCAGTTCAAACAAGGGCGGTTCCCTGAAAGGTGCGCGACAGCGGGCGATTTAAGCAGAGCGCAGCCGGTTGCGCAAACCGTGCACGGTATACTGACCGTATATCATGAAGCGCGTGCTCATTTTTCTGATCGACGGCTACCGCCTGCTGCTGTCGCCGTTTTTCGGCACCCAGTGCCGGTTTTATCCGACCTGCTCGGCTTACGCCCGCGAAGCCATCGAAATCCACGGTGCGATCAAGGGCACCTGGCTGACGGTCTGCAGAATCAGCAAATGCCATCCCTGGCACGAGGGCGGCATCGACAACGTCCCACCACACATCAAACGCTGACGCGGCACAGCAAGCCCTTCAGATATTCCCCTTCGGGAAAATTCAGCGCCACCGGATGATCCGCGGAGGCGTGCAACCAGGTCTCGATGCGCGCATCGACGCCGGCATCCAGCGCCGCACCGGCGATGATTTTCTGGAACAGGTCGGGGCTGACGCCGCCTGAACACGAGTAGGTCATCAATGCGCCGCCCGGGTTGAGCAGCTTGAAACCGATCAGGTTGATGTCCTTGTAGGCGCGTGAGGCTTTTTCAGCATGCGCCGCGGTCGGCGCAAATTTCGGCGGATCGAGCACGATGACGTCGAACTTGCGGCCGGCGTCGCGAAACTTGCGCAGCGACTGAAACACGTCGGCTTCAATCCATTCCGCTGCGGGCAAATGATTGCGCGCTGCATTGGCCTGGGCCGCCGCCAACGCCGGGCCGGAACTGTCGATCGCCGTCACCGCGACGGCACCGCCGGCCAGCGCATTCAGCGCAAAACCGCCGCTATAACAGAAACAGTCGAGCACGGTCTTGCCCTTGACCATGCCGCGCAATAAAAGCCGGTTGTCGCGCTGATCCAGATAAAAACCGGTCTTGTGGCCCTGTTCGGCATCCACACCGAAGTGCAGTCCGTGTTCGGTCACCGTCAGCGCCCCCTGCACCGCCGGGCCGCGCAGCAGCCCGGACTGCGGCGGCAAGCCCTCCAGCTGCCGTACGTCGGCGTCCGATCGTTCGATCACGCGTTGCACGCCGGGCAACGATGCCAATGCATCCGCAATGGCGCCGCGCCAGCGTTCAGCGCCGGCACTCAGCAGTTGTACGACCACGGTGTCGCCATAACGGTCGGCGACCACTCCGGGTAATCCGTCCGATTCGCCGTGGACCAGTCGCGCACCATCAGCCTCCAGTCCCCGGCGCGCGGCCGCTGCCTGTGCGATGCGCTGCGCAAAAAATGCGGCGTCGATGTCGCGCATCGTCCAGTCCCAGACCCGGGCGCGGATCTGCGACTCGGGACTGTAGGCGGCAATCGCCAGCAGCGCACCGTCGTCGCCATGCACGGCGACCGTATCGCCGAGTTGCGGCTTGCCTTCCACCCGTGCAATGCCGCCGGAAAATATCCAGGGATGCCGGCGTTTCAGCGATTTCTCGCGGCCGGGCTTCAGAATCAAGCGGTTCATTTGTCTTTGCGTTTGGCGCGCGGATGCGCGGCGTCGTAAATCTTGGCGAGATGCTGATAGTCGAGTTGTGTGTACACCTGCGTGGTCGAAATGCTCGCGTGGCCGAGCATTTCCTGCACTGCGCGCAGATCGCTGCTCGACTGCAACACGTGCGACGCAAACGAGTGGCGCAGCATGTGCGGATGCACGCGGCCGGCGATGCCCTGGTGCAAGCCGCGCTGGCGGACGCGGGACTGTATTGCGCGCGGCCCGAGCCGGCGGCCCTGGCGGTTGACGAACAGCGCCCGCGCGTCTACGCCGGGCAATGCCGCGCGCTGCTCCAGCCAGGCGTTTAATGCCGTGGCGGCGTGACTGCCGACGGGAATAATGCGTGTCTTGCCGCCTTTGCCGGTCACGCGCACCGTGGCATCGGCAAAATTGACATCCTCCGGTGCGAGCCCCGTCAGCTCGGCCAGACGCAGGCCCGAGGAATAAAACAGTTCGAGCATGGCGCGGTCGCGTACCGCCAGTGCATCGGTCGCCTCGATCTCGACCAGTTGCCGCGCGTCATCCGGCGACAAGGCATCGGGCAGGCGCTTGGCGCTTTTCGGCGCACGGATGCCGATGCACGGATTCTGCGCACAACCGTGATCGCGCGCGAGATAGTGATAAAAGCCGCGCCATGCCGACAACATGCGCGCAATGCTGCGTCCATCGAGGCCGCGGCCATGCAGTTGGGCGATGGCGCGACGGATGTCATGCGCGCTCAGCTTCGCCGGCGGCGTGTCGCCGGCGAACGCGAGCAGCGCGGTAATGTCTCGGTGATAATTTTTGGTGGTGTGCGCCGCCAGCCTGCGCTCATGCATCAGATGCTCGATGTAAGCCTGCAGCAGTTTTTGTGCGGGGCCTGAAACGGAAACCGGCGGCGCCGGCGGTTGTTTTCGCCGGCGGGCGGTCACGCCGGTTCCAGATAACGCAACAGGCAGGCCGCCGCCACCTCGCCGATACGCGTCAGGTACAGCGTGCCCATTTCGGGATAGAAGCGTTGCGCATCCTCGCTCGCCAGCACCAGCAGGCCGAAGGTTTCCTTGCCGCGCAGGGCGACATAAGCCCAGGACTTGATCAGAGGCGCCGCTTCGCCGAATAGCCCTGCCGTATCCGCCATCGCCAGCGGGCCGCAATGCGGATGCAGCAGGCCGGCGGCAAAAGTGCGGGTGGCTTCCGATGCCGCAGACTCCGGCGCGGCGGCAGCGGCACCCGGGTGCCAGAGGCGCAACGCGACATGCGGTACCGCGAAATCCTCGCGCAGGTTGTAAGCGGCGGCATGCAGCATTGCCGGCAGGTCGCGCGTGGCGATCATCGCCAGCGTCAGGCGATGAACCTTTTCGCTGATGGCGTCGTTTTCCTCACCGAACTGGATCAGTTCGCCGAGTTTGGCTTCGAGCTGTTTCGCGCGGTCACGCAGCGTCAGGATCTGGCGCTCGCTGATCGAAATGGCGCGGCCGCCATGCGGATGCGGAATCATCACGTCAGCGACGACGTCGGCATAATTCTCGAAAAAGTCCGGGTTATCCTTCAGGTAGGCCGCAACGTCGCTGGGATTCATCAGTTGGTATTCCTTGCTTGCTGGTCAGTGGGGTATTTCAATTTCGCCGTCGAACACGGTCACTGCAGGGCCGGTCATCAGCACCGGCTGGCCGGCACCCGCCCATACTATAACGAGGTCGCCGCCGCGCGTCGCCACCGTGACGCGCGCGTCGAGCAATCCACGCATGATGCCGGACACCACCGCCGCGCAGGCGCCCGTGCCGCAGGCCAGGGTTTCACCGGCGCCGCGCTCGTATACGCGCAGGCGGACATGCGCACGATCAAGCACCTGCAGATAACCCGCATTCACGCGCTGTGCAAACCGTGGGTGCGATTCGATCAGCGGGCCTTCGGTTGTCACCGGTGCCGCATCGACATCGGCAACGATCTGCACCGCGTGGGGATTGCCCATCGATAACACATTGATTTTAATGGTTTTTCCTGCAACCGCCAGATCATACAACGGCGCCACGTCCGGCGCATCAAAAGGAATGCGCCCGGGCTCGAACTGCGGCACGCCCATGTTCACGGTGATCTGGCCGTCGGTTTCGAGTCGCGGCTCGATGACGCCGCCCAGCGTGCCGACGCGGATCACGCGTTTCTGCGTCAGTCCGCGGTCGTGCACATAACGCACGAAACAGCGCGCGCCGTTGCCGCACTGCTCAACCTCACCGCCATCGGCATTAAAAATCCGGTAGTAAAAATCGGTGTCCGGATGACGCGCGGGCTCGACCATCAGCAACTGGTCACAGCCGATGCCAAAATGCCGGTCGGCGATAAAACGCAGTTGCGCAGCGGTCAACGTGATCGGTGCAGCAGTCGCATCAAGCACGACAAAGTCGTTGCCGAGGCCATGCATTTTGGTGAATTTAAGTTTCATGGTTTTAACAATTTACTCTGAACCCGTGCCCTCCATCTGCCGAGCGGCACAGCGGGCGACGAAGTATCGGCAAGCGCAGGCATGGACGGCACGGGTTCAGCGGCAATAATCCCGGTAATCACGGTAAATGCAGCGGTCCATCACCACGGTCATGCCGCCGGCCTGCGCACGCGCTGCGGCCGGTTCATTGATGATGCCTTCCTGAATCCAGATCGCTTTCATCCCCAGCGTCAGGCACTCATCAACGACACCGTCGATGAATTCGGCGCTGCGGAACACATCAACCAGATCGACCGCTTCGGGAATGTCTTTCAGCGACGGGTAAACCTTTTCGCCGAGGATTTCTGTCGCCGCGGGATGCACGGGAATCACGCGAAAGCCGAATTCCTGCATCGCCTTCGCCACGCCGTAACTTGGCCGGGCGGCGTTCGGCGACAGGCCGACCACGGCTATGGTTTTGATTGTTTTCAGCAGCGCGCAGCGCGCTTCAGCGTCAGGATTTTTGAACATGTGGAGTGATTATATCGGGCAATCAACGCTGGATAGACGGCTTGAAGTCCAATTAACGGGATGGACATGATTTTCAGGATAGAAGCCTGTTGCTGGTGATTGCTTTTGTTAATCTTGCCTATCCTGCCCATCCTGTTAAATCAATAAATCTTTTGCTCGCCCGGCGGACGCGTCTTGAAGCGCTTGTGCAGCCAGTAATACTGTTCCGGCATTTCGCGCACGCGTTCCTCGATGAAGGCATTCATGCGCCGCGTGTCCGCCGCCAGATCGCCGCTTGGGTAGTGGTCCCATGCGGGATAAAAACGCAGCGCATAACCGGCGCCGCCCGGCAACTGGGTGGTGACGGCAGGCACCACCACCGCGCCGGTCATCGCCGCGATGCGCGCAAGCCCGGTGATGGTCGCGGCGGGAATGCCGAAAAACGGCACGAACATCGAATCGCGTTCGCCGAAGTCCATGTCCGGCAGGTAATAAAACGGCAAGCCTTTTTTGATCGCTTTGGCCACCGGCCGGATACCGTCCTGGCGTGAATACAACTCGGTCGGCCCCAGCCGCGTGCGGCCGTGCAGCAGCACCGCATCAAACGCCGGATTCTTCTGTTTGCTGTAGACCGAAACCAGCGGAAATTCCGCGGTCAGCCGGATGCCGCCCATATCGAGCCCGACAAAATGCGGCGACAGCCAGATCACCGGCCGGTCGCGCACCGCATGCCAATGCTCCAGCCCCTCGATGCGGACCATGCGCAACACCCGTTCACGGCTGCCCCACCACAGGATGCCGTGCTCCAGCAGGCTGCGCGTGAACACTGCGAAGTGATTGCGCGCGAGCTGCGCGCGCTCGAGTTCGCGCAACCCGGGGAAACACAGGCGCAGATTGGTCAGCACCACGCGTCGCCGTTCTGCCGCCAGCGCGTACAGCAGCAGGCCCGCGGCGCGGCCCAGCGGCGCCAGCAGCGGCAACGGCAGCCAGTGCAGCAGCCAGATCAGGCCGAGTCCGAGGCGGGTCACTGAAAGCCGCCAGGTGTCAGGTGCGGGGAGTGAGGAGCAAACCCCTGGCCGCTGTTTTCAGGCTTTATCCTCCTCACGTCTCACTCCTCACTCTTCACCCCTTACCAGGTTTTACTGCACCTGCCGGCACTTTGTAGCGGTTGTAGCCCCACAGGTATTGCGCGGGACAGCGGCTGATCATCCGCTCGACTGCGCGATTGAGTGCTGCAGGATCGAGCGGATCGGCTGACACCCGTTGCAGATGCAAACGGTAGCCTGCACCTTGCGGCAAGCGTTCAGCAAAAGCCATCACTACCGCGGCACCGGTGGATTCCTGCAGTCGCGACACCAGCGTCATGGTGTATGCCGGGCGGCCGAAAAAATCCGCCCACTCGCCTTCGCCGACGCCGGGCGCCTGGTCGGGCAATATGCCGATCGCTTCGCCGCGACGCAGCGCCTTGATCAGCAAACGCACCCCCTGCAGATTAGCCGGCGCCAGCTTGGCCTGCGCGCGCTGCCGGCCGGCCTGCATCAAGGCTTCCAGTCCCGCGTACTTCGGCGGTCGGTACAGCACGGTCAACGGCAAACGGCGTGCACCGTACAACGCGGAAATTTCAAAACAGCCCAGATGCGGCGTCAGAAAAATAAGTCCCTTGCCGTTGCCGAGCGCGGCTTCAACCACCGACCAGTCATCGCAACGAACGATGCGGTCGATCTCATCATCGTCGCCAAACCAGACGCGGCACAATTCCGTGATGCTCTTGCCGGTCTCCGCCACGGTGGCGCGCAGCAGGCTGCGATAAGCCGCTTCATCCGTGCAAAGCCCGCTGGCGCGCAGGTTTTCGCGGCAGCGACGGCGATACGCCGCCGACAGTCCGTAGACCAGCCAGCCCAGGCCGGCGCCGAAAAAATGCAGCGCCGCCAAGGGCATACGCGCAGCCAGGCGCATCAATGCGGACAACAGGGGCATCAGACCGGGAAATCCGTTAATAAATCAAGGGTTATATGCTATTCTAACGGCCTTTTTGCCGACCCTTGCGGCCTTTCGCCGCAGCCTTGATTAACTTTTTGCGATCACACACTACGCCATGAGCAATTTCCTGTTCACTTCCGAATCGGTTTCCGAAGGTCATCCCGACAAAATCGCCGACCAGATCTCTGATGCGGTGCTTGATGCCATCCTCGCCCAGGATAAAAACGGCCGCGTCGCCGCTGAAACGCTGACGCACACCGGACTCGTCGTACTCGCCGGCCAGGTCACGACCAGCGCCCGCGTCGATTACGCGAAGGTGGCGCGCAAAATCATCAAGCAGATCGGTTACGACGATTCCGAAATCGGCTTTGACTACAAGAGCTGCGGCGTCATGGTGTGTTACGACGAACAGTCGCCCGACATCGCGCAAGGTGTGGACGAAGGCAAGGGCCTCGACCTCGACCAGGGCGCCGGCGACCAAGGCCTGATGTTCGGTTTCGCCTGCGACGAAACGCCGCAGCTGATGCCGATGCCGATCTACTATGCGCATCGCCTGATGGAGCGTCACGCCGAGTTGCGCCGCGATGGCCGTCTGCCGTGGGCGCGCCCCGATGCGAAATCGCAAGTGTCCGTGCGCTACGTCGACGGCAAGCCGCATCACATCGACACGGTGGTGATTTCGACCCAGCATCGGGAAGACATTTCGCACGAACCGCTCACCGAGTCCGTGATCGAGCAGATCGTCAAGCCCGTGCTGCCGAAAAACATGGTTACCAAGGACACCAAGTACCTGATAAACCCGACCGGCCGCTTCGTCATCGGCGGCCCGCAAGGCGACACCGGCCTCACCGGCCGCAAGATCATCGTCGACACCTACGGCGGTTACTCGCGTCACGGCGGAGGCGCATTTTCGGGCAAGGATCCTTCGAAGGTTGACCGCTCGGCCGCTTATGCCGCGCGTTACGTGGCGAAAAACATCGTCGCCGCCGGCCTTGCGACCAAGTGCGAAATCCAGGTGGCTTACGCCATCGGCGTGGCACGTCCGGTCAGCGTGCTGGTCGATACTTTCGGCACCGGAAAAATTTCGGACGAGAAAATCGCAGCGCTGGTCGAGAAACACTTCGACTTGCGGCCGAAAGGCATCATCCAGTCGCTCAACTTGCTGCGCCCGATCTACACCAAGACCGCAGCTCACGGCCATTTCGGCCGCGATGAGCCGGAATTCACCTGGGAGCACACCGACAAAGCGGCTGCATTGAAGGCGGATGCGGGTATCAAATAATCCGTGTTTCATTGCGCAGCAAAAAAACGCCGGCTCAGCCGGCGTTTTTTTTGCGCATATGCAACTACCAATGATTTTCTGATCCGAAGCTGCTTTAGGTTCATGCCGCCGGGAATACATTGAATATCAGAATTAACTTAACTTGCCTGGATCAACGCACTAAAATGATTAATTAGTTGACTCAGAACGCCTTATAACGATTACGAGGACTGGATGTTCGTCGCGTTAAGCCGTTTTACGATCGCCAACGATATGGCAGACGAAGTGCGGACTGCTTTCCGCAACCGCCCGCATCTTGTTGATGGCGCGCCGGGATTTGTCGGCATGGAAGTGATGAGTCCGCTGGGCCATCCCGCGGAGGTCTGGCTGCTTACCCGGTGGAACGATGAGCAAAGCTACCGCAACTGGCACCGGGGCCACGAATACCACGAGTCCCACAAAGGCATTCCCAAGGGGCTCAAGCTGGTGCCGGGCAGCGCGGCGGTGCAGCTTTTTGATGTGTTCTCGGAATAGGGCAATCGCAGATGACGATTGATGCCGGACTGTCGACACTGAATGCCAAGGGTCTGCAGCAGTTTAAAGCGCTGCAGGGGGATGCGGTAAGCGCGGTAACTGAACGCTTTTACGCCACTCACGGATCGGCGTATGCGGAGTTCGGCGAGCGCGGGCGTGAAGCCTGCCGCGAAGATCTGGCCTTTCATCTTGAATTTCTGCGTCCGGTTCTCGAGTTCGGCCTGCTGCAACCCATGGTGGATTACCTGTGCTGGTTGAACGGCGTGCTCGTCGCACGATCGATTCCATCCGCTCACCTCGGACTTTCGCTGGACTGGCTGGCGGAATTCTTCGAGGGCCATATGGATGCGCCGGATGGCGCAGTGGTTGCCGCAGCTTTACATGCAGCGCGGGATCAGTTTCTCGCGACAGGCCATGCGCCGGTAAAACCGCTTGTTGCCCCCTCTGCGTGGTCTGAAGCGACGATCTTCGAAACCGCTCTGCTCGCGGGCAGTCAGCGCGAAGCGCTGGCAGTGGTCAACCGCTGCATTGACGGCGGCCACAGCCTCGTCGAGGTTGAAATGCATGTTATCCAGCCGGCGCTTTATCAGATCGGCGAAAAATGGCAGGCCAACCAGGTGACGGTGGCGCAGGAACACATGGCGACAGCCATCGTACAGTCGGTGATGACAGTGGGACTGTTGCGCTCCCCGCCGCCGGCGCTGCTCAACAAACGTGCGCTGCTGGCCTGCGTCGAGGGCAACAACCACGCCATCGGCCTGCGTATGGTGGCCGATGCATTTCAGCTCGGCGGCTGGGATGTACAGTACCTCGGCGCCAATGTGCCGACTCCGGCGCTGGTCGCGCAGGCTGCACAGTGGAAGCCGGATCTCGTCGGGCTGTCGGTGTCTTTCCCGCAGCAATTGCGGGTGGTCAGGATTATCGTCGGTCAGCTGATTGAGCGCCTTGGCAGCACAAGGCCGGCAGTGATCATCGGCGGACTGGCCATCAACCGTTTCAACCAGCTGGCCGGTGTAGTCGGTGCCGACGCGTGCATGGCAGACGCCCAGGCTGCGGTGGCCTCTGCCAGCAACATGGTCAAGCACTAGCCGGACCCGTGGCCTGGTTTAATCCGGAACTGGAACCATTACTGGCTGTTGCTGCAGCCACGCTGGATGGAGACGGCCTCCTGATCGAGGCTAATGCGGGGTTCCTCCGGTTGATCCATGCCGAGGGACAACAGCCGATCGGTCAGTCCGTAAGCCGTTTTTTCCGACAGCCTGATTTTTCCGCCCTCGCCGGCATGCCTGCTGGCAACGATGGGGAAATCCATCGCGGGCTGCTGACCATCGGCGATTTCATGGGACAGACACGCACTGTTCACGCCCGCATCTGGCGCACCAACGGACAACTGCGCGTGCTGGCGGAGCACGACATCGCGGAGCTGGAACGACTCTACGCCACCGTGCTCGAACTCAACCGCGATTACGCCAACACCCAGCTCGAACTGGCGCAGACCAACCTCAAGCTGCAACAGCGCGAGGCGCAGATCACCGCCATTTCGCTGACGGATCCGCTGACTGGGGTGGGCAATCGCCGCCTGCTGGAAGAATCACTGGCAAAGGAGATCAGCCGCGTCGAACGTGGGGGAGGAACATTGTGCACGGTGATGGCTGACCTTGACCATTTCAAAAACATCAATGACCGCTACGGGCACGACTCCGGGGACCAGGTGCTGATGGCCTTTGGGGCCCTGCTGCGGCAGCACACGCGGCCGACCGACATCGTGACCCGATACGGCGGTGAGGAGTTTGTCCTGCTGTTGCCGCACACCGACCTTGAGCATGCACTGGCCGCGGCAGAGCGCATCCGGACAGCCCTCGCGGGCTGCCTTATTGAGCCCTTGCGCAATCCGGTTACCGCGAGCTTCGGCGTGGCTGAAATAGCGTCAGGTGAACAGGGCGATGCGCTGCTGCGGCGTGCCGATATGGCCCTTTATCAGGCCAAGCATTCGGGACGCAACCGGGTTGTTGCGGGCTAGCTACTGCAGGGATTGCGTGCGTCACTACCGGGAATGCCTATAAGCCGCTGTTTGGCGAGCCACCCCGCCTTCGGCTATAATCCGCCCCGCTGAGGAGCGTTGCGACCGATGGGGTTTTAGTTCTTTACCCATCATCGGCCAGGCTCAGCAAAGATATCAACGGCGCTCGCACCGGAAACGGTGCGGGCGCTTTGCTTTTGTAACACCGAAAACGTAATACCGAAAACGCATCAATTAAATCGTGCTCCCGAGGGGCGCTGCGACCGGGCGGGTCGAAGATTTAACCCGCACACCGGCCAGGCTCGGGCGGCATGCTGGAAACGGCGCCCGACCATTCATTCAGGAGCTAGACATGAACGCCAAATCCGCCGACTACAAAGTCGCCGATATCAACCTCGCCGACTTCGGTCGCAAGGAAATCGCCATTGCCGAGACCGAAATGCCCGGCCTGATGGCGATCCGCGAAGAACACAAAGGCAAGAAGCCGCTCAAGGGCGCGCGCATTGCCGGCTCTCTGCACATGACCATCCAGACCGCCGTGCTGATCGAAACGCTGGCCGATCTGGGCGCCGACATCCGCTGGGCGTCGTGCAATATTTTCTCGACTCAGGACCACGCTGCCGCGGCCATCGCCGCCAGCGGCATCCCCGTGTTCGCCTACAAGGGTGAAACGCTGGAAGACTACTGGGATTACACCCATCGCATTCTCGAATGGTCGGATGGCGGCACGCCGAACATGATCCTCGACGACGGCGGCGACGCCACGCTGCTGGTGACGCTGGGCGCACAACACGAGCGCAACAAGACGCAACCGCCGGAAGGCAGCAACGAAGAAGAGGTGGTGCTGTTCGCAGCGATGCGCAAGACGCTGAAGGAAAAGCCCGGTTTTTACTCGAACATCGAGAAAAACATCAAAGGCGTTACTGAAGAAACGACGACCGGTGTGCACCGCCTGTATCAGATGGAAAAAGAAGGCCGCCTGCCGTTCCCGGCGATCAACGTCAATGACTCGGTGACCAAATCCAAGTTCGACAACCTCTACGGCTGCCGCGAATCGCTGGTCGACGCCATCAAGCGCGCCACCGACGTGATGATCGCCGGCAAGGTCGCGCTGGTCTGCGGTTTCGGCGACGTCGGCAAGGGCAGCGCACAGGCGCTGCGTGCGCTCTCGGCTCAGGTCTGGGTCACCGAAGTCGATCCGATCTGCGCACTGCAGGCAGCGATGGAAGGTTTCCGCGTCGTGACCATGGACTACGCCGCCGACAAGGCCGACATTTTTGTCACCGCCACCGGCAATCTGGGCGTGATCAACCACGACCACATGAAGCGGATGAAGAACAACGCCATCGTCTGCAACATCGGCCACTTCGATTCGGAAATCGAAATCGCCGCGCTGAAACAATATAAGTGGGAAAACATCAAGCCGCAGGTCGACCATGTGATTTTCCCCGACGGCAAACGCCTGATCATCCTCGCCGAAGGCCGGCTGGTGAACCTCGGCTGCGGCACCGGACACCCGTCATTCGTAATGTCGAGTTCGTTCACCAACCAGACGCTGGCACAGCTCGAGCTGTACACCCAGGGCGGCAAGTACCAGAACAAGGTTTACGTGCTGCCGAAACACCTGGATGAGAAAGTCGCGCGCCTGCATCTGAAGAAACTCGGCGTTGACCTGACCGTACTTAGCGAGAAGCAGTGCGACTACCTGCAGATGCCGGTTGAAGGTCCGTACAAGGCAGATCACTACCGGTATTGATGCGCGAGGAGTAAGGAGGCAGGAGTGAGGGCAAGCCGGTGAAACGTGCGCACCACGACCTGATGGCTTGGCAACGGGCCGTTCAGCTCGTGGAGGCGGTGTATCTTTGTACTCAGGCGTTTCCGGCGGATGAACGGTTTGGGCTGACCGCGCAAATCAGGCGATCGGCAGTCTCCGTTGCAAGCAACATCGCCGAAGGTGCAGCGCGATCCGGTACCAAGGAATTCCTGCACTTTCTGACCATGGCGCGGGGATCGCTCAGCGAACTGGAAACGCAACTGATCATTGCCCGCAATCTGCGCTACATTGAGCCTGAAGCCGAGGTTTTCTTGTTACTGGAGACCGTTTTCGGTCTCCTGGGGGGCTTGATAAACTCGATCCGAAAGACGACCAAACCATGAACACCCCGCGCCCGACACGCCACCTTTCACGCCTGACGCCTGACGCCTCACGGAGCTTCAGCTTCGAGTTCTTCCCGCCGAATACGCCGGAAGGACTGGACAAGCTCGCGCAGACCGCCAAACAACTGGCGCCGCTGAATCCGAAATTTTTTTCGGTGACTTACGGCGCCGGCGGCTCGACCCGTGAGCGCACGCTGCGCGCGGTACTCGATCTGCGTGCCGCCGGTTACGCGGCGGCGCCCCACATCTCGTGCATCGGCTCCTCGCGCGACGACATCCGCGACATCCTGCGCGGCTATCGCGAACATGGCATCCGCCACCTGGTGGCGCTGCGCGGCGATCTGCCCTCGGGCACCGCAACCGCCGGCGAGTTCCATTACGCCAACGAACTGGTCGCCTTTATCCGTGGCGAGTTCGGCGACCATTTCCATATTGAAGTCGCCGCCTATCCGGAGTATCACCCGCAGGCCCGGAGCGCACAGGATGACCTGCTCAACTTCAAGCGCAAGGTCGAGGCCGGCGCACATTCCGCGATTACCCAGTATTTCTACAACGCCGACGCCTACTATCATTTCATCGACCAGTGCGAGGCGATGGGCATCACCATACCGATCGTCCCCGGCATCATGCCGATCGGCCGTTTCTCCCAGCTCGCGCGCTTTTCCGACGCCTGCGGCGCCGAAATTCCGCGCTGGATCCGCAAGAAGCTTGAGGGCTTCGGCGACGATTCCGATTCAATCCGCGCCTTCGGCCTTGATGTCGTCACCCGCCTTTGTGACGACCTGCTGGCTGCGGGTGCGCCGGGACTGCATTTCTATACGATGAATCAGGCGGGGCCGACCAGCACGATCTGGCAGCGGCTGGGGTTATAGGTCAGGCGCCCCACCGTGCGCGCCCTGATTCAGGGTTCCCGACCTTTTCCCATGCAGATGCTCCACTCAATCACCTCCCGGCAACGCTTCCCTCCACTACTCGTGGCGGCCGTCGTTTTTCTGCTCGCAGCCGTTGTTTCGGCTGGCGCGATCTGGCGCATTGCGCAGGCTGACAGCAGGGCCTTGCGTGAGCGCGCTGCGTTCGAGGCGACCATCCATGCGCACGCTCTCGAGCGCAGCATCGAGCGCAGCCTGTCCGCCACCTATGCCGTGGCCGCCCTGATTCGTGAAGGCAACGGTGCAATCCGCAATTTCGATACCGTCGCCCGCCAGATGCTGCCACTCTATCCCGGTGCGACTTCGCTGCAATTGGCGCCCCGCGGCATAGTCCAGTACATCGTGCCGCTGGCGGGCAACGAAAAGGCCATCGGCCACAACCTGTTGCAGGATCCGGCGCGCACGAAAGCGGCCATTGTCGCCCGTGACACCGGCAAGCTGACCCTCGATGGTCCCTTCCCTCTGCTGCAGGGCGGGATGGGCGCGGTTGGACGCCTGCCGGTCTTTCTTGACAGCGCCGGTGGCCCAACCTTCTGGGGATTCACCAGCGTCGTGATCCGCTTCCCCGACGTGATTGAGACGGCCCGCTTTGTCGGGCTGGCGGAGTTGGGCCTTGCCTACCAGCTCTGGCGCACCGATCCAGTCACCGGACAAAGAGCGATCATCGCCGCGTCATCGTCCGCCGCCATGATCGACCCTGTCCAGAAAATCATCGCGGTACCGAACGCGGTCTGGACCCTGAGCGTCGTGCCCGTCAATGGCTGGCGCCAGGATCCTCTCAAATTTCTGTTCGAAGCCGCACTGGGCTTGTTCCTCAGCGCACTGCTGGGCTACGCCGCGAAACTGCTGATCGAACTGAGAGCCCACAAGCGGGAGCTGGAAGCGCGGGTCGAGCGGCGCACCGCCGAGGTCAAGGCGCGCGAGACCGACCTGAACCGCGCGCAATCGATCGCGCGGGTCGGCAGCTGGGTCGTGGACCTCCCCGGGCACAAGGTCCAGTGGTCGGCGGAGGCCAGTCGCCTCCTGGGAGGAAGTACCGGTGTGCCGATTGATCGCGACGCCTTCCTGGAGCGTGTCCACCCGGAGGACCGCGCCGCCGTGGACAGGGCCTGGCAGGAAACCCTCGCGGGCAAACCCCTGGATTTAGAGCATCGCGTCGGGGTCGGCACGGAAAAAACCCGCTGGGTGCACACACGGGCGGATCCGGAATTTGCTGCAGACGGAACGCTGCGGCGTATTGTCGGCACCGTCCAGGACATCTCCGAGCGCAAGCACGCCGAAACTGCGCGCCGCGACAGGCTCGACCGGGTCCAGCGGCAGATGGAAGCAGTCAACAGGATCTCCGCATCCGATGCGCTGCTGGCGGGCGACGTCGAGCGCCTTGCACGCGAGATCACGGCAGAAACCGCCCGCGTCACGGGCGTCGAACGCGCCAACGTGTGGCTGTTCAACGAAGACGAGACCGAGTTGCACTGCATCGACCTCTACGAAGCCACGCCGGGGATGCATACCGCGGGTGCAATACTCCGCCAGGAGCATTTCGAAAACGAATTCCGCGCCCTGAAAAACGCCCGCTACATAAACGCCGATGACCCGCTGACAGACCCGCGGACGGCGGGCTACATCGAGGATTACCTGAAACCCCTGCGCATCTCCGCCATGCTCGACACAGTGGTCCAGATCTCCGGCAAGCATCTCGGGCTGCTCTGCTTCGAGCACGTGGACCGTCCCCACCACTGGGAACAGGACGAAATCACCTTTGCCTGCCAGCTTGCCGACAAGATCGGCCTCGCCATCACGATCCGCACGCGCCTGCTGGCACAGGCGGAGCTGGCGGAAAGCGAGCGGCACTTCCGCGCCATGGTCGAGCAATCCGTCAGCGGCTTCTACCTCATCCAGGACAACAAGTTCGTTTATGTCAATGCGCGCTTCGCCGAGATATTCCGTTACGCCTCCCCCGGTGAAATCACCGGCAAGAGCCCGCTAGACCTGACGGCGACGAAGGACCGTGCGACTGTGGCCGAGAATATCCGGCGCCAGTTTGCCGGCGAAGTGAAAAGCATCGGTTATTCATTTATCGGCCTGCGCAAGGACGGCAGCGAGATCGAGATCGGCATGCACGGCTCGTCCGCCAGCCACGAAGGTCGCCCCGCGATCATCGGCCTGCTGCAGGATATTTCCGAGCGCAAGCGCGCCGAGGACGAGATCCGGCACTACGCCTCGCAGCTGGAGCAGGCCATGCGCGGTACGATCGGCGTCATCAACGCGATCGGCGAGGTCCGCGACCCTTACACGCACGGCCACGAGCGTCGCGTCGGCGAAATTGCCGCAGCAATCGGAGCTGAAATGGGGCTCGATACGAACCGCGTCGAGGGCATCCGCATCGCCGGCTATATGCACGACGTCGGCAAGATCGGCGTGCCCGCTGAAATCCTGTCCAAACCCAGCAAGCTCTCGAGACTCGAGTACGAGCTGGTGAAGAGCCACGCGGAGCGGGGTTACGAGATCCTGAAGAGCTTCGAGTTTCCGTGGCCGGTTGCCGACATCGCATGGCAGCATCACGAGCGGCTCGACGGCAGCGGCTATCCGCGCGGCCTGAAGGGCGACGCAATCCTGCTCGACGCCCGCATCCTCGCAATCGCCGACGTGGTGGAAGCAATGTCCTCACACCGCCCCTATCGTCCGGGGCTGGGCATCGAGCCGGCGCTTGCTGAAATCAGCAAGGGTGCCGGGACGCTATACGATCCGCAGGCCGTGGCGGCCTGCCTGCGGCTGTTCCACGACAAAGGCTACCGATTGCCGGAATAAGATCGATGACCAGCAACCCCCCGGTGCATGTTATGGGCAGCCGAACAACAAGACCTCTTGCTCAAACCCCTCATCAATCATGATCGGTGACTTGACAACAACGATGCCCCCGCCAGTGCAGGCGCCCCCGCTCATCAGCAGGCGCGCGCTCGCCCTGTTCGGCACGATCGCCGTGCTGTGGACCGTGCTGGCGTGGTTCGCGATCGAGCAGCAGTTGCTCGCTGCGCGCTGCAATGTGCGGTTGCGGTGAACCGGTTACCCGCAGCAGTTCTCCCGGCACGGTAGCGCCCCTCCCCTTACAAACACAAAGATTCGCCGGGCGGCGGCCTCCGTCGCTATACTTTCCCGCTGGCGCACCCGCGCCTATCGCTGACGGGAGGACACCGTGCCAGAAAACCAGAATCACGCTGCGCCGGCGGCGAATCCAGAACGCAGTGAACTGGCGCGCGCCGCGGGAAGCCGCGGATCTGCTTGCCGAGTATCCGGCGGCGCAGATTGCCGAGGTACTGCAGGAACTCAATCCTGCGCTCACCGTCGGAGAAATCACCTTGGGCGAGGTGATCGAATTTCTGGCCAATGACGTGGTCGCACGGCATATGCTGACTGCAGACCGCGATTTTTTCCCCTTAATCGCGACAGGAACAACAGCAACACCTGACACGGCTTTCCGCAGGTCCTGCCCGCTAACGCATCCACAGTACGCCGTAACCGTGGCCTGAACATGCACCATTGAGCGCAAACCCTCGCTATACTCCCCGCAGGCGCAGTCGGGCCTGTGGCTGACCGGGGGAATTGCGATGGAAAAAAATCAGTATCAGACTGCCGCAACAGCAACCCACCAACACCGCGAACTGGCACTCGCCGCCAAGGCGCGATCGCCGAAGGAGGCCGCCGAATTGCTGGCGGACCATCCGGCAGCAACCATCGCCGTCGTGCTGCAGGATCTGGCGCCGGCGCTGACGCAGGACATCCTCGGTGAACTGCCGGATGGACTGGTGGACGGCATCAAGCACGCCGTTCCTGCGGAAGTCGCCGCGCAATGGCAGATCAACGGCCATTTCGAAGCGGGCACTATCGGCCGGATGATGGTGCCACCGCGGGCGGTGTTCCGCCCGGACTTGTCGGTACGCGACACCATCGAGCAATTGCGACCGCTGGTACGCACTGCGTTCATTACTTACGGCTACGTCACCGATGACGCCGGCAAGCTGCTGGGCATTATCACCATGCGCGACCTGTTGTTCGCCGACGACCACGTACCGCTGGAGTCGGTGATGCTGCATAAAGCATTCACGCTGCGCCCGGACTTGCCGCTGGCTGACGCGATGAAACTGGTACTTGATCGGCATTATCCGGTGTACCCGGTCTGCGACGAACACGGCAGGCTGCTCGGCCTGGTCCGCGGTCAGACCATGTTCGAGGAACAGGCATTCGAAATCACCGCGCAAGTCGGCAGCATGGTCGGTGTGGAGAAAGAGGAGCGGTTGGCCACACCCTTGCCCAACAGCTTCAAATTCCGCCACCCCTGGCTGCAAATCAATCTGGCCACGGCATTCGTTGCCGGCGCGGTAGTCGCGATTTTCCAGGACACCGTGGATCGCCTGGTCATCCTTGCGCTGTTCCTGCCGGTGCTCG
Organism: Burkholderiales bacterium; assembly: GCA_022841375.1. Lineage (GTDB taxonomy): Bacteria > Pseudomonadota > Gammaproteobacteria > Burkholderiales > SG8-41. Next base: position 52,652 of record JALHRQ010000002.1, read on the forward strand.
CCGGCCAATCCGGCAACACCGGCTGTCAGGCGCTGGCCGTCACGCTGCGCGGCATGACCTTGGGTGAACTGAAGGCCGGCGCGGAACGCGCGCTGGTGATCAAGGAAGCCTCACTCGGTGCATTAAACGGCGCGTTCACCGGCATCGTCGCCGCACTGGGCATGTTTATTGTCGCGAGTTACCAGCACAATCCCGACGCGCTGCTGCTCAGCCTGGTGGTGTGGATCGCGCTGGTCGGCAGCTGCGTCGCCAGCGGCATCTCGGGCGCAATGGTACCGCTGACGCTGAAGCGCTTCGGCTTCGATCCGGCGACGGCCTCGAGCATTTTCCTCACCACAGCCACCGATGTCGTCAGCATGGGGCTTCTGCTCGGGCTCGCCACACTGCTGATTTGAGCCGGCATCCGAAGCAAAAAGGCCGCCCGGAGGCGGCCTTTTGCAGGGGCATTAAAAACCCTGTTACGCGGCTTTCGCCGGCTTGCGTTTTTTCGCTTGTGCAGCAGTCGCATGCATTGATGCATATGCGGCATGCGCTGCGGCTTCAGCATCGCCGACGTGCACCGGATGGCCCATGTCTTCCAGCACCGAACCCAGCGCTGACAGGCACAGCATGACGTTGTCAGGACGGCAGGAATAACCCATCAGGCCGAAGCGCCAGATCTTGCCGGCGAGCGGCCCGAGGCCGGCGCCGATTTCCAGGCCGAATTCGGACAGCAGCGTCTTGCGCACTTCGGCTTCATTGACACCTTCAGGACACAGCACGGCGTTCATCTGCGGTGCCTGATACGGCTCTTTGACAAGGAACTTGAGCCCCATGGCTTCGAGCCCGGCTTTGAGCGCGGTGTGATGACGATCAACACGCGCCCATGCGTTTTCCAGGCCTTCTTCGCGAATCAGCAGCAGTGCTTCGTGCAGCGCAAACAGCGAGTTGGTCGGCGCGGTGTGGTGATAGGTGCGGGTGGTTTCGCCCCAGTAGCCGAGCAGCAGGTTCATGTCCATGAACCAGGAATGAATCTTGTCCTTGCGCGACTTGACCCGTTCAACCACGCGCTCGGAAAACGTCACCGGCGACAGGCCGGGCGTGCACGACAGGCATTTCTGACTGGCGGAATAGGCAGCGTCGATTTTCCATTCGTCGACCAGCACCGGTGAGCCGCCGAGTGAAGTCACGGTATCAACGATGGTCAGCGCGTTGTATTTGTGCGCGATCTCGACCAGCGTCTTGGCGTCGGACAACACGCCGGTGGACGTTTCAGCATGGACAAAAGCCACCAGGCGCACGTCAGGGTTTTTCTTCAGTGCGTCTTCAAGTTTCTGCGGGCTGATCGGCTCGCCCCAGTTGTCTTCGACGATGATCGGCGTGCCGCCGCAGCGTTCCACGTTTTCGATCATGCGGCCACCGAACACGCCATTGCGGCAGACGATGACCTTGTCCCCGGGACTCACCAGGTTGACGAAGCAGAATTCCATGCCCACGGAACCCGGGCCCGAGATCGGGAAGGTCAGCGGATTCTTGGTCTGATAGGTATAGCGCAGCAGCGATTTCAATTCTTCCATCATCTCGACGAACACCGGATCGAGATAACCGATCGCCGGCTGGCTCATCGTGGTCAGCACGCGCGGATGAATCTCCGTCGGGCCCGGCCCCATCAGTGTACGTTGCGGCGGGTGAAACGAATTGATGCGTTTGCTCGGCGCGTATTTGTCCATGTTGAATTCACTCCCTGCAGTGGCGTTGGCTGAAAAATTTTCTCCGTCCGGCCGCGACTTCAGCTTCAGCGGCTTGCGCGCAGTGGCTTCGTTGAGCACCTCAACCGCGGCAATCTCGCCACCGGTGACCTGCTCGACTTCCATCGCCCAGCGTGCCGGCACATAGCCCGACTTGACCCAGTGATTGACCACCGCGCGATCAAGCCGGAAGCGACGGGCGACTTCGGCCTGACTGCCAAACAGATCAACGAGACGGGTGGCGCAATTCATGTTCAGTAACGGGTTGGGCCGCGGAACACCGCGAACAATGACGGAAACGGACTGCAATTTATCATGACCAATTTAATTTGACAAGACTATATTGCTGTCGCCACACTGTTGTAACTATATGTTTTTATTGGGTATTTTTATCTGCCACGGCAGCACGACCCTGGCTTTCCTCATCATAAAGTCATGATAAGGTGCTGTTTTGCATAAAAATCAACAACGAGGAGCTTTGCTGATGAACCGACTGATAGGCCTGCCGCTGGCCGCCGCGTGCCTGGCGTTGTCCGCGCCGGTGATGGCTGCCCAAACCACTCCCTACCCCAACAAACCGATCCGTTTGATCGTGCCATTCCCGCCGGGCGGAGGCACCGATCTGGTGTCGCGCATCATGCAGCCCGCGCTCACCGCGGAACTGGGCCAGCAGATCCTGCTCGACAATCGCGGCGGCGCGCAAGGCACGCTGGGCACCGCGATCGCGGCGACCGCCAACCCCGACGGCTACACCCTGGTCATCTCGGAAATCGGCGCCACCGCCGTAGCGCCGGCGCTGATGCCCAAACTCAGTTTCGACGTGGCCAAGGACTTCGTCGGCATCAGCCAGCTGATCGAGCAGCCGTACATCATGACGGTGCACCCGAGTGTGCAGGCAAAAACGCTGGCGGAGTTCGTCAAACTCGCACAGAGCAAACCCAACTCGATGAATTTCGGTTCGGGCAACGTCACCGCGCATGTCGCGCAGGAAGCCTTTTTCCAGACCGCAAAGGTCAAGCTGACGCACATCCCGTACCGCGGCTCCGGCCCGTCGGTCGCTGCAGCTGTCGGTGGAGAAGTACAAACCCTGTTCTCAGGACCCGGCGCCGCAATCCCCCAGATCAAGGCCGGCAAGCTGCGCGGTCTGGCGGTGACAACAACCAAACGCACGCCGCAGCTGCCGGAAATTCCGACACTGGCAGAACAGGGTTACAAGGGTTTCGCGATTTCCGGGTGGTACGGCCTGATGGGCCCGGTGGCCATGCCCAAGGAAGTCGTCACCACAGTCAATAAGGCGGTGACTACGGTATTGAAGGGCGATACCGGCAAACTGCTGCGCGATCGCGGTTATGAACCGGTACCGACCACGCCTGCCGAGTTCGACAAATTCACGCGTCAGGAAATCGCGCGCTGGAGCAAGGCGGTCAAGGAATACGGCATCAAAGCTGATTTCTAGTCAAAGTGGGCGGACGCGTGCGTCCGCCCCTGTTACTCGGGGTCAAACGCCGTGTCGCCATCGGCGACCGGCGTGCCGGTTGCCCGTACAGCTGCAAAATCAAACAGCGTGCGGTCCATCAGATGCGAAGGCCGCACGTTTTGCAGGCTGGTCAGTATGGTTTCCACGCGGCCGGGATGGCGCTTTTCCCACTCGCGCAGCATTGCCTTCATTTCGCGGCGCTTGAGGTTTTCCTGTGACCCGCACAGGGTGCACGGGATGATCGGAAACTGCCGCAGTTGCGCATACGCCTCAAGATCAGTCTCCTCGCAATAGGCCAGCGGCCGGATCACCACATTGCGGCCGTCATCCGACACCAGCTTGGGCGGCATCGTTTTCAGCTTGCCGCCGTAGAACATGTTCAGCATGAAGGTTTCGAGAATGTCGTCGCGATGGTGGCCCAGCGCGATCTTGGTCGCGCCGTGTTCCTGCGCCACGCGATAGAGCACGCCGCGACGCAGCCGCGAGCACAGCGAACACATGGTCTTGCCTTCGGGAATGACCCGCTTGACGATGCTGTAGGTATCCTGGTTTTCGATGTGGAACGGCACCCCGAGCCTGGTCAGATACTCAGGCAGCACATGTTCGGGAAACCCCGGCTGTTTCTGATCCAGATTGACGGCGACGATGTCGAACGCAATCGGCGCGTGGCTGCGCAGATGCAGCAGGATGTCGAGCAGCGCATAACTGTCCTTGCCGCCGGACAGACAGGCCATCACCTTGTCGCCCTCGCGGATCATGTCGAAATCAGCGATCGCCTGACCCGCCTGCCGGCGCAGACGTTTGACCAGCTTGTTCGATTCGTAATGATCGCGGCGCTCGCGGTTGCTGCGCGGCGTGATGTTGATAACCCGGGATTCCATGGTTTTTTGCTCCGTCGCGATTCACCCGCGCCTGTTGTTCCGTTTGTTCGTGTTGGTGTTCGTTTAACGCATCACAACACGATGCTGCGGCCGCCGTCGATGGCGATGATCTGTCCCGTGACATAAGGTGCCGTGGCCAGAAACTCGACCGCCCCGGCAATATCGTCGGGTACGCCAGTACGTTTGAGCACGGACTGGTCCAGTATGCGCTGCCGCTCCTCTTCATTCTGCCATTCCGGGCCGTCAGGCCACAGGATCGCACCGGGCGACACGCCGTTAACCCGCACCTCGGGTCCCAGTTCCAGGGCCAGCGAGCGCGTCAGCGCCAGCAGGCCGCCTTTGGCCGCGGTATACACCATGTGATTCGCCAGCGGCCGTTCGGCATGGATGTCGATAATGTTGACAATGCAGCCTTGCGTGCGCCGCAGTTCCGGTGCCGCGGCCTGCGACAGAAACAGCGGTGCTTTCAGGTTGGTCCCGATCAGGTCATCCCACGCCTGCTCGTCAATGCTCCCGAGAGGCGTCGCAAAAAAACTGGATGCATTGTTAACCAGCACATCCAGGCGTCCGAACACCGCCTGCGCCTGCTGCGCCAGTTGCGGTAAAGCGCCGCGCTCCACCAGGTCTGCCTGCACCAGCGCCGCAGAATCCGCGCGCAAGCTGTTCAGCGCCTGCACCAGCGTTTGCGCCTCGGTGAGGGAGTGATGGCAGTGCACCACCACATGGGCGCCGGCCGCATGCAGACGCTGGCAGATTGCCGCGCCGACGCGACGCGCGCCGCCGGTGACCAGTGCAGTTTTGCCGTTCAGTGATGCGTTCATGAGCGGTTATTGATTGGAAGAACCTACGTAAATGATTGTTTATTTTAGCGTATTATGCCGCCGTGACTTTTTCGAGCCCGAATCCTGCACTGCCGGAGCCGTCCGTCGATGCGCTCGCATTGAGCGCTCGCCTGCAAGCCCTGATCCATCGCGAAATCGAACATGCCGGCGGCTGGATCAGCTTTGCCCGTTACATGGAACTCGCGCTGTACGCACCGGGCCTGGGCTATTACAGTGCCGGCAGCCGCAAGCTCGGCGCAGCCGGCGATTTTGTTACCGCGCCGGAACTGTCGCCGTTGTTCGGCCGTACGCTGGCGCGCCAGATTGCCGAACTGCTCGCGCAGGACATCCCGGACTTGATCGAACTCGGCGCCGGCAGCGGCGTGCTCGCCGCTGTGCTGCTTGAAGAACTCGCCACGCTGGGCCGGCTGCCGCAGCGCTACCGCATCCTCGAGGTCAGTGCCGATTTGCGCGAACGCCAGCAGGCACAACTGCAGGCGCGCGTGCCGCAATATGTATCGCGAATTGAATGGCTGGAACGGATGCCCGATCGCCTTAACGCGGTGGTCATCGCCAATGAAGTGCTCGACGCGCTGCCGGTGCATCGCATCCGCACGCACGACGGCGATGTCGGGGAGATCGGCGTCGAGTCCAACGGGGACGGATACGCGTGGGCGATGCGACCTGCCGCCGGCGCAGTCGCCGCAGCCGCCCGTCAGCTGTCATTGCCCGATGATTACGAAACCGAAATCAACCTTGCCGCGCCGGCGCTGGTGACCGATCTCGCACAACGTCTGGTTCGCGGCGCATTGTTGTTCATTGATTATGGCTTTCCGGCACGCGAGTTTTTTCATTCGCAGCGCACCCGCGGCACCTTGATGTGCCATTACCGCCATCATGCCCACGATGATCCCTTCCTGTGGCCGGGACTGCAGGACATCACCGCGCATGTCGATTTCAGTGCCATCGCGCAGGCAGGCGCGGCGCTCGATCTTCTCGGTTACGTCAATCAGGCGCAATTCCTGATCAATTGCGGCATCACCGCGCTGCTCGGCGAAACACCGGCCTCCGATGTTGCGCGTTATGCCCCGCTCGCCGGGCAGGCACAGCAACTGCTGTCACCGGCGGAGATGGGCGAACTGTTCAAGGTCATCGCCTTCGGCCGCGGCATTGTTTCACCGCTGTCGGGTTTCAGCCGCGGCGACAAATCCCACACGCTTTAGCCCGGTCACCCCGTTCCGCTATCATGGCCCGACCATGATTTCAGGTCGCCCCATCCTGCTGTTGATCGTGCCGCTGTTGGTCAGCGCCATCACGCATGCCGCCGAATCGCCGGAAACCGCGCAGGCCCGCAAACTGTGGGCGCAAAGCCCTCATGGCCGCATGCTCGAACGCATCCTGCCGCCGGCAGTTGAAGCGCAACAGTTGCCGGAACCTCATAGCGACGGCGCGCGGCTGATGTCGCGGTATTGCGTGCAATGCCATCACCTGCCCAGCCCGCAGATGCACGCTGCCGCGCGCTGGCCGTCGGTGGTCGAACGCATGGTGTGGCGCATGCGCGGCGAGGGCAACAGGGGCGCGCTGATGAAAGACATGATGGCCCGCGTCGAGGCCCCATCGGACGCTGAAGTCGCCGCACTGGCCGCTTACCTGCGCAAACATGCGCAGCGCGAAATGGATCCCAAGCACCCCGCGCTGCAGACCCGATCCGGACAGATTTACAGCCTGGCGTGTTCGCAATGCCATGCGCTGCCGGACCCGCAGCGGCACACCGCCAGCGAATGGCCCGGGGTCGTCAAACGCATGCAGCAACACATGGCCTGGGCAACCACCATTGTCGGCGTGCGCGAACTGCGCACGAATCCGGAACTCGATACCGCGGAAATCATCCGTCTGCTGCAGCGGAACGCCCGCGGGGGCGGAACGCCCTAGCCGGTACTGGCGGCTTATTTCTTCAGCAGGGCGCTGCCGTAGAGGCCGGTCGGCTTGACCAGCAGGATCAGCAACATGATTACGAACGGGGCCACCTGCGCCAGCGGGGCGTAAATCAGCGAACCGATGGAGACCACCTGGCCGACGATGAAGGCTGAGACCAGCGTGCCCTTGATGCTGCCCAGCCCGCCGATGATCACCACCATGAACACGAAGGCCAGCACTTCCAGACCCATGTGCGGATCGACCATGATCAGCGGTGCGTGCAGGGCGCCGGCCAGGGCCGACAGCGTGCCGGCGATGACGAAGGTGGTGGTGAACAACCGCGCGACGTTGATGCCCAGGCCTTCGACATGCTCCACGCTCTCGATGCCGGCGCGGATCGCCTTGCCGGTCACGGTGCGGTTGAGAAACAGCCAGATGCCGATATAGACCGCGGCAGCCACGGCGACGACGAGCAGGCGGTAGGCGGGAACATCGGTGCCGAGCAGGTCGACCTGGGCGCTGAAGGGCAGCGGCACCGGGCGCGGCACCAGGCCCCAGAAAAATTTAATGACACCGACGCCGCCGAGCAGCACACCGAACGAGGTGATCATGCTGAAGGTCAGGTCGCGCTCGTAGATGCGGCGGAACACCATGCGCTCGATGGCGAGGCTGACCACCCCGCCCACCGCGACGGCCGCGATGAGCCCGAGTCCGAAACTTCCGGTGGCGAGGCTGACGCTGTAGGCGATGTAGGCGCCGACCGAGTAGTACAGCAGCTGGTCCAGACTGATCACCCGCATCAGGCCGAAACACAGCGACAGCCCGATGGCCATCAGGAAATAAATGCTGCCGATGCTGAGGCCGAAAATAAATCCCGAAAACAACAGGCTGGTGTCCATTACCGCGCCTCGTCCCGGTCGTCAGCGGCGGTATTCCTGCGGCGGAACAGCACATTTTTCAGCCAAGGCTCCAGCGTGCCCCAGATGCCTTTTTCGCCGGCCAGCATGATGATCACCAGCAGCGGCCCGATGACCATTTCCCAGTTACCGATCAATTTGCTGATCACGTCCTTCATGCCGGTGTAGGCCACGGACCCGACGATGGGGCCGTACAGCGTGCCGACGCCGCCCAACAGGATCACGATCACCGGGTCGGCGGTGCGCGACGGCGCGGTGATTTCCGGGCTGACTGCGCCGAGATAGACCGCGTAGAGCGAACCCGCCAGTGCCGTGGTGGTATTGGCGATGACAAAGGCGGCGAGGCGGATGCGGAAGTTGCTGTAGCCGAGGAACTGCAGCTTGTCTTCGTTGATCTTGGTGGCGAGGCAGCAGGCGCCGAAGATCGTGTCGTCGAGATACTTGTAAAAGGCCCACACCACGAGCCCGACGAGGAAGGCGAAGATGAAGAACTGTTGCGGCTGCGTGATGTCCAGTACCGGAGTCGACGTCATGTTGGTCAGGAACCACAGGCCGTTGTCGCCCTTGGTGATCGGCGCCAGCACCTTCTGCATCAGGTAGAACACGATGACCGCCAGGGCCAGATTGACCAGCGCGAAATAATCGCTGCGCAGGCGCACGAACAGCGGCCCCACCAGCAGTGCCGCAGCGCAGCCTGCAGCCAGTCCCCACAGAATGCCGATGTAGGGATTGGTGCCGAAATAGAACAGGTAGAACGCCGTGGCATAGGCGCCGACGGCGAGATAGGCGGGCTGGCCGAAGGAAATGAAGCCGACCTTGCCGAGCAGGAAACTGCAGCCGATGGCATAGATCGAGAAAATGAGGATCTCGTTGACGAAGGGCAGCGGCAGCACCAGCCGCATGCCGGCGATCAGCATAAACGCCAGCAGGATGCCCCACCACCAGGCCCAGGCCTTGCGCAGGGTCGGGCCGCGGTTCACAGGAAACGCTCGCACTGGTCCACCCGGATCTCGTCCGAGCCGGACAGGGTGGCGACGATGGCGCCGTCGCTGAGCGCATAGACCTTGTCCGCAATTGCACACACCAGCGGCAGGTTCTGCTCGACGATGACCAGTGCCGCGGTCTTGCTCAGTTCGCGGAACACGTTTTTCAGGTGCGCCACGATACTCGGCGCCAGCCCCTCGGTGGGTTCGTCGACCAGCAGCACCTGCGGACTGCCGAGGATGGCGCGGCCGATCATCAGCATCTGGCGCTCGCCACCGCTGAGGTAGCCGGCCTTGCGGTCCATCAGCACTTTGAGCTTGGGGAAGTAAGTGGTGACCGGATCCCAGTTGTAGTCACGGGTCGCGTAACTGCCGAGTTCGAGGTTTTCGCGCACGGTCAGGTCGGAGAACACCTTCTTGTCCTGCGGCACGTATTTGACACCCAGCCTTGCCACGTCATACGGCGGCAGGCCGATCAGGGTGCGATCGCCGGCCGTGACGGTGCCGGCCGTCGGCTTGATAAACCCGGCGATGGTTTTCAGCAGCGTCGTCTTGCCGGCGCCGTTGCGTCCGACACAGGCGACGATGCTTCGCGGCGCCACCGCCAGTGAGATGTCGAACAGCACCTTGGCGCTGCCGTAGGACGCCGAGAGACCGTTGACACTGAGCAGGGCGGCGGCGTTCATGGAGCAGCCTGCGCAGCGGCCTCGGCATCGACGTCGATCTGCCAGTAGCTGCGGCGCACTTCGGGATGATTCATACATTCCTCGTAGCCGCCCTCGGCGATGATGCGGCCCTCGTGCATCACGGTGAGGCGTTGCAGGAATTCCTTTACGTGCGACAGCTTGTGCTCGACGATCAGGATGGTCTGCTGGCCGACCTGGCGGCGCAGGATGGCCAGCACCGCCTGAATTTCCGACTCGGCCAGCCCGGCCAGGGGCTCATCGAGCAACAGCACTTTAGGCTCGGCCAGCATGGTCATCGCAATCTCTAGCCGGCGCTTTTCGCCGAGACTCAGGTTGCGCACTTCCCGGTCGCGCAGGTCCCTGAGATCGAAGGTTTCGAGGACTTCCGCAATTTTGTCGTTGTTGCGGTGCTGCTTGCAGGTATTCAGGAACAGCTGCAGCAGGCTGGATTTGCGGTGGGCGCGGAAAAAGGCGAGCACCAGGTTGTCGATGACCGTCAGGTTGTCGAAGGTCGACGTCAGCTGGAAGGTACGCATCACGCCGTGCGCGACGCGCTGCTGGGGCGTGTCGCGGGTGATGTCGGTTCCGCGGTAATGGATGCTCCCGCTGTCGGGCGTGTAGAGGCCGGTGAGCAGGTTGAAGAAGGTGGTCTTGCCGGCGCCATTGGAGCCGATGATGCCGGCCACCTCGTGCTCGCGCAGCGTGTAGCTGACGTCATTGACTGCCGCCAGTGCGCCGAAGCGCTTGGTGACATGGCTGGCTTTGAGGAGTTCGATGCTCATCCGTACGCTCTGCGCACAGGCCGCCCCCGCGGCTGTTTTCCGTCCGCGGAGGCGCCTGCCGGGACGATGGTCAGTAGCCGAGCGACTTCAGGCTGGGCATGACGGAGTCACCGCCCTGCGAGCCGACGACATGGAACAGGTCCCATTCGTTCTTCTGTTCCTTGGGACCCTTGCCCTTGACCAGGAAGGCGGCATGTTTGTACACCGCTGCCTGGTCCTGGCGCCAGTTGGCCTGGCCCTTGACGGTCATGAATTCGCCCTTGTTGGCGCGCAGGGCCGCGGCCACCTTGGTCGGGTCAAAGGACTTCGCCGATTCAAAGCCGCGGAACATTTCCATGTAGGCGATATAGGCGATCGCCGCATAGGCGTCGGGCGGATTCTTGTACTTGGCCCGGAACAGTGCGGTGAATTCAGCTGCACTCTTCGCAGCAGCCTTGTCTTCGAAGCTGGAAAGGTCGTAATAAAAATAGTGCATGGCGTAGACGCCTTCCAGCGCTTCCGGCGGCAGGCCCTTGGCCACGACATTGGTGGTGAAAGCGTTGAATATGGTCATTTCCTTGCCGAGGCCCATCTGGTGAACCTGTTTCAGCAGGGCCACGGCATCGGCGGCGAACTGCGCGGCGATGAAGACATCGGGCTTGGCAGCGCGCACCTTCTGCAGCACGGTGGTGAAGTCGCTGGTGCCCAACGAGACCTCGTCGTAGCCGACGATCTCGGCTCCGGCTTCCTTGGCCGCGGCATAAACACCGTCGCGGATGTCCCAGCCGAAGCTGTCGGAACGGGCGAGGAAGAAAATGCGTTTTTTCTTCAGCTCCTGAGTGGCTGACTTGCCGGCCATGTAACCGACGGTCCAAGGGCTGTAGGCGGTGGCGAAGGTGGTATCAGCGAGCTTGCCCTTCTGGAAGGCTTCCTTGGCCATTACGCACACCGGGAAGTAGGGCAGGGGATTCTTGGACACCATGGCGTTGATGGCGTAGGCCAGGGGTGCGAAGGTCTGGCCGCCGAGGCCCTTGACGCCTTCGTCGACCATGTAGCGGTAGCGGCGCACGCCGACGTCCTGCTTGGCTTCGTCGTCGCCAACCACGCCCTCGACCGCGACCTTGCCCCAGGGCATGTTGAGGCCGCCGCGCTTGTTGATGACGTCGACCGCGAGCTCGGCGCCCTGTTTCTGGGTTTCAGCCACCGCGGCAAAGGTGCCGGTCAGCGGCAGCAGGATGCCGACCTTGATTTTCGAAGGATCGGCGGCCTGCGCCGTTACGGTAACCAGGCTCAGCACCGCGTATGCAAGCAATACCCAAACTTTTTTCATTGCGTCCCCCTCCGGGATTCAAGGCACAGCATTTGTTGGAAGCCGTTTCTGCAGCTGGCGGCAACGGGTCTCGTCTGGCGATTGATAATCGCTTCGTGTCGAATGGCCCGCTGGTACGAAAGATTACACCAGTTCAGATATTGCGGCACGGCCCATTGGTTTATTTATTCGCCCCGGCCGTGCCTGCGCCTCACAACACCGGCACTGCCATGCCGCGCTGCACCGCGGGGCGTGCGGAAATGCGGTCATACCAGCGCTTCACATGCCGAAAATCATTGAGGTCGGTTTTGTGCCACTCGTGGCGGGCGATCCAAGGGTAGGTCGCCATTTCGGCGATGGTGTATTCGCCGCCGGCCAGCCATTCATGATTGGCCAGATGCGCATCGAGCACGCCGTAGAGCCGGCGCGTTTCCGTGACATATCGCTCGATCGCATACGGCACCGGCTCTTTGGCCGCACGCAGGAAATGATGCACCTGGCCGAACATCGGACCGACACCGCCCATCTGGAACATCAGCCACTGCAGGGCATCATAACGCCCACGTACTGCTTCCGGCAGAAATTTACCCGTCTTGCCGGCGAGGTAGATCAGGATCGCCCCGGATTCCATCAAAGCGATGGGCTTGCCGTCGGGGCCGTCGGGATCGACGATCGCCGGGATCTTGCTGTTGGGATTGATCGCGACGAATTCGGGTTTGAACTGGTCGCCCTTGCCGATGTTGACCGCATGGGTGCGGTACTGCAGCGCGCATTCTTCCAGCATGATTGAAATCTTGCGGCCATTTGGCGTGGTCCAGGTATAAAAATCAATCATTGCAGGATCTCCTTGTTCTTTTCATGATTCATTGTGATTTGATTATTTTAGTGCAGCGCGTATCGCGGCGAGGCGCGCATCGGCCACTGCAGACTTGATGCCGTCGGGTGACTTTTGCGCGCGAGCAACGGCACCCGCATCCACCGCCAGCGCCGCATCATGCGCACAACGCAGCCGTTTGCGTGCCGCATCCGCGCCGGCAACCCCTGCCACCGCCGCGTCTACCAGATCGCGAAAGCGCTCCGGGCGCCGCCAGGCATCGCAGGCCTCGAGAATTTGCGCCAGTTCTTCCACGTCCAGTTCCGCGCCGTCCGCCAGCGCGTTGCCATGGCGGGCCGCGAGCAGCGCCAGATCGCGGCAATTCGCGGGCGCACGCAGCTTGATGCACAACGCATCCACGGCTTCCGGCTCCAGCGCGCGCATCAGCGCTGCAAAACGTATATCCAGCACCCCCGGGGCTGCGCCATCCAGCGCCGCCAGCGCTGCGTCGGCCAGACCGTCGTCGTAGAGCGCATCCAGCTGCGGCAATACGCGTGCCAGCGCGCCGCAGTCACGCAGAATCGCAAACATCGCCGACGGCGTTTTTTCCATCAACCCTTTCGCCAGTTCCTGCCACACCCGTTCGGCGACCAGCGCGTCGGCCTCACCGTCCTGCACCATCTGCACCATCAGTGCCTGGGTTTCCGGCGCAACGGTGAAATCGAAGCGCGCGGCAAATCGCGCAACGCGCAGGATGCGCACCGGATCTTCGGCAAACGCCGGACTGACATGACGCAGCACGCCTTCACCCAGATCCTCGGCGCCGCAGTACGGGTCGATCAGGCGGCCATCCGCAGCACGGGCCATCGCATTAATGGTCAGGTCGCGACGCTGCAGATCCTGTTCCAGCGTGACATCGGGTGCGGCGTGAAAGTTAAAGCCGTGGTATCCGGGCGCGGTCTTACGCTCGGTACGTGCCAGCGCATATTCCTCATGAGTTTGCGGATGCAGGAACACCGGGAAATCGCGGCCAACCGGGCGAAAACCCTGCTTCACCATCTCTTCGGGTGTCGCGCCGACGACCACATAATCGCGGTCCTGCACGGGCAAGCCGAGCATCTCGTCGCGCACCGCACCGCCGACGACATAGATCTCCATCAACGGCTTCAGCGGCCGGCGCGGCTGCGCATGCTGTCGTAATGCGCGCGCGGCGTGTCAGTCGCAAGCCATGACGGCGCCAGCGCCTCCAGAGCCTGCGGCTGGATGCCGAACGGGAACACCGAATCCGTCACGCTGTCGATGTCCATCGAAAGGATGTTGTCACGCGACATCAGTTTCACCGGCAGACATTCCATCGCAAACGCCTGAAAGTAGGACAACGGGCGATTAAGGCCGATGATGGGGCGCGGACGGCCGGTAATACGCGCCACCCACGCCACCAGTTCACGCAGCGTGTAACGCTGCGGACCGCACAGATCGTAGCTGCGTCCATGAGTGGTGGTATCGGTCAATGCATGGTCAAAAGCCGCGGCGACATCTCCGACAAACACCGGCTGGAAACGCGCGTCGGGCCGCGCCAGCACCAGTACCGGCACCAACTGCGCGAGCCTGGCGAACAGATTCAGAAATCGGTCATCCGGGCCGAAAATTACCGATGGGCGGAATATCGTGACATCCAGTCCCGATTCGAGCACGACGCGTTCAGCTTCACCCTTGCTGCGCAGATAGGCGCTGGGGCCATTGACCGCGGCGCCGATAGCGCTCATGTGCAGCAGTCGCCTGATGCCGCCGGCGCGGCACGCTGACACCACGTTGCGGGCGAGTTCGATATGGGCGGCGCGGAAACCGCGGTGGCCGCCGCCTTCATGCAATACCCCGACAAGATTGATCACCGCGTCACAGTCGGCAACCACTCTGGTCAGCGCCGCCGCTGAATGCACATCGGCCTCCACCACATCTACAGTCGGCAGCAGAGTCAGTGCCTTGGCGCGCTCGCGGTCCCGGGTCGGCACCACCATGCGCATGCCGCGCGCTGCAAGTTGCTGACACAGATGGCGGCCGACAAAACCCGATCCGCCGATGACACAGATTTTTTCAATGAGCATGTGGAAATTCTCCGATGTAATGCCGATGACACCGATCAGGGCGTATCACCGAGCGGCTTTTCGCGATCGCGCCTTCGCGGTTCGATGACGCCGATGCGCGCTTTCAACGACTGTATTTGCTGGCTGAAATTGCTGGCGTAGTAGCTGGAATTGGCCATCACCTTCTTCACATAATCCCGCGTCTCGTTGAATGGAATGCTCTCGGCATAAACCGCCGCCTCCATTGACTGCTCGTCGCGCCAGGCGCGGGCACGACCGGGACCTGCGTTATACGCAGCCGAGGCCAGCACCGGGCTGCCGTCTAGTGTGTCGAGCACATGGCGCAGATAATAGGTGCCCAGACTGAGGTTGGTATTCACGTCGTTGACCTGCGACCAGTGCCAGTCCTTGAGGCCGATTTTCCCCGCAACCCATTTCGCCGTGGCCGGCATCAGCTGCATCAACCCGCCGGCGCCAACCCGAGATTTGGCCTGGGCGATAAAACGGCTTTCCTGACGGATCAGTCCGTTGACCCAGGCCTCGTCAAGATCCACCTGCCGCGCAGCAGCTTTCAGCTGGTCCCGGTACGGCGCGAGATAACGCAGTCCGAAATCATGTTCGAACAGCGTGCGGTCGGCGGTGTTGATCGCCCGGTCATACACGGCGTTGCGGCGCGCCACTTCTGCCGCGGCGAGAAGCTCGCGATCGCTCATGCCGCGAATCGCCCACAGCCATTCGCGTACCGCCTCGAGCCGTACATCCAGCCGGAACAGTGTCAGCGCGCGCCGGATGCCCGGACGCGCGGCAATTGCGGCAACCTCCTGCTCGGTCGGCTTGTAAGACTGCACCGGCGCCTGTACACCGCTGCCAAGATCCTCGGTCGCCAGCTGGCCGTAAAAACTGAACTCCGCTGACAGCGGCTTGAGCAACGCGACTGCTTCGGTTTCACGACCCGCGACTTTCAGTGCCCGCGCCTTCCAGTAGCGCCAGGCCGAGTCTTCTGCTTCTTTCGGCGTCATAGCATCGATCGCCGCCTGCACTTCCGGCCAGCGCTTTGCGCGCAGCGCCGCGCGGGCCTTCCAGGCCAACTGCAGATCGCTCATGCCGGACGCACGGGCGTACCAGTCGAGCGCTGCCGGTTCATGGCGCATCGCGCCGAAGTAGCCGAGCATGCCCCAGACATAGGCGCGCTCCTCCTCGGAAAACTGGGGAGCCAGCCGGGTCCAGTGTGTCGCGGCCTGTTGCGGCGAACTGCGCGCCAGCCGGTACACCGCAAACATCGCGGTCTCGCGCGACGCCCGCGACTTCGGGTCGGAACGCAGATCATTCAAATATGCGGCGGGATTGCCGGAAATGCCGGTCAACACCCGCGCATCCGGTGCCTGGCCTTTCGGCAACCAGCCGGCGACACGATTGGCCAATCCGACCTGCCCGGCCTCCAGCGCCAGCCTGACCCGGGTCCACACATCTTCCTCGGACAACTGTCGCGACTCGAGCAGCGCATCGAACAGCGGATTGCAACTGTCGGGCAGATCGCGGGCGACAAACCACAGCGGCCGCGCCTCGCGCAGCGCCTGGTTGTCGACGCGCAGGCGCGCCTGCAAGGCATAGCAGGTCACCTCCATGTCCTCACCCACCAGCGCGGGGAGCTCGGTGTTGAAGGTTTCCCATTGCGCGTTTTTACCCAGCGTTTTCAGCCAGTCACGACGCACGTTGTCGGACAGCGGCGTGTCGCGGTTGCTGGCGATATAGCGGCGGATTTCCTCGGCTTCGCGCGCTTCAAAACGGATTTTCAGCCGCCAATACTGCACATAGGGTTCGAGCACATGGCCCTGGAAACGCGGTGCGAGCTGGTCGAGTTTTTTGCTGTCGCCGGTACGCGCCGCGTCTTTTGCTGCAAGAAATGCCTCATCCAGCGCAGCCGCGTTTTGTGCCGCAGCCGGCACGGCGGGCAATACAACCGTTGCGATGGCAACCATGATCAGCGCCGCCAAGCGTCCGTGCACCATGCTCAAGGATTGGCGCCGCCGAGTAATCGATATAACTATTTGATTATAAACAGATTTCATGACAGGAACAGGCGATAGGCAGGATTGCGCGACTCATCGGCACAGGGATAACCGACCTGCGCCAGGAATGCCTTGAACTTGGCTTTGTCAGCCGGTGGCACTTCCATGCCGACCAATACCCGCCCGTAGTCAGCACCGTGATTACGGTAATGGAACAGGCTGATATTCCAGCCGCGGCTCATGCTGGTCAGGAAACGCATCAGCGCGCCCGGCTTTTCCGGAAATTCGAAGCGATAGAGGATTTCGTTTTTTGCACCCGGCGCATGACCGCCGACCATGTGGCGTACATGCAGTTTGGCCAGTTCGTTGTCGCTCAAGTCGAGTGTCTGCAGGCCGCGGCGGCGCAGCGCCTTGACCAGTTGCTCGGTTTCCTTGCTGTTGCGCACCTGCACCCCGACGAACACCCGCGCCTTCTGTGGATCGTCAAAACGATAATTGAATTCAGTGACATTGCGCGGACCCAGCAGTTCGCAGAAGCTTTTGAAGCTGCCGGGTTTCTCGGGAATGGTCACCGCCAGTATGGCTTCGCGGTGTTCGCCGAGTTCGGCTTCTTCCGCGACAAAACGCAGCCGGTCGAAATTCATGTTGGCGCCGCAGGCGACCGCAACCAGCGTCGCATTGCGCACGCGACGGCGCGCCGCCCAAGCCTTGGCGCCGGCGATCGCCAGCGCGCCGGCGGGCTCGAGAATGGCCCGGGTGTCTTCAAACACGTCCTTGATCGCCGCGCACATGGCATCGGTGTCGACGCGGACAATTTCATCGACCAGTGTGCGGCACAGACGGAAAGTTTCCTTGCCGACCTGCTTCACTGCCACGCCGTCGGCAAACAGGCCGACCTGGGCCAGCTTGACGCGGCGACCGGCTTTGATCGACTGATACATCGCGTCCGAATCCACCGGCTGCACGCCGATGACCTTGATGTCCGGGCGCAGGCGCTTGACGTAGGCGGCAATCCCCGCAATGAGCCCGCCGCCGCCGATGGCGACAAAAATCGCATCGATGGGCTCCGGATGCTGACGCAGGATTTCCATTGCAATAGTGCCCTGGCCGGCAATCACGTCCGGATCGTCGTAGGGATGGACGTAAGTCAGTCCATGGCGTTTTTCCAGCACGCGCGCATGTTCCGCGGCTTCGGCGTACGAATCGCCGTGTAACACCACTTTGGCGCCGCGCGAGCGCACCGCATTGACCTTGATGTCGGGCGTGGTCACCGGCATGACGATGGTCGCCGTGCATCCCAGCCGCTGCGCTGCCAGCGCTACGCCCTGCGCATGATTGCCGGCCGAGGCGGCGATCACGCCGCGCGCCAGCGCATCGGGCTTGAGGTGCGCCATCTTGTTGTAGGCGCCACGCAGCTTGAACGAGAACACCGGCTGCATGTCCTCACGCTTGAGCAGAATGCGGTTGTGGGTGCGCCGTGACAGGTTTGGTGCAAGCTCCAACGGCGTCTCGATCGCCACGTCGTAGACGCGCGCGTTGAGGATACGTTCCAGATAATCGGTTTTGGCCATGCGCTTTAGCTATGATTTACCAGCGGATTTACATGGGTTAAAGGTTATCAGGAATGCCGCCCGCAGGCGATGCTAAAGGGAAAAATAAGCATGCAAAACAAGGCTGTGCGCAAGACCGTGCGGCGATATGCTGTATATTCGATTGAACCATCAATCTGGAGCAGTGAATGAGTCAGGATGCAATGAAACAGGCAGCGGCGAAGGCTGCGGCGGCGCTGGTGCCCGAAGGCGCCATTGTCGGCGTCGGCACTGGCTCGACGGTGAATTTCTTCATCGATGAACTGGCAAAGATGAAAAACCGCATCGAAGGCGCCGTTTCCAGTTCCGAAGCCAGCGCCCAGCGCCTGAAAGCCGCCGGCATTTCCGTATTCGACCTCAATGGCGTGCGCGAGTTGCCGGTGTACGTAGACGGCGCCGACGAAGTGACGCGGCACCTGATGATGATCAAGGGCGGCGGGGGCGCACTCACCCGCGAAAAAATCGTCGCCGCCGTGGCGCGGCAGTTCATTTGCATTGCCGACGCCTCCAAGCTGGTCGACGTGCTGGGAAAATTCCCGCTGCCAGTGGAGGTGGTTCCGATGGCGCGCTCCTACGTCGCCCGCGAGATCGTCAAACTCGGCGGCCAGCCGGAATGGCGCAGCCATTTTGTCACCGACAACGGCAATGTCATCCTCGACGTGCGCAACCTGACCATCATCAACCCGCCGGATCTCGAAACACGACTGAACCAGATCACCGGCGTGGTCACCAACGGCCTGTTTGCGCGCCGTCCCGCGGACGTGCTGCTGCTGGCCGGCAAAAACGGTGTGGAGACCCTGCGCCCGGCCGCAGCCACGAAACTGTCATAATTCAGCGGTATAAAGAACACTTTTCGCCGCGGAGCCTGCCATGCCCGACCATACCCTCAAGCAATTTGACACCGAGCTCGAAGAAATCCGCTCGCGGGTGCTGCAAATGGGCGGCCTTGTTGAACAGCAGATCATGCGCGCCATCGAAGCCCTGACCAACGGCCACGTCGGACTCGCGCGCGAAGTGATGGACAACGATCACCGCGTCAACGCGCTGGAAGTGGCCATCGACGAGGAATGCAGCACGGTCATTGCGCGCCGCCAGCCGGCGGCGAAGGACCTGCGCATGATCATGACCGTGGTCAAAACCATCACCGACCTCGAACGCATCGGCGACGAGGCCGCAAAAATCGCCCGCATGACGCTGTCGCTCTACAGCAGCGACCGGCCGACCGTGCCGCGCGCCGCCGAAATCCAGCATGTCGCCGACATTGCGCTGGGCATGCTGCGCAACGCACTGGATGCCTTCGCCCGGCTCGATCTCGCGGTCGCCGCCAAAGTGGTGCGCCAGGACGAGCAGGTCGACTCCGAGTTCAAGGCCATCCTGCGCCAGCTGATCACCTTCATGATGGAAGACCCGCGGACGATTTCGCACGCCCTCGATATCCTGTTCATCGCCAAATCGATAGAGCGCATCGGCGATCACTCCAAAAACATGTCCGAATACGTGGTTTACCTGGTCAAGGGCAAGGACGTACGTCACACCAGTGTAGAAACGCTCGAACGCGAAGCGCTCAGCTGACAAAACCACGTGGTACACTCGATCGCATCAGTCGAATCGAGTCAACCATGCTGAAAAATCAGGCGATCGTCCGGCGGGGAGCACGCTGAAATGGCGGAGCAATCCACCATTGCTGCCGTCGATCTGGGCTCGAATTCCTTTCATTGCCAGATCGCCCGCGTTGCGGACGATCAGTTTTTTCCGCTCGACTCGCTGCGCGAACCGGTGCGCCTTGGCGCCGGCCTCGGCAAGGACAAAAAGCTCGACGATGAATCGCAGGAACGCGCGCTGGCCTGTCTCGCCCGCTTTGGCGAGCGACTGCGCGGCCTCGATCCGCACGGCGTACGCGCCATCGGCACCAACACACTGCGGGTCGCCAAGAACAGCAAACAGTTCCTGCGCCGCGCCCGTGCGGCACTGGGATTCCCGATCGAAGTGGTCGCCGGACGCGAGGAAGCACGGCTGATCTACCTCGGGGTCTCGCACAGCCTGCCGGCGTCGCGCGAGAAACGCCTGGTCATCGACATTGGCGGCGGCTCCACCGAGTGCATCATCGGCACCGGATACAAGCCGCTGAAGCTGGAAAGCCTGTTCATGGGCTGCGTGTCATACAGCCTGCGCTACTTCCGCGATGGCCGCATCACCAAATCCGCGCTGAAGGAAGCCGACCTTGCTGCGCGCGCCGAACTCGAGCCCCTTGTCGGCAGCTACACCCGCGGCAACTGGCAGCATGCCGTCGGCTCCTCGGGCACCATCCGTGCGCTCGCTGAAATTCTGCAACTCTCCGGGTACACCGAGGGACCGATCACGCTCGCCGGCCTTGATCGCCTGCGCACCCAGCTGCTGCGCGCCGGCGACATCGCGTCGGCCGAACTGCCCGGCCTGCGCCCCGACCGCCAGCCGGTGCTGATCGGCGGCCTGGCGATTCTTTATGCGGTGCTCGACGAACTGAACATCGGTGAAATGACACCGGCCACCGGCGCGATGCGCCAGGGCATTCTTTACGACATGCTCGGCCGATTCCATAACCACGACATGCGCGACATGACCGTTGACCAGTTCATGCAGCGTTATCACGTCGATGCGCATCAGGCGCGGCGGGTCGGCACTTTTGCCGCAACGCTGTATGAAAAACTTGCAGGAAGCGTGGCCCTTGAAGAGGCACCGCAATTGCTCGGCTGGGCCACCCGGCTGCATGAAATCGGCATTCCGGTTGCCTACAGCGGCTATCACAAGCACTCGGCTTACATCATCAGTAATGCCGACATGCCCGGATTTTCACGCGGGGAACAGGAACGCCTTGCGTCGCTGGTGCTGAGTCACCGCCGCTCGCTGAAAAAATCCTGGGAAGTATTGCCGGAACAGGATCGCGCAATTGTGCTGGCGCTGCGGCTGGCTGTGATATTGTGCCGCGCGCGCCGGGACACGCGGTTTCCGCCGCTGGAAATCAAGATCCAGGGCGAGCGGCTGCGGCTGTCTTTTGACGCGGCATGGCTGGAATCGAACCCGTTGACGGCAACAGCGCTGCGCGAAGAAATCGCGGAATGGACGCGCATCGGCCATGAAATCCGCGTGCCCGGACTGGATGACATCGTGCTCGCGCAGGAACCGGCGCTCGCCGACTGAATCCGCTGCGGCTGCCAGCGTTCACTTGCGGCCGTTCTTCACCCGGTCTTTTTTGGTCCGGCTTTTTTTCGGCTTGTCGATACGCGCCAGCGCGGCTTCGACGGCATCCGCCATCGTGCGCAGCACCTTAAGCCGCGCGTAATACTTGTTGTTGGCTTCAACCAGCGTCCACAGCGCCACGTTCGTCGAAGTGCGGTCGACCATGTCGCAGACCGCGGTTTCATATTGATCCCACTTCTTGCGGTTACGCCAGTCCTCGGCGGTGATCTTGAAACGCTTGAACGCGACTTTCTCGCGCGCTTTGAAGCGCCGGTATTGCTCTTCCTTGCTGGTCGCCAGCCAGAACTTCACCACCAGCACGTTGTGCTGCGCGAGTTGCTGCTCGAAGTCATTGATTTCAGAATATGCGCGCATCCAGTCTGCTTCCTGGCAGAAGCCCTCGACGCGTTCAACCAGCACGCGGCCATACCAGGATCGGTCGAAAATCGCGAAACGGCCGCGCCGCGGAATATGCCGCCAGAACCGCCACAGGTACGGCTGCGCGCGTTCCTCCTCGGTGGGCGCGGCGACGGAGATGGTCTGGTAAGCGCGGGCATCGAGTGCGCCGGTGATGCGGCGTATGGCACCGCCCTTGCCCGCCGCATCATTGCCCTCAAACACGCCGACCACGGACATCTGTTTCATCCGCGGATCGCGGAACAGGCGGTTGAGTCGCCCCTGCAATTCCTCCAGCTGTTTGGTATAGGCATTTTTCGACAAATCCTGATCCAGCTGCAGCGCGCGCAGCACATTGAGTTTGTCGATCGCTGGCAGCAGCGGAGGAGTACGGTCCGGCAGCTGTGGCACCACCTTGTCGTCCAGCCGTTCGCGCATCGCCGCGAGCAGCGTGCGGCCGACGGTCAGGCTGCGGTAACGCGCGTCTGCGCCGGATACCACCAGCCACGGCGCCTCTGCAGTGCTGGTCTTGCGAACGAACGGTTCGCACACCTTGGCGAAACCGTCATAGTTCTTGAACAGGATCCAGTCGTTTTTGGTGACCCGCCAGCTCGTCACCGGATCCTTCTCCAGTTCGTGCAGTCGCTTTTTCTGCTGCGGCCTTGACAGGTGAAACCAGAACTTCAGCAGCAGCACACCTTCATCTACCAGCATGCGTTCCAAGCGGAGGATTTCGCTGATTTCCTGGTCGAACTGGCCCTCGCTGCTCAAGCCCATGACGCGGTTGACGATGGGCTGGGTGTGCCAGGCGCCGAAAAACACGCCGATCTTGCCCTTGGGCGGCAGCGCGCGCCAATACCGCCAGACGCGCGGCCGTTCTTTTTCTTCGTCCGAGGGTTCGGAAAACCCGTGGACCTCGATATGTCGCGGGTCCATCCACTCATTGAGCAGGTTGACCATCTCACCCTTGCCCGCGCCTTCAACGCCGGCAATGAGGATCAGCGTGGTGAATTTGCCGTTCTGCTTGAGGTCATACTGCGCGTTGAGCAGCGCCTGCCGAAGTTTCGGTTCTTCGCGTTTATAAGCGGCTTTTTCAATGCGATGGGAAAGGCTGGCTGATTCAAACATGGTGTCCTCCTACAAAATGCCCGGCGCAAGCACGGCGCGCACCGTGACACCGCCATCGTCGTCCCGCGAAATCCACCAGATAGCGCCCTTCTTGACGTTCCAGGACTGGACTGCGCCGGTCAATGCCAACGCCGCGGCGGCACCCAGCGTCGGCTGATGCCCGACGACCACGACCGTCCCCTCGCCGTTCGGCCAGCCGACAGCCTTTAGCAGACCTTGCGGCGTCGCCAACGTCGATACCGCCGGTTCAATGACAAAGTCGACGGCAAGCGCACTGGCCGTTTCACAGGTGCGCGCCGCGGGACTGGCAATCACGCGCCAGTCCTCCGGCAAATGACGGTCGAGCCAGTCGGCCATTTTCCGCGCCTGTTTGTGCCCCTTGGCCGTCAGCCGGCGCGCCTCATCGGGAATGCCGTCTTCAGCATCCGCATGCCGCCACAGAATCAGATTCATGCCCACAGCGATTTCAGGCTCCGCAAAATCGGGGGTTATCGCGCAATCAGCGCCCCGGTGTTTTTTGCCACGGCTGTGGCGCTGCTCGAAACCGCCGCCACGCCGACGATAAGCGATCCCGTTGCCGCGTTGCGCGCCGCTGATGCCGCATCACGACGGCGTTCGCCGCAGTTGCAGGCCACCGGCGCGCACCGCTTTGCGCGGCCGCAAACAACGACTCCACTGTCACTGCGTCATTGATGAGGCCCAGTATATCCTGCAGCTTCTCCAGTCGCGCGCGCTGAACCGCCATCGCCTTGACCTGGAACAAATCATTGAAAAATTCCACCGCATAACGGAGTTTTTTGACGGCGATGCGCAGGCGATGCAGCTGCGCCGGCGACTGTGCCGCCAGACGCCGGCCGCGCTTGAGAACCCGCGCATGGCGGATGGCCAGAATCCGTGCGGCAGCAACCCGGGCCGGTGCGCGCCAAGCCGTATCGGCGGTCGCCAGCGGCACCGCCAGCCAGCGCCCCAGGGTCAGCATCGTCTCGGTATATGTATTTGTTTTTATTATTCTTTTAGACTTCGTGCGGGCGGCCCGGCACATCGCTTCGCAAACCGCCGCCAAGCTCGCGATATGCGGCAATCCGCCCATTTGCGGCAGCGTTTCGGTCATCAGCACATCCCAGTCCCGCGCCGCACCCAGCCCTGCGCCGAGCGCACGCAAGCTCGCCGCCTGCACGGCCAGCGCGTCACCCAGGGGTTCGTGGAACAGATCCAGCGCCGAGCGCAGCCGGCGCAGGCCGACACGCATCTGATGCAGATATTCCGGGTCTTCCGAATCGAGCACACCGCGCGCGTTGCCCTGCACCTGCGCCAGCGTGGAGGCGGCAATTCGGCGAAACGCAGCGCCCGCATCCATCACGGGTTCCAGCCGTATCGGGTTTGCTTTCTGCGGCCCGGCGAAATGCGAGCTGTACAGCGCATATCCACGCTCAGCCTTCGAGTGATGTTCCAGTTCCAGCGGATGCACCGAAGCCATTTGCAGCGCCAGATCGAACAGCGCGGTCACCGGCCCCTGCTTGAGTTCGAGTTCCAGCTCGCAAACCGCATCGCGTCGATTGCCGCTGCGGATCTCGCCACGGTCGATCGCTACTTCGATCAGTACGCCCGGTGCAGGCTCCAGCAGGCGCAACGTGCGCTTGATGTCGGTACTGAGTATCGGAACCAAAGTCGATGCAAGGTTTCCGGCGCGCAACATTTTGGTCAGGGGACTACGCGGCAGTCCGGAAAGATCGGGGGACGCATCCTGCAACACGGTTTCGTATTCCAGGCGGGTATGCACGCCCGAGGCAACGCTGCCGTTGCCTTTTACCGCCTGCACCCAGCGCCGGCCTTCGCGTCTTACACGTAACGCGATACGGTTATGCCACAAATAAAGTTCGGGGGTGTCGTAATACGTGGCTGCCAGCCGCACCGTCCGGGATTGACCGGATGCACGCAGCAGCGGTGACGACAGCAAAGCGCGCAATCGTGCAGGCGGCACCCGCATCTTGAGTTCAACTTCGTGATTGGCTGTCGCGGCCGTGTCCGCGCGACGCGGCGCGCGGACACGGCGTTTCATACGCTGGGCTTGTGCGCCAGGCTGTCGAGCAGCTGATCCTGCGCGCCCGCCGGCTTGCCGCGGGCGGGAATCTGGCAGGCGTACTGACCGTCCTCACCCATCACCCAGGCCCGCGTGTTGTCCTCAAGATAGGGCTGCAGGCCTTCGGCAATCACACGCTGACGCAAAACGGCATCCAGAACCGGGAAACACACTTCGACGCGGCCGAAGAAATTGCGGCCCATCCAGTCGGCGCTCGACAGGTAAACCTGCTCGGCACCGTCGTTGTGAAAATAAAACACCCGGGTGTGCTCGAGAAAACGTCCGATCACCGAACGCACGCGGATGTTTTCCGACAATCCCGGCACGCCCGGACGCAGTGCGCAGACGCCGCGCACGATCAGGTCGATCTGCACGCCGGCCTGCGATGCGCGGTACAACGCGCCGACCACTTCCGGCTCGAGCAGCGCATTCATCTTGGCGATGATCTGGCCCTTGCGTCCGGCCTTGGCGATCGTGGTTTCGTTTTCGATGGCGCGCAGCATTTCCCGGTGCAGAGTAAACGGCGACTGCAGCAGGTGGCGCAATTTTGAAGCGCGGCCGAGGCCCGTCAGTTGCATGAACACATCGGCGACATCACTGCCGATTTCCTCATGGCAGGTGAACAGGCCGAAGTCGGTGTAGATGCGCGCGGTGCGCGGATGATAATTGCCGGTCGACAGGTGCACGTAACGGCGCAGTCCTTCACCTTCCCGGCGCACCACCATCAGCATCTTGGCGTGGGTCTTGTGACCGACAACGCCGTAAACCACGTGCGCGCCGACTTCTTCCAGCCGCTGCGCCCAGTTGATGTTGGCTTCTTCATCGAAGCGTGCCATAAGCTCGAGCACGACGGTGACTTCCTTGCCGCTGCGCGCCGCGCTGATCAGCACTTCCATCAGCTCGGATTCGGCGCCGGTGCGGTACACCGTCATCTTGATCGCCGCCACCGCGGGATCGCGCGCCGCCTGCTGCAGCAGCACGATCACCGGCTGAAACGACTGGTAGGGGTGGTGCAGCAGCACGTCGCCGCCGCGGATCACTTCGAACATGTCGCATTGCGGATGCAGACGCTCCGGCAGGCCGGCCCGGAACTGCGGGAATTTGAGGTCGGGACGGTCAACCCAGTCCGGCACACTGATGACGCGCGCCAGATTCACCGGTCCGTCGACGCGGTAAAAATCCTCCTCATCGAGCATGAACTGGCGCAGCAGAAACTGCGAAATATGCTGGGAACAGCTGTCTGCGACCTCCAGGCGCACTTCGTCACCGAAATGGCGGTGCGGCAGTTCGCCGCGCAGCGCAGTGCGCAGGTCCTTGACTTCTTCCTCGTCGACAAACAGTTCGCTGTTACGCGTCAGGCGAAACTGGTAACACCCCAGCACCTTCATGCCGCTGAACAGTTCGCCGACATGTTCATGCAGCACGGACGACAGGAACACGAAGTCATATTCGACGCCGGCCACGCCCTGCGGCAGACGGATCACCCGCGGCAGCACTCGCGGCGCCTGCACGATGGCAATGCCCGAGTTGCGCCCGAACGCGTCTTTGCCCTCAAGTTCAACCGCAAAATTCAGGCTCTTGTTGAGCACGCGAGGAAACGGATGTGCGGGATCGAGTCCGATCGGCGTCAGCACCGGCATCACTTCGCGCTTGAAATAACTGCGGATCCATTCGTTCTGCTGCGGCGTGAATTCGCTCCGCCGCAGAAAACGAATGCCCTCCCGCTCCATGCCCGGCAGAATCTCTTCGTTCAACAGCTGGTATTGCCGCGCAACGATTTCGTGCGCTTCCCGCGCGACCTGCCGGTAAACCTGCTCGGCGCGCATTTGATCGGGACCGATCGGCGCAGAACCGGCTTCAATTTCTGCATGCAGGCCAGCCACGCGAACTTCGAAGAATTCGTCCAGGTTACTGCTGACGATGCACAGAAAGCGAAGGCGCTCGAGCAGCGGGTGGTCGCGATTTTCTGCCTGCGCCAGCACTCGTCGGTTGAACGACAGCAGGCCGAGTTCCCGATTGAGATAGAACTCGGGCGCGAAACCGGTCTTGCCCGGTTTGCGCCGCGGGCGCGAGGACGCACTCACGTCAACCGTCCGCTGCCGCAACGTTCAGGGTTTTGGCGGTACGTAGCCGGCCACGTGATCGGCGCCATCGCCGAAAAAATGCCGATCCATCTGTTGCGCAAGGTAATCACGGGCTTTTTTATCCGCCAGGTTCAGCCGGTTTTCATTCACCAGCATCTTTTGCTGTTCGAGCCAGTTTTTCCAGGCTTCTTTGGACACGTTTTCGAATACGCGCCGGCCCAGGTCACCGGGATAGGGCGGGAAATCCAGCCCTTCCGCTTCCCGCTTCAACTTTACACACATTATTTGGCGCGCCATCTTGAACTCCCATCATAAAACTTTAATGTTACGGATTTGTTGCGATAGATCAGCGGGCCGTCACAGCTGCTTGGTCAACACCACCGAACGGCGCTGGTAGTTATAGAGCTCTTTCTTTTTCTGCGGCAGCGCGCTGACCCCGGTCTCGACAAAACCGCGCTCCACGAACCAGTGCTCTGTCCGGGTGGTCAGCACGAACAACTGCTTCAGGCGCAGGCCGCGCGCGCGTTTTTCGATTGCGGCCATCAACCGTTCACCGGCGCCGCGGCCGCGGAAATCCGGATGCACCGCAAGTCCGGCGAGTTCGCCGGACCGTTCGTCAGAGAAGGGATACAAGCCGGCGCAACCGATGATCATCCGGTCATGTTCGAGCACCCAGAAGCGGTCTATCTCCATTTCCAGCAGATCGCGGCTGCGCTTGACAAGGATGCCCTCGGCCTCGAGCGGCTCGAGCAGACGCAGGATGCCGCCGATGTCGTCGATCTTGGCGTGACGCAGCGTTTCAATGGGATCGGGGGTCAGCAGCGTGCCTACGCCTTTGTGCGTAAACAATTCCAGCAGCAGGCTGTCATCAAGATGCCCGGAAATCAGGTGCGTGCGGCCCACGCCCTGCTCGCAGGCGCGCACTGCCGCCGGCAGATAGGCCTGCATTTCTTCGGATTGCACACGGCCCTTGGACAGCAGGCCCTGAGCTTCGCGTACGGTCAGCTCGCGCAGGAGTTCACCACGGCTTCCGGCGACACCCGCCGACTCCATCAGAAAAATCAGCTTGTCGGCCTTCAGCGCCACCGCCGTTGCAGCGGCGACATCGCCCATCGCCAGGTTGAACACTTCGCCGGTCGGTGAATAACCCAGCGGCGGCACCACCACCAGATCATCGTCCTTCAAGCGCCGTTCAATGGCCACGGAATCAATTTTGCGCACTTCACCGGTATGCATCAGGTCAACACCATCGACCACGCCGATCGGGCGCGCGGTGACAAAATTGCCGCCGGCAACGCGAATGTGGGCGCCGGCCATGGGTGAATTGGGCAGGCCCATCGACAGCAGGGCCTCGATTTGCACGCGCAATTTGCCGGCCACCTCCATTGCCGCCTCCAGCGCGGGGCCGTCAGTGATGCGCAGCTTGCCGGCAAACCGGCTGCGCAATTTCTGCGCCTTGAGTTTCGCTTCGATTTGCGGCCGCGAACCGTGCACCAGCACCAGCTTGACGCCCAGCGCCGCGAGCAGGTTCAGATCATGCGTCAGATGGAAAAACCGCCCGTCTGCAACGACTTCACCGCCGAACGCAATGACAAAGACCTTACCGCGAAAAGCGTGAATGTATGGCGCAACCGACTGAAACCAGTCGATGAAACGGTCCTGCGCGGACAGTCGCGGACGGGCAGCGGTTGGCTGCTTTTCTGCGTCCTGCGAAGCCTGTGTCTGTTTTTTCTGGATGGAAATGAAAGTCTCCCCGTACTGCGTCGTCAAATCAGCGATGCCTGTTCAAATTGATGGTATGCGGTTTCCCAACGCGCGGAAAGCCGGCCTCCTAAAAATCACCCCACAAGGCCTGCATCGCAGCCAGCAGGGCGACCGCTGCCGTTTCAGTACGCAATACACGCGGGCCCAGCCGCAGCGGCTGGAAACCGCAACGCACGGCATCCGCCGCCTCCACAGCGGTAAATCCGCCTTCCGGTCCCGCCAGCACGGTAATCATCGTTGAAGGACGCGGCATGTCCCGCAACACCGCGGGGCCGTCAGGCGCCAGCAACAAACGAATGCCACCACTGCCCGCGGCACTGTCCAGCCAGTCGCGCAGCGACAGCACCGGCCTTACTTCCGGCACCCGGTTCCTGCCGCACTGCTCGCAGGCCGCAGCCACCACCGCCTGCCAATGCACCACCCGTTTTGCAGCGCGTTCGCCTGACAAACGCACCACGCAACGCTCCGCCATCAGCGGCTGAATGGCGGTAATACCCAGTTCGACGGCTTTCTGAATGGTGTAATCCATGCGTTCGCCGCTGGATACCGCCTGCGCCAGCGTCACTTGCAGCGGCGATTCTCGATCCTCTTCGCGCCGGCCGCGCACCTGCACACTGACGTCGCCGCGAACACATTTGCTGATCGCGGCGTCATACGCATTACCCTCGCCGTCGAACAATGTCACCGCATCACCCGGCACCAAGCGCAGCACATGCGCCACATGGTGTGCCTTGGCCGCCGGCAGCTGGCACCGGCCGTGATCCGGAATCTGATCCGGAAAGTATATTCTAGTCAATGGGTTAGCCCATCTTTTCGAAAGCGGAATTATGCCATAGCTGCGCCCGGCCGACGGTACTAATGGCAGAGGAGCCGGTATACAATTGCGCTCTTTTTCCGGCTGGGGGATTCCGCTTTGCGCATCGTCATTCTGGGAGCCGGCCAGGTCGGCAGTTCCGTGGCCGAAAATCTGGTGTCCGAGGCCAATGACATCACTGTGGTCGATACCGACGCCGGCCGCCTGCGCAAACTGCAGGACCGTCTTGATTTGCGCACTATCATCGGCAATGCCGGGCACCCGGAAGTTCTCGAACGCGCCGGCGCGCGCGACGCTGACATGATCCTCGCGGTGACGCAGAGCGACGAAACCAATCTTGTCGCCTGCAAACTCGCCGCGACAATGTTCAACATTCCGACCAAGATTGCGCGCATCCGCGCCGCGGATTATCTGTCGCACCCCGAAATGTTCGCGCCGGAGAACTTTGCCGTCGACACCGTGATCTGCCCGGAACAGGTGCTGACCGATTACATCGCCAAGCTGATCGAATTTCCGGAATCGCTGCAGGTGCTGGAATTCGCCGAAGGCCGCGTCAGTCTGGTTGCGGTACGCGCTTTTCACGGTGGTCCGCTGGTCGGCCAGGAACTGCAGACCATCCGCAAGCATCTGCCCAACCTCGACACCCGCGTCGCCGCGATTTTCCGCCAGGACAGTCCGATCATTCCCGACGCCACGACAGTGGTCGAAGCCGGCGACGAAGTCTTTTTCATCGCGGCCACCGAGCACATCCGCGGCATCATGCGCGAGCTGCGGCGCATGGACAAACCGGTGAAACGGGTGATGATCGGCGGCGGCGGCAATATCGGCCGACGCTTGGCCAAAGCCATTGAAGACCGTTATGAAGTCAAAATCATCGAGTTCAACAAGCGCGGCGCCGAAAATCTTGCGGCCAGCTTGAGCAAAACCCTGGTGCTGGTCGGCGACGTCACTGACGAGGAGCTGCTGCAAACGGAAAACATCGGCGACATGGACGTCTATTGCGCGCTGACCAATGACGATGAGAACAACATCATGTCCTCGCTGCTCGCCAAGCGCATGGGCGCGCGCCGGGTGGTGGCGCTGATCAACCGTAGCGCCTACGTCAATCTGGTGCAGGCCGGGCAGATCGACATTGCGATTTCACCCGCTCAGGCCACCATCGGCACGTTGCTCGCACACGTTCGGCAAGGCGACTGCGTCGCAGTGCACAGCCTGCGCCGCGGCGCAGCCGAAGCCCTCGAACTCGTCGCCCATGGTGACGCAAAATCTTCCAAAGTCGTCGGCCGGCGCATCGAAGAAATCGATTTGCCGAAAGGTGCGACCATCGGCGCCATCGTGCGCACCCACGAGCGTTCCTCCGGCAGCAACGGCAAAAACGCACGCGAGCATCAGGTCTTGATCGCCCATCACGACACGGTCATCGAACCCGATGATCACGTGATCATGTTCGTCGTCGACAAGCGCACGGTGTCCAAGGTGGAGCGCCTTTTCCAGGTCAGCGTAGGTTTCGTTTGAGCGCGCTGCTCTCGGTTTTCCCCTACCTCGGGCTCATCGCGATGGTGATGAGCCTGTCGCATCTGCTGCCGCTCGGCGTCTCGCTCGGCTACGACGACGGCGCTGCCCAGGCCTTTGTCATTTCAATGATCGTCAACTTTGCCGCCGGCTGCGCGATGTGGGTCGGCACCCGGCGCAACAAGCGGGAACTGACGCCGCGCGACGGCATCCTGCTGGTGGTGCTGGCCTGGTGCGGTGGAGCGGCTTTTGCCACGCTGCCTTTGCTGCTGGCGATTCCCGGGCTCACCTTCACCGACGCCTACTTCGAAACCATGTCGGGCCTGACCACCACCGGTTCAACAGTCCTGTCCGGTCTCGACACTCTGGCGCCGTCTCTCAATTTCTGGCGCTGCCTGCTGGTCTGGCTGGGCGGCATGGGCTTGATCGTGCTGGCGGTAGCGATCCTGCCGCTGCTGGGTATCGGTGGCCGGCAGATTTTCAAGGCCGAGACCCCGGGGCCAATGAAAGACGCAAAGATGACGCCGCGCATCACTGAAACGGCAAAGGGTCTCTGGGTGGTGTACGCCATCATTTCATCCGCCTGCGTGATCTCCTACTACCTGGCCGGGATGACCTGGTTCGATGCCGTTGTTCACATGTTTTCAACCATGGGGCTGGGGGGGTTTTCCAGCCATGACGCCAGTTTCGGCTATTGGGATTCAGCCCTCATTGAAACCGTCGCCATTATTTTCATGCTGATTGCCAGCATCAACTTCGGCACGCACTTTCTTGCCTTGCGGTCACGAACCATCACTCCATACCGCGCCGACCCGGAACTGGCCTGGTGCATTGGCATCATGCTCGCCAGTTGCGTGGGTATTGCACTCTACCTTGACGGGATGGGCATCTACCCCGACTTTCTGTCATCGCTGCGGTACGCCAGTTTTAATGTGGTGTCGATCGCATCCACCACAGGTTATGCCAGCACCGATTACAACCTGTGGCCGATTTTCGCGCCGATGTGGATGCTGTTCCTGTGCAGCTTTGCCTCCTGCTCGGGTTCGACCGGCGGCGGCATCAAGATGATTCGCGCGCAGCTGCTGTATATCCAGGTCTATCGCGAATTCGTCAAACTGCTGCACCCGACCGCGGCCGTTCCCGCCAAACTGGGCGGGCAGGTCATGGACAACAAGATCATTTTTTCAGTGCTGGCATTCCTGTTCATTTACATCGCCAGCATCGTCACCATGACCCTGGTGATGATGGCCAGCGGACTCGATGACCTGACATCGTTCAGTGCCATCGTCGCCTGCATCAACAATACCGGCCCCGGCTTGCACAAGGTGGGGCCGGCGACGACTTATGCAGTGCTGTCGGATTTCCAGACCTGGGTGTGCACGTTTGCAATGCTGCTCGGCCGCCTGGAACTGTTTACGGTGCTAATCGTGTTCACGCCGGTGTTCTGGCGCAAATAATCGCTCTCGACCGCTTTTTCAGCCTTTCACGGCCTTGTACATTTCGAGCGTCTGCAGCCGGGCTGCGGCATGCTCGACCACCGGCGCCGGGTAGTCCTTGCCGATGATCGCGCTCGCGCCCTGCTGTTCGAGCTGCGTCATGTTCCAGGGCGCATGGATGGCGCGTTTGTCGCAGCCTGCAAGCTCGGGAACATAGCGGCGGATGAATGCGCCTTCTGCATCAAACTTTTCCGACTGCGATACCGGATTGAAAATGCGGAAATACGGCTGCGCATCACATCCGGTCGAAGCCGCCCATTGCCAGCCGCCGTTGTTCGACGCAAGATCAAAATCGTTGAGCTGATCGGCAAAATATTTTTCGCCCCAGCGCCAGTCGACATGCAGATCCTTGACCAGGAAAGAAGCCGCGATCATGCGCAGCCGGTTGTGCATGTAGCCGGTCTGGTTGAGCTGGCGCATCGCCGCATCGACGATGGGGTAACCGGTGCGGCCCTCACGCCATGCCGCGAACAAGTTTTCATCATTAGGCCACTGGATGGCGTCATAAGCCGGCTTGAATGCCCGCGACACCACGCGCGGGTGATGATGCAGGATCATGAAATAAAAATCCCGCCATATCAGTTCTGACAGCCAGGTAGCCGGGCCTTCGCCGGACTGCCCACCGGCACCGGGCCAGGCCGCGCGCGCCAGTGCGCGGATCGAAACCGTACCGAAACGCAGGTGCACTGAAAGGTATGACGGGCCCTTTTTTGCCGGAAAATTACGGCTGTCGTGATACCGCGTCATGCGCTGCGAAAAATCTGCCAAAAGTGTCTTTGCCGCGGCCGCACCGCCGTTGATGCCCAGCGCCTGCAGATTCGCCGGCTCAAAGCCGATGTCGGTGAGCGTCAGCAGGCGCCCATGTCCTGATGCTTTGGCAAAATGTTCTGCATACCGCTCCACGGGGTAAGCTTTTACAAAAAACGGCTCCAGTTTTTTCAGCCACGCGTTTTTGTAAGGCGTAAACACCGAAAACGGCGTGCCGCCCTGGGTCAGCACTTCGTCTTTCTCGAAAATAACCTGGTCTTTGCGGGTCAGAAAAGCAATGCCCGCCGCCTTCAGGGTTTGCGCGACCGCCGTGTCCCGGGCCCCCGCCTGCGGCTCGTAGTCGTGGTTGGCATACACCGCCTGTACGCGAAGCTTTGCGGCGAGGCGCGGGATCTCCGTCCTCGCCGCACCGTGCAAAGTGATTAACTGGCCGCCGGCTTTCTCCAGCCCCTCCCCGAGTTCGTTCGCAGAATGGCAGATGAATTCGACGCGGCGATCCTTGCGAGTCGGCAAATCATTAAGGATTTCAGTGTCATATACAAAAACGCAATAAACGCGACGGCTGTCCTTCAAAGCGGCATAAAGCGCTGCATTGTCTTCGCTGCGCAAATCGCGGCGAAACCACATCAGCACGGCATCGAACTGGCTCATTGGGGATCAGACGGTTAAGGTAAAAGTAGGGTAGCGGTTATCGCGTGTAGCCGGGCTTTAATTGTCGCTGCCGGTACCCGGCTTTACAATAGACCTACCATGAACAGCGTCGACCTTACGCAGCATTTCCTGATCGCCATGCCCGCGATGGTCGATCCTCATTTTGCGCGTACGCTGACGCTGGTGTGTGAGCACAATGAAAACGGCGCGCTCGGCATCGTCGTCAACCGTCCGACCGACATGACCCTGCAAGGACTGCTCGAGCAGGTCAAAATCCCCCTCGACCGCAACAGCTTCAAGGGCGTTCCGGTGCATTTCGGCGGGCCGGTGCAGGTTGATCGCGGCTTTGTGCTTCACAGTCCGGTTGGCGAGTGGCAATCGACGCTGACCGTCGGCAGCGCAATCGGTCTCACCACTTCAAAGGACATTCTTGAAGCGGTGGCTCGCGGCAACGGGCCGGGGCAAATCCTGGTGACGCTGGGTTATGCCGGCTGGGCGCCGGGTCAGCTGGAGCATGAACTCGCGCAGAACGCCTGGCTCACCGTGCCGGCACGCAACGACATCCTGTTCGATCTCCCCGCAGAAGAACGTCTGGCTGCCGCGATGCAACTGCTCGGCGTCGATTACGCCAATCTTTCGGACGTGGCTGGCCACGCGTGAATCCACGACCGGCGCAAGGTGCGGTGCTGGCCTTCGACTTCGGCGAGCAGCGTATCGGCGTCGCCACCGGTGAACTGAGCCTCGGCATTGCACATGCCCTGACGGTTATCGTCGCCGAAGACAATGACACCCGTTTCTCCAACATCGCCGCGCTGATTGCCGAATGGCAGCCGGCGCTGCTGGTGGTCGGTGTTGCAAGCCACGACGACGGCGCCGTCCACGAAACCGGGCGGCTGGCACGGCGCTTCGGTCAACGCCTGCACGGACGCTTCAGCCTCCCGGTCGAATTCATTGACGAGCGCCTGACTTCGCATGCGGCCGACGCCGCCCTTCGCGAAAGCGGCACGCGAGCGGATCGCCGCGCGGCCATGCTCGACGCTGCAGCCGCTGCGGAGATCCTGCGCACCTGGTTCGAGACGCCGCCTGAAAAAAACCGGCTTTGACCCCGCTGCGGCGTTCTAACAGCGGGGTGATTGTGTTAGGCTACCGGCCGCATATGTGCTACTGCCATGCCGGGTAACCCGCTTCCAGATGCCGAGCTGCTGCTCGCATCACTGACAGACCGGATGCGGCCCGCTGTCGGGCCGAACACCGGGCTGGTGGGTATTCATACCGGCGGCGTGTGGCTCGCCGAACGCCTGCATCAGGCGCTGGACCTCAAACTACCGCTGGGCACCCTCGACGTCTCGTTTTATCGCGACGACTTCAACAAGAAGGGCTTGCGGCGCAACGTCAAAAGCTCCGACATCCCATTCGACATCGACAACTGCGACGTGATCATCGTCGACGACGTGCTTTACACCGGGCGCACCATCCGCGCCGCGCTGAACGAACTGTTCGACTACGGCCGTCCCGCGCGTATCCGCCTTGCGGCCCTGGTCGATCGCGGTGGACGCGAACTGCCGATTTCGGCCGACTTCATCGGCGCCGACGTCACGGTGGCGGCCGGCGAAAGCATCGAACTGACTCGCGACGCACAGAGCCGGCTGGCGCTGAAACTGACCCGGGACTGAACATGTGGCTTGATCCGGCAAATCCGCAACTCAACAAAAACGGCGAACTGCATCATCTGCTGTCGCTGGAAGGCCTGCCGGCAGACATCTTGCGGCAAATTCTGGATACCGCGGAATCCTTTGTCGGCGTCACCCAGCGCGAAGTCAAAAAAGTGCCGCTGCTGCGCGGAAAAGCCGTGTTCAACCTGTTTTTTGAGGCCTCGACCCGTACCCGTACCACCTTTGAAATCGCCGCCAAGCGGCTGTCCGCTGACGTCATCAATCTGGCGATCAATGTGTCGTCACAAAGCAAGGGCGAAACGGTGCTCGACACCGTGGCCAACCTGTCAGCGATGCAGGCTGACATGTTCATCGTGCGCCACTCTGCCAGCGGCGCGCCCTACCTGATCGCCAAACATGTCGCGCCCGACATTCATGTCGTCAATGCCGGAGACGGGCGCCATGCGCACCCGACGCAGGGCCTGCTCGACATGTACACCATCCGCCACTACAAGGGCGACTTCACCAAGCTGCGCGTAGCCATCATCGGCGACATCCTGCACTCGCGGGTTGCACGTTCACAGATCCACGCACTGACCACGCTGGGCTGCCCGGAAATCCGCGTCATCGGCCCCAAGACGCTGCTGCCGGCGCATGTCGGCAAACTTGGCGTACAGGTTCATGCCGACATGCGGCAGGGTCTCAAGGACGTGGATGTGGTGATGATGCTGCGGCTGCAGAATGAACGCATGAAGGGCGCGCTGCTGCCGTCGGCACAGGAATTTTTCAAATACTATGGGCTGACCGAAGACAAGCTTGCGCTGGCCAAACCTGATGCCATCGTGCTGCACCCGGGCCCGATGAACCGCGGTGTCGAAATCGATTCCAGCGTCGCCGACGGCCGGCAGTCGGTGATCCTGCCGCAGGTGACCTTCGGCATCGCCATCCGCATGGCGGTCATGAGCATCCTCGCCGGGAACTGATCGCGATGAAAATCCATATCAAGAACGGCCGCCTGATCGACCCGAAAAACGGCGTGGATGCCAAGCGCGATATATTCATCGCCGCGGGTAAAATTGTCGCCATCGGCGATACACCCGCGGGATTTACCGCCAATCGTGTCATCGATGCGAGTGGTCGCGTGGTCTGTCCCGGCCTGGTCGATCTCGCGGTGCGCTTGCGCGAACCGGGTTTCGAATATCTCGCCACCCTTGAAACCGAAATGAAAGCGGCCATCGCCGGCGGCGTCACCAGCCTGGCCTGCCCGCCGGACACCGATCCGCCGCTCGACGAACCGGGCTTGGTGGAAATGCTCAAGTTCAGTGCGAAGAATCTGAATCAGGCGCATGTATACCCGGTGGGCGCGCTGACTATCGCGCTGAAGGGCACCAACCTGACCGAAATGGCGGAACTGCGTGATGCGGGTTGTGTCGCGTTTTCGCAGGCCGAAGCGCCGCTCGCCGACACCCAGGTGCTGATGCATGCGTTGCAATACGCGTCAACTTTCGATTTTCCGGTGTGGCTGCGCGCACAGGATCCGTCGTTGGCCAGGCATGGCGT
Source organism: Burkholderiales bacterium (assembly GCA_022841375.1). Taxonomy (GTDB): domain Bacteria; phylum Pseudomonadota; class Gammaproteobacteria; order Burkholderiales; family SG8-41. The sequence continues at coordinate 89,748 of JALHRQ010000002.1, forward strand.
CGCCCACGACGGCGAAGTCGCGACACGACTGGGCCTGCCAGCCATTCCGGCGACCGCGGAAACGGTCGCGTTGTCGACAATTCTGATCATCGCCCGCGAAACCGGCGCTCGGATACATATTGCACGGCTGTCCTCGGCTGAAGGTGTGGCGATGGTGCGCGAAGCCCGCGCCCGCGGCCTGCGCGTGACCTGTGACATCGGCATCCATCACGCGCATTTGTCGGAAATGGACATCGGTTACTTCGATCCGAACTGCAACCTGACGCCGCCACTGCGCAGCCAGCGCGACCGCGACGCACTGCGCGCCGGTCTCGCCGACGGCACCATTGATGCCCTGTGCTCCGACCACACGCCGGTCGACGAAGACGCCAAGCAGTTACCGTTCTCGGAAGCGGAGCCCGGCGCTACCGGCGTCGAACTGCTGCTGCCGCTGGCACTGAAATGGGCCACCGAGTCCTCGCTCGGCCTGTCGATGGCCATCGACTGCATCACTGCGAAGCCCGCGGCAATCCTTGGCATCGACGCCGGCCACCTCACCGTCGGTGCTGTCGCCGACGTCTGTATTTTTGATCCCGAAGCGTACTGGCGTGTCGAACCCGCGGCACTGTTCAGCCTCGGCAAAAACACACCCTTTTCCGGTTTCGAAATGCGCGGCCGGGTGACCCACACTCTGGTCAGCGGCAACTTGGTTTACGAAAAGAAATAACTTTAAAAACAATAAGTTATATCTTTTTGCGGGCGATAACCCCGCACCATGCTGTTAAACTAAGTGTGATTCCCGTGGTCGAACCGGCCACTCCTGTCCTCACTGCAAAGCCATTCATGAATCCCTTACTCGATTTCTCGGGGCTGCCCCGCTTTTCCGATTTCAAGGCAGCCGATGTCGAACCGGCCATTGACCAGTTGCTCGCGGAAAACCGGGCGTTGATTGCACGCGTAGCCGCAGACCAGTCCGCGCCGGACTGGGACAATTTCGTCGGCCCTTTGGAAGACGCCAACGAACGCCTGCATCGCGCCTGGGGACAGGTCGGCCACCTCAACGCCGTAGTGAACAGTGCGGAACTGCGCGAGGCTTACAACTCGACGCTGCCGAAAATCACCCAGTACTACACCGAACTCGGCCAGCACGAAGGCCTTTACGGCAAATTCAAGGCACTGCGTGCGAGCGCGGCTTATACGCAATTCAGCACAGCGCAGAAAAAAATTGTCGATAACGAAGTGCGTGATTTCCGCCTCGGCGGCGCCGAATTGCCGGCAGACCAACGCCCGCGTTACACCGAAATTCGCGACCAGCTGTCGATGCTCGGTTCGCGCTTCAGCGACAACCTGCTGGATGCCACCAATGCCTGGTCACACTTTGTGACGGATGAGGCCGGGCTTGCCGGGCTGCCCGATGACGCCCGGGAAGCGGCGCGCGAAGCCGCTGCCGCAGACCGCAAGGCGGGCTGGAAATTTACGCTGCATGCGCCGTCGTACATGCCGGTAATCCAGTATGCCGACGACCGCGCGCTGCGCGAACGCTTGTACCGCGCGTACGTGACGCGCGCCTCCGAGTTCGGCGATGCAAAACTCGACAACACGCCGCTGATTGCCGACATTGTCAGGCTGCGTCGGGAAATGGCGCAGCTGCTCGGCTTCGCCAGCTATGCCGAATATTCGCTGGAACCGAAAATGGCGGAAACACCGGCGCAGGTGCTCGAATTCCTGCGTGAACTGGCGGCGCGGGCCAAACCCTATGCCGAACGTGATCTGGCCGAACTGCAGGAATTCGCGCGCAAGGAACTCGGCATGCAAAAACTCGATGCCTGGGATGTGCCGTACGCATCGGAAAAACTGCGTGGGGCACGTTATTCATTCTCGGAAAACGAGGTCAAACAATACTTCCCGGAAACCACCGTGCTGCCCGGGATGTTCCGGTTGATTGAGACGCTGTACGGGCTAAGTATTGCGCTGAGCGAAGCGCCGCAATGGCATCCGGACGTGAAGTTCTTTTCGATCCGCGACCGCGACGGCGCGCTGGTCGGTCAGTTTTATCTCGATCTCTACGCCCGCAGCACCAAACGCGGCGGCGCGTGGATGGACGATGCGATCACCCGTCGCGCGACTAAGCAGGGTACACAGGCGCCGGTGGCCTACCTCAACTGTAATTTTTCACCACCTGTGGGCGGCAAGCCTGCGTTGTTCACGCACGACGAAGTGATCACGCTGTTCCACGAACTGGGCCATGGCCTGCACCATCTGCTGACCCGCGTCGATTACTTGGGCGTATCCGGCATCAACGGTGTCGAATGGGACGCCGTCGAACTGCCCAGCCAGTTCATGGAAAATTTCTGCTGGGAATGGGATGTCGTGCAGCCGATGACACGTCACGCCGAAACCGGCAAGTCGCTGCCGCGCGCGTTGTTTGACAAGATGACCGCTGCCAAGAATTTCCAGAGCGGGCTGCAGACTGTACGCCAGATCGAGTTTTCGCTGTTCGACCTGCGTCTGCATTACGACTTCGACCCGGCCGGGACCGCCCTGCAGTTGCTCGACGAGGTGCGCCGCGAAGTCGCAGTGCTGCTGCCCCCGGAGTACAACCGCTTTCCCAACAATTTTTCACACATTTTTGCCGGCGGTTATGCGGCCGGGTATTACAGCTACAAATGGGCGGAAGTGCTATCGGCTGACGCCTACAGCCTTTTTGAGGAAAAGGGCGTGCTGGATCCGGCGACCGGTATGCGTTTCTGGAACGAAGTGCTCGCGGTGGGGGGCAGCCGGCCGGCGCTGGAGTCATTCGTGGCCTTCCGCGGCCGCGCGCCATCGATAGACGCGCTGCTGCGTCACAACGGCATGGCGCTGCAAGCCGCCTGAACCGGTGGCACGGTATCATGCAGTCCTGCTGTCGTTTTCATGGCATCGCCTGAATAAACTATGCGAGGTGTTCTGATGAATAAAACCATTATTCTGATCGCTGTGTTGCTGAGCGCTGGAGCCGTACAGGCCGCGCAACTTTACCGGTGGGTCGATGACAAGGGTCGCGTCGAATGGCGTGACACCCCGCCGCCTTCATCGGCAAAAAAAGTGGAGCGCCGGACGATGGGCGGTGGAGTGATCGAAACCTCAGAAATGCCGTTCAGTGTTCAACAGGCCGCCCGCAATTTCCCGTTGACGCTTTATGTTACCGATTGCGGCGAGGGCTGCACCAAGGCCCGCGCGCACCTCAATCGCCGCGGCCTGCCATTTAACGAAAAAAACCCGGAAGCAGATATCGAGGGTTACAAACAACTTACCGGCGGCAGCCTTGGCGTGCCAACACTGTTCGTCGGCCGGGAAGCAATCAAAGGCTATCAGGAAGCCATGTGGGATACAGCGCTCGACAATGCAGGTTATCCTCGCAGCGTCATCGGTGCCCGTCCTGCATCGGCACCCAAACCAGCACCAACTGCGGTTAAAACGGCTGCGGGGAAGCCTGACGCGATGCCGGCTTCTGCAACTGCACCCGCACCGCCGGCACCCGTCGTGCCGCCAGCGGCGCGATGAAACTCGCCACCTGGAACGTCAACTCGCTGAAAGTCCGTCTGCCCCAAGTGCTGGACTGGCTGGGCAAACATTCACCCGATGCACTGTGTCTGCAGGAAACCAAGACTGAAGATGTAAATTTTCCGCTGGCGGAAATCACCGCCGCCGGCTATCAGGCGGCATTCAGCGGACAGAAAACCTATAACGGCGTGGCGATCCTGACGCGCAAGCCGGTCAGCGCAGTCAGCATCGGTATCCCGGGATTCGAGGATCCGCAGAAACGCGTGATCGCTGCAACGCTCGACGGTGTGCGCGTGGTCTGTGTTTATGTGCCCAACGGGGAATCGGTTGAATCCGACAAGTATCGCTACAAGCTCGGCTGGCTGACCGCGCTGACGACATGGCTGCGTGCAGAAACCGCGCAGCACCCGTCGCTGGCCTTGCTCGGGGATTTCAACATTGCGCCGGCTGATGCCGATGTATACGACCCGCAGGCCTGGGCCGGCAAAGTATTGTGCAGCGATGCCGAACGCGCCGCACTGGAGCAACTGACGGCATTGGGATTACAAGACACTTTCCGGCTGTTCACGCAGCCGGAACGTTCCTATTCCTGGTGGGATTACCGGATGAATGCATTCCGGCGCAAGATGGGACTGCGCATCGACCATATTCTTGCCACACCGGCGCTCGCCGCATCCTGCAAGACCTGCAGCATCGACACCGAACCGCGCGCCAACGAACGGCCTTCGGATCACGCCCCGGTGATAGCCGAGTTCAAGCTCGACGCAACAACACACTAATTGGCAATTCAAACTTCTTCGCCACGCCCCGTCTCTATTTTGAGTTCCTGAATCTTGCGCGTCAGCGTGTTGCGCCCGAGTCCGAGCAGTTGCGCGGCTTCGATGCGCCGGCCGCCGGTCTGGGCCAGCGCTTTCAGGATCAGCGCTTTCTCGAACTGACGGGTCAACTCGTCCATGATCGCCGTTTCGCCGCGGTGCAGCCGCAATTCTGCTTCCCGGCCCAGCGCTGAAATCCAATCCTCGGCTCCGGCTGCGGTGGACTCGGTGCGCATTTCCGGCGGCAGATCCTTGACCTCGATGGTTGCAGCGGGCGCCATCACCGTCAACCAGTGACAGAGATTTTCCAGTTGGCGCACGTTGCCCGGCAGGTCCTGCATCGCCACGTAATTCAGCGTGGCGTCCGAAAGACGTTTTGATTCAACGCCGAGGTCGCGTGCGCTTTTCTGCAGGAAAAATTTCGCCAGCAAGGGGATATCCTCGCGCCGCTCGCGCAGCGGCGGCAGACGCAGGCGGATCACGTTGAGCCGGTGAAACAGATCCTCGCGGAACAAGCCCTGCTTGACGCGGGCCTCCAGATCCTGATGCGTCGCGGCAATGACACGGACGTTGGCCTTGATCGGCTGATGGCCGCCGACACGGTAAAAATGGCCGTCCGACAACACGCGCAACAGGCGTGTCTGCAGTTCCTGCGGCATATCGCCGATTTCATCGAGAAACAGCGTGCCGCCCTCGGCCTGCTCGAAGCGGCCGCGGCGCATGTTCTGCGCACCGGTAAATGCGCCGCGTTCGTGCCCGAACAATTCGGACTCGAGCAGTTCTTTCGGGATCGCCGCGGTGTTGATTGCAATAAAAGGCCGTCCCGCGCGCGGGCTGTGGCGATGCAGTGCGCTCGCCACCAGTTCCTTGCCGGTGCCCGATTCGCCGGTGATCATCACCGTGGCGTGCGACTGTGAAAGCCTGCCGATGGCGCGGAACACTTCCTGCATGGCCGGCGCCTGACCGAGCATTTCCGGCACCGCTTCACTGACTTCACTCGCCGTATCCTGACGCACGCTTTCGTCCATCGCGCGCCGGATCAGTTCAACAGCATGGTCGACATCAAACGGTTTCGGCAGATATTCGTAAGCACCGCCCTGAAACGCCGTCACCGCGCTTTCCAGGTCGGAGTAGGCGGTCATGATGATCACCGGCAGCGCGGGATGACGTGCCTTGGCCTGCTGCAGCAGTTCAAGCCCGGACTCGCCGGGCATGCGGATGTCGCTGACCACAACCTGCGGGGTTTCATCATCCAGTGCCGCCAGGGCTTCACGCGCCGAAGAAAAAGCCTTGAACGCAATGTTTTCGCGGGTCAGCGCTTTCTCGAACACCCAGCGTATCGAACGGTCGTCGTCTATGATCCAGACTGGTTTCATGTGGTTTCGTTTCAGTGTAATGGCGCAGGAGAGCCGGCGCGCGAATCTTCTTGCACCGGCAACAGCAAGGTAAAACAGGTGCGCCCGGGAACGCTTTCGAACGCGATGGCGCCCCGATGCTGGGTAATAAAATTGTGGGCGATGGTCAGCCCTAGACCGCTGCCGCCCTCGCGGCCCGAAATCAACGGCTGGAATACCCGCTCCTGCATGTTTTCGGGTATGCCCGGACCGTTGTCACAGATATTGATCTGCACGGCATGGCGAAACCGCCGCCGTGTCAATGTGACCTGCCGTGCGATACGCGTCTGCAGGCGGATTTCGCCATGCGCCAGATCCATGCCCGAACTTTTGATCGCCTGCGCCGCATTACGCACGATATTGAGCACGACCTGAATCAGCTGTTCACGGTCGCCGGTGAGCAGCGGCAGACTGGTGTCGTAGTCGCGACGCACGACGATGTCCGGAAACTCGGCGAGCATCACGCTGCGCACGCGTTCCAGCACTTCGTGAATATTGACCGGACCGGGCAGCGGCAGCCGGTGCGGCGTCAGCAGACGATCCATCAGCGCCTGCAGCCGGTCTGACTCTTTGATGATGACCTGCGTGTATTCGTGCAGTCCCGGCCGTTCAAGCTCCCGGTCGAGCAATTGTGCCGCGCCGCGAATGCCCCCCAGCGGGTTCTTGATTTCATGGGCCAGGTTGCGGATCAGTTCGCGATGCGCCTGGCTCTGCTCCAGCAGACGCGCTTCGCGCTCCACGCGCAGTTGCTGGTCAATCTGGCGAAACTCCAGCAGCATCACGGTGACGTCGTCGCCCAGTTCGGCAGGACTGACGGTGCAGGCCAGGTTAAGGCGCTGACGGCCATTGGCGGCAATTTCGATCTCATGCTCGGTATAACTGGAATGATTGGCGCGCGAGTGGCTGATGGCAGCCGACAGCACCGCGTTTTCGCCTAACAGGCGTTCCAGCGTCACACCGGTTGCGCTGGTATGCGAGGCTTCAAACAGATTTTCTGCTGCTGGATTCATGTAAAGCACGACCTGTTTATCATCGACCACAACCACTGCGGTAGCGAGCAGATCCAGCCCGTTAAGCGCCGCAGGGTTCATGGGGTGTTCCTGCCCGTGAGACGAGCAAGATGCAGGCCAGCTTCCCGTTTCGAACGGGATTTAGTTAGATTCGCTGAAGCAGGGGATTTACGCTGCGCGCGCCCTGCATGCCGCGCTAGCGCAGCGAGGACATTTCCTTGCGCAGATTGACGATGTTGCTTTCGTGCAGCGCCACTTTTTTCTTGTACGGTTCCAGTCGCTCGAGTACGCGCTGGTAATTGCGCTCGTTGCCAAGACGGGTCGACTCCTGCTCGGCCAGTTCCTTTTTCGCCTGCTCGAGCAGGCGTTCCTCGTTGGCCAGTTCCTGTTCGAGAATCCTGCGCCGGCCGGTATCCCGCTGCTGCTGGGTGGAAGGATCGACCTTGGGAAAATTGCCAGGCGTAGCCGCGCGACTGTCGCCGGGTTTGGCCCCGGGTTTCGGAGCAGGCACGCTCGACACCGGCGGCAAATTCATCGGTTTGCAACCGGTCGCTTCGGATTTGACGTTGGTAAAGCGTTTGTTGCCGCTTCCGTCCATACACTCGTAAATCTCCGCACGCGCGGAAACCGCGAGGCCCATCAACAACAGCAGACACATGAACAAGCGCATTGATTGCCCCGGTTAATTCAGCACGCAGGCTGACATTTCTTCCAACGAAAGCATCAGCCGTGTGGTTGACTGGCAACATGAACAATAGCGGGCTAAGTCTATGTCAGCAAAGAAAAAGTCGCAATTGCGCCGGGGAGCGCCAGTGCTGCGGAAAACAAAAGGGCGGGCACCGGCCCGCCCTTTTGCCGCAACACATGCGATCAGAGGCTGTAATACATCTGGAACTCGAGCGGATGCGTGGTCATGCGGAATGCAGTGACCTCGGCCATTTTCAGCTCGATGTAGGCATCGATCATGTCGTTCGAGAACACCCCGCCGCGGGTCAGGAACTCGCGATCCTTGTCGAGGTAATCGAGCGCCTGGTCGAGCGACGAACATACGTTCGGCACTTTTTTCGCTTCTTCCGGCGGCAGGTCATACAGATTCTTGTCCACGGCATCGCCGGGGTGAATCTTGTTCTGGATGCCGTCGAGGCCGGCCATCATCATCGCCGTAAATGCCAGATACGGATTGGCGGTCGGGTCCGGGAAGCGCACTTCGATGCGGCGCGCTTTCGGATTGGCCACGTGCGGGATGCGGATCGAAGCCGAACGGTTTTTCGCGGAATACGCCAGATTGATCGGTGCTTCAAAACCCGGGACCAGACGCTTGTAGGAGTTGGTGCCGGGATTGGTGATCGCGTTCAGCGCGCGGGCATGTTTGATGATGCCGCCGATGTAGTACAGCGCGAGTTCAGACAGTCCGGCATAACCGTTGCCGCTGAACAGGTTCTGACCGCCTTTCCACAGGGACTGGTGGACGTGCATGCCCGAGCCGTTGTCGCCGACGATGGGCTTCGGCATGAATGTCGCGGTCTTGCCATAGGAATGGGCGACGTTGTGCACGGTGTACTTGAGGATCTGGTTCCAGTCGGCGCGTTTCACCAGGCTGGAGAACAGGGTGCCGATTTCGCACTGACCCGGCGCGGCCACTTCATGGTGATGCACTTCAACCGGCACGCCCTGCTCTTCCAGAGCCAGGCACATCGCCGAACGGATGTCTTGCAGCGAATCCACCGGCGGCACGGGGAAATAGCCACCCTTGATCGCCGGGCGATGGCCCATGTTGCCGCCATCCATGTCATCACCTGATGACCACGGGGCTTCGGAAGTATGCACACGGGCCGAAGCACCGGACATGTCGATTTTCCAGGTCACCGAATCAAAAACGAAGAACTCGGGTTCCGGGCCGAAATAAGCGGTGTCGCCAATGCCGGTCGATTTCAGGTAGGCCTCGCCACGCTTGGCGATCGAGCGCGGATCGCGGTCGTAGCCCTTGCCATCGGCGGGTTCGATCACATCGCAGGTCAGAATCAGCGTCGCTTCGTCAGTAAACGGGTCCATACGTGCGCTGTCCGGATCCGGCATCAGCAGCATGTCGGAAGCCTGAATACCCTTCCAGCCGGCAATCGACGAGCCGTCAAACGCGTGGCCGTCGGTGAACTTGTCGTCGCCAAACATCTTGGTCGGCACGGACACGTGTTGTTCTTTGCCCAAGGTATCGGTAAATCGGAGGTCAACGAACTTGACTTCGTTGTCCTTGAGCATCTTCATGACATCGGCAGTGCTTCCCATCTAACTCTCCTAACGATTGCGAATGATTGAAAGAGGTTTAGTTTGCTCCGGCCTCGATAAGAGCAGGATGTGTACCAAGGCGGTGCATCCCTAGGTTTCTGAATATAAACAGCTATTAATCCATGCGCCCCAAAAAGATGCACCGTTATTGTGCGCCGAGACGGGCGACGCACGATTATAGTGCACCATTTTGTTTTGCGCACTCGGTTAAAATCCCTCTCCTGATTTTTCCCACTGGATCCGCCATGAGCAATACCAAAGCCATTCTTGACGCCGCCGCCGAACGTGCCAGCCAGATGGGACTGCCTTACAGCGGAGCACTGCTGCCGGCCGAAGCTTTTGAGTTGTGGAAGTCTCTGCCGGGCGCCCGCCTGGTCGATGTCCGTACCCGCGCCGAGCAGGATTGGGTGGGTCGCATTCCCGGCGCTGTTGAAATCGAGCTGCTTTCCTATCCCGGCAACCGGCCCAACCCCGCGTTTGCCGATCAACTGGCCGAACAGGTTCCCGCCGAGGTGCCGGTATTGTTCATCTGCCGCAGCGGCGGACGCTCACACAACGCAGCAATGGTGGCGATGCAGTCCGGTTATGCCGACTGCTACAACGTACTGGAAGGGTTTGAAGGCGATCGCGATGCCCAAGGGCACCGCAGCACAGTTGGCGGCTGGCGAGCGTCGGGATTGCCCTGGATACAGGGTTAAGGATGCGGGACTGAAAAACTCGCGTTTACCAGCGGATCCATCCGGTCCAGGCGCTGAGCAGAATAAACAGGCCGAATACGATGCGGTACCAGGCGAACGGCCGGAAATCATGGCTGGCGACATACCGCATCAGCCAGCGGATGCACACAAAAGCTGAAACAAAAGCGGTCACCGTGCCGATGCCGAACAAACCGAGATCATCGACCGAAAGCAAGGCGCGGTTTTTATAAAGATCATATAAACCGGCGGCAACCAGCGTCGGCACCGCCAGAAAAAAAGAAAACTCTGTCGCAGCTCGGCGCGACAAGCCGAACAACATGCCGCCGATGATGGTCGCGCCGGCGCGCGACACGCCGGGAAATAGCGCAAACGCCTGGGCAAAACCGATCTTCAGCGCATCCTTCCAGGTCATCACATCCACGTTGTCGATTCGCGCCGGCTGGTTGCGGCCTTCGGCCCACAAAATGACAATGCCGCCGAGGATCAGCGCAATTGCTACGGGCACCGCATGAAACAGGTGTCCCTTGATGAATCCGCCGAGCGCGAGTCCGAGCACTGCAGCCGGTATGAACGCGGCCATCAGGTTCAGCACAAAACGTTGCGCGGCAGCCTCTGTTGCCAACCCGCGCAGCACGCCGGCGAAGCGCGCGCGAAACTCCCAGCACACCGCGAGCATCGCGCCGGTCTGGATGACCAGTTCGAATACCTTGCCTTTTTCGTCATGAAAATCGAGCAGGCTGCTGACGATAATCAGATGGCCGGTGCTGGAAACCGGGAGAAATTCAGTGAGGCCCTCGACGACACCGAGTATGAAGGCCTTCAGCGCAAGAGTTGCATCCATGGGGTCGCCATTCTACGCGTACGGCCGCCAACAACTGCGCCCTATTCATAGCGCAGGGCGTCGATCGGCAACAATCGCGACGCCTTGCGCGCCGGATAAAATCCGAAAAAAATTCCGATTGCCGCAGAGAAACCCACAGCCAGTGCCACCGGCTCGATACCGAGCTGAATCGGCCAACCGACAAACTGGCCAATCGCCAGCGAGCCGCCGACACCCAGCGCGATGCCGAGCAGACCGCCGATCAACGCCAGCGTGATCGCCTCCACCAGGAACTGCGTGAGGATGTCGCGGCCGCGCGCACCCACCGCCATGCGCAAACCGATTTCGCGCGTGCGTTCGGTCACCGACACCAGCATGATGTTCATGATGCCGATGCCGCCGACCAGCAGCGACACCGAAGCCACGGCGGCGAGCAGCAGGCCCATGATCTTGCTGGATTCTTCGCGGGCACTTAGCACTTCCGAAAGATTGCGCAGCGTGAAGTCATCTTCCTGCCCGGACTGGATCCGATGGCGCTGGCGCAGCAGGTCGCGGATCTGCGCCTCCGCCTCGGCCATGCTTTCGCCGTCACGCACCTTGATCGACACCGAACCCACGGTGCGCAAGCGGCCGGCCCCCTGACCGAGCACCCGGTTACGCGCCGTCGAGATCGGCATCAGGATCACATCGTCCTGATCCTGCCCCATCAGGCTCTGGCCTTTTTTCTCCAGCGTGCCGATGACGGTGAACGGTACCTTGCGGATGCGCACAACCTGTCCGACCGGATCGGTATCGCCGAACAGGTTGCGTGCGACGGTATCACCGAGCAACGCCACTTTGGCGGAGCCGGCAATGTCAGCGGTTTCAAACGCCTTGCCCTGAGCGACTACCCAGTTGCGCGCCTCAAGATACTCCGGGGTCACGCCATAAAATACCGTCGACCAATTGCCTGATCCACCGACCACCTGGCCGGTGCCGCGCAGCGTCGGTGCTGACGCCTGCACTGCGGGGACATCGCGCTGGATCGCATAACCATCCTCCTCGGTCAGCGTATTGCGCGAGCCGGCGCCCATGCGCACGCCGCCGCTGGTGCTGGAGCCAGGCATCAGAATGATCAGGTTGGTGCCCAAGCCCTTGATCTGGTTTTCGATCTGCGACTGCGCGCCGGAGCCGACGGCAATCATGGTGATCACTGCGGCAACGCCGATGATGATGCCGAGCATGGTCAGCGCGCTGCGCAGCTTGTTGATCCGCAACGCACGCAGCGCAATGCGCATGCTGGCGAGCACGTTCACGCCCGCACCTCGCCAGACCGCGTCTCGTCTGTCCGCGTCTCATCGGAGACCCCTCCCGCGCGCAGCTGCGCCGCCATTGCTGCGGCATCCTGCGGCTGCTCGACCATACGATCCTCGGTGACACGGCCGTCGCGAAACGTGATCACGCGCTTGGCGAACTCGGCAATGTCGTGCTCGTGGGTCACCAGCACCACCGTCATCCCCTGCGCGTTCAACTGCTGCAACAGCGCCATCACCTCGCAACTGGTTTGCGTGTCCAGCGCGCCCGTGGGTTCATCGGCCAGAATCAGCACCGGATCGTTGACCAGCGCACGCGCAATCGCCACCCGCTGCTGCTGCCCTCCCGACAACTGCGCCGGATGATGATGGCCGCGATCGGCGAGACCGACCTCGGCGAGTCGCGCTCCTGCCCGGCGGTCACGCTCCGCGCCGGAAACCCCGCAATACAACAAGGGCAGCGCGATGTTCTCCAGCGCCGAAGTGCGCGGCAGCAGATTGAAACTCTGGAACACGAATCCGATGCGCCGGTTGCGGATCGCCGCGAGCGCATCGCTGTCGAGACCCGATACCCGGTCACCGGCGAGCAGATACTCGCCGCTGGACGGCGTGTCCAGACAACCCAGCAGATTCATGAATGTCGATTTGCCGGAACCCGACGGCCCCATCACCGCAACAAACTCCCCCGCAGCGATATCCACCGAGACACCGCGCAGCGCATGCACGGTAAAACCGCCCAGTGCATAGGATTTGGCCAGTTCATGGGTAGTGATCAGCGGCGTCGACATCTAGCGTTGCGTAAGCTTCAGCAATCCTTCGTTTTAATAACTTGTTGTTTTTATTATTATTTTTTAGAAGCCAAAGCGCGGTGCCGCAGCCTTGGTTTCCGGGCGTGCCGCTCCGGCGCCGACGATCACGGCATCGCCCTCCTTCAACTCACTGCCGAGCAACTCGGTAAATGTGCCGTCGCTGATGCCGAGTCGCACGCTGACGGATTTCGGCGCGCGCGACCCATCGGCCAACCACACCGTCCCGCGCGTTGTGGTCACGCCACGCTGCTCGGCTGCGAGCGCTTCATAACGTTTCAGCTGGTCTTCATTAAGAATCGCGGCAATCTCGGTGCGAGACTGCGCGCGCAAACGGCCAACTTCCTTTTTGCGCTGCGCCGGATCATCCGCGCTGATGGCGGCGATTTTTTCCGCCGTTGATTTCTGGATCGCCTCGAGTTTTGCCTGCTGCTCAGGGCTTAGTCCGAGTTCCCGGTTCAATCGCTCACGCGTGGCCTGGGCCTGCCCGCCGCCGGGTGGCGCAGCCCCCTCGGCCTTCTGCGCATCTTTCTCGCCTTTCGCCGGCGGCGCCGCGCCGGGCGGACGAAAACGCAGCGCGGCATTGGGCACCCGCAGCACCTGATCGCGGTTGGCGACGGTAATACGCACATTGGTGGTCATGCCCGGCAACAACGTCAGGTCGGGATTGGGCGCGGAAATGATTGCTACATAAGTCACCACGTTCTGCACTACCAGCGCGGCCTTGCGCACCTGGGTGATCTTGCCGCGGAAGGTGCGTCCAGGGAATGAATCAACGGTAAACGTCGCATCCTGGCCAACGGTGACACGACCGATTTCCGACTCATCGATGGAGGCCTCGACCTGCATGTCGGTCAGGTTGCGGGCAATCAGGAACAGCACAGGGGCCTGCAGGCTGGCGGCGACGGTCTGCCCGGCATCGACACTGCGTGAAATGACAATACCGTCGACCGGCGCGCGAATGGTGGTGCGTTCAAGATCTACCTTCGCCTGCGCCAGCTGTGATTCCCGCTGTTTGACCAGCGCCTCGCCGTTGCGGATCTGTGCATCTCCGACCGCACGTTGGGCCTGCGCGGTTTTCACCTGTTCAGCGGCGATGGCCACTGCCGACTGGGTTTTTTCCAGCGCCGCCTGGGACACGAAACCTTTGTCCACCAGCATCTGATTGCGTTTCAGGTCGCGTTCGGTCTCGGCATGCGCAACCTGGGCGCGCGACACTTCGGCCTGCAACGCAGCCACGTTGGCACGCTGCGTCAGTGCCGTGGCCCGGCTGGCCTCGAGATCGGACATCGCCTGGTTGACGCGCAGCGCGAACGATTCCGGATCGATGCGGGCAATGACTTCGCCCTTTTTTACCACCGAGTTGTAATCGACGAAGATTTCCTTGACCTGCCCGGAGACCTGCGAGCCCACCTGTACCGAAACCACGGGATTCAGCGTGCCGGTCGCAGACACCGCGGCCACCAGCGCGCCGCGTTCGATCTTGGCAAAACGGAAGACGGGCTGGTCCGGCTTGCCGGCCAGCATCCAGTACGCACCGCCGGCAACACCCAGCGCCAGGACAATGCCGGCAATCAGCAATAGCTTTTTGTTCAAAAGGATCTCTCGAAAACAGGCCGGTCAAAACCCGGAAAAAACTCGCGCCGTTCGCTAATTGCGGACGGCCAGGTCATTTTACTGGAGGGCGAGGTCAGTCGGTACTGCGTGGCGCCGGCAGCGCTAAATCCCGCACCACGTCACGAACCGCGCGCTCCATGACCTGAGACAACACCAGGCCGATCAGCGTTCCGCGCTGCCGCAATTCACTGCCGGCGGTTTCCACGCGCTGACTCAAGGCCGCGGGCACGGGTGGCGGTTCCCTTCCCTCGGCAGTCGCCCGCATTGACGCGCGCAGATGGTCGAATAACAGGGTGACATCGTTCTCGTTGACCAGTCCGCCCAGCAGCACTTGCGGGGTCAGCACCGACTCCAGACCCGCCAAGGGATCTCGTTCAGCGGCCTGCGCGGGTGCAGAAAGGGCCGCACCCACAACCAGAATTGAGATCAGATGGCGCAGCTTCATGAGGCGCAGCTTCATGAACAACTCCGGTAATAAACGTAGTCCGTTATAACGCGTCATGACTGCAGAGGTGTACCTGCACGGCAGGGCGGTTGCCCTGCCGGATATCGCGTCAGGCCTTGCGGTAAATCTCGGCACCCTGCTCGACAAACTCCTGCGCCTTGTCCTGCATGCCCTTTTGCAGCGCATCCTTCTCGGCCACACCCTGCGCCGCGGCGTATTCGCGCACATCCTGGGTGATTTTCATCGAACAGAAATGCGGGCCGCACATCGAACAGAAGTGCGCCAGCTTGGCGCCGTGCTGCGGCAGGGTTTCATCGTGGAATTCGCGTGCCTTGTCCGGATCGAGACCGAGGTTGAACTGGTCCTCCCAGCGGAATTCAAATCGCGCTTTCGACAGCGCGTTGTCGCGAATCTGCGCACCGGGGTGACCTTTGCCGAGGTCGGCGGCGTGCGCGGCCACTTTGTAGGCCATGATGCCGTCCTTGACGTCGTTCTTGTCGGGCAGGCCCAGGTGTTCCTTCGGTGTGACGTAACACAGCATTGCCGTGCCGTACCAGCCGATCATCGCAGCTCCGATCGCCGAGGTAATGTGGTCATAGCCGGGTGCAATGTCCGTGGTCAGCGGTCCCAGGGTGTAGAACGGCGCCTCGTCGCAGTACTTCAACTGCAACTCCATGTTCTCCTTGATCATATGCATCGGCACATGGCCCGGACCTTCGATCATCACCTGCACGTCGTGTTTCCACGCCACCTGCGTGAGTTCCCCCAGCGTCTTCAGTTCCGCCAGCTGCGCTTCGTCGTTGGCATCGTAGATCGAGCCCGGACGCAGGCCGTCGCCCAGCGAGAACGCCACGTCATACTGCTTCAGCAGTTCGCAGATGTCCTCGAAATGGGTATAGAGGAAACTTTCCTTGTGGTGTGCCAGGCACCACTTCGCCATGATCGAGCCGCCGCGTGACACGATGCCGGTCATGCGTTTCGCGGTCATCGGGATATAGGGCAGCCGCACGCCGGCATGCACGGTGAAATAGTCGACGCCCTGCTCGCACTGCTCGATCAGCGTGTCGCGGTAAATTTCCCAGGTCAGATCCTCGGCCTTGCCATCGACTTTTTCCAGCGCCTGGTAGATCGGCACGGTGCCGATCGGCACCGGCGAATTGCGGATGATCCACTCGCGGGTTTCGTGAATGTGTTTGCCGGTGGAGAGGTCCATCACCGTGTCGCCGCCCCAGCGGATGGCCCAGGTCATTTTTTCGACTTCTTCCTGAATGCCGGAGGACAGCGCCGAGTTGCCGATGTTGGCATTGATTTTCACCAGGAAATTGCGCCCGATGATCATCGGCTCGATTTCCGGATGATTGATATTGACCGGAATGATCGCGCGGCCGCGGGCCACTTCGTCCCGCACAAATTCCGGCGTGATGAGTTTCGGAATTGAAGCGCCGAAATGCTGGCCGGGGTGCTGGCGCGTGATCAATTCGGAAAGGCCTTCGCGGCGCTGATTTTCGCGGATAGCAATATATTCCATCTCCGGCGTAACGATGCCTTTGCGCGCATAGTGCATCTGCGTCACGTTCATGCCCGATTTGGCAATGCGTGGCTTGCGCGCGAGATTGAAACGCAGACTGGCGAGTTCCGGATCGGCCAGCCGCTCCTGGCCGTAACGCGAACTGGGGCCATCGAGCGCGATGGTGTCGCCGCGCGCCTCAATCCATTGCTGACGCAGTGGCGCAAGGCCCGAGCGGATGTCGATTTTTACTGCGGGGTCTGTATACGGGCCCGAAGTGTCATACACAAAAATCGGCGGATTTTTCTCGGCACCCATCGAAGCCGGGGTATCTGATTGCGTGATTTCGCGCATCGGCACCTGGATGTCGGGGCTGGAACCCGGGATATATACCTTGCGTGAATTCGGCAGCGGCTTCACCGCGCCGGCATCGACCTGGGCGGCGGTATTCAGGAACTTCGGGTTTGCATTCATGTCTCTCGCTCCGGGAGGCGTCGTCAGCAGGAGCGGAGTTGGAGGATCGGGATGAAAGATCTTCCACGCTTCCCTACGACGGCATTATCCGTATCAGGTTATGAGGGTCTGTCTCACCCTGCAGCACCCGCTGCAAGGACCCCTACGTGTGATGTTTAAGCTAAAGGAAATATGGGATAATTGCAAGCACGTAAGCCTCATTGTCCCGCGCAAATTCCCCTTTTTTGACAAGTACTTATACCCACTCATGAACACCACCCTACCGGTCTCTGCTCCCGCTTCGGACATTGAACGCAACCGATTCTTCATGGTTGAGCAGCAGATCCGTACCTGGGAGGTGCTGGATCCGTTGGTCCTCGACCTGTTGATGCGGTTACATCGCGAAGATTTTGTGCCGTCCGCGCACCGCGCGCTGGCCTTCGCCGATTTGGAAATCCCGCTGGGTCATGGCGAGGTGATGCTGTCACCCAAAACGGAAGCGCGCATGCTGCAGTCGCTGATGATCAAGGAAACTGATTCGGTGCTCGAAATCGGCACCGGCAGCGGTTTCATGACGGCGCTGCTCGCCAGTCTTGCGCGCCACGTCTACAGCGTCGACATCATCCCCGACTTTTCCCGCCTCGCGGCAAGCCGGCTTTCGGCAGCCGGCATCGGCAACGTGACGCTCGAAACGGGTGACGCCGCGCGCGGCTGGGACAAACACGGCCCCTATGACGTCATCGTATTGACCGGTTCGGTGGCCGTATTACCGGAAAGTTTTCAGAACAGCCTCAATCCCGGCGGCCGACTGATTGCCGTGGTCGGCGAAGCACCGGTGATGCAGGCACAGCTCATAACCCGCGCCCGTGGTGGCGCCTGCAGCACGGTAACCCTGTTCGAAACCTGTATTCCGTCGCTGAAAAACGCGCTGCAGCCGCAGCGCTTCCAGTTCTAACCCTGCATGACTCGCGCACATCGCGCATCCGTCGCACTAGCCTTTGCGCTGCTGTTTTCCGGCACGCCGGCGGTCGCCGCCAATTTGCTGGAAATCTACAGGCTGGCGCTGGCTTCGGACCCGGTGTACGGCGCCGCGCGCGCCAGCTGGACAGCGTCGCAGGAAAAAATACCACAAGGGCTGGCCGGATTACTGCCGCAAGCGTCCATCTCCGCGTCGACTCAATACAACGACCGCGACCTGCGCTTCCGCAATCCCGCGCTCGCCGGCAGCCAGGCGCAGTACAACTCCAATTCGGCTTCGGTATCGGTGTCACAACCGCTCTACCGCAAACAGAATCTTGCTGCCTACGACCAGAGCAAGACCCAGGTCGCGCTCGCCGATGTGCAGCTCGCCTCCGTGGGGCAGGACCTGATCCTGCGCGTTTCGCAAGCCTACTTTGACGTGCTGCTGGCCAGCGCCAATCTGTCTTTCACCCAGGCCCAGAAAACCGCCATCGGCCAGCAACTCGAACAGGCCAAGCGCAATTTCGAGGTTGGCAACGCCACCATCACCGACACCCACGAAGCGCAGGCGCGTTATGACCTGGTCACCGCACAGGAAATCGCGGCCCAAGCCGATGTCGAAGTCAAAAACCGCACGCTGGAACAATTGATCGGCCGCCGGGCACCAGCGCTCGCCGGAACCGCCAAAAATTTTTCGCCGGAACCACCCGCACCCAACGCCATGGAACCCTGGGTGGAACGTGCACGAAATTCCAGCCTGGCCGTGCGTATCGCTCAGGAAAACCTTAATTTCCAGTCGCAGGATGTGGTGCGCAATCGCGGCGCGCACTATCCGACTGTCGATGCCTTTGCTTCGATTACGGAATCCGGTTCGGGCTCCGGCGTGCAGGGCGGCACGGGAACCGATACCACATCCAAAACCATCGGCCTTCAACTGGCCATTCCGCTGTACCAGGGCGGCATCGTCAATTCACGCGTACGTGAAGCGCTCGCCAATGAAGACAAGGCGCGACAGGATCTCGAAAACGCGCGTCGCAGCGCAGAACTCGCCGCGCGGCAGGGCTACCTCGGTGTTACCAGCAATATCGCGCAGGTGCGTGCGCTGGAAGCCGCGGTGATCTCCAACCAGAGTTCGCTGGATTCGACGATCCTCGGGCAGCAGGTGGGCGTGCGTACGCAAGTCGACGTGCTCAATGCGCAACAACTGCTGTTCAGCGCCCGCCGCGATCTCGCACAGGCCCGCTACAACTACATTGCATCATTTCTGCGCCTGATCGCGTCTGCCGGCGAACTCGACGAAGAAGACCTGCAACGCATCAACAGCTGGCTGGAAAAATAATCAGCCGCTGATTACGCGAAGCTGGATCAACTCCAGCACGCGACTTGCCGCGCCCCGGTGCGCGGCCGTAAACGCCAGACCCGCTTCACCCATGCGCTGACATCGCGCCGCATCGTCAGCGAGTTCCAAAGCTGCTGCGAACCCCTGCGTCATGTCGTCAACGCGCAAGGCCGCGCCCACTGCTACAGCCGCTTGCGTCGCCTCGGCAAAGTTGTAGATCGACGGCCCGATGATTACCGGCTTGCCCAAGGTACACGGCTCGATCAGGCTGTGCGCGCCATACGACAGGAAGCTGCCGCCCATCAGCACCACATCGCAGGCGGCGTAATAGATGAACATCTCGCCCATGGTGTCGCCCAGCAGCACCTCGGTTGCGGCATCCATCACTCCGCTCTCGCTGCGCCGCTGTATGCGCAGGCCGCTTTCGGCAACCAGCGCCCCAACGGCGTCAAAACGCTGGGGATGCCGCGGCACAATGATCAGCAACGCGCCGTGCAATCCCGAACGGCGCACGCCCTCGAGCAGCAATTCTTCTTCGCCCTCCCGCGTGCTCGCGGCCAGCACCACCGGCCTGCCGCCCAGCGTCCGTTTCAAGTCCACTCCGATCGCCACCTGTTGCGCCGGCGGATCGACATCAAATTTCAGATTGCCGGTCACCACCACCCGTGCCGCCTTAAGCGCCTGCAGCCGCAGCGCATCCGCTTCGGTTTGCGCGGCGATCAGACTGAAGCCGCGTAACGCATCGCAGGCGAGCGCGCCCACTTTCCGGTAACCGCGCAAGGAGCGTTCCGAAAGCCGGGCATTGATCAGGTGCAGTGGAATGCCACGACTGACCCCGGCCGCGATCAGATTGGGCCAGACTTCAGTTTCGATCAGCAGGCCAGCCTCGGGACGGAAATGTTCCAAAAATCGCCGCGTCG
This sequence comes from Burkholderiales bacterium, assembly GCA_022841375.1. Classification (GTDB taxonomy): domain Bacteria; phylum Pseudomonadota; class Gammaproteobacteria; order Burkholderiales; family SG8-41. The sequence continues at coordinate 109,629 of JALHRQ010000002.1, forward strand.
CGCCGGGGTAGTCATAAGGCAGATAACAGCGTGTGACACTGTCGCCAAACAGACTGATGCCCGTTTCGCGCCCGGTTGGCGTCATATGCGTCAACAGGATGCGGTGTTCCTGATAATGCGCCTGCAGCGCGCGCACCAGCGGCTCGACCGCGCGCGTTTCACCGACGGAAACCGCATGCAGCCACAGATAACGATGACGGCCGGCATCCGCATAAAACCCGAAGCGTTCAGGAATATGGCGCAGATAGCCGCGCTGCCGCCGGCCGCGCCACAACAAACGCAGCAATAGCAGAGGCGCTGCCAGATAGAGCAGCAGCGAATACAACAGTCGCGCGGTGGTCATTGCAGCAACCCGTCCATCGCGACTTTTACTGCAGCGACCTCCGGCAACTCGCCAATGCCGCCGAGATGGCTTGCCCGCGCGCAGGCATACAAACCGGTGGCCGCAGGATCCGTCGCGCAATACAGGCCAATGGTTGGCACACCCAGCGCGCCGGCCAGATGGGTCAGCCCGGTATCGGTACCGATGACGACAGACGCCTGGGCCAGCAGCGCCGACAGCACCTCCAGTTCCAGGCGTTCAGGAACAACGGCCTGCGGAATCTGCTGCGCCAATCGCTGACTGCGCTGCTGTTCGGCCGGACTACCCCAAGGCAGCACACAAACCATATTGCGTACGGCCAGCAAACGGCCCAGTTCAACCCAGCGCACCTCAGGCCACAACTTGCGCTCGGCGCTGGTCGCATGCAGCAAAACGGCATACCGATGACCCTCGGGCAGCCAGGAGAATTGCCGGGCCGCAGCGGTAATGCCGTAGTGCGCCCGCGCAGACAGGGCATACCCCAGCGCCTGCGCCGCCAGACTGCGATTGCGTTCCACCGCATGCTGTCCCCAGGGCACGTGATAGCTGTGGTCATACAACCACTCCAGCGGTTCCCGCGAGCTTGACCAGTCGAGGCCGTGGCGGATGCCGTGCGCTGCGCGCGCAATGCATGCGCTTTTTAGCAGACCCTGGGTATCGATCACCGCGTCATACGATTCGCTGCGCAGGTCGCCAATAAAACGCCGCGCTTCCGCGCGCACGCCGGCGCTCCACGGGGAGCGTCGCCAACGCCGAACTGCAACAGGCAACACCCGCGACACCTGCGGATGCAAACGCGGGATGGCTGCAAAACCCTCCTCGACAACCCAATCGATGGTTACCCCGGGCAACGCGGCGGCCAGATCACAGACCACCGGCAGGTTGTGGACGACATCGCCCAGCGAAGAGGTTTTGATCAGAAGGACGCGCATCATCCGGGCGATTTCATATGCTACTGTTATGTTCGCATTTAAAAATTTAGGTATGCAACTGATGCCTCAGGTTAGCATCGACTTGACCAAAACCCAACCGCGTAACGTTCTGTATGGCGCTGCATATGCAGCCGTTTTCATTCTGTTGGCCATTCTTGTCGCCATCAGCTTCTTTGCGGTGCCCTCTGCAGACGATTTCTGTAATGCCGACCGTTATGCCACACATGGCTTCTGGGGCACCCAGTCAGATCTTTACTTGAACTGGGGCGGACGCTATGCGTCCAATGCCGCGATCGTGGCATTCATCGCACTCGGCGACTTGCAAAGACTTTACGGTTTAGTGGGTGCTCTTGCACATCTGCTGACCTTTTCGGCATTTCTGCTGCTGACGCGCGAAATCCTGGGTGAACGGGCAACGTTGCCGCAACAATGTCTGGTGGCCGGTATCGCGTCGATTGTTTTTTTCTCGGGCGTGCCCGATCCAGCTCAAACCTATTACTGGCTGTCGGGAACGTTCACCTATCAGCTCGGCAACATCGCGCTGATCCTGATGATCGCACTGCTGATTCGCGCAGAACGGGCGTTGGTCCGTCAAACGACTGCGCTATTTTCAGGGCTTGTCGCCGCATGTTGCGCCCTGGTCGCCGCGGGGGCCAATGAAACCTCAATGCTATTAGCGCTGCTGATTCTCGGCATCGGCACACTCGCTTCCATTCGACTGGGCAGGCCCGCGGCAGGCCTCTGGGCCACGCTGACCGCAATTGCGCTAGCCGGTGCGGTAGCCGCTGCCTTCGCGCCCGGTAACTTTGCACGCATGGATGTACTGGATTCAACCGGTATGCTGCGGCCCTCGCTTTGGGGAGCCGCGGCGCTGTATCTTCCTTGGGTGGTCCTGCGCATGGCTTACTGGCTCACGAATGCCGGTTTGTGGGCAACCGCGGCCCTGATTTTTGTTTCAACCCATTCCTCGGTACAAAGTTTCCTTTTCCGCAACAGCCAATTTGACCGCCGTTGGTTCCTGGTCCCGTTAGCTTGGTTTGGCGGTCTGCTGGTGCTCAATCTGCTCGGTTTCGTCGTCAATCGCTATCCGCTGCCTGAGCGCGCTGAAAGCGTGGTCTACCTGCTGTTCCTGCTGGGATGGTTCCCCAGCGCGCTGATCATCGGCCACTATCTTCTGGGCAATAAGCCGGCGCCGTCCGGGCCGCTGACCCGGCCCCTGCTGGTCGCGGTGCTGGCGGTCAGTCTGGCGGGCTCGCCCAATGTATTCGAAGTTTACAAAGACAGTTATCGCGGTTACCGCTACTGGAAAGAAATGCAGGCACGGTTCGCAACCCTCGAACTTGCTCGCAACAGCGCCGACCGCAATGCCGTGGTCAGCAGCCTTTCCCGGCCGCCGCGCACACTTTTCGCCACGGAGTTGTCCACCAATCCCGCCGACTTCCGCAACGCGTGCATGGCCTCTTACTTCGGACTGCAGAGCATACGCCTCGGCAACGCGAATTAGATATCGTCTGTCAGAGACTTTGTCTGACAGCGGTGGCGGATAAGGACAAACCCGGATTGCTTGGCTTGGTCCATGCTAAAATTTTATGCTCACTTTTCGTTTCGCCTGCAATTTGGCCATACCGTGCTCGCTCATCATCCCGAATGACCCACTGTACACCCCGCGCTGAACCGCGCAATTTTTGCAGCGACGACTTAATCGACATATGGCCCCTCGCCGCATAAAACAGCGGATACATGACATTCGCACCGCCACGGAGAAACTGGTTTGAAAATTTGCGTAATTGGCAGCGGGTATGTCGGGTTGGTGACTGGCGCCTGTTTTTCCGAAATGGGTAATCATGTGTGCTGTGTCGATACCAACAGCCAAAAAGTTGCTGAACTTAAGCAAAACCGGATCCCAATATTCGAGCCCGGACTGGATGACTTGGTCGAGCGGAATCAATCCGGCGGACGGCTCACATTTACCACCTCCCTCGAAGAGGGGCTGGAGGGAGCTGAGGTCATATTCATTGCTGTCGGGACGCCACAGAACTCAGATGGCTCTGTGGACCTCAGCCAGGTCTGGGCCGCAGCCCGCGCCATCGGCAACAGCATTCATCAATACGTTATTGTTGCCGCAAAATCCACCGTGCCGGTCGGGACAGTTGACGGCATTGCAGCATTGATCCGTGAGTCGCTGACCGCCCGCAAACTTGACATTGAATTCGATGCAATCAGCAACCCCGAATTCCTGAAAGAAGGCGCAGCGGTCAACGATTTCATGCGCCCGGACCGTATCGTGATCGGCAGCCCGAATGACCGTTCAACTGGTGCGATGCGGCGCCTGTACGCCCCGTTCATACGCAATCGCGAACTGCTTCTAGTCATGGGCGTGCGTGATGCAGAAATGACCAAGTACGCAGCAAACGCCATGCTGGCGACGCGAATCTCCTTCATCAACGAAATTGCGGCCTTGTGCGAGAAGACCGGTGCCGATATTGAACTCGTGCGCAAAGGCATCGGGTCGGATTCACGCATCGGCTATCCTTTCATCTACCCGGGATGCGGATACGGCGGCTCCTGCTTTCCCAAAGATGTCCAGTCGCTTATTCACACCGGCCGTGAGCACAATACGCCGATGTCGATTCTGGAAATGGTCCACCATCGCAATAACCTCCAGAAGCGGCTGCTTTTCGAGAAAGTAACAGAGCGCTTCGGTGCCGATCTGAAAGGCCTCGTCTTCGGCATTTGGGGCCTGGCCTTCAAACCAGACACCGATGACGTCCGCGAAGCCTCGTCCCAGGTACTGGTCACTCTGTTGATTGAAGCAGGAGCCTCGGTCCGGGCCTACGACCCTGTCGCTGCCGCGAATTTTCAGGCTGCGGTACCGGCGGAATGGCTCGCCCAAGGCAAATTACAGTTCGTCGAAGAACAACACGAAGCGTTGCGCGGCGCAACAGCGTTGCTCCTGGTCACCGAATGGCGGCAATTCCGCAACCTCGATCTGGAATACATCCGGGGTCTGATGAAGCACCCGGTGGTTTTTGACGGCCGCAACCAATACGATCCTGCAGCGTTACGCGATCAGGGCTTCGAATATTTCGGCATCGGGCGCTAGCTGAACATGCGCCCCGACCCGGCCCGCCATTTTGTGATGCACTTGATGAGGACCGCAACTTGATACTCGTTACCGGGGGCGCAGGTTTCATCGGAGCCAACTTCGTGCTCGACTGGATTGCTGCAGAAGGCACCCCCGTCGTCAATCTCGACAAACTGACCTATGCCGGCAACCCAGGCAATCTGGCCAGCCTGACCCATGATGCCCGGCACATATTTGTCAAAGGGGACATCAGCGACCGCACACTCGTTGCGAAACTGCTAGTGCAGCACCAGCCCGAAGCCATTGTCCATTTCGCCGCGGAAAGTCACGTGGACAGGTCGATCCATGGTCCAGGGGAATTCGTGCAAACAAATGTCGTCGGCACGTTCAACCTGTTGGAGGAAGTGCGAACGTATTGGGCAACTCTGGCGGAACCGGCAAAAAGCGGTTTTCGTTTCCTACATGTTTCTACCGACGAAGTGTACGGTTCGCTGGAACCCACAGATCCCGCGTTCAGTGAAACCACGCCCTACGCACCCAATAGCCCCTACGCAGCATCAAAAGCGGCATCGGATCATTTGGTGCGCGCCTATCACCACACTTACGGATTACCGGTGGTTACCACCAACTGCTCCAATAACTACGGCCCGCGTCAGTTTCCGGAAAAACTGATCCCGCTGGTCATCCTCAATGCGCTCAACGGCAAGCCACTACCGATTTATGGCGACGGCAAAAACGTTCGCGACTGGCTTTATGTCGGCGATCACTGCACGGGAATTCGGGCTGCGCTGCACAAAGGCCGGCCCGGCGAAACCTACAACATTGGCGGCAACAGCGAAAAAACCAACCTCGAGGTCGTCCATGCCATCTGCTGCATACTCGACACGCTGCACCCGGCCGGTGCACCGCATGCAAAACTGATCACCTTCGTCAAGGATCGTCCCGGCCACGATCGGCGCTACGCCATCGATGCCACCAAAATGAAAACGGAACTGGGCTGGCAGCCGCAGGAACAATTCGAAACCGGGATGAACAAAACCGTCGATTGGTATCTGAACAACGGCGCATGGGTGCGCCGGGTGATCAGCGGCGAATACCGCCGCTGGATGGATTTGAATTACACGACACTGCGATAGCCGGGCACGATTCGTGAGCACCATACTACTCATGGGTAAATCCGGACAGGTCGGATTTGAACTCAACCGCGCACTAGAGCCACTGGGCAAGCTGATCGCGCCCGACCGGAACTTGCTGGATTTGACGAATCCCGATTCAATCTGCCGAATAATTAACGGCTGCAAGCCGGACATTATCGTCAACGCGCGTGGCTTTACTATCGTGGACGATGCAGAATCCCAAGCCGATCTCGCCATGAAAATCAACGCGACTGCACCCGGCGTAATTGCTGAAGCTGCCAAGCACAATGGGGCATTGTTACTGCATTTCTCTTCGACTTATGTCTTCGATGGCACAAAGCGTACGCCATACACCGAGAATGACATGCCTAATCCACTTAACACTTATGGTCGCAGCAAGCTTCAAGGCGAAAATGCCGTAGTAGCAAGCGGCGCTCCTTATATCATCTTGCGTGCCAACTGGGTTTACAGTAAGCGGCGGCGGAATTTTGCGCTGACAATACTGAAGGCAGCCCGGGAACAATCCGAACTTCACATCGTAACCGACCAAATTGGCACGCCAACATGGGCGCTTGATTACGCCGATGCCACCCTCCGGCTTCTCCAAAATCCTTCGAAGCTGCGGGAAAACCAAGGTATCTATCATCTTTCTGCAGAGTCGCAATGTTCCCGCATGGCATGGGCGGAAAGACTTTTAGCCCACGCGAATGCGGCCACTGGCAAATCTCGCGGATGGGCGACGTTACATCCCACGACCTCCGCGGAATACCCGCTGCCGGCGGTTCGCCCTTTGTATACGGTGACGAGTAACCGCAAAATCGTCCAGACGTTCGGTATTAGTATGCCTGTCTGGTGTGATCGGATCGAAGCGTTCGTGCAGACATTACCAATGAGCTAAATACAATTTCTTTCAGGAACAAAGTAAGAAAAGAGAAGACAGAATGAGAAAAGGCATCATCCTCGCCGGCGGCTCTGGCACCAGACTGTATCCTGCCACACAAGTCATCTCCAAGCAGCTACTGCCGGTATATGACAAACCGATGGTTTATTACCCACTGAGCACGTTGATGCTCGCGGGTATCCGCGACATCCTGCTGATTTCAACGCCACAGGACACGCCGCGCTTCGAGCAACTGCTGGGCGACGGCAAGCGGTGGGGCCTTAGTATCACTTATGCGGTACAGCCCGCTCCACAGGGCATCGCCCAGGCATTCATCATAGGCGCTGACTTCATCGGCGATGACCGCTGCGCCCTGGTCCTTGGCGACAACATTTTCTACGGGCATGATTTTTCAAGCGATCTTCAGGCCGCCGCCAAACGTGATGCGGGTGCGACTGTATTCGCCTACCCTGTGCACGACCCCGAGCGTTACGGCGTCGTCGAATTCGACAAAGCGCGCAATGCCATTTCTCTCGAGGAGAAGCCCAAACTTCCCAAATCGCGCTACGCGGTTACCGGTCTGTATTTCTACGACAACGAAGTGGTCAGGATTGCCCGGGATCTCAAACCGTCACCTCGCGGCGAACTGGAAATCACTGATGTCAATCGCGAATATCTGAAGCGTAAAAAACTCGACGTAGTGGTCATGGGTCGCGGCATGGCCTGGCTTGACACCGGCACACACGAATCTCTGCTGCAAGCCTCGATGTTCATCGAAACCATTGAGAAGCGGCAAGGTTTGCAGGTTGCCTGTCCTGAAGAAATTGCCTATCGCATGGGCTGGGTTAATGCGGAGCAAGTTGAAGCGCTGGCAGTAGCCATCGGCAACAATCGTTATGCCCGATATCTGCTGGACATGTTGAAGGAAGAGCAGCAAAGATGAAGGTCACGCCGGCAAGCATCCCCGATGTTCTGCTGATCGAACCGAAGATATTCGGTGACGAGCGCGGGTTTTTCTTCGAAAGTTACAATGAGCGCGGTTTTGCGGAAATGACGGGCATCAACACCCGTTTCGTTCAGGATAACCATTCCCGGTCGGCGCATAACGTGCTCCGTGGACTGCACTACCAGATTCAACAACCACAGGGAAAACTGATCCGCGTCATTTCCGGTTCGGTGTTTGATGTGGCCGTCGACTTGCGGCGCCGCTCATCCACCTTCGGGAAGTGGACTGCAACCATACTCTCGGCAGAGAACAAGCGCATGGCATGGATCCCACCGGGATTCGCCCATGGCTTTCTGGTCACCAGCGATGCCGCCGAATTTCTCTACAAAACCACCGACTACTGGGCGCCCGCACACGAGCGATGCCTGGCATGGAACGACCCCTTGCTCGCCATCGACTGGCCACTTCAGGGCTGTGCACCTACCGTGTCGGCCAAGGATCAGCAGGGTCGTGCCTTGCGCGACGCTGAATTGTTTCCGTGAGTACCATACTGCTTACCGGAACATCGGGGCAGCTGGGCGGGGAACTGCAGGGCGCGCTGGCTTCGTTGGGCCGGGTAGTTGCTCCCAATCATGCCGAACTGGATCTCGCCGATCCCGACGCGCTCCGCACAGCCGTTCGCAATATCAATCCGTCAATAATCGTCAATGCTGCGGCTTACACCGCCGTCGACAAGGCGGAAGCCGAACCGGCGCGGGCCGCGCAGATCAACACGACGGCGCCGGAAATCCTCGCTTCCGAAGCCAAACGTTGCGGTGCGTTGCTCATCCACTACTCGACCGATTATGTTTTTGACGGTACCCGTACCACACCCTATACCGAAGCCGACGGCACAAACCCGCTGAGCGTCTATGGCAGCACCAAGCTTGCGGGAGAACACGAGATTGCCGGCAGTGGTTGCCGACACCTGATGCTGCGCACCAGCTGGGTGTACAGTGCCGGTCGCAATAATTTTGTATTGACCATGCTCAAGCTGGCCCAGGAACGCAGCGAACTCGCCATTGTTACCGATCAGGTTGGTTCGCCTACTTGGGCCAGAGCCCTCGCGCGGGCTACCGCAACAATCCTGCAGCAGGTCGCCGCCGGAAATACTTCCACCGGTCTATACCACCTGACGGCGTCAGGATCGGCCTCACGTCACGAACTGGTCCGTCGGCTCATCGAAATATCGCGTGCGGGTGGAAGAAGCGCCGGATGGGCAAATCTGCGTGAAGCAAAAACTGCGGATTTTCCGTTGCCGGCAGCACGACCGCCATATTCAGTGCTGGACAACACCAAGATTCACCGCGATTTCGGCATTAAAATGCCCTCTTGGGAAGACCAACTGCAGGAATTTCTTGGCGGACTGCCGACGGCATAACACCGCTATCGGTCGATCACCCGTTCGCACTCAGCCAGCACGCCGACCACATCAACGCCGAGCGCTAGGCTCGAATGCGTGGTGGCGCGCGCCTCGATCGCAGCCACAAAGCTGCGAACCGCACGCGTCAGCGGAAATTCCGTTTCAACCGGCACCGGCCTGCCCGCGCCTTCCGGCAGCGCAACACCGCCCTGCGCGGGATGAATCACCAGCTTGTGTCGCGCCAGATCGTCGTACACCAGCACGCCGGCTTCGCAAAACACTGTAAAACAGCGCCGTCGCTCGGTAATGTTGCTGAGCCCGATATCTGCACGGATACCGTCGTGCCACTGCAACTCGAGTCGTATCGACTCACCGATGCCGCCACCGACTTCGCGCCGCTCATCACAAGCCGCAGCCCGTACCTGCGGAACCGCACCGGTCAACGCGATGCACATGGCGACATCGTGCGGCCCCCAGTCCCACAATACCGGCACATCACTGCGGTACGGCCCGTGATTGCCCGCCTCGCTGCGAATGGCACAAATGGCCCCCAAGTCCGCGCGCTCCCGGCACAGCGCTTCAAAGGCAGGATGAAACAGGTGGGTGTGCTCAACCATGACGAGACTGCGTTTCGTGCGGGCCTGGTCAAGCAATTGCCCGGCCTCTGCAACACTCATGGTCAGCGGTTTTTCCACGAAAACCGGCAGGCCGGCTGCGATCGCAGCGGACGCCATACCGGCATGCAACGCCGGCGGTGTGGCAATGATGATGCCGTCGAGTTCTGCTTCATCAAGAAGCACCCGCCAATCGTCACTGATCTTGCAATCAGCATCGACCAACGCTGCGCTTTCGGGATTGCGGCTCGCCAGCCGGGCCAAACGGACACCGTCCAGCGCGGCAATTGTTTTTATGTAATTCCGCCCCCATCGTCCAGCGCCAATCAATCCCAGATTGATCACGCCAGTCACCCGATCAGATGACTTCGACCCTGGGCAATGGCACGATGAAGCGGCCGCCCTGCGCGCGGAAGGCCGCGTGCTTGTCGATGATGGGTTGAGCAAAATTCCAGGCCAGGATAACTGCGTAATCCGGCTTTTGAGCGTACAACTCGCTGCTCGGCACCACAGGAATGCGCATGCCCGGGGAGTAAAGCCCCTGTTTCAACGGGCTGTCGTCAACAATGAAATCGATGATCCCCGCCCCTATGCCGAAGTGGTACATCAATGTCGTGGCTTTTGCCGGTGCGCCAAAACCGGCGATGCGTTTACCCTGCTGCTTCAGATCGAGCAGCAAACCGGTCAGTTCGCGCTTGATGCCGTCGATGTGACCGGCAAATGCGCGCAGCGTTTCAGTGCGGTCGAGGCCCAGCACCCGTTCCCGGCTGACGGCTTCGGCCACCGAAACATCGACCGGACGTGGCCCACCGGCACGCTGCGCCACGCCGCGCAGCGAACCGCCGTGGCTGTCAACACGCTTGGTCTCGATCAGCTCCAGCCCGTGGCGTTTGAAAAACCCCACCAAAGGCTGCACGGTGTGGTAATCGAGGTGCTCGTGGTAAATCGTATCGAATAAATTTTTTTCAACAACATCAACAAGATACGAAACCTCAAAAACAAACACCCCGTCCTCGGCCAACAGTTCACGTATCCCTTCCATAACCCCGGACAGATCGTCAATGTGCGCGATGACATTGTTGGCCGCAATCACTGCGGCCGGACCCCGGCTAGCGCGAAGTTCACAAGCCAGCTCGGGAGTAAAAAAACCGACGATGGCATCAATACCGGAATTTACCGTCGCGCGGGTGATTTCCTCCGCTGGGTCAACCCCCAGCACCTGCATGCCCAGATCTTTGAAGCTGCGCAGCAGCGTGCCATCGTTGGAACCGATCTCGACCACCAAGCCTCCAGCTGCTATTTGAAACCGGCTGGTGACATAAGCTGCGTACTCACGGAAATGACGCACAAATACCGGGGAAGTTCCGGAAACGTAAACGTAGTGCTGGTAAAGCACCGACGGATCAACCACGTCGAGGAGTTGCGCATGAGTGCAGTCCTCGCAAAAATACACATCCAGCGGATAGACCGGTTGAGGCTGCGCCAATGCATCTTTTGCCACAAAGGCATTGGCCAGCGGCGTGGGCGCCAACGACAACACCTGGCTCAAACGCCCGCTACCGCAAAGCCGGCAGGTTGAGCGGTGGTAGTAGTCTTGCTTCAAGCTGTCGTACGGGGCTCGATCGGCGGAATGCGCACGACGTCAGCCTCGTAGACTTCCTGCGCCCGGGAATTGCGGCCAAAGGTCAGGAACACCGTATCCTCGGTAAATACCATCGCGTGGTCAACCAGTGGCGGCGTGAAAAACATCTGCAGCTTGCTGATCGTCACCTTCTCAGGCGTAGCGCTGGAGCCGTGCGGACGATGGTAATAATCGATCTTCCCGGAAAGCACGTAGCAGAAATGCCAGTCGGTCTTGTGATAGTGGTTGGCGCGAACCGTGCCCTTCTTCGACTCGATCAACACACAGCTTTCCATCGGCAGATCTACCAGCGGCTGAATGGCGCCGCGCGGATCAACAAACGGGGATTCCAGCGGAACGATGACATCCTTGGGCCAAGCCTGACGCTCCTGATCTGTCACGGGACGAATATTGATTTTTGAATTACCTTGGGTCATGACTTATTCCTCAATCGGGTGCGGATTCCTTCCGCACCCAGAACATTGTAAAATTATGAATCGCAGAATGCTTTGCAATTCAAGTAATTATACCTATATCCCCCACCTGTATATCCGGCCCCCACCATTCGAAAATGAAAAAAATCCTGATTCTGGGAGTCAACGGCTTTATCGGCCACCATCTCTCCAAACGCATTATCGAAACTACGGACTGGCATGTCTACGGCATGGATATGCAAACCGACCGGATCGACAATCTGCTGGACAAACCGCGCTTCCACTTTTTTGAAGGTGACATCACCATCAATAAGGAATGGATCGAATACCACATCCGCAAATGCGACACCATCCTGCCGCTTGTAGCAATTGCTACACCGTCAACTTATGTGACTGATCCGCTGCGCGTTTTTGAGCTTGATTTCGAGGCAAACCTGCCAATCGTTCGTGCCTGCGTCAAATACGACAAACGCTTGGTATTTCCTTCGACCTCGGAAGTCTACGGAATGTCGCAAGACAAACAGTTCGATCCCGAAACCACGGAACTGGTTCTCGGTCCGATCCATAAACAACGCTGGATTTATTCCTGCTCCAAACAATTGATGGATCGTGTGATCTGGGCTTATGGCGTAGACCAGAAACTGGATTTCACCCTGTTCCGGCCGTTCAACTGGATTGGCGCCGGCCTCGACAACTTGAATTCAACGAAAGAAGGCAGTTCCCGCGTATTGACCCAGTTTCTGGGCCATATCGTTCGCGGCGAAAAAATTCAGCTGGTTGACGGCGGGAAACAGAAACGATCATTCACCTACATTGACGACGGCATCGATGCACTGATGAAGATCATCGATAACAAGCGCGGGATCGCGACACGCAAGATCTACAACATCGGCAATCCGAAGAACAATCTTTCAGTACGTCAGCTTGCCGAGCGGATGGTGAAGCTGGCGATTCAATATCCCGAATACCAGCTGAACGCAAAGAAAGTGCGGCTGGTGGACACCACGGCGGGCGCCTACTACGGCAAGGGGTATCAAGACGTGCAAAACCGTGTGCCCAAGATCACCAACACCTGCAGCGAGCTGTCCTGGAAACCCAAAACAACCATGGACAGCGCGTTGAAAAAGATTCTTGAAGCCTACCGCACGCAAATCGCGCAAGCCCGGGGCCTCAACAACTAGGCAACACCAAGCTCAAACTCGATCGCCCCACACAGCATCTGCCCCAGCATGATGTGCATTTCCTGGATGCGCGCCGTGGTGTCCGACGGCACGACCAGTAGCGGATCCGCAAGCCCGTTGAGCCCGCCGCCACCTTTGCCACCCAGCGCCGCCGCCACCAAGCCCATCTGGCGCGCCTGAGTCAGCGCTTTCAGAATGTTCGGGCTTTTGCCTGATGTGGTGATCGCAATAGCCACGTCACCCGGCTTGCCCAAGGCTTCGATCTGGCGCGAAAACAGCTCGTCAAACCCGAAATCGTTGCCGATCGCCGTCAACGCCGATGTATCGGTGGTCAATGCAATCGCAGCCAGCGCACGGCGGTTGCCTTTGTAGCGCACAGTGAGTTCTGTGGCCAGGTGCTGTGCATCGGAGGCGCTGCCACCGTTGCCGAAAAACATCAGCTTCCCTCCGCTGTTAAGCGCCCGCACACACTCAGCCAGGAGTTTCAGGAACTGCGGCTCCAGAGCCTCTCGTGTCGCACATACCACTGCGGCGTGCTCATCAAATTCAGAAGCAAAAAAGTTATTAGGTATCAAAAGTTCGCCTCGATTCGGAATCATGCGTTATTTTCTAGGAATGCTTTTCTCACACACCTCGCGCAAGTTGCCGGCGTTCGTGCCAACCACGAAAAATCCAGTATGGCACCAGAAAGGGCCCGATTGGATTAAGTCGCCACGCCCTGCCCAATACCTTGAATGCTTGCACGAACATCCTTTTCCGAAGCAGCATCCAAGCCAGTCGGATGCTGCAACGACTATGCATTCCGGTCAACGCATTCCGATCACTTGCTGAAATTGCCGTCGCAGCAAGGCTGGTTTCTGCGACCCTGATGTTATCGCTCATCATCACAAACACCATTTCAGGATTGCCGCTAAGGGTAGTAGAATTTTCGTGGCGTCGATATGTGTAAGTTACGCGCTCCAAAACCTTGGAACGCGGCCCCTCACCACAAACCCTTACCAAGAAATCGAAATCACTCGCAATACGGAAGCTGACGTCGTGCCCCCCAAATCGGCGGTATATGCGCCGCCGGATAAAACGGCCGGCAGTTATTGGATGACGAACGATATTAGCCATAGAGAACTCGAGAATCGCTTTTGTATTGAATAAGGCATCGACTTGCATTTCTCCGCTCGCTTTAAAACGGACAAAGCGGGTGCCGCACGACAAAATATCGAGATCGGGATCTGCGGTAAATTCTGCAACGACCGACTTTAGCGCCCCCCTCTCCAGCCAATCATCTGCCGGAAGGAGGCAAATGACATCTCCGCTCGCGCGCTCAACACCCTCGTTGATCGCAGCAGTAGGTCCGTCATCCGGCGCACTACGCCACCATGCAATATGCTCTTCGTAACGCCTGATTATGTCGACAGTGCCGTCAGTAGAACCCGCATCAAGAACGATCAACTCCAAATTTTGGACCTGCTGCTCCACGACGCTGGAAAGCGTCTGCTCTATAGTAGTGGCCGCGTTGCGAACAAAAACGATTACGCTGATAGGGGGCGAAGGTTTCAAATGTGGGCGTGATAAATATCTGTTTTTACTGCAGGGCGCACAGGAATAATTGTTTGAGAATTATACGCTGACGCAAAATTTTATTGCATGATGGTCGCTTTACGATTCTCTATAATTCGAAATTCCCTATTAAAAATGAATAGTGCAAACCCGATTGACACACCTATTAATTAAATAGGCCTACTTACAAGCTAATTAAACGGAAGTTCCGCATGGCGACGATTTCAACCAACTGCAACCCAGGGATGACAAGGTATCTGATCGAAAATACAGATATCTTCAAGGAAGATCCGATCACAATAGTAGATGTGGGGGCACGCTGGGGATACAACGCGGAATGGGACGTATTCAAGCCTTATCTGCATGTCTACTGCTTCGAGCCCGACGCGGAGGAATGCAAGCGCCTCAACGCGACCTCAGAACCGTACGTCAAATACCTGCCTTACGCCTTGGGACGCGATGCCGGGGAGGCCGTTCTATACGAAGCCAAACTCAGCGCCAGCACCGGCCTTTATAAGACTAACTCCAGCTATTTTTCGCGGCTACTGAACCGTGATAACGGCATCACGGTCGCCGAGACTACGCTCACGGTACACACGCTTACAGAGGCACTGCAGGAATTTGGCGTCGAATCCATTGACTTCATCAAGCTGGATGTAGAAGGTGCTGAGCTGGATGTGCTGCAGGGGGGGAAGCCATACGTGGAACATCCCGCATTAGTCGGCATCCTCACCGAGGTGCGGTTCCAGGAGGAAATCAACGGCTGCCCGATTTTCTGGCAGATGGACCAACATGTGCGCCAGTCTGGGTTCCGCCTCTACGACCTGAAGTTCCATTACCAGAGCCGGCACGCGCTGCCCTACCCCGGGCTGGCTAATTACCGCACAACCGACGGCCAGCGCTTCTTTGCTTACACCACGCACGGGCAGATGATGGACGGTGATGCCCTGTATTTCCGGGACCTGCTCGTACCCGCAAACCGGCAGTCCCGTGCTTCGGCCAGTGTCAGTCGACTGCTCAAAGCAGCTGCGTTCTACGAGCTGTATTGCCTAAACGATTGCGCGGCCGAACTGATTATTGAGCACCGCGAACAGTTGGCCAGCAAGGTCGACTGTGACCGGCTACTCGACCTACTGACCCCGCCTGCCGCTAATTCGCAGGGTTACAAAGCTTACGTCGCGCGCTATTTTGATCCGAACCGGGGTGTAATTGCGGCTGCAACACCGGGGTGCTATGCCACAGCGGCTACTCCCGGGTTGGCCGGAAGAATACTGCGCAGGTTGAAGCGCATGCTTGCAGGCTGATTCAGACCACACCTTCGAGCGCCTTGCGGGATTGTACCTGACTAATTCCCGCGCCTTCCGTGCGGTCAAGTAACTCCACCATCTCAGCAAAGGCCTGCTCAAGCTTGCGCGCGAAACCTGCTGCGTCTGAAAGACCACTATCGACTGCCATGTCGCGGAGATTACTGCGGTAGTGTTCGAGGCGGGCCGGGCTGCGGCTCAGTTTAGCGGCAATGCGGACGTATTCCTCCGGCGTCTCCGCTACCAGTTCTGGGGTGCCCGCCACAGTCACCAGCGCCGCCCCGTAACGCCCGGAGAACCGGTTGCCCTTCAGAGTCACTACCGGGACTCCCTGCCAAAACGACTCGGCAATGGTGTTGCCACCGCAGTATGGCCAGGTGTCGAGACTGATATCGATCTCGTCATAGCATTTGAGAATGGTCTGCTGATCGGCACCGGACATCAGCTTCAGCCGGTTCTCGGCGATGCCAAAGCGGCGGAAGCGGTCGATCATGAACTGGCGGTTGAGTTCGCTGTCCAACTGACGGTTGCGTAGGAACAGCACGGCGTCAGGTACCTCGTGCAACAATTGGGCCCAAAGGCGGATCAATTCCAGGCCGATCTTTCCTCCGCTGCCGAAACAGCCGAATACCACATGACCACTCCTCTTGCTGGGTACCGGCGCAACCGGTGGCATCTTGAATCCATCATAGTTGTAATTCAAGAAACAATCCGGCAGCCGCCAGACTTTTTCCGTAAACCAGCGGTCACTCTCCGGTGGTACTGAGATGGCGTCCGCAAGTACATAATCGACATTGGGCACCGCACTGGTGCCGGTATGATTCAGATAGGACACTTGGATTGGGGCACAGCGCGAGGCCATCGTGGAATAACGGTTTTGCGGCGAAAAACCTGAAGTCTCCATGAATATGTCCAATCTGTCGGATCGTACGGTCTCGACAAACTCTCGGTCCGACAAAGACCCGGTTATCACGAAACGCTCAAACAAGCTTTCCACGTCGGCGGGTACCGGCGACGGCGCATAACCGTAAAGCTCAAATCGTTCTCGGTCGAAATGCTTCAGTGCGGAGAGCACTATGACACGGATGACGTAGCTTTCCATGAACGCCGAATAGATACCCACACGGATTTTATCGATGGAACCTCGAGTCCTGCGGCTAAGCGACCCGAGAATCACATCGGGTATTGCATGACGCGAGGCCCAGCGTTGCTGAATTTCCAGTAATGCTGGATAGGTTGCATTGGCTGACATCAGGAGGGCCTGACACGCCAAGCCGTCAATCTCAGGATCTTGCAATGTCTCCGCATGTTTCCAGTTCTCTACTGCCTCGTCGATCTGGCCACGTTGGTAATAGATCAGGGCAATATCGTGGTAAAGCCGAGGGGAATGCACCGGCTCAATTGCCAGCGCAAAATCCTTGGGAGCGTTACGTATCAAATCAACCCAGTTTCGCTTACCCCACCGCAACAACGTTTTCCCCGTGATGAGGACGTATAAGGTGGACGTGAAAAAATGTCGCAGAGCCTGCTTTAACTTCAGAGGCAGTAGGCTGCGTAACGAGGAAGGTAATGATAGCGAGCCTCGCACCCAAAAGCTCGAAATGCGCCGAAAGATTGCGGACTCATCGACAAAAGCACCCGTGGGAACGCCCAACAAATTAGGCTGCGGCTTGTCGAGGAAATTGAAATACTCCTTGTATTGGACGTATTTCCAGAGAGGTATACTTTGTTGCAATTCCTTGATATGGCTATAAATTAGTTCTTCCTGTTCTTGAAAGCGATAAGCACGAACGTGGTTATATAAGAGATAGAGCTGGTTGTAGAGGCAGCCATTCAGCTTAACGTCGTCTTCGCCGAAAAACTGCCCCTCAGAGAACATCTTGCGAATGACCTTGGCGCGATTGTCGAAGTGCTCGTGGAATGCGCGCTCGGTATTGCTGAGCTGCGTTGCGTGAACCGAGTATTTGGACATGCGCACAGGAACATGCTTGATCACATGTTGAGTGGCCAGCCGGCACCATGTTTCGAATTCGAGGCACTCGATGGTCCAGTCATGCGATTTCAGTCCAACATCGATCAGCGCCTGCCGCCGGAAAAAAGTTCCAGGCCAGAACGGGCAATACTTGCCAAACAGGTAGTCGATAAAATTGAATTCGCCGGCATTGAATTCGTTAATGATCTTGCCGTCCATGTCCGTAACCCACCCGTCGCAGGTCATGGCCCCCACATCCGGGTTGTCACGAAAGAATTCCACAGCCTTCTCGATAGCATCGGGCAGCAGCTCCTCGTCGGAAAGGCAGGTGCCGATGATGTCGCCCTCGCAACGATTTATTACCTTCCAGAAAGCTTCCGCCGGGCCAGAATCCGGCTCGGAAACGATCTTGATACGAGAATCGTCATAGCTGCGGAGAGCTTCAAGTGTGCCGTCAGTTGACGCGCCATCCTGCACAACAAATTCCAGATGCCGATAGGACTGACTGACTACGCTGTCCACGCTACGCCGGATGGTTTTGACGCGGTCTTTGCAGAAGGAAATAATGGAAACGAGGGGCTGAGAGCTATCAGTCATGAATTTGAAGGGTGTATTTATTATTGACCGGTTCGGCGGGATGGACTGCTTATTGCTGACTTATATCCAGCTTGCCAATGATAATCGACGAGCCTCCGACATTGGAAGCGCCGCAATTGGAAAAAAGGGCGTAATACCGTAGAATAATCATGGATTTATAAAAAGTGACGTGGGGTCGATGCGTCGCCTTCCGACAACACTTACACCCCGTGATGCAAACACATCCCATCTACTCACAAATGGTCGCTGCATTTATGTCGACCAAACCTCCAGTCCATGGCTAAACTCCGCGCCCTCATTACCGGCATCAGCGGCATGGTCGGCTCCCACCTCGCCGATTTTCTGCTTGCTGAAACGGACTGGGATATCGTCGGCATGTGCCGTTGGCGCAGTCCGTTGGACAACGTCAGCCACCTGCTGCCACGGGTCAACCAGAAAGACCGCCTGTCCTTTGTTTACGGCGACCTGCGGGATTACATTTCGCTGCAGAACGTGGTCGATGCCGCCAAGCCCGATTTCGTATTTCACCTGGCGGCGCAGAGTTACCCCCAGACCAGCTTCACCGCGCCGCTCGACACACTGGACACCAACATTCAGGGCACCGAGCGATTGCTCGAGGCGCTGCGGCGCTGTCCGGGCATTGATCCGGTGATCCATGTCTGCGCCTCCTCAGAAGTTTACGGGCGCGTGCCCAAGGAAAAAGTGCCGATTAACGAGGAATGCACTTTTCACCCGGCCTCGCCATACGCCATTTCGAAAGTGGGCACAGACCTCATTGGTCGTTACCATGCCGAAGCCTACGGCCAGAAGGTGATGACCACGCGCATGTTTACGCATACCGGGCCGCGGCGCGGTGATGTATTCGCTGAATCCACATTCGCCAAACAGATCGCGATGATCGAAGCGGGGCAAATCCCCGCGGTCATCAAGGTCGGCAATCTTGATTCGCTGCGCACCTGGTCCGACGTGCGCGATGCCGTGCGCGCCTACTACATGCTGGTCACCGTCAATCCGGTGCCGGGGCAGTACTACAACATTGGCGGCAACTGGTCCTGCACCATCAGTGAAATGCTCAAGCATCTGCTGTCGCTATCGACCCGGAATGACATCCGTATCGAGACCGATCCGGAACGCCTGCGTCCGATCGATGCCGACCTGCAGGTGCCCGACACCTCGAAGTTCCACCAACACACCGGGTGGAAACCGCTGATTCCGTTTGAGCAGACGATGCGTGACCTGCTGGATTACTGGCGCAACCGTATCAATAACGGCGAAAAATTTCTGACCCGCTGAATGACTTCGCGCTACAACAATGCGTCCTACCCTCCAGCAGGCCCCTGGGATCGCAGGCTGACTGAAGCCGTCTGCCCGGAACTGTCTCCCGTAGAAACTTTGCACGATAACCCCTGGTTCACAGTACGCCGGCGCGGCGCTTATTACACTGCGGAATACCGCATGCCACAGGTGATCGTGCTGCCGGTAGTCGATGGCGAAGCCTTCGTCATGGTGCGTGTAAAACGCCCGGTGCTGAATGACATCACCCTCGAACTTCCTGCTGGTGGTGCGGAAGATGGCGAAGCACCCGAGTTCAGCGCTGCGCGGGAACTTGAGGAGGAAGCGGGAATCAGAGTCAGTGACCTGACCCGCATCATTCCGATGCCGCCTCTGGCAACTTCACCAAATCGCATGCCCAAGCTGGTTTATGTGTTTCGGGTCGATCTTAGCCGGCAGGAATTCGAACAGCGCCGCCCCCATGACGATGAAATTGAAAGTGTCGAGCTGGTTCCAGTCGGGGAAGCCATCCGGCTCATGACCAGCGGTGGCATCTACGTAGCAGGTATTATCGCCATCATCAGCATGTACCTGCTGGCCCGCAAATAATTGGTTTAAATATATTTAATCATCTGCATTCAAGAACGATCACCTCACTGGATAAACATCAAACCATGAAAGATCTCAACATCGAGCTGTACCGCAAGCTCTACCTGATACGGAAAGCTGAAGACGCCGTACGCCGGGACTATTTCAGTGACAAGATGAAAACCCCGATGCACATGTCCACCGGCGGCGAGGCTATTTGCGTGGGCGTCTGCCACGCCCTTGCCAACACCGATCAGGTCATGGGCACCTACCGCTCCCACGGTATCTATCTCGCCAAGTCCGGCGAAACCGACCAGTTTTTTGCCGAAATGTACGGCAAGGCCACCGGCATGGCCAAAGGCAAGGCCGGCTCCATGCACCTGACATCGCCCAAGTCCGGGCTGATCTGTACCTCGGCCATTGTCGGCACCACGATTCCCGTAGCGGCCGGTGCAGCCTATGCCAACAAAATGCAGAAAAACGGCAAGATGGTCGCGGTGTTTTTCGGTGACGGCGCCATCGACGAGGGCGTGTTCTGGGAAACCCTGAATTCGGCCTGCGTCATGAAACTGCCGGTGCTGTTCGTGTGCGAAGACAACGATATCGCCGTGCACATCCCGGGCAAGGACCGCCACGGCTACCGCTCGATCAGCGAAGTCGTCGAGCGCTTCGACTGCACGGTATTCACTTCTGATTCAACCGACGCCGAGGTCATCCACAAGCTGACGCAGGACGCGCTCAAGACCATCCGCGACAGCGGACGCCCGGCGTTCATGCATCTTAAATATTTCCGTTATCTCGAACACGTCGGCGTTAACGAGGATTTCAACCAGGGCTACCGCGACCGCATAGAGTACGAAAAGTGGCGGGCGAAGGATCCGGTTGATCTGCAACGGGCAAAACTGCTGCGCTGGTGCAAGGAGGACGAGATCCGCGCCATCGAAACCGAAATCGAGTCCCGCATCGAGCAGAGCATCAAAAAAGCCGATGCCGCGCCCTTCAGCGCCCCGAACGAACTTTACGAGGATGTACTGGCATGACCCGCATGATTACCTACCGCGACGCTATCCAGGAAGCCACCGCCGAGGAAATGCGCCGCGATTCCGGCGTCTTTACCTACGGCATCGACGTTGCCGACCACAAACGCATTTTCAACAGCTCCAAAGGCCTGGTCGAGGAATTCGGCCCGGACCGCTGCTTCAGCACCCCGCTGGCCGAAGATGCGATGACCGGTTTCGGCCTGGGTGCGGCCATTAATGGCATGCGCCCCATCCACGTGCACATGCGGGTGGATTTCCTGCTGCTCGGCATGAACCAGTTGGTGAACATGATCGCCACCCACCATTACGGCTCGGGCGGCACAATGAAGGTGCCGATGGTGATTCGCGCCATCATCGGTCGCGGCTGGGGTCAGTCGTACCAGCATAGCAAGGCGCTGCATTCCTGGTTTGCTCACGTGCCGGGCCTAAAGGTGGTCATGCCTTCGACACCGCGCGACGCCAAGGGCATGCTGATTGCGGCGATTCGCGACGATAATCCGGTGGTATTCATCGAGCACCGCTGGCTGTACGATGCGGTGGGCGAAGTGCCGGAAGATTGCACTTCCATTTCACTTGAAGGGGCGCGTGTATTGCGCCCGGGCAAAGACATTACGGTTGTCGGCACCTCGTGGATGAACGTCGAGGCCATCCGGGCCGCACAGATCCTCGAGAAGCACGGCGTGGATGTCGAAGTGGTGGACGTGCGCTCGATCGCACCGTTCGACAGCAAGACAATCATTGATTCGGTGAAAAAGACCGGTCACTGTGTTGTTGCCGACAACGACTGGGTGCACTGCGGCTTCAGCGCCGAGGTCGCCGCCGCCGTCTACGAAGCGTGCTACAAACAGCTGAAATCTCCCGTCGCCCGCATTGGCTACGCGCCCGTGCCCTGTCCGTGTACGCGCCCTCTCGAGGACGAGTTCTATCCCAATGCCATCGACATTATCCGTTCCGTCGAGTCAAAACTGGGATTGAAGCCCATTGACCTCTCCGGCGAGGATTTCTACAGCTACGAGAACAAGTTCAAGGGACCCTTCTGACCCATGAACTATTCCGCTGAGGATTTTGCCCGGCTGTTCGGGATTGCGCCGACCGCCTTGCCCGCCGAATGTCTGGATCTGATCAAGAGCGCTGACTTCAACTACGAACAGCCGGCGCCCGCCAAGCGCGATGAGATCATTCTCGGCGTCATGAAACACGTTGACTCCGACCAACCCACCCAGGTCGGTGCGCAGCGCTCCGAATTGTGGGAACGCTGCTGGTCGGAAAACCTGCAGAATTTCGTCACCTCGGAGTTCGAGCTGGAGAAACTGGTGCCGAAGTTCATCAAGCCGGGCCAGCCGATCCGCCTCAACCAGCAGTACGTGATGCCGCGCAATCCGGCGTTCGAGCTGGCGTTTTTCCAGGTGTGCCGTGCTTACTACGGACTGAAATATTTCGCCCAGGCGAAGTCGCTGCATGAGTTCGGCTGCGGCACCGGTTTCAACCTCGTCGCACTGGGCAAGCTGATGCCCCACCTGCAACTGCATGGCCTCGACTGGTCGCCTTCGGCATGCGAAATGGTGAACCTGATCGGCAAACACCATGATCTGCACATCACCGGCACCCGCTTTGATTTCTTCGCGCCCGATGCGACACTGCCAATCACGGCAGACAGTGCCGTTATGACCATGGTGGCGCTGGAACAAACCGGGCCGCGCAATGGTGCATTCATCGACTTCCTGCTGGCCAAGCGGCCGCTCATCTGCCTGCACATGGAGCCGTTGCTTGATCTGTATGACGAGAACAACCTCGTCGACTACCTGGCCGCGCGTTATCACCGCAAGCGCGGCTACCTCTCCGGGCTGCTGCCGCGCCTGCGCGAACTCGCTGCAGCCGGAAAAATCGAGATTCTGGAAACACGGCGCATGTTTTTCGGCAGTCTCTACCACGAGGGGTATTCCTTCGTGGTCTGGCGACCCCTGTAACGACGCGTTATCCTTGCGCCCGGCGCAATCACTTACGACAGGCCATTCATGCAAATCAGCAAAACCAAACTCGACGGCGTCCTGCTGCTCAAACCAGAGGTTTTCGAAGATTTCCGCGGACAATATGTCGAAACCTACAATGAGCAGTTCTGCCGTGATAACGGCATCAATGTGAAGTTTGTCCAAGACGACATATCGGTCTCCTCTCAGCACGTATTGCGCGGCATCCATGGCGACGCGGAAACCTGGAAGCTCGTCTCCTGCATGCACGGCAAGTTTTACCTGGTCGTCGTCAATTGCGACAAGGAATCCCCCAACTTCGGCAAGTGGCAGTCCTTTGTATTGTCCGACGTCAACCGCCACCAGGTGCTGATCCCGCCGAAACACGGCAACGGCCATGTAGTGCTGAGCGAAACGGCGATATTCCATTACAAGCAGAACACTTACTACAACCCCAAGGGCCAGTTCACCTACATCTGGAACGACCCGCAGCTGAAGATCTGGTGGCCGATCAAGAACCCGCTGATCTCGCAACGCGATGAGGTCGGTCATTTCGTCGACTGAAGCACACAACCCTACGCAACCCCGAACGGAATAAAATCCCGTGATCATCAGCAGGACACCTTTCCGCATCTCCTTTTTCGGCGGTGGCACTGACTATCCAGCCTGGTATCGCGAACATGGCGGCGCGGTGCTCAGCACCGCAATTAACAAGTATTGCTACATCACCTGTCGCTATCTGCCTCCGTTCCATGATTTCAAACACCTGATTCGTTATTACAAGCGCGAAGAGGCCCAGACCGTCGATGACATCCAGCATCCTTCGGTGCGCGAATGTCTCAAATACCTGGAGTTCGAACAGGGTATTGACCTTGTGCACCATGCCGACCTGCCCGCGCGCTCCGGTCTCGGCTCCAGTTCGACCTTCACGGTGGGTCTGTTGCACGCGCTATATGCCCTGAAACATGAGATGGCGACCAAACGGCAACTGGCAATTTCCGCAATAAAGGTGGAGCAGGATCTCATCGGCGAGAACGTCGGCTCCCAGGACCAGGTTGCTGCTGCCTTTGGCGGACTTAACAAGATCGAGTTCGGCGGGCCGCACGAAATCAGCGTACGGCCGTTGATCATGTCCCCGGAGCGCTTTGACAGCCTGCAGCAGCACATGATGCTGTTCTTCACAGGCTATTCGCGAATCGCATCAGAAGTGGCTGCTGACCAGATTGCGCAAATCCCCAATAAAAAAGCCAACCTGCGGGAGATGATGCAACTGGTTGAGGAAGCTGAGGCGCTGCTGCTCTCGAAGGAGGATCGCCTGGCCGAGTTCGGCAAATTGCTTAACGACCAGTGGATGGTCAAGCGGGGTATGTCTTCGCGGATTTCCACTCCCGAGATCGACCAGATCTACGAAACCGGCATGAAAGCGGGCGCACTCGGCGGCAAGCTGCTCGGTGCTGGCAGCGGCGGCTTCATGCTGATGTTCGTGCGGCCCGAACAGCAAAAAGCCGTTAAAACAGCGCTCGGCAAGCTGCTCCACGTTCCCTGCCGATTCGACACGCTGGGCAGCCAGATCATTTACTACTCTCAGCACGACCAATACTGAATCGACTAAGTAGGCGCGAATCGTAACTCATTGATAGTATGTAAATAAGTTGAAAATACTTGACTGATATGCTTTACCTTTCGGGGTGCAGGCGGGCATAATTGGGCTTGGCGGACCCTCTGGATAGCTTTTAATGAGCAATATACAAAACCTGAACAAGAAACTAGCCGAGCAGGGGCTTGAACGCCTGAAACCCTCCGGCAGTACCAGGACCGAAGTGGACAACACTCTTCCCCTTACGGTCGGGTTGGTGCAGATCAACAACAGTTTTTCGGGACAGAATTACCTGCCCTACGCGGCTGGTCTGTTGCAGTCCTATACCCAAAAACACGCCCGGCATCTGGAGCGTTATTCCTTTCAGTTGCCGGTCTATTCGCGTGTCCCGGTAGAGACGGCGGTCGAGCGCCTGCTTGGGGCCGATGTCATCGGATTCTCCGTTTACGTGTGGAATATCCGCATCTCCCTTGAAATCGCCAAACGCATCAAGGCTCAGCGCCCGGAAACACTGATTGTTTTCGGCGGTCCGCAGGTTCCGGATCGGGCAGAGGAATTCCTCCGGCAAAATCCCTTCATCGATATTGCCTGTCACGGTGAAGGAGAGCAGGTATTTCTGTCCATACTTGAAAATTTCCCCTCCGCCACCTGGGAAAACGTCCAGTCCGTCAGTTATCTTTCGGCCGGCACGTTCATCAACAATCCCCGCGCCGAACGCATGCGCGACATCACCATGGTTCCGTCGCCCTACCTGTCGGGCATATTCGAACCGCTGATGCAGGCCAATCCCGATGAGCGGTGGCTGATTCTCTGGGAAACCAACCGGGGCTGTCCGTTCCAGTGCACTTTCTGCGACTGGGGTTCGGCGACCGCCGCCAAGGTCAGCCAGTTCGACATCGAGCGTCTTCTGCGCGAAGTCGACTGGTTCGCCGAAAAGAAAATCGAATTCATTTTCACTTGCGACGCCAACTACGGCATGCTCGCTCGCGATTTCGACATCACCCAATATGTGGTCGACACCAAGCAGCGCCTCGGTTACCCGCGCGCGCTTTCGGTGCAAAACACCAAGAACGGCACGGAGCGCGCCTACAAGGTGCAGAAGCTGTTGTCTGATGCCGGTTTGAACAAGGGCGTGGCCCTGTCGCTGCAGTCGGTTGACCCCGAAACGCTGAAAGCGATCAAGCGAGACAACATTTCCACCAAGTCATACCAGGAATTACAGCGTCGGTTTACACGAGACCGCGTTGAGACTTACTCCGATCTTATCCTGGGACTGCCGGGCGAAACCTATGACTCCTTCGCCGAAGGCATATCCAGCGTCATTGAAAACGGACAGCACAACCGCATTCAGTTCAATAACCTGTCGATACTGCCCAATGCGGAAATGGGCGACCCCGAGTATCAAAAAAAATACGGCATGGAAATCATCGAGACGGAGATCATCAACATCCACGGCTCGTTGTCGGAGACGCGTGAAGAAATCCTCGAGATGCAGCAATTGGTCGTGGCTACTGCTGCCATGCCGCGCGAAGACTGGGTAAAGACCCGGACCCTGTGCTGGATGACTGCGTTCCTGCATTTCGACAAGGTACTGCAGATACCATTGATCCTTGTTCACGAGACCAGCTCGATCAGCTATCGCGATCTTTTTGAGGCATTCCTGAATGCCGATGAGGAACGATTCCCGGTGGTGACGCAAATCAGGAATTTCTTCATCGACAAGGCCCGCGACATCCAGAACGGCGGCGCGGAGTACTGTCATTCCGCAGAATGGCTGGACATCTTCTGGCCAGCTGACGAATATGTGCTGATCAAGCTTTGCAAGGAAGAAACGCTGCATGGCTTTTATGCGGAGGCGGAGCAACTGCTTGTGGACTTCATGAAATCCAAGTTCGCGGACCTGCCCCGCGAGTTGCTGCATGAGGCCGTTGAGCTTAATCACAAGCTGATCAAATTGCCTTTCCAGAAACAGGATCTCGAATTCGAGACCTCACATAATCTCTGGGAGTTCTACCAGCGCGCTCTGGTCGGCGAGACCACGCCTCTGGAAAAAAAACCGGTCATCAATCGCATCAATCGCACAAAGATTACTTACAACTCCTGGGACGACTGGTGCCGGGAAGTCATTTGGTACGGCAACAAGAAAGGCGCCTACCTTTACGGCAACGAAACGGCCGAGCGCGAAATCGCGGGTCACTACTGACCGCATGCGTTACCGGCAACTGGGCTCAACCGGGATCAAGGTCTCGGAGATCGGGTTTGGCGCTTGGGGCATCGGCGGCAACAATAATGGCGCGGTAGCCTACGGCCCGGTCGATGCCGCGGAAGCACGACTCGCCCTGTTGTCCGCAGTCGACGCCGGCGTCACCCTCTTTGATACGGCCGACTTTTACGGCTTTGGTCATAGCGAATCCGTACTCGGCGAGACGCTGAAACCACATCGTAGCCGCGTGGTATTCGCCACCAAGTGCGGCATGCTTGATGCTGCAGGAAATCAGGACTTCAGCGCGCAACACATGCACCAAGCGCTGGAATCCAGCCTGCGACGGCTGCAGACCGACTATATCGATCTTTATCAACTACATAGTCCTCCGATTGACCTGGTAACCCGCGGCGGGGAAATTCTAGCCACGCTGGAAACCATGAAACAGGCCGGGAAAATTCGCGCCTACGGCATCTCCGTGCGCTCGCCGGAGGACGGTTTGGTAGCAGTGCGCGACCTGGGGTTCGACTGCCTGCAGACCAATTTCAACCTGATCGACCAACGAGCGCTGGATAGCGGATTGCTCAGGCTTTGCGAATTTAGCGGCGCCAGCATCATTGCACGCACTCCGCTGGTATTCGGATTCCTCACCGGCCAATATACCGCAACCGATGATTTCGCCCCGGATGATCACCGCCGGCGCTGGACCCCCGGGCAACGTGCGCAATGGGCCGCAGCACCAAAACTGTTCGAACCCCTGATCGCCGGCGAGCCACAGACACCGTCGCAGTTCGCCCTGCGTTTTTGCTTGTCGTTCCCTGCGGTGTCTGCGACGATTCCCGGGATGCTGATCCGCCAGCATGTCGCCGAAAACACAGCGGCCAGCGACATGGGGCCATTGTCGACAGCGACGCGGGAACAAGTGGTTGCTATCTACAGGCAGAATACATTTTTCGCGAAAAAAAACTGATCTCCGGAAACTGACCCATGTTATTCAAAAACACCAAGGTGCTGGTCGCCGGCGCCAGTGGACTGATTGGCAGCAACCTGCTTTTGCGACTGCTCAATGAGGGCGCCACGGTACGAGCGACACTGCACCGCAAAGATCCTGTAATAGTGGATCCCAGAATTGAATATGTGCGTTGTGATCTGACCAACGGCGCCGACTGCCATCGGGCAGTCGAGGGCATGCAACATGTCCACTTGTGTGCCGCCAACACCTCGGGAGCAGCCATGATTGCTGCAACCCCGATGATCCACGTCACGCCCAACATCCTGATTAACTCGCAAATGCTTGAGGCGGCCTATGAGGCCGGCGTGGAAAAATTCATCTGGCTGGGCAGCACTGTGGCCTACCCCAATTCCGATCAGCCCATGACGGAAGACCAGGTGCTGACCGGCGAACCGTTCGAGAAATACTATTACGCCGGCTGGGCAAAGCGCTTCATGGAAGTGCTGTGCCGCATGTATGGGGAAAAGCTGCCCCGTCCCATGACAACCATCGTGCTGCGCCCAACCAATGTCTATGGCCCGCGGGACGATTTTGAATTCGCCACATCGCATGTCATTCCCGCACTGATCCGGAAATCGATCGAGCGGTGGGATCCGATCGAGGTCTGGGGCGATGGTAGCGAGGTGCGCGACGCCCTCTACGTCGATGACATGGTCGAAGCCATGGTGCTCGCCGCCACGAAACTGGATCGTTATGCGACCATCAATATAGGCCTTGGCAAGGGCCACTCGGTGCGCGAACTGCTCAGCCTGATCACCGACCTGGACGGCTATGCACAAGCCAAAATCAAATACGATCCATCGAAACCAACAATGATTCCAATCCGTCTGATCGACACTGCCAAGGCGGAATCCCTGCTCGGTTTCAGGGCTCGCGTTGACATCCGAGAAGGTCTGCGCCGCACCATTGAATGGTATCGTTCAAGCCGCGACATACGCCGCCCTTGACTCCAGCCTCACCCTCGGTCTGCTAAGCTCCGCAGCGTGCCGATGAAACCGACCCCATCAATGTCTTTGATCGACGCCGTGATCCTTGCCGGGGGTCTCGGCACGCGGTTGCAGACCGTGGTCAGCGATCGGCCGAAGCCGCTTGCGACCATCCAGGACCGCCCGTTCCTCGACCTACTGGTGGATGATTTGTTGCACCAGGGCCTGCGTCGATTCGTGCTGTGCATCAGCCACCAACGCGAGCAGATCGTGGCGCATTTCCAGGCGCGCAGGGATGCGGAATTTGTGTTCTCGGAAGAGACCCATCCCCTGGGCACCGGAGGCGCGGTGCGGCATGCACTGCCGCTGATCCGGAGTAATCCTTTTATCCTGTTGAATGGTGATTCGTATTGTCGGGTGGATCTCGATGCTTTGCTCGACTTCCATGTTACACGCGGCGCCCAGGCTTCGATGGTTGTCACGGCTGCCCGCGGACGCAATGACGGAGGCAATATCGACTTGGCGGCGGACGGACGGATTACGGCATTTCGCGAAAAAGCAGCGGTCTCAACGGGAGGTCCCGCGCTGATCAATGCCGGCATTTATGTTCTGCCGCGAGACCTGCCTGCCACCTGGAACCATCCCGATCCATTGTCACTGGAGCGCGATGTGTTTCCCCAACTTGCGGCCAGCGGAAAATGTTTCGGTTTAATGGTGGAATCGGAAGTTTTTGATATCGGGACCCCGGACCGTTATGCCGACGCGCAGCAACGGCTACCGAATACTACCAACAAAAAATTGAACGACTCATGATGAATGCTGCGGCACTGGAACGGGCAACCGTACCTGTCAGCGTTGTCATACCTTGTTTTTGTTGTTCAGCAACCATCAACCGCGCGGTCCATTCCGTTGCCAGTCAAAGCGTACTGCCTGTCGAAATTATCCTTGTCGATGATGCCAGTGACGACGACACACCGTCAGTTTTACGCCTGCTGCAGGAACAATTTCACAGCGGCTGGATCAAAATTATCACGCAAAGCACAAACTCCGGTGCCGGTGCGGCACGCAATTCGGGCTGGGAGGTTGCCAAATCTGAATATGTTGCCTTCCTGGATGCCGATGACGCCTGGCATCCGAAGAAATTGGAGATACAGCTTTATGCCATGTCCACACATCCGGATGCTCTGTTGTCGGGGCATCGCTCGGTTATTGGTTCCACATTGCCTGATCCCGGCTCTCCGGACAAAGTGTTGATCGAAAAAATCACTTTCCGGCAGCTGCTTCTCGCCAACCGCTTTGTTACGCCATCTGTAATGGTCAAGCGCACTGTGCCTTTCCGCTTTCGCACCGGTCAGCGGCACATGGAAGACCATCTGCTATGGATGCAGATTGCGGCAAGCGGAGCGCTGGTTTTACGATTGAATGCACCACTGGCCGCCACCTTTAAACCGGCTTATGGCGCATCGGGCCTGAGCAGCAACCTCTGGTTGATGGAAAAGGCGGAATGCAGCAATTACCTGCAACTTGCGGGGGACGGCGCCATCTCGCGCCTTGCCGCTCTGGCGCTCTGCATCTACTCGGTGCTGAAGTTCCTCAAACGCATCGCCGTTAAAGCAACGCGGTCGATGATACCGACGCCTTCAAACTAACAAATGCGCTCAAGGCCGGTCATTTCACCGTGATTCAATCGCATCATGATATTGCAGTTTTTACGGATGAGATTTTCGTCGTGGGAAGCCAGAAAAAGAATTTTTGACCGGTCTATCATTGCCTTCAGTCGCTGTTGGGCCTTTTCGTAGAACGACGTATCCCCGACACTCAACCACTCGTCCATCACGATAATGTCTGCCGGTACGCTGGTTGAGATGGCAAAGGCCAGGCGCATGTACATACCGCTCGAAAATGTACGCAGAGGCATATCCAGGTAATCGCCAAGCTCGGAAAAATCAGCGATGCCTTCAGTCAGCGCTTCGATTTCACGCGGCTTTAGGCCCATGATAGTACCGCGGAGATGAATATTTTCTAGTCCCGTCGCTTCGGCTTCCATGCCGATAGAAATGCTAAGCATCGACGCCACTTTGCCTTGCACGTTGATTGTACCGCGCGTTGGCTCATAAGCACCCGCAATGACCCGGAGCAACGTGGATTTACCGGATCCGTTGTGTCCAATAATGCCGACCCGATCGCCCTCCTTGAAGGAAAAGCTGACATTGTTGAGCGCGCGAATGACGACACGCTGCGCAGCATCGCGGGCCAGAATGCCGCCCGTTGCAGCCCTGATGAAGGTGTTTTTCAGTGAACGACTTTGGGTGCCGTATATCGGGAATTCAACAGCAATGTCTGCAGCTATGACTTGTGACATGACTTAGACCCAATAGGCGATTCGCGCCCGAAATCTGGAAAATACAGCGAGTGCAGCCAGATAGCCGCAACAGGTAATGGTGATAACCACAAACCAAGAAAGTGTTGGCATAGGTCCGCCCAACAAAGGCTGACGCACTATCTCGAGAAAATGGAATAGTGGATTAATTTTTGCGGCGTATATGTTACGCCCCAGCATCTCGGCCTTCCACATCACCGGCGTCAGAAACAATGCGACCTGCATCAGGCTGGCAACGATCTGCGGAATATCCCGGAATCGGGCGCACATGAGTCCGAGCAATATCCCCACCCACAGAGCATTAGCCACAATAAAAAATAATGCGACTGGAAACAACAGGAGATTCAGGGATAGCGGTGGCGGATAGAAAAGGAGTACCAATGCCACGATTACCAGATTATGCGTAAACACGATCAGGTTTTTCCATACCACCCGCAGCACGTGGATCGTCAAAGGCAGTTTAATCTGCTTGATGAATCCCTCCGCAGCAATGAAGGCCAGGCAAAGCTCGTTGACAGTGGTCGAGATTAACAACCAAGTCACCAGACTGATTGCCAAGTAAGGAAAATAAGCCGAGATGTCCTGACCGAAAAGGCGCCCATAGAGCGGGCCCATGGCACCAACGAGGATGCCGGTGCTTATCGTCAGCCAGAACGGGCCCAGCATGGAGCGCCGATAGCGCTGACGAATCTCCTGCCACCCAAGCATTGGCCAGATGTAAATGCTGCAGACACCGCTCTTCAAATCCTGAAGGGCCAGCGTTAAATTACTGTGGCGAGTGGTCGACAATATAAAAACCTGTAATTTTTCAACATTTTAACTCAAGCCCTCGTCACCCTACAAACTGCTTCCAGAAAAACCGGAGCATGCTCGTCAGGTGCCACCGCAGGTAACGAAGATTGCGGTGGCTTGCACGGCGCGCGTGATGAATAACTTTGACAGCCGGGATCATCTGCACTCGAAACCCTGCCTGATGCAGCCGGGCACACGCATCAACGTCCTCGTAATACAGGAAAAATCGTTCGTCGAAACCACCAATCCGCCGGAACATATCGGCACGCCAAAGCATGAACATGCCCGCAACCCAATCCGGTTGGATAGGTGTCTCTTCGATTGCATAATCAGGACCGTGCTGGCCACAAAAGGCCTTGCGCGCAATGCTTAATGGCGTGGGGAAGAGCCGGGCGCTGTCTTCAATTTGCCCTTGCGGCCCGGTTACCAGCGGTGCCGTCACCCCTATCGCCGTATCTGCCAAGCCGGCTACCAAAGCCGGAAAAGGGTCGCTGTGAAATCGAATGTCAGGATTCAGCACACAAAAATATTCGCCATGGGCAACCTTAAACGCTGCGTTATGGTTTGCAGCAAAACCCCGGCGATACCGGTTTTTGATTATCTGTATCGGGAAAGGAAACTCCGCCTCATTAAAAGGCAGCTGCTCTTCAATATTCAAGGTCAGCAGCACATGCAAGGGCATTGACTTGCAATTGGCCCGGATGTCCTGCAGCAATTGCGCGACGAGCTCGCCTTGCCCATGACTGACTATCGATACCGCAATCATTTTGCGTCCCGATGATGAGAGGCAAAAATAGTTTTGGTCAATTGCGGAGCATTTTTCATATTTTTGCTTATTTGAATTATTCTCGCATCGCTGCGAAACCTGCTAAACCCCGGTGTCTGCTTCCCCATATCCATAGCCCATACCGATACTCCGCTCGCATGCTGACTCATTATCCCCAAAAACGGAACCCATTCTCGCCGAGCCGGCCATTAGGGCATTTCGGTATTGGTTACCATCTGTTTGCAGTAGATGACGCATCCTGCAATCGTTCATTGCTATGATAGCGATCAATTTTGCGCCTGCGCACCGCAGGCCTTGTAGACGGAAAGATAATGCAATCACTCTGGAATAAAAAAGAGGCTTCAGGGGTGGAGTCCGACATCGCACTCCGGGTGTATACCTCGCAGCTGCTCGGCCGTGATCACACGCTGGTCCTGCACGGCGGCGGCAATACGTCCGTCAAGGTTTCGGCAACCAACATTGTTGGCGAAACCGAGGAGCTGCTGTATGTCAAAGGCAGCGGCTGGGATCTGGAAACCATCGCTGAAGCCGGCTTTTCGCCAGTGCGCATCGCGCATGTGCTGAAGTTGGCAAAGCTTGAGAAGCTATCGGATCCGCAGATGATGAACGAACTGTCGACGAGCATGACGCGGGCGGGAGCCCCCGCCCCCTCGGTCGAGACCATTCTGCACGCAATCCTGCCCTACAAGTTCGTCGACCATACCCATGCTGATGCAGTGCTTGCCATCACCAACACGCCGGATGGGGGGCAGCGCATTCGCGAAATCTACGGCAAGGACTGCGTCATTATCCCCTACGTAATGCCCGGCTTTGATCTGGCGCGGCTTTGCGCGCAAAAATTCGCCACTGAGTCTCATGGCGGCACCGTTGGCATGGTATTGATGAATCATGGCATCTTCTCGTTCGGTGCTACCGCTCATGAATCTTATGAACGAATGATCGAATTGGTCGGGCGCGCCGAGGCCTATCTTGCCGCCCACAAAGCCTGGCAGTTGCCAGCGCCGCAGTCCGCGCCCGCCGACCGCACACTAAGGCTGGATATCTGCAGCCTGCGTCGCGCAATTTCGGACTCTGCAGGTATGTCCATGCTGTTACTGACTGACGGAACGCCCAAGGCGCTGTCCTATGCGTGCCACCCGGATATCGGAGTCATTTCGCAACAGGGCCCGGCGACGCCAGACCACGTGTTGAGAACCAAACGTGTGCCAATGCACGGACGCGACGTCGCCGCTTACGCCAGGGCCTATGAAGATTATTTCAAACGCAACGCCCCCAAGGCCAAGCAGCCGAAAACCATGCTCGATCCTGCACCAAGAGTCGTCATTGATCAGGAATTCGGACTCGGATATGCCGGCCGCACAACCAAGGATGCAGCGATCGTCCGCGACTTGTACACGCAGACCATCGACATCATTTTGCGTGCAACTTCGCTGGGCGGATGGAGCGCACTGCCGGAAGCAGATATTTTTGATGTCGAATACTGGGATCTTGAACAAGCCAAGATAAAGAAAGCGGGGGCTTCTCCCGCATTTGCCGGTGAAGTAGCCTTGGTCACCGGTGCCGCTTCGGGCATCGGCAATGCCTGCGTGGAAGCACTGCTTCGGCGCGGCGCCGCGG
The DNA here is from genome assembly GCA_022841375.1 of Burkholderiales bacterium. Lineage (GTDB taxonomy): Bacteria > Pseudomonadota > Gammaproteobacteria > Burkholderiales > SG8-41. The sequence goes on from JALHRQ010000002.1 coordinate 143,829, forward strand.
TCATCGGGGTTGATATCAATCCCGGCATCGCCAAGATTTTCTCCGATCGCACCGATTTTCTTGGTCTTTGCTGCGACATCACCTCTGCCCAAGCCGTCGCCAACGCCCTCGAAACAGGGGTTCGGGCCTTCGGCGGCATTGACATGCTGTTACTTAACGCCGGCATTTTCCCGGGCGGACGCAGGATTGATTCGCTGCAGGACAATGAGTGGCGCCAGGTAATGCAGGTGAATCTCGACGCCAATCTGATCCTGATGCGTGAATGCCATCCTTTGCTGAAACTCGCTCCGCGCGGCGGCCGGCTGGTGATTATCGGGTCCAAAAATGTTCCTGCGCCGGGACCCGGTGCGGGTGCCTACTCAGCGTCGAAAGCGGCACTCACCCAACTCGCGCGTGTGGCGGCGCTGGAATGGGGCGCCGATGGCATCCGGGTCAACACCGTGCACCCCAACGCCGTATTCGACACCGGCATCTGGACCGACGATGTGCTGGCCGCACGAGCTAAGCATTACGGCCTGAGCGTGGAGGAATACAAGACCAACAACGTACTCAAGACCGAGGTCACCAGTCGCGACGTGGCAGAACTCGCGGCGGAAATGTGCGGGGCTTTGTTTGCCAAAACCACTGGGGCGCAGGTTCCGGTGGACGGCGGCAACGACCGTGTCATCTAGTCATCAACCACGGCGCAAGCCGGACATTGCAGGAACATAACATGCTCGCAATTCTCGGCGGCAGCGGCGTTTACAATATTGACAGCCTGACCAATACCCGCTGGGTCAAGGTTGACTCACCCTTCGGCGCACCTTCGGACGAAATCCTGACCGGCGATCTCAATGGCCAGCCCATGGCTTTTTTGCCACGCCACGGCCGCGGTCACCGTATTCCTCCCTCCGAAATCAATTTTCGAGCCAACATTGATGCGCTTAAGCGCATCGGTGCAACCTCCATCATTTCGGTAAGTGCTGTGGGCTCGCTTCGCGAACACCTGCCTCCGGGCATGTTCGTGATCGTCGATCAGTTTATTGATCGTACATTTGCCAGAACCAAGAGTTTCTTTGAAACCGGCCTGGTCGCACATGTTTCGATGGCGCATCCGGTCTGCCCGCGACTCGGTAACGCCATCGAAACCGCTGCGACAAAATCAGGCCTGCGCTACGTGCGCGGCGGCACCTACCTCGTTATGGAAGGTCCCCAGTTCTCCAGCCTTGCCGAGTCGGAGTTGTACCGGTCATGGAATTGCGACGTTATTGGCATGACCAACATGCCCGAAGCCAAGCTCGCCCGCGAAGCGGAAATTTGTTATGCCACTGTTGCCATGGTCACCGACTACGATTGCTGGCATCCCCAGCATGCCGATGTAACGGTGGACATGATCATCAAGACCCTGCTTGCAAATGCAGACAATGCCCGTTCCTTGGTCAAAGTTGCCGCCCCGATCATTGCAAACGAGTCCAGGCCCTGCCCGCATGGTTGCCAGACCGCACTGGAACACGCGCTGATCACCGCCCCGGATGCACGTGACCCGGCAGCAATACGGCGCCTCGATGCTGTGGCGGGTCGCGTCTTGAATCGTTAACTGCAGGAGCCCCGATATGACCGTCAAATCGCGTATCAGAACCATCCCCCATTACCCGAAACAGGGGATCATGTTCCGTGACATCACCAGCCTGCTACAGGATCCCGTCGGATTCCGACTGACCATCAACGACCTGGCACATCGCTATGCCGGGATGAAGATTGACAAGGTCGCAGGCGTCGAATCCCGAGGTTTCATTATCGGTGCCGCGCTTGCTTATCAGCTGGGCACCGGGTTTGTACCGATCCGGAAAAAAGGCAAGCTGCCCGGCAAGACGATGGGGCGTGACTATGATCTCGAATACGGTACTGATCGCATTGAAATCCACGTCGATGCCATCGCCAAGGGCGAGAAGGTGCTGCTGGTCGACGACCTGATTGCAACCGGCGGCACCGCAGAAGCCGCGGCAGCACTGATCGAAGATCTTGGTGGAAAAATAATCGAATGCTGCTTTGTCATTGATCTGCCCGACATCGGCGGCCGCAAAAGACTGGAGGACAAAGGTCTAAAGGTTTTTGCTCTTTGCGAATTCGAGGGCGACTGAAAATGCCGGACCAGTCTTCAACGACAGTAGAAACACTGCGGTGGCGCAACAACCGTATCGAGATGATCGATCAGCGTATCCTGCCCGGCCGCATTGAATACCCTGGTTTTGATTCCGCCGCTGGCGTAGCGCAAGCCATTCGCGACATGGTCATTCGCGGCGCACCGGCAATTGGCTGTGCTGCGGCGTACGGTGTTGCTGTGGAGGCTTTGCGCCTCTCAACGTTGTCACAGGCCGATTTTGCACGTGGATTGGACAACGCTTTTGCTGTTCTCGCCCAAAGCCGCCCGACAGCGGTTAACCTTTTCTGGGCTCTTGACCGGATGCGAAAGCTTCATGCCAACCTGCTGGGTCAGCCCGTTGCTGCAGTGGCTCAGCGGCTGCTTGAGGAAGCACATAACATCACCGCGCAGGACATCACCATCAACCAGAAAATGGGGGGGTTTGGTGCCGCGCTTCTTCCCGACAAATCCAGAGTGCTGACTCATTGCAATGCAGGCGCGCTGGCGACCGCTGGACATGGCACCGCCCTCGGGGTCATCCGGTCCGCCGTGTTGGCGGGGAAATCACTGAAGGTGTTCGCTGACGAAACACGCCCTTTCCTGCAGGGCGCACGATTGACGGCGTGGGAACTTTTGCAGGAAAAGATTCCGGTAACGCTGATCACTGACAATATGTCCGGTCATCTGATGAGTTGCGGCGAAATCGATGTGGTGGTGGTAGGTACGGACCGCGTCGCAGCCAATGGAGATGTTGCAAACAAGATCGGCACCTATATGGTGGCTGTGCTCGCCCGACGTCACAACATCCCGTTTTATGTAGCCTGCCCGCTTTCCACGATTGACCGCTCAATTACCGACGGAAGTCAGATCCCGATAGAGGAACGCTCTGATGCAGAAGTGCGGGGTTACGGAGGGATCGAATGGGCCCCGATCGGCGTATCCATCAGGAATCCGGCATTCGACATTACGCCAGCAGAGCTTGTTACCGCCCTGATAACCGAAAATGGAGTTGTTACAGCCCCGGACCGGCAAAAAATTGCTGCGCTATTTGCGGAATCCTAAAGTCTGAACACGATGCCCGAAGTAACCCCCCGTACAATACTAGTCACAGGCGCTGCAGGATTCATCGGCAACGCCTTGCTGACAGCCTTGAGCGGACGGCAGGTGCGGCGCGTGCTACGTCAGGCAGAAGAGAAAGCCTTGCCAGGGGATGTGATTGTCGGCGACATCAGTCCCGATACCGACTGGAGGCCTCTACTTTGCGGTGTCGATTGCGTGGTGCACTTAGCCGCGAGAACCCATGTACTCGACGACTCTTCGATCAATCCGCTGGAAGCCTACAGACACAGCAACGTCGAAGTGACACGTCGACTGGCACAACAGGCCTCTGCCGCGGGAGTACGCCGATTCGTGTTCCTGAGCTCGATCAAGGTCAATGGCGAGGCTACACCGGGAAACCCGTTCTCGGAATCCGACCCCCCTGCTCCACAGGACGCTTACGGCATCAGCAAGCTCGAAGCAGAAAACGTGCTGCGGACCGTGGGCGACCATTCAAAAATGGAATGGGTCATTCTCCGCCCACCGCTAGTCTACGGGCCGGGCGTTAAAGGTAATTTTCTGCGTCTGATGAATCTCATCTCCCGAGGCACACCGCTGCCGTTGGCCTCGGTTCGAAACCAGCGAAGCTTGATTCATGTTGAAAATCTCGCTGGTGCCATTGTCATTTGTATTGACGCGCCAGCCGCCGCTGGACAGCAATGGTTGATCAGTGATGGCCATGACATCTCCACGCCCGACCTGATCCGTACCTTGGCCCTGGGCCTGAACCGTCCAGCACGTCTGCTGCCGTGCCCGTTAGCGCTACTTAAATTCGGCGCAGCACTTTGTGGCCAGCAAGCTGCCATGGCACGTCTTACCGGATCACTCAGGGTGGATGCTTCTGCATTGCGCCACACACTGCGCTGGGACCCGCGAATCCCACTGGAACAAGGACTTACCGACACTGCCCGGTGGTATCATCGGCTCAAATACAACGCGGGTTATGACCCATAAACTATTGTGCCGCATGTTGTCGTTATCACACTGATTGCATTCCTGGTTTCGGCCTCCGCCGTGGCTTGGCTCGCGCGCAGCCGCGCTGCGCAACTTGCGTTGGATGAGCCCAACGCGCGCTCGCTGCACACTTCACCGGTTCCGCGCACAGGCGGCATTGGCCTGCTGCTGGGCATCGCGGTCCCCTGGCTTGTTATTGCTCCACAGCTACCTTCCGCCTGGTGGCTTGCCCTCGCAGTTGTCATTACGGTGTCGCTAGTCGATGACCTCCACGGGCTGCATGCTGGCGCGCGCTTCAGTGCACACCTGCTGGCCGCCAGTCTCGCCGCATTTGCACTCTTACCCTCGGATGCGGCGCCATGGCTGGTCGCGGTGATCATCCTGGGCATTGGCTGGATGGGCAACCTTTATAATTTCATGGATGGATCCGATGGGCTGGCGGGGGGTATGGCGGTGATCGGCTTCAGCACTTATGCAGCAGCAGCGTGGTTCGCCGGCAGCACCCAATTCGCGCTTTTGAATGTGGCGATCGCTCTGGCGGCTGCGGGATTCCTGCTGCACAACTTTCATCCTGCACGCATATTCATGGGCGATACAGGTTCCGTCACTCTGGGGTTTCTTGCCGCGACTCTGGGACTGCTCGGCTGGATGCAGCGCGACTGGGCCTGGTGGTTTCCGTTATTGGTATTTTCACCGTTTATTGCGGACGCCAGCCTGACTCTGGTGCGTCGCATCGTGGCACGGGCTAGGGTTTGGGAAGCTCACCGCGACCACTACTATCAAAGACTGGTGCAGTTGGGGCTTGGTCACCGTAACACCGCGCTGGCTGAGTATGTACTGATGGCCTGCTGCTCGGCTTCAGCACTTTGGGCACTGACGCAGCAACCTGTTACACAGTGGCTTGCACTGACTACAGCCATCATCTTCTACCTCGCCACGGCCGCCGCCATCAGCCGGGCCTGGCAACAGCGGGGGCCCGATGCCGCTTAACTGGCGTGCCTTGTTTGCCTTTTTGCATGACATCTTCGCAGTTTCTACTGCCTGGATAATCGCATTTTCGCTGCGCTTCAACCTTGACCTCCCCGCACCCTATGTCGAGTTGGCAGTCGAAAGTGCTTTTCGTGTAGTGCCGCTGTATGCGCTTATTTTTTTGGCATCCGGCCTGTACCGCGGATTCTGGCGATACGCCAGCCTGCCTGATCTGCAGCGCATAATCATTGCCGTAATTGTCGGCGCGCTGGCGTCAACCGCCCTTTTGGTCATGTTGCAAATTGCTGTTCCGCGTTCCGTGCTCGCGGTCAGCCCCGTCCTGTTGGTGATGATCATGGGTGGCAGCCGGCTTGCTTACCGGGGCTGGAAGGAGCGACGGCTTGGCGCACTAATTCCTGCTACACGAGAACCCGTTGTAGTACTGGGCGCGACTGAAGCTGCAGCCAGCCTGATCAAGGACCTGGCCCGTAGTCCGCAATGGCAGGTGGTCGGGGTATTCGACGACGACAGCACGCACCATCATCGTCAGATTCACGGCGCCATGGTTTACGGTGCAATCAGCGCCTTGTCTGCGCTGCAATCACGACTCAATGCACGCCATGCAATCATTGCCATGCCCGAGGCTGATCACGGCACTCGCAGACGCGCGGTGGAGCTTGCCCGGGCCGCAGGCCTGCAAGTACTTACCGTGCCATCCTTCGATGATTTGATCAGCGGTCGCGTCACGATCTCGCAAATCCGCAACGTTGAACTGGACGATTTGCTCGGACGGGATCCTGTGAAGCTGGATACAGCCGGTCTGCATGAATGGCTGGGACATCGCATAGTCCTGGTATCGGGTGCGGGCGGGTCGATCGGCGCTGAATTGTGCCGCCAGATCGCACGCTACGAACCCCGGCGCATCGTACTTCTCGATAACAGTGAATTCTCGCTTTACAGCATTGAACAGGAATTTTCGCGCCGCTTTCCCGGGGTGGCCATCAGCACTCTGATTGGGGACGTCAAGGATGCTCAGCGCATCAGGCAGCTATTCGCTGAGCTGCAACCCACGGTCATATTTCATGCTGCAGCCTACAAACATGTTCCATTAATGGAAAACGACAATGCTTGGCAGGCGGTGATGAACAATGTGCTCGGGACACGTGTTCTTGCTGAAGCCGCCATCGCGCACGGCGTCGAAAAATTTGTATTGATTTCCACTGACAAGGCCGTAAACCCCACCAACGTGATGGGTGCAACCAAGCGCCTCGCCGAGTTGTTGTGCCAATCGCTGCAGCGACCCGACGGTACGCGCTTTATCATCGTGCGCTTCGGAAACGTGCTGGGCTCTACAGGCAGCGTGATTCCTAAATTCCGGGTCCAGATTGCTGATGGCGGGCCGGTCACTGTTACCCATCCGGAAATTACCCGCTTTTTTATGTCGATCCCCGAGGCGGTACAACTGGTAATGCAAGCCGGATTGATGGGTGGCAATGGTGAAATTTTTGTGCTTGATATGGGTGCGCCGGTAAAAATTGCCGACCTGGCACGCGACATGATACGGCTGTCCGGTTTCGACGAAAGCGATATCAAAATTGTATACACGGGTTTGCGGCCCGGCGAAAAACTCTACGAAGAAGTACTTGCTGCTGATGAAAATTCATTGCCTACGCCTCATCCTAAATTGCGTATCGCCAAAGCGCGTCCGGCGCCGACAGATCTGCTAAACCAACTCACGCCCTGGTTGGCGTGTACGACGCCACCCGACGATTCCGGGGTGCGAAGGCAATTGGTGCTCTGGGTGCCGGAGTACCGTCCGCAATGACCGCAGCTGCGGCATCGCTGAACATAACAGTCGGCGCCGGCCTGCTCGGCCGCTGGAGTACTCTCGGGATAGGCGCATCGATTCCGGTTTCAATCGCAATCGACAACTTGCTGCTGGCTACGGCTTTGCTAGCCTGGTTGGCTGGCTGGTCTTTCCGGGACAAACTGATGCTGGCCTGGAATAACCCTGTTTACCGGGCCACCCTGTTTTTGTTCGCGATATTGCTGTTGGGCACGGCGTACGGCCAGCAGGCGCCTGGGGATGCAAAACTGTATCTGCTGAAATACCTTGATCTCGCGTTAGTCCCCGTGTTGGGATGGGCTTTTGCAAGAAAATTACATCGCGAATACGCGTTATGGGCTCTTGCCGGCGGCCTCGCACTGGTATTGTTAATCTCCTGCTCGCTGAAAATCGGGCTGCTTCCACCGATTTCCTGGCTTAAAGGTGTTGAAGACTCACCATTCGTCGTATTCAAACCGCGATTGACGCACAATATTCTGATGGCCTTTGCTGCGTTCCTGTTCGCATGGCTGTCTTGCACGGCCAGAAACCGCAGGGCCCAACTGGGGTGGGGCATATTGGGCGCCCTGGCTGTCATCAACATCACCATGATGGTCGAAGGGGCGACCGGCTACATCCAGTTGATTGCACTCGTGTTGTTATTTGGTTGGCAACGCGCCCGCATTCGTGGCATCGGCATTGCAATCGCAGGGGCGCTGATAACAATCGCGATTCTGACAACCATCCCCGGCCCATTCCAGGCACGTGTCCAGGAAATCTTCTTTGATCTCAAGCGCGCTGACACCGATCGACCCGCTTCGACTTCTGCTGGATACCGCATGGAGTTTTACAGGAACACGCTGGCATTGATTGAACAGAATCCAGTCTTCGGTACGGGTACAGGAAGCTTTCCTGCAACGTACGCCGCTTTGGTTGAGGACACCGGGAAAAAGCTGTCCCGCAATCCGCACAACGAATTCATGTTAATCACCGTACAAACCGGTATTTTCGGGCTCATCGCACTTCTTTGGTTGTTATGGCTCCAATGGCGGCTGGCTCCCCAGCTACCCACGCCACTGGAACGCGGGCTCGCCCAAGGTCTGGTATTGATGATGGGCATAATTTGCATGCTTAATTCCGCGTTACTTGATCACACCGAAGGCCTGCTTTATGCCTGGCTGACCGCGTTGCTGTACGCCGGATTGACCCCTGAAAAAACCAATACCTCTGCTGCGCCTGCCTGACATGCGCGTCTCCGCCATCATCATCACCAAAAACGCCGGCGCCATGATCCGGCGCTGCGTTGAATCGGTGGCATGGACCGACGAAACCATCGTCGTCGATTCCGGCAGCACCGACGACACCGCCGCCATCTGCCGCGAGATGGGGGTAAATTTCTCAGTCACATCGGATTTTCCCGGTTTTGGTCCGCAGAAAAACCGCGCGCTCGACTTGGCCACTGGCGACTGGGTGGTTTCGATTGATGCCGACGAATGGATCACGCCGGAACTGCGCGATGAAATGTGCGCCGCCATGGCCCATCCGGCCGCGGCAGCTTACGCGGTTCCGCGGCGTTCCAGTTTTTGCGGCCGTTACATGAACCATTCGGGCTGGTGGCCGGATCATGTCATCCGGCTGTTCCGTCGCAATGCTGCGCGGTTTTCCGATGACCGCGCGCACGAACGCCTGCTGGTCGAAGGCAACACGCGCAAACTCAAAATGCCGCTGATGCACGAGGCGATCTCGAACATGGACCAGATGCTGGGCAAAATGAACCTGTATTCGACCGCCAGCGCGCGCATGCTGCACGAGCGCGGCCGCAAAGCCTCGCTGGCGACGGCGGTTTTCCACGGCAGTTGGGCGTTCTTCAGGACGTACGTCCTGCGGCTCGGCTTTCTCGACGGGCGTGAAGGTTTCATCCTCGCCGTCGCCAACGCAGAGGGTTCCTACTACCGCTACGTCAAGCTGATGCTGGAAAACGGAAAGTCGCGTTGAACCCCGCGGTCATCGTCACCACCTACAACCGGCCCGATGCGCTGGCCGCGGTGCTGGAAGGTTATCTTGCCCAGACCGATCAGCGCTTTGAACTGCTGGTCGCAGATGACGGCTCGACTGACGACACCCGCAAGGTTGTGTTGGATCATGCGGCACGGGCAACATTTCCGCTGCGCCACGTCTGGCAGGAAGACCAGGGCTTTCGCGCCGCTGCAGCGCGCAATCGAGCCATCGCCGCCACCCGCGCCGACTACATCCTGTTTACCGACGGCGACTGCATCCCGCCGCGGGATTTTGTTGCTCAACATTGCCGGCTGGCCGAGCCCGGTTATTTTCTGTCCGGCAACCGCATCCTGTTATCCGAAGCGTTTGCCCGGCAGGCTCTCTTCCAACATCTGCCGCTGCACGATCGCAGTCTTGCGGCCTGGCTGCTGCCGCGCCTTCGCGGCGACATCAACCGCTGGATTCCGTTGCTGCGTCTGCCGGATGGTGACTGGCGTCGTTCAACGCCCCGACGCTGGGCCGGTGCCAAAACCTGCAATCTTTCGGCGTGGCGCGACGATCTGCTGCGCGTCAACGGACTGGATGAGACGTACTCAGGCTGGGGCCTGGAAGACTCAGACCTGGTGATCCGCCTGCTGCACGCCGGTGTGCGCCATAAAAACGCGCGCTTTGCCGCACCGGTGTTTCATTTGTGGCATCGTGAAAATGACCGCAGCCGGCTTCAGGAAAACCAGCGCCAGCTCGATGCCCTGCTTACTTCAAAACGGATCACCGCGCAGCTGGGCTTGAGCCAGTATCAATGAGTTCCATACCTGCAGCGCCGCGCCGGATTCTTGTCATCGTCACCCGTCGCATCGGCGACGTCTTGCTGGCCACCCCGCTGATCCGTTCACTGAAACAAGTCTGGCCGCAATCGCGGATTGAAGTGCTGGTGTTTGCCGGCACTGAAGGGGTTCTGCCCGGCAATACCGATATTGATCATGTGCTGACTGTCGCTGCGCGTCCGCGATTGGTCCGTCATGCCGCGCTGATCACCCGTCTGTTTCGCCGCTACGACCTGGCGTTGTCGCTGATACCCGGTGACCGACCCACGCTTTACGCTTGGCTCGCCGGCCGGCACAGCATCGGATTAATTGTCGACCAGCCGGGGCAGCGCTGGAAGCAATGGCTGCTGGATCAGTGGGTCGCGTTCGATCCCTTGAATACGCATACCGTACGCGCCCATCTGGCCCTGGCCATCGCGCTCGACATCCCTTCACTGGGGGAAGTAGTGCTGTCATCACGACCAGATGACCGTGCTGCGATCGATGCAGCGTTGGGCACGCTCTGCACACCGCTCGCCGTACTGCATCCCTACCCCAAATTCCGTTACAAGATGTGGCATGAGGCCGGATGGATTGAAATCGCACGCTGGCTGATCGGCAATGGATTCCGTGTTGCGCTAACCGGCAGCCCGGATGCCGACGAACGCGCTTACGTCGATGCCATCGCCGCGCAGGTTCCGGAAGCACTCAATCTCTGCGGACAGTTGACGCTGGGCGGCACCGCTGCGCTGCTGACGCGGGCGCGATTCTATGTCGGGCCGGATACTGCGGTCACACACATGGCTGCTGCATCCGGCGTGCCTACGATTGCTCTGTTCGGGCCATCCGATCCGGTCAAGTGGGGGCCATGGCCGCAGGGGCATTCTGCAGCAACCAATCCCTGGCAACGCCTGGGCAATCAACGCCGCGGCAATGTGCAACTGGTCCAGGGCCCGGGTCCCTGCGTACCGTGCAAGCTGGAGGGCTGTGACCGTCATATCAACAGCGACAGCGCCTGTCTGCAGGCCATCTCCGCCGAAGTTGTAATTAATTATTTAAAAACAATGGGTTATGGAAAATAACGCTCGGGCCTATGTGATCGTCTGTCCCGTCGGTTGCACAGCGCCGCTGAGGGATTCCGGTATCACGCTTCAGCAAGGTCCGCTACGGTGTTGCAGCGAGTGTGGACAACTGCTGAGCAGCGCCACCGAAGCGCAGTATCTGCGCTCGCTCGGCCGCTTCGACACCTCGGCGGGAACCCTCCCTGATGCCCGTTCGCAATCGCGCCATGACAAAAACAGCGCACGGCGGCTGGGCAAGCTGCTGGCGGTACTGGGGCACCCTTCCACCACGGTCCGCTTGCTCGACGTCGGTTGTTCCAGCGGTGCATTTCTGCAATCAGCCCTCCGCCTCGGCTTTCACGCTGAAGGCGTGGAACCTTCGGCTGAAGCGGCACAGACCGCGCGTGCCGCCGGACTGAAAGTATTTACCGGTTATCTGGAACAGGCGCAGTTTCCCGATGCAACCTTCGACGCGATCACGCTGATCGAAATTGTCGAACACCTGCGTGATGCACACAGCCTGCTGCAGGAATGTGCGCGCATACTCAAACCCGGCGGTGTGGTGCTGGTCACCACCCCCAACGCACACAGCTGGACCGCCCGTGCGATGGGCGAGCGCTGGGCAGGCTTCAGCCTGAACGACATGGGCGGTCACATCAGTTTTTTTAATCCGCATTCGATCGGATTGCTGGCGACGCGCTGCGGATTGCGGACGCATCACCTGGAAACCAGCAACGTACGTTTTTTTGAGCGCGGACAATGCCGACCTGCGATGCACACTATCGCAAAGATTGCCGCCGAACTGCTGAACTGGCCAGCGCGCCTTGCCGGGACCGGGCATGACCTGCACGCTTATTTGCAGCGCCCGAAGTAATAGTCAGGGCGATAGACCCTATCGGGCCGCGCACGCCCTGCCGCGACAGAGCAGGTAAATAGCGTTGCCGCCAAGCCGGTACTGCGCGGCCGTCACCCCCAGCTTCGGGTCGGGCTCGTAGGCAATGACGAATCCGTCTTGCCACTCCGCAGGCGGGAACACCAGGGCCGGTTGCGGCAAACGCATGACGTCAATATGTGCTGTCACGGCAAGACCGCTGGCACTGACATCCGTGGTGTACAACACATGCCCCGCCGTACGCTGCAGGATGGCGGCTGCCGCCTCAGCATAGTTGGCGCCGCGATAGCGCTGCTGATACTGCGGAAACGCAATCACGACAAAAATGAACTTGACCGCAACAACCAGCCACATGCTGCGCCAAGCGTTACGGCGCACACGTTCGCTGCCCTGCGCGATCAGTGCCGCGCACACCATCGCCGCCAGCGGAACTATCGGCAGCAGATAACGGAAATGACTGTGCGGGGCGAACCAGTACGGCAGGAACCCCAGCAACGCAATCCACACCGCCGTTAACGCCACCGTATCGGCGCGCAACCCCGCCCGTACTCCAGAATTGCGCGCATACAGATACAGCGCGAAGCCACTTGCGGGAAGCAGTCGCAACACCGTTTCCGCCAGATACGACAACAGTTTCAGCACCCAGGCGCCGATACTCGGCGGCACCAGTTTGGCGCCGATCTCCGAGGAGTAGCGCAGGGCCTGCGTGCTGCCGGTTTGCACGCCGTACATCCAGGCCAAAGGTAACGCCAGCGAAGCGGCGGCAACGGCCCAGGTTCCGGGCCGCAGCAATGCGGCGCGCGTTTCACGCATGGCCAACAACACCAGTACGGCGCTACCGACAAAAATGTAAGTGGTGATGCCCTTGGTCAGATACGCAGCAAACGCCAGCACCCCGGATACCGCAAACCAGTGCAGGCGCGATTCGCGCGCGCCGATCCACAGTGCGGCGATGGCGCCGAACACCAGGAATCCAAACAGCGGATCTCGATACGCCAACCAGCCGCGGTATAAAAGCACATCGGCAAAAGTGATATAGATCACCGCCGCGAGTGCAGCGAATCCCGCATCGCGGCCCAGCCGGCGGAGCAGGCCATAAACAACCAGGCCCGTCGCCACCGTGGCCATCACCATCACCGCTCGCGCCGCCGCCAGCACGTGGTCCCAGCCGATCAATGACGCCAGCGGGATGATCAGCCAGTTGGCAAACACGCCATGCTGCGCGTCACCACCATACATCCACAGCCGCAGCCAGTCGCCGCGCTGCCACATTTCCAGTGACGTGATGGTGAGGATGCCTTCCTCGCCAACGTAGTAAAACCCCAGTGTGCCAATGGAACTCAGCGCGGCGAGCAGGTACAACAAAACCGCCTGGCGCGGCATGCCGTTCATGGCTGCAGTATTCCGTGCGAAGCGCGACCTTCTCGTTGTGCCTGAAAATAGAAACCCATCACGCGACGATAACATTCGGGGTAAGCATGATGCTCATCAAGAAACTCCCCTGCGGTACAGCCGTAACGCTCGGATCTCCCGGCATCCAGGACCGTAACGCCAGTTTGCTGCGCCCAGGCGCCCAGCGTCTGGCGGGTGCGCATAAGGCAGGCCTGGTTTTCAGAATCCGCGGTTATCGCCTGCTCCAGGCCCGGCACCAGCGGTGGCAGGATGAACAGCATGTCGCCTCCGGACTTTTTGATGAGATGCACCGCATCTGCCAGGCGTTGCAGATATTGCAGATTGGGTTGTCCGCCGGTCGAACACAAGGCACGCGAAAATTTGGAACTGCGTGCGGCCGCAGAACGTGACAATGTAGCAGCCTGTGCCGCCGTCAACCGCTTCTCGCCGCCGAAGGACCAACTGCCGTCATAACGGAACCCTGCGCACAAACCGCGGTTGACCACATCAAAATCACGCGCCGGCGTGCCGTCGGCACAGGCGTACTGCAGTCCTGCACCGCCAATAAACAGATCGCGCGCCGCCACCAGCGGTTCAGGCCCTCTGGCCACTGCACGCAAGGCCTGTAGCAGATTGACGACTTTGGGATAAGCCCAGGCGTCCTGGATCCTGCGCAGTACCGACACCGTCGATGACCGGCTTTCCGCGAGAGCGGTTTCCGGGGAGAAATCCACGGCCGGCGGCGGGGTCCGATCGTAGAGGCCGCCGATCGCCCACTCCAGCGGCACCACCATCCATTTCAGCCTTTCGGAATGGTGCTGCTGCAGATATTCGATTTCACCGATGATGCTGTTCAGGGGATTGCCGGTACTGGCCAGGTTGTACAACCGGTATCGTTCGGGCAAGGCTTCAGCGTCAATGCCCCAAGCGGTGGAAGAACCAAACACAAACGTGTTGATTTCGGGCAACCGGTCCGACAGCCGAAGTGCCTTGAACCGGCGGCTGCCGGTGATCGGCGGTGCATAAGTCACGCCGCGGGTGATCTGCTGCCAGGCGCTGGCGGATCGCATCACCTCCGGTCCACCGAGCCCCCGCTCGCCCAGCAGCAGATTCAGCCCGAGGATCAAGCCAAGCACCATCCCCGCAACCGCGAGCAATACCGATAAATAGCGCGCACCTGAACGCATGTCAGAACTGGAAATAGAGAAATTCGGAGTGCTTGTGCAGATTGACCACGCACAGTACGGCAAGCAGCCCGAGTGGAACCGCGAACCATTGCACTGGGCTCCATGACCAGCGACCGGCATAAGGTGCCACGCCCGGGATTGGCAGGGCGGGGCGGGCACGCGTCATGATCTGTTGCGAATTCGGTGCAAACCAGACGATCGCGAACAGGATGATGATCCAGTTGATCAAGCCCGTGCGCACCAGGCCGCGAGTGTCATCAAAGCTGACGCCATGCCCAACGAGCCACTGTCCGAAATGGCCCCACTTCGCCAGCCAGACATCCGGCAGCGCAAATCCGTTAAACCCGGCCATACCGGACAGCATGTTCAAGGCGGCCGGAACCGACTCCGCACGAAACACCACCCAGCCGACAACCACCGCCGCAAAGGTTAGCAGGCAGGCAAAACCGCGGCCCCACGACGTCGAATGTCGCAGATCGTGCCCAAGACTTCGGCGCATTGCATGCCAGGCGTGGTAAATGACCAGATAAACGCCGTGCAGGGCGCCCCAAAGCACAAAGGTCCAGCCCGCGCCATGCCAGAGCCCGCCCAGCAACATGGTCAGCAGCAGATTCATATAACGTCGCACCTTGCTCTTGCGATTGCCACCCAGCGGCACGTAGAGGTAGTCGCGCAGAAAACGCGACAAAGTCATGTGCCAGCGGCGCCAGAAATCGGCAATGTTGACGGCCTTGTACGGCGAATGAAAATTGACCGGCAGGCGCACGCCGAACAGCAGTGACAGTCCGACCGCCATGTCGGAATAACCGGAGAAATCGAAATACAGCTGGAAGGTATAAGCGAGGGCCCCGCACCAGGCTTCCAGGAAAGTCAGGGTTACCCCCGCCTGTGCGGCCTCGAAGAATGGTGTGCCATAGGGTCCGATTTCGTCAGCGATCATGACTTTCTTGAACAGACCGATCAGGAACATCGTCGCACCCGCCGCTAGATTGTCCCAGTCGGCACGGTAAATTTCCGGCCGCGCAAACTGCGGCATCATCTCGCTGTGATGCAGGATCGGCCCTGCGATCAAATGCGGAAAATAAGTAACGAACAAACCGTAGTGCACCAGATTGTATTCGCGGGCCTTGCCCTGGTAGGCATCCACCAGAAAAGCAATCTGGGTAAACGTGAAAAACGAAATGCCCAGCGGCAGCAGGATCTGCCCGACACTCAACCCTGCACCGGTCAGGGCATTGAAGTTGTCGAGAAAGAAATTTGCGTACTTGTAGTAGCCGAGCAGCGCCAGGTTGGCGATGATCGCCAGCACCAGCAGATGCCGGCTGCGCCTCTTCCGGTCCGTTGCTACAGCACGTGCAATGGCCATGCCGGCGGTATAGTTAAAAAGGATGGATCCGGACAGCAGCAACAGATATTTGGGATTCCACCAGCCGTAAAAGGCAAAGGACACCAGCGCAAGAAACGCCGCCGCCGCGAGTTTGCTGAAGCGGCCCAAAACAAAAAAGCCGATCAGGACGACCGGCAGAAATAAAAACAGAAATGGCAGCGAATTAAACAGCATCGATGGTCAACCGGGCCAGGCATTGCATGCGGTTATCACGGCATCCGCATCAGAATCGCTTAGCACCGGGCTGATGGGCAGGCTCAGCACCTCGGCATGAATACGCTCGGTCACCGGGTAGGAACGGACGTTCCATTCTGAATAAGCACGCTGCCGATGGGGCGGGATCGGATAGTGGATCAGCGTGCCGATGCCACACTTCTGCAGATACTGTTGCAGTCCTGCGCGATTCGGCGTCCGAACGACGAACACATGCCACACAGCTTCGTTACCGGTTGTCACTACGGGGAGGGTGATGGCGGGATGACGGATACGGGCAAGGTAACGACCGGCAATGGCGCAGCGCCGCGCGTTGTCGGCATCCAGTCGCTGCAGCTTGACGCGCAACAATGCAGCCTGCAGCTCATCCAGCCGGCTGTTGACGCCCTGACGGTCATTGACATATTTCTCTCGTGAACCGTAATTGCGCAGCGCGCGTACTACTTCAGCGAATTGCGCATCATCGGTAGTCACCGCGCCGGCATCACCGAGAGCGCCAAAATTCTTGCTCGGGAAAAAACTGTGGCCCGAGGCGTCACCCAGGGCGCCGGCCCGGCGTCCGGCATGACGGGCGCCATGCGCCTGCGCGCTGTCCTCAATGACGATCAGACCATGCTCCTTGGCTACCGCATTGATCGCCGTCATGTCAGCCGTTTGCCCATATAGATGAACCGGCAAAATGGCCCGCGTCGTAGTCGTCAGCGCCGGCGCAATCCGTGCGGCATCGAGATTGCAGCTGGCCAGGTCTGGCTCCACCAATACAGGTGTCAATCCGTTTTCACTGATCGCCAGTATCGTTGCAATATAAGTATTGGCCGGCACGATGACTTCGTCGCCCACCTGCAGACGGCCCAGCTCGCGATAGGCACGCAGGCTCAACGTCAGCGCATCGAGTCCGTTGCCGACGCCAACCGCGAACTGCGTGCCGCAGTATTGTGCATACTCGCGCTCGAACGCGGCCACTTCTTCGCCGAGCACATACCACCCGGAATCCAGCACGCGCGTAAATGCCGCGATCAGCGCATCACGCTCGCGCGCGTTGATCGCTTTCAGATCCAGAAACGGGACCGGATGCGCGCTCATTGCCCGGATCGGGGAACGCGTCCCGCTGCCCGCGCCGGATTGCCGCAGACGATGACGCCGGGGGGCACGTCGCGGGTCACCACGCTGCCGGCACCGACGATGGCACCCTCGCCGATAGTGACACCGCCCAGAATGGTGGCATTGGCGCCGATCGAAGCGCCGCGCTTGAGTACGATACGCTGAAACTCCGCCGGGGGTTGCCGCGAGCGCGGAAACTTGTCGTTGGTAAACGTGGCGTTGGGCCCGATGAACACGTCATCCTCCACCGTCATGCCATCCCACAGGAAAACACCGCATTTCAGCGTGACGCGATCACCGATGACTACATCGTTCTCGACCAGACAATGCGCGTTCAGATTGCAGTCACGGCCGATGCGCGCACCGGGCAGCACCACCGTGTGCTGCCAGATCTGCGTGCCCGCGCCGACTTCCGCCGTCTGCACGTCCGCCGTCGGATGAATGCGGCTCACCGGCACAGCTCCTTGAACAGGGCGTAGTCACGAATGTAATCAGCCTCGTCATACCAGTCATCCGCCAGCACGATCAATACGCAGCCGGGCGAAAAATCATACATTTCGTGCCAGATCATCGGGTCTAGTACGAGGCCCTCTGTATTGCCGGTAAGGCGCACTTCTTCCCGCTGCCGGCCGTCATCGAGGAGGATGGTGCAGGCCCCGTTGAGGCAAACCGCGACCTGACGTAACTTGCGATGGGCATGCCGGCCACGATGCACGCCGGGGCGGGTGCCGTAGATGTAATACACACGACGCACCGGGAACGGCACATTGTGCTCGGCTTCGAGCGCCACCAGCCAGCCCTGGTCGTCGCCCATCTCCCTGAATTTGATAATGTTCTTGAGCATGTTTTAGTTTCCCGGTCACTCGGCGCGCAGACACCAGCGTGAACCGAAATAATTGACCGGCAACATCACGGTTATGGTGAAAAAAATGGCCAGCCTTTCCGCCACGCCCAGCATTTCGATCAGGACAGCATTGAGCCCGGCACCTGCAGCCAAACTGACACTATAAAACAGTACAAACGCGCCGAACCGTCTGGCATTGAATGCCGCGTTAAATACATGGCGCGAGTACAACAGGTAGGCGATGCCAATTCCGGCAACATAGGAAATCACATAAGCTGGCGTATGAGGCAGCACAAACAGCGCGGCCTGGTAAACCAGCACCGAGAGTCCGGTATTGACTGCGCCGGCAGCGACAAAACGCCCGATTCGCCGCGTTTCAGGATGCGCCAGCGCAGCTTTCAACGAGCGGTCTTCATTGTGCTCAGCCACGGTCGTCATGCATCGGTACGCCGGGAAATTCCTTTTGTGCGCGGATAATACCCAGCGGCCGGCGTTTGGTGTTTTCGTAGGTGCGCCACACGTAGTTGCCGACAATACCCAGCCCGAGCAGGATCAGAGAGGCCGAAAACAGGATAGCCACCATGATCGCGGTATAGCCCTCGACTTCAATGACTCCCGCCAGCCGCAAGCCCAGCAGCATGACACCCAAGGTGAGGAACATGAAGGTGCCGGCAAAACCGATCAGCGTCAGTATGGTAATCGGGATGTCGGTGAACGAAAACAGACTGTCAAACAAGTAACGCATTTTTTTGCGCAGCGTCCAGCCGCTCTCGCCATGCGCTCTCGCGCGGCGTGCATAAGGCACTTCCGCACGTTCAAATCCGATCCACAGCAATTGCGCCACCAGCGAACTGTGCGATTCATCGAGCTGCAGCAGCGCATCGCGCGCCTTGCGCGTAAGTGCGAACATGTCGACGCCGGCTACGGGCATTTCCGGCTGGATCAGCGCCCGGTACAGGCGCCAGAACAGTCCCGAGGCCATCTTTCCTGACAGCGAATCCTCTCGGCTCGCCCGCACACCCACCGCGACATCGTGCCGGCCTTCGCCCAGCACCCGGAAAAAATCGGTTACCAGTTGGGGGGGTTCCTGCAAATCGGCCGCCATCACAGCGATGAATTCGCCGCGGGCCTCGGCCAGCCCGACACGAATAGCCGTAAAGGAGCCAAAATTGCGCGACAGCGCCACTAGCCGTGCCGGCACGGGGAACGGCTGAAGATTCTTCAGCAGCCACTCTTCGCTGCGATCCGGACTGCCGTCGATCACAAAAACAACTTCCATACGCCCGGACACTTTGACGGCAATGCCTTCGATTGCACGCAGCAACTCCGGCATGAAGGCTTCATTGCGATAGACCGGGATGATCAACGAGTGTGTGATCCCGCTCATCAGGACTCTCCAGCGCTGGTGAACTGATTGCGATACAACTGCGCATATTTGCCGCCGCGCCCCAGCAGTTCGGCATGGGCGCCGCTTTCGGCAATGCGTCCCCCGTCGAGCACGACGATGCGGTGCGCGTTTTCAATAGTGGACAAGCGGTGTGCAATGACAATCGTGGTGCGTCCGCGCATCAGCACTTCCAATGCGGCCTGTACATGGCGTTCGGATTCGGTGTCGAGTGCCGAGGTCGCTTCGTCGAGGATCAGCACCGGCGCGTTTTTCAGCAGCGCGCGCGCGATCGCCAGCCGCTGGCGCTGACCGCCGGAGAGTTTGACGCCGTTTTCGCCGACCATGGTGTCCAGACCCTCGGGCATTGCATTGATGAATTCCATCGCATGCGCGGCCGTGGCTGCGGCAATGATTTCGGCGCGTGAAGACTGGTTCATCGCGCCGTAGGCAATGTTCGCTGCCACGGTGTCGTTGAACAGCACCACGTCCTGACTGACCAGCGCGATGTTGGCGCGCAGCGCCGCGAGCTTGAGGCCGGCGATGTCCTGTCCGTCGAGCAGGATGCGTCCGCCCGTCGGCTGGTAAAAGCGCGGCACCAGATTCGCCAGCGTGGTCTTGCCGCTGCCGGAAGCGCCGACCAACGCCAGAGTTTCGCCAGGTGCGATCACCAGATCAATGCCGTCCAGTGCCTGTCGCGACTCGGCGCCGTAGGAAAAACGCAGCCGTTCGAAACGGACTTCGCCGCGCACGCGGCCCGGATCAATGCTGCCGGCATCGGTTTCGCTGTGTTGGTCGATCAGCGCGAACACGCTCTCCGCCGCGGCTAGGCCGCGCTGCAGCGGTTCGTTGACGCTGGTCACTCGCTTCAGCGGCGCGGTCAGCATCAGCATCGCGGTGATAAAAGATACAAATCCGCCGACGGTGATCTGGTCGGTGTTCGACTGCTGGGTGGCAAGATAAACAATGGTGGCCAGCGCCAGCGCGGCGACGAACTGCACGATGGGCACGCTGGCGGCGGATGCGGCGACCTGCTTCATCAGCTGGCGGCGCACGTTGTTGGCCTGGGTATCAAAACGCTGCTGTTCATAACTCTGCCCGCCGAACAGTTTGACCACCCGGTGGCCTTCAATGGTTTCCTGAATCACCTGCGTCATATCACCCATCTGCTGCTGCACCTGACGGCTGGAATTGCGCAGACGCACGCTGATCAGCCGCACCACCAGTACGATCACCGGGGTCATCACCAGCGACAGCAGTGTCAGCTTCCAGTTCAGCCAGAACATCCAGCCGAGCAGGCCGATGATCACCAGCGAGTCCTTGAACACCGCGGTCAGCACGCTGGTTGCTGCGGTAGTCACCTGCATGACATCAAATGTCAGCCGGGAAATCAGGTTGCCCGAAGCCTGGTCATCGTAGTAACGCGCCGGCAGCGTCAGCAGCTTGCGGAACATGATGCCGCGCAGGTCCATCACCAGCCTGTTGCCGACCCAGTTCAACGCAAACTGCGCGACATATTCGGCGAGCCCGCGCAGTACAAACAGCCCGACAATAAACACCGGCGTCCAGCGGATCACCGATTCGTCCTTGTTGACGAATACGCCGTCGAGCAGCGGCTTCAGCAGTGCCGGCAATGCCGGTTCGGTGGCAGCCACGACGATGATGCCCAGCACCCCGATGACGAACGTGCGCCAGTACGGCCGCACGTGGCGCAGTAGTCGAAAATAAAGCTCGGTTCCGGACATCGATTGCACGGCCCGAACAATAGCAAACTTTTGATAACAAAGGAAAAGCGCCGGAAAAAAAGCCGCGGGATGCGCGGCTTTTTAAACTACCACTTCGGGTTTAGCGGAAGGATAACTTACCGTCACATACAACTGCGCTCCGGAGACGGCAGCATTGGATGCAAATCAACGGAAACTGTGCTGCAAGCTGACATAACCATTGCGTTCAGCGGCAGGAAACACCCGGATCACCCCGGCGCCGCTAACCCCGCCCTGCGTATAGTACTGACGGTCAAACAGATTGCGCACACCTGCCTCCAGCGTCCAGCCTGCCAATTGGTGAGCAAACCGAAGATCGACTACGGTGTACGCCGGGATTTGCTGCACTTGAGTGTTGGTTTCATCATTGGCCAAACGTTGTTCACCGACGTGGCGCAGGGTCGCACTAAGCCGTGTCTTGGGTCCCGTCAGCCAGGATGCCCCTGCGCTAAGCGCATTTCGCGGCACCAGCGGCACCGCATTGCCAGTGAGATTAACTCCACTGTAGACGCCGCTGCGAAACTGCGCCCGGACATGCGCGTGGTTCAAAAATAAATCCAGTGTGGGCGTCACCCTAGTGCGGGCTTCAAACTCCACACCCTCGCGTCGCGTGGGCGACAGATTGATATTGTCGAACACAAGCGGATTGAAGGCGATTTCATTTTCGAGATCAGAGCGGTAGATGGAGAGGCGGGCACTGGTGCTGGCGATCCGGTAATCGATGCCAACCTCGCGGTCACGCGAAGTCTGCGGCTCCAGTAACGCAGGACTGGTGAAATTGGTTTCCTCCACCGACGGCAAACGGAAACTGCGCCCCGTCTTGCCATAAACAGCAACCCCCGGGGCGACCTTGTACCGCAAAGCAAGCTCCGTGGCGCTGAGCGAGTAGTTCTTGCGCAGCAGAGAACCAAAGGAAGCAGCATCATCCACCGTGTTTTCAGCACGCTGGCCGCGGACACCCACGGTCAGCAGCCAGTCATGTCCGATTGTTGCGTTGTTTTGCAGATAGGCCCCGCGTTTCTGCTGCCGGGCCTTGCTGCGCCCGGAAAAGAACGTACCGGTCACATTTCGATCCAGCGTTCCTTCCTCGACGTCAATCCCGGCAATCAGCTTCTGGTCGAATCCGCCGAGGTTATGGCTGATTCTTACGCGCGGCGAAAATGCGATGTTGTCGGTGTCGTTGACCACGTCCGAGGAAAACGCCGCAAAAAACGCTTTTGTCTGTTGCGTCCGATAGGCCAGGTTAGCCGCCCACTCCACATTGCCGGACTGTACTGAGCCGCCAAGATCAGCACGCAGGCCGTCGCGTGAACTGAAATCGCGCGGGGTTTGCGAGCCACGGCGATTGACGGCCATTTCAGCCAGGGTCAATTGACCGGGATTACGCAGGTCCTGCGCATCAGAGGCCAGCTTCATGTAAAGCTGGGGGCCGGAGCCCAGTGTTCTTACATCCGCCAGCAGGTTGCGTTGGATCAGCCGATTGTTGTCGCGATAATTGTCAGAACGCTGTTCGGAGGCCTGAACGCGCAGCCCCAGTCGATCCCCGGCCAGGGAAGCTGCGATCTGGAGATCGCTTGCGTTGTAACTTCCGACGCCTGCTTGTACGTTAAGTTGCCGGTCTCCGGACACCGGTTGTCGCGTGATGATGTTGATAACGCCACCGGTCGCCCCGCTGCCGTACATCACAGCGCCACTCCCCGGCAAGATTTCGATGCGCTCTACGGCGGATAGCGGAATGGCTGACCACTTCACCGGACTGGTATCGATGTCGTTATAGCGTTGGCCATCGACCAACACGGTCGTGTTGAGGTCGCCGGTTTGCCCGAAACCGCGCATATCTATCTGCAGATCAGGGCTACCGGTGCTGTCGCGCACCTGAATACCTGCCTGCAGCGACAACAGTTCGGGAACACTGCGTGCAGTGCTGCGGGTTATGGCTTCCCGGCCAATGACGGTCACACCGACAGGAAACTGCTGGCGCTCGTCGGGGAATCGGGTGGCAGTCACAACCACTGGGGACAGTTCACTGGCCAAAGCCGGGGCATCCGCCGCGTAAGCGGGAATGGCAGCCGCAGACAGCGCTGCGGCGACAACGGAAAAACTCTTCATGCGATTTCCTTGTTTGCGCGTGCCCGCCGCACGCAGGTTGCAACACAAAGGAAAGTCGAGAGTTCGCCCAAAGGAATGAAATGCACGATGTGCATGATCCGGTAGGCCGCCCTGCGCGACTGTTCCTGACTGACGAACCAGGCCGGTCTCCGGGCTTGCAACCTTGGGCGCATCGCCTTCCCATCCCCGGAGGGACAGTGGCTTTGACGCGTCATGGCGTTCGTTGCTTTGAACGCCGGTTGCTTACCGTTGCGGGGGCAGCACAGGAATCGGCCTCACGGCCTCACCTGTTTCCCGTTTCACTGACGTCCCTTGCGGGGTGCGTCGGCACCTGAAACGTGTCCGGGACGCTTCGCATGCGGTAGCGATTCGTCCTAGACAGGCAGAATTGTAGCGCAGGCCGGTTACGGTTTCGCCGCCAGCGAATGAAAAAATATATTCAATTAAAACAGATACTTATTGTTAAATCCGACTATAACTGTCCGGGGGCGGCGGGATCAATGCGCCAACTGATGACGGCATCTGCGCCGTCAGTGGCAAACATGCCAAATCACATTCAAAACGATGCCTTAACGGTTGACCCTGCTGGATTTTCCCCACTATAGTGCGGCCATGGAAGCGGAACTTAAAACGCTTGAAGACAAGCTGACCCAGTTCGTTGAGGTCAACCAGCGGTTGCGTGACGACACGCAGCGGCTGCGCCAGGAATTGGCCTCGGCTTTGCATCGCAACAAGCAGCTTGAAGACAAAATTCAAACAGCCAGCAGCCAGCTCGAGGTGCTCGTCCAGCAAATTCCCGCAGAGGAAACATGAGCGCCGACGCAAAGGGTTTACAGATCAACATCATGGGGCGCGAATTTCGCGTCGCTTGTGCGGAAGACGAGCAAAAAGGCCTGCTCGAAGCCGTCGATTACCTCAACGGCAAAATGCAGGAAATCCGTGATCGCGGCAAAGTCATCGGCCTGGAACGGGTGGCGATCATGGCGGCACTCAACATCGCGCACGAATTTCTTTCGATGAAAGTTGGCGGCAGTTTTGATATCGCCGAAACCAAGCGTAGAATTCAACGCATGGAGACGGCCATCGATCAGGCGATGGCGGAACAAAGCAAATTGTTCTGAGGTTGCTTGTTCCCCCGGTATTTCGCTGATCCTCAAGCCGTCCAGAGATTCCCCTGCGGTGTTCGTTCAGGCCATATACTCTTTGAGCCAATAGACATTGCACAGGTCGCCGACCATAGCGGTTTCGGTGTGCGCGTCCCACGCGGACGTGCCTGAAGAAATCCGGAAGGTGGCCGCCTTGAACCCTAGGTTCAGGATGCTGGTCTGTGACGGCACATGCGGGGGACCCATTCAGAAAATGCGGCTGAGCCGCATTTTTTATGTACAGCATTTGAACAATTCAGCTACAGAGAGAACCAAAAACGCAGACATCCTGATGTTTTTCTCTGTGCTCACTGTGCCCTCTGTGGCTAAAGGTTTTTTCCGGACTTCTATTCAACATGCGCTACTGGCTGATCAAATCAGAACCCGACGTTTACGGCATCGATGCCCTCGCCCGCGACAAAACCACGCCATGGACCGGTGTGCGCAATTACCAGGCGCGCAATTTCATGCGCGACCAGATGAAGTCCGGCGACCAGGCGTTTTATTACCACTCCAACTGCGACGAACCCGGCATCGTCGGCATCGCCGAAGTCAGCAAGGCGGCCTATCCCGACGCCACGCAATTCGACCGCAAGAGCAAGTACTACGACGACAACGCGACGCCGGAGAATCCGCGCTGGCTGCATGTCGATTTCCGTTTCGTCAGAAAAACGCCGCTGATCTCCCTGACCGAACTGCGCAAACACAAGCCGCTGGCAAAAATGCGCGTGCTCGCCAAAGGCAACCGGCTGTCGATCACGCCGGTCGATCCCGACGAATGGAAATTCATTCTCGGCCTGATGAAATGAAGCGGGCCTGACGCCGATGTTCGAATGGTGGTGGGTCTACCTCGCCCTCGGCGCCTTTGTCGGTTTTTTTGCCGGTTTGCTGGGCATCGGCGGCGGCGCAGCGATGGTGCCGGTGCTGGCTTTTATTTACGCCGCGAAAGGTTTCGATCCTTTGCAGATCGTGCATCTGGCGCTTGGCACTTCGATGGCGACCATCCTGTTCACTTCGGTCTCAAGCGTTCGCGCGCATCACCGCCACGGCGCGGTTAACTGGTCGATCGCCAAACGCATGGCGCCGGGCATCATCATCGGCACCTTTTGCGGCGCATTGCTGGCCAGCGTGCTGAATGTGCGGCTGCTGACCGTGGTATTCACGCTGCTGATTTATTACATCTCGGCGCAGATGCTTTTCGGCAAAAAACCCGAAGCCGGCGCTGCGCCGATGACCACGGCGGGACTGAATCTTTCGTCCGGCATCATCGGAGTTATTTCCAGCCTGACCGCCACCGGCGGCGCATCGCTGGTGGTGGCCTATCTGGTCAAGCGCGGCATCAACATCCACCAGGCCATCGGTACTGCCGCGGCGATCGGCTGGCCGCTCGCGGCTGCGGGCACAGCGGGCTTTCTGGTCACCGGCTTCGGTCAGGCGGGACTCCCCGCTTACAGCCTGGGATTCGTTTATTTGCCGGCGCTGGCCGGCATTGTCATCGCCAGCGTGTTACTGGCGCCACTCGGCGCGCGCCTCGCCCATCGCACGCCGGGCGCGCTGCTGAAAAAAATCTTCGCTGCCGTGCTGTTTACGCTGGCGACGAAGATGCTGATCAGCTTCTTCTAGTGGCTGGTGGCTGGTAATTGGATCGGTGCGCAGCGACGGATTTCACCAATCTCCAGCCACCAGCCACCAATTACCTAAACCGCCCCGGCGGCTTTCAGCGCGGCAATTTCAGCGTCGGTTTTCTTGAGCACCGTACGCAGGATTTCATCGGTGTGCTGTCCCACCACAGGCGGCGGAAGTTCGTGCTGCAGCGGCGTGCCTGAAAACCGCATCGGGCTTGCAACCAGCGACACCTTCCCCGCCGCCGCATGCGGCAATTCGAATTTCATGCCACGGGCGATCACCTGCGGCTCCTCGAACACTTCCTTGATGGTGTTGATCGGCCCGTTGGCCACGCCCGCGTCGTCGAGCAGCTTGACCCATTCCTTGGTCGTGCGCTGCTCGAACACTTCATTGAGCAGCCGCGTGATCTCGACGCGGTTTTTCACGCGCTCGGCATTGGTGGTAAAACGCGCATCCTTGGGCAGATGGGCGCAGCCGGCGGCCTCGCAGAACTTGTTGAACAGGTTGTCATTGCCGCAGGCGAGGATGATGGCACCGTCTTTGGTCTTGAACGTCTGATAGGGCACGATGTTCGGGTGCGCGTTGCCGATGCGTGTGGGCGACTCGCCGGTGGCGAAATAGTTCATCGCCTGGTTGGCGAGGAACGCAACGCAACTGTCGAGCAGCGCGACATCGATCCACTGCCCTTTGCCGGTCACCGCACGGTTGGTCAGCGCCGCACAGATCGCGATCGTGGCGTACATGCCCGTGGTCATGTCGATGATCGGAATGCCGACGCGTTGCGGTCCGCCGCCGGTCACACCGTCGGCTTCGCCGGTAATGCTCATCAGCCCGCCCATGCCCTGGGCCATGAAATCGTAGCCGGGACGATCCTTGTACGGGCCGGTCTGGCCGAAGCCGGTGACCGAGCAGTAGATCAATCCGGGATTGAGTTTGGCGAGGTCGTCATAGCCCAGCCCGTAGCGCGCCAGATCACCCACCTTGTAGTTCTCCACCAGCACGTCGACGCCTTTGGCCAGTTCGCGCACCAGTTGCTGGCCCTCGGGCTTGCTCAGGTTCACCGTGATCGATTTTTTGCCGCGGTTCGCAGCGCAGAAATAAGCACCTTCCCTGGTCTCGCGGCCCTGCTCGTCTTTCAGGAACGGCGGCGCATAGCTGCGTGAATCATCGCCCTTGCCGGGGCGCTCCACCTTGATCACCTCTGCCCCCAGATCGGCAAGGTTCTGTGCGGTCCACGGCCCCGCGAGCACGCGGGAAAGATCGAGTACTTTGATATGCGATAACGGTCCAGCCATGATGTTTCCCAGTGTCGTAAATAAAACGCGTCAGCGCCCCGGCGTCAACGTCCTTGAAAGCGGGGCTTCTGCCGGTTGATAAAGGCATCGTAGCCGATGCGGTAATCTTCGGTGTTGAAGTAATCGAAATTGGCGTTGATCTCGGCCTCGGTCAGCGGCACCGGCTGCGGCGTCAACCGCCGAATGAACTGCTTGTGCCAGCGCGCCACCAGCGGCGCGCCATCGGCCACGCGCCGTACGGTCGCGGCGGTTTCAGCCGCAAGCGCATCATCGGCGACCAGCCGCGTCAGCAGGCCCTTGGCATAGGCTTCCTCGGCGCTCCACATCCGCCCCTCGACCAATATCTCCAGCGCAGCAGCACGGCCGATCAACGGCAGCAGCGCGGCCAGTTCGTCGTACGCAATCGCAAAACCGAGCCGGTTGATTGGCACGCCGAAACGCGCGCTATTGCCGGCGAGACGCAGATCGCACTGGCACGCCAACTCCAATCCGCCGCCGGCGCAGGCGCCGTGGATCATCGCCACCGTCGGATGGCGGCATTCGCCGACGGCGCGCAAGGCGCCGAACACCAGTTCACGGTGATACAACTTGCCTTGTTCTACGGTATTGCGTTCCTGCGCAAACTCGGCGATGTCGGCGCCCGCGGCAAACGCTTCGTTGCCGGCACCGCGCAACACCACGCAGCGCAGGCTGTCGTCATCCGACAGGCGATGCATCGCCACCGCCAGTTCGCGCCACATCGCGACCGTCAGTGCATTCAGTTTCGGGGGATTGGACAGGGTGACGGTGGCTGTATCAGCCTCGCGCGTCACCAGGATTTCGCCGTTCATGACGTAATTTTAGAGGAATACGCTGCGCAGATGCGTTGCCGCGACAAAAATGAGCACCCCGCTGATGAGCCCGACAAACATGTTGCGACGGGCCAGGCGGTAAGCGACAAACGCAGCCACACAGGCCAGCAGGCGGTCGGTCAGCGCGGTCTGCGCCATCAGCCCCGATGGCGCAACGATGATGCGTGCAATCAGTCCGGCGACCAGCGCATAAGCCACGCACGATACCCATTCAAATATTGCGCTCTGCGGATTG
This sequence comes from Burkholderiales bacterium, assembly GCA_022841375.1. Classification (GTDB taxonomy): domain Bacteria; phylum Pseudomonadota; class Gammaproteobacteria; order Burkholderiales; family SG8-41. The sequence continues at coordinate 172,083 of JALHRQ010000002.1, forward strand.
AGCCGGCCCGACAGCAGCACACCCAGGCCACGCCACAGATAGGTGGCTCCGCCGCAGGCGAGCATCAGCAACCAGAGTTCAGCGGCGGCGGACATGCGATCCCTGCCACAACCAGGCCACGGTGCCGCCGATGAATCCGGCGCCGAACAGGCTCCACGCCGGGGCGTAGGCATGCAGCAGCAACGCCACCCCGGTGCCGCACACCAGCGCGGCGATGGCCATACGCGTCCGCGCTTCACCCACCAACGTTACAAAAAAATACAGTGGTGTCAGCAGCGCCAGGCCATAACGCGCCAGCGGCGGCAATGCACCGATCAGCAATTGCCCGATCACCGCGAACAGCATCGATGAACCGATACATACCGCGGAGAAGCCGAGAAAATAATGCCAGCGCGCGTCGACATCCATTTCTTCGAAACGGCGCATCGCCACCGCCCAGGTGGTCATCGAAACCAGCTGCGCCGCGAGCAGAAACTGCCACAACCGGCGCACTCGGCAGCCGCCGCGCATCAGCGGCATCAGCGTCAATGTCATCGGCAGGAAACGCGCGGCGCTCAGCGACACCGCGAACACCGTGGCCAGAAAAGCGGCTTCGCGCGCGTGCATTTCCATCAGCACCAGCTGCCCGGGCAACGCCCAGATCGCCAGTGTTGCGGTCAGCGTCAGCCAGATGGAATAACCCGCATCACCCGCCAGCGAGCCATAACCGAGAAAACCGGCGCCGAGTACGGCAGCCGGCACGCCCAGCGCCTCGCGCGCACCGGCGCGCAGCGCGTGGCGCGGGGTCACTGCCGCGGGTCGCGCGGCTTGGGCTGGGTCCTGGGCGCGGCCTTGAATACGTCGGAGTCGAGAAACTCGGTCAGCTTCGCCAGTTGTACCGAAGCCTGTTTACGCACCGCTTCGGTGTCACAGCCATCCCAGTCATAAAAACCCTTGCCGGCAGCCGTGCCGGTCTCGCCGCGCTTGACCATGTTCTGCAGCATCGGGTTGGGCACGCCATTGTGAAACAGTTTCGGCACGATCGAAGCCTGGGCCCCGGCGTGGATGCTTAATCCGCTCAGATCCTTCTGCGCGATCAGCCCGTTGATACACATCCGCGGCGCGAGCATGCGCCGCGCGGCGTGGTCGATGTCGGCGGCGCTCGCCACGCCGGCCTCGATCAGATAGTAGGCCTCATGCAGGATCGCATGCTGCAGGCGGTTAACCAGAAAACCGACAATGGGTTTGTACAGCACCACCGGCTCCTTGCCGGTGCGGCGCAGCACCTCGGTACACAGATCGACCAGTGCCGGCGGCGTGCTTGGGCCCGCCATCACTTCGACTACTAGCGCTTGGTCTGCCGGCATGAAGTAATGCAGGCCGAGGAAACGCTCGGGATGTTTCAGCGGCTTCGCCAGTTCCACCAGATCGAGACCCGACGTGCCGGTGGCGATGATCACCTCGTTGCCGGGATAGGCGGCTTCGACTTCCAGATAAACCGCCTGCTTGGTTTTGACCTCTTCCGGCACCAGTTCCAGCACCAGATCCGGCGGCGTTGCCGGCAGCTTGGCCACGGCGCGCACGCCGGCGGGAAGATCCTTCAATTCAGCGGCACGGCTGCTGCGGATGATGGTGTCAAAACCGGCCTTGGCAAAAGTGCGGGCCACGCCCTGTCCCATGACGCCATAACCATAGATCAGGACGGTGTGGATTTTTTTGGTCATTGTGCTGAGTAATTCCGAAGAAGGTTGCGTTTACGCAGCGCTGATCGCCGCCGACTGAGCGCTTAGGCTAACGAGTTTGACTCGTATTGCCAACTGCCGGCGGAGGTCCGAATCCGGTTGACAGCGTGTAGCGTACGGTTTAACGTTTTTGCGCGAGATTCCCTAGAAAATCAATACCACCGGCCGCAACTCATGCAGCCGCAAAAATCACATTGGAGGAGTACCTGATGAAACGTATGCTGCTGGCCGTTGCCTGTGCTGTTGTGGGCTCATCCGCACTGGCCCAGGGCTTCCCGAACAAGGCAATGACCGTCGTTGTGCCCAATCCGCCGGGCGGCATGAACCAGATTCACGCCCAACCGCTGTCGGCGATCATCGAACGTCTGACCAAACAACCCGCACCCGTGGTCAACCGCTCCGGCGGCACTGCCGCTGTCGGCACTGCTTTTGTCGCCAACCAGCCGGCTGACGGCCACACACTGCTGGTGACCACACCGAACCTTTATCTGGTAATTGAAAAGGACAAGCTCTACGGCATCAAGTCGCCGTACACGCTGGCGCAGATTCAGCCGGTCGCGCTGATGAGCGCCGACCCGCTGATCATGGTGACTCACCCTTCCGTACCGGTGAAAACCGCCAAGGAATTTGCAGCCCTGCTGAAAAAGAAAACCGGCGTTTACACCTTCTCGTCGTCGGGCCCGTACGGCATCACCCATGTTCCGTTCGAGATGTTCATTGACAGCGTCGGCATCAAGATGCGCCACGTGCCAACCACCGGCGGCGGCCCCGCCATCACCCAGGCGCTGGGCGGCCATGTCGACGCCACGGCAAGCGGCGCGGCGGCGATCCATCCGCATGTCGTGTCTGGCAAGCTCAAGCCGATCAGCAATACCGGCGCGAAACGTCATCCGTCGTTCCCGGACACGCAAACCTTCCAGGAACAGGGCATCGACGTTGAAGCTTACCTGTGGGTTGGCCTGTTTACGACAGCCGGCCTGCCGGAAGCCACGTTGAACCAGCTGCGCGAGCTAATCCGCAAGGCAGCGCATGATCCGACCTTCGTTGAAGCGCTGAAAAACGTGCAGGTGATCCCGGATTACCGCGACATCAACGAGTTCAAGACCTTCTTCGAAGCTGACTACAAACGGATGGCCAAAGCCGTACAGAAAATCGGCAAGATTTAAATTTATCGTAATTATTTGATTTAATTGAACTAAATACGTCGATGTAAAGCGGCGCTGCGGCGCCGCTTTTTTTACCGGAACCTCCGCCATGCGTATCAAGCGAATTCAAGCTATCGCCATCAGCCTGCCGATGATCAAGCCGGTGAAGATGTCGTTCGAAGAAGTGCGCAACGCCGAGAACGTGCTCACGCGCATCGAAACCAGCGACGGCATCGTCGGCTGGGGCGAAGCGGCCTCGGCGCCGACGATGACCGGTGAAACCCCGGGCAGCATGGTCGCGGCGATCCGCTACCTTGCTGACAAACTCGAAGGCCTGCCGGCCGACGACATCAGCGCTGCGATGCATCGCGCCGGACAATATTTGTATGGCAACAACAGCGCCAAGGCTGCGATCGAAATGGCGCTGTGGGATGCTCTGGGCCAGGCCAAAGGCAAACCGGTGTATGAACTGCTCGGCGGCGCCAAACGCACGCGGGTGCCCGCACTGCGACTGATCGGCACCGGCAGCACCGAAGGTGACATCGCCGAAACACAAAAGCGGCTGGCCGAAGGTTATGTCGCGATCAAGATCAAGGTCGGCGTCGCTTCACCGGAAGCCGATGCCGAACGCGCGCGCGCGATCTGCGACACGGTGAAAGATGACAAAGTGCTGATCTGCACTGATGCGAATCAGGCGTGGACGCCGGATGAAGCGATCCGCTTCGTGTGCGGTATCGCCGACACCCGCATCGAATTTTTCGAGCAACCGGTTGCCGGTCATGACGTCGCCGGCATGGCGCGTGTTGCCGCTGCCAGCCGGGTCAAGATCGGCGTTGATGAAGGCCTGCACAGCATCGAAGACCTGCAGCACCACCATGACCTGAAAGCCGCGCAGGGCTGCAGCCTGAAAACCATCAAGCTCGGCGGCATGCGTCCGGTGTATGACTCGGCGCTGCTGTGCGAAAAACTGGGCATGAAGGTCAATCTCGCCTGCAAGATCGCCGAAGCCGGTATCGCCAGCGCCGGGCTGCTGCATCTCGCCGCGGCGATTCCCGCAGTGGACTGGGGCGTCAGCCTGTCCAGCCCTTATCTGGCGGACGACATTGTCAGCGAACCCATCGCGCTGGCCGGCGGCTGGCTCAACGTGCCGACCGGCCCGGGGCTGGGCATCCGCGTTGATGAAGAAAAAATGCGACGCTACACGCGGGAAGCCTGACGCCAGCGATCAGTCCGCGAGAGCGGACTCCAGCACCCGCGCGACGTGGATCGCGTTACGTTTTGCACCATCGTGAATCTGATGCCGGCAGCTGGTGCCGTCGGCAACGATCAGCGTGTTTTTTCCGGCTTCACGGATTTTCGGCAGCAATGACGCCTCGGCCATCCGCATCGACACGTCGTAATGCCGCGCCTCATAACCGAAACTACCGGCCATGCCGCAGCAGCTCGACTCGATGACCTCGACATTGAGACCCGGCACCAGGCCGAGCACCTTTTTGACCGCCGGCATCGCTGCGAATGCTTTCTGATGGCAGTGACCGTGCAGCAGCGCCTTCGGTTGCGGCAACGCTTTCAGTTTCAGCTGCAACCGGCCGGCGTCGTGCTCCTGCGCCAGAAACTCCTCAAACAGGAATGCGTTCAGCGCCAGTTCCGCACTGTCGCCGCCGGGAAGCATCGAGATGAACTCGTCGCGCAGGCCGAACAGGCACGACGGTTCGAGGCCGACGATCGGCACGCCGCGTTCGACATAGGGTTTCAGCGTGGCGATCATGCGCTGCGCTTCGGTCCGCGCTTCATCGACCAGGCCGCTGGCGAGGAAAGTCCGGCCGCAGCACAGCGGCCGCGCTTCATCTGCCGGTAGCGGCAGGTGCACCGTATAACCGGCGGCTTCCAGCACGCTGATCGCAGCACGCGCATTTTCCGGTTCGAAATAGGTGCTGAAGGTATCGACAAACAGTACGACTTCACGTCCTGCAGCGGGTTTGCCTGCCACCGGCGCAACAAACGCATCGCGGCGCCACGCCGGCAAGGAACGTTTGGACGCAAATCCCAGTAAGGGCTTGGCGATACCCTGCAGCAGGTTCAGTAACGGCGCGAACCGGCGCGCCCACGGCGCATACCGCGGCAGATAAGCAATCAGTCGTTCTTTCAGCGGCAGGCCGTGATGCCGCCGCCAGTGATGCAGGAACTCGATTTTCATTTTCGCCATGTCGACGCCGGTCGGACATTCGCGTTTGCAGCCCTTGCACGACACACACAGGTCCATCGCCTCGCGCACGGCTTTGGATGTCAGCGCATCGGGACCGAACTGACCCGACAGCGCCAGCCTGAGCGTATTAGCGCGACCGCGGGTCAGGTGTTTTTCATCGCGGGTGACGCGGTATGACGGACACATCGTGCCGGCATCGAATTTGCGGCAGTGGCCGTTGTTGTTGCACATCTCCACGGCCTTGTCGAAACCACCCCACTCTGACCAATCCAACGCGGGCACCGGCGGCTGCGCCTGATAGTCGGGCTTGAAGCGGAACAGGCTGCGATCGTCCTGCTTCGACGGCCGCACGATCTTTCCGGGGTTGAGCAATCCCTTGGGGTCGAACATGTCCTTGATTTCTTCAAACGCAGCGGTGATCTTCGGTCCGAAAAACGGCGCGATCCATTCCGAACGCACCAGTCCGTCGCCGTGTTCGCCCGAGTAAGAACCCTTGTACTGCTTGACCATCGCCGCAGCTTCTTCGGCAATGGCGCGCATTTTCTCGGCACCGTCGCGGCGCATGTCGAGTATCGGCCGCACGTGCAGGCAACCCACCGACGCATGGGCATACCAGGTGCCCTTGGTGCCATGCTTGTGGAACACCTGCGTCAGGCGGTCGGTGTATTCGGCGAGATGCTCCAGCGGCACCGCGCAATCCTCGATGAACGATACCGGTTTACCGTCGCCCTTCATCGACATCATGATGTTGAGCCCGGCCTTGCGCACTTCCCAGAATTCGCGCTGCACGGCGGGATCAATGACCTCGACGACGCTGCCGGGCAGGCCGCGGTCAGCCATCAGCTCGACCAGTTCTTTCAGCTTGCGGATCTGTTCGTCGCGATCATCGCCGGCAAATTCCACCAGCAGGATGGCCGCGGGCTCGCCTTTGACGCACTGGTCAACAATGGACCGGAACGCCGGATTGCTGCGCGCCAGTGCGATCATCGTGTTGTCCACCAGCTCGACCGCAGCCGGTTTTAGCTTGACGATGTGCTGCGGCGCTTCCATCGACTGGAAAAACGTCGGGAAATGACAGACGCCGAGGGTTTTATGTTTCGGCAGCGGCGACAACTTGAGTTCGATGCGCCTTGAAAACGCCAGCGTGCCTTCGGAGCCGACCAGCAGATGCGCCATGTTGGCGCCGACCGGCAGCATCATATCGAGGTTGTAACCGCCGACGCGGCGCAGCACTTTCGGATAGCGGTGTTCGATTTCCTCGGCTTCGCGCCGCGCAATTGAATTGATACGTCCCACCAGGTCGCGATAGCCCTGCGGCGCATCAAGCAATTCCAGATTTTCCGGCAGGGCGCCGAAACGGTATGAGCCGCCGTCCGCCAGCCACGCATCAATGCCCAGCACGTTGTGCACCATGTTGCCGTACTGGATCGAGCGCGAACCGCAGGAGTTGTTGCCGGTCATGCCGCCGATGGTCGCCTGCGCGCTGGTCGACACATCGACCGGAAACCACAGGCCGTGCGGTTTCAGCCAGGCATTGAGATGGTCGAGCACCAGGCCCGGCTGCACCGTCACCGTCGCGGCATCCTTGTTGAAAGAAATGATTTCATTGAGATGTTTAGATACATCGAGCACCAACGCGGCGCCGACCGTCTGGCCGCATTGCGAAGTGCCGCCGCCGCGCGGCAGCACCGGCACGCCGGCGTCGAGCGCGATCTGCATCGCAATCAGCGCATCGTCCTCGTCCCTGGGCACCACCACGCCGACGGGTTCGATCTGGTAAATCGATGCATCGGTTGAGTAGCGGCCGCGCGAGGCCGCATCAAACAGCACAGCACCGCGCACTTCGCGGCGCAGGCGCTGCGCCAGCGCGCTGCGGTCCGGGGTTGAACGTACAAACTGCACAGGCTGAGCGTGTGCGTTCATCGTGCGATCTCCGCCTTGTTGTTCTTGTTCAAAGCTTCCATGACGAGTACCAGTTTGTTGGCCAGATGATCGCGCAGCAGCGCCTGCAGCCGCACGCCATCGCGATGTGTCAGCGCATCGAGAATTTCACCGTGTTCATGCACCGCCTTGTCCCAGCGCTCGCGCGACAGGTTGGCCAGGTAACGCGCGCGTTTCACATGCGCATTGAGGCTGCGGTACGAAGCCGTCAGCGTCGCATTGCCGGCGCAATCCATGATCCGGCTGTGGATCTGCTGGTTGTATTTGAAGTACTGCGCCAGTTCACCGCGGGCATGATGGGCAAGCATGTGGAAATGCAGTGCGCGGATGTCGGCGATGTCATCCTCGTTCGCATTGCGGCAGGCAAGTTCGCCGGCCAGCGCTTCCAGCGCGCCAAGCACGACAAACACTTCCTTCATCTTTTCCGGCTTCAGCGGCGCCACCACCGCGCCGCGATTCGGTAGCAGTTCGACCAGACCTTCCGAGGCGAGAAACTTGATCGCTTCACGCAAGGGCGTGCGCGAAGTGCCCAGCCTTTCGGCCAGCACCCGCTCATTAAGCTTGGTTTCCGGGGCCAGCTCGCCCTGCACAATGAGGTCGCGCAACTGGTCGATGACGGTTTCATGGAGCAACCGTCGGTCGATCAGCGAGGTCACATTGGATGGGTTAGGCAGGGTATCGGGCATAACGTCAGGCATAGCAGGGCTCTATTTGTATGCATAATACCCTCGATCCTCATTATTCGCAATTCAAAATAAATATGAATTAAAACAAATATTTATATACGTATTCCACGTGGAACATTTAAAAAATGTCCCGTGAATATCATGTTTGTATACAAAAAAGATTGCCTAGGTCCCGTAACCGGTATTACCATGCCGGCTCAACCCTCGCCTCCTGGAGCCCCATCATGACCTACGCCGCCGGCCGCCACTTCCTGCAAATCCCCGGTCCGAGCACCGTGCCCGAGCGTGTGATGCGCGCCATCGACATGCCGGTCATCGACCATCGCGGTCCCGAGTTCGCGCAACTCGGCAAGGATGTACTCGCCGGCATGAAGCGCGTGTTCAAGACCCAGGGCGACGTGGTCATTTACCCGGCCTCCGGCACCGGCGCCTGGGAAGCCGCGCTGGTCAACACGCTGTCGCCGGGCGACACCGTGCTGATGTACGAAAGCGGCCAGTTCGCCACGCTGTGGCAGAACCTTGCGATGCGCCTGGGCCTGAAACCCGAATTCATCGCCGGCGACTGGCGCCACGGCGCCGATCCCGCGGCGATCGAAGCCCGCCTCGTCGCCGACACCGCACACGCCATCAAGGCGGTGTGTGTCGTGCACAACGAAACCTCCACCGGCGCCACCTCGCGCGTCGGCGAAGTACGCAAGTCCATAGACCGCGCCAAACATCCGGCGCTGTTTTTGGTCGACACCATCTCCGGACTCGGCTCGATCGACTACCGCCATGACGAATGGGGCGTCGATGTCACCGTCGGCGGTTCGCAAAAAGGCCTGATGCTGCCGCCGGGGCTGTCGTTCAACGCGATTTCGGCAAAAGCCCTCGCCACGAGCAAAGCCGCGAAGTTGCCGCGTTCCTACTGGTCATGGGATGAAATGCTTGCGCCCAACAAAAACGGCTTTTTCCCTTACACCCCGGCGACCAATCTGCTCTACGGGCTGCGCGAAGCGCTGAAAATGCTGCTCGATGAAGAAGGCCTCGACAACGTGTTCGCGCGCCACCAGCGCCATGCCGAAGCGACGCGACGCGCGGTCAATGCCTGGGGCCTCGAAATCCTCTGTCAGAACCCCGCCGAATATTCCGGCGTGCTGACTGCGGTGCTGATGCCCGCCGGCCACAGCGAAGTGGCGTTCCGCAAGGTCGTGCTCGAGCGCTTCAACATGTCGCTGGGCAGCGGGCTGGGCAAAATCGCCGACAAGGTGTTCCGCATCGGCCACCTCGGCGACTTCAACGATCTCACGCTGCTGGGTACGCTCGCTGGCGTCGAAATGGGCCTCGAACTCGCCGGCGTGCCGCACAAAAAGGGCGGCGTTGATGCCGCGATGGCCTGGCTCACTGGCGCGAGCGCAGCGGCAAAAACGGCAAAAGCCGCCTGACCCTGTCGGCATGGCGTGACCCGGCGGCCCGCGATACAGTAGCGGGCCGTTTCACGTACAACACAATAAAACAAACCGGTTTCCGGAGGAGAACGCCATGAATCGCAGACTACTCGCCGCCCTGCTGCTGGGCACCACGCTGGGTACGCCCCTGGCCTCGGTCGCCCAGGAATACCCGTACAAGGCTATTCGTTTTGTCGTACCCTTCGCCCCCGGCGGCGGCACCGACATCATCGGCCGTATCGTCGCCCAGGCACTGAACGAAACCCTGGGACAGCCAGTGGTGATCGACAACCGCGGCGGCGCCGGCTCGACACTCGGCACCGAAATCGTCGCCAAGTCGCCGGCCGACGGCTACACCATCCTGTTTGGCAACATCAGCCTCGCGTTCAACGCCACGCTGTACACCAAACTGCGCTACGACACGCTGCGCGACCTCGCGCCGATTTCACTGTCCGCCGTGCAGCCCAACATCCTGGTCATACACCCCAGCCTGCCGGCGAAGAACCTCAAGGAGTTCATCGAACTCGTGCGCGCCAATCCGGGCAAATACAACTACGCTTCGGCCGGCACCGGCGCCGGCACCCACCTCGCCGCCGAACTGCTGAAGCTGCTGACCAAAATCGACATCGTCCACGTGCCGTACAAAGGCACCGGCCCGGCGCTGAGCGACCTGCTCGGCGGCCAGATCAACATGATGGTTTCGACTTTCGCCTCAGCGCTGCCCCATGTCCGCAGCGGCCGCATGCGCGCGCTCGGCGTCACCACTGCCAAACGCTCGCCTGCCGCGCCGGACGTGCCGACGCTGATCGAAAGCGGCGTCGCCGGCTACGACTACAGCACCTGGTACGGCCTGCTTGCGCCCACTGGCACCGCCAAACCGATCATCGACAAGCTCAATGCCGCCAACCGCAAGATACTGGCGCGCGACGACATCAAACAGAAACTGGAAAGCCAAGGCGTCGATCCGATCGTCAACACGCCTGCGGAATTTTCCGCCTACATGAAATCCGAGACCGAAAAATGGGGCAAAGTGGTCAAGGCCACCGGCGCCAAGGCCGAATAAAACGGCAACTGAAAACAGGCGATGGGCGTGGCCGTTTAGAATATCCCCATGAATGACAGCATCCTCACTGCGCGCGACGGCGACATCGCCACCGTCACGCTGAACCGCCCCGACAAACTCAACGCGCTGAACCGCGCGATGTGGGATGGTCTCGGCGAGACCATGCGCCTGCTGTCCGGCAACGACAGCCTGCGCTGCGTGGTGCTGCGCGGCGCCGGCGGCAAGGCCTTCGCCGCGGGCGCCGACATCGCCGAATTCGCCACTGAACGCGCCAATGCGCGCCAGGCCAAACACTACGGCGACCTGATCCACGCCACCATGCAGGCCGTCGCGCAATGCCGGCATCCCACCGTTGCGCTGATCGAAGGCGCCTGTGTCGGCGGTGGCCTGGAAATCGCCGCGATGTGCGACATGCGCGTCTGCGGCACTTCCAGCCGCTTCGGCGTGCCGATCAACAAGCTCGGCCTGACCATGGGTTACGGCGAACTCGCCGGCCTGCTGGCGCTGGTCGGCCGCGCCGTTGCGCTGGAAATCCTGCTCGAAGGCCGCGTGTTCACTGCCGACGAGGCCTACCGCAAAGGCCTGGTCAATCAGGTAGTCGCCGATGACCAGGTCGAAAGCGAGGGCTATGCGCTGGCGAAACGCATCGCCAGCGGCGCGCCACTGGTCGCGCGCTGGCACAAGCAATTCATCGAGCGCCTGACTGTGCGCGCCGACATCCCGCCCGAGGAATGGGACACCGGTTTCGCCTGCTTCGACACCGACGACTACCGCACCGGCGTCAAAGCCTTTCTCGACAAAACCAAACCGAAGTTCGAAGGCCGCTGATGCGCCATTGGCTTGCACTGGCGCTCGCACTGATCAGCTTCAGCTGTTTTGCCCAGGCCGATTACGCCCGCGAGCAGCGCTGGGCCGACGAAATCACCCCCGCCGTGCTCGTCGGCGATCCAGTGCAGCTGGCGCTACCGGCCGGCCGCAAATTCCTCGGCATCTATGCGCCGAACAGCAAGGCGCGCGCCGGTGTTGTGATCGTTCATGGCCTCGGCATGCACCCGGACTGGAGCGTGGTCCATCCGTTGCGCAGCCAGCTCTCGGAACAGGGTTACGCCACGCTGTCGGTGCAGATGCCGGTAATGGCCGCCGGCGTGCCCGGCGAACAGTATTCACCGCTGTTTCCGGAAGCCGCGGCGCGCATTGCCGTTGCGGTGAAATTCCTGCGTGACAAAGGTCTGCAGAAAATCGCCATCGTCTCGCACAGTTACGGCGCGCGCATGACCAACGTGCTGCTCAACCAGCCGGATGCGCCGACGATCAGCGCCTGGGTTGCCATCGGCATCATGGGGGAATACACCCAACCCGCGACCTTCAAGGCCCCGGTGCTCGATCTCTACGGCGAACATGATTTCCCCGGCGTGCTCGAACTCGCCGCCAAACGCGCCAATGCCATCAAATCCGTGCGCGGCTCCGCGCAGATCCACGTCGCCGGCGCCGATCATTTTTTCTATGGCATGGACAATGAACTGGTACGCAACGTAAAGCTGTTCCTCGACCGCGCCACCCGTTGACCGCCTTCATTTCCCGGAACACCCGATATGTCGATAGACCACACTTCCGTCACGCTGACCGGCGGCCAGTTCCAGTGGGATGACCCGCTGCTGATCGAAGCTCAACTAACCGACGAAGAACGGATGATCCGCGACACCGCGCGCCATTACGCGCAGGAAAAACTCGCGCCGCGCATCCGCGACTGGAACCGCAACGAAACCTTCGACCGCGAAGTGATGCGCGAAATGGGCGCGCTGGGTTTCCTCGGCGCGCCGCTCGAAGGTTATGGCTGCGCCGGCATCGGCTACGTCGCCTACGGGCTGATCATGCGCGAACTCGAACGCGTCGACACCGCCTTCCGTTCCGCCTGCGGCGTGCAAAGTGGACTCGCGATGACGCCGATCTACGCCTACGGCACCGAGGAACAAAGACAAAAGTATTTGCCCAAAATGGTCACCGGCGAACTGCTCGGCTGTTTCGGCCTGACCGAACCCGACCACGGATCCGACCCCGGCAGCATGTTGAGCCGCGCGCGCAGCGTCGACGGCGGCTGGCGGCTCAGCGGCAACAAGATCTGGATCACCCACGCCCCGATCGCCGACATCATGATCGTCTGGGCCAAGGACGACGGCGGCGTGATCCGCGGCTTCATTCTCGAGCGCGGCATGGAAGGGCTGGCTACGCGCAAGATCGAAGGCAAATTTTCGGTGCGCGCCTCGCCCACCGGTGAAATCATCATGGACAACGTGTTTGTACCCGAAGCCAACCTGCTGCCCAATGTGTCGGGCCTCAAAGGCCCGTTCGGCTGCCTCAACAACGCCCGTTTTGTGATCTGCTGGGGCGCGCTCGGTGCCGCCGAGGCCTGCTGGCACACTGCACGCCAGTACACCATGGACCGCAAACAATTCGGCAAACCGCTGGCGGCGAACCAGTTGATCCAGAAAAAACTCGCTGACATGCAGTCGGAAATCGCGCTGGGCCTGCTCGCCTGCCTGCATGTCAGCCGGCTGCGCGACCAGGGACTGGCGACGCCGGAAATGGTATCGCTTCTCAAGCGCAACTCCACCGGCAAGGCCCTGGACATCGCCCGCGCCGCACGCGACATGCTCGGCGGCAACGGCATCTCCGACGAATTCCCGGTTATCCGCCACATGCTCAACCTTGAAACCGTCAATACGCTCGAAGGCACCCATGACATCCATGCACTGGTACTGGGCCGCGCCCAGACTGGACTGTCGGCTTTTAACTGAGCGGTGCTAAGCTGTTGATGTAGATCATGTCGTAATACCCGTGGCGTGATTCACTATGGTTGTCCATCGGGTCTGGAAAGGTTCGATTTTGTCTGGCATTGCCGGTGTTTATCGCAGCGAGAAGTATGTGGTGGTTGAACGTCATCGCCACCAGTTCCCCCAGCAGTGCATCTGGTGCGGCCGCGCCGTAGCGGCAGATAACGTTCCCGTATCGCCAACTGCAGACGGTGACGTCAAGCCGCCGATGTGCGTCACCTGCACCGCCACGCGCAATCGTCTGCCCAAATCCGTCGGTTTTTTCGGCCTCATCACGTTCGCCGCGGCGCCCTTTGTCTATTCCAGTTTTGGCGCGCTGATTGCGGGCGCATTACTTCTGACCGGGTTTATTGATCTGGTTATTGCCTGGCGGCTGCATGTCGCAGCCAGTGGTTTCCAGGCGGTGCGGCAGGACCCGCAATATGTGTGGATTGGCGGCGCTCACAACGTTTTTCTTGACGCAATACCCTCCTGGCACGGCATGAAACTGGGTGAGATGGCCGCCCATCACAACTGATTTACGGCGTACGGCGCTGTGGCCGCATCACTGAAGAGCCGTTACGGTCCTGAAATCCCGGCGCGCATCGCCGACATGATCGCGCGCGTCTATGGCGCATTCCCGAAACGCGACTTCCTGCGCGATGCGCTGGCCGGTTACGAGGCCCTGGAACTGATGCCGCGCGGCCGGCACATCGCCCGCGCGCTGCGCACCCATCTGCCACAGGATGTGCCCGCCGCACTGGAAATCCTGATCGCCTCGATATATCCACTCCGCGCTGAAACCGAAGGCACCGGCCTCGCGCCTTTCCTGTACTTGCCCCACACCGTCTATGTCGCCGAATACGCGCTGGAGCATTTCGACGCCGCGATGCGCGCCCAGCACGCGCTGACCCAGCGCTTCACCGCCGAATTCAGCATCCGCCCGTTCATCGAAAAATACCCAGAACGCACGCTGGCGCAATTGCGCGCATGGACCCGGGATCCGAGTCCGCATGTGCGGCGGCTGGTATCGGAAGGCACGCGCCCACGACTGCCGTGGGCGCCGCGGCTGCGCGAATTGCAGCGCGATCCGCATCCCGCCCTCGAATTGCTGGAATTGTTGAAAGACGACCCGGTGCTTTATGTGCGCCGCTCAGTCGCCAATCATCTCAACGACATCGGCAAGGATCACCCGCAACTGCTGGCCGCGACGGCGCGGCGCTGGCTGAAGGATGCGGGGCCGGAACGCGCATGGATCGTGCGCCATGCCCTGCGTTCGGCGGTCAAACGCGGCGAGGCCGGCGCGCTCGCCGTCTCGGGCTACGGCGCCAAAGCCGAAGTCACGGTGCGCGGCAAAACAATCACGCCGCAACGTGCACGCATCGGCAGCGCCGTCACCATCTCTTTTGAACTGCTCAACAAGCTGCCGCGCAAACAGCGCGTGCTCGCCGACCTGCGGGTGCATTACATGAAAGCCAGCGGCAAAACTGCGCCCAAGGTGTTCAAACTCAAAACCGTGGAACTCGCGCCCAAAGCTGTTCTGACTTTTTCAAAAAAACTGTCATTGGTCGAACTGACCACGCGCAGGCATTACCCGGGACTGCACAGCGTGGACGTTGTTCTCAATGGCCGTGCCGTAAAAATCGGCGACTTCATGGTCAGCAAAACCCCGCGCTGAACAACCGGCATCACGTCTGCGGCGCAGCCTCCGCGCGTCGACGCCGCCACCACGCCACCAGCCGGCTCAATCCCCAGGTCAGCACCACGGCGGGAATCAGTGCCAGCAACATCGACGACGGGCCCCAGATGCGGAAATTCACCGGCGTAATTTTGCTGCCGTCGGTAATGTAGGTCGAATACAGCACATAGTCGTCATCGGTCACTGTCACCGACACGCGCGCGCGCCCATCCGCTTCCGGTGACACGCTGAAACGAACCAGGGGCACATACTGGCCGATAGCGGGCAGCTCGAATTCACCCTCGGGCTCCGCCAGTCTGAACCGCGGCGCCGGCTGCAGTTCGCGCAGGCGGCCCCAGTACAGCAATTGATATTTCGGGGAAACCTGCCCCTCAATCACATCGCCCGGTTGCGGCACTGCAATGATCGGAAACAACCGGTTGGGCTCTCCGACCCCTGTATAACGCTCCGCGGTCACAAAAGTGATGGCCTTGGACAGCACGGCCAGCAACACCAGAAAAGTCACCAGCTGCAGCAACATCCGGCCCGTACGCTTCAAAAAAGCCATGAACCCTCATCCCGGTTGATCAACGCCCTAATGTAATGCTTCCGGGTCTGCGGCGACACCACCACAACGGCGGTCCATAGCGCGTACACTGCACCCACGCGGCCGGCGCCGCTGTTCCCGCTGCCGATCCTGGTAGCCTCCACTTCACTGAGAGCGCCCTGTGCCTGGTTACGAGGTCGAGACACTCACCTATCACATCGGCGGCAGCGACTTCCGCATCCGTGCGTTGCTCAACCGCCAGCAGTTTTCCGATCCTGACGGTTCGGCCGAACGCGCCGGTGTGGCACCGGCTTCGTGGCCGCTATTCGGCGTGGTGTGGCCCGCGGGCCTGGCGCTGGCGGAAGAGATGTGCCATTTCCCGATCGCCGGCAAAAGCATTCTTGAAATCGGCTGCGGCATTGCCCTGACCAGCCTGGTGCTCGCGCGGCGAGGTGCCAACATCACCGCCTGCGATTACCATCCACTGGCCGAAACTTTTTTGCAGCACAACGTCGCGCTGAACGATCTGCCGGCGCTGCCGTTCTGCACCGCGCCGTGGCTGGGACCCAATCCCTTGCTCGGCCGTTTCGACCTGATCGTTGGCAGCGACCTGCTGTATGAACCCGATCATGCCGAGCTGCTCGCCGGTTTCATCGGCCGGCATGCGCAGCCCGCGTCGCAAGTGCTGATCGCCGACCCCGGACGGGGTTATGCCAGTGCGTTCAGCACACTGATGGCCGAATTCGGTTATGTGCGCAGCACCAAACCGATGCCGATGGCGAATTCCATCGGCATGCCAGATTCGCGCGGGCAGTTGTTAAGCTTTCTGCGCAGCGCGAACTGATCCGGCCTTATTTCGCCGGCTCGGCCAGCCGCGCTTCGTCCGGGAACTTAAGCAGCAAACGCGCGCGATCCCGCAGCAGACCTTCACAGGTGAACGCGCTGGTCACCTGCAAGCCCTGACCTTCGGGAATCGTCGCGAACTTTTCCGTCGCGCACAGCGCCTTCGCCGCGAAATAATGCCGCAGCTCCGCGGGCTCATCCGGTGGCCGGGCGGCGGCTGCGGCCGACAGGCGTTCGCTGAAATTCTGGTGTGCGCTGAAACAGTCACCGGCGCCCGGCAGCCAGCGCAGCGGCGCGCCGTCTTCATACAAACAGAGCGTGACCACGGCCTTAGCGGCATTGAAGCGTTGTATCGCCTCGCGATGGGCGGTAAACATCACGGCGGTATCTTCTGCACTGACATGGAAACGCGGATGCGCCATTGAGCCCGGCTTTTCCACCCACTGCTCCGCGCGCTGGCGGAAATCCGCTGCATTCATGTCCATCGGCGTATACACCATCAGCCATTCGTCGCCACGCACTTTGCCGTGTTCACTCGAACCTGCGGTGAACTGCAGCTGTTTTTCTTCAGCGTTTTTCGCCCGCGGTATCGCCATCTGCAAGGGCATCAGCGACGGCAGCAACAGCAGCAACAGCGTCAGCACTTCAAAGCGCAGCCAGGGCCGATGCGGCGCTGATGCCGTGAACAGCAACGCCAGCAGCGCGTCGCAGGTGAAAAACAGGCCCAGCGGATTCTGCTGCCATTGCAGTCGCGTGAACGGCTCGCCGTTGTGCAGGGCCCGGAACAGCTGGTCCAGATTGAGCATCCACAACACGCCGGCAATGGCGACGCCGAATATCAGCGCGCGCAGGCGGCTGGCTCCTGCCGGGCTCAGGTTCGGCAACACCAGGATGGCCACCGCCCCCAGCACAAAGGTCGGTACATGCAACACGCCGCCGGCGACGGGGATCGGGATCAGGTAATCCGTTATCGCACTGCCGCTTCCCCAAACGCTTTTCCAGCCCAGTGCGCCGGCAATCAGCGCGGGCAACGGCCACGCGATCAAAGCCCACAGCAGCAATCGACTTTTATACATCGCATCAACGTCCCGGAACAGTGATACCCACAGCGCCGCACCCGCGGCAAACTCAGCCGCCGGCAATCAACGCGTCGGGAATGTCGACACGCCCGTCATTGCCGACGTTGACTGTCGTGAGATCTCCCGTGCGCGAAAACGTCATGGTCTCCCGCGAATCCGATGCCAGAGGCTGCATCCTCACGAACAGGATGTTGCGCTTGAGGCCGCCGGGCCAGCTGACTTCGACCGTGCCGGTGCCGTCGTAACCGCGACGGATGACATAGGCTTCGCAGCGCAGTAGCTGCGACGCATCATTACGGTTGCAGGCAACATTGGCGGACGCATGAAAAGGCGTGCCGCGGATGACGGCATCTTTTGCGGCCGAAACCGGCGCCAGTGCCTTGCCCTCCAGCGCGATGTTCAGCACATAGCTGCTGGTTTCGTTGCGACGCGCGGCGGTGCGCATCAGGTGAACGCGGATCGTGTATGCGCCGTCCGCAGGCAACACCCGCCGGAACTGGCTGCCGGATGTGCTGCCGATGAACATGGCTTCGTTAGCACCCGGCGCAATGATATTGAAATAATTCTGCGCATTGCCGGGCTTCAGCGTCACCACCAGCGTCTGGTTCGCCCCGCCCTGAACACGGTAATCCACGTATTGCTCACCCTTCAGTTCGCCGCTGATCGCCGTGGTCGTCGCCCCCCTGGCAAATTGCACGGGCTCGCTGCGGCCATTCGGCGGGGATTCGGCTGCGGCCGCAGCGCCCGTCAGCACGAACAAAGATGCCACGGTCACTGTAATAGGGGCGATGAAGTGGAACAGTAAATGACGATGCATGGAAATCCCGATTTGGTGTTCTTGCCGCGAAGTGTACGCCGAAGCAGGGCGTCACGGACAATCGGCATCGATTGGCATTCGTGCAGCGGCCGGACACAACAGTCATCGCTATAATGAACGTCAACAATAAATTGCATCAAAGGAGGAGTACATGACACGCCTGCTATTGCTGGCCGCGGCCCTGCTCACCAGCGACGCCGCGCTCGCGCAGAATTTCCCGACACGGCCGATCCGCATCGTCGTACCTTTCGCCGCCGGCGGCCCTGCCGACATCACCGCGCGCAATATCGGCCCGCGCCTGACCGAACTGCTCGGCCAACCCATCGTCGTCGACAACCGCGGCGGCGCCAACGGTACCATCGGGGCCGAAAACATGATCCGCTCGCCGGCCGACGGCCATACGCTGCTGATGACCACCGCCAGCGTGACCTCGATCAACATGGTCACCTACGGCAAGCCGCCGTACGACACGCTGCGCGACATGCTGCCGCTGTCTCCGGTGATGACCACCGGCAGCCTGATTGTGGTGCACCCGTCGCTTCCAACCAAAAACCTCAGGGAATTCGTCGCTCTCGCCAAATCGCGGCCCGACCAGATCGCCTTCGGTTCCGCGGGCACCGGCGGCACGCTGCACCTCGGCCTGGAAATGCTGATGAGTGAAGCCAACATCAAGATCACCCATGTTGTTTACAAGGGCGCGGGGCCCGCCACCATCGACGTCGTATCCGGCCAGATCCAGGGCATGTTCGTAGACCTGCCGGTGATCTCGCCGTACGTGAAGGCTGGCCGCGTCAAAGCCATCGCCGTTGCTGCGGCCCAGCGCTCGCCGCACTTCCCGGACATTCCTTCCACCCAGGAACAGGGCTTCGGCAACGTCAGCATGCTCAACTACTACGGCCTGCTCGCCCCGGCTAAAACACCGAAAGACGTCGCGCTCAAACTGCACGACGCCATCGTAAAGACGGTGAACACACCCGCGGTGCGCGACCGCCTGCTGTCGGTCGGCGCAGATCCGCTGACCCTGAGCATCGAGGAATTCACCGACTACATCCGCAAGGACATCGAGAAGTGGCGCAAGGTGGTGAAATCCGCGAACATCCAGATCGATCGCTGATTGCAGTCGTTTACATGCACAAGGCCGCGGTTTACCGCGGCCTTGTTGTTTTTCGGGTCACCGTTGCAGCTTCAGTCGCACGCGGCACCACGCCCAGCCTTTGCCCAGCAGCGGGCCGAGACTCACCCCGGCTGCTGCAAACAGGCCGAACAGGAACATCCCAGCCAAATGCGAATACATATAGCTGGGGACCAGCACTTCCAGGATCACGCCGTTGGCGAGCAGCGCGGTAAACACCAGAATCTGGCGCAGCCACTGCGGGCCCGCGAAACAGCAGTAACCGGCCACGCCGTACGCAACATGGAACGCAAAACCGAGCAGCATCCGCACGCCGACGGAAAGCGGAAGGGCCTGCAACGCAGCCATGAACGGGCGAAATGCAGCGGCATAAAAGAGCACCAGCACCATCCACCACAGCGCATTGCGCAGCAGCGCCGCCTGTCGCGCTGCGGCGGGTGTTTCAGTCACTCCAGCCATGCGGCACCCGGATCGCCAGCACATCACCCCGCGCACATTCCTGATCGCCGGCATACAACGAACAGCGGATGCGGGTTTTTTTCGGGCCAGCTTCAACAACCTTCGCTCGCAGCGTCAGCGGCTGATCAATCGGCGTCGGCTTCAGATAATCCACTTTCAATGAGGCCGTCGCGTACCAGAGCTGCGGATCGGAACCGATGGCGCGGCCTTCGCGGCGATAGGCGTCGGCAAACGCGGTGCAGATGCAATGGCAGTCGATCACCGTGCCGATGATGCCGCCGTTGAGTACATTCGTCGGCCCAGCCATGTGAAAGGGTTGCGGGGCAAACGTCGACACCGCCTCGTCACCGTTCCAATAACTTTTGATACGCAGGCCGTGCCCGTTGTGCGGCCCGCAACCGTAGCAGTGGTTATGGGGGATTTGGTCCTGGAAAGCAGTGCCGCGGTCGGGCATGGTTAATCCAATCGGTCTAATCCTGTTCACCGGCAGAATCTTTCCAATGAAAAAATTGCTATGCTAAGAATTCTTCAAACCACAGGCGTCTTCACCGGATTCCCCGCCAAATGCAACATGATGTTCTCAATCTGCAGCCCGCCCATCGCCGTACGCGTTTCATTCGTCGCGCTGGCCATATGCGGCAATAACACGGCATTGTCGAGTTCAAAAAACGCTGCCGGCACGTTCGGTTCATCGTCATAAACATCCAGCCCTGCCCCGGCAATTTTCTTTTCCTGGAGATACTTCAGCAGCACCGGCTGATCGACCACCGAGCCGCGTGCGACGTTGACGAAATAACCCTGCGGGCCCAGCGCGTCGAGCACCGCGGCATTGACCAGTTTGTTGGTTTCCGGACCGCCCGGAGTGATGGCGACCAGCACATCCGAATTTTTCGCCAGCGTGATTACGTCGGGGTCGTAGGCGTACGGCACATCCTTTTTGTTGCGGTTGTGATAACGGATGCTCATCCTGAAGGCTGCGGCGCGATGGGCGATTTCTTCGCCGATGCGGCCAAGGCCGAGGATGCCCAGCGTCTTGCCGCCCAGCGAGGTGGTGAAGGGGTAAGTGCCCCGGGTTTTCCACTGGCTTGCGCGCAGGTATTTGTCGGCCTGGGGAAACTTGCGCAGCGTGTTGAGCACCAGTGCGATCGCACAGTCGGCGACGCAGTCATTGAGGACGTTGGCGGTGTTGGTGACGATGATGTTGCGCGCTTTGGCGGCATCGAGGTCGATCTGGTCCACGCCGACGCCGAAATTGGCGATGATTTCGAGTTTCGGCAATGCGTCCATCAGCGCGGCGTCGACTTTGCTGTGGCCGGTATGCGCCAGTGCGCGGATTTTCGGAGCAGCGGCTTTAAGTGCAGCGGCGCGGTCGGGTTGTTCCCACAGCTTGATCAGTTCGAACTCCTGCTCCATGCGTTTCTGGGTGCCGGCGTGGCCTTTGGCGGTCAGGATGAGGGCGTGTTTCATGACGGCTTTCTTGTTGTGGATTGAAATATCTTGCGTTACAGCGATTTACAACGGGGGCGGGGCCTTGGGCCCCGGAAACGCACTTTACCCCGCAACTTCGGTCAGTGGATGACCAGTGATTCCGGGTAGCCCTTGACGCCTTTGGCCAGCGTTTTGGGCGCGCGGCGGCGCAGCTGGCCGAGGTCGGCCGACTTGGCGGCGGCGATGATGTGCACCTCGTTTTTTTTCATTTCTTCGAGGTAAAGGTTGCGGCCGCCGAAGTGGATGGCGGCATAGCCGTAGGCCTGGTGCAGCTTTTCATTGAGGCGTTTCATCGCGTTGATGTAGAACGCCGGGGTTTTGCTCAGCAGATCCATGCCGGATTTGTAGACAACGATGAACTTGCCGTCGGGCTGCTTGCGGCGAGCCAGGCCGCCCAGTACGAACTCCGGATACAGCCGGTCGTGGCATTTCTCGAGGTAACAGCGGTCGGCCATCTGCGCGATGATGTCGGCGGTGCCGAGAATCTCGCCGACGCGGCGCATCACCGGATCATCCATACGGATGGTCGAGGGATCGCGTTCGTAACCGGTGAAATGAATGATCACCGAGGCGTCGCGCGCATATTTTTTGAGGCCGATGCGCGGCATGTACTCAAGCAGGAATTTTGAGCCGCGCGAGACATGGGTCAGCGTGTATTCAGCGCCGTAGCGGTGTTTGTGATCGTTGCGCTTGCGCAGGTAGCCGAAATCATGGAACAGCGCGGTGACGACGCCGACGGTGAACAACTCCGGCGTCAGCGGTTCGGATTCCTGCGGATCGCGCTGGTAGCCGTCGAGCAGCCGCGCCATCGCCAGCGTGACATCGAGCACATGCTGGATGTCGTGGTATTCGGTGTCGCAGGGATGATAGTCCGGATGTTTGCCGTGGTAGAACTTCGACAGATCCTCGAAGGCGCGTTGCAGGATGCGCGAATTGCCCTTGGGGAACAGACCGTCAAACAGGCGTACCGCTGCGTCGCACACGTCGATGGCGTCGGTGGTGCGGATGCGGTCGGTGATATCGAAGTCGCTGCGACGCATAGTTATTGGTTTTCAGTCTGTATTACTGTCAGTCGTCCAAGTGTAGCAATCCGCCTTGACGCTGCACAGGGAGAAATGCCTCAACTGCCCTCCGCTTCGCCCGATCCCGCGGCGGCCCGGTTCAGCCGGTCGCGGATCGCGACCCATTGCGCATCGTCCGGCGGCTGTTCGACCAGGATGGCGTCGCAACCGGCATGGTCCAGCTTACGCAGGTTGGCGTACAGATCGTGGGCGTAACCGGCGGCATCGGCCGGCGCGGCAAGCCACACCAGGCCATCGACCAGCGGTCGCAATGAAGTGCGCGCCAGTGCGGCGACGCGTTTGCCTTGGCGATTGAGGCTGTGCGCGAGTTCATTGATGAGGTCGCCCTCCATCAGCATCAGCGGAGTTTGAGGTGCGTAGTGTTTGTCGAGCGTGCCGGACACGCGCGGCGCGCGCGCATCCGGGGCGGCCAGTGGTGCGCCGAGCGCGGCTTCAATCTGCTGCGGCGTGATCCAGCCCGGACGCAGCAGCACCGGCGTATCCCGTGTGCAATCAACTATGGTCGATTCGATGCCGACGTCGGCGGCGCCACCGTCAAGCACGCAGGCGACGCTGTCGCCGAATTCTTCATGCACATGCGCGGCGGTGGTCGCCGACACGCGGCCAAACCGATTCGCTGACGGCGCAGCAACTCCACCGCCGAATTTACGCAGCAATGCCTGCGCCACCGGATGCGACGGCACGCGCAGGGCCACCGTGTCCTGGCCGCCGGTGACAGCATCAGGCACGCGCGGGTTGCGCTTGAGCACCAGCGTCAGCGGTCCGGGCCAGAATTTTTGGGCGAGCGTGTGCGCGGCGGGCGAAATCCCGCGCGCCCAGTCGGCCAGCTGCACGGCATCACCGATGTGTACGATCAGCGGATGATTCGCGGGACGGCCCTTGGCGGCAAACACCTTGCGCACCGCATCGGCATTGGACGCATCGGCGCCGAGTCCGTAGACCGTTTCGGTCGGGAATGCGACGAGTTCGCCGGCCTTGAGTTGCGCGGCGGCGTGGGCGATATCGGTGGCGGGGACGGAATGCGTCATCGGGCAAGTATGCCGCAGCGTAAAAAAATATTCAATAAAAACAAATACTTATAAAACTACAAAGCAGCCACAGAGGGCACAGAGAACACATAGAAAACCAAGACAACAAACAGCGCTAACAGGTGCATAACCCGAGGTATGGCGGGTTTTGCTTTCCTCTGTGCTCTCTGTGCCCTCTGTGGCTAAAGATCTTGGGTTTTAAACCGGCATCGCCAGCGGCTTGAACTGCTTCGACAGCTTCAGACCCTGCGACTGGTAATTCGAGCCGATGGTCACGCCGTAGATGCTTTGCGGTTCGCCAAGCAGGCGTTCGTAAATCAGGCGACCGACGTCCTGACCGTGTTCGATCATGAACGGCACGTCGTGCGAGCGTACTTCGAGCACGGCGCGCGCGCCCTTTAGGTTGCTCGTGCCATAACCAAAGCCAGGGTCGAAGAAACCGGCGTAATGGATGCGGAATTCACCAACAGACGGATCGTACGGCACCATCGATGCGGCAAAGTTGTTGGGGATGCGCACGCGTTCGCGCGACACCAGGATGTAGAAGTCATCCGGGCTCAGCACCAGGCTGCGTTCGGCGTTGCGCTTGATCGGTTCCCAGAAATCCAACGGATCGTAATGATTGATTTTGGACAGGTCGATCAACGGTGCGTGATGCTTCGCGCGGTAACCGATGATGCCGTTGCTGGAATCGCCTTCGAGATCGACCGATACCCACAGGCCGTTTTTGATCATCGCCGGCTGCGGGCCGTCGGTATCGGAATACACCAGTTTCAGCGTCTGATCGAGTTCAACAAGCTTGGCATCGGACGGCGGCGGATTGCCGCGCATGAAACGGATCTGGTTCAACCGTGTGCCCTGCTGCGCGAGCACGCTGAAGGTATGCGGCATGATTTCCACATACAGCTTGCCCTTGTAACCGGCGGCCACCCCTTCGAATTCCACGCCGGCATCGGTGATCAGCCGCGTGAAAATGTCCAGCCGCCCGGTGGAGCTTTTCGGGTTGGCCGCGCCGGCGATGTCGGCAGGCAGCTTCAGTTCTTCCATCAGCTCGGCGATATAGACGCAGCCCTTTTCCAGCACCGTTGGTTTGCTGAGATCAATCCTGTGCATCTGCAGGCGGTCAATTTTGGCCTGCACCGTCGACGATTTGCCCGGCAGGAAACTCGCGCGCACGCGCCACGCGACGGCGCCGAGCCGCAGATCGAGGCTTGCCGGCTGGATCTGCGACGGATCGATGCCGCCTTCGGCACTGATGCGGCCGCCTTCGATCAGCTTGGCAATGTCGCGGTCAGGCAGGATGCCCGTGGTCACGACGTGCGCAGCATCGCCACGATCGCCATCGGTAAACAGTTTGCCGGCTTCAGCATTCATCTCAGCGGCCCCATCATGTTCCCAAGAGCATGGTCTGGGCCTCGCGGTACTTCTCCGAGGTTCTTTTCAGCACGTCCGCCGGCAGTCGCGGTGCCGGCGCTTTTTTGTTCCACGGCCGGGTTTCCAGCCAATCGCGCACGAATTGCTTGTCGAAACTCGGCGGGCTGATGCCGGTGCGATATTCCGCGGCGGGCCAGAAGCGCGACGAGTCCGGTGTCAGTGCTTCATCGATAAGGATGATGTTGCCTTTGTCATCGGCACCGAATTCGAATTTGGTGTCGGCGATGATGATGCCGCGCGTCGCGGCGAATGCAGCGGCTTCGTTGTAAAGCCGGATCGAAATTTCTTTGACCTTGGCGGCGTGTTCCGCGCCGACGGTGGCGACGACATCGTCATAGGTGATGTTTTCGTCGTGATGGCCGGCCGGCGCTTTCGAAGCGGGTGTAAACAGCGGTTGCGCCAGTTTTTCGGCCTGCTTCAGCCCGGCAGGCAGCTTGATGCCACAGATCGCGCCGGTCTTCTGGTAATCGCTCCAGCCCGAACCGATGATATAGCCGCGCACCACGGCTTCCACCATCAGCGGTTTGTATTTGTGCACCACCATCGCGCGGCCGGCGATCTGCGCGCGTTCTTCCGGCGCCACCACCAACGCGGGATCAATGCCGGTGAGGTGGTTGGGAATGATGTGCTTCAGTTTGTCGAACCAGAAATACGACAACTCGGTCAGCACGCGCCCTTTGCCGGGAATCGGATCATCAAGGATAACGTCGAAGGCGGACAACCGGTCGCTTTGCACCACCAGCAGTTTGTCGTCGCCGACGGCGTAGATGTCGCGCACCTTGCCGCGGTGCAGGAAAGGCAGGCTTTTCAGATCGGTTTTGTACAGCGGGGCGTCGCTCATCAGGATTCCGGTTCAGCTTTGTTTAATCGTGCCAATCGGGGTACAGCGCGGCGCGGGTGATCATCGCCTTTTGCAGTGCAGCTTCGGCGCTGTGATCAAGCACGGTGTAATGGCCCATCTTGCGACCTTCGCGCGCTTCATGTTTGCCGTAGAGATGCAGCTTGGCATCAGGGAGGTTCAACACGCGGTCCCATTGCGGCGCGCCCTGCTGCCAGGCTTCGCCGAGCAGGTTCACCATCACCACCGGCGACAGCAGTTTGGTGTCGCCCAGCGGCAGGCCGCACAGCGTGCGCACCTGCTGCTCGAACTGCGAGGTCACGCAGGCGTCGATGGTGTAGTGGCCGCTGTTGTGCGGACGCGGCGCCATTTCATTGACCATCAGCGCGCCGGTTTCGGTGACAAAAAATTCCACCGCGAGCACGCCGCAGTAATTCAGTTTGTCGGCAATGCGGAGCGCCCAATCTTCAGCCTGCTTGGCCAGTTCCGGTGCGACGCGCGCGGGCACGATGCTGACATCGAGAATGCCCATGCGGTGGCGGTTTTCCGAAACCGGAAAGCTGCGGCCGGCGCCGTCGGCGCCGCGCGCGACCACCGCGGAGATTTCGCATTTGAGCGCAATGCGCTGTTCGAGCACGCAGGATTCGGCGCCCATCTCCTTGAACGCCTTGCGTGCTTCATCCGCATTGGCGACGCGTGCCTGGCCTTTGCCGTCGTAGCCGAAACGCGCGCGTTTGAGAATGCCGGGAAACAGATTTGCCGGCGCCTGCGCGGCATCGGAATCGCATTCGATAACGGCATACGGCGCAACATCCAGATTGCATGCGCGGAAAAACGCCTTTTCGCGGATTCGGTCCTGCGCGACGGCCACGGCGTCGCCGCCGGGACGCACGGTGCAGTGGCTGGCCAGCCAGTTCAGACTGTCGGCGGGTACGTTTTCAAATTCAGTGGTGATGGCGATGCAGGTGTCGGCGAGTTGCTGCAGCGCCTCGCGGTCCTGGTACGCCGCTTTAAGGTGCACGTCGGCAATCGCGCCCGCGGGACTCAGCGGATCGGGATCAAGCACGGTGACGCGGTAACCCATGCTGTGCGCGGCCAGCGTGAACATGCGGCCGAGCTGGCCGCCGCCGAGCATACCAAGCATGGCGTCGGGAAAAATCATGATGAAAAGTCCAAGGCAGCCACAAAGGTCACAGAGAAAAACCGGGGTGGATTCGGGCCTCTGGTAAGCAGCAATGTTTGCTGATAACCAAGCAATGAGATTTTTCGGGAAATTCTCTGTGGCCTCCGTGGCCTCTGTGGCCTCTGCGGCTAAAAGATTTTAAGCCCTTCATTTTTTCACCGGCAGTTTCATCGCACGCACGGAAGCGGTCTGCTTTTTGCGGAAGGCGGCGAGTTTTTTCGCGAGTTTGGCGTCATTGCGCGCCAGCATCGCCACCGCAAACAGTCCGGCATTGGCAGCGCCGGCTTCACCAACGGCGAAGGTGGCGACGGGAATGCCTTTGGGCATCTGCACGATGGACAGCAGTGAGTCGAGGCCCTGGAGCGCGCGCGAGGTGACCGGCACGCCGAGTACGGGGACGATGGTTTTCGCGGCGAGCATGCCCGGCAGGTGCGCCGCGCCGCCGGCACCGGCGATGATGCATTGCAGGCCGCGCGCTTCGGCTTTTTCGGCATATTGATAGAGCAGATCCGGGGTGCGGTGCGCGGACACGACCTTGGCTTCGCAGGGCACGCCGAACTGTTGCACCATATTGACGGCGTGCTGCATGACATCCCAGTCACTCTGGCTGCCCATGACAATGCCGACCAGCGGTTTTTTCACTGCGGACCCCTTCATTCAAAGCGATATTTTACAGTACGGACACACGGCTACGGGTGCGCAAAAGGGCTGCTAGAATCGCCCGTCCCGCGCCACAAGGCAACAATCATCAGCCGGTCCGCATCGGCCGCCCGCTGAAACCTGGAGCAGCGGCCCACTCCGAGGAGAAAGTCCCAATGAACAAAGCTCTGCATGGCATGCGCGTCGCCGCATGTGCACTGACGCTGGTCGCCGGCAGCGCGGTTGCCGCTTTCCCCGACAAACCGATCCGTATGGTGGTCATTTCCGCCCCAGGCGGCACTACCGACATCATGTCGCGGCTGCTTGCGCAGGCGATGGGCGAAGGCCTGGGCCATCAGGTGGTCATCGACAACCGGCCCGGCGGCGGTGGCATCATTTCTGCGGAAATCGTTTCGCAGTCGGTGCCCGACGGTCACACCATTCTGTATACGCACACCAGTTTTTCGGTGATGCCCAGCCTGCACAAAAAACTCCCTTACGACACGCTGAAGAGTTTTGAGCGCGTCAGCCTGTTCGCGCTGTTCCCGGGCGTTCTGCTGGTCAATAACAATGTGCCGGCAAAAAATGTGCGGGAACTGATCGCCATGGCCAAGTCGCAGCCGGGCAAGGTTAATTACGCCGCCGGCACCACCGGCGCCAGCGCACACCTGGCCGGCGAACTGTTCAAGTCGATGGCCAGGATCGATATCGTGCATGTGCCCTATAAAGGCACGGGCGCGCAGCTGACCTCGGTGGCCAGCGGTGAAACGCAGATGACTTTCGCGACGATTCCGGCGGCGTTGCCGTTTGTGAAAGCAGGTCGTGCCCGCGCGATCGCCGTCGGCTCGGCGAAACGTTCTGCTGCGCTGCCCGATACGCCAACGGTGGCCGAATCCGGTCTGCCCGGCTTCGACATCAGCGCATGGAACGGCGTGATGGCCCCGCTCGGCACGCCGGCAGCGGTCATCGAACGGCTGGGCCGCGAAATGAAACGTGCGGTGTCGTTGCCGGAAATGAAGGATCGCGCTGCCGTTCAGGGTGCCGAGCTCGCGTGGACCACGCCGCAGGATTTCACCAAGCACCTGCAGTCCGAAGTTGCGAAGTGGGGCAAGCTGGTGCGTGAGGCGGGAATTTCAGCCAACTAATTGTTTTAAAAGGGAAATATATGGCCTATGAAATAGGGATGCGGCCCGGCGACGAATTCGCCGGCAAGGTAGCGCTGGTCACCGGCGGCGCGCGCAACATCGGCCGCGCCATTTCGCGTGCACTCGCGGCTGGTGGCGCGAAGGTGATGATCAACGCCAACACCTCGCGTGAAGCCGGCGAGGAAACCGTGACGATGATCCAGAAGTCCGGTGGCAAGGCTGCGCTGTGCATGGGCGACGTCACCGACCCGCAAGCGGTCAAGCATCTGGTTGATGAAACCATCAAACAATTCGGCCGCATCGACATGGTGGTCTGCAACGCCGCCATCCGAGCCGAAACGCCGTTCGAGAAAATTTCTTTTGAAGAATGGAAGCGTGTGATTTCGACCGTACTCGACGGCGCTTTCCTCGCCTCGCAGGCTGCACTGCCGCACCTGATCAAGGCCGGCGGCGGCACACTGGTCTTCACCGGCGGCATGACCGGCCACAAGGGCGCGCTGCACCGCTCGCACGTGGTCGCTGCCAAAGGCGGCCTCGCGGCAATGACCAAGGCAGTAGCGCACGATCTGGCCGAATACAACATTACGGTGAACTGCGTGGTGCCGGGCCCGATCGACACCGTGCGCGGCCTGCCCGGCGCGCCGGAGCGCCCGGACCACCGCAAGACGCTGCCGCTGATCGGCCGTCGCGGCCAGCCCCAGGAAATTGCAGCCATGGTGCGCATGCTGTGCGGACCCGACGCGCGTTACATCACCGGTCAATCCATCCACGTCAACGGCGGAGTACTGATGCCATGAGCAAGAAATCG
Source organism: Burkholderiales bacterium (assembly GCA_022841375.1). Lineage (GTDB taxonomy): Bacteria > Pseudomonadota > Gammaproteobacteria > Burkholderiales > SG8-41. Next base: position 201,282 of record JALHRQ010000002.1, read on the forward strand.
AAAAGCAATTCCAAAACAACCGTGTCGCCGCTGATGAAGACACTGGCCACCTACATGGCCGGTGCAGCGAAAAAGCCGCTGCCCAAAGCGGTCGCTGAAAAAACCAAGCACCACCTGCTCGACACCATCGCCGCGATGGTTTCCGGATCGCGCCTGCTGCCGGGCACCAAAGCCATCGCCTATGCAAAAACGCTGGGCGGCGCGCCGCAGGCACTGGTGATCGGCTCGAAGATCGTCACCAATGCCGAACAGGCCGCGCACATCAACGGCATGCTCGCGCATGCCGACGAGACCGATGACTCGCACGCGCCGTCGCTGTCACACCCGGGCTGCGCGATCGTGCCCGCCGCGCTGGCGATGGGTGAGCGTGAAAAATCCAATGGCACGCAGCTGCTGCGCGCCGTCGCGCTGGGTTATGACCTGTGCGCGCGGATCAACCTGTCGCTGCATCCCTATGATTTCCGCCAGGCCGGCCATTCGACGCACAGCTTCGGTCCGAGCTTCGGCGCCGCAGCAGCAGCATCGCTGCTCGCCGGGCTTGATTACAACGGCATGCGCCATGCGCTGTCGTACACCGCGCAGCAGTGTTCGGGCATCTCGTGCTGGATGCGCGATGAAGAACATATCGAAAAAGCCTTCGACTTCGGCGGCATGCCGGCGCGCAACGGCACCGCCGCCGCGTCAATGGTCGCCTCCGGTTTCACCGCGGTGGAAGACGTGTTCTCCGGCGAGCGTAATTTCTACGTTGCCTATGACGAGACCCGCCGCATCGGCAAGGCACCACAACCGCAGCGCCTGATCAAGGATCTGGGCAAGGTCTACGAGATCATGAACACTAATATCAAGCGCTGGTCGGTGGGCTCGCCGATCCAGGCGCCGCTCGATGGCCTGCTCGAACTGATCCGTGAACACGGCATCAAGGCCGCCGACGTCGACAAGCTGGTGATCCGCGTCGCGCACCAGGCCGCCAACACCACCGACAATCGCAACATGCCCGACATCTGCATGCAGCACATGTGTGCGGTGATGCTGATCGACGGCATCGTCACCTTCAAGTCATCGCATGACGAAAAACGCATGGCCGACAAGAAGGTGCTCGACCTGCGCAAACGCATCACGCTCTACGGCGACGATGCGCTGACCGCGGCGATGCCGTCACGCCAGGGCATCCTCGAGCTCAAACTGAAAGACGGACGCATGCTGCGCAAACACGTCAAAGCGGTGCTAGGCACGGCGCAGAATCCGATGACGCGCGCCCAGGTCGACGAGAAGTGTTACCACCTGATGGTGCCGATCCTCGGCGCAACGCGCTCGCGCAAGCTGTGCGATGCGGTTTGGGGTCTCGAAAAAGTCGGCAACGTCACCAAGCTGCGCAACCTGCTGACGGCCTGATTGCCAACGCTCACGGACCCGGTATAACACCGTCATCGGGGGCCGGGGGATTCGGCTGAAGAATGGGTGGTGTGCCATAACCACCCTCTCCCTACCCCTACCGTCAAGCGGTACCGAGGTCTCCCTGAGGGAGAGGGAATAAGTGATGAGGGGAGAGTGCCAATGTCGTGGAAATTCGAACTGCTGAAAAAACCCATCGGCCTGCCGATCACCGAAGGCCCGGTGTGGGACGGTGAATACCTTTATTTCACCCACATCCACGCCAATACCATTTTCCGCTGCGATCCGGAGACCAACGCCATCACGCCGTGGCGCACCGGGCTGGACCGCGTCAACGGTCTGGCCTTTGATGCCGAGGGCCGGCTGTTCGGCTGCTGCCAGGGCGGCCGCAGCGTGATGCGTTTCGATGCCGACGGCAAAAACGTGGTGATTGCCGACAAGTTCGAAGGCAAGCGTCTGAATACGCCGAATGACCTCGCGATTGATCGCAAGGGGCGCATCTGGTTCACCAATCCGTGGAACGACGGCAACGTCGACAATACGGAGAAGCAGGAACTGGAAGACCGCTCGGTTTACCGCCTCGATCCGCAGAAAGACGGCACGTATTCAATTACCCGCGTCGTTTTCGACACCACCCAGCCCAACGGCATCCTGGTGTCGCAGGACCAGAGCACGCTGTATGTCGCGGAAAGCAGTTTCACCGCGGGCATCGCGCGCGAACTGCGCGCCTATCCGATCCGCGATGACGGCAGCCTCGGCCCCTACAAGACACTGTTTACCTGGGGCGAAGACTATCGCGACATCCATCGCGGCATCGACGGCATGTGCCTGGATGCTGAAGGCAACATCGTCGCCACCGCGGGCTGGGAAGTCGCCGGCGCAGGACCGATGATTTATGTGTTTTCACCGACTGGTCGCGTGCTCGAAACCCATCCGGTACCGGCGATACGTCCGACCAACTGCTGTTTCGGCGGTCCGGACATGACCACGTTGTTCGTCACCACCACGCAGGGCCATTTTTTCCGCGCGGAGACCAATCGCACCGGCTGGGCAATGTATCCCTGATCCTGCGGCGCCGCAGTACAACCGGACTGTCGCTGCGTTGACAGTCCGCAGTGATTCCCCTCTAATGCTCTGAAGCCGGATCAACACGGCAGCATCTGCATTTCCGTCTCAAACAGACGCAAAATCAGGAGGGGCTCCGGCATGCGCTTCGGTGTTCTGCTCGCTTCAATGCTGCTTTGTGCGAATGCTGCTGCACAAAGTTATCCCGAAAAAGCGGTCACCATGGTGGTGGCATTTCCGGCCGGCGGTTCGGCGGACATCATTGCGCGCGCGATTGCCGAGCATATGACTGCCGCATGGAAACAGAATGTATTGGTGGTCAACCGCCCCGGCGCCAGCGGCAACATCGGCACCGAATCGGTGGTGCGTGCGGTGGCTGACGGCCACACGCTGCTCTACGGCACGACGGCGATTGCCAGCAGTCCCGCGGTGTATCCCAAGCTGGGCTACAACGTGCTGACCGATCTCGCCCCGGTCGGCCTCATCGTCAATCAGGCCAATGTGCTGGTCGTACATCCCTCGTTGCCGGCGAAATCGGTCAAGGATCTGATCGCACTGGACCGTGCGCATCCGAAAACACTGAACTCGGCCTCCGCCGGTGTCGGCAGTTCCAACCATCTGGCGCTGGTGCTGTTCAACATGCTGTCCGACGCAAAAATCGGCCACATCCCGTACAAAGGTGCGGCGCCGGCAGTGGCGGAAACCATGGGTGGTCATGTGCACATGACCTTCGCGCCCGTGGCTGCGGCGGTGCCGCCGGTGCAGTCCGGAAAGTTGCGTGCGCTGGGCATCAGCTCGATCAAACGCTCGAAAACGCTGCCCGATGTGCCAACCATCGATGAAGGTGGGGTCGCCGGTTATGAGGCCGGCGGCTGGAACGCGATGCTGGCACCGGCGAATACGCCGCGCGACGTCGTGCTCAAGATCAACCAGACCATACACACCGCTCTCGCCAATCCGCGCACGCAGGATCTGCTGGCCAAATCCGGTGTGGAACAGGTGACCGGCTCGCCCGAGGAATTCGCCAGTTTCCTCAAAAGCGAAGTCGTTAAATGGGGCAAGGTGGTCAAGGCTGCGGGCCTGTCCCTGCACTAAGCCGCAGGACTGTAAACAGCACCGCTTCAACATGTAAGCGGTTTCATCATCAGGGATTTTTCCATGATGCGGATTGCGCCCGTTGTACTGACTAAGAGTGCAGCGGGCGGTAAAATGCGCCTTTCTCCAACCTGCCATTTCAGATCATGGATTTCCACTTTACCCCCGAACAGGAACAGTTCCGCGACGCCGTGCGCGGTTTTGCCGAGCGTCATTTGCGCGACGGTGCGCTGAAGCGCGCGCACCAGGAAGAACATCCCTGGGATGTCGCCAAGCTGATGGCCGAACAGGGCCTGATGGGCATCACCATGAAGGAAGAAGATGGCGGCCAGGGCGGCTCGCTGATGGACGCCATCATCGCCATCGAAACCATTGCTTCGATCTGTCCGCGCAGCGCCGACGTGATCCAGGCCGGCAACTTCGGCCCGGTGCGCGTGCTCGCCGAATACGGCACGCCGGACCAGAAAAAACGTTACCTCGACAAGATCCTCGCCGGGGAATCGGTGATCACCGTCGGCATGACCGAACCGGAAGCCGGTTCCGCGGTGACCGATCTCAAAACCACGGCCACGCCCGATGGTGACGGCTACCGCATCAACGGCGTCAAGGTGTTCCAGACCCACGCCTCATACGCCGAAGTGATGCTGACCTATGTGCGCTTCGGCCCCGGCGTCGGCGGCATCGGCTCGGTGCTGATCCCGCGCGATGCCGAAGGCTTTAAACAAGGTGCGCCGTCGAAGTTCCTCAACGGCGAAGACTGGGTGCAGACCTATCTTGACAACGTCTATGTCGGCCCCGAAAACGTGATGCTCAAGGAAGGCGGCTTCAAGAAGCAGATCGCCGGCTTCAACGTCGAGCGCATCGGCAACACCGCGCGTTCGCTGGCCTTCGGCCGTTATGCCTACAACATCGCCCGCGAATGGGCGTTGCAGCGCAAGCAGTTCGGTCGTCTGCTGTGTGAATTTCAGGGCCTGCAGTGGAAATTCGCCGACATGAAAATGAAGCTCGATGCCGGCCAGCTGCTGCTGTACCGGGCGGCGGTGAATGCCGACAACGGCATCCCCTCGGCGGATGACACCGCGATTGCCAAGGCCTTCTGCAACCAGGCCGGCTTCGACATCTGCAATGAAGCCATGCAGATCATGGGCGGCATGGGCTATACCGATGAATCGCTGGTGGAGTACTGCTTCCGCAAATGCCGCGGCTGGATGATTGCCGGCGGCTCGATCGAAATCCTGAAGAACCGCATTGCCGAAGGCATTTTCGAGCGCAGCTTCTCTCAGCGCCCGCCTAAGACCAGTGAAAAGTAAGGCGTGAGGAGTGAGGAGTTAACCCGCCGCGTCGTACCCGCCCTACCCCTCACCCTTTACGCCTCACATTTCACGCTTAAAAGCCATGTCGACCAACAAACTCTATCAAGCCGTATTCGATCCCCGCTCCATCGCGCTGATCGGCGCATCGAGCGACGAAAAGAAAAACACCTCGCGTCCGCAGCGTTATCTGAAGCGCCACGGCTACCAGGGTACGCTGATTCCGGTGAATCCGGCACGCGCCGAAATTTTCGGCGACAAGGCGTATCCGGATGTGACTTCCATCCCCGGCGAAGTCGATCACGCCTTTGTCATGGTGCCGGCAAAAGCGGTGCCCGAAGCGGTCAAGCAGTGCGTCGCTAAAAAAATCCCCGTGGTCACGGTGTACAGCGACGGCTTTGCCGAAACCGGCGCGGAAGGCCGCATCAAGCAACTGGAACTGAACGACATCATCCGCGGCAGCAGCACGCGGCTGGTCGGCCCCAACTGCATCGGCTTGATGAGCACGCAGACCCATCTCGCGCTGTCGGTAAATGCGGTGCTGGAGAAACTCGAAATCACCCCCGGCGGAATGGCGATTGTGTCGCAATCGGGCAGCATGATGGGCGGCCTGATGTCGCGCGGCCTCGGCCGCGGCGTCGGTTTCTCCAAACTGATTTCGGTCGGCAACGAAGCCGACTTGGGTGTCGGCGAACTTGCGGGCCTGCTGGTCGACGACCCGCATACCGATGCCATTCTGCTGTTCATGGAAACCATCCGCGATGCCCCGCACCTTGCTGAGGCTGCGCGCCGCGCCTACGCCGTCAACAAACCGGTGATCGTTTACAAGCTCGGCCGTTCCGAAGTCGGCCAGGATCTCGCCGCTTCGCATACCGGCGCAATGGCCGGCACCGACGAGGCCGTCGACGCTTTTTTCAAGGCTCACGCGATACTCCGCGTAGAAACGCTGGAAGCGCTGTTCGAACTGCCGGCGCTGGTCAAGGGCCGCAAACCGAACAAAAAACACCGGGTCGCGGCGATGACCACCACCGGCGGCGGTGCAGCCTGCGTGGTGGATCGCATCGGCACCTACGGCGTTGATGTCGTCGGCCCGACCGATGCGCTTGTTGCTGCACTGGCGCAGAACAACATCACCATCAACAAGTCACGCATCACTGACCTGACGCTCGCCGGCGCGAAAAAGGAAATCTACGGCGGCGTGCTCAATGCGCTGCTGGCGTCCGACCATTGCGACCTGGTGCTGGCAGTCGCCGGCAGCTCGGCACAGTTTCAACCGCAAATCGCTGTCGAGCCGCTGGTCGAAGCCAACCGTGGCGACAAGGCGCTGGCGGTGTTTCTCGCGCCGCATGCCGAAGCCTCACTCCAGTTGCTGGCGAGTGCCGGTGTTGCCGGTTTCCGCACGCCGGAGTCCTGCGCGGATTCGATCCGTGCCTGGAAACAATGGGTGCCGCCGCTGGCGATTCCGGCAGCGGATGCCAAACACACTGCCGCAGCCGACGCCTTGCTGAAAGCGGCGCCGGGCAAACAACTCAACGAACAACAGGCTTGTGGCGTTTTCGGTGCGCTGGGCGTACCCCAGGCGCAGACTGCGGTGATGACCGATGCCAACGCCAAGGTCGATATCGGTTTTCCGGTGGTCGCCAAAATCCTGTCACCGGATATCGCACACAAGACCGATGCCGGCGGCGTGGTGTTGAACATCGGCGATGCCGCAGCTCTGAATCAGGCGGCAACGGACATCTTTACCCGCGTCAAAGCGAAACATCCGCAGGCGAAACTCAACGGCATCCTGGTACAGCGCATGGAGCGTGGACTGGCCGAAGTCATCGTCGGTTACAAACGCGATCCGCAGGTCGGGCCGCTGGTGGTGATCGGCGTCGGCGGCGTACTCGCCGAAATCTACAAGGATTTCACGATGCGCCTGGCCCCGGTGACGCCGGAAACCGCGCTGCAGATGATCGAAGAAGTCAAAGGCCTAGCGGTGATCCGCGGTTATCGCGGCATGACCAAAGGCGACTGCAATGCGCTGGCCGAAGCCGTGGCGGCGTTTTCGCAACTGGCTGCGTTCGATGACATCGCCGAAGCCGAAATCAATCCGCTGATCGTCCGCAAAGAAGGCGAAGGCGTGGTGGCCGTGGACGGCCTGATCGTCAGGCAGTAACAAGAACAGTACGGGTCGTACGCGACCCGGTGGAGGAGCTTGGCAGATGGCACAAAGCCTGGGCAACAAGCTGGACACGGGGGATCGATTTCCCGATCTGGATCTGCCGCTGGTCAGCGGCGATACGCAGCGCATCTCGGCGCTGGCCGCCGGGCAATGGAGCGTGGTGCTGCTGTACCGCGGCGATTGGTGAAGATACTGTCGTCAGCAGTTGGCTGACTATCAGACATGGCTGCCCGACCTGAAACAACTCGGCATCGCAGTCATCGCGGCTTCGGTGGATACGCAGGAGAACGCTTGCAAATCCGTCGCTACGCAAAATCTGACCTATCCGGTGGGCCACAGCCTGGATTATCAGGACATCAGCCGCCGCACTGGCGCTTTCATCGAGCATGAGCGCAAAATCCTCCATGCCACGGGCTTCCTGCTCAAACCCGACCTGACCATACATGTCGCCACTTATTCAACCGGACCGATCGGCCGGCTCACGCCCAATGACGTGAGTTCGATCGTGCGACTGAGCCTCGCCAAAACAACAGCACCCCAAGGAGAAAAAACATGTTGATGGAACAACTCGCTGACTACGCCATTCGCGAACAGACTTCGAAGCTGCCGCCGCAGGTGATCCACCATGCCAAACGGGCGGTGATCGACTGGTATGCAGCGTTGCTGCCGGGCAGCGTGGTCAATCCGGCGGTGTTGATGGAACAGGCGTTTGCCGAAGATCTTGATCGCGGCCGTGCGCGCCTCGCCACCGGCCGTCGCGCCACATTGCGCGCCGCCGCGCTGATCAACGGTGCAGCTTCGCATTCGGTCGAGTTCGACGACATTTACCGTGACGCCGGTTACCACCCGGGCAGCCCGACCATTTCAGCGGCGCTGGCCGCGGCACAGGCGTCGGGCGCATCCGGCGAGCGTTTCCTGCGCGGCGTAATCGTCGGCTACGAAATCTCCACGCGCATCGGTGAAGCGGTGATGCCGTCGCATTACAAGTACTGGCACACCACCGGCACCGTCGGCGCGTTCGGCGCGGCGGCCGCGGCTGCGACGATTCTCGGCGCAAACAAGGAACAGTTCATGCACGCGATGGCGACCGTCGGCAGTTTTGCCTCAGGCCTGCAGCAGGCCTTCCGTTCGCAGGCGATGACCAAGCCGCTGCACGGCGGTCATGCTGCGGATGCCGGCTGCTGGGCAGCGATGGCAGCGATGAAAGGCCTCACCGGCGCGCTCGACATGCTTGAAGGCGAAGTCGGCTTCGGCAATGCGATGAGCGTGAATCCCGACTGGAACAAGGCGACCAAAGGCTTGGGCGTTGATTACCACATCAACCAGATGACGTTCAAAAACCACGGCTGCTGCGGTCACACCTTCCCGTCCATTGACGGCGCGCTGCATCTGCAGAAGCAGCACGGCTTTACGCACAAGGATGTGAAACACATCCGGCTGCACACCTACAAGGCCGGTCTTAACATCATCGACAACAACAATCCGGAAGGCGAATACCAGGCCAAGTTCAGCATTCAGTACACCGTCGCCCACGCGCTGGTGCGCGGCAGCGTGCGGCTTAACGCTTTTGACCCCGACCACCTGAGCGATCCCGATGTGCGGACGCTGCTGAAAAAGATCGAGCCGATTGCCGACCCCGAGATCTCCAAAGGTTATCCCGGACGCCGCGAATCACGGGTGGAAATCGAACTCAACGATGGCCGCAAGTTCGAGCACTTCCAGCCATACCGCAAGGGTGATCCGGAACTGCCCCTGACCGACGAAGAACTCAACGACAAGTTCATTGAACTCGCCGAGCCGGTGATCGGCAAAGCCGGCGCGGCATCGCTGCTCAAGCAGTTGTGGGATACCGAAAAACTGGCCAACGTCGATTACGACACCGGAAACGTGACAAAACGAGCAGCAGGCTGATATTACTCATCGCTTTTAAACACCACCGGAGGAGTACCCATGAAAAAACCCCTGATGCTTTTGGCGCTGGTGGCGATGGTCTCTCCGGTGAGTGCCGCTGAACAGTTTCCAACGCGACCCATCCGCGTCATCGTGCCTTACGCGCCCGGCGGCAATGTCGACATTTCGGCGCGCATCATCGCGCCGCCGCTGGCCGAAGCCCTCGGCCAAACCGTTGTTGTCGATAACCGCCCGGGTGCCGGCGGCAATCTCGGCGCGTCGATGGTGGCGAAAGCAACACCCGACGGCTACACGCTGCTGGTCGGCTCGAGCGGTCCGCTGTCGGTGAATCCGGTGATTTTCAAAAACCTGCCTTATGACACGCTGAAGGACTTTGCGCCGATCTCGACCGTGCAGGCGGTGCCGCTGGTGGTGCTCGCCGGGCCGAAATCCAATATCAATTCGATTGCCGATGTCATCACTGCGGCAAAAGCACGGCCGGGCAAGCTGACGATGGCGTCAGCCGGCGCCGGCACCACCAACCATTTTGCAATCGAGCTGTTCGCGCATATGGCCAATGTGAAATTGCTGCACGTGCCGTACAAAGGCAGCGGCCCGGCCCTGTCCGAACTTCTCGGCGGCCAGGTTGAAACCATGATCGACCAGCTGGCGGCCTCCATCGGTTATGTGCGCGACGGCCGGCTGAAAGTGCTGGCGGTGACCACACAGCAACGCGCGGCGGCGCTGCCCAATGTGCCGACGCTCGAGGAGCTGGGCTATAAGGGTTATCAGGCCGCAACGCTGCTCGGCCTGCTCGCGCCGGCAGGCACACCCAAGCCGGTGGTCGTCAAGCTCAATGCCGGCGTGCGCAAAATCATGGACAACCACACCGTCGCCGAAAGATTCCGCGGCCTCGGTGCCAACCCGGGCGCGAGCTCACCCGAGGAATTCACCACGCGCATCCGCGATGAACTGGAACAGTGGCGGACGCTGGTCAAACAACTCAACCTGAAATTCGAATAACCGTTATCAGATCGGGAAATCACAGATGAGCAAAATAATCCAGCGCCAAACCGCAAGACTGCGCGAGCTACTGGCACGTCCCGGGTGCCTCGTCGCGCCGGGCGTCGCCGATGCGTTCGGCGCGCGCCTGGTGAAGATGGAGGGTTTCGATGCGGTGTACATGACCGGCTTCGGCACCAGCCTGACGCGGCTGGGCATGCCCGATGTCGGTCTGCTCACTGCCACCGAAATGATCGACAACGCCAGCCGCATCGCCGAAGCGTCAGAGCTTCCGGTCATTGCCGATGCTGACACCGGTTACGGCAATCCGATCAATACCCGGCGTACCATCCGCGATTACGAGAAGGCCGGTGTCGCCGGCGTGCATCTCGAAGACCAGGCCTGGCCCAAACGCTGCGGCCATCTCGCCGGCAAACGCGTGATTCCGACCGCGGAAATGGTCGCCAAGATCAAGGCCGCCTGCGATGCGCGGCGCGATGACGACTTCGTGATCATCACCCGCACCGACGCCATCGCCATCGAAGGCCTCGACGCCGCGCTGGAGCGCGGCGAGCGTTACCGTGAAGCCGGCGCCGACATGCTGTTCATCGAAGCGCCGGTGGGTCGTGAGCAGGTGGAAATCGTGTCGAAGCGTTTCAAGGGTGTGCCACTGCTCTACAACATGGCCGCCAGCGGCAAAACGCCCGATCTGCCCGCCGATGAACTCGGCAAGCTCGGTTTCAAACTGGCGATTTATCCGAACTGGCTGCTGCTCGCAGCAATACCCGCGATGCAGAACCTGCTGCGAGAACTGAAAAAGACCGGCTCGATTGCGCACATGCGCGACAAGGTCGCCAACTTCAAGCAGTTCACGGATATCGCAGGCCTGCCGGAAATCCAGGAACTCGAAAACCGCTACGGTCTGCCCGAAGAGCAGCGCGCCGCGTTATGAGCCACAAACTTTGGTTGTATCGGGACGAACTCGCGCCGCAGACCACCTATGCCTTACCTGCAGGTCAGGCGGTGCGTCTGGTTTACGTGGTGTCCGGGGGATTGCGCATTGCCGGTGACACGCTGCAAGCCACTCTGGGCGCCAACAGCGCGTACACCGGCAACCCCGAGCTGCAACTCAAAAGCGGCCACCTCGCCACCCTGGTGCTGCGCTGGGAATTGACCGCGGCTGCAGCCGTAACGGCCCCGGCAAACGCCAGCGGCGTCAGCAGCCGTCTGCTGTTGGAGGCGGCGATGACGCTGGATCCAGCGCGTCAATACCTGCTGCGCGGCGACCGCGTCGATTTTCCGCCCGGCGGGGAGGCACTGACACACACCCATCAAGGTGGCGGCATCCGCTGCCTGCTGTCTGGCGGTATCGACATCCACACCCAGGGCACCACGCATCATTACGCGCCGCTGGAGCCGTGGTTCGAAGCCGGGCCCGATCCGGTGTATGCCGCGGCATCAAAAAGCGAAGCTTCGGCTTTTGCGCGCGTAATGATTCTGCCGCGCGAATTGCTCGGCAAATCGTCGATCACTTACGTCAACGCCGAAGACCTGGACAAACCCAAGAGCCAGAAATACCAAGTGTTCATCGACGCGCCGATAGCACTGCCGTAATCGCCATTTCCGCGGTGTAAGATGCCGCACATCACAACGGGGGAAAACCACATGAACAAGCTGATGCGTTGGATTGTTGTCGCAATTTTCGCGCTATCAGGCACCAGCGCCTGGTCGCAGGCCTATCCGAGCAAACCGGTGCGCATCGTGGTGCCGTTCGCCCCCGGCGGCAATGTTGACATCAACGCCCGCTCGATTGCGCCCGGGCTGACTGAACAATGGGGACAGCAGGTACTGGTGGAAAACCGCGCCGGCGCCGGCGGCATGCTCGGCGGCGAGTTTGTCGCAAAATCACCCGCCGACGGCTACACGCTGCTGATGGCCTCCAATTCGGTGTACAGCGTGGCACCGAATGTGTTTTCCAAACCGCGCTTCAATCCGATCAAGGATTTCGCCGCGATCTCCGGCATCAGTAACGTGCCGTTTGTGCTGGTGCTGCACCCTTCGGTGCCGGCGAAGAACCTGAAGGAATTCATCGCGCTGGTCAAAAGTAAACCGGGCCAAATGACCATGGCCACCGCGGGCACCGGCACCTCCAACCATCTCGTCGGCGAGCTGATCCAAATCAGCGCCGGCATCCGCATGACCGGCGTGCCGTACAAAGGCAGCGGCCCGGCGCTGACCGATCTGCTCGGCGGCCAGGTCGATTCACATGTCGACCAGCTCACCGCGTCGATGGCTTACATCCAGTCGGGCCGCATCCGCGCCCTCGCGGTCACCACCGACAAGCGCGCGCCGCTGCTGCCCAATGTGCCGACGCTGGCCGAGCAGGGGTTAAAAGGTTTTGATGCCACCACCATCACCGGCCTGCTTGCGCCGGCGGGTACACCCAAAGACGTGATCGACCGGGTACATGCCGCGGTGGTGAAAATCACCGCGCAGCCGGCGATCCGCGACCGCTTCGCCGCGCTGGGCGCCACCACGCTGGGCAATTCGCCCGCCGAGTTCGGCGAATACATCCGTCAGGACTACGCCAAAATGCAAAAGGTGGTCGCTGCCGCAAACATCCGTGCTGACTAATTAATCATTTAAAACAATAACTTATATTATTACCGGCTCCGGCCACGTTCCCGAGGGTGCGGCATTGGTCATAAGCAAAGTGCGTTGATGAAGCACCGCATCTGGTTCATCGCTGCGTTATCGATTGCGCTTTGCGCGCCGTTGCAGGCGCAGACCCACCGCCCCGCACAACCCGAACCAGCCAGCGGCCGCAGCGAAAAGCAACTCGCCCACGCGCAGCGACACATGGTCGCCGCCGCACACCCGCTGGCGGTTGAGGCGGGTCTGCAAATGCTCGATGCCGGCGGCAGTGCCGTTGATGCGATGATTGCCGTTCAACTGGTGCTGAATCTGGTGGAGCCGCACGCGTCAGGTCTGGGTGGTGGCGCCTACCTGCTGCACTTTGATGCCGCCGGCCGCATCGTGCGCGCCTATGACGGTCGTGAAACCGCCCCCGCCGCTGTAACGTCGGATCTGTTCATGCGCGACGGCAAGGCGATGAGCTTTCGCGACGCGGTGACCGGCGGCCGCTCGGTCGGCACGCCGGGCGTCATCCGCCTGCTTGAAATCGCGCACCGCAAACACGGCCGCTTGCCTTGGGCACAGTTGTTCCAGCCGGCAATCAATCTCGCCGAAAACGGCTTTCCGCTGTCGTCCCGCCTGCATACCTTGCTGCGCCGGGATCGCGCCATCGCCGGCGAAGCCACCGCCCGCGCTTATTTCCTCAACGCCGAGGGCACGCCCAAGGCGGCGGGCACTCTGCTGCGTAATCCTGAATTCGCGCAAACCCTGCGCGCACTTGCCGCGGGTGGCGCGGATGCGTTTTACCGCGGCGATATTGCGCGCGCGATCGTCGGGGCGGTTCGCAGTCATCCGGTAAATCCGGGTCTGCTCAGTGAAACCGATCTTGCGCAGTATCAAGTGCGTGAAGTCGAAGCCTTGTGCGCGCCGTACCGCATCTACCGGGTCTGCGGCATGCCGCCGTCCTCCACCGGGGGAATCGCGGTGCTGCAGATGCTGGGCCTGCTGTCGCACCGCGACATGTCTATAGTGGCGCCGGAATCGACGCAAGCCGTTCATCTGCTTGCAGAAGCCGGCCGGCTGGCTTATGCCGACCGCAGCCGCTGGGTAGCGGACGACCGTTTTGTCGATGTTCCGGTGCGCGGTCTGCTCGATCCGGCGTATATTGCAGCGCGGGCGAAACTCATCCAACCCGAACGCTCGATGGGCAAAGCCGCAGCGGGCACACCGCCGGGCGCCCGCTTCGCCTGGGCGGACGATCAGGTTGACGAGGTTGCGGGCACCAGCCATATCGCCATTGTCGACGGCGATGGCAATGCCGCCTCGATGACGACGACCATCGAAAACTTTTTCGGCAGCCGGGTGATGGTGCGCGGTTTTCTGCTCAACAATCAGTTGACCGATTTTAATTTCAGCGTACAGGACGGCGGCCGGCCGGCGGTCAATGCGGTGGCCCCGGGAAAACGCCCGCGCAGTTCAATGGCGCCAACGCTGGTTTTCCGCGACAACGGTGACCTGCATCTGGTAATCGGCTCGCCCGGCGGCAGCAGAATCATCAATTACGTCGCGAAGACGCTGATCGCGACGCTGGACTGGGGCCTGGATATCCAGGCGGCGATTGCGCTGCCGAACACCGGTAGCCGCAACGGTCCGACCGAAATCGAACGCGGCACGGCGGCCGAAGATCAGGCCGCGCCGCTGCGCGCAATGGGCCACGACGTGGAAATCGCCGACATGACCAGCGGTCTGCACGGCATCATGCGGGTCGGGAATGGCTGGCAGGGCGGCGCGGATCCGCGCCGCGAAGGCATCGCGAAGGGACGGTAACACTGAAATGCGTGAAATGAGGACAGTGCAATGGCATTGACGATGTTCGAAAAAATCTGGCACAGCCACGTCATCCTGGAAAAACCCGGTGGCGACGCGCTGCTGCACATCGACCGCAACCTGGTACATGAGGGATCATTCCATGCCTTCGGCGCACTGGCCAAGGAAGGCCGCAAAGTGCGCAAGCCGACGCAGAATTTTGCGGTGGCTGACCATTACGTGCCGACCGTCGGCCGCGAGCGCGGCATTGAAGCGGCGGAAGACGCCGACGCGCGTAACATGATCCGCCTGCTTGAAGAGAATTCACGCGTCAACGGCATCGCCCATTACGGCATCGACGACGACCGCCAGGGCATCGTCCATGTCATCGGGCCCGAGCTCGGCCTCACCCAGCCCGGACTGACCATCACCTGCGGTGACTCGCATACCTCGACGCACGGCGCACTCGGCGCCTACGCCTTCGGCACCGGCGCGTCGCAACTGAAACAGATCCTCGCCACGCAGTGTCTGTGGCTGAAGCGGCCGAAGACGCTGCGCATCGTCGTCAACGGCCAGCTCGCACCGGATGTCACCGGCAAGGATGTGGTGCTGGCGATCATCGCCAAAATCGGCACCGCGGGCGCCACCGGCCATGTCATCGAATTCGCCGGTTCGGCGATCCGCGACCTCAGCGTCGAAGGCCGGCTAACCGTCTGCAATATGGCAATCGAGGCCGGCGGCCGCGCCGGCATGATCGCGCCGGACGACAAGGTCTACGAATATCTGCACGGCCGCGAATTCGCGCCGAAGGGCGCCGAGTGGGACCGCGCACTGGCGCAGTGGCGCACCCTGCCCTCGGATGACGGCGCGCGCTTCGACCGCGAAGTCACGCTCGACGGCAGCAAGCTCGAACCGATGCTGACCTGGGGCACCAGCCCCGAGGAAGCGCTGCCGGTCAGCGGCCAAATACCCGATCCGAAATCGCTGGGTGACGCCAACCAGCGCGCGCATGCCGAACAGGCATTGGCCTATATGGACCTCAAACCCGGCATGGCGCTGACCGACATCAAGATCGACCGCGCTTTCATCGGCAGCTGTACCAACGGCCGTATCGAAGACCTGCGCGCCGCCGCGGCGGTGCTGAAAGGACGCAAAGCGGTCATTCAAGCCTGGGTATCGCCGGGCTCCACAGCGTTGAAACGCCAGGCCGAGGCCGAAGGCCTGGACAAGGTCTTCCTCGACGCCGGCGTCGAATGGCGCGCCTCCGGCTGTTCCAGTTGCGCGGCGATGAACGGTGACAAGGTGCCGCCGGGCATGCGCAGCGCGTCGACCTCCAACCGCAATTTCGAAGGCCGTCAGGGCAAGGGCGCACGCACCCACCTGATGAGCCCGGCGATGGCTGCCGCCGCCATTGTCACCGGCCGCGTCACCGACGTGCGCACCCTGAAAGCGGGAAACTGACATGACCCCATTCACCACACTGACTGCGGTCGCCGCTCCGATCGAGATGGCGAATATCGATACCGATCGCGTGATTCCCGTGCGTTTCCTGCGCAAGCTGCGCAGCGACAAGGCGGGTTACGACCCCTACCTGTTCCACGACATGCGCTTCGACAACGATGGCCGGGAAAAGCCCGATTTCGTGCTCAACCAGCCGGCCTATCGCAAGGCAGGCATCCTGGTCGCCGGCGCCAACTTCGGCTGCGGCTCGTCCCGCGAGGGCGCGGTTTACGCGCTGCTCGACTACGGCATCCGCGCGGTGATTGCCCCGTCTTTCGGCGACATCCATTACGCCAACGAGCTGCAGAACGGCATGCTGCCGGTGACCCTGCCCGAGGAAATCTGCCGCGGGCTGCGCGACCAGCTGCGCGCAAAGCCGGGGGCGACGCTGGCCATCGACCTGCCGAAACAGACCGTCACTGATACCGAGTGCACGGCCCATCCGTTCACCATCGACCCGGTCTACAAGGAGCGGCTGCTGAAAGGGCTCGACGACATCGGCCTGGTGCTGGAAAACACCCCGGCCATCGAAACCTTCGAGCACGATTACCACGCCCAGCGGCCCTGGCTGGCCTGACCGCGGACGGTCAAAGCCACAGCTGCTGCGCTATCATCGAGGCGAAAGGGAACACACATGCTGGTCAACAGCGTCGCCTACCGGGACGGCAAAAAAATCGCAGATGTCCCGCGCGAGGAGATCCACACCTGGCTCTCGCACAACGAGGGCATCCTGTGGGTGGCCGTGCGCGACCCCGAAACGCACGAGCTCGACCAGCTGGAAGAACAGTTCAACCTGCATCCTCTGGCGGTCGAGGACGCGCACCACGGTCATCAGCGGCCGAAGCTTGAGGAATACGGCGACTCGCTGTTTTTCGTGCTGCATATGCTGGAACTCGACGGCGACGAGTTGCGCGTCGGCGAGGTCAACATTTTCGTGGCGCAAAATTACGTGCTGTCAGTGAGGATGCGCAGCGAACGCAATTTCCAGGATGTGCGTGCACGCTGCGAAAGCGAACCGGAGCTGATGCAGCACGGCACCGGCTACATACTCTATGCGCTGATGGATGCCGTCGTCGATCGCTATTTCCCGATCCTCGACAGCATCGAAACCAAGCTGGAATTCATCGAAGACCAGATTTTCGCCGGCACTTCGCCGCGTGCCAACATCGAAGCCCTTTACGATATCAAGCATGACCTGGTGATATTGAAACACGCCACCGCACCGCTGCTCGAGGCCGTGGGCAAGCTGCATGGCGGACGGGTACCGCAATTGTGCAACGGTCTCGGCGATTATTTCCGCGACGTGTCCGACCACCTGGTGCGCATCAACCAGAGCATCGACGCCGCGCGCGAGATGGTGACCACTGCAATTTCGGTCAACCTGTCGCTGATCACGCTGCAGGAAAGTGAAGTCACCAAACGCCTCGCCGGCTACGCCGCGCTGGTCGCCGTGCCGACGCTGATCGCCGGCATCTACGGCATGAATTTCGACCACATGCCCGAACTGCGCTGGCAATGGGGCTATCCGCTGTCGCTGGCGGCGATGGTGATCATCGACGGTTATCTGTTCTACCGTTTCCGTAAATCCAAGTGGTTGTAACCGCACCCGCGGCGGTCATCATCGGCGGCGGCCCCGCCGGGCTGATGGCGGCGGAAATGCTGCTCGCTGGCGGCGTGCAGGTCGATCTCTACGACGCCATGCCCTCGGTCGGGCGCAAGTTCCTGCTCGCCGGCAAGGGCGGACTGAACATCACTCACGTCGAGCCGCAGGAACAATTCCTGTCCCGGTACGGCACCCGTAGTAAAACGCTGGCGCCCATGTTGAACGCGTTCGGTGCCACGCCTTTGCGCGACTGGGTGCATGGCCTTGGAATTGAAACCTTCGTTGGCACCTCGCAGCGCGTGTTCCCCAAGGAAATGAAGGCTGCGCCGCTGCTGCGCGCGTGGCTGCACCGCCTGCGTGCCGCCGGATTACGCATCCATGCCCGACATCGCTGGACCGGCTGGAACGCGGACGGTGCATTGCTTTTTTCAACGCTGCAGGGCGAAACCACAGTTATTGCAACCTGCACCGTGCTCGCACTCGGCGGCGGCAGTTGGGCGCGTCTTGGATCTGATGGCGCGTGGGTGCCGCTGCTTGAAGCGCGCGGCATCCCGATTGCGCCTTTGCGTCCGGCGAATTGCGGATTTGAAGTGTCGTGGAGCACGCACCTGCGGGAACGTTACGCCGGGCAGCCGGTGAAAGCCGTGGTCGCATCGGTGACGGATGCAACCGGCACCAGTCACCACCGCAATGGCGAATTCGTGATCAGTGACTATGGTGTCGAAGGCAGCCTGATTTACGCGCTGTCGGCGCCGATGCGCGACACTATCGCTGCACAGGGTCAGGCAACGCTGTATCTCGATCTATTGCCCGACCACGATGCCGCACGCGTAACCGCTGAAGTGTCACATCCGCGCGGTTCACGTTCCCTGACGACGCATCTGCAAAGCCGTCTCGGCCTGAAAGGGATCAAAGCCGTGTTGCTGCGCGAAGCGCTGAGCGCCGAGGCCATGCACAATCCGCAGCAGCTCGCCGTAACCATCAAGACCCTGCCGCTGACGCTGACCGCAACACGACCGCTGGATGAAGCCATCAGCAGCGCCGGCGGCGTGCCATTCGAGGCCCTCGATGAACACCTGATGTTGAAGGCGATGCCCGGCGTGTTTTGCGCCGGGGAAATGCTCGACTGGGAAGCGCCGACCGGGGGCTACCTGCTGACGGCGTGTTTTGCCAGCGGGCGGGTCGCCGGCCAAGGCGCCTTGCGCTGGTCAGCGCTTCAGCAACAGTAACTCAAGAATTCGCCGATAGATCTGCTGCAGCGGTTCAACCTCCGCCACCGGCAGGCATTCATTGACCTTGTGGATGGTCGCATTGGTCGGACCGAACTCAATCACCTGCGGACAGATGTCAGCAATGAAACGGCCATCCGAGGTGCCGCCGGTGGTTGAAAGTTCAGTAGTGACGCCCGTGACTTCCCTGATCGCTTGCGTCACCACGTCGACCAGGTCGCCGCGTGCGGTCAGGAAGGGCCGCCCGTCCTGACGCCATTCGAGGTCGTACTTCAGGTCGTGTTTGTCGAGAATGCCGTGCACCTGCGTCTGCAGCGATTCGACGGTACTGGCGGTGGAGAAGCGGAAATTGAACTGCACGCGTGCGCTGCCGGGGATGACGTTGTTGGCACCGGTGCCGGCGGTGAAATTCGAAATCTGCCAGGTGGTGGGCGGAAAATATTCATTGCCGCGATCCCACTCGGTGCTGGCCAGTTCGGCAATTGCGGGGGCGACTTCATGAATCGGATTACGCGCCAGCTGCGGATAGGCGACATGTCCCTGCACACCATTGACGGTGAGGATGCCGGTGAGTGAACCGCGGCGGCCGTTTTTGATCGTGTCGCCAAACTGCTTGACCGAGGTCGGTTCACCCACAATGCAGTAATCGAGCTTTTCGCCGCGGCGTGCCAGTGCATCGACCACTTTCACCGTGCCGTCGGTAGCCGGGCCTTCTTCATCCGAGGTGAACATTACCGCCAGCGATCCGGTGTAGTCGGGATGGGCTTTGACGAATTCGCGGATCGCCACCACGAATGCGGCAATCGAGGTTTTCATGTCGGATGCGCCGCGGCCGTAAAGAATACCGTCCTTGATCGTCGGCGTGAACGGGTCGATGCCCCAGTTTTCCAAGGGACCGGTCGGCACCACGTCGGTGTGCCCGGCAAAACAGATCAGCGGCGCGCTGCGGCCGCGACGCGCCCACAGGTTTGTCGTGCCGTTGGCAGCAATGATTTCGCATTCGAAACCCAGCGGCTTCAGTTCGGCCATCACCAGTTCCAGGCAACCAGCGTCTTCCGGCGACACTGAACGGCGCGCGATCAATTGCTGGGTCAGTTCGAGGGTATTCATTTCCATTACATGGGCTTTCGTCGTCGGTGGCTATTGGCTTTGCGGCTGTGCGTCGCATGGTAGCAAAGAGCGGGTAAAATCTCCCTCCCGCATCATCGCAATCCTCCGATCTGCCCATGACCACCCTGCTGGTTTCACACCGCCTGCACGCTGAACGCGGCGCCGATATTGCTGCGCAGGCCAGCCGCTTGGGCATCGCGTTGGAACTGGTCGTGCTGCCCGCCGATTCCGAGGGGCGGTTGAGCGACGCCGTTAGCGCGCGCCTTGATCTGGCGTTTTTTTCCTCGGATGTATTCCCGCAGCACTCACGGCAGTTTTTTTCAACCGTGCGCAAAGCGCCGGCGCTGCAATGGCTGCATGTTTTCAACGCCGGCGTCGATCACCCGATTTACACCGAAATGCTGCAACGTGGTGTGCGCCTGACGACCTCCGCGGGTTCTACCGCAATCCCCATTGCACAGACGGCGATCACCGGGCTGCTGATGCTGGCGCGTAATTTTCCGCGCTGGCTGACGGCACAGCGCGAACGGCGCTGGGATCCGACGCGCGCGCCGCATTTCCCGCGCGACCTCCCCGGTCAGACTGCGCTGATTGTGGGTCTGGGCAGCATCGGTTCGGAAATTGCGCGCCTGGCCCGCGTGCTGGGACTGAGGGTGATTGGCGTGCGCCGCAGCCCGCAGCGGCCCGGCGACCCGGTGGATGAACTGCATCCCCCGCAGAAACTGCCGGAACTGCTGCCGCGCGCCGACTGGCTGATCATCGCCAGTCCGCTGACCGCGGAAACCCGCGGCATGGTCAACGCCGATCTGCTGGCCCGGCTGCCGCAGGGCGCATGCATCATCAATATCGGGCGCGGCGAGATCGTCGACGAAGCCGCAATGGCTGCGGCATTACGCGATGGTCGCCTGGGCGGCGCCTATCTCGACGTGTTTGAAAAAGAGCCGCTGCCGGCAGATTCTCCGCTGTGGGACCTGCCCAACGTGCTCATTTCGCCGCACAATTCGGCAGCCGCCTCGGGGAACGACGAGCGGGTCTATCAGATGTTCCTCGGCAACCTCGAATGCTGGCATCGTAGGCAAGCACTCACAAATGAAGTGCGGGACGCTAAAACATAGTCTGGAGGAGTGCTAAATAGTGAATAAAATCAAATATTTAGGATTTACCTGCGCCGCGATCCTCGCCGTTCAGCCGGCACTGGCGCAGCAGAACTGGCCCGCCCGCGCGGTCCGCGTAATAGTGCCCTACGCCGCTGGCGGCAACACCGACTTCACCGCGCGCACCGTCGGCGCCAAGTTGAGCGAAATGTGGGGCCAGCAGGTCATCGTCGACAACCGGCCCGGCGGCGGCACCAACATCGGTTCGGAACTCGGCGCCAAAGCCGCGCCTGACGGCTATGTGTTGTTCATGGGTGGCGCCTCCAACGCCGTCAATATGACGCTGTATGCCAAACCGCCATACAACACGCTGCGCGATTTCGCGCCAGTCGCCTGGTGCGTGCAAGGCGCGGCGCTGCTCGCCGCCCATCCTTCGCTGCCGGCCAAAAACGTGAAGGAGCTGGTTGCTCTCGCCAAAGCGCGGCCGGGCCAGCTCAACTACGGTCATGCCGGACTCGGCAGTTCCAACCACATGGCCGGCGAACTGCTCAAGGTGATGACCGGCATCAATATCGTACACGTGCCGTACAAGGGCAACACGCCCTCCATTACCGACGCGATTTCGGGCAACGTGGAAATGGTGTTCAGCGGCGTGCCGGCGCTGGTGCCGCACATCAAGTCCGGCCGTCTGCGCGGCATCGCCATCAGCAGCCTGGAACGTTTCGCGGCAGTACCGGACATCCCGACTTTCGACGAATCGGGCGTCAAGGGTTACGAAGCCAGCAACTGGTTCGGCCTGATGGCACCAATCAAGACGCCGCGCGAAATCATCACCAAGGTCAACGCCGACACCAACAAGGTGCTGGCCATGGCGGAAGTCAAAAACCGTTTTGAATCCGAAGGGGTGGTGCCGAAAGGCGGCACCACGGAATACTTCGATAAATTTATCCGCTCGGAGATTGTCAAATACGAGCAGGTAATCAAAAAAGCCAACATCGAACGTCAGTAATCACATCACTACCGGAGAAACACCCCATGAAAAACCTGACTTGCCTGATGATCGCCGCCGCCATGGCGATTACCCTGCCCGCACAGGCCCAGAAAACCTGGTCGCCGTCGCGCAACGTTGAAATTGTTGTCGGTTCCGCCCCCGGCGGCAGCAATGACAAGACCGCGCGCTCGGTGGAAAAAGCCATCGTCGAGGCCAAACTGATTCCGACTTCGCTGACCGTGGTCAACAGACCCGGCGGCGGCAGCACCATCGCCTTCGCCTACGTGCGCCAGAAAAAAGCCGACCCGCACACCTTGCTGATCGGCACGACAGCGCTGCTGTCGAACCACATCGTCGGCACCAGCACCATCAGCTACGACGATTTCACACCGATCGCCTCGCTGTTCAACGACTACGTGGTGTTCGCGGTCAACGCCAATTCGCCGATCAAGACCGGCAAGGATCTGATCGCCAAACTCAAGGAAAATCCGCAGTCCGTGTCCATCGCTTTCGCCACCACGCTGGGCAGCCACAACCACATCGCCGCCGGCCTGCTCGCCAAAAGCATCGGCGTCAATGCGCGCAACCTGAAAGCGATCGCGTTCAAGGGTTCGGCCGAAGCCATCACTCAAGTGATGGGCGGCCATATCGACCTGGTCACCACGGCAGCCGGCAATGTGGCCAACCACGTTGCTGAAGGCCGTCTGCGGGTGATCGGCGTGTCGTCACCGAAACGTTTCCCCGGCGCACTCGCCGCGGTGCCGACCTGGAAGGAGCAGGGCGCCAACCTGGTCTACGGCGGCTGGCGCGCGATCATGGCCCCGCGTGAAATCACCCCGCAGCAGATCGCTTACTGGGAAGGCATCATGCGCAAGGTCACCGAAACCAAGGAGTGGAAAGAAGACCTCGAGCGCAATTACTGGGCGGATGATTTCCTCGGCAGCGCACAGTTCCGCAAGGAACTCGCCAAGAACTACACCGACATGAAGTCCGTGCTGGTCGACATCGGCCTCGCCAAGCCCTGAGCATATTTACGCATTTAATTTAAACAAGGATTTTTCATGAGCGCACCCGCCGTTATCACCGAACGTCCCGCCGAAGGCGTCGGCCTGATCCGCATCAACCGTCCGGAAGCGCGCAACGCGCTGAACATGGAAGTGCGCCGGCTGATCGGCCAGCACCTGACGGAGATGGCCGATGACGACTCGGTACGCTGCATCGTGCTCACCGGCAATGACAAGTCCTTCGCCGCCGGCGCCGACATCAAGGAAATGGCCAATGCCGGCACCATCGAGATGCTGCAGCGGGGCACGCAGAAACTATGGCGCATCATTTACGGCTGTCCGAAACCGGTAATCGCCGCGGTCAGCGGTTTTGCGCTGGGTGGCGGCTGCGAACTGGCAATGACCTGCGACATCATCATCGCCGGCGAATCCGCCAAGTTCGGCCAGCCCGAAGTGAAGATCGGCATCATCCCCGGCGGCGGCGGCACCCAGCGTTTTCCGCGCACTGTCGGCAAATACAAGGCAATGCGGTATGTCTTGACCGGCGATATTTTCGGTGCCAGGGAAGCCTTCGACATGAATTTAATCAGTGAAATCGTCGCCGACGCCGAGGTCGAAAAACGCGCCGTGGCGATGGCCGCACAGATCGCCGAACTTCCGCCGATCGCAATCCAGCAGGCCAAGGAATCGATCATCCGCGGCATGGACGCATCGCTGGAAACCGGGCTGACGCTGGAAACGCGCACCTTGCAGATGCTGTTTGCATCGCAGGACCAGAAGGAAGGCATGGCGGCGTTCATCGAAAAGCGCAAACCGAAATTCATCGGCAAGTAAATCCGGCCGGATCCGCTCCGGTCTCTGCATGACGCAATCCAGGCCTCGCGAATGGCTGGCGCTCGCTGCGCTCTTCGCCGGTGCGACCGCCATCGCCACCGCGCCGTTGTTTGTCAAGGTCAGCGAAACCGGGCCGGTGGCCACTGCATTCTGGCGCGTGTTCCTGGCACTGCCACCGCTGTGGATCTGGGCGCTGGTCAGTGAAGGCCGGCAGCATGCGGTGCATTTCCGCATGCACCGCGGCCTGATAATTGCCGCCGGTTTGTTTTTTGCCGGCGACCTCGCGGTCTGGCACTGGTCAATCCTGCTCACTTCGGTCGCCAACACCACGCTGCTCGCCAACCTAGCGCCGATTTTCGTCACCGCCGTTGCATGGTTCGTGTTCCGGGAAACGCCACGCAAACTGTTTCTCGCCGGACTTGCAGCTGCCATCGCCGGCACCCTGCTGCTGATCGGCACCAACCTCGGCCACAGCGGCAGCGCTTCACTCGGTGATGCGCTGGGCGTGATTACTGCGATGTTCTATGCTGCCTATCAGATCACCGTGACGCGTTTGCGCGCGCATGTTCCCACCGCCAGCCTGATGGCCTGGAGCAGCACCATCATGGCGCTACTGCTGCTGCCGGTCGCCTGGCTGTCGGGGGAACAGTTGCTCCCACACAGCGCGGGCGGCTGGTGGAAACTGATCGGCATCGCGCTGATAGCACAGGTCATCGGACAAAGCCTCATCGCCTGGGCGATGGCCCACCTTACGGCAACATTCTCCTCGGTGGGTTTGCTGCTGCAGCCGGTGATGGCAACGCTGTTCGCATGGATCCTGCTCGGCGAAATCGTCGGCCCGCTGCAGTTCGCGGGCGGTGCGCTGGTGCTGGCGGGAATCGCCCTTGCCAGGCATGCCACCACTAGACACCTTTAACGCCAATCGCCATCAGCACAGCGTGCTTTGGATGTATTTGATAATTTGCCTAGAGCCATGGTTAACCGTGCTGCACTTCCCGCGCTACCGGAACTTTGAAATCTTATTGATGGATTAGCAGGGTCAAATCGATCACACCTGCGGTATGCGCGGGCAAACAGTAACGAATGCGAATCATGGCCGGGGATCCGGCGCGGCGCCGGAAGCACATTTTTTACAATTCAGTTTGTGACCGACCATCGCTTGACGGGTTTCCGGCGTGGTAACCCAGGGCCGGTTGTTCCATGGCGGGTTATGGCGGACGTGCTGATTGTGGCCGCAGGCCAGTTGTGCGACCCAGTCCCCGAGTTCGTCCTGATGATATCCGGTGATGGGGCTGTCCATGAGGCCATGCACACGAAAACCGCGATTAGAACTCGAGACCGATGTTGATCGAATAAAAGCTCTGTTTCCCGCCGCCGCCCAACGGTGTGTAAAACTCTTCACTGCGATTGATACGGGTCACCGACACGCGCAAGGCTTCGTAGCGCACGGAAGCGCCATACATCAGGTCATAAACCGCATCGCGGCGAGCGACGCTGGGACCGTCGCGGAACAGCGAACCGTCGAGGAATATGTTGTGACCGACCAGCCTGCCGTCCACGCCGGCGAAAGCAAACCATTCGTACGGCTGGGCGCGGCCTTCGTCGTGCTGGCGGCGCGCATTTTTCAGCATGGCGCCGCCGGGTTCAATGCTGTCGGGTCCGAAGCCGGTCATGTTCTGGCCCACGCGCAGCAGGCCGCCGATACGCGCCTGGGTCATGATCGTGCCCAAAGTCGCACCTGCGTGCGGCACGAACTGCAGACCGTTGCTGTCGCCGTAACGCCGTTTGTGCACATAGGAAATCATGAAACCCGGCTCGGCTGAAATCTGGTTGTCCCAGCCATGGGGTTCGGCGGCATTGACCAGATCGTGCCAGAACTTCTGCACCGGTTCGCCCAGCGCCGGTGGTCCGACCATGCCCAAGTCGAATTCCACGGTATGCAGCCGGTCATCCTTGACACTTTGCGCAACGGCTCCGACATACAGCCAGGCTGCCCAAGGCCGGTCATTCGGCTGCGGCGTGACGATGGAGATGTCGCGCGGTGTATACATGTTTTGCCCGATGAACAGGCCGAAGTGGTTGCTGGCGCCGTCAGTAATGGCATCCAGCAACGCGTTGGGCGGCTGCGTAAACAGCTTGCCCACCTTGTCGGCGGGTATGCCACCGCCGATCTTGATGCCGTTGGTGTAATAGCGGTCGCCGCTGCCGAAGGAATCGTTTTCAATAAAGATCTGGATTTCGCTGCCGCGCAGGTCGATTGGTTCGGCGGGCGCCTCAGCCGCGAGGGTTTGCAACGCGAGGACGCTCAGCATCAGGGAAGCGAGGCTCTGAGCAGCGATTCGATGTAAGTGCATACAAACCTTATATTGAAAAAATAATGATTATAATCAGCTGCTTATAGTTGTTCTGGACGGGGGCGTACATAAGCCTGATATTGCGGCGACGAACCGCTCAACCGCTAACCGTCTGAAACCAGTGCGGTTTGGGCGGCCGGACTATCGCGACCAGTCCGTAAATGCCGGTTCAGGGCCGGCCTTTCGTGGCGCCAATATTCCAGGCTTGATTCTCTCAGGCATCCACGCGGTA
Source organism: Burkholderiales bacterium (assembly GCA_022841375.1). Lineage (GTDB taxonomy): Bacteria > Pseudomonadota > Gammaproteobacteria > Burkholderiales > SG8-41. The sequence goes on from JALHRQ010000002.1 coordinate 227,594, forward strand.
TTTCTTCATCTTGCGCGTATCCAGCGTGAGCCCGATACCCGGACCCGGCGGCAGATAAAGCAGGCCGTTTTTGACCACCGGTTCTTCGTTGGCGACATGGTCCCGGGCATCGATGAAGCTGGAGAACTCATGCGCATGCGGCGTACGGTAGGTGCTGGCGAAATGCGCGGCGGCGACGCAGCCGATCTGCATGTCGGCCTGGGTACCGTTGTGCACCGGCGTGTAGTATGACTGCGCCAATGCCAGTATTTGCCGTGACCGGGTGTAACCTGTGCGTGCGCACTTGATGACCACGGAGCGGATCGCGCCCAGCTTGAGTTCGTGCAATACATCGTCCGGGGTCATGCAGGAGTCATCGCCGGAGATCGGGATGATGGTGCGCTCGGCACAGAACCGTTTGCCGGGGCCATCGCGCGCGGGAATCGGCTCCTCGATCAGTGCAACGTTGACTTCTTCGAAGTACGGCGAGGTTTCGAGCAGATCCTGCGACGAATAGCCCTGATTACAGTCGATGGTGATCTCGTGATCGTCGCCGACCAGCTTGCGCAATGCACGCAGCAGCGTGATGTCGCGCTGCTTGTCGATGCCGCATTTGACCTTCCACGCCTTGAAGCCGTAACGCTTGATCATGCGCTCGGCCTCGGCAAGCATTTCCTTGTTCGTACCCAGCATCAGCCGGCGGTTGACCGGCAGCGCCTTGGGCGTGCCACCGAGCAACTCGGCGCAGGTAATGCCCAGATGTTTGGCCTGGGCGTCAAAAATCGCCATGTCGATGGCTGATTTCGCCGCCGGGTTGCCGGCGAACTGATCGAACACCGCCCACACCGCAGTCAGGTCGAAACCATTCAGCCCGATCAACTTTGGCGCCAGATGGTCGCGCACGATGGTGGTGATCGACTGCTGGGTTTCACCGTAAATCGTCGGCCGCGGCGGCGCATCGGCAATGCCCTCGGTGCCGTCGGACAGCGTGACGATGATGATGACGTTGTCGATGTCCTTGATTTCACCGCGCGCCCATTTGATCGGGTGCAGCAGGGGTACGATGACGGGGATGGCTTCGATGGAGCGGATGGTGAGTTGGCTGTCTTTGGATTTCATTGTTGGTTCTTCGGTATTAAAAAGAGTGGTTGCGCCCTGAAAACATTCAGGCGCGGCCCTAACCGGGCGGACTGAATCCAATAACGTCAAAAGCGGCGACGAGACCTTACTTCACGGTAAGGCGGGGAGCAACGCAGCGCCCCTTGCCGTCAGGGCAAGGCTGGCGATTTTACGGGGTTTATCAATAACTGGTGGGCCAGGTGCGCATCAGATGCTGCCCGACGCCGTTGCTCATGCGCATCCGGTGCACATCGAGCATGCGGATCAGCCAGCTGCGGGTGTCGCGCGGATCGATGACGTCCTGCGCGGTATAGATCGCCGCCATGTCGTAGGGCGAGGTGCCTTTGGACATCCGGGCGACGGCTTCCTTGAATTTCTCCGGCTCCTTTTCCGGATCCACGCCGAACACCACTTTGGCGCCAAAGTCCGGCTTCATGAAGCTGATCTCGGCGGTCAGCCAGCACGCCAGTTCATCGGTATTGCCGCCGGCACCCATATTGGACACCGCGAGGCCGTAGCTCTTGCGCACGATTACTGAAATTTTCGGCACGGTGACCAGCGTCATCGCATTAAGCCAGTTCATCACCTTGCCGGTAACGCCCTTTTGCTCGCCTTCCATGCCGATCAGAAAACCCGGCTGGTCGACCAGCAGAACAATCGGAATGTTGAAGGAATCACACAATACAAAAAACGCCTGCACCTTCTGGCAGGCGTCAGCGTCAATCGCCCCGCCCTTGTACAGCGGATTGTTGGCAATAATACCCACCGATTTGCCGTCCAGCCGCGCCAACGCAGTGACGATGGTTTTACCGAAACGTGATTTCATCTCGAACATCGAGCCCCGGTCGACGATGCACTGAACCACCTTGCGCATGTCATAGACCTGATTGGCCGATTCCGGGATCAGCTTCATCACGTCCCTGATCGCCTCGTCCGAACCTTCCGGCACCGGATACTCCGGCGGGGGCTGCATGTTGTTGGCGGGTAGATAGGACAGGAACTGCTTGATTGCATCCACCGCCTGCTCGTCGGTGTCGACGACCTGATCAACAATGCCGCTGGTTTCAGCATGCACACGCCAGCCGCCGAGTTCCTCACCATCACACTGCTTGCCGGTGGCCATCGAAATCAGCCGCGGGCTGGACACCGCCATGATCGCGCCCTTGCGCATCACGCAGAAATCCGACATCGAGCCGTACCACGCCGAAGAACCGTAGCAATGACCCAGCACCCCGGCCGCCCACGGCACCTCGCGCGTGCGCTGGTATTCATAGGGATCATCCTTCGAGCCGATCGATGACGCGCCCATCACGTCGGGCATGCGTGCGCCGGTGGATTCGCCGAGAAACACCAGCGGGATGCCGCGTTTTTTGGCGACACCCTTCATCTGCTTCAGTTTTTTGATGTTGATCTGCGCACTGGATGCGCCCTTGACCGTAAAGTCATTGGATACCGCTGCCACTTCGCGACCGTTAACCCGACCGTAACCGGCAACCTTGCCATCGGCCGGCGTGGTTTCCTTGTCCTCGGGACGAACGGATACCCCGTGCAGGCCGGACTCCAGAAATGAACCGGCATCAAACAGGCGATCCAGGCGTTCACGCGCATTTAGTACCCCCTGCGCCTTGCGCTCGGCGAGTTTTGCGGGACCGCCCATCGCCAGCGCTTTTTGTTTGCGCGCATCCAGCTCTTTGATCATTTCTTCGAAAGCCATTACTTGTACCTGGTTAACCGCCCTTCGACACGCTCAGGGCGAACGGTGATGAAAAATTTTTATTATCCCGTTCGTCCTGAGCTTGTCGAAGGATGAACGGATTGAGCGGGATGTTCGGTCAGAGTTTGACGCCGAGATCGCGCACCAGCTTGCCCCACTGCGCAATGCCTGCGCGCATGGATTCACGCAATTGTTCCGGCGTGCCGCCGGCGGGTTCGGTACCATCGGCGGCAAACGCCGCCTTGACCTCGGGCTGCGTCAACACGGCATTGGTATCGCGGTTGACGATCTGGATCACGGCCTGCGGCATTTTGGCAGGCCCCAATACCGCAAACCAGCTCGCCGCCGAATAGCCGGGCAGCCCTGATTCAGCAACTGTCGGCACCTCGGGCAACACCGGCGAACGCTGCGCGGAAGTCACGCCGAGCACGCGCAGACGGCCGCTTTTGATCTGCGGCACTGCCGCCGGAAACGGTGCAAATGAAAGCTGGATTTGTCCGCCCATGACATCGGTCACCGCCGGATTCGCGCCCTTATACGGGATATGCGTCATCTGGATGCCGGCAAGCACCTTGAAGTGTTCAGCGAACAAATGGTTCCAGGTGCCGTTACCGGCGGAGCCATAATTGATCTTGCCGGGATTGGCTTTGCCATAGGCCACCAGTTCACCGACATTTTTGACCGGCAGCGCAGGATTGACGACCAGTAAGCCGGGCGGCAGCGACACCAGGATGACGGGTGCGAGATCTTTCATCGGATCGTACGGCAGCTTGGGAAACAGGCTGGGGCCAACGAGAATATTGCCGAACGACGCCAGCGCGATGGTGTAACCGTCGGCCGGCGCTTTGGCCAGCATCTCAACGCCCAGCGTGCCGCCAGCACCTGCGCGGTTATCAACCACAACCTGCTGACCCCATTTTTCCGACAGCTTCAGTGCAATCAGCCGGCCCTGCACGTCCGTATTCCCGCCGGGCGCGAAAGGCACGATGAAGCGTACCGGGCGTAACGGATAGTTTTGGGCAAGCGCGGGGGCTGCGGTGACGAATGCCACAACCGCGGCAATCCATATTCGGGATGACATGTTGCGCTCCTCCTTCGTTCGACAATTGTTCGCGTCATTGCCAGACAAACGCTTATTGAAAAACACTAATAACTGGTCGGCCAGTTGCGCAGCAAATGGTCGCCAACGCCGTTCTTCATGCCCTTGCGATGGATTTCCAGCGTGCGGATCAGCCAAGCGCGGGTGTCGCGCGGGTCGAGCACATGCTGCGCTTCGTACAGTTCGGCCAGACCCCAGGCCGAGGTGTCACGTTCGACTTCGGCTTTCAGTTTGGCGAACTTTTCCGGGTCATCCTGCTGTTTGATGCCGTACAACACGTTGACCGATACCGCCGGGTCCATGAAGCCGAGGTCCGCCATTGGCCACACCGCGACTTCGTCCGCACCCTTGCCGCCGGCCATGTTGATATAGGCCTGGCCGTAGTCCTTGCGCATGATTACCGTCAGCTTGGGCACGGTGACTTGCGACAGCGCGTTCATCCAGTTGATGACCTTGCCCGGCATGCCGCGGATTTCGCCTTCGACGCCGATCAGGAAACCCGGCACGTCGACCAGGAAAACCAGCGGCACATTGAACGAATCACACAGCACCATGAAGCTGATGACTTTTTGCACCGCATCGGCATCCAGCGCGCCGCCTTTGTACATCGGGTTGTTGGCGATGAAACCGACACTTTTGCCGTCGAGCCGTGCCAGCACCGTGGAAATCGATTTGCCGAACCGTTCCTTCAGCTCGAACATCGAATCCTTGTCGGCAACCGCGGCAATGATCTTGCGCACGTCGTACACCTTGTTGCGCGATTCCGGCAGGATGTCGAAGATGGTCTTGCAGGCTTCATCGGAACCGGCTGCCACCGGATACTCGGGTGGCGGCTGCATGTTGTGACTGGGCAAGTAGGACAGGAACTTCCTGATCGCATCCATCGCCTGCTGGTCGTTGTCCACCGCCATGTCAGCAAGACCCGATACGCCTGTCAGCAGTTTCCAGCCGCCAAGGTCTTCGGCCTCGATCGGCTTATTGATCGCAATCGAGGTCACATTGGGGCTGGCGATGGCCATGATCGCGCCCTTGCGCATCACCACGAAGTCCGACATCGCGGAATACCACGTCGATGACCCATAGCACTGGCCGAGCAGCGCCGAACACCACGGCGATTCGCGCAGGCGCTGATACTCAAACGGATCCTGCGCAATGATCGCGCGGCCGGCGGAACCCATGCGGTCCGGCATGCGCGCGCCTGACGATTCGCCGAGCATCACCAGCGGCATGCCGCGTTTGTTCGCGACCTGCTTCACATGCTTGATCTTTTTCATGTTGATTACGGCAGACGACGCGCCGAGCACGGTGAAATCGTTAGACACCAGCGCGATGTCACGACCGTCGATTTTGGCGAAGCCCGCAACCTTGCCGTCTGCCGGCGTCTTGTGTTTCACCGCGGGCTGGTTGCTGCGTGCGAAACGGCCGGATTCGATGAACGAACCGTCGTCGATCAGGTAATCGATGCGCTCGCGGGCATTGAGGTGACCCTCGGCCTTGCGCTTGGCCAGTTTCTCCGGCCCGCCCATGGCGAGTACTTCATCGGTTTTGTGTTTGTATTCATCGATCAGTTTTTCAAAAGACACAGTAGGATCCTTGAGTGACGGCGCCGGCGACCGCACAACGCAGACAGCTGGCGCATTGTGGATTTTAAATCACCCAAAGCCGTGCCGTCCTTGTATTGCGCAGACCAAATGGCGAACTTCTACCGGGTTGTGTTCATCCGGTGCATGAACCTGCGACACACGACGGCCGGACCAGAGGCCGCAGGGATCAATCCACCCGCGCACCCGTGGCTTTGACGACCTTGGCCCATTTTTCGATTTCCGACATCAGCAACGCATTCGCTTCGGCCGACGTGCCGAACTTGAGCGTCGCGCCATGGGTCAGCAGCCGTGTGCGCACAGCGTTGTCGTCCAATGCGCGTTTCAGTTCGTCGTTGAGCCGCGTGATGATCGGCGGCGGGGTGCGTACGGGCGCAAGAATGCCCCACCAGGAACTCGCCTCGAAACCCGGATAGCCCGACTCGGCGAATGTCGCCAGTTGCGGTGCCGCGTCGGAGCGCTCGGCACTGCCGATGGCAATGCCGCGCAGTTTGCCGGCATCGATGTGCGGTTTGAGCGAAGTGATGTTATCCGTCACCAGCGGCACGAAACCCGCCATCGTATCGACGATCGCCGGACCTGCGCCCTTGTACGGGATGTGCGTGAGGTCGGCCTTGGCCACCAGCTTGAACAGTTCAATGCCGAAATGGGACGCGGTGCCGATGCCGGGACTGGCGAAATCGATCTTGCCGGCGCGCGTATGCGACAACGCCACCAATTCTTTCGCTGTGCGCACCGGCAGCGAAGGATGCGCCGCGAGTACCACAGGAATCACGCCGATCAGTCCGACCGAGTTGAAATCCTTGCGCGTGTCGTAGCTGAGCCTGGCATACAGACTGTGGTTGATGGCCTGCGTGGTAAAGGTCTGGATCAGCACGGTGTAGCCATCGGCCGGTGCCGCCGCGACCAGGCTGGCCGCCAGCGTGGTGCCGCCGCCGGGACGGTAATCAATGATGAATTGCTGCCCGATCAGCTCGCCCATACGCGGCGTGATGCTGCGTGACAGGAATTCGCCGGTGCCACCGGGCGCGAAGGGCACGATCATGCGGATCGGTTTTGTCGGAAAAGTTTGTGCAATTGCAGGTGTCACGAGAGCTGCACACAGTGCCCAGATCAGTCTCACCATCCAGTTCGACATGATTTTATCCTTTAAAAACAATTAATTACATTAAAACTCCCCTATGCTCCTTTGCTGCTTTTCAGTCTTCGCGCAACATATGCCGCGCGATCACCAGCTGCTGGATCTGGCTGGTGCCCTCGTAAAGCCGGAACAACCGCACATCGCGATACAGGCGCTCCACCGCGCTAGCCTGCATATAGCCGGCGCCGCCGTGGATCTGCACCGCACGGTCGGCGACACGGCCGACCATCTCCGCACCAAACAACTTGGCGCAGGACGCTTCCAGGGTGATGCCGATACCGCGGTCCTTTTTGCGCGCGGCTTCGAGCACCATGCTGCGCGCGGCATAAATCTCGGCTTTGGAATCGGCGAGCATCGCCTGGATCAGCTGAAACTCGGCGACGGCCTTACCGAATTGCTTGCGCGTGCGCGCGTAATTCAGCGCTTCGTCGAGAAGACGCTCTGCGGCGCCGACGCAGACCGCGGCGATGTTGAGCCGCGCCTTGTCGAGCACTTTCATCGCGGTCTTGAAACCCATGCCTTCCTGCCCGCCGATGATGCTGGCCGCCGGAACCCTTACGTTGTCGAAAATCACATCGGCGGTATGTGAGCCGCGTTGGCCCATCTTGCGGTCGTACGGCCCGACAGTCAGGCCCGGCGTGTTGCGTTCGACGATAAAAGCTGAAACGCCTTTGGCATCTTTCGATTGCAGGTCGGTACGCGCCATCACCGTGAATACATCGGCTTCGGGGGCATTGGTGATATAGCGTTTGCTGCCGTTGATCACGTAAAAATCACCGTCGCGTTTGGCCGTGGTGCGCAAAGAACCGGCGTCGGAGCCGGCCTCCGGTTCAGTCAGCGCGAATGAACCGGTGATTTCGCCAGCGGCGAGTCGCGGCAGGTAGCGCTTTTTCTGCTCGTCGCTGCCATCGATGACGATGCCTTGCGAGCCGATGCCGGTGTTGGTGCCGAAGCGCGAGCGGAATACCGGCGAGGCGTAACACACGGCCATCGAAGTCAGCACCTCCTCCTCGGTGGTGAGGCCCAGCCCGCCGTACTCCTCGGGGATGGTCAGCCCGAACAGGCCGAGCTTGCGCATGTCATCAACGATGTCGGCGGGGATCTCGTCGCATTCGGTGACTTCCGCTTCGCGCGGGATCAACTTCTCGCGTACAAAACGCGTCAGCGTGTCGATGAGAATATTGAAGGATTCGGGGTCGCGGATCATTTGGGTTCGGTGGCTGGTGAATTGTGGCTGGTAACTTTGTGATCATAAACCGGCGAGGCGGCGGTTTAACCAGCCACCGTCCACCGGCCCCCAGCCACCGCTTTACTGCAGTTCGACGTTCGCGTCCTTGATCACTTTCGCCCATTTGGCGATTTCAGTCTTGATCAGTTCAGCAAACTGTTCCGGCGTGCTGCCCACCGGCTCAGCACCGAGTTCGGAAACCCTTTTGCTGACGTCGGGCAGCTTGATGATGCGCGCGCTTTCTGCGGAAAGCAGGGCAACGACGGCCTTGGGTGTGCCGGCCGGCGCCAGCAGGCCGAACCACGCTCCGGCCTCGTAGCCCGGCACGCCGGCTTCGGCGATGGTCGGCAGGTCGGGCATCGCCGACGACCGTTTATTGGTGCTGACCGCGAGTGCGCGGATCTTGCCGGCCTTCACCTGCGGAATATACGGCGGCATGTTGTCGATGGTCACGGCGATCTGCCCGCCCATCACATCGGTGAGCACACCGGCGCTGCCTTTGTACGGGATGTGCACGATGGTCGAGCCGGTCATGCTCTTGAACAGCTCCATCGACAGGTGCGCGGTACTGCCGTTGCCGGGAGAGCCATAGGACAGTTTCCCGGGATTGGCTTTGACATGGGCGACAAACTCGCGCACGTTTTTGACCGGCAGCGCATTGTTGACAACCATGATGTTGGGCACCATCGCCGAAAGGCTGACCGGCGCGAAATCATTGACCGGATGCCAGCTGAGCTTGCGGTAGAGGCTGACGTTGATGCCGTGGGTGCCGGCGGTGCCCATCAGCAGCGTGTGGCCGTCGGGCGTTGCCCGCGCCGCCACCTCGGTGCCGATGTTGCCGGCGGCGCCGGCGCGGTTGTCGATGATCACCGGCTGGCCCCAGGTCTCGCTCATTTTCTGGCCGATGGCGCGCGCCAGAATATCGGTGGTGCCCGCCGGGGTGTAGGCGACGATGATACGAATCGGCTTGGTCGGAAACGCGGTGGCCGCCTGCGCCGGAATGCTCAGTGCCGATGCGGTCAATAGCGCAAGGGACAGTATGGTTTTCATGAATCTCCTCCTTCTGTAATTTTGATGCGCCGACCGACGCTGCGGCTTTCAGGAATTGCCGCGACGAACCAGGGTCAGCGTGCGCCGTGCCGGATTGACTCTCACGATATCACCGGTGCGGATCAGCGCATACGGATCCGCCGACCAGCCTTCGGTGATGGTAATGCCGGCGAACACGGCGCCCTGCACCATCACCGGGTTGGTGACGCCGAAGACAAAAGCTTTGGGTGCGATGCCCTTGTGCTGGATGTCATAAAACGCCCAGCCGGCGGCGATGCCGCCCTTGGCGCTGGGCGTGATCAGGATTTTATCCTTGATGTTGTGGCCTTCGAGCGCGTGACCGGGCCGCGAGATCAGGCCGCTCCAGCGGTCAAGGTCGTAGCGCGGCGAAAAGCCTTCGGTGGACACCAGCGCCTCACCTTCGACAATGTTGCCGAAGGCGCGGTTGACGCGGATGGTGTTGCCGGTTTTTGTGCGGCCGCTCACCGCACATCCCTGCCGGTGCAGGCAATGTCCACGCACTCGGCAGTGCGGCGCAGGATGGTATTGAATTTGTGCGCGCCGATGATGTTGGCGAGTTTGGCGGAGTTGGTAACGAGGTTGCTCCAGCCTTCGCGCACGCGCATCTGCGGCAGATTCTGCAGGATGTAGAAACACACGCCTTCGAGCACGATGGCGCCGGACTGTTCGATGTCCTGCAGATAACCCAGATCCTTCGCCGCGCTTTTGACGCCGTTGCTGGTGGTGATGAACAACTGGCTGCCCTTCGCCACCTTGCGGCCCTTGAGCAGTGTGGCAAGAGTTTTCATTTCAAACAGCGATTGCTGCGGACCGGAGAACACCACCAGGTTCAGCGGATTGTTCTGGGTGTCGTAACCGGCATAGACCTTTTCGAGATCCCGGTTGCTGACGGTCATCACTTCTTTCGGCTTGCGTCCGCCAAAGGCCGCTTTCAGCGTCGGCGCTTCCGGCGTCACGCCGACCATGTGGAACATGCCCATCGAACCGTAACTCGCCAGCGCGGCGCCGAGTTGTTTCAGTTCATCCGCAGTGGGTGTGCGTTTGATGCCGGTGAATACCGGCACCGCGTAATAGTCCTGATGCCCGGAGCCGACGATCTTGCCGATGGCACCCCAGTCAGCGAGATCGTTCAGGTCGACTTTGAGATTGACCTGGAAAGTGCCGCGGCGGTGTTCATCCAGATGAAAGCCGTATTCGGGTACTCGACCCGTCAGGCCTGCGGCCAGCGCGGCGGGACCGGCTTCGAAATTGGAACGCGCGCCGAAAACCGAATTGGCGTAGATCACCGTGCCGGTATCGCCCCAGGCCACATGTTCGCCAAGGTGCGGCTGGTACAGCGTTTGGTAATTGATGCAGGTGTCGGCGGTGATGACGTCCATGCGCCGCAGGCAGGCGATGAGTTCCTTTTCCTTGCGCGCTTCGTTGCTGTCCTGCTTGAGGTGCTCGACATGGGCGAAGTCGATGCAACGCGCATTGGTGGTTGTCGGCTGCCGGCATTTCGCACCGGACTGTGCGGCCCGTTCGAGAAAGGACTTGCCGGCGTCACCCATGACTTCGATGTCGCCCATCATGTGCACATTCGACACCGGCACAAAACGTTTGGCGCCGAAAAACCTGCCGACTTCCAGTTGCAGTTGCAGCGCTTCCTGCACCGCGCGACCCTGCTCGCCGCGCAGCATTTTTTTCTCCTCGGCTGTCAGACGCATCGGGAGATTATAACTATCTGTTTTTATTTATTATTTTAACTATTAACTGTTTCAACGTCTGGCGGCAGCCCGTCTGGCGGTTTTCTTTTTCGCCGCTTTTTTCGCCGGGCCGAAGCCCTTCTCGAAGTGCGGCCCGGTCATCGTGCCGTCCACCGCCATGCCGATGATGCCCTGCGACAGATCCTTGATCGCCAGGAAAATGACGTCCTTGTCCTTGGTCGATGAGATCAGGTTGTGCGGGGCGTTCGCCGGGATATAAATCAAGGTGCCGGCGGGAGCGACAACGCGTTTGCCGTTGACCGACCCCACCAGCGTGCCTTGCAGTACATAGTTCAGCTGCTCGTTCTTGTGCGTGTGCATCCGCGAGCCGGTGCCGCGTGGCTTGTGGATGTAACCGACGAGTATGCGTGAACCTTCCACAACACCGCCGTGCGAAGTCGAATAGCCGGTGCCTGCGGGCACCTTCTTCAGCTTCGCCATGCGGAAATGGTACTGGCCGTTTCCGGCGCGAATGGCGCCAACGGTCTTGGTTTTAGCTGCTGCTTTTTTTACTGCCTTCTTTGCTGCGGCCATGCTCAACCCCCTCCGGTTGTTTGGTTCATCGTACGATGCGAATTACAGGTAATCGATCTTCTTCCAATCTTTCGGCGTGACGCTGACCACGCTCTTGCTATGGCCCGGACGGCGGTCGGCGTAGACACGGCCTTCCTTCATCACCAGCTCGATATTTTTCTTGTCCTGAAATACACGGATGTTTTTCAGCGGATCGCCCTTGACGGCGATGATGTCGGCCAGTTTGCCGGCTTCAACAGAGCCCAGCTGCTTGTCGAGCTTGATCGCGCGTGCGGCATTGATCGTCGCGCTCATGATCGCTTCCATCGGCGTCATGCCCAGTGTGACGTAAATTTCCATCTCGCGGGCATTGGTGCCCATCTCGGGATCAAAACCCATGTCGGTGCCAAGCGCGATGTTGACGCCGGCCTTGTGCATTTTCTGGAAAGTCTCGAAACAGTAAGGCTGCAGCGCCTTCATCTTGTTCAACACAAACTGCGAGGTGCCCTGATCCTTGCGCGTGCCGATGGCGTGATCGGTGCGATGGAGCAGCGTCGGCGTCATCCAGGTGCCGGCTTCGGCGATCATGTCGATGGTTTCATCGTCATGAAAAACCATGTGTTCGATGGTGTCGGCCCCGGCAGCCAGCGCCATGCGCTGGCCGTTGGGCGTGAAACAGTGCACCGCGGCCGTCTTGTGGAAAGCGTGGGCTTCGTCAACGATGGCGTCTATCTCCTCCTGCGTCATGTTGCGGATGTCCGGCTCTTCCTTGTCGGTGCCGCCGCCACCGGTGGCGCAGGTTTTGACGATGTCGCAGCCCGCCAGCAGATTGGTGCGGGCCAGTTTGCGCAGCTCCCACGGCCCGTCGGCGGTCTGGAAACCATAACGTTGCGCGGCGCGCGGCTGGATCAGGTCGAGGTGTGAACCGGTGATGGTAGTGAAACCGCCGATCAGCATGCGCGGGCCTTCGATGACGCCGGCTTCGATCGAATCGCGGATCGCGCACAGATGTGCGGTGAGCAGACCGCGGCCAGAATTGAGGCCGAGATCGCGCAGCGTGGTGAAGCCCATGTCGAAACACAGCTGCGCATGGAACAGGCCGTACATCTGCTGCAATTCGGGAGTGATCTCCCACTGCGCGACGCGGTAATTGTGAAAGGTCAGGCAGTTGAACATCATCGTGTGCAGATGCACGTCCATCAAGCCGGGCAGCAGCGTGGACTTGCCGCAGTCGATGATTTCAGCCTTGGCCGGAATCTTGATCTTGCCTTTGGTGCCGACTTCCTTGATGCGGCGGCCTTCGACGATGATCACCGGATCCTTGACCGGTTTGCCGCCGTTGCCGTCGATCAGCAGGCCGCCCTTGATGACGCGGGTGGCACCTTTGGCTTCGGCGGGTTTGAATTCGAACATTCGGTGAATCCTCCGATAATGCGTTGCGCCGCTGCTACAGCCTTAGATCAGCAGTCTTTTTGTTTGCGCGAGGTTGAGAACTAAATGTAAGCGTTTGCAGCGAAGCTTGGAAGCTAAATAATCACCTCCGGCTTGTCAAGCGAGAGTCCGTTATGAATTCAGTGCATTTTTTCCATTGCGGCGAGAAAGCGCGCGTATGCCCGGGGATCGGGTTTGGGCACACCCCCTGCAGACGCTGTCGACTGCCAGCGCAGGACTTCCAACGTCGATTCGAGGGCGGCGCGATCCATGCCGCGGGTGATAAACACCAGCCGAGACCGGCGCTCGTCATCCGGCCATTGCGCCAGGGTCACCGGTTCGTGGATCAGTGTCTGCACCGCATGCACCGCCACCGGCTGGCCTTCGACATTGAGCAGGCCTTTGACGCGCAGCAATTCGGCACCGCGCAATGACGCAATCGCAGTGAGCCACGCCGTCAGTCCGGCCGCGGTTACCGGTTCATCAAGCAGGATGCTGTAGGAACGGATGCCGGCGTCGTGAGCACCGGTAGCCGCGCCGATGCGGCTCTGGCGGGCTTCGACGCGGACGTATTGGTCTTCCCGCAGCCAGCGTGCGAGGTCGGCCGCCCGCGATTCAGGCGCCAGGCTTGCGCCAAACAGTGCAGATGCTGCAATCACGCCATGGGCCACGGTCAGCACTTCGGCGCCGGGATTGAGTTCGGCCAGTCGCGCTGTCAGCGCTGCGACGGCAGTCGCTTCCGGCAAGTCGGTCTTGGTGATCAACAGCCGATCCGCCAGCGCCGCCTGTTTGACCGACTCAGGCTGGCTGTCGAGTTGCTGCAGGCCGTTGACGGCATCCACCAGCGTGATCACGCTGTCGAGTATGTAAGTGGGCGCCAGCTTTTCGTCGGTGACCACGGTCTGCACAATCGGCACCGGATCAGCCAGGCCGGTGGTTTCGATCAGCACGCGGTCGAAGGGCGGCAAATCACCTTTGCGGCGCTGGGCGTCGAGATCGCGCAAGGTGTTGACGAGATCGCCGCGCACCGTACAGCAGATGCAGCCACTGGCCAGCAGAACGGTGTTTTCGTTGGGGGTGGCGATCAGCAGATGATCGAGTCCGATCTCGCCGAACTCGTTGATGATCACCGCGGCGCCGGCCATTGCCGGGTCCTGCAACAGCCGGTTCAGCAGCGTGGTTTTGCCGCTGCCCAAAAATCCGGTGATGATGGAAACGGGCAGTCGCATTTTGAAGTAAGCGCTAACCTTTATTCATTAAGTATTTGTTTTTTATTATTATTTTTACTATCAGCCTTTGCGTTCCAGATCAGCCGTATAACGGCCGAGGCTGGCCAGACCGTTCATTTTCGAACGATGCGCCAGCGCGGCTTGGGCGGCCGGCACGTTGGCGGACTGGCCCTTCCAGGTTTTCAGCGAGGGCTGCTGAAGTGCGCGGCCGTACGAGAACGACAGCGGCCACGGCAGCTTGCCATTGAACTGTACGTTCATCGAATTGAGGTGAGCGGTCGCCAGTTCATCACTTTGGCCGCCGGATAGAAACACGATTCCGGCAACCGCGGCCGGCACGGTGCGTTTGAGCACGCGCACGGTACGTGCAGCCACCTCGTCCACCGGCGCCTGTTTCGCACATTTCTTGCCGGAGATCACCATCGAGGGCTTGAGCACGGTGTGCTCGAGCACGACGCGGTTCAGATACAGCGCTTCATACACCGCATTTAGAGTCCACTCGGTGACTTCTTCGCAGCGTTCGATGGTGTGGTCGCCGTCCATCAGCACTTCGGGTTCGACGATGGGCACCAGACCGGCTTCCTGGCAGATCGCGGCATAACGCGCCAGCGCGTGGGCGTTGGCGGCAATGCTGGTCGAGCTCGGCATGTCGCGGCCAATGTCGATTACCGCGCGCCATTTGGCGAACTTGGCGCCCAGTTTCACGTATTCGGCGCAGCGCTTGGGCAGGTTGTCGAGGCCTTCGGTAACGGTCTCGCCCGGGCACAGCGGCAGGGGTTTGGCGCCCGCATCGACCTTGATGCCTGGCAGGACACCCATTTTTTCAAGTAATTGAACAAAAGTAGTGCCGTCGGCGGATTTTTGGCGCAGCGTTTCGTCATACAGGATCACGCCGCTGATGTGATCACCCATGCCGCGGGTCAGAAACAGCATGTCGCGGTAAGCGCGACGATTCTCTTCGGTATTTTCAACGTTGATGCCGTCGAAGCGTTTGCCGATGGTGCCGGTGCTTTCATCGGCGGCGAGTATGCCTTTGCCGGGGGCGACCATCGCCTGGGCGATGGCGGCCAGATCGTTTGCTGACATGATGACTCCTGCGGGTCTGTAGTGTGATAAGTGGAAAGAGTGAAAACGGGGCAATATTTTACAACGGCGGGTCATTTCTTCCGGTGCTCGCCGACCTTGACGATTTTCATGGTGTTGGTGCCGCCGGCGCGGCCGAAAGGCTCGCCAATGGTCAGCACAATCAGATCGCCGTTCTGTACGACACCGCGCTTGATCAATTCGTCTTCCGCCATGTGCAGCGCTTTTTCCGGATTGCGGGCGCCTTTGAAACGCACCGGATGTACGCCGCGGAACAGCGTGACGCGACGCCGGGTTTCGATGACCGAACTCATCGCGTAAATCGGCACTGATATTGCCATCCGCGACATCAGCAGCGCCGTGCGCCCGCTCTGCGTCAACGCTGCCACCGCCTTGATCGGCAGGCCGGCAGCGGTAAACGCAGTGGCCCGGGCCACTGCGTTCTCGACATCAATCTGCGCCGGGGCTCCACGTCTTTCCTGCTGCAGCTGGTCTTCCTTTTCCACTTCCACACACACGCGCACCATCGCGGCGATGGTTTCGGCCGGATATTGGCCGGCCGCGGTCTCCGCGGAGGTCATCACTGCATCCGTACCATCCAGCACTGCGTTAGCGACATCCGAGACTTCGGCGCGTGTGGGAATCGGGCTGCTGATCATCGACTCCATCATCTGTGTCGCTGTGATCGTCAGCTTCTGCTTGTCGCGCGCCATGCGGATCATGCGTTTCTGCAGCGCCGGTACGGCAGCGTCACCGACTTCGACCGCCAGATCGCCGCGGGCGACCATGATCGCATCGGAAGCGTCGAGGATCTCCTCAAGCGCGGGAATCGCCTCAGCGCGCTCAATCTTCGACACAATCAGTCCGAAACCACCGGCCTTGGTGAACAAATCGCGCGCCCAGCGCACATCGTCGCCGGAGCGCGGGAAAGATACTGCGAGGAAATCCGCCCTCAATTCAGCGGCGAGCTTGATGTCCTGCTTGTCTTTTTCGGTCAGTGCCGGTGCGGTCAGGCCACCACCCTTGCGGTTGATGCCCTTGTTGTTCGACAACGGCCCGCCTTGTTCGACGACAGTGGTGATTTTCGGACCGTGCACATTGGTCACGCCGAGCACGACACGGCCGTCGTCGAGCAGCAGCGTGTCGCCCGGATGCACGTCGTTGGGCAGGTTCTTGTAATCGAGTCCCACTGTATTCTGGTCGCCAAGCTTGCACTCGGCATCGAGCACAAACTTCGCGCCGGGTTCGAGATGGATTTTTCCGTCCTTGAACTTGCCGACGCGAATCTTCGGACCCTGCAGGTCGACCAGCACGCCGACCGCGCGGCCGGCCTTGCGCGCCAGCTGGCGCACCAGATTCACCCGGGCACGATGTTCGTCGGGCGTGCCGTGCGAAAAATTGATGCGCACCACGTCCAGTCCGGCATCGATCATGCGGGCCAGCGTTTTGGCGTCGCTGGAGGCGGGGCCCAGCGTGGCAACGACTTTGGTTCTGCGGATCATGCGCTAACCCATCCGTTGAAGTGAAGGCTGGCAGCGCGCTCCGGTCATGCAGCGCGCTGCTCGAGAACCTCAACCGCCGGCAGTTTCTTGCCCTCGAGAAATTCGAGGAACGCCCCCCCGCCGGTGGAAATATAGGACACCCTGTCGGCAATCTTGTACTTGGCGACTGCAGCCAGCGTATCGCCGCCGCCGGCGATCGAAAAGGCCTTCGATGCGGCGATGGCCCGTGCGATGGCCTTGGTGCCGCCGGCAAACTGATCGTATTCGAATACCCCGACCGGACCGTTCCAGACAACGGTGCCGGCTTTGGCGATCAGATCTGCAAAAATGCGCGCCGTTTTTACACCGACATCGAGGATCAGGTCATCGCCACGTACTGCGGAAGCTTCAATCGGATTGGCGCGCGCCAGCGCCGACAGTTCATCGGCGACCACCACATCCACCGGCAGCGGCACCTGCGCGCCGCGCGATTTCATGATGTCGATGATGGCCTGGGCTTCGCCGACCAGATCCGGCTCGGCCAGCGATTTGCCGATGCGCATGCCGGTGGCCAGCATGAAGGTGTTGGCAATACCGCCGCCGACAATCAGTTGGTCGACTTTTGATGCAAGCGATTTGAGGATCGTCAGTTTCGTCGACACCTTGGAACCGGCAACGATGGCCAGCAGCGGCCGCGCCGGTTTTTCCAGCGCCTTGCCCAGCGCATCAAGCTCCGCCGCCATCAGCGGACCTGCGCAAGCCACCGGTGCAAACTTTGCAATGCCATGCGTCGTGGCTTCGGCGCGATGCGCCGTACCGAAGGCGTCGTTGACATAGACGTCGCACAGCGCCGCCATCTTGCGCGCCAGTGTTTCGTCGTTTTTCTTTTCGCCTTTGTTGACGCGGCAGTTTTCCAGCAACACCACTTCGCCGGGTTTGACCGCGAAGCCGCCGTCAACCCAGTCCTGCACCAGACGCACCGGTTGGCCGAGCACTTCCGACAGGCGTTGGGCAATGGGCGCCAGCGTGTCGCCGGGCTGCAGTGAGCCTTCGGTCGGGCGGCCAAGATGGGAGGTCACCATCACCGCAGCGCCAGCAGCTAGCGCGTGCTTGATGCCGGGGATGGTCGCGCGGATGCGCGTGTCCTCGGTAATATTGCCGGCGTCGTCCTGCGGCACGTTGAGGTCGGCGCGAATGAATACTCGCTTGCCGGCGAGGGGGATGTCTGTCAGTCGAAGAAACTTCAAATCAACACCTTTTAGCCACAGAGTTCACAGAGCACACAGAGAAAACCGGGTTGCTTTTGAAGTTCTCTGTGAACTCTGTGGCATGTTTTTTGTTCTTTATTTGGCAATAACCCGGACCATTTCCAGCACCTTGCTGGAGTAACCCCATTCGTTGTCATACCAGGACACCACCTTGACGAAGGTGCTGTCGAGTGCGATGCCGGCTTCGGCGTCAAACACCGATGTGCAGGTTTCATCGCGGAAATCGGTGGAAACCACTTTTTCCTCGGTATATCCCAGCACGCCCTTCATTGCACCCAGTGACTGCGCCTTCATCTCGGCGCAAATTTCGGCATAGGTTGCGGGTTTGTTCAGTTCGACGGTGAGATCGACTACCGAGACATCGGAGGTCGGCACACGGAACGACATGCCGGTCAGTTTCTTGTTCAACTCCGGGATCACCACGCCGACGGCCTTGGCCGCACCGGTAGACGACGGAATGATGTTTTCAAGAATGCCGCGACCGCCGCGCCAGTCCTTGTTCGACGGACCATCGACGGTTTTCTGGGTTGCTGTGGCCGCGTGCACCGTGGTCATCAGACCTCGCTTGATGCCCCATTTGTCGTTCAGCACTTTGGCAACCGGCGCCAGGCAGTTGGTGGTGCAGGAAGCGTTGGAGATGATGTCCTGACCAGCGTAGGTCTTGTCGTTGACGCCGAATACGAACATCGGCGTGTCATCTTTCGACGGCGCCGACATGATCACTTTTTTCGCACCGGCATTCAGGTGTTTTTGTGCCGTTGCCTTGTCGAGGAACAGGCCGGTGGCTTCAATGACGATGTCAGCGCCGATTTCGTTCCATTTCAGTTCTGCGGGATCCTTCACCGCGGTGAGGCGGATTTTTTTGCCGTTGACCATCAGCGTGGTGCCGGAGACCGAAATGTCGCCTTTGAATTTACCGTGCACCGAATCATGACGCAGCATGTAAGCGAGGTAATCAGGTTCCAGCAAGTCATTGATGCCGACCACTTCGATGTCGGGAAAATCCTGCACTGCTGCACGAAATACCATCCGCCCGATACGCCCAAACCCGTTGATGCCGACCTTGATAGCCATGACGCCCCCAAAAAATCCGTTGATGAAATGAGTTACAGCACGCTGCGCACTGCTGCGGCGACGGCGTCGCCGGTGATGCCAAAGAACTTGTAAAGCTCGCCTGCGGGCGCCGATTCGCCATAGCGGTCGATGCCGATGACCTTGCCTTCGAGGCCGACATATTTGCGCCAGTAATCAGTCACTCCCGCTTCCACTGCGACCCGCGGCATGCCGCGCGGCAATACTGAATCACGATAAGCGGCGTCCTGCGCGTCAAACAACTGGGTGCAGGGCATCGACACCACGCGCACCGCAATGCCTTCTGCGGCGAGTGCCTGCTGCGCCGCCAGCGCGAGCGACACTTCAGAACCGGTGGCGATAATCGCCGCTCGTGGCGTGCCTGCCGCCTCGACCAGCACATAAGCGCCGCGGGCAATTGCCGCCACCTGTTCGCTGCTGCGGGTCTGGAACGCGAGGTTCTGCCGCGACAGCAGCAAGCTGCTCGGGCCGTCCCGGCGTTCAATAGCGCTCGCCCAGGCGGCTGCGGTTTCGACCGTGTCGCAAGGCCTCCACACATGCATATTGGGCATCAGGCGCAACGTCGCCGCGTGTTCAACCGGCTGGTGCGTCGGACCGTCTTCGCCGAGGCCGATCGAATCGTGGGTAAATACGCCGATTACACGCTGCCTCATCAGCGCCGCCATGCGCAGCGCATTGCGCGCGTAATCCGAGAACACCAGGAAAGTCGCGTGATACGGTATCAAGCCGCCATGCAACGCGATGCCGTTGCAGATCGCGGCCATGCCGAATTCGCGCACGCCGAAATAAATGTAGTTGCCGCCGCTGGTCGCGCTGACGCCTTTGGAGCCCGACCACAGTGTCAGGTTGGAACCCGCAAGATCCGCCGAGCCGCCGATCAACTCGGGCAGCGCCGGCGCATAACCTTCGATCGCGTTTTGCGACGCCTTTCGCGTGGCGATGGTTTCCGCCTTCTGCACGGTCTGCGTCATGAACGCATCGCGGTGCGTTGTCCAGTTCGCGGGCAGGTCGCCGGCCATGCGGCGTTTGAATTCAGCCGCAAGATCCGGATAAGCAGATGCATAAGCGGCAAAACGCTGGTTCCACCCGGTTTCTTGCGCCAGGCCACGTTCGCGCGCGTTCCATTCGGCGCGTACCGCTTCCGGAATTTCAAAGGCCGCGTGCGTCCAGCCCAGCGCTTCGCGGGTTGCAGCAATTTCTTCGGCCCCCAGCGGCGCGCCGTGCACGCCGCCGGTGTTCTGCTTTTTCGGTGAACCCTTGCCGATGATGGTCTTGCAACAGATCAGCGTCGGGCGCGCGGTTTCCCGCTGCGCGTTACGGATCGCTTCGTCCACCGCGTCGGCGTCATGCCCATCGACGCCGTAGATCACATTCCAGCCATAGGCTGCAAAACGCTGCGGGGTGTTATCTGTAAACCATTGTTTTATATTGCCTTTTTCTGAATCTATGGAGATCCCGTTATCGTCGTACAAGGCAATCAGCTTGTTCAGCTTGAGCGTGCCGGCCAGCGCGCAGGCTTCGTGCGACACGCCTTCCATCAGGCAACCGTCGCCGAGAAAGACATAAGTGCGGTGATCGACGATGGCATGGCCGTCGCGATTGAAACTCTCCGCAAGCACACGCTCGGCGATGGCCATGCCGACCGCGTTGGCGATGCCCTGGCCCAGCGGACCGGTGGTGGTTTCGATGCCGGGGGCAAGACCATGCTCGGGGTGGCCCGCGGTTTTCGAATGCAACTGGCGAAAACGTTTCAGCTCGTCGATCGGCAGGTCGTAGCCCGTCAGGTGCAGCAGCGCGTAGAGCAGCATCGAGCCGTGGCCGTTCGACAGTACGAAGCGGTCGCGGTTGGCCCACTGCGGATTCGCCGGGTTGTGGCGCAGGTGGCGGTGCCACAGGGCCTCGGCGATTTCGGCCATGCCCATCGGCATGCCGGGATGGCCGGAGTTGGCCTGCTGTACAGCGTCCATAGCCAACGCGCGCAGCGCATTCGCCAACTCGGGTCGGGAACTCATGGCTTGCAATCCTGAAGTGGAATAGCGGGGCGGAAAAGCCCTGATTATAACGGCTGACCCCATGGCCGCGCGAGGGCGGCGCACGCAGCGCGGCCCGCTGGCCACGCATTTACTGGTCGTCGTTCTTGCGCGAGGTCTTGATGCCCAAGTGCTTGAGCTTGCGATACAAATGCGTGCGTTCCAGGCCCACGACATCGGCTACGCGGCTGATATTGCCGCCTTCCCGCGCCAGGTGATACTCGAAATAAATGCGTTCGAAGGCGTCGCGGGCGTCGCGCAGCGGCGCGTCGAGCTGCAGCACGGCTTCAGCGCCGGGGGTTGCTGAATGCGGCACCACGCGCTGGGTTTCCTCCAGCGAAATCTGTTCACCAGCCGCGGTATTGGCCAGCGTCTGCACAGCGCTGCGCAGTTCCGACAGGTTGCCCGGCCATTCGTAGTTGCGCAGGGCATTGAGCGCCGCAGTGCTGAAATGCCGCGACGGCACCTGCTTCTGCTCGACCATCTCGGAGAGCAGCGCAGCGGCCAGTTCGGGAATGTCATCGCGCTGTTCGCGCAGTCGCGGCAACTGGATCGTCGTCGCACCGAGTATCTGGTAGACCCGGTCGTCGAATGCGCCGGCGGCGACCTGTTCAGCCAAAGGACGCGTTGCGCAGCAAATCACACGAACGTTGTAGCGTTCAGCCTGGGACAGCAGCACAAACAGGCCGCGCTGTTCGAGTTTGCTGAATTCGACGACGTCGCGCACCAGCAGCGTGCCGCCGCGTGACGCCTGCAGCAGATCCAGCGGCGCCTCCACCGTCTGTGCGCCGAGTTCAACCACCGTCCACGGCATGCTGGGTGCGTGCAAAATGCGTGCGCAGGCTTCGAAGGCACAGCCCGGCGCACCCTGGATCAGCACCGCGGAACGGCTTGCAGTAATGCGTTCCAGGCGCTGTTTCAGCTCCTGGACCACCGGCGTGCGACCGAGCATGCCCAACGCGGCCGCCTGCGGACGCTGTTCGCCGCGGGTGATTGCCTTGCCCACGGTGGTCAGCAGTTTCTGCAGCGCGATGGGTTTCTCAAGAAAATCATAAGCGCCGATGCGCGTGGCCTCAACCGCAGTATCAATGGTGCCGTGCCCCGACATCATCACAACCGGCATCGTCAATTGTCCGGTGCTGGCCCACTCTTTGAGCAACGTGATGCCGTCGGTATCCGGCATCCAGATGTCGAGCAGTACGAGGTCGGGCCGGGTCTGGGTGCGGAAGGCGCGTGCAGCACCTGCGTTTTCTGCCAGTCGCACGTCGTAACCCTCGTCGGAAAGAATTTCCGAGAGCAATTCACGGATGCCGATTTCGTCGTCTACTACCAGTATCTGTCGCATGGCGTGGGTGTTTTACTGGTTTATGCCGCTGAGCGCGCGCCGGCATTGCTGACTGCCGCCGGCAACACAATGGCAATACGCGCGCCGTGAGGCGCAACATTGGTGATGGTGACTTCGCCGTGATGCTCTTCGACGATTTTGCGTACGATCGACAAGCCGAGGCCGGTGCCGCGCGATTTGGTGGTGACATAGGGTTCGAATGCGCGTTTCATCAAGTGCTCGGGAAATCCGGTGCCGTTGTCGGTTACTGAGAACTCGGCTCGACCGTCGCGCACCGCGGTGGCAATCTCGATGCGCGGTGCGGCAGCTCCGCCCAGAGCATCCTGGGCATTCTGCAGCAGATTATGAATCACCTGGCGCAGTTGCGTGCTATCCCCCTGCACCGCAGGCAGATCGGACGCGAGGTTCAACTGCATGCTCGAGCCGAGGGATTCATACAGCGCCAGCACTTCACGGATCAGACTGTTGAGATCCAGTACACGCGTCGAAGGTTCCGGCGTGCGTGCATACTGGCTGAAGGCATCGACCATGCGTTTGAGCGCGGCGACCTGGTTGACGATGGTCTGCGTGGATCGCGCGAGGATTTCGGCATCAGCCGCATCCAGCTTGGGTTGCAGTTTCAGCTGCAGGCGTTCAGCCGAGAGCTGAATCGGCGTCAGCGGATTCTTGATTTCATGTGCCAGACGTCGGGCCACCTCCGCCCATGCCGCATCGCGCTGGGCCTGCAACAGGTGGGTGACATCGTCGAACACCACAATCAGGCCGGCATTTTCCGCCTCACCGAAGCGCGTGGCCCGCAGCAGCAATACCTGCGTGCCGTCCTTCAGTTCACGTTCCACCTGCCGCTGCCATTCCGTGCTGACCGCACCGCTAAACGCTTCCGCCAGCGTCTCGGCCAGCGATGCAAAGGAAGTCCCGCGAAGAGGCCATTCCTGCACACTGCTGCCGATCAGCGCGGCACTGTCGGTGCCGAGAATCTGCGCGGCGCTGGGATTAGCCGAACGCAGGCGCATGGTCGCGTCGAATGTCAGCACTCCGGCTGACAGATGAGCCAGTACGCTTTCCAGATAGGTTTTGGCGTGGGCCAGTTGTGCCTGATTACGTTCCACCCGGGACTGGGCTTCTGCAAGCTGCAGCGTCATGCTGTTGAATGACTGTGTGAGCTGACCCAGTTCATCGCGGCTGGCCACCGCAGCCCGCCGGCTGAAGTCACCCTGCGCCACCGCGCGGGTGCCTTCAACCAGCGCGCTCAGGGGCGCCGACAGCCGGTTTGACAATACGAACGCCAGGCCCAGTGAAGACAGCAGGGCCAGCAACAACGTCAGCGTCAGCGTGATCGCATAAAGCCGTTTGAGGCCGCGTCGCGACAACTGCAGTTCCTGGTATTCGCGATAGCCGGATTGCACGACCTCGGCATCATGCGCCAGCTGCGCCGGCACTACCTGCAGCAATTGCAGCACCCGCGCGTCTTCCGTCAGCGAAACCACATCCACCGGCGCCAGCACGCGCAGATAAAGGCCGCGTTCCGGCACCGATTCGATGGCGCTGTAGGGCCGCTGCAGACGGATCTGGCGCATTGCCGCTGCACTCGGAGCCTCCGGCGCGATGCCGCTCTGCTCGTTACCGGTAAATGCCAACAACTTGCCGCGAACCGTAAACAGCGCCGCCTCGTCAACCGCTGCCTGCTCACGCAGGGTGTTAAGTGTTGTTACGTGTTCCGCAGAGGCATTGTTCGACAGCGTCAGCGCCATGCGCTCGGCCTTGGCGCTCAATTCCTTGAGCCGGCCGTCAAGATTGCTTCTTCCGAGGTTAAGCCCGCTTTCCAGCGCACTGTCGAGGCGCACCTCAAACCAGGATTCAATGCTCTGCGACACGAATTGCACCGACACCCCGTAGATCAATGCGCCGGGCAGCACCGCCATCAGCCCGAACAGCGTCACCAGGCGCAGCGTCAGCTTGGCGCCGAACACGCCGGCCTTCAGTTTCTTGCGCAAACTGACCAACTGATAAGTGACCATTGCGGCCAGCAACACCGCGATGACCAGATTGACACCGAGCAGCACCGGGTAATACTCGGAAAACAGCGCAGTGTTGGCGCTGACCGAGGCCAGCAGAAATACCGCGGCAACACCGAGACCGACGCAAATCAGCAGCAGATAGCGCATCACGGCGCCGGTGCGGGGCAGTCTGGCGGCTGTGGTATTCATGGAATGACCGTCCAGCGATACCAGTCTGAGCCCAGGCTCCATTCGCGCGAGCCCAGTGCGTTCAGATTGAACGGGCGCGGCAACTGCGTGGTATCAAGGCGCAGCCGCAGACCGGCCATGTAAGTCGAGCCTTTGCTGAGCGCGCCGGTCTCCATTTCTTCGCGCCGGCGTACCCGGCTCAGAAATTGCAAAGCCTCGTTCAGCGTAACGAAGTTCTGATAAAACGCGCCGACACCGATGCGGTATTGCCGCGTCAGGGCGCTATAGGACAAGCGATACTGCTGTTGCAGAACGACCGCCTTGTCGTTGAACCAGTACCAACGCGAACGCACCATTTCAAATTCAAGCAGGAAATACAATGGAATGCCTTTGTGCAAGGCTTCTTCAAGCGGCGCCGACAGCACGATTTCGATGTCGGCATCGAGCACGTAGGCTTCTTCCGCGGGCGCCACCACCGCGCGGCGCACTTCGATGCCGTGCGGTTGCGCAGCGTATGCACTGAAGGTGGACATCAGCAGCGCCAGCAGCAGCAATGACTTGCGCATCAGAGATGTCTTGCTTATCAGCAACGCAAGCTCGCGCATGCGCGGCTTTTGCGCCGGCGCGTCAAACTTTTTCCAGAAGGGCGTAATAGAAACCATCATGCGCGGCGTCGGGAAAAAGTTGGCCGTGGCTTTGTCTCAAGCCTTCGGCGGAAAGTGAGACGGCGATTTGCCGGGCATCGACATGCCGGGCAATAAACTGTTCGACCTGCCGGCCATTCTCTTCGCTGAAAACGGAGCACGTCGCATACAGCAATTTACCACCTCTGCCGAGCAACTGCCAAAGCGTGTCGAGAATCTGCGCCTGACGTTGCGCCATGGCGGCGATATCGGCGGGTTGGCGCAGCCATTTGATGTCCGGATGACGGCGCACCACCCCGGATGCGGTACACGGCACGTCGGCGAGGATGCGATCGAACAGGCCCGCATTGCGCCAGGCCGCAGGATTTCCGGCGTCGGCCTGCAGCAGCTTTGCGTTCAACGACAACCGGGTCAGGTTTTCGGTAACGCGCTGCAGCCGCTGCGCGTCGATGTCCGCTGCACTCAGATCAATATCGGCCAGTTCCAGCAGATGCGCGGCTTTGCCGCCGGGCGCCGCGCAGGCATCGAGCACGCGCATGCCGTCGGCGACATCGAGCAGTTCGGCCGCCAGCTGTGCCCCGGCGTCCTGCACTGAAACCTGGCCATCGGCAAAACCCGGCAATAGCGAAACCGGCCGCGGTTTTTCGATAACAATGCCCTGCCGGCCCACGACATGCGCGGCGATATCCTGCAGCTTCAGCAGTTCGAGGTAATTGTCGCGGGTGATTTTTCTGCGGTTCACGCGCAGCGTCAGCGGCGGCCGGGCGTTGCCGGCATCGAGAATTTCCCGCCAGTCATCGGGGTATTCTGCGGCGACGCGATCGATCCACCATTGCTGATAGGAATAGCGACCGAGATCGGTCGCCATGATCGCGGCGTCAAGTTCGTCGCGGCGGCGCAGGAAATTGCGCAACACGGCGTTGACCAGACCCTGGGCTTTCGGGAAACCGAGCTTGGCGGCCGCGGGAACCGCGTGGTTGACGATCGCATACGAATGCGCCTTGGTATGCATCAGTTGGTACAGCGTGACCTGCAGCAGATTGCGCACCGGAAGATCGGTCAGGGGCCGCGACAGCAGCCGGTCGATCGCGGCATCGACATAACCGAGATGACGCAGTGCCCCGTAGGCGACGTCCTGCACGGCGCCGCGCTGTTGCGGGCTCAGCGTGGCGTGTTGCCGCCATACGGCGGTAAGTTCCGAATCGAGGCTGCGGCCGGCGAGCACGCGGCCGACGACATGTGCAGCGAGGCACTGGGTGCGTTCCATAATCAGGGCATCCTGTGCGGTTTAGACATCGAGGCGGTCGCCTGGATGCAGGGTGGCGCCGGCAAGAAACGACGATGCGGCAAGACGTTTGCCGCCAGCGCGTTGCAGTTCGAGCAAACGCAGCACGCCGTCCCCCGTAGCAACGACGATGCCTTCGCCATCCGCCTGCAATACCGTGCCGGGAGCGGCGGTTGCTGCCGCTACCGCTTCGGCGCGCCACAATTTCAGCGGCCCGCCCTGCCACGACGTATAAGCGCCGGGCACCGGGTTATAGGCACGGATGGCACGGGCCAGTTCCACAGCCGGCCGGGTCCAGTCGATGCGGGCTTCGGCCTTGGTGATTTTTGCGGCATAACTTGCCCGGGCATGGTCCTGAGCCACCGCGGCAGGCTGTTCATGCAGCGCGCGCACGATCAATTGCGCACCCAGCGTCGTCAGTTTGTCATGGAGCGACTGCGCGTTATCGTAATCGTCGATCGGTATCGCCTGTTCCAGCAACATCCCGCCGGTATCGAGACCGGCATCCATCTGCATGATGGTGACGCCGGTTTCGCGATCACCGGCGAGGATGGCGCGCTGAATGGGGGCGGCGCCGCGCCAGCGCGGCAGCAGTGAGGCATGGATGTTCAGACAGCCCAGACGCGGCAGGTCAAGTACGGATTGCGGCAGAATCAGTCCATACGCGGCCACTACCATCGCGTCTGCACCCACGGCGGCAAGCTGCGCAATTACCGCATCATTCTTGAGGGTGGCTGGCTGCGCGACGGCGAGTTGTTTCGCCTGCGCCAGTTGTTTCACCGCAGAGGCCTGCGGTTTGAGGCCGCGACCGGCCGGACGATCAGGTTGGGTTAGCACCAGCGGCACCTGATGCCCCGCTTGCAGCAAGGCTTCCAGTGCGGCGGCGGCAAAGGCCGGCGTTCCTGCAAATAGGAGGTTCACGTTGTCGGGGCGCCGGGATGGAGGCCGGCCTACATGGCCTGACGTTGCTGCTTGGTCAATTTCGCCGTAATACGTTGCTGTTTCAGCCGCGACAGCTTTTCGACAAACACCCGGCCGACCAGATGATCCATTTCATGCTGGATGCAGACTGCCATCAGGCCGTCGGCCTCAATGATGCGCTCACGACCCTGTCCATCCAGCGCTTTAACTGTGACTTTTGCCGCGCGGGTAACTTTTTCGTAGATCCCGGGCACTGAAAGGCAACCTTCTTCACATTCTTCTTCGCCTTCGGCGCGTATGATTTCGGGATTGATGAAGACCTGCAACTGATCGTGGGTTTCAGAAATATCGATGACCAGTAAACGCAGATGCACATCGACTTGTGTTGCGGCAAGACCAATTCCGGGCGCCGCGTACATGGTTTCGGCCATGTCGTTGATTAATTTACGTATTTGTTCGTCTACCCGGACAACCGGTGCTGCTACCTTGTGCAACCGAGGATCCGGGTAGTGCAGGATATGTAGTAAAGCCATGAAAAACTTGCCTATTTAATCAACTAGATGCAGAATTTAAACCAAACTCTCACGTCGGCAGGCAGCTTCTGCACCCTGCGTCAACGACGCGCACATAAGGTGGGGCTCCACATGCGAAAAGCAATTATATCCCTGATTTTGTTGATAACTCCCGCATGGACTGTGCTTGCCGCAGATGCCCCGGCCCTCAAGGACAACGCCCCTGAGCGCTATGTGGTGCAAAAAGGCGACACCTTGTGGAGCATTTCCGGCCGCTATCTGAAGGAACCCTGGCGTTGGCCCGAACTGTGGAAAATGAACCAGGAGCAGGTCAAGAACCCACACCTGATTTTCCCCGGCGACTCCATCGTGCTCGACCGCAGCAGCGGCGAAGCCCGGCTGCAGATGGTTCAGCTCGATACCACCAGACTGGAGCCGCGGATCCGGGTTGAGCGCTCTACGCGCGATGCCGTGCCGAGCATTGCGCCTTCAGTCATTGAACCGTTCCTGTCCAAACCGCTGGTGGTCAGCGCCAATGAACTCGACAGTGCGCCACGCATCGTTGCCACTGCGGAAAGCCGCGTCACGCTGGGTGCCGGCGACCGTGCCTTCGTTCAGGGCATTACTAAAGACAAGGGCGATCTGTGGCAAATTTTTCGCCGTGGCGACCCGCTGATCGATCCCGAAAACAACGAAATCCTCGGCTACGAAGCCACTTATCTCGGTGAAGCCCGGGTCAGCAAGCATGGCGAAGTGGCGACCATCGAGATCGTCCGCTCCGTGCAGGAAATTTATCGCGACGACCGGCTGATTCCGCTGGGCAAACAAACGCCGGTGTTCTCTTACGTGCCGCACGCGCCGCTGATTCCGGTTAAGGGTCGCATCATCTCGGCTTATGGCAGCCTGCAGGAAACCGGTCCGCTGTCGATTGTTGCGCTGTCGAAAGGCAGCAGGGATGGCCTGCAGGTCGGCGCCGTGCTTGCAATTGAACGCAGCCAGACCACGGCGCGTTACAGCCAGCGTACCGAACCGCTATTTGGCCGGTCCGGCATCAGCGGCAGCGACACGCCACGTGTTTACTACTCCGAACCGCTGCCGCCGCGCGATGTTTACACCGCACGCGGCGAAGCCGTGTCCCGCAGCGACATCGCCAAGCTGCCGGATGAACGTTATGGTCTGGTGATGGTGTTCCGCACCTTCGACCGCGCGTCGTTCGCACTGGTGATGGAAGCCAGCCGCCCTGTCGCGGTCAGTGACTTCGTCACCAACCCCTGATTCGATGAGGCCTTGAGCCCCGCAACTTAACGCCTTTCACGATGGCGCTGGACCCCGACCTGGCGGCCTGGCTCCGTCTGAGCCTGATTGATGGGCTCGGTCCGCAATCGCTGCGCAAACTGCTGACCGTCCACGGCTCGCCGCAGAACATTCTTGCCGCCGGCGTCCGCGATCTCACACTGGTGGTTTCGAGCAAGCTGGTCGCCGCGATCCGCGACGGCGGAGCCTCTGCAGAATTACTGGGTATCGTCGATCAGTGGCTGGCCGATCCGGCCAATCACATCGTCACTTTCGCCGATCCCGGGTATCCGCGCGCCTTGCTTGAAATTACCGATCCGCCGCCGCTGCTGTATGTCAAAGGTCGTGTTGAACTGTTGAACCGGCCGGGTTTCGCCATTGTCGGCAGCCGCAATGCCACAGCGCAGGGCATCAACAATGCCGAGGCTTTTGCCACCACGCTCAGCAATGCCGGACTGACCATCGTCAGCGGACTGGCGCTGGGTGTGGATGCTGCGGCCCATCGCGGCGGACTTGCCGGCACCGCATCAACCGTTGCCGTGGTCGGCACCGGGCTGGATGTCGTTTACCCCGCGCGTAACCGCGAACTTGCGCACCGCATTGCCGTCGATGGCGTGCTGATCTCGGAATTTGCACTGGGTACGCCGGCCATCGCTTCCAATTTCCCGAGACGCAACCGCCTGATCTGCGGCTTGTCGCGCGGTGTGCTGGTGGTCGAAGCCGCCGTTTCCAGCGGCTCGCTGATTACGGCACGGCTTGCGGCTGAACAAGGCCGCGACGTGTTCGCCATCCCGGGCTCGATCCATTCACCGCTGGCCAAAGGCTGCCATGCGCTGATCAAACAGGGCGCCAAACTGGTCGAGTCTGCGCAGGATGTGCTGGAAGAGCTGGGCGGCTCTTCATCGCGATTGGCGCCACAAGCGGAGGTTGATGATGCCGCGGAAGAACATCCGCTTCTGCTTCATGTCGGCTTTGATCCGGTGGACGCGGACACTTTGCAGCAACGCAGCGGTCTTACCGCTGCAGCGATCAATATAGCGCTCACCGACCTTGAATTAACAGGACAAATCGAGTCCTTGCCCGGGGGTCGCTGGCAACGCATTCACTGAACCCGGCTTGCGCTGGCCGGGGATTGTTCTTATCATCTGGCGCTCTTTTCCTCGGCGCGGCGACATCGCGCTTCTCTTTCGCGGAATTAGTCCGCAAAATCAAAAGTTTAGTATGGCCAAAACGCTCATCATCGCGGAAAAACCTTCGGTCGCCGGCGACATCGCCAAAGCGCTGGGCGGGTTCACGCGGCATGGTGAATACTTCGAAAGTGATGACTATGTATTGTCATCAGCTGTTGGCCATCTGCTTGAAATCGCTGCGCCGGAAGAATTCGAAGTCAAACGCGGCAAATGGTCTTTCGCCAACCTGCCGGTGATTCCGCCCCACTTTGACCTGAACCCGATCGCCAAAAGCGAGCCGCGGCTGAAAGTGCTCGCCAAACTGCTCAAGCGCAAAGATGTCACCGCGCTGATCAATGCCTGTGACGCGGGTCGCGAAGGCGAACTGATTTTCCGTTACATCGTGCAGGCCACCAAGACCAGCAAACCCGTATCGCGGTTGTGGCTGCAGTCGATGACACCGGCATCGATCCGTGACGGCTTTGCCCATCTGCGCACCGATGACGACATGCTGCCGCTCGCTGATGCCGCACGCAGCCGCAGCGAAGCGGATTGGCTGGTCGGCATCAACGGCACCCGCGCGATGACGGCGTTCAACAGCAAGGGCGGCGGTTTTTATCTGACCACTGTCGGCCGCGTGCAGACGCCGACGCTGATGATCGTGGTCGATCGCGAACAGAAAATCCGCAAGTTCGTGTCACGCGATTATTGGGAGATTCGTGCGACTTTCGGTGCCAAGGCCGGCGATTACGAGGGCCGCTGGTTCGATCCCGCGTTCAAGAAAGACGAGATCGACGCCGAGCGCCGCGACAGCCGGTTATGGGAACAGGCCAAAGCCGCCAAGATCGCCGACGCCTGCCGCGGCAAAGCCGGCCTCGTTACTGAGGAATCGAAACCGTCGTCGCAACTGGCGCCTGCGCTGTTTGATCTGACTTCGCTGCAGCGCGAAGCCAACGGACGTTTCGGTTTTTCCGCAAAGACCACGCTGTCGATCGCGCAGGAACTCTACGAACGGCACAAGGCGCTGACTTATCCGCGGACGGATTCGCGTCATCTGCCCGAGGACTACATCGACACGGTCAAGGCGACGGTCGATGCACTGGCTGAGGACACGGGATTACGTCCGCACGCCAAGGAAATCATCAAGAACAAGTGGATCAAGCCGAACAAGCGGATTTTCGACAACACGAAAATCTCCGACCACTTTGCGATCATTCCGACGCCGCAGCCTCCGAAGGCACTCAATGACGTGCAGCAGAAAATCTACGATCTGGTGGTGCGCCGGTTCATGGCGGTGTTTTTCCCGGCCGCGGAATACCTGGTAACCACGCGTATTACCGAAGTCGCATCACACAAGTTCAAGACCGAAGGCAAGATCCTGGTCAAGCCGGGCTGGTTGGCGATTTACGGCAAGGACGAGCAGCAGGAAAGCGCCAATCTGCCGCCGGTGGCCAAGGGCGAGCAGCCGCTGGCCTCGGCGGTCGATGTGGTCGCGCTGGCGACACGTCCGCCCGCGCGTTACTCGGAAGCCACGCTGCTGACCGCGATGGAAGGCGCCGGCAAGCTGATCGACGATGATGAACTGCGCGAAGCGATGGCGCAAAAAGGGCTGGGCACGCCGGCCACCCGTGCCGCGGTCATCGAACGCCTAATCGCGGAAAAATATCTGGTGCGTGAAGGCCGGGAGCTGATTCCGACGGCAAAAGCGTTCCAGTTGCTGACACTGCTCAACGGGCTGGACGTCAAGGAACTGATCCAGCCGGAACTGACCGGCGAATGGGAATACAAGCTGCTGCAGATGGAGCGCGGCAAGCTGAAGCGGGCGACGTTCATGAAGGAAATCGCGCGCATGACCGAGCGCATCGTCAAGACCGCCAAGGAATACAACAGCGAGACCATCCCCGGGGATTATTCGACGCTGAAAACGCCTTGCCCGAATTGCGGCGGCGTAATCAAGGAAAACTACCGGCGATTTGCCTGCGACGGCTGTGCGTTTTCAATTTCCAAGATTCCCGGCGGACGACAGTTTGAAATCCCCGAAGTCGAACAATTGCTGGTCGAGCGTGAAATCGGCCCGTTGCAGGGATTCCGCTCGAAAATGGGCCGTCCGTTCGCGGCGATCCTGCGCATCGTGCCCGACAAGGAAACCAGCAACTTCAAGCTCGAGTTCGATTTCGGCCAGAACAATCCCGACGGCGAACCTGAAGAAGTCGATTTTTCCGGACAGCAGGCGCTGGGGCCGTGCCCGAAATGCGGCAGCAACGTCTACGAACACGGCATGAATTATGTGTGCGAGAACATGCCGGCGAAAAAATGCGACTTCCGCTCCGGCAAGGTCATCCTGCGCCAGGAAATGCACCGTGAGCAGATGCAAAAGCTGCTGACGACGGGGCGCACCGATCTGCTGGATGCTTTCGTCTCCAACCGCAACGGCCGCCGCTTCAAGGCTTTCCTGGTGCGGCAGCCCGATGGCAAAGTCAGTTTTGAGTTTGCCCCGCGTGCGCCAAAAGCCGGTGCGGAAGCCGTTGCCCTCAAACCCGCCAAAGGCAAAAAAGCTGCGCCGGCGGTCGCCATTGAAAAACCCGCACCGGCAAAAAAGCGCGCCAGCCGCGCAAAAAAATAATCAATTAATACAAATAGATACGGCCATCCCTCGCTTCGCGAGGATGGCCGTTCTGGTTTGTGCTGCGAGGTCAGATATCGAGGTTGCGCACACCCAGGGCGTTGGTCTCGATGAACGCACGGCGCGGTTCAACAGCGTCGCCCATCAGCGTGGTGAAGATTTCATCGGCGCCGATGGCATCATCAATTCGCGTCCGCAGCAGCCGCCGCGTTTTCGGATTCATGGTGGTATCCCACAACTGCTCGGGGTTCATCTCGCCCAGCCCCTTGTAGCGCTGGATGCCGACGCCGCGCTGCACTTCCGCCAACAACCATTCAATGGCTTCGCGGAAATCACTCACCGGACGCATCTGCTCGCCGCGTTTGATATAGGCGCCGTCACCCAGCAGACCATGCAGCATCTGTGCAGTCTTGCGAATCTGCGCGTAGTCGCCGCTCTGCAGGAAATCGTTGTCGATCATCGTGCTGCGTGCCACGCCATGCTGGGTGCGTGAAATACGCAGGATGAAGGACTCGCTTTTGTCGTCGAACTTGGCGTCGATCTTGACGTTCTTGGCTTCGCCGTAAAGACCGGCCAGCGCCTTGGCGCTTTTCTGCGCCGCCGCTTCGTCCACCAGATCCAGTGTCACCGGATTGTTGAGCAGGGCATGCAGCGCTTCGGGGTCGATGATCCGGCTTTCGCGTTCGATCACCGCCTCGGCCAGCAGATAGTGCTTGGCGACTTCTTCCAGCGCATCCTTCGACAGTGCAGGCGCGTCGGGCCTGGTATAAAGCTCGGCTTCGGACAGCGCCAGCTTGAGCAGATACTGCTTGAGCTCGTGTTCGTCCTTCAGGTATCGCTCCTGCTTGCCGTGCTTGATCTTGTACAACGGCGGCTGCGCGATGTAGATGTGGCCGCGCTCGACCAGTTCCGGCATCTGCCGGTAGAAAAAAGTCAGCAGCAGCGTGCGGATGTGCGAACCGTCTACGTCCGCGTCCGTCATGATGATGATGCGGTGATAGCGCAGCTTGTCGGCGTTGTATTCGTCTTTGCCGATGCCGGTACCGAGAACGCTGATCAGCGTGGTGATCTCGGTTGACGAAATCAGCTTGTCGAAGCGCGCCTTCTCGACGTTGAGGATCTTGCCGCGCAGCGGCAGGATGGCCTGATTCTTCCGGTCGCGGCCCTGCTTTGCCGAGCCGCCCGCGGAGTCACCCTCGACCAGATACAGCTCGCACTGCGCCGGATCGCGTTCCTGGCAGTCCGCCAGCTTGCCGGACAGCCCGAACGAATCGAGCACGCCCTTGCGCCGGGTCAGTTCGCGCGCCTTGCGCGCAGCCTCGCGGGCCCGCGCGGCATCAACAATCTTGCCGCAGATGATTTTTGCGTCGTTGGGCTTTTCCAGCAGGAACTCCATCAGCTTCTGGCCGACGATTTCCTCGACTACCGGACGCACTTCCGAAGACACCAGCTTGTCCTTGGTCTGCGATGAAAATTTCGGTTCCGGCACCTTGACCGACAGCACCGCGGTCAGGCCCTCTTTCATGTCGTCGCCGCTGGTCTCGACCTTGGCTTTTTTCGCCTGGTCGGTCGATTCAATGTAATTGTTCAGCGTGCGCGTCATTGCCGCACGCAGCCCCGTCAGATGGGTACCGCCGTCGCGCTGTGGAATGTTGTTGGTAAAGCACTGCATCGATTCCTGGTAGGAATCGTTCCACTGCATGGCAACTTCGACGGTGATGCCGTCCTTGGTGCCCTCGATGTGGAAAACGTTGGGGTGCAGAACCGACTTGTTGCGGTTCATGTATTCGACAAAACCCTTGACCCCGCCGGCAAACGCAAACTTTTCTTCCTTGCCGGTGCGCTGATCAGTCATGGAGATTTTCACACCATGATTCAGGAACGACAGTTCGCGCAGGCGTTTGGCGAGGATTTCATAATGAAACTCGACCGTGCCGAAGATCTCCTTGCTGGCGAGGAAATGCACCTCGGTGCCGCGACGTTCGCTTTTGCCGGTGTGTTTGAGTGGTGCTACGGCCTCGCCCATGCGGAATTCCATGGCGTGCATTTTCCCGTCGCGGCGGATGGTCAGGCGCAGCCATTCCGACAACGCATTCACCACCGACACACCGACGCCGTGCAGTCCGCCGGAGATCTTGTAGGAGTTGCTGTCGAACTTACCGCCGGCGTGCAGTTCGGTCATTACCACTTCGGCGGTCGAGCGTTTTTCCTCGTCTTCCGGATGAATGTCGGTCGGAATTCCGCGGCCGTTGTCGGCCACGCTGATCGAATTGTCCGGATGGATGATGATGGAGATTTCGTCGCAATGCCCGGCCAGCGCCTCGTCGATCGCGTTATCAACCACCTCGAAAACCATGTGATGCAGCCCGGTGCCGTCGCTGGTGTCGCCGATGTACATCCCCGGACGTTTGCGCACGGCCTCAAGTCCCTTGAGGACCTTGATGCTGT
This sequence comes from Burkholderiales bacterium, assembly GCA_022841375.1. Lineage (GTDB taxonomy): Bacteria > Pseudomonadota > Gammaproteobacteria > Burkholderiales > SG8-41. Next base: position 262,844 of record JALHRQ010000002.1, read on the forward strand.
TGCCGTCGTATTCGTTTCCGGTGCGTGGTTCTTTGTCGCTCATTGTTTGTCTTTTCTCTGTTGCTTTGTTGTTTGCTTATATCCGCATCGGCATCACGACGTAACGGAAATCGTCACGGCCCGGGAGCGTAATCAGCATGCTGCTGTTGGCATCGCCAAAAGAGCAGGTCACTTTCCCCGGCGGCACATTGCTGAGCACATCGAGGAGGTACGTCACGTTGAAACCCACGTCCAGGGGTTCACCACCAAACTCGACTTCGAGTTCTTCCTGGGCCTCTTCCTGCTCGTTGTTGCTGCACGAAATGCGCAGGCTGTCCTTGGTCAGCATCCAGCGCACACCGCGAAATTTTTCGTTCGAAAGAATGGCGGCACGCTGCAGCGCGCGCTGCAGTTCGTCGCGGTCGAGCGCGATGTGTTTTTCGTAGTTGCTGGGAATAACGCGCTGGTAGTCCGGGAATTTGCCGTCGATGACTTTGGTCGTCAGATCAACGTCGCCAAAACGGAAACGCACCTGGTTGGCGTGGATCGCGACGTCCAGCGGATCGTCGTTGTCGTTCAGTTGTCGCGCCAGTTCGAGAATGGCCTTGCGCGGCAGGATCACCTCGGTCTTGTCCTGTGCTGCGGACAACCCGGTTACCGCATAGCTGAGGCGGTGGCCGTCTGTCGCCACCACACGCAAGTCATTACCTTCGGTCACCAGCAGCAGACCGTTCAGGTAATAGCGTATATCTTGCTGCGCCATTGCGTATTGCACCAGCGCCAGCAGCTTGCGTGTCACCCCTTGCGAAATCTGGAAACTGCTCTGCGGCTTACCCGGATCGGCAAGCGCCGGAAAATCCGCGGCCGGAAGCGTTTGCAGGTTGAAGCGGCTTTTCCCGGCTTTGACCTGGAGGCGATTGTTAGCCAGTTCAAGCGCGACTTCGCTGCCATCCGGCAACGCACGAAGAATATCAACCAGTTTGCGCGCAGATACGGTGACGGCCAGCGTATCACCGGTTTTTTTGTCCATCGCGCAGGATGTCGCAATCTGCAATTCAAGATCGGTGGCGACAAAACGCAGGCTGTCTTCATGGCGTTCGATCAGTACGTTCGACAAGATCGGCAGCGTATGCCGTCGTTCGACGATGCCGGTTACAGCTTGCAGTGGTTTGAGTAGGGCATCACGCGGAAGTTGGACGAGTTTCATATTAATGGTTTCTTTTAAAAAGAATAGTAATAGCTAATAGAGAGGCTCGTTTGCTGTTGAAACCTTGCCTGAACGCTTGATTGCAAAGCATGAATCGTCATCCTGAAGCCCTGTTTAATTTGGGGATTGCCTGTGGACAAAAAAGGATGAAATAACAGCCTTGTTGCCATTTCAGTGTTTATGCACAAAGTATGCACCGGCTATCAACTGCGTAATACCTTCAATAAAGAAGCGATGTCGGTGGTGATATCCGTACTGCTGCCCCGCAACTCGGCGATCTTGCGGCAGGCGTGCAGCACCGTCGTATGGTCCCGTCCGCCGAAGGCCTCACCGATGTCCGGCAAGCTCATTTGTGTCAGTTCCTTGGCCAGCGCCATGGCGACCTGGCGGGGGCGGGCGACGTTGCGTGTCCGTTTTTTTGAATACATTTCAGATACTTTGATCTTGTAGTAGTCCGCCACCGTTTTCTGGATGTTCTCGATACTGACCTGTCGACTTTGCGAAGCCAGCACATCGCGCAGAGCTTCCCGCGCCAGATCGACTGTGATCGGCTGACCGGTGAAGCGCGAGTAGGCCAGCACCCGTTTCAGGGCACCTTCCAGTTCGCGGATGTTGGACTGGATGTGTTTGGCGATGAAGAAGGCCACGTTTTCATCAAGGGCCAGTCCGTCGGCATCTGCTTTTTTCAGCAGAATGGCGACGCGCATTTCCAGTTCAGGGGGCTCGACCGCCACGGTGAGGCCCCAGCCAAAACGCGAAATCAGCCGGTTTTCGATGCCGGAAATTTCCTTGGGATAGGTGTCGCAAGTGATGATCACCTGCTTGTGGGCTTCGACCAGCGCGTTGAATGCGTAGAAAAATTCTTCCTGAGTGCGGTTCTTGCCGCTGAAAAACTGGATGTCGTCGATCAACAGCAAATCCAGCGAGTGGTAGTAGCGTTTGAAATCGTCAAACGCCTTGTGCTGGTAAGCCCGCACCACGTCGGAAACATATTGTTCCGCGTGGATATAGCGGATTTTGCTTTCCGGTGCATGGGCGCGCAGATGATTACCAATGGCATGAATCATATGCGTCTTGCCCAGCCCGACGCCGCCATATACAAACAGCGGGTTGTAGGCGGAACCGGGTTTTTCTGCAACCTGGCGTGCGGCCGCGCGCGCCAGGTCATTGGCCTTGCCGGTGACAAAGGTATCGAAGGTAAAAGCGGGATTCAGGCGGGAAATATCGCGCACCGGGGGCGCAGGCTTTGCAGCTGGCGCCTCGGGTGCGGCCGCGGGGATCATCGGTGCTGCGGCACCCCGTTCTGCCAGGACCAGATCCACCGTCGCTTCACTGCCCAGGCTTTCGCGGGCCAGTTCGAGGATCCGCGCATGAAACCGGTCGCGCACCCAGCGCTGTACAAAACCGTTGGGCGCAGTAATCGTCACCCGCGAGCCGGCAACACCGCATTGGAGCGGCTGTATCCAGGTGACAAATTGCTGTTGCCCGATCTCTTTCGCAAATAGCGAGAGACAGTGTTGCCAGAATTCGTTCATTCGTCCCTATCGGGCGGAGCGGAGTTAGCGGTGGTGGCGCAGGAAATCGACCGCTGATTTTACCCCGTATTGATGACACCATCCAAACGTACGGCGTTACCCGGATGGATGGCCTTCCGGAGGCTCATTTACGAGTACGTTGACATGGTGGGGGAGGCCCGTGTCTAATGTCGGGTTTTCCAGAACACCAAATCAGGAACGACCATGAAGCGCACCTATCAACCGTCCAAAACGCGTCGCCAGCGGACCCATGGTTTCCGCGTGCGGATGAAAACGCGCGGGGGCCGCGCTGTCATCCGTGCGCGCCGCGCAAAAGGCCGGGCTCGCCTCAGCGTTTGACGCATCCGGGGGATGGCGGCAACGCACCCCTGGCGCGACCGGGTCGTTTGACGAAACCGGCGCAGTTCGAGGCTGTACTTGCCGGCGGCCGCATGAAGGGTAGTCGCAGTTTTCTAATCAGAGTCCTGCCCAATGCTGAAAATGGCCCGCGTCTCGGGCTGATCGTCGGCAAAAAAGTTGCCCCACGGTCCGTGGATCGCAACCGCGTCAAACGTCTGGTTCGAATCACGCACCGCCAATTGGCGTCAGAGCTAGGCAATCTCGACGTCGTTGTGCAGCTCAGGGGCAGTCCCCGCAATCGCGACAATGCAGCATTGTTCAAGGAGTTGCAGGAGTTGTTGCGCGGACTTGTGTCATAGACCGGTTCAATAGGCGCAGCCACACTCGGCAAAGAGGCATATGGACACACAACGGCTGATACTCTTTTTTGTATTCACGATGTCGGTGTTCCTGCTGTATGAAGGTTGGCAGCGGGACCAGCAGACGGCGCAGACTGCGGCTATAGCGCCGGCACCCAGCGCAGTACCGAGCAAAAGCGCCGCCACTCCGTCAGCGGTCCCGGCGCCTTCGCTGCCCGCGGCCCCGGCTGCACAGACCCCCGCGCCGGCTGCACCTGCGGCGAACGCAATGGTCACCGGCGGCAAAATCATCAAGGTTGAGACCGATCTGTATTTCGCCGAGATCAACGCAACTGGCGGCGACTTGGTCAGCCTGCGCATGAAAAGGCATGGCGGCACGCTCGATCCGAAGAAGAATTTTGTGCTGTTCACGCGTGCACCCGACCATGTCTATGTCGCCCAGTCGGGCTTGATCGGCAACGGGTTGCCCAACCATCAGACGCAGTATTCAGCCCAGGCCGACGACTACAAACTGGCCGAGGGTGCGGGCGCGCTGGAAGTGCGGCTTGAAGCGACCGGTGGCGTTAAATCGGCCAACTTCTGCGGGTGTCTGCGTGACAGCTACGTTATCGACGTTGCACACGAAGTGACTAATTCCGGCGCTGCGCCGCTGGAAGTATTTGGTTATTTCCAGATCGTGCGGGATACCAAACCGCCCGAGGGTGACTCCTCGATGGTGCCCACCTACACCGGCCCGGCGATTTACACCGACAAGGAAAAATTCCAGAAGGTTGCGTTCGGCGACATCGATAAAGGCAAGACGCCGTATCCGAAGAACAGCAATGACGGTTGGGTCGGCATGCTGCAGCACTATTTTCTCAGCGCGTGGCTGCCCAAGGGCGACACGCCGCGTGAATTCTATACGCGCCAACTGCAGCAGGGGCTTTATGCCGCAGGCGTGATTTTGCCGGTCGGCACCGTTGCGCCGGGAGCCAGTGCTGCGGTTACCGTGCCGCTTTATGCCGGACCGCAAGAACAGCAGAAACTCGCAGCGCTGGCGCCCGGGCTGGATCTCGCGGTGGATTACGGCTGGCTGACGGTCATCGCCGTGCCGTTGTTCTGGGTGTTGCAATGGATACACGGACTGGTCGGCAACTGGGGTGTTGCGATCATACTGCTCACGATTTTGATCAAGCTGCTGTTCTACCCCTTGTCCGAAGCGAGCTATCGCTCGATGGCGAAGATGCGTGTTGTAGCACCGAAAATGCAGCGTCTGAAGGAGCAGTTCGGCGAAGACCGTCAGCGCATGCAGCAGGCAATGATGGAGCTCTACAAGACCGAAAAAATCAATCCGCTCGGCGGCTGTTTGCCGATCGTGGTGCAGATCCCCGTGTTCATCGCGTTGTACTGGGTGCTGCTCGGCAGCGTTGAAATGCGCCAGGCACCGTTCGCGCTGTGGGTGACCGATCTGTCGACGCCGGACCCCTGGTACATCCTGCCCGTCCTGATGGGCGCGACGATGATCATCCAGACGCGGCTGAATCCGGAACCGCCGGATCCCATCCAGGCCAAAGTGATGAAGATCATGCCGGTGGCCTTCAGCGTTTTCTTTTTCTTCTTCCCTGCCGGACTGGTGTTGTACTGGCTGGTGAACAACGTGCTGTCGATCGCGCAGCAGTGGCATATCAATCGCGCGATCGAGGGCGTCAAAGCCGCGCCGCGCAAGTCCTAAACACGCGGCGTTATACTCGCCGCGCATGATCCCGCGCGACACCATTGCTGCAATTGCCACCGCGCCCGGGCGCGGTGGCATTGGTGTTGTTCGCATATCCGGGCGGGATCTGGTCGCCTTTGCATCAGCGCTGATTCCTCGCCCCCTTGAATCGCGTCGCGCGATGCTCACTGCATTTTGTGATGCAGCCGGCCAGCCTCTCGATGAAGGCATCGCTCTGTTTTTTCCGGCGCCGCATTCGTACACCGGTGAAGACGTCATCGAACTGCAGGGTCACGGCGGTCCCGTCGTCATGCACCAGTTGCTGCAGCGTTGCGTTGAACTCGGCGCGCGACTGGCACGGCCCGGCGAATTCACCGAACGCGCCTACCTTAACGGCCGCATGGACCTGGCACAGGCCGAAGGCGTGGCGGATCTGATTGAAGCGTCGACGGCGCTTGCCGCGCGCGCTGCGCTGCGTTCGCTGCAGGGAAATTTTTCTGATTTAATACAACAACTTGCATCAAAAATCGTGGCTTTGCGCACCTTTCTTGAGGCAACGCTTGATTTTCCTGAAGAGGAAGTCGAGTTTTTGACCGCTGGTCGTGCTGCCGAGCAGCTCGCCACGATACGTCAACAACTGGAGGGCGTGATGGCGTCGACCCGGCAGGGCAGCCTGTTGCGTGAAGGCATCCACGCAGTGTTGATCGGCGAACCCAATGTCGGCAAATCCAGCCTGCTGAACAGGCTGGCTGGTGAGGACGTCGCCATCGTGACGGATGTGCCTGGCACCACGCGGGATGCCGTGCGCGAACAGATCGACATCGACGGCTTGCCGGTGCACATCATCGATACCGCCGGATTGCGCGAAACCGAGGATGCCGTCGAGCGTATCGGCATCAGTCGCACCTGGGCACAGATCGAAAAGGCCGATCTGGCTTTGGTGGTGTCGGATGCCGCCGGCGCAGACGATGCGGGCAGTCGGGCGATCGTCGAGCGCTTGCCGGCCGCGTTGGCGCGGATCCGGGTAGTCAACAAGATCGATCTGGCAATCCGGCCCAGCGGGCGTGAATCCCGCGGCGCCGAAGACTGGGTCTGGGTCTCCGCCAAAACCGGCGCCGGACTCGAGCAGTTGAAGCAGGCAATCTGGGATCGCGCCGGATGGCACCCTGCAGGGGAAGGGCTGTTTACCGCCCGGGCGCGCCACATGGCCGCCTTGCAGGCCGCTCACGGTCATCTGGCTAATGCTATGGCGCAGACCCGTCACCTCGAACTCTATGCCGAGGAGCTTCGGCTGGCGCATGAGGCCTTGTGCACCATTACGGGTGAATTCACTCCTGACGATTTGCTGGGCGAGATTTTCTCCAAGTTCTGCATCGGCAAGTAGCCCCGGCGAGGGGTGTTCCACGTGGAACCTCGCGTTTCGCAGGAATCGGATCTAACCCTATGTTTCACGTGGAACATCGGCATTTGCCGAGGTTTCCCGCTTTCGCAGCACCGTCAAACTGGGCTATCATTCGCGCCCGGCCCCGGGGCAGGCGGCAGCCCCAGATCGCAGCGCACTCAATGACGCAGTATCCTGAAAAATTTGACGTAATCGTGATCGGCGGCGGCCATGCCGGAACCGAGGCCGCGCTGGCCAGTGCGCGCATGGGTCGCCGTACGCTGTTGCTGACGCATAGCGTCGAAACGCTGGGTCAGATGTCGTGTAATCCGTCGATCGGCGGCATTGGCAAGGGCCACCTGGTCAAGGAAGTCGATGCCATGGGCGGGGCGATGGCCGCAGCCACCGACGAAGCCGGCATCCAGTTCCGCATCCTTAACTCACGCAAGGGCCCTGCAGTGCGCGCCACGCGCGCCCAGGCGGACCGCGTGCTCTATCGCCAGGCCATCCGCAGCCGCATCGAGAATCAGCCCAACCTGAGCGTATTCCAGCAGGCCGTGGATGATTTGGTGGTGCAGGGCGACCGTGTCACCGGCGTAATCACCCAGATTGGCCTGCGCTTTGAAGCCCGCGCCGTGGTGCTCACGGCGGGAACCTTCCTTTCCGGGCTGATCCACGTCGGTCTGCAGAATTATCAGGGCGGTCGCGCTGGCGATCCGCCGTCGCTCAGTCTTGCCGCGCGCCTGCGCGAATTGAAATTGTCGGTCGGACGGCTGAAGACTGGCACGCCGCCACGTATCGACGGCCGTACCATCGATTTTTCACAACTGACCGAGCAGCCCGGTGACGATCCGGCGCCGGTGTTTTCCTTCCTTGGCCGCCGCGAGCAGCATCCGCGGCAGATGCCGTGCTGGATCACCCATACCAACGAACGCACGCATGACGCAATCCGCGGCGGGCTCGACCGCTCGCCGATGTTCACCGGCGTTATCGAAGGCGTGGGGCCGCGCTACTGTCCGTCGATCGAAGACAAGATCCATCGTTTCGCCGACAAGTCTTCGCACCAGATCTTCCTCGAGCCCGAAGGCCTTACGGTTCACGAGTATTACCCCAACGGTATTTCCACCAGCCTGCCCTTCGATGTGCAACTGGCCGTGGTGCGTTCGATCCAGGGCATGGAGCACGCGCATATCACGCGCCCCGGCTATGCGATCGAATACGATTACTTCGACCCGCGCGGGCTGAAGGCCTCGCTGGAAACCAAGGCCATCGCCGGATTGTTTTTCGCCGGACAGATCAACGGCACGACGGGTTATGAAGAAGCCGCCGCGCAAGGTCTGCTGGCCGGTATCAATGCCGGTCTGCTGGCGTCGGACCAGCCGTCCTGGCACCCGACCCGCGACCAGGCCTATTTGGGTGTGCTGGTCGATGACCTGATCACCCGTGGCGTGTCCGAGCCCTACCGCATGTTCACCAGCCGCGCCGAGTATCGGCTGTCCTTGCGCGAAGACAATGCCGATTTGCGCCTGACCGAAATCGGCCGGCGCCTGGGCGTAGTCGATGATGCGCGTTGGGAAACCTTTGCCCGCAAGCGTGAAGAAATTGCATTGGAGCAGGAACGGCTGAAGTCGATCTGGGTTAATCCGCAGAATCTGCCAACACAGCAAGCTATTGATTTAATTGGAAAAACATTGGAGCGTGAGTATTCACTCGCAGATCTGCTACGCCGCCCCGAACTTACCTACGCCAGCCTGATGGCACTGCCCGGCGCAGGTCCCGGCGCGACTGATACGCAGGTCGCCGAGCAGGTGGAAATCCAGGCCAAGTATCAGGGCTATATCGAACGTCAGCAGACCGAGATCGAGCATCGCGCGTTGCAGGAAGACCTGCGTTTACCGGCTGATCTCGATTACTCGCTGGTGCGCGGACTGTCGATTGAAGTACAGCAGAAACTCAATCGCGCCAAACCGGAAACCGTTGGCCAGGCGTCGCGCGTGTCCGGTGTCACCCCGGCGGCGATCTCGGTTTTGCTGGTGCATCTGAAACGCGTGGCCGCGGCCTTGAAGAAAAGCGCATGAGCCTCGCTGCCGATCTGGCTGCAGGCATTACCACGCTGGGCATCAACGTACCGGCGGATGCACAACGTCGCCTGTTGGATTACCTCGCACTGGTAACCAAATGGAACAAAGCCTACAACCTGACGGCGGTGCGCGAACCGGGAAAAATGCTCACCCACCATCTGCTCGATTCGTTGGCCGTGTTGCCGCATGTGCGCGGTCCGCGCGTGCTGGATGTCGGCACTGGCGCGGGACTGCCCGGGATTCCGCTGGCACTGGCGCGGCCCGACTGGCAGATCACCCTGCTCGATTCCAGTCAGAAGAAAACCACTTTCCTGCGCCAGGCCATGATCGAACTCAAATTGACCAATATTGATGTGGCCTGTGCGCGTGTCGAAGCCTGGCCTGCGCCGCTACCGTTCGATACGGTGGTGTCGCGCGCTTTTTCAGAAGTTTCGGAATTTCTCGCGCTGGCCGGAAAGCTCTGCGCAAAGGACGGCGTGATGATTGCGATGAAAGGGGTGTATCCCCACGATGAACTGGCGCAGGTGCCGGGCGGATTCCGCCTGTGCAGCGTGGTATCGCTGAAGGTTCCCGGGCTTGATGCCGAGCGTCATGCCGCCCTGCTCCAACCCGCGATGGCCGCCTGATGCGCATCATCGCCATCACCAACCAAAAGGGCGGCGTCGGCAAGACGACCACCGGCGTCAATCTCGCGGCGAGCCTGGCGGCGATGCAGCGTCGTGTGCTGCTGGTCGATCTGGATCCGCAAGGTAATGCGACGATGGGCAGCGGCGTTGACAAGCGCAGCCTGGCTGCGACCGTGTATCACGTGCTGCTGGGAGAAAAGCAGATTGCCGAAGTCCGGCAGCGCGCCGCGCATGGCGGATACGACGTGCTGCCGTCGAATCGCGATCTCGCAGGCGCTGAAGTTGAACTGGTTGATATCGAACATCGTGAAACACGGCTCAAGACCGCGTTGCAGGCGGTTGCTGCCGAATACGATTTCATTCTGATCGATTGTCCGCCGGCGTTGAATCTGTTGACGGTCAACGGACTGACTGCTGCGCAGGCGGTGATGATTCCGATGCAATGCGAGTACTACGCGCTCGAAGGTTTGTCGGATCTGGTCGGCACCATCAAGCGGGTGCGCGCGCACCTCAATCCCGAACTGGAAATCGAAGGTTTGCTGCGCACCATGTATGACCCGCGCAACACGCTGGCGCAACAGGTATCGGCGCAGCTGCTGCAGCACTTTGGCGACAAGGTGTATCGCACGGTGATTCCGCGCAACGTGCGTCTGGCCGAAGCACCGAGCCATGGCCTGCCGGCGCTGGAGTTTGATCGCACCTCGAAAGGCGCGCAGGCCTATCTGGCGCTGGCCGGTGAAATGCTCAATCGCACCGAAGCAACCGTATAAGTATTTGTTTATAAAGGTTTTTTATGGTCAAGATTAAGGGTTTAGGCCGCGGCCTCGACGCCCTGCTCGGCGATGACAGCGCGCCTGCAGCTGCGACAGGAGATGCGATAAACACGCTGCCGGTCACCGCGCTGCAGCCGGGCAAATACCAACCGCGCACGCGCATGGATCAGGAAGCGCTGAATGCGCTGGCGGCCTCGATCAAGGCGCAGGGCATCATGCAGCCGATCCTGGTGCGCCCGGTCGGCGACGGCAAGCATGAAATCATCGCCGGCGAACGACGCTGGCGCGCAGCGCGCATTGCCGGCTTGAGCAGCGTACCGGTGCTGGTGCGCAACGTGCCCGATCAGCAGGCACTGGCGGTGGCGTTGATCGAAAACATCCAGCGCGAAGATCTTAATGCACTGGAAGAAGCGGCCGGCATCGAGCGCCTGATCCGCGAATTTGCACTCACCCATCAGGCTGTCGCCGACGCTGTCGGCAAGTCGCGCGCGACGGTGACCAACCTGCTGCGCTTGCTTGAATTGCCGCCCCCGGTGCGTGAACTGCTGGCGCAGGGGCAAATCGAAATGGGCCACGCCCGCGCCTTGCTCGTACTGCCGGCGGATCAGCAGATCGCACTGGCGCGGGAAGCGGCTGCCGGCGGCTGGTCGGTGCGCGAGGTGGAGCGTCGCGTCGGCGATGGTCTGAGAAAAAACGTGCCGGGCGGCAAACGCAAAATGCGCAAGGATCGCGATGTTGCCCGCCTTGAAGAAGAATGGTCGGATCGACTGGGCACTGTTGTTCAGATCAAATCCGGTGCCAAGGGCAGCGGTCGCCTGGTTATCAGCTACCGAACGCTGGAACAACTCGATGACCTGCTGGCCCGCCTCAAGTAATACCCTGCGCCGCAGCGCAACATTATTTGACGCTACTTTGTCGTTAATTGTAAAATTTGGGGATTTTCCGAGCCGGTCCCGGTCATTTTGCACTGCGGGACACGGGTGACAGTCATGCTGGTAGCTGCTGTTCAGGCAGCGATCATCGCATTGATCACATTACTCGCGTGGTGGTGGGCGGGGGCCGCAGTGGCGCAGGCGGTTGCCGCGGGCGGTGGATGTGCCTGGGCCGGAACACTGGCTTATGCCGCAGGTCAGGCGCTGGTTCCGGGACGCAGTGCATCACGGCTGCTGTGGGGACATCTGATCGGTGAAGCGGCAAAAGTTGCTGTTGCCCTGGGTCTGCTGTTCTGGGGACTGAGCGGGGACCGGGGTTACGCCGCCGGACCGTTTCTTGCAGGTTTCATCATGGCATTGCTGGCCTACCCGCTGGCGATGCCGCTGATAAAAAGTAAGTAAAAGAGATCAATCGTGGTCAACATGGCAGCCGGTCAGGGCCCCCAAAACGCGGGCGAATACATTGCCCACCATCTCACCAACCTCCGGTTTGGCGAAGGGTTCTGGACATTTCATCTCGATACCATTCTGATGGGCTGGTTTACCGGCCTGCTCGGAATCGGCGCGTTTTATCTGGTGGCGCGTCGGGCAACAAGCGGCATACCCGGTCCGGTGCAAAGTTTTGTCGAACTGATCGTCGAATTTGTCGATGAGACCGTCAAAGGCGTATTTCCCGGCGACCGCAAATTCCTCGCCCCGCTGGCCCTGACGATTTTCGTCTGGGTGTTCATGATGAACCTGATGGACCTGCTGCCCATCGACTGGGTGGCGACTGTGACCGGTGCCACCGGACTGCATCACTGGAAGCCGGTGCCGACCACCGACCTGAACACCACGTTTGCGATGTCGTTGACCATTTTCATCCTGACCATTTTCTTCAGCTTCAAGGCCAAGGGTGCGGGCGGTTTTGTGCATGAACTGTTTACCGCGCCGTTCGGCGGTCATCCGCTGCTGTGGATCCCGAACCTGGTATTGAACATCATTGAATACCTGTCGAAGCCGGTGTCGCTGGCGATGCGGTTGTTCGGCAACATGTATGCCGGCGAACTGATTTTCATGCTGCTCGGACTGCTCGGTACGTTGGCCGCGGTTTCCGGCGGCGGGTTGATCGCGGGCGCCGCTGCAGGCGTGCTCTACTGGGGCTGGGCGGTCTTTCACATCCTGATCATCCTGCTGCAGGCGTTTATTTTCATGGTGCTGTCGTGCGTCTATATCGCGATGGCACACGAACATCACTGAGGCTGGATTGCTGAACAACCGGAACGCAGATTCGCTGTATTTAAATTCGCCGTAATTACTTTGTTATAGAGAGAAAGGGAAATTCAAATGGAACAATACGCCGCCGTCATTCAAGGCTACACCGCGCTGGGCATTGGCATCATCATCGGCCTGGGCGCTATCGGCGCCTGTATCGGCATCGGCATCATGGGCAGCAAGTTCCTCGAAGCCGCCGCCCGTCAGCCGGAACTGATCCCGCAACTGCAAAAATTCATGTTCCTGCTCGCCGGCCTGATTGATGCCGCGTTCCTGATCGGCGTGGGTATCGCCATGTTCTTCGGCTTTGCCAATCCGCTGCTCGGCGTGCTGGCCAAGTAACCGGCCCTCTGACAGAAAACAGCCATGAACATCAACGCCACCCTGTTTGTCCAGGCGCTGTCGTTTGCGGCGCTGATCTGGTTCTCGGTCCGTTTCGTCTGGCCGATGATCACCGACGCGATGGACGAGCGTACCAAGCGCATTGCCGACGGCCTTGCTGCTGCCGAAGCCGGCAAGCTCTCGCTTGAGCGCTCGGCCAAGCAGGCCGACGAGTCGATCGCCCAGGCCCGCGGACGTGTGACGGAGATTCTGACCCAGGCCGAAAAACGCGCCAGTCAGATGATCGAGGAAGCCAAAGCCACCGCCAAGGTCGAAGGCGACCGTCTGGTGGCCGGCGCCAAGGCTGAAATCGAGCAGGAAGTTGCCCGCGCGCGCGAGACACTGCGCACCCAAGTTGCGGCACTTGCCGTGGCCGGTGCCGAGCAGATCCTCAAACGCGAAGTCGACGCCAAGGCGCATGCCGATCTGATCGCCGCCGTGCAGAAACAGCTCTGATTCCGCTATGGCCGAACCCGTCACCATCGCCCGACCCTATGCCGAAGCGGCGTTCAAGCTCGCCCGCGAGCAGAACACGCTGCCCGCATGGTCCGCTGCGCTCGAACTGATCAATGCGGTTGTTGCTGATGCTCAGATCGCCGCACTGATCGACGCCCCGAACGTCGGAGCCGCTCAGCTGGAGGGTGTGATCATCGGCGCCGTCGGCAAGCATCTCTCCGGCGAAGCGCGCAATTTCGTGCAGGTGCTGGTGCAGAACCGTCGCCTGGGACTGATTGCCCTGATCCGCGACATGTTCGAAGCGCTGCGCCGCGAGCACGAAGGCGCAATGGAGGCGACCGTGGTGTCGGCACTGCCGATGGCCGACGGCCAGCTGCAGTCGCTGGTGGCTACGCTGGAAAAGAAGTACGGCCGCAAGATCACGGCCAAAGTCGAAATCGATCCGAAACTCATCGGCGGCCTGAAGATCCTGGTCGGCGACAAAGTCATTGATGCAACGGTGCGTGGCAAGCTGGACGCGATGGCCGCCGCACTCACCCACTAAGGTATTAGGAGCAACACATGCAACTCAATCCTTCCGAGATCAGCGAACTCATCAAGAGCCGGATTCAGAACCTGGCGGGAACCACCGAAGCGCGGACCCAGGGCACGGTGATTTCGGTGACCGACGGTATCTGTCGCATTCATGGCCTCGCCGACGTGATGCAGGGCGAGATGCTGGAATTCCCGAAGAACACTTTCGGCCTCGCGCTGAACCTTGAGCGCGATTCGGTCGGCGCGGTGATTCTGGGTGAATACGAACATATCTCCGAAGGCGACGTGGTCAAAACCACCGGCCGCATTCTCGAAGTGCCGGTCGGCCCCGAGCTGATCGGACGGGTTGTCAACTCGCTCGGCCAGCCGATCGACGGCAAAGGTCCGGTCAACGCCAAACTGACAGACGTGATCGAGAAAGTCGCGCCGGGCGTGATCGCGCGTAAGTCGGTGTCGCAGCCGGTACAGACCGGCCTGAAGTCGATTGACGCGATGGTGCCCGTCGGCCGAGGTCAGCGCGAGCTGATCATCGGCGACCGCCAGACCGGCAAGACCGCGGTGGCGCTCGACACCATCATTAACCAGAAGGGCAAGGATCTGATCTGCATTTATGTTGCGATCGGCCAGAAAGCCTCTTCGATCAAGAACGTGGTGCGCAAGCTCGAAGAACACGGCGCGATGGACTACACCATCGTTGTCGCCTCCTCGGCTTCGGAATCGGCGGCGATGCAGTTCATCGCGCCCTACTCCGGCTGCACTATGGGCGAATACTTCCGCGACCGCGGCCAGGACGCGCTGATCATTTATGACGATCTGACCAAACAGGCCTGGGCCTACCGTCAGGTGTCGCTGCTGCTGCGCCGCCCGCCGGGTCGCGAAGCCTACCCCGGAGACGTGTTCTATCTGCACTCGCGTCTGCTGGAGCGTGCGGCACGCGTCAACGAAGATTATGTGGAAGCCTTTACCAAGGGCGCCGTCAAGGGCAAGACCGGTTCGCTGACCGCATTGCCGGTGATTGAAACCCAGGCCGGCGACGTCACGGCGTTTGTGCCGACCAACGTGATTTCAATTACCGACGGTCAGATTTTTCTTGAGACCGATCTGTTCAACGCCGGTATCCGTCCCGCGATCAACGCCGGTATTTCGGTGTCACGCGTCGGTGGTGCCGCGCAGACCAAGATCATCAAGAAGCTGGGCGGCGGTGTGCGACTTGCGCTGGCTCAGTATCGCGAACTCGCGGCATTTGCGCAGTTCGCCTCCGATCTCGACGAAGCCACCCGCAAGCAGCTGGAGCGCGGCCGTCTGGTTACTGAACTGATGAAGCAGCCGCAGTACCGGCCGCTGCAGGTCTGGGAAATGGCGCTGACATTGTTCGCGGTCAACGGTGGCTACTATGACGATGTCGACGTCAAAAAAGCGTTGGCGGCCGAGAATTCGATGCGCGACTACATCCAGTCCAAATACGCTGATCTGGTGAAACGCATTGAAGACACCAAGGACCTCAGCAAGGACGACGAAGAAAAGCTCAACGCCGCGATCAAGGACTGGAAGCAGAACGGCTCCTACTAAGCGCGCGAACAATATAATTAACCGTTTAAAAACAGATACTTAAGACATGGCTGGCTCGAAGGAAATCCGCACCAAGATCAAGAGCGTGCAAAACACGCGCAAGATCACCAAAGCGATGGAAATGGTCGCGGCCTCGAAAATGCGGCGCGCCCAGGAACGCATGCGCGCGACGCGGCCGTACGTCGAAAAGATCCGCAACATCGCAGCCAACATCAGCCACGCCAATCCGGAGTACCGCCACCCCTTTTTGGTGTCGCGCGATTCGGTCAAGCGTGTCGGCATCATCGTCGTTACCACCGACAAAGGTCTGTGCGGTGGTCTCAACACCAATGCCCTGCGTCTTGCGATGAACAAGATCAAGGAACTGGAAACGCAGGGCGAAGAAATCGAAGTCTGCACCATCGGCAACAAGGGCCTGGGTTTCATGCAGCGCCTTGGCGCCAAGATCGTCTCTCAGGTGACCGGACTCGGCGACAAACCGCACATGGACAATCTGATCGGTGCGGTCAAGGTGATGCTTGACGGTTATACCAGCGACCGCTTCGATCGCTTGCTGATCATCTATACCAAGTTCGTCAACACGATGAAGCAGGAAGCGGTGGTCGAGCAAGTGCTGCCGCTGGCGGGCGATGCGCTGGGCGCGCCGGGCGGCACCTGGGACTACATCTATGAGCCGGACGCCCAGGGCGTGCTGGATCAGGTGATGACCCGTTACATTGAATCGCTGATTTACCAGTCGGTGGCCGAGAACATGGCTTCCGAGCAGTCCGCACGGATGGTGGCCATGAAAGCGGCCTCTGACAACGCGGGCAGCGTGATTGACGAATTGACACTGATTTACAACAAGACGCGACAGGCTTCCATTACCAAGGAGCTGTCGGAGATTGTCGGCGGAGCAGCGGCTGTTTGACGCTGTCGCACAATCTGATTGTTTGACGACATTTTGATTTAGGGATTGACCATGAGCCAGGGAAAAATCGTTCAATGTATCGGCGCGGTGATCGACGTCGAGTTTGCACGCGACCAGATGCCGCACATCTATGACGCGCTCACCATGGATGGCACGGAACTGACGCTGGAAGTGCAGCAGCAACTCGGCGACGGCATCGTGCGCACCATCGCGCTGGGTTCCTCCGACGGCCTGCGCCGCGGCATGATGGTGACCAATACCAAGGCGCCAATCATGGTGCCGGTCGGTCCGAAAACGCTGGGCCGCATCATGGATGTGCTGGGTCGCCCGATCGATGAAGTCGGCCCCATCGGTTCCGACAAGACGATGTCGATCCACCGCAAGGCGCCGACCTATGAAGAGCTGTCACCGTCGACCGACCTGCTTGAAACCGGCATCAAGGTGATTGACCTGGTGTGCCCGTTCGCCAAGGGCGGCAAAGTCGGCCTGTTCGGCGGCGCCGGTGTCGGCAAGACCGTGAACATGATGGAACTGATCAACAACATCGCCAAGGCGCACTCGGGCCTGTCGGTGTTTGCCGGCGTCGGTGAGCGGACCCGCGAAGGCAATGACTTCTACCACGAGATGATGGATGCCGGCGTCGTCAACAAGGACGACCTGTCGAAATCGAAAGTGGCGATGGTCTACGGCCAAATGAACGAACCGCCGGGCAACCGCCTGCGTGTCGCACTGACCGGTCTGACCATGGCGGAAGCGTTCCGCGACGAAGGCCGCGACGTGCTGTTCTTCGTCGACAACATCTACCGCTACACACTGGCCGGCACCGAAGTGTCGGCACTGCTCGGCCGGATGCCGTCAGCGGTGGGTTACCAGCCGACGCTGGCCGAAGAAATGGGCCGTCTGCAGGAACGCATCACGTCGACCAAGGTCGGCTCGATCACCTCGATCCAGGCCGTCTACGTGCCTGCCGATGACTTGACCGATCCGTCGCCCGCGACCACCTTCGGTCACCTGGATTCGACCGTCGTGCTGTCGCGCGACATCGCGTCGCTGGGTATTTATCCCGCGGTGGATCCGCTGGATTCGACCTCGCGCCAGCTCGATCCGCATGTCGTCGGTGAAGAGCACTACAACACCGCGCGCGCCGTGCAGGCGACGCTGCAGCGTTACAAGGAACTGCGCGACATCATCGCGATTCTGGGCATGGACGAGCTGTCGCCTGAAGACAAGCTGGCAGTGTCCCGCGCGCGGAAAATCCAGCGCTTCCTGTCGCAACCGTTCAGCGTGGCCGAAGTGTTCACCGGCTTCCCCGGCAAGTATGTATCGCTTAAAGACACGATCAAGGGCTTCAAGATGATCGTCAGCGGTGAATGCGATGCGCTGCCCGAGCAGGCGTTTTACATGGTCGGCGGCATTGAAGAAGCCTTCGAGAAAGCCAAGACGCTTCAATAAGGCGTATCCGACATGACAACCCCTACCATGCACGTCGATGTCGTCAGCGCGGAAGAGCAGATCTATTCCGGTGAAGCTGAATTTGTCGTGCTGCCCGGTGAGGCCGGCGAGCTGGGCATCTATCCCCGGCACACGCCGCTGATCACACGCATCAAGCCGGGCGAAGTTCGCATCAAGCCGGCCGACGGCGGCGCCGAGGAATTCATCTTCGTTGCCGGCGGCGTGCTGGAAGTCCAGCCCAAAGGCGTGACCGTGCTGGCCGACACCGCGATCCGCGGCGCCGACCTGGACGAGGCCAAGGCGACCGAAGCGCTCAAGCAGGCCGAGGAAGCCCGCAAGAACGCCCAGGGCAAACAGGAAGTCGCGACCGTCGAGGCCGAGCTGGCCATGCTCGGCGCGCAACTGGCTTCGATCCGCAAGCTGCGCGGCAAACGCTGATCCCGGCGTCTTTGCTTGAAAAAGGGCAGCCGAAGTTGCCCTTTTTGTTTGCAGTCCGGCGCAGCATGACGCGCAACGCCATGCGATAATTTTCCCATGCGCTTCCAAGTTGTGATTCTCGCCGCAGGCCAGGGCAAGCGGATGAACTCCGATCTGCCCAAAGTGCTGCACCCACTCGCCGGCAAGTCTCTGCTGGGTCATGTCGTCGAGACCGCGCGCGAACTGGCCTCCGAACATATCTGCGTAGTGCATGGCCATGGCGGCGAACAGGTGAAAGCCGCGCTGACCGGCGACGATCTGGCATATGCGCTGCAGGCGCCGCAACTCGGCACCGGGCACGCGCTGCAGCAGGCCTTGCCGCATCTGACCAAAGCGCCGGTTACGCTGGTGCTGTACGGCGACGTGCCGCTGGTGCGTGCGGCGACGCTGCGTACCTTGCTTGAAGCCGCGGGCAAAGGCGCTGCGGTGCTGACCGCCGTATTGGATGATCCGACGGGCTACGGCCGCATCCTGCGCAACAAGGCCGGCCGCGTCACCGGTATCGTTGAACAGAAGGATGCCACCGCCATCCAGCGGCGCATCCGCGAGATCAATACCGGCATCATGGCGTTGCCGACGGTGAAACTGGCGCAGTGGCTGCCGAAACTGCAGAACCGCAATGCACAGAAGGAGTATTACCTGACCGACGTCATCGCGCTGGCGGTCAAGGACCGCCTGCCAGTGGTGGGCGTTAAGGCTGACGATGCCGGCGAGACCGAAGGCGTCAACAGTCGCGTGCAGCTGGCCCGGCTGGAGCGGGCTTATCAGTTGCGGCTGGCGTCGCACCTGCTGGATGCCGGCGTCACGCTGGTGGATCCGCAGCGTTTCGATCAGCGCGGCACGCTGCAATGCGGCCGCGATGTGCAGATCGACGTCAATTGCGTGTTCGAAGGCACGGTAAGCCTGGCTGATGGCGTCAGCATCGGCGCCAACTGCATCGTCAGGGATGTCGCGATCGGCGCCGGTACGCGCATTGAACCGTTTTGCCATCTCGACGGTGCGCAGATCGGTGCGGGCTGTCGTATCGGGCCTTATGCCCGCATCCGACCCGGCTCGCAACTGGCCGCCGAAGTGCATATCGGCAATTTTGTCGAAATCAAGGCCAGTGACATCGGTGACGGCTCCAAGGCCAACCACCTGTCCTACGTCGGCGATTCGACGGTCGGCCGCAACGTCAATATCGGCGCCGGCACCATCACCTGCAACTACGACGGTGCCAACAAACATCGCACGGTGATCGAAGACGATGTGCATATCGGTTCGGATGCGCAGCTGGTGGCGCCGGTGCGTGTTGCCCGCGGAGTAACGGTCGGTGCGGGGACGACGGTGTGGAAAGACACGCCCGAGGGCGGGCTGATCATCAATCCCAAAGTCCAGGAACACCGCGCCGGCTGGCAGCGGCCGCGCAAGTCGATCAAGGCCAAAAAATGAAAAGGCAACACTAGCCATGTGTGGCATCGTCGGCGCCATCGCCGCCCGCGACATCGTGCCGGTACTGATTGAAGGTCTGAAACGCCTCGAATACCGCGGCTATGATTCAGCGGGCATTGCCGTGATCATCGGCCACAAACTGCAGCGGGTGCGCAGCACCGGCCGCGTTGCTGAACTGGAACGCATTGCGCAGACCACCGATGTCACCGGTTTGATCGGCATTGCGCATACCCGGTGGGCGACGCATGGTGCGCCTTCCGAAAAAAACGCCCATCCCCATGTGTCCGGCGGCGTGTCGGTGGTGCATAACGGCATTATCGAAAACCACGAGGAGATGCGCGATAAGCTACGCGGCCACGGTTACCGCTTCGTGTCGGATACCGACACCGAAGTCATTGCCCATCTGGTGCATTGGCACCTGAATGCATGCGGTAACCTGTTCGAAGCCGTACGCCGCAGTCTCGCTGAACTGGTCGGCGCCTACGCCATCGCGGTCATCAACGAAGCCGACGATCAGCGGCTGGTGGTGGCGCGCATGGGTGCGCCGCTGCTGCTCGGGCTGGGGAATGGGCAGAATTTTGCGGCCTCCGATGCCTCGGCGCTGGTGCAGGTCACCCAACGCATCGTCTATCTCGAAGAAGGCGATTGCGCGGAACTGGCGCGGGAGCACATCCGCATTGTCGATATCAACGGGCAGCCGGTGATACGCGCGGAACAGTTATCGCAACTGACCGCGGCTGCGGTCGAGCTCGGCCATTACCAGCATTACATGCAGAAGGAAATCTTCGAACAGCCGATGGCCGTCGCCAACACATTGGAGATGGTGACTAATGCGCGTGCCATCGTGCCCCAGCTGTTTGGTGTGGGTGCGGAAGAAATATTCAGTAAAATCAATGGGATAGTGATACTGGCTTGCGGCACCAGCTATCACGCCGGCATGGTCGCGCGGTACTGGATCGAATCCCTCGCCGGTCTGCCCTGCGACGTCGAGATCGCCAGCGAGTATCGCTATCGCGAGCCGTACAACAATCCCGATGCACTGGTGGTGACGATTTCACAGTCGGGTGAAACCGCGGACACGCTGGCGGCGTTGCAATACGCCAAATTGCGCGGTCATCGCCACAGCCTGTCGATCTGCAATGTGCCGGAATCAGCGTTGGTGCGCGCGTCAGACCTGCGCTTCCTGACCCGCGCCGGTCCCGAGATCGGCGTGGCTTCGACCAAGGCCTTTACGACACAGTTGGCGGCGCTGGTGCTGCTGACCATGGCCTTGGCGAAACAGCGCGGGCGATTGTCACCGGAGAAAGAGACCGAACTGCTGCACGCGCTGCGTCATCTGCCGTCGGCATTGACCCATGTGCTGCAGGCCGAACCGGCGATGGCCGGATGGGCGGCAAAATTTGCGCACAAAGAGCACATGTTATTCCTCGGCCGCGGCATCCATTATCCGATTGCGATGGAGGGCGCGCTGAAGATGAAGGAGATTACCTACATCCACGCCGAAGCCTATGCCGCCGGCGAGCTGAAACACGGTCCGCTGGCGCTGGTCGATCGCAACATGCCGGTGGTGGCAGTGGCGCCGAAAGACGCGCTGCTGGAAAAACTCAAATCGAATCTGCAGGAAGTGCGGGCGCGCGGCGGTGAACTTTATGTGCTCGCCGACCAGGACACGCGCATCGAATCCGGTGATGGCGTGCACGTGATCCACCTGTCGGATCATGCCGGACTGCTGTCGCCGATCCTGCACACGGTGCCGCTGCAACTGCTGGCTTATCATACCGCGCTGCATCGCGGAACGGACGTCGACAAGCCGCGCAATCTCGCCAAGTCGGTGACGGTCGAATAACAACCGTTTGACGGGACTTCAGCCTTTGCGGCGCGGTTTGCGTCCGGACTTGGCTGCCAGCGGATCGTAAATCAACCGCGGCAATACGTGCATCAGCCGTGCAACGATCGCCATCTGCCAGGGGATCACCGCATAGGTTTTGCGGCAGGCGATAACGGCGGCGATTTTTTCTGCAGCGATATCCGCCGTCATGATGAACGGCATCCGGTACGGATTGTGTGAAGTCATCGCAGTGACAATATAACCCGGGCAGATGGTGATCACGGTGATGCCGCTGCCGCGCAGTTCCACGCGCAGGCTTTCCAGATAACTGATCGCCGCGGCTTTTGACGCGGAATACGCGCCCGAACCCGGCAGCCCGCGATATCCCGCAACGCTGGCAATGCCCACCAGCACGCCGCCGCCGCGCCCCCGCATCGCGGCAATGTATGGCTGGAAAGTATTCATCATGCCGATGACATTGATGTCGAACACGTCGCGGAAAGCCTGTTCGTCTTCGGGCGCCTCGGTCAGCGTACCGATACTGACGCCGGCGTTGGCGATGACAATGTCCGGGATGCCGTGCCGGCCACTGAAGTCCGCAGCTGCTTCACGCATCGCTGCCGAGTCACGGACATCGGCCGCGTAGGTTGCACACGGGCTGGCGCAGGCGGCTGCAAAACGTTCGAGTTCGTGGGCACGCCGTGCGATCAAGCCTAGAGTGGCGCCTGCAGCGGCGTAGTGTCGGGCAATGGCGGCGCCGAGGCCGCCTGACGCGCCGGTGATGACAACGTGTCCGGTGGACGCCGCAGTCATTGTGTGCATGTGTTCAGCGTGTGGCCCGTACCCGGAACAGCAGGCCGTCGAGGATCGGTATCAGGCCGTCGAGGGTTTCCGACATGCTCCCGGAAGTGAGGTAACGGCCGTCGACCACCAGCGACGGCGTGCCGGTCACGCTGTAAGCGCGGGTCAACTGAACTGCTTCTTCCACCTTGCGCTGCACAGTCATTGAGTTGTAAGTCTCATTCCAGCGATCACTCGTGATGCCGTTGCGTACAGCCCACTCGGACATGGCTTCTGGACGGCTCATCGCAAGTTCTTCGACGTGATAACTGAAGTAGGCGCGTTGGTGCAGGCGTTCGACTTCTCCCAGTGCTTCCAGCGTGTAATAAACCCGTGCGTGAGGCGCCCAGTTTTCACGCAGCACGGCGGGAATACGTCGCACCGTGACATCCGCGGGCTTGCGACTGATCCAGCGCTCGAACAGGGGTTGCAGGCTGTTGCAATACGGGCAGCCATACCAGAAAAATTCGATGACTTCGATCTGTGTCGCCGGCACCTGTACTGGCTGCTTGGAGATTACCCGGTAATCGATTTCAGCGCGGATCGGTTTCTGCGATGCCGCTTGCTGCGCAAAGGCAGGGTGCACCAGCAGCAAGGTGTGGAGGGCAAAAACAAAGGCGCAGAGAATCGCCGGCCCTCGGCGCATGATTACTTGCCTTTACCCTTGCGTGCTTCGACGATCAGCGCGTCGACCACCTCAAAGTAGCGGTCGTAGTCGATGACGCGCTCGGACTTCATGGTCATCGACGGTGATGCGATGAATTTGCCGTCGATCACCAGTGCCGGCGTGCCGGGGATGTCGAACTTGCGGGTCAGTTCGATCGAACGCTGGGTCTTGCCGTTGACGCCGAACGAGTTGAAGGTATCGGTGAATTTCTTGCGGTCCACCCCTTTGCCGGCCGCCCAGTCAATGATGGCATTGGCATCCTTCAGAGTGACACGCTGCTTGTGCAGCGTCGCAAACATGTCCTGGTGCAGCTTGTCCACCAGGCCCATGGCTTCGAAGGTGTAATAGGCGCGGGTCAGCGGAACCCATGAATCCTGGAAAACCGCGGGGACGCGTTTGAAATCGACATCCGATGGCTTGCGCTTGAGCCACACTTCCAGCGGAGGCTGCAGGTTGGCGCAGTGCGGGCAGCCGTACCAGAAAAATTCCAGCACCTCGACCTTGTTGCCGCTGTCGGTCGGTTGCGGCGGTTTCACCACCAGGTATTCCTTGCCCGCAACAGGCGATTGGGAGGCTTGTACGGGGGCGGTCAAGCACAGGGCAAGGCCGGCAGCAGCCAGCATGCGCAGGAACAAAGCAGTCAATCGCATGGCATCTCCATAGGACAGCGTTATTTATCGGCGTCGCGGACTTTGATCAGTGTCGTGTCGATGCCGTTGTTCTTCAGAGTGTCGCGGGTGCGGTTCAGTTCCTCAACACTGCCATAAGGACCGAGCCGGACCCGGTGCCAGACGCCGCGGTCGGGCAGGGTTGTCGTTTGAATCGAAGCCTGGACCCCGAGCAGCGCCAGGCGTGCTTTCAGGTTGTCCGCGTCCGGGGCGTTCTGGAATGCGCCCGCCTGCAGGTAAAAGGATTCCTTGGCTGCACTGGGGGCACTTTTGGCGTCGCGCAGCTGCTGGTCGGTGGCCGGCTCCTCGACCCCGGGCAGGATTTTGTAGAAATCGAAACGCGGTTTGGTTTCCGCAGCCTTGCCGTTTTTGTCAGCGCCTTTGGCCTGATCTGCCGCGGGTTTCGCTGCCTCCGGTTTTGCCGGTGGCGCTTTTTGCTGGAAAGGATTGGGCATCTTGTTGATGTACCAGGCCACGCCCAGCGCGATGCCCAGGCCCAGCACCAGCCCGATCAGGATGCCGATGAACATTGATCCGCCGCCGCTGCGGGATGCGGACTTGCGTTCACTGCCTTTGTAGTCTCTGCTCACGGCGGCCATCTTACATTTTTTCCGGTGCGGTCACACCCAGCAGGGCGAGGCCGTTGCGCAGGATCTGGCGTACGGCGAGAGCCAGTGCCAAGCGTGCGCGGGTGAGTGTGGCATCCTCGACAAGGAAGCGTTCCGCGTTGTAATAGCTGTGAAATTCGCCCGCCAGTTCCTTCAGGAAAAAAGCCACGCTGTGCGGCGCAAGGTCGCGTGCGGCATTTTCGATCACTTCCGGATATTCCATCAGGCGCTTTAATACTGCTGCTTCGTGCGGCGACACCAGTGGTGCCGGGTCAGCGGCCTGCAGCGTCGATTCGTCGCCAGCCCATTGCGCCAGCACGCTGCACACCCGGGCGTGCGCATACTGGATGTAATACACGGGATTTTCGTTGCTTTGCGATTTCGCCAGATCCAGGTCGAAATCGAGATGCTGGTCACTTTTGCGCATCACGTAGAAAAACCGCGCGGCATCATTGCCGACTTCGCGGCGCAGTTCACGCAGCGTGACGAATTCGCCGGAGCGGGTTGACATCGAGACCTTTTCGCCATTGCGGTAGAGCACGGCAAACTGCACCAGCGCAATATCCAGCCGTGATGCGTCCTGACCGAGGGCGGTCAGCGCGCCTTTGACCCGCGGCACATAGCCGTGATGATCGGCGCCCCAGACGTCGATGACCCGGTCAAACCCGCGTTCGAACTTGTTGAGGTGATAAGCGATATCGCTTGCGAAATAAGTGTACTGACCGTTTTCGCGCTGCACGACCCGGTCCTTCTCGTCGCCGAAGCTGCTGGAACGGAACCACTTTGCGCCGTCCTGCACGTAGATATGACCACGTTGTTCGAGCTGCTCCACCGCGTGGTCGACCTGACCTGAAGTGAACAACGAGCGTTCGGAAAACCAGCGATCGAAGCTCACGCCGAATTCGGCCAGATCTTCGCGGCAGTCGTTGAGCTGGGCATCCAGTGCGTGGCGGTGCACGCGGTCGTAATCGGCATCGAGCAGCTGTTTGGCATTGGCGATCAGATCATCAAGATGGCGCTCGGGGTCGGTGCCCACGTCGGCGGCGCCGGCCGAAGCCTGAGCCCAGGTCCTTTGATACTTCGCGCCATCCTTCTTGCGCAGCTCCGCCGCCATGTCGCGCACATAATCACCCTGGTAGGCGTTGGGCGGAAAGGCGACGGTTTCGCTGCCGGATTCAAGGTAGCGCAGCCAGGTCGACAGCGCGAGGATGTCCATCTGCCGTCCGGCGTCATTGACGTAATACTCACGCGCAACGGCAAAGCCCGCAGCCGACAGTATCGACGCCACGCTGGCGCCATAGGCGGCGCCGCGGCCGTGGCCGACATGCAGCGGCCCGGTCGGATTGGCAGAGACAAACTCAACCTGTGTTTTGCGGCCTTGTCCTGCGTTGCTGCTGCCGTAACGGCCGCCCGCGGCAATCACGCGGCCGACGACCTGTTGTTTGTAACGTTCTGTCAGAAACAGATTGATGAAACCGGCGCCGGCGATTTCCGCTTTTTCAAGATCGGGCGAAGCCGGCAAGGCTTCCAGAATTTTCTGGGCGATGGCGCGCGGGTTGTCGCGCAATTCCTTGGCCAGCAGCATCGCGATGTTGCAGGCGAAATCGCCATGCTGCGCCTGTTTGGGACGGTCGAGCAGGATGCGGGCTGCAGTGCCGGCGGGTACAACCTGTTCAAGCGCGCGCTGGATAAGTCCGGCGAGCAGCGTTCTGGCGTCGGCGGAAACGGTGGTCATTTCTGGATGGAGTGTCTGCGCGGGGAATGCCGGACGCGGGCATTCAGCAGTGCAAATGTTTGTGCGGGAAAGGAACTGATTTTAGCACGGCGAAAGCGGACTTTTCCCTCAGAAATCAAGCGGATCAACATCCAGCGACCAGCGCGCCGGAGTACTTTCGGTATCGGCCAGCAGCGGCCGCCAGGCATTTAGAAAGGATCGCAGCGCAGTGCGTGAAGCGGTTTGCACCAGTAGCTGGGCACGTTCGCGACCGGCCCGGCGCATCATGTTGGCGGGCACCGGGTCATAGACGGTGACACCGCTATCCAACCCTTGCGCGGCCTGCGCCGCCTGTTCGAGAAACGCCAGCGCGGTTTTGAGCTCCCGTGCTTCGGCGCGCAGCAAGGCCTGATGCACATACGGCGGAAATCCGGCCTGACGCCGTTCGGCCAGCTGAGCACGGGCGAAAGCATCGAAATCCTGGTCGCGCAGCGCCGTATACAGCGGGTGGTCGGGAAACTCGGTTTGTAACAACACCATGCCGGGCAGGCTGCCGCGACCGGCGCGACCCGCGACCTGGGTCAGCAGCGCATAAAGGCGCTCGGAAGCACGAAAGTCATTGCTGTAGAGCATGCTGTCGGCGTTGATCACGCCGACCAGATTCAGATGCGGGAAGTCATGGCCTTTGGCGAGGATCTGTGTGCCGACGAGAATGTCGACATCGCGCTCGCGGATGCGGTTGCGCATCGCCGGCCAGGCGTCCTTGGGTCGCGTGGTGTCGCGGTCGATGCGCAGGATACGCGCCTGGGGAAAATGACGGATCAGCGCCGCTTCGACGCGCTGCGTGCCCTGACCCACCGGTGCCAGATCAGCGTCGCCGCACTCCGGGCAGGCGGTCGGCACCGCGCTGTCATGTCCGCAATGGTGGCAGCGCAGCCGGCGATCGCGCAGATGCAGCACCCGTTTCGCCGAGCAACGTTCACAGTCGGACATCCAGCCGCAACTGCCGCACATCAGCACCGGCGCATAGCCGCGGCGGTTGATGAACACCATGCTTTGTTCGTTGCGCGCAATGCGTTCGGCGATGGCAGCGACCAGCGTTGGTGACAGACCGTCTTCGGCTTTGTGCTGGCGCAGATCGACACAGTGAATGGCCGGCAGTCCCGCCTGGATGCGGTTTTTCAGCGGCAGCAGCTGATAACGCCCGTCGAGCGCATTGCGATAGGTTTCGAGCGCCGGTGTTGCCGAACCCAGCACCACCGGGATGCCCGCCTGGCGCGCACGCACCACGGCGAGGTCGCGTGCCGAGTAGCGGAAACCTTCACCCTGCTTGAACGAACTGTCGTGTTCTTCGTCGACGATGATCAGTCCGAGGTCGGGCAGCGGCGTGAATACCGACAGCCGTGTGCCGAGCACGATACGCGCTTGGCCGCTGCGCGCCGCCTGCCAGCGTTCGGCGCGTTCGCCGTCGGCGAGGCCGCTGTGCAGGGTTGACACCATCACCTCGGGGAAGCGTGCGATCACCAGCGATTCCAGCTGCGGGGTCAGCGCGATTTCCGGCACCAGCAGCAATACCTGCCGGTTGTGCGAGAGCGCGGTCGCCATCGCATGCAGATAAACCTCGGTTTTGCCGCTACCGGTGATGCCCAGCAGCAACAGTGCCTGATAACGGCCCAGCGCCGTGGTGATGGCTTCGACCGCGACGAACTGATCGCCCGTCAGTTGCGGCGCGATGCCGGGCGGCAGTGCCACCGCGACTGCGTGTGGCGGGGCGTCGGTGGCGGTAACCCAACCTTCAGCGACGAATGTTTGCAGGGCCTTGCGGCAGGCGGTGCCGGCTGCGCTGATCACCGTGTGTGGCAGCACTGATTGCTCGCGCAACAGACCCAGCAGGGTGCGTTGCGCGCGGGCACGCGGCGGCAGTGCGTCTTCAGTGAGGGCGTTGCCTGCCTCGGTCAATGTCCACGCGCCGGGTGTTTTGGCACGGGTGTTAACACGACGCAATGCCGCGGGCAGCGTGACCATGACCACGGCGCCTAGCGGATGCACGTAATAGTCGGCGGCAAATTCCAACAGCAGGAGATCGGCGCGTTGCAGCAGCGGTTCGCGGTCGAGCACCGAGAAGGCGCGGCGCAGTTTGTTTTCCGGAACATCACTGGTGTCGGGTTTGGCGACGATGATGCCAATCAGCCGCTGGCGACCGAACGGCACCAGCACCCGCGCGCCGATGACCGCTGCCGCATCGTCGCAGCGGTAATCAAACAGACGGGCCACCGGCACATCAAGTGCGACACGGATCAGGCTGGTCACGGGGTCAGAAAAGTTAGCGTGCGAAGTTCGCAGGGATTCTTGGAATGAATGGCAAATCGTTTACAGGTAAGGATTTTTTGTGCTGACGACCTGTGGATAACACTGTTGATCAATTGTCCGGATGATCATCAATCGCACAGGCCCCCCCGGCTTCCATACCTTAAAGGATTTGGAAGCGATACAAAAAAATCAATAAAAACAATAGGTTATGAATTTTCAGCAGAGCTGCATCGGTTTTGAAACTGCTGCACAGCCGTAACTCCTTGCTGTGTATAAGCTTTTTCAGCTGCGCTGCGGCTGGTGATAGCTGCGGCTCAGGCTATGCACGGCTTCAACCAGTGCGCCGACATGTTCCGGCGGCGTGAATTGGGAGACGCCATGGCCGAGATTGAACACATGACCTGAGCCGTTGCCGAACTGGCGCAGTACATGGCCGACCTGGGCCGCGATGGTCGCGGGCGGGCTGAACAACACATTCGGATCGAGGTTGCCCTGCAGCGCTACCTGGTTGCCGATGCGCTGCCGTGCTTTGCCGATATCGACGGTCCAGTCCAGACCGACGGCATTGCAGCCGATCGCCGCGATGTCTTCCAGCCACAGACCGCCGCCTTTGGTGAAAACAATGCTGGGGATGGTTTGGCCTTCCCAGCGGCGATGCAGACCGGCAATGACGCGACGCAGGTATTCGAGCGAAAACTCGTGGTATGCGGCATCGGACAGCGCGCCGCCCCAGGTGTCGAACACCATGACCGCCTGCGCACCGGCTTCGATCTGCGCGTTGAGATAGGCGATGACCGCACGGGCGTTGATGTCGAGAATGTGGTGCAGCAGGTCGGGGCGCGCGTAGAGCATGGTCTTGATGGTGCGGAAGTCGTCGCTGCCGCCCCCTTCGACCATGTAACAGGCCAGCGTATAGGGACTGCCGGAGAAACCGATCAGCGGCACCTTGCCGTCGAGTGCGCCGCGAATCTGCTTCACCGCGTCGAGCACATAACCCAACGTTTCGCGCGGCTCAGGCACTTGCAAGGCGCGAACCGCGGCTTCGTCGCGCACCGGCCGTTCGAACTTGGGGCCCTCGCCTTCGGCGAAATAAAGACCCAGCCCCATCGCATCGGGCACGGTCAGGATGTCGGAGAACAGGATGGCCGCATCCAGCGGGAACCGCTCCAGCGGTTGCAGCGTGACTTCAGTGGCGTAATCCGGATTCTTCGCCAGTCCTAGGAAACTGCCTGCGCGTTTCCGGGTGGCGTTGTACTCCGGCAGGTAGCGACCGGCCTGGCGCATGATCCAGACAGGGGTGTACTCCGTCGGCTGTCGCAGCAGCGCGC
The DNA here is from genome assembly GCA_022841375.1 of Burkholderiales bacterium. Classification (GTDB taxonomy): domain Bacteria; phylum Pseudomonadota; class Gammaproteobacteria; order Burkholderiales; family SG8-41. Next base: position 292,176 of record JALHRQ010000002.1, read on the forward strand.
GGAGGAACGTATCGTTTTTCAGCACCGCCATCAGCGCGGCAGCTCGCTGCTTCCGGTCAGGAATTCATCGACCGCGCGTGCGCACTGCCGACCTTCGCGAATGGCCCACACCACCAGCGACTGGCCGCGACGCATGTCGCCAGCGGCAAACACCTTGCTGATGGAGGTTGTGTAACCCTCGGTGTCGGCCTGGACGTTGCCGCGATTGTCTTTGGCCACACCCAGCTGTTCGAGCAGACCGCCGGCGACCGGGCCGACGAAGCCCATGGCGAGCAGCACCAGATCGGCTTTCATGGTGAATTCCGAGCCGGGCACTTCCTGCATTTTTCCGTCCTTCCATTCGACCCGGGCGGCGACCAGTTTTTCGACCTTGCCGTCCTTGCCTTCAAAACGTTTGGTCGCGACAGCCCAGTCGCGCTTGCAACCTTCTTCATGCGAGCTCGAGGTGCGCATCTTGATCGGCCAGTACGGCCAGACCATCGGCTTGTTTTCCTGCGCCGGCGGTTGTGGCAGCAGTTCGAACTGGGTGATCGACACGGCACCGTGGCGGTTCGAGGTGCCGACGCAGTCCGAACCGGTGTCGCCACCGCCGATGACGATGACATGTTTGCCAGTGGCCTTGAGCTGCCCCGGGATTTTGTCGCCGGCAACGATCTTGTTTTGCTGCGGCAGGAAGTCCATTGCGAAATGCACTCCCGCCAGTTCGCGGCCCGGCACCGGCAGATCGCGCGGCTGCTCGGCACCGCCGGCCATGACGACGGCGTCAAATTCATCCACCAGCTTTTGCACCGGCACAGTATGGCCAATGTGCTGGCTGACGCGGAACTCGACGCCTTCGGCGCGCATCTGCTCGACACGGCGATCGATCAGGTGTTTTTCCATCTTGAAATCGGGAATGCCGTAACGCAGCAGGCCGCCGATGCGGTCGGACTTCTCGAACACCACGACGGCATGGCCGGCGCGTGCCAGCTGTTGTGCGCACGCCAGGCCCGCAGGGCCCGAGCCGATGACCGCCACGCGTTTGCCGGTCTTGGCGGCGGCCGGAAGCGGCTTGACCCAACCCGACTCCCAGCCCTTGTCGATGATCGCGTGTTCGATCGACTTGATGCCGACCGGATCGTTGTTGATATTCAGCGTGCAGGCGGACTCGCAGGGCGCCGGACAGATGCGGCCGGTGAATTCAGGGAAGTTGTTGGTCGAGTGCAGCGTATCCAGTGCTTGTTGCCAGTTCTGCTTGAATACGAGGTCGTTCCAGTCGGGAATAATGTTGTTGACCGGGCAGCCGCTCATGCAGAAGGGTGTGCCGCAATCCATACAGCGCGCACCCTGGGTGCCCGCGGCTTTGTCAGTCAGGGGGCTGACAAACTCCCGCCAGTGCTTCAGCCGCTCCTGCGGTTGTTCCGCGGCTTCATGCAGCCGTTCGAATTCCAGAAACCCTGTGACTTTTCCCATTGCGGTCTATCCCTGAATCAACACGCCCTTGCGGGCAAATTATGGTTCATCGGTTTTATTGCCCGGACCTCAGGCAGCGATCTTTTTGCCCTTGGCCGCCAGTTCGCCCAGCGCACGGCGGTATTCGTTGGGGAACACCTTGACGAATTTACCGCGGGCTGTGGCCCAGTTGGTGATGAGGTCCTGCGCCCGGGTGCTGCCAGTCAACCTGGCGTGATTTTCAATGTAACGCCTGGCGATGACTTCATCGGCCAAACCCAGATGCCACACGTCGTGCGGAACTTTGGCATCCTGTTCTGCCTCGGTCAGCAGCGGTTCGAGCTTGACCATCGCGGTGTTGCAGTAGGACGCAAAGCTACCGTCTTCATCGTAGACATAGGCGATGCCCCCGGACATGCCGGCGGCGAAGTTGCGTCCGGTGGGTCCGAGCACGACAACGGTGCCGCCGGTCATGTATTCGCAGCCATGGTCACCCGTACCCTCGACAACGGTGTGAGCGCCGGAGTTGCGTACCGCAAAGCGCTCGCCGGCGACGCCGCGGAAATAGGCCTCACCCGCGATGGCGCCGTAGAGCACGGCATTGCCGGTGATGATGTTCAGGCCGGCTTCGCCGCGGAACTTCGGTGACGGCTGGACGATGATACGTCCGCCGGACAGGCCTTTGCCGCAGTAGTCGTTGGTGTCGCCAATCAGGTTCAGCGTGATGCCGCGCGACAGGAATGCGCCAAGGCTCTGGCCGGCGGATCCGGCGAATTTCACGCGGATGGTGTCGTCCGGCAGACCTTCATGACCGTAGCGTTTGGCCACTTCGCCGGAAAGCATGGTACCGACGGTGCGGTTGATGTTGCGAATCGGCATGTCGATGCTGACCTTTTCGCCGCGCTCCAGCGCCGGTTTGGCGAGTTCAATCAGGCGGTGATCCAAGGCCTTGTCGAGACCGTGATCCTGCGTTTCAGTGTGGAAGCGCGAGACTTCGGGGCCCATTTCCGGCTGATGGAAGACACGGCTGAAGTCGAGGCCGCGGGCTTTCCAGTGTTCGATGCTCTTGCGGGTGTCGAGCAGATCAGCGCGGCCGATCAGGTCGTCAAACTTGCGGATGCCGAGTTGCGCCATCAACTGGCGGATTTCCTCGGCGACGAAGAAAAAGTAGTTGATGACATGTTCCGGTTTGCCGGTGAATTTCTTGCGCAGCACCGGATCCTGGGTGGCGACGCCGACCGGGCAGGTGTTGAGGTGGCATTTGCGCATCATGATGCAGCCCTGGACCACCAGTGGTGCCGTGGCAAAGCCGAACTCATCGGCGCCGAGCAGCGCACCGACGACGACGTCACGGCCGGTTTTCAGCTGGCCGTCGACCTGAACCGCAATGCGGCTGCGCAGGCGGTTGAGCACCAGTGTCTGCTGGGTTTCAGCGAGGCCAAGTTCCCATGGTGTCCCGGCGTGTTTGATCGAGGACCACGGGCTGGCGCCGGTGCCGCCGTCATGACCGGAAATGGTCACGTGATCGGCCTTGGCCTTGGCCACGCCTGCGGCCACCGTGCCGACGCCGACTTCAGACACCAGCTTGACGCTGATCGATGCCGCGGTGTTGCTGTTCTTAAGATCATGAATAAGCTGCGCGAGATCCTCGATCGAATAGATGTCATGGTGCGGCGGCGGGGAAATCAGTTCCACGCCCGGCGTCGAGTAGCGCAGTTCGGCGATGTACTCGGAGACTTTCTTGCCCGGCAGCTGTCCGCCCTCGCCCGGCTTGGCACCCTGCGCCATCTTGATCTGGATCTGTTCAGCGCTGGCTAGATACTCGGCGGTGACGCCGAAGCGGCCGGATGCAACCTGCTTGATTTTCGATTTCAGCGAATCGCCGGCCTTGATTTCCACATCACCGACAAAACGCCCCGGTCCCAATCGCGATTCCATGGTTTCGCCGGCCTTGATCGGCGCAAAACGCCGGCGGTCCTCGCCGCCTTCGCCGGTGTTGGATTTGCCGCCGATGCGGTTCATCGCCACTGCCAGCGTGGCATGGGCTTCAGTGGATATCGAACCCAGCGACATCGCGCCGGTGGAGAAACGTCTGACGATTTCGGCGGCAGGTTCGACTTCACCGATCGGCACCGGGGTGCAGCGATTGAAACGGAATTCGAACAGCCCGCGGAACGTCATATGCCGTTTCGACTGGTCGTTGATGATGTCGGCGTATTCGCGATAGGTCGACGCACTGTTGGCCCGGGTCGCATGCTGCAGCTTGGCAATCGCATCCGGCGTCCACATGTGTTCTTCGCCGCGCACGCGCCAGGCGTATTCGCCGCCGGCATCCAGTGAACCGGACAGCACCGGGTCGTTGCTGAAGGCGCTGCGATGAGTGCGGATCGATTCCTCGGCAACTTCGAAAATGCCGATGCCGCCGACATTCGACGACGTGCCGGTGAAGTATTTGTCGATCAGCGGTTTCGACAGGCCGATGGCCTCGAATATCTGCGCGCCGGTGTACGACATGTAGGTGGAGATGCCCATCTTCGACATCACCTTGCGCAGGCCCTTGCCCACGGCTTTGACAAAATTCTTGATCGCCTTGTAGCCGTCGACACCCGGGATCTGGCCGCTTTCGGCGACATGCAGCACCGTTTCCAGGGCCAGGTAGGGATGCACGGCTTCCGCGCCGTAACCGCCGAGCAGCGCAAAGTGATGCACTTCTCGAGCGGAACCGGTTTCGACGACAAGACCGGCGCTGGTGCGCAGGCCCTTGTCGACCAGGTGATGATGGATGGTCGACAGTGCGATTAACGCCGGGATTGCGACATTATCGCGGTCGATGTGGCGGTCGGAAATGATGATGATCGAATAACCCGAACGCACGGCGTCTTCGGCCTGTGCCGCGAGGCTGGCAAGGCGGGCTTCGATCGCTTCCTTGCCCCAGGACGCGGGGTAGGTGATGTTCAGTTCACAGGATTTGAACTTGCCGTCGGTGTAACGCTCGATATTGCGGATTTTTTCCATCTCGTAGAAATCCAGCACCGGCTGGTTGACTTCGAGGCGGATCGGCGGATTTGTTTCATCGGTGCCCATCAGGTTGGGCTTGGGTCCGATGAAAGACACCAGCGACGTAACCAGTTCCTCACGAATCGGATCGATCGGCGGGTTGGTCACCTGCGCGAACAGCTGTTTGAAATACTGGTACAGGTTCTTGTTTTTGGCGGACAACACGGCAAGCGGCGAATCATTGCCCATCGAGCCCACCGGCTCCTCACCGTTGCCTGCCATCGGCGTCAGAATGAACTTGAGGTCTTCCTGGGTGTAACCGAAAGCCTGCTGGCGGTCGAGCAGCGGTACGGCGCTGCGCTCAGGTTGTGATTTCTGGCTCTCTACATCGTCAAGTTTGACGCGGATGCGCTCGATCCATTCGACATAGGGTTTGGCCGAAGCGAGCGAGTCCTTCAGCTCCTTGTCGTCAATGATGCGGCCTTTTTCCAGGTCAACCAGGAACATCTTGCCCGGTTGCAGCCGCCATTTTTTGACGATTTTTTCTTCGGGAATCGGCAAACAGCCGGATTCCGAGCCCATGATGACCAGGTCGTCGTCAGTGACGATATAGCGCGCAGGACGCAGGCCGTTGCGGTCAAGCGTGGCGCCGATCTGACGGCCGTCGCTGAAAGCGATGGCGGCTGGCCCGTCCCACGGTTCCATCATCGCGGCGTGATATTCATAAAACGCACGGCGGCTGGCATCCATCAGCGTGTGACCTTCCCACGCTTCTGGAATCATCATCATCACCGCGTGGGCGATCGAATAACCGCCCATCACCAGAAGTTCCAGCGAGTTGTCGAATGAAGCCGAGTCTGACTGGCCCGGGTAAATCAACGGCCACAGTTTGTCGAGGTCCTTGCCGAGAATCGGGCTGGTAATTGCGCCCTGACGTGCGCGTACCCAGTTGACGTTGCCGCGCACGGTATTGATTTCGCCGTTGTGGGCGATCATGCGGAACGGGTGGGCGAGATCCCAGGTCGGGAAGGTGTTGGTCGAAAAACGCTGATGAACCAGCGCCAGCGCCGACACCACGCGCGGATCCTGCAGATCGCGGTAGTAGGTGCCGACTTGCGAAGGCAGCAGCATGCCTTTGTAGACGATGGTGCGCGCCGACATCGACGGCACGAAATATTCGGTGCCGTGAGCCAGTTTCAGTGCGCGGATGGCATGACTCGCACTTTTGCGAATCACATACAGCTTGCGCTCCAGTGCATCAGTGACACGGATTGAAGAGCTGCGGCCGACGAACACCTGGCGGATCATCGGCTCGACCTTCTTTACGGACTCACCCAGGTCTTCGCTGTCGACCGGCACATCGCGCCAGCCCAGCAGCACCTGGCCTTCATCCTTGATCGCGCGTTCGATTTCGTATTCGCAGGCGAGGCGTGACGCCGGTTCCCGCGGCAGGAACACCATGCCGATGCCGTATTCACCAACGGGTGGAAGCTTGACGCCCTGTTTGTCCATTTCCTCGCGGAAAAAAACGTCGGGAATCTGGATCAGAATGCCGGCGCCGTCCGAGGCCTTGGGGTCTGCACCCACCGCACCGCGGTGCGTCAAATTGCAAAGGATGGTCAAGCCCTGTTCGATGATGTTGTGGCTTTTTTTGCCTTTGATATTGGCAACAAAACCGACGCCGCACGCATCATGTTCGTGCGCACCATCGTAAAGACCTTGGGGTTCCGGCAGATTCGGGTGTGACATCGCAAGCCTCGTCAAAAACATTTTGAAAATCAATCGTTTACGGTAATATTTGTTGCGTTGCCGCAAGCCGTGATCATCAAAACGCGAAAAACGGAGTGAAACCCTGCGAGTCTACCTCCATCAAGAGGTTGGCTCAACCGGTTGCGGTCTTAACACCGCGAGAAAATCTCAGCTGACGTCGATGGAAAACAGGCGTCGATGTTCAACGATGGCGTAACGATCGGTCATACCGGCGATATAGTCGGCAATGGCTCGCGGGGTATCGGCTTCGGCGCGGACCTGGAACTCGGGCGGCAGCAGGCCCGGTTCGGCGAGAAAAGCCTGAAAAAGATCGGTGATGATGCGTCGGGCCTTGCTGCTCATCCGCGAAACCCGGTAATGCCGGTAAAGGTTGACATGAAGAAAGCGCTTCAATTCAGCCTGCTCGCGCTGGATCCGGTCCGAAAAACGGATCATCGGCGGCGCCTTGCGGACGTCATCCACCGATGCGGGATCATGTTCGCGAATGCTCGCCGCGCTTTGACGGATCAGGTCGGTTACCAGCGTGTCGATCATCCGGCGCACCGTTTCGTGGACCAGTCGCCGGCCTTCGATTTTCGGGAAGGCCTTTAATGCGGCACGCATGTGACGGCGGAAAATGGCTACGGTCGCCAGTTGGTCCATTTTCAGCAACCCCGAGCGCAGTCCATCATCGACATCATGGTTGTTATAGGCAATCTCGTCGGCGAGATTGGCGATCTGGGCTTCAAGGCTGGGTCGTTGCCGGCGCATAAAACGTTCGCCGACGTCGCCGAGCATGCGCGCGTTCTTTATTGAGCAATGCTTGAGTATGCCTTCGCGCGTTTCAAAGGTCAGATTGAGGCCGTCGAATGCGCCATACCGCTGTTCAAGCACATCGACCACGCGCAGCGACTGCAGGTTATGTTCGAATCCGCCATACGGCTTCATGCAGGCGTTAAGCGCGTCCTGGCCGCTGTGGCCGAATGGCGTGTGGCCAAGATCGTGCGCCAGTGTGATGGCTTCGGTCAGATCTTCATAGAGAGACAGGCGGCGCGCCACGGAGCGCCCTATTTGCGCCACTTCAAGGCTGTGCGTCAGCCGTGTGCGGAACAGATCGCCTTCATGATTCACAAACACCTGGGTCTTGTACTCAAGGCGGCGGAATCCGGTGGAATGGATGATGCGATCGCGATCGCGTTGATATTCGCTGCGCCCGCGCGGCGGAGGTTCCGGAAAACGGCGCCCGTTCGAAAATTCCGGATGCGCGGCATAGGGGGCCAGTTCAGGCGTCACCAACACCCTCCCCGCCAAGCACCGCCGCAAGCGCTTCGCCGGGTACGGCAGCACTGACAAAGGCCTCGCCGATTTTTTTCAACAAGACAAAGCGGATTTTTCCCCCCTCAACTTTTTTGTCATGCCCCATCAATTCCAGATAACGATCCACGCCCAGACGCGGCCCGCGTACGGGCAATCCCGCCCGTTGCAGCAGTTTGACCGTGCGCGACACGCATTGATCATCGACCAGACCCATTTCGCGCGAAACCCGCGCGGCAATGACCATGCCTGCAGCAACGGCTTCCCCGTGCAGCCATTGGCCATAACCCAGTCCGGATTCGATGGCGTGTCCGAAGGTGTGGCCGAAATTGAGCAGGGCCCGCACGCCTTCCTCGCGTTCATCGGCGGCAACCACCGTCGACTTGTTCCGGCACGAAACCTCGATGGCGTGAGCAAGCGCCGTCGACTCACGTGCGACCAGACGATCCATGTTGGTTTCAAGCCATTCAAAAAATGTGAAGTCGCCGATGAGTCCGTATTTGATGACTTCAGCCAGACCCGCGGCGAGTTCGCGCTCCGGCAGTGTTTTAAGGGTGTCGGTGTCGGCAATTACCACGCGGGGCTGGTAAAAAGCGCCGATCATGTTTTTGCCCAGCGGGTGATTGATTGCTGTTTTACCGCCCACCGAAGAGTCCACCTGGGCCAGAAGCGTTGTCGGGATCTGGATAAAGGGCGCACCACGCTGGAACACCGCCGCAGCAAATCCAACCAAGTCACCGATCACGCCGCCGCCCAGCGCAATCAACGTCGTCTTGCGTTCTGCCCGGTTAATCAGCAGGGCATCGAACACCTGGTTCAGGGTCTGCCAGTTCTTGTGTGATTCGCCGTCGGGCAGCACGATCGTATCGATAGCAACCTGTTGTGCAGTCAGAGCGGTCTTGAGTGTTTCCAGATAAAGCGGGGCGACCACGGTATTGGTGATGATCACGGCTTTACGCTGCGGCAGATGGCGCGCCACCATTTCGCCGTGGTTGAGCAGGCCCGGGCCGATGTGTATCGGATAACCGCGATCCGCAAGATCTACGCGAAGTGTCGTGACGGTGTTGTTCATGAAGGGATGTGCACTGAAACTCAGGACTGTGGCTGACTGGCGGGAACATCAGCGTCCGTCAGCAACTGCTGGATACGCGATGTCAGATGGGCCACGCTTTGTGATCCGGTGTCTACGACGATATGAGCCGTTTCCATATACAGAGGATCACGCTGTTCGTGCAGGGATCGCAGTTTGCCCAAAGGATCCGCAGTCTGCAGCAGCGGGCGGTTGCGGTCCCTGCGGGTGCGCCGCCAGAGATCTTCCGGTGCCGCACGCAGGTAAATCACCCGGCCCCGACTTTTGAGGAAGCGGCGGCTGGCGTCAGAAATGACCGCACCGCCGCCGGTGGCAAGCACGATGCCGTCCAGGGAAGTCAATTGCTGAATCATTTTTTCTTCACGTGACCGAAAGCCGGACTCCCCTTCAATTTCAAAAATAACGGGAATTTTCACGCCGGTGATCCGTTCGATTTCGGCATCCGCATCAAAAAACTTCATGTCCAGACGCCGTGCGAGCATGCGACCGACGGAGGTTTTGCCCGCGCCCATTAAACCGACCAGAAAGATGTTGTCATGGCAGGCTGCGTTTTTGCTGGAATGTTGATCGCTGGACGGCATGCAGTGATTTTAGCTGAAGCCGTGTAACGGCCATATCTCAAATACCAATAAAAAAGGGCGGCGCAATGCGCCGCCCTGATGTGATTCGGGAGGCCGGTTAACGCAGGGAAGCCCCGTCCTTCAGGATCTTCGGTGAAATGAAGATCAGCAGTTCGCGGCGGTCATCCACGCGCTGGTTGTTTTTGAACAGGAAGCCGACATAGGGCAGATCGCCGAGCACCGGTACCTTGGTCGTCGTCGAACGCTCGTCCTGGGTGTAGATGCCGCCGATGACGACCGTGCCGCCGTTTTCGACCAACACCTCGGTCGCCACCTGCTTGGTGTCGATCGACGGACCCGAGAGCGTGTTCTGGCCGACGCTGTCTTTGTTGACCTTCAGGTTCATGATTACGTTGTCGTCCGGCGTGATTTGTGGCTTCACCTTCAACGACAATGTCGCCTTGCGAAACGACACACTGGTCGCGCCGCTGGATGTCGCCTGCTGGTACGGAATCTCCGTGCCCTGCTCGATTGTCGCCTCGATCTTGTCGGCGGTAATCACGCGCGGGCTGGAAATAATCTTGCCTTTACCGTCTGCCTGCAGCGCCGAAAGCTCCAGGTTGAGGAACTTGGTGCTCTTGTCGTTGAACAGCAGGAAAGAGAATACCCCGGGATTGGCGCCGGAGAGGCCCTGAGCCGGCAGGTTCACAAACAGACTTTCGGTAAATGCCGGTGCCGATGCAATTTGGCCTGAATGGAACCCGGTGTCGTTAATGCTGCCGCCAATCAAGGCATTGGTGCCGCCGCCATTGCCCAGCCTGAAGCCTTGGCCTGTGCTGTCATGAAATCCCAGACGCGCACCCAAGTTGCGGCTGAATGTGTCGTTGGCTTCGACGATGCGCGATTCAATCATCACCTGACGCACAGGAATGTCGATTTGCTTCAACAATTTCCGTACTTCTTCAAGTCTCGAAGGCGTGTCCTGCACGAAAACAGTATTGGTGCGCACGTCGACCACGGCGCTGCCTCGCTTCGAGAGAATTCGTTGCTTGGGATCTGACAACAACGCCTGGAATTCAGCCGCTTTCTGATAGTTGACCTGCATACTTTCTGTGCGCAGCGGCTCAAGATCGGCGATCTGCGAACGCGCTTCAAGAGCGAGCTTCTCGCGGGTGGCCAGTTCGTCGCGCGGTGCAATCCACACCACGTTGCCGGTCTTGCGCATATCCAGGCCTTTACTCTGGAGAATGATGTCCAGGGCTTGATCCCAGGGCACATCCTTGAGCCGCAGAGTCAGGCTGCCGCCGACGGTATCGCTGGTAATGACGTTAAGCCCGGTAAAGTCGGCAATTACCTGCAGCACTGCGCGGACTTCGACGTTCTGGAAATTCAGTGACAGCTTTTCGCCGGTAAACCCGGGCTGGACGAGCCTGTTGCCGTCATCAACCACTTTTTTAACCTCGACAATGAACCGATTGTCGGTCTGATAAGCCGAGTGCTCCCATGCGCCGCGTGGCGTGATGACCATGCGGGTGCCGTTGCCTTGGGCAAAGGTTTCAATGCTTTCAACCGGCGTGCCGAAATCGACAACATCCAGGCGTCGGGCAAGATTCTTGGGCACTGCCGTGTTGAGGAAGTCGATAATCAGCGAACGACCCTGCGTGCGCAGATCAATGCCGACTTGATTGTCTGACAGATCGACCATGATCCGGCCCTCGCCGGTGCGGCCTCGGCGAAAATCGACGTCACGAAGGCTGTGAGCGCCGTCACCGGATTTAACTTGCGCAAAAGTCTGCGCAGCCGGCGCCGGTGTTGACGAACCGGCGGCAGCGGTGCCTCCAAGGGTAACCAGAATCGTATTGCCTTCGATCTTGGCGTCGTATCCCAGCTGACGCGACGTTTCGAGTACCAGGCGTGAACGATCGCCTGCCTGCACGATGTTGATGCGCCGGACATCTCCTTCGCCGATTTCATGCGTAGTTTTACCCGATCCGTTTGTGGTGCCCGGAAAGTCAAAAGCAATACGCGGCGGGTTGTTCACCACGAAGCTGGGGGGTGTCCCCGCGGGGGCGCCTTTCAGCGTGATCTTCACCAGCGTTGAACCGCCCTGTTGCGCCGAAACGTTGACGGCTTCGATGCTGTTCTGGGCATAAGCCGTGGCAGCGGTGATGGCAAAACCCGCAGCCACCGCCAGTTTGGAAACGCAATTCATCAATTTGAAAAACCGTATCATTTAGTGCCTCCTTGTTCTTGCAGCAGTAGCGCCTGTTCTTTTTCTTCCCAGTTGCCGCCGCTGTCCTGAACGATTTCCTTCAGTTTGATATCCGTTTCCGAAATGCCCACGATGCGCCCAAAGTTCTGGCCCAGGTAATTCCCCGACCGTACGCGATAGAGCGCGCTGTCCGGCGCCTTTACCAGCGCGAATACCTGGTTTTTCTGCTGTAACGTGCCGACCATTTTCAGATTTTCCAGCGGGAAGGCTTCCAAAGCTTCGCGGGGCCGGTTTAAATCCGGCTGCAGACCGCCTTTTGAAGTGGATTTCGGCGGCTCGATCTTGCGCGGTTTGAACGGATCGGTCAGATCGTAGGCGTTGTAGGCAAAAGGCTCATACGGTTTGACTTCCGGCAAGGGCTGAATCCGCCCGCCCGGCAGTTTGTCGGATTCTTTGACGAATTGCCGCAGATCCGAATGTTCCTCGCCGCTGCAACCCGCCACAGCCAGCACGCAACCCAAAACGGCTACTAACGCTCTGCTGTTCATTTCTTGGCTCCCGGCGCCGGTTTTTTGCGTGCCGCGGCCAGTTCGCCGTCATCCAGATAACGGAAGGTTTTGGCGACGGCATCCAGTGTCAGCAGGCCGTCTTTGCCGGTCGTCAATGAAATATCATTCAGGGTGACAATGCGGGAGAGCCTGCCGATGTCGCTCGCAAAGGCACCCAAATCATGATAATTGCCGGTCACGCGCACGGTAATCGGCAATTCGGCATAAAAATCACCCATGATTTCAGATGCGGCCGGACGAAACAGTTCGAACTGAAGACCGCGACCAAGGCCAGCCTGGTTAATATCGGTCAGCAGCGCATCCATCTCTGATTTACCCGGCAATTGTTTAAGCAGGGCGCCAAACTGTGACTCAATGTCTACCAGCTGCTTGCGATAGGCGGGCAGATCAATGGCCTGCTTCTTTTTGTCCAGGAATGTAGTGCGAAGCTGTTCTTCCTTGGCTTTTTCCGCATCAATCTGCGCCATCTGATCCTGCCAGTCAAACCAGTAGCTTGCGCCGACAAGGGCGATCAGCAACAGCAACAGGACACCGAGTTTCGGCAGGAGTGGCCAGCTGCCGATCTTGTTCGGATCCAGTTTTTTGAGTTCGTCCAAAGTCATGATTTAGCCCTTCTTCCCGGCTTTCTTGTCGGTGGGCTCGACGATTCGCGTGACTTCAATGTTCATCGTGAATTCGTTAAGCCGTTGACTGCCAATATTCGCCGATTTGATTTCGACCAGATTGGCTTTCTGCAAGTACTGAGAACCTTCAAGATTGCGCATCAACGTCGAAACACGGGCTTGTGACTGCGTGTAACCGGAAATCGTAACCATGAGGCCCTGCTGCTTGATGGTTTTCAGATACATGCCGTCGGGAAGCTGCCGGACCAGTTGATCTAGCAAATGCACCACTTCTGCGCGGTTGCTCTGCAGCGTTTCAACCACCTGCTTGCGTTTCAGCAACGCCGCAATCTGTTCCTTGAGTTTGTTGATTTCGGCGATTTCCTTGTCGATCTTGACGATCTCCTGCTCAAGGTATTTGTTCCTCGCCTGCTGATTGGTCAGTGTGCTGTCGAGATAGGTGTGCACGCTGAACCAGATTGCGGCACCCATGGCCACGACCACACCCAACATGACGAAAAAATGCTGTTGTTGCTGCTTGCGCCGCATCTCGCGATGCGGCAGCAGATTGATGCGGGCGCTCATTTGTCGAATCTCCTCATCGCGAGGCCGCAGGCGACCATCAGCGAGGGCGCGTCCTGCTCAAGGCTTTTGCGGCGGATATGGGCCGACAGGCCCATGTTCGCGAACGGATTGGCCACAGAGGTTTCAACCTGCGCACGTTTTGCGACGGCCTCGGCAATGCCCGGAATCGCCGCGCAACCGCCGCAAAGAACGATGTGGTCAACCTTGTTGTATTGGGTGGAGGAGAAGAAGAACTGGATGCCGCGGGCAATTTCTAGGCCGAGCGTATCGAGGAAGGGCAACAACACTTCGGATTCATAATTTTCAGGCAATCCCCCCGCCCGTTTTGCCGCTTCTGCTTCTTCGGCAGAAAGACCGAACTTGTTCTGAATTTCCTGGGTCAGCTGTCCGCCGCCAAAAGGCTGTTCACGCATGTATACCGACTGGTCGTTGCGCAGCACATTGACGTTCATCGTGGAGGCCCCGATGTCGACCACGGCGATATTAAGATCGCGACCGCGCTCGGGCATTGTGGCTTCGATAAGTTCGAAGGCTGACTGTGCTGCAAAAAGATCGACATCCATGACCAGGGCTTTAAGGCCGGCACCTTCGGCGACGGCAACCCGATCCTCAATTTTGTCTTTGCGCGATGCGGCGATTAGTACTTCCACGTCTTCAGGGCTGTTCGGTGCGGGGCCGACGACCTGATAGTCGAGATTGACTTCATCAAGTGAGAAGGGAATGTATTGATTGGCCTCCCTTTCAACATCGCCTTCAAGATCATCATCTTTCTGGCCGGCGGGAAGCAGAATTTTCTTGCTGATGACCGCCGCATTCGGCAACGCCAGCGCGATGTTCTTGAAATTGCTGCCCAGGCGTTTGTGGCAGCGCTTGACCGCCTCGATTACGGCGTCGAGGTTGTTGATGTTGCCCTCGACCACGGATTCCGTCGGCAGCGGCTCAATGGCATACCGTTCCAAACGGTAGGCGCCTTTGCCCGCGTCGACGATCTCGACCATCTTGACGGCCGAGGAGCTGATGTCTGCGCCTATCAGCGGCGGCATCTTGGGCTTGAACAAAGCCTCAAAAGCGTCGAAGTTCAGGCTGATTTTACCTTTAGCCATAGAATTTTAGGGCAAACCCTCGAGAATTTACTTTAAGTAATTACAGCAACCATTTATCCAGTAATGCTTTTCTGCTGCGTTTCTTTTGCGGTTTGATCCGCCTATAATGCAGCCGCATTACTGCCTACTCTGCAGTATTTTTGCCGTACAGGCAATAAGATTTTGCATTAGGTGTGGCGCGTAACCCACAGATTAATTTGACTTTTTTCACATTTTTAAATTTCCACTAGATGTCTGTCCGTTGGTGGGCATTCCCACTATTACTGGTGTTTTTGCTTGCTGCGGCAGGCATTTTGGTCGTCGGATTCGCGGCCGCGTTGATCTATCCGACGCTGCCGACACTTGAAGTTCTGACCGATTATCGGCCCAAAATCCCGCTTCGGGTCTATAGCGCGGACGGCAAGCTGATCGGCGAATTTGGCGAGGAGCGGCGCGCGGTCATCAAACTTGAGCAGGTGCCAAAAACGCTGATTAATGCCATCGTTGCCGCCGAAGACGAACGCTTCTATCAGCATGGTGGTGTTGATTACCTGGGGGTTGCGCGTGCTGCGCTGTCCAACTTCACTTCGGGCGGAGTCAAGCAGGGTGCCTCGACGATAACCATGCAGGTTGCGCGCAATTTTTTCCTGTCCAAGGAAAAAACGCTGACCCGCAAGTTTAACGAGATGCTACTGGCGTTCAAGATTGAGTCCAGTCTGAGCAAGCAGCAGATTATTGAGCTGTATATCAACCAGATCTACCTTGGTCAGCGCGCTTACGGGTTTGCTGCCGCGGCGCAGATTTATTACGGCAAACCGCTGGCCGAACTGTCAGTCGCCCAGCAGGCAATGCTAGCCGGACTGCCGAAAGCGCCTTCACGTTTCAATCCAATCGCCAACCCCTCTCGCGCCAAATTGCGCCAGCAGTATGTATTGCGCCGGATGCGCGAACTCGGAATGATCACGCCCGAGCAGCTGGCCAATGCCGACAAAGAGCCCATGGTGATGCGGCAGTCGATCAATGAATTCCATGTGCGGGCTGACTACTTCGCGGAGATGGTGCGGGCGCAGATGTTTGAACGCTACGGCGAGGAAGCTTATACCCATGGCCTCAGGGTCCACACGACGCTGTTGTCGGAACATCAGCGTGCCGCCCACGATGCCTTGCGTAAAGGGGTTCTGGATTACGATCGTCGCCATGGGTATCGCGGTCCCGAGGCATACGTCGAACTCACCCGGGAACTGAGCAACGAACAACTGGAGGATGTGCTTCAGGATGCGCCCGATAGCGACGATATTTACCCGGCCGTCGTGCTGGAAGCCAATCCCAAGCAAGTGCGCATTTACCGATCCGGCGGGGAACGCATCTCCATCAACGAAGACGGACTGAAGTTTGCCGCGAAACTGCTCGGCGAGAATGTGCCGCCGACACAGCGTATCCGCCGCGGTGCGATCATCCGCATCACCAAGGATGAAAAAGGCCGTTGGCAGATAGTGCAGTTGCCCCAGGTCGAATCGGCACTGGTTTCCGCGGATCCGCGCACGGGTGCGATCCGCGCCTTGGTTGGCGGGTTCGATTTCAACCGCAACCAGTACAACCATGTAACCCAGGCACTGCGCCAACCCGGCTCCAGTTTTAAACCGTTTATTTATTCGGCGGCACTGGAAAAAGGGTTCACCGCCGCGACCGTGATCAATGATGCGCCGTTGACTTTCTCCGCAGCACAGACCGGCTCTGAACCCTGGGAGCCGAAAAACTACGATGGCAAATTCGAAGGGCCGATGCGCTTGCGCACGGCACTGGCCAAATCCAAAAACCTGGTTTCCGTACGCATTCTGCAGGCCATCACACCCCAATATGCCCAGGACTATATTTCCCGCTTTGGTTTCGATCCGAAACTCCACCCGCCTTACCTGACCATGGCCTTGGGCGCCGGTAACGTGACGCCCATGCAAATGCTTGGGGCCTATTCGGTGTTTGCGAATGGCGGCTACAAGATCGCGCCTTACTTCATCGATCGGGTCGAAGACGACAAGGGCAAAGTGCTGCTGACCAACAAACCGGTTGTTGCCGGTGAATCCGCGGAGCGGGCCATCGATCCCCGCAATGCCTTCATCATGTCCAGTCTGATGCGTGATGTGGTGCGCGCGGGTACGGCCACGCGTGCAATGCGTCTGAAACGCAATGATCTGGCCGGCAAGACCGGCACCACCAACGAATTTGTCGATGCGTGGTTCGGCGGCTTCCAGCCGACGCTGGTCGCTATCGCCTGGGTGGGCTTTGACCAGCCGAAGACGCTCGGGCGCAACGAGACCGGCGGCAGCGCTGCGCTGCCGATCTGGATTGATTACATGGCGACCGCGCTGAAGAATGTTCCCGAAGAAGCATTTACTCCCCCGCCGGGGATTATTGTCATGCCGGTTAATACCGAGACGGGGCTGCGCGCAGGGGATGGCTCCGGCATCAGCGAATATTTCTACCAGGAGTTCCCGGCGCCCGCTTCTGATGGACCCGCTGCTGGCGACAAGTTGCCGGATGACGCGAGAAATCAGCTGTTCTAGACAGTAAGGCTTGAGACTGTCGCCAAACCCCGCTTGACGAGTGCCCCGGTTTTCCCGAAGCTCATGAAATTAGTGTGGGGCAGACCATCCTGTGGGGGTCGAACCCGGGTTTTGCGGCAAGGAGTGCGGTATGTCGAGAGAGCGGGGTCGTGACGACGCGCGCACAGCGATCGCGGTGCAGGCGGCGCGGTTGATGGCCGAAGACGGCATCGAGAATTACGGTCTGGCCAAACGCAAAGCGGCCAAACAACTCGGCATGCACGATACCCGTCGGTTGCCCAACAATGCCGAGATTGATGCCGCATTGCGCGAGTATCAGGTCATCTACAAGCCCGAAGACCAGCCCCAGCGCACAAAGTTATTGCGCGAACAGGCGGTCGACACCATGCGTGAACTGGCGGATTTCAATCCGCATCTCACCGGGTCGGTGCTGTCGGGGAGTGCCGGCCCCTACGCATCGATCCACCTGCAGCTTTATACCGATAGCGCCAAGGCGGTCGAGCTGTTCCTGCTGAGTCGCGGACTGGCTTATCGCACCGGGCAGTCGCGGCTATATGCCGGCGGCGAGCTACGCATGGTGCCCATTTTCACCATTGAGGATGAAGGTACCGAGATTGAAATGACGGTGCTGGAAACTCACGACCTGCGGGCTCCAGTGCGCGTAACGGCAGAAGGTCGCGTCATTGAGCGCGCCAAACTGCCTGCGGTTGAGGCCCTGCTTAGCGCCTGACGGCGGTGCTCAGCCGCGGTCTTCGGCGAGCCAGCGCGCCGCATCCAGCGCGAAATAAGTGAGAATACCGTCGGCCCCCGCACGCTTGAATGCGAGCAATGCTTCCATCGCGCATTTTTTTCCATCCAGCCAGCCGTTGCCCGCAGCGGCTTTGAGCATCGCGTACTCGCCGCTGACCTGATAAACGTAAGTCGGCGCCTTGTATTCGTCTTTGACACGACGGACGATATCCAGATAAGGCATGCCAGGCTTGATCATCACCATGTCGGCACCCTCCTGCAGGTCGAGACCGACTTCCCACAGCGCTTCATCGCTGTTGGCAGGATCCATCTGGTAATTGCGTTTGTCACTTTTGCCGAGTTGCTTGCTGGAGCCGACAGCGTCGCGGAACGGTCCGTAAAAGCCCGAAGCGTATTTGGCGGAATACGCCATGATCCGCGTATGAATGTATTTTTTTTCATCGAGTGCGGCACGAATCGCTCCGATACGACCGTCCATCATGTCGGAAGGCGCAACGATGTCGACGCCTGACGCGGCGCAAACCAGTGACTGCTTTTGCAGCACGGTAATGGTTTCGTCGTTGACCACATAACCGGCGCCATTGATGACACCGTCCTGGCCGTGTGTGGTGTAGGGATCAAGCGCGATATCGGTGATGACGCCCAGTTCCGGCAGCTGTTTTTTCAGCGCGGCGACCGCGCGGGGCACCAGTCCCTTGGGGTTTGCCGCTTCGCGTCCGTCCGCTGTTTTCAGCGAACGCTCAATCGCCGGAAACAGGGCTATCGCCGGAATGCCGGCGCGCAAGGCGGATTCTGCGTGGCGCAGCAGTTGATCAACGGTATGTCGCTTGACCCCTGGCATTGAATCCACAGGCACTGTACGGTTTTTACCGTCAATAATGAAGACAGGATAGATCAGATCATCGGTGGTGAGGCGGTGCTCGCGCATCAGACGGCGGGAAAATTCATCTTTGCGCATCCGGCGCATGCGCACCGCGGGAAATCGGCCTAATGGCAACATGTGACTAACACCTTGGTGATGCAGAAGTTTCCGGAACCGCCGGAGCGGGAACTATTCGTGATTATAGTCGTCTGATATTGCAGATGGCTTCGGCTGTCGCCCGCTACACCTCCCTGAGCGGGCGCCTTAATGCTAGTTAAGGCTCTTCGCCCCCGGTTTACTCCCCTTTACCGGGGGCTTTTTATTTTTTCAGCCAGCGTGCGACAACTGCCTGCGCTGGCTTGACGCCAGTCTTGTTGGCACCTGAAAAAATCTGTGCACTGGCTTCACCGGGATACTGTTTGAGCTCTTCTTCGGTTCGCTTTAATACGACCGAAGACTCTTGGCGGGTCAGTTTGTCCGACTTGGTGAGCAGAATGTGTACAGGCTTGCCGGTGGGGGCCAACCAATCCAGCATCTGCCAGTCCAAAGGTTTAAGCCCGTGCCGGGAATCAACCACAATAACCAATAAAATCAATGAATTACGATTAATAATGTAAGTGCTTATTAACGCATCCCAGCGCTCTTGTTCCGGCTTGGGCACCTTGGCATAACCGTAACCGGGCAGATCCACCAGCGAACAATGATTGCCCATGTCGAAAAAATTGATGGCCTGGGTGCGCCCCGGGGTTTTACTGACAAACGCCAGCTTTCTGCGGTTCGCCAGCGCATTGATGGCGGTGGATTTGCCGGCGTTGGAACGGCCGGCAAAAGCCACTTCAGCACCTTGATCCGGCGGCATGTCGGCGATCTGGTGAACGGCGTAACGGAACTCGAGTTGAGAGAACAAAGACAAGCGGTTTTCCTCGTGGTCTTGGGCAGTCGCCCGAGCAAATTGCTATAGAATACAAGCCTTTTATTCAGCCCGTGGGATTAAGGAGTACGCAATGGATCACCGCCGCAGCAATCGCCAACTGAAAAACTTGCGGTTTTGGACTGCGGTGGCAGTGGCGCTCGTCGCGCCTACCGCAATGGCGCAGGGCGTCGTCAAAGGTGATCCGGCCCAAGCGCAAACCATCGTGACTCAGGTTTGCGTCGCCTGTCATGCAGCGGATGGCAACAGCGCAATCCCGGCCAACCCCAGCCTGGCAGGCCAGCACCCCGAATATACTTACAAGCAACTGCGCAACTTCAAGTCTCAGGGCGGCAAACCCGCAGAACGCAGTAATGGCGTGATGGCGGGCATGGTGGCCAACCTGTCAGACGACGACATGAAAAATCTTGCGGCCTACTACGCCGTGCAGAAACCCAAATCGCGTACAGCCCGCGATGCCGCTCTCGCCAAACAGGGCGAAAACATCTATCGCGGCGGCATTCAGGCGAAAGGTGTTGCCGCCTGCGCGTCCTGCCATGCGCCTAACGGCGCCGGCATACCCGCCCAGTTTCCCCGGGTAGCCGGTCAGCACGCCGAATACACCGCAGCCCAGTTGAGCGCTTTCCGTGTCGGGCAGCGCGCCAACGACCCGGTGCAGATGATGCGGATGATCGCCGCCAAAATGAGTGATCAGGAAATCAAGGCGGTCTCCGAGTACATTGCAGGATTGCGCTGAAACTTTCGCAACCTTTGCACGGTTCGGTTCATTCAAGGCGAGACGGGCGTTGCGGTTGGTAGCTGTAAACCCTTTGCCGCAGCAACGCGCCGTAGCCGGTCGGGATAATCGGAAATAATGCCATCGACGCCCAGGCGGATCATTTGTTCCATATCCCGCTCATCGTTAACGGTCCATACCACTACTTTCAGTCCAAGTTGCTGCGCTTCGCGTATCGAGGCCGCAGTTACTTCGCCAAAATAGGGCGACCAGACTGCGCCGCCTGCGCTTTTGACCTGTTGCGGCAGCGAACCGTCGAACTCGCTGACATGCCGTCCGGCCGTCCACGGTGATGAGCGCTCGCCGGCACGAATGTTGTCCTGCCAAGACTGCTGCACCGTCAGGTAGACCGTGGCGATCTGCGGCGCTTCCTGCTGCACTACCTTCAGCGTGCGCCAGTCGAAGGACTGGATAGTAACCCGTGCTTCAAGTTTTTCCGCGCGTATCAACGCAATCAGCATCCGTGCGAATTCCACCGGCGGCAACGTGTGTTGCGGCTGTTCGGGCGAAATCTTGGTTTCAATATTAAAACGTACCTCACCGTTGCCGGCACGGCGTGTCAGCGCAAACACGTCGGCCAGACGCGGCACGCGCGCGCCGTCAACGGGCTGCTGCTGCGCAAACCGCTGCGCGTAGGCCGAAAGCGGACGGATGCGGCCGACGTCGTATTGCTGTAGTCCGTCAAAAGTAAGCTGATGGATCGCCAAATCATCGCTTTTCAGCCACTGCCCTTCCGCGCCGCGTGTGATGTCGGGGTTGAGCATGGGGTCGTGGCTGACCACGATCACCCCGTCTTTGGTAACTGCCGTGTCGAGTTCGAGTGTGGTGACGCCGAGGGTCAGCGCCAGTGCAAACGCCGGCAGTGTATTTTCCGGTAGCAGGCCGCGGGCGCCGCGATGACCCTGCAAATCCAGTCCAGTTGCAGTGCCGGTGATCATCAGCAATGCGGCCGCGGCGACGAAGCTGCGCATGCGGCGCTCACGCTACTCGCCGGCGGCGAGAAACGAGGTCATGCGCCATCCGGTCTCGCTCTTGCGGAAGCACGCGAGATGTTCAACCGGGCTGCGTATGTGTTCCTCCGGGATGTAGCCGTCGCGGTCCTGAGAGCGAATTTTGACCCACTTTTGTTTGCTGTCGTTGTCGCGATCGGCGACTTCCCAGTCGGTGACGCGAACTACGACATGGCCCAGCATGCCCTGCACCATGGCGCTGCCCGACGGTTCACTGCGGACATCGGTTTGCCGCGCGGTCACGGCGCCGTAGCCATACGGGTCAATGTCTTTAGGCCATTGCGGCAATACATACGGAGCGCACAGGCTGCGCGGCATATGGTCATGGCGGTACCAGGCGGCGGCGAGATGCAGCGCCCGCGGCAGTTCGCGCCATAAGGGGCTGTCTTCGGCATCGGGTTGCCATTGGCGGATGAATTCTTCCATGCCGCGCGGCCGCTCCAGACCGTTGCGCACATTGCGATCAACAATGCTGAGCACAAACTTGCGGTCACGCTGCTGAACCGCCGTCAACAGCCGGTCGCGAAAGCGCGCCCACGACACGTCGCCGGCCGCTTCGTCACGGGGCACGAATACGGGGTTAGCCGCGGGCGTTGCGGCATGGGCGGCAAAGACGCCCACCAGCAGCGCGGCACAGCCGCATTGCAAGAGCAGTTTATTGATCAGCGACAAGGACATGGAAGGGTGTGAAAGAGAGGAAGCAGCGACAGTGTCTGGTGTGCTGGAACGCGGAGCCGTATCTTAAGCGCCGGCCATGGGCCACACAACCGAGGCCTCAGGCAGCGGATTGTGCCGGTGTGGCGGCCAGCGCCCGCAACAATTCCACAGCGGCATCGCGCGAATCCAGCACGCGTTGCCGGGCAATGCGTTCCGCGGCATCGCCGTCGCCGCTGCGGATGGCCTGCAGCAGGCCCTGCCAGTGCCGTACCGATTGCAGGCGGCGTTCCCGCGATGACAGACCGAGGCGGGTGTAGCGCAGGGTCTGCACGGCCAGCGAACCGAGAATGGCCTGCAGCCGGCGATTGCCGGCGGCCTGGGTCAGCAATCGATTTAACCGGGTGACGATTTCAATATAGTCGTCGCCGGTGCCGGGCAATTCGGCGGCCTCGACGAGTCGGGTAATGTCTTGTTCGATCAACGGCAGCAGGGACGTACGCCGCGGACTTTCCGCAATCAGGCGGTCGCGCAGGCCGTTGAGCATCGCGCGGATATCGAAGATTTCATTCACTTCTTCGATGGTCGGATTGGTGACCTGGGCGCCGCGCCTAGCCAGAATGGTCACCAGCCCTTCTTTTTCCAGCAGTCGCAGCGCTTCGCGCACCGGACCGCGGCTGACTTCAAATTCCGCCGCAACGGCCTGCTCCATGATGCGCTGTCCCGGTACATAGACGCCGGACACGATGCGTTCAGACATGCGGGCCGCAATCTGTTCCGGCAGTGACTGGGTTAATGGTGTGTCCTGACGCAAATGCGTCAGCCGGTCGGCGGGAGGATTCGTGCCCAGGCTGGTCATAATGCGTTCCAAGATACGGTCACTTTGTATTATTGTCAACAATCTTGTTGACAACAATTAGGGTCAGGCATAGCATTCCCAGGATCCCATTTGAAACAATCGAGGAGCTCAACCATGGCCCGTATTGAAGTTAAATCCGAAATCACCGGAACCGTCTGGCAACTGAAAGCGCAACCCGGCGACAAAGTCGAAGGCGGCGATGTGCTGATCGTAATCGAATCGATGAAGATGGAAATCCCGGTTATTACCGAGGATGGGGGGACAGTGAAGGAAATCCTGGTCAAGGAAAAAGACCCAGTGTCCGAGGGCCAGGTTGTTGCCATCCTCGAAGAGTAAGTAGTTGCCAACAAGCTAGGTGTGAGCGCACGCTTACAAAATAACTAATTGTTTTTTTTAATAAAATAATTCGTGATGAGTTGGCAGCCTGAAATCGACGAGCTCCATCGCCGCCGTGTATTGGCCGAAGCCTGCGGTGGCTCCGAAGCCGTCGCCAAACACCACGCCCAGGGCAAGCTGACGGTGCGGGAGCGGGTGGCTGCGCTGGCCGATCCGGGGACATTTCGTGAGGTCGGTAAACTCGCCGGCAAGGCCACTTATGACGCCGACGGCCAGTTGAAGGGTTTCGAACCGGCACCGTACGTGATGGGATTGGCACGCATCAACGGCCGACCGGTGGCGATCGGCGGCGAGGATTACACCATTCGTGCCGGCACCGGTTTCGGCAGTGATCGCCGCAAAGGCGGGCAGGGCGGATTCATCGAGGATCTGGCCTTTGAATACCGCATCCCGCTGATCAACCTGATCGACGGCACCGGCGGCACCGTCAACACCGCCAAGCGCAAGGGTTACACCGTTGTTCCCGGATACGGCCAGGATGGCATCGAACGCTCGGTTGAACTGCTGGGCCAGGTGCCGGTGGTGTCCGCGGTGATGGGCACGACCGCGGGCGGCCCGTCGATGCGCGCGATCCTCGCCCACTGGTCAATCATGGTCAAAGGCAGCGGGCAGATTTTTGCGGCGGGGCCGCCGGTGGTCGAACGGGCCTTCGGCGAAAAGCTGCACAAGGATGAACTCGGCGGCACCAAAGTCGCCGTCGATACCGCGGGCACCATCGACAATGTTGCCGAAAACGAACAGGACTGTTTTGAACAGATCCGCCGCTTCCTGTCGTACATGCCGCAGAACGTCTGGGAAATGCCGCCGGCCGCCAACAACGGCGATCCGGTTGACCGCTGCGAAGATGCGCTGGCGAGTATCGTGCCGCGATCCAACCGCCAGGCCTACAATATGAAAAAGCTGGTCGGCCTGATTGTCGACCGCGATTCGCTGTTTGAAATCCAGCCGACCTTTGGCAAAGCCGTGATCACCGCGCTGGCGCGGATGAACGGCAAGGTCGTCGGCATCATCGCCAGCAACCCGATGGTCGGCGGCATCATGGACGTCAAAGCGGCACGCAAGCAGGGCCATTTCGCCGAGCTCTGCGACATGTTCAACATTCCGATCATCCTCTTCGCCGACATTCCCGGATTGATGGTCGGTCGTGAATCCGAAGCCGACGCCATCCTGCGCGAAGGTGTGCGCACGCGCTACATCCTTGGCCAGGTAAAAGTGCCGATGTTCACGGTGATCGTGCGCAAATGTTATGGCGTCGCCGGTGGCGGTTTCATCGATCGTGCCGGACTCAATTTCAAGATTGCCTGGCCGTCGGGCGAGTGGGGTTCCCTGCCGGTTGAAGGCGGTGTCAAAGCCGCATACCGCCGCGAGATCGAAAGCGCGGCGGACCCCGCGGCACGTGAACGTGAAATCGAAACGGAACTGAAACAACTTGCATCGCCGTTCCGCACTGCCGAAGCCTTTGCCATCGAAGACTTGATCGATCCGCGCGAGACGCGGCCCTATTTGTGCCAGTTTATCGATGCGATGCAGGGCCGGCTGGCGAGCCAGTTGGGTCCTAAGTATCGCGCCGGCGTCCGCCCTTGATTCATAACTAATTGTTTTTATTGGAAATTTAATATGGCTTTCGAAGCATTGTTGCAGGAATACGAAGCCCGCCGCGCCAAGGCGCTGGCCGGTGGTGGCGAAGAGAAATATGCGAAGCGCAGCGCCAAGGGCATTTGGAATGCACGTCAGCGCATCGACTATTTAACGGACCAAGGCTCGTTTATTGAATCGGGCCTGTTCGGGTCTTCCGGTGTTTATGCGGCACAGGAAGACGAGACCCAGACCGACGGCAAACTTGCGGGCTTCGGCCGTATCGATGGCCGAGACGTGTGCCTGGTGGTCAATGACTTCACGGTGAAGGGCGCCTCAACTTCGGCGACCAACAGCAAAAAAATCGGTCACATGAAACGCACCGCCACCGAGCGTGGCATGCCGTTGGTGCTGATCGGCGAATCCACCGGCGCGCGTCTGCCGGATGCGATGGGTTCGCGCGGCATGGGTTTATTGCTCGGCAACGACAACACGCAATTCCGCCGCATGCGCGAAATCCCGATGGCAGCTGCCGCCTTCGGCCCGTCTTTCGGGTCATCGACCTGGCTGATGTGTCAGTCCGATTTTGCGATCATGCACAAGAGCGCGATCATGGCGGTGTCCAGCCCGGGCCTGGTGTCGATGGCGTTGGGTGAAAAAGTCGCCGCCGAAGATCTTGGCGGTTGGCGTTTGCATGCCGAAACCACCGGCCTGATTGACCAGTTCGCCGACACCGAAGAAGAGGTGTTCGACCAGATCAAGAAATTCCTGTCATACATGCCCAACCACCACCGCGAAGCGCCGGCCGACGCACCGGTGCCCGCAGGATCCGGCGCGGATATGGCGAAAGTGTTCGACATCCTGCCCGAGAGCCGCACCCAGGTGTACGACATGAAGCGGGTCATCAAGTGCATCGTCGACAAGGACTCGCTGTTTGAAATGAAACCCCGTTTCGGCAAAAGCGCGGTGACCGCGCTGGCGCGGCTCGGCGGCAAGTCGGTGGGCATAATCGCCAACAACCCGCTGCATCGCGGCGGCGCGCTGGATGCCGACGCCTGCCGCAAGATCGTCGATTTCATCGTCATGTGTGATTCGTTCAACATCCCTTTCGTGATGCTGGTCGACACCCCGGGCTTCCAGATCGGCACCGAAGCGGAACGCGCCGGTGCGCCGGGCAAGATCATGAACTTCATGAACGCGATGACGCTGGTCAGCGTGCCGCATATCTCGGTGATCGTGCGCAAGAGCTACGGTCGGGCTTACGTGTGCATGGGCGGCGGCCGCCATTCCGACGAAGTCGGCGCCTGGCCTTCCGCTGAAGTCAGTTTCATGAGCCCCGACTTTGCGACCAAGATCGTGCATGGCGTCGGCCACGGCGAACCCGGATTCGAGGAAGCGCTGGCAGACATCCGCAAGGGCGCCGATGTCTGGGGCCTGGCCGCGGTGTATGCCACGCAGTCGGTGATCAAGCCGCAGGATACCCGCGAGTACCTGATCCGCATGCTCGACGTCTACAAGCTGCGCATGACCAAGGGTGTGGGACAGCACCTGATGCGCAGCTGGCCGACCAGTTATTAATTAACAGTTATTAGCCACAGAGTTCACAGAGAGCCCAGAAAACAGCAAAACCGCTTAACACGGAATTCTGGCCGTTATCTCTGTGCCCTGTGGCAAAAGGATATTTGATGTTTAACAAAGTATTGGTAGCAAATCGCGGCGCCGTCGCCGCCCGCGTGCTGCGCGCGCTGAACGCGATGAAAATTCACTCGGTCGCGGTGTATTCTGAAGTCGATCATCACGCGCCTTATCTGGAAATGGCGAGCCAGACCTTCGCCATCGGTCCCGCGCCCGCGCGCGAGAGCTATCTCAACCAGGACACCCTCATCGACGTGCTGCGCCAGTCCGGCGCCGACGGGCTGCATCCCGGTTATGGCTTTTTGTCGGAGAATGCCGGCTTTGCGCAGAAGGTCATTGATGCCGGTTCGCGCTTCATCGGGCCGTCACCGAAGTGGATTGATGCGATGGGCCACAAGACCCGCGCCCGTGACATTGCCGCGCAATACGGCATGCCGATGTCGCACGGTTCGGATGTGCTGCCCGATGACAACGATGCGATCATCGCTGCCGCACGCAAGATCGGCTTCCCGGTGCTGGTAAAACCGGCGGGCGGGGGTGGCGGCATCGGCATGTTGCCGGCCAAGGATGAAGCGGAGCTGCTGACCGCGGTCGAGCGTTCGCGCTCAATGGCCAGCCGCGGCTTTGGCACCACCGAGGTTTATCTTGAGAAATTGATTGAACGGCCGCGCCATGTCGAATTCCAGATTCTTGGCGACCAGCATGGCAGCGCGATGCACCTGTTCGAGCGCGACTGCTCGACCCAGCGCCGCAACCAGAAAGTGATTGAAGAGGCGCCGGGCCCGCTGATTCCGCGCGACAAAGCCGTTGCCGTCGCTGACCAGATCGCCGGCATCATGCGCACTATGGGTTACGACAACATTGGGACCGTTGAAATGCTGCTCGGCGCCGACGGCTCGTTCAACTTCCTCGAAATGAACACCCGGCTGCAGGTCGAGCATGGCGTCACCGAAGAAGTCACCGGCGTTGATCTGGTGCGCGCACAGATCCGTTCGGCGGCCGGTGAAAAACTCGTCGATATCCTGCCGGGCACGCCCGAAATCAAGGGCCACGCCATCCAGGCGCGCGTCTATGCGGAAGACCCGAAAAACTTTTTCCCGTCGCCGGGCAAGCTGACAGTGTTCCGCCCGCCGGAAGGCGAGGGCATCCGCGTCGATACCGGTTATGCCGAAGGCCGCGACGTAACCCCTCATTACGATCCGATGATTGCCAAGGTCATTGTTCGCGCGGCAACACGCGAAGCCGCAATCGATAAATTGACTGAAGCGCTGGGCGGATTCGACATCCAGGGCCTCAAACACAATATTCCGGCAGTTCTTAACATCCTGCGCTCCGAACAATTCCGTGCGGGCCGGGTACACACCGGCATCATCGGTGAAGTCACGGGCAAGAAAGTATAAACGGCATGAATACAACACAAGACAATCCTGTCACCGCCGCCAAACGCGCCGGCCGCAACGCGCTGGATGAGAGCGCGGGCAAACAATTGCTGGCTGCACATGGCGTCAAGGTGCCGCAGTCGCGAGTGGCCAAAGGGGTGGGTGATGTCGATGCTGTGATGAACGGCCTGCAGACCCCGGTCGTGGTCAAGGTCATGTCGCCCGACATCCTGCACAAGAGCGATGCAGGTGGCGTGAAAATCAATTTGCGCTCTGCCGCCGAGGTCAAAGCGGAGATCGAGGGCATGCTCAATGCGCCGAAGATCAAGGGCGCGCGCATCGAAGGTTTCCTGGTTGAAGAAATGGCGCCGGCCGGCCACGAACTGGTGATCGGCGGACTGCGCGATCCGCAGTTCGGCCCGCTGGTGATGGTCGGTTTGGGCGGCATCTTTGTCGAGATTCTGAAAGACGTGTCCTTCAGGCTTTGTCCGATCACCCGCATTGATGCCGAGGAGATGATTGCCGAACTCAAGGGCGCGGCGATTCTGCAAGGCGCCCGGGGTACCAAGCCCGCGTCGATGGACGCGATCATCGACGTGTTGCTGAAAGTGGGCGGTGAAAACGGCTTATTGATGCAGCATGCCGCCGACATCAGCGAAGCCGACATCAATCCGCTGATCGTGTCCGACACCGCGGCCGTGGCCGTCGATGCGCGGTTCATCCTCGGCTGAAGACTGGATCAATCAACATGAACATCATTGAAGAATTCACGCCCCTGTTTGCTCCGAAGACGGTAGCGGTTATCGGCGCGTCGACCAAGGGCAATGCGTTGCCGAATGTATTTATCCGCCGCATCCGCGAGTTCGGTTTCAGCGGCGACATTTATCCGATTCATCCCGCGGCGGCCGAGATCGACGGTTTGACCGCCTACAAGACGCTGGCGGATACCCCGAAGCCGGTGGATTACGCTTACATCGCCGTTTCCGGCGCGCAGATTCCCGGCATGCTGGCCGCAGCCAAGGGTCATGTGCGGTTTGCACAGGTGATTTCCAGCGGTTTCGGTGAAGTCGATGAAGGCAAGGGCCTGCAGGAAGAACTGGCCAGCGCCGCGCGTACCGGCGGCATGCGCCTGCTGGGGCCGAACTGTCTGGGCATTTACACGCCGCGCGGTCGCGTGACCTTTGCCGAAATCGGGCCGAAGGAAGTCGGTCATGTCGGTATTGTGTCGCAAAGCGGAGGCTTGGGCACCGACATCATCCGCCGCGGCCTGTCGCGCGGCGTGAAGTTCTCCGGTCTTGTGACTGTTGGCAATTGTGCCGATGTCACACCGTCGGACCTGTTGGAGTTTTATCTGGCCGATTCACAGACCAAGGTGATCGGCATGTACATCGAGACCGCGAAAGACGGCCGCCGCCTGTTCGATATCCTGCGCAACGCCAAGGCCGCCAAGCCGGTGGTGATTTTGAAGGGTGGTCGCACACAACAGGGACTCGCCGCCGCGGCTTCGCATACCGGATCGCTGGCCGGTGATGACCGTGTGTGGGTGGCACTGGCACGGCAGACCGGCTGCATGCTGGTCGACACGTTGGACCAGTTCATCGACACGCTGCTGATTTTTCAGTCGCTGACACCAAGGCCGCAGCGGCCGACGCAAAAGGTGGTGTTGTTCGGCAACGGCGGCGGCACCAGCGTACTGGCCACCGATTACTATTCGCGGCTGGGCCTAGACGTTACGCCGTTCGCGCAAAGTGCGATTGATGCGCTGGCGGCAATGAAACTGCCGCCCGGGACCAGCATTACCAATCCAGTGGATTGTCCGGTCGGGACGCTGCAGCAGGATGACGGCCGTGTTGCCGAAAAAATCCTCGACATCATCTACAGCCAGGGCAAACCCGAGGCGCTGGTAATGCACTTGAACCTGTCGGCCTTTGTCGGTCGCACCAAACCCGAGGTGCTCGACAATCTGGTAGCCGCAGCGATGCGCGTACAGGAAAAATATCCCGGCCAATCGCATTTCATCCTGGTGCTGCGTTCCGACGGCGAGCCGGGACTCGAAGCGCGCAAGCGCGAATTCCGCGACAAGGCGGTGGCGCTCGGTGTTCCGGTGTACGACGAGATGGCCAATGCCGGACATCCGCTGGCGGCGCTGGCGACGTTTGAACGCTTCAAGGCCGCACGCGCGTGAGTTACCAGCATCAGTTTCGGGCGACGGGTTATCCGCTGCGGCTCTACAGCGGCAAGGACGCATTGGAAAACCTGCCCGCGGAACTGAAGCGTTTTAAATCGACAAAAGCTTTTTTGATCAGCGGCCGCAGCGTGTCACGCAAAACCGGTCTGGTCGATCGCATTGCAAAGATCCTGGGTCCGGCCTATACCGGCCGATATGACGAGATCGAAAAAGACACCACGCTGGGTTCAGTGCAGGCTGCGGCGGACGCTGCCCGGGCGGCGAATGCCGATCTGCTGATTGCCGTCGGCTCCGGCAGCGTGATTCAGGGCACGCGCGTGGTGGCCATTCTGCTCGCGGAACAAGCACCGGTCGATCAACTGATTACCCGGTATCCGGACAACGCGCCGGCGATCAGCCCCAAACTGCTGGCGCCGAAACTGCCGATCATCAATGTGCTGACGGCGGCAACCACGGCGCAGAACCGCGCCGGTTCTGCAGTCAAAGACCCGGCACGGCCGAATCGCATGGAATTCTTTGATCCGAAAACCCGGCCCGCCGCGGTGTTCTGGGACGAAGAGGCGCTGCTCACCGCGCCGGTATCGCTGGCACGGACCACCGGCACCTCGGTGTTCTGGCGGTCATTGATGAATCTCGGCGCGCCGCGCATGGCGCCGCTGTCCGAGGGCGATCGGCTGCAGGCGTTTCGTCTTGCGCGTGGCGCGCTCCCCCGCATGAGTGATCCGTTGGACGCCGGTGCACGAGTCGAAATGTGCGCTGCGGCTTTTTTACAGAACCGCGACGCCGACGACGGCGGGTTGCTCACTGAAAAACACTGGCCGGCGCGCGTGGTTTATGCGCTGGCGACCGCACTGTTCAATCTGCATGCCCATGTCGGCCAGGGCGAGGCGAACTCTGCGCTCACCGCAACGATGATTCGTCATTTCGGCGCGCGCGACCCGCAGGCGATGGCATTGATTGCGGAGGCTTTTGGTGTGACCGACGCTCGTCCGTCGCATGAACGCGCGGCAGAAGCGGTGGAACTCGCTTTCAAACAGGCGGGCATGCCGATTCGTCTGCACGAACTGGATATTCCCCGCGACAGTCTTGAAACTGTGCTCGAGAACTCGCTGAAGAATTTCAACGCCGATCCCCGGCGCGAATTTCTGCGTGAACGCGATGCGTTGCTGGGAGCATTACAAGCAGCTTGGTAGATGGAAAAATAAGTATCTGTTTTATTGAATAATTTTATTTTTTCCAGCAAGCGCTGAATTACATTTTTGCGGGCGGAATCCATGTTTTGTGAAAGAGTGCGGGAGCTGAACATGTTGACCTTGCTGATGCGCATCCTTGTCCTTTGCGTTGTGTTGCCCGGTGGACACGCCTGGGCCAATCCCGCCGCACAGCAATTCATACTGCTGGCACAGGCCGCCCCGTCAAAACAAGTGGTCATGTATGCGACCAGCTGGTGCCCGTACTGCCAGCAGGCGCGTAATTATTTTCGCGAGCAGGGCATCCCTTACGTCGAATACGACATTGAGAAGAACGAGGAGGCCCGGCGTGCCTACAAGAGTTTTGGCGGGAAAATGATCCCGGTCATTTTCGTGGGCCAGCAGCGGATGAACGGCTTCAGCGTCGCCGGGTTCAACAAAATTTATCGATGATGCTGTAGTAAAAGCCACGACGGCTTCTCATAGTACGGTCCATGGCTTGACGCTTAAGCCCGCACTCTCAAGAATCAGGCGAAATAACAAAAGCCGTTCGTAAGCGTCGTATCCAGCGATGCAATAAACCCGTTTTTTGGAGGAGGTTGCATGAACACACCGCTAGCCGTTGGAGATGCCCGCGCCCGTTCATGGCGACGTGGATTTCCCGTCACCGCGTTGCTGGCGGTGTTGCTGGTGCCGGCCGCCAACGCACAGGAATTTCCTTCACGGCCGGTTCGATTCATGATCCCGCTGGCCGCGGGCGGCGGTGGCGACATTACGGTGCGCGCGGTGTCGCAGAAATTGAACGCGGCATGGGGCCAGTCGGTGGTGGTCGATAACCGTCCCGGCGGCACCGGTGCCATCGCGCTGGAGACCGTAGCGCGTGCCCAGCCGGACGGTTACACCATCATCATGATCAGCGGCACGCATACTGCGCGGCGGGCGACCCATCACGGTCGACTGCCTTATGACCTGATCAAGGATTTCGCGCCGGTGACACAGATGACGCAGCAGTCGTATGTGCTGGTGTTGCATCCATCGGTGGCAGCGAAATCCATACCGGAACTGATTGCGCTGGCCAAAACCAAACCGGGCGGTCTGACTTACGGCTCGGCCGGACAGGGCAGCCTGCAGCATCTGTCAGGCGCGCTGCTGGCGACG
The DNA here is from genome assembly GCA_022841375.1 of Burkholderiales bacterium. GTDB lineage: Bacteria > Pseudomonadota > Gammaproteobacteria > Burkholderiales > SG8-41. The sequence goes on from JALHRQ010000002.1 coordinate 324,290, forward strand.
CTGACCGGCACCCATTTGCTGCACGTTGCCTACAAGGGCGGCGGGCCGGCGCTGGCGGACGTGCTCGGCGGGCAGATCAGCATGGTGTTTGCGACGCCGCTGGAATCGGTGCCGCACATCAAACCGGGCCGTCTGCGCCCGTTGGCGGTGACCAGCCCGCAGCGTTCGCCGGCAATGCCCGATCTGCCGTCGATTGCCGAAACCGGCATTGCCGGCTACGAGGTGACCAACTGGTATGGCGTACTGGCGCCGGTCGCGATCCGCAAGCCGGTTCTTGAAAAACTCAATCGCAGCATCGTTGCCGCGCTGCGTATGCCGGAATTGACCGAGCGCTTCCAGAAGGACGGGGTCGAACCCATCGCATCGACGCCGCAACAATTCCAGAAACACATTCATGCCGAGATCGCCAAGTGGGAGCGCGTGGTGGCCGCGGCGGGCATCAAGGCGGATTAGCGGATTTTTGTTTGCATTTAAATTTGGCAACGGAACAAGAAAGGGCGGAACATGCGCGTGGGATTCATAGGACTGGGGACGATGGGCGCTTCGATCGCATTGAATGCGATGAAGGGCGGCTTTGCACTGACGGTGCACGACATGCGCCGGGAGGCGGCGGCGCCGCACATCAAGGGCGGCGCGAAATGGGCGGATACTGTCGAAGATGTCGGTGGTGATGTCGATGTTGTGCTGACTTCTTTGCCCGGACCGAAAGAAGTCAAGGCGGTGGCGGAAGGCCTGATCAAGACCATGCGACCGGGCACGGTGTGGTTTGACCTGTCGACCAATTCGCCGACGGTGGTGCGCGAACTGCATGCACGTTTTGCGGAAAAGAAAATTTCTGTTCTGGATGCGCCGGTGAGCGGCGGCCCCGGCGGCGCCAAGTCGGGCAAGATGGCGCTGTGGGTCGGCGGCGAACAGGCCGAATTCGAGCGTTGCCGCAAGGTGCTGGATGCGGTGGGGGACCAGGTCATCTACATCGGTGCCATCGGCGCCGGTTCGGTGGCCAAATTGGTACACAACTGCGCCGGCTACGCGATGCAGCTGGCGTTGGCTGAATTGTTCACGATGGGCGTCAAGGCCGGGGTCGAACCGTTGCCGCTGTGGGCGGCCATCCGCCAGGGTGCGCTGGGACGCAAGCGTTCGTTCGACCGCATGGGCGACCAGTTCCTGCAGGGCAAGTTTGATCCGCCGGCGTTCGCGCTGGCGCTGGCGCACAAGGACGTCACGCTGGCGACCGAACTCGCGCGCGAGATTGGCGTGCCGATGCGGTTGGCCAACCTTACCTATGCCGAAATGACCGATGCACTCAACCGCGGCTGGGAGAAACGCGATTCCCGTTCGTTCCTGATCCTGCAGCAGGAACGTGCCGGCCTGAATATCAAAGTTCCGGTTGAAGACATTGAAGCCGTGCTGAAGCGCGACGGCTGATCCGGACATGGGGCCGCCCGCGCGCGGCTGGTCCCACTGCGTGTTCGTCTGGCTTGCGACCTTGCACCCTGGCCATTAAGATGACATCAACCGCTGTCGTTCGCTGCGGGATATTCCCTGCGGGGAGCTTGCTGGAGAGGAGACTGAACATGTTTGCAGTCGTCAGCAAATCCGATGGTTTTCCCGTGAGTCGTAGCACCGGAGATGACAAACCCGCATTGGTCGTGACCTGGACTTCCGACGCCAAGGCCAAAGCTTTCATTGCTGCAAAGGGCATAGACGCCGAGTACAAGGTTGTCGCGTTGACCGAAGACACTCTGAACACCATGGCTAGGGCGCTGGGCTGCGATGCCGATGCCATTGCCTTCGATTCCTATCCCGAGAAATAGAAGTTAGAAGCGCTGGCGCTGCTGATCGCGGCGGCTGGCCTGCGCTGGTAAGCCCCCCCGCTTACAAAGCCTTACACATTGTTACCGGAATGCGGTCGATTTCAGGCAGAGCCAAGCGTTAGTCTACGGGTGGGAATTGCCCCACCATTCATCTAGGGAGATCTAATATGAACATCAAGGCCATCACAGCTGCTGCCGTCATTGCCGCCGTGCCTGCGCTTTCATATGCGCAGGCCAAGGATCCCGCGGCCACCCCCGGCATCGACAAGCGCCAGGAAGTCCAGCAAAAGCGCATCGACCAAGGTGTGCAGTCGGGTGAACTGAACAAGCGCGAAGCCGCCCGTCTGGAGCGTCATCAGGCCGGGATCAACAAAATGGAAGACAAGGCGAAAGCCGACGGCACGGTGACCAAAAAAGAGCGCGCGAAAATCCATCATGCGCAGAACAATGAGAGTCAGCGCATTCATCGCCAGAAACACGATCGCCAGAAAGCAAAATAAATCCCGCGGCTGATCAAGCGCAACCGCCCCTCGCGGGGCGGTTTTTTTGCGCCTGCCGCGTCGGCTACAATGCCCGCGGTTCACAAGGATTGACAGATTCGTAAATAATGACAAAAACATGCCTCTGACGAGGCGGTCATGTTTTTGGAAATGCTCAATAACAGCGGACAAGTCCATGGATACCCTGCAGGCCGGCATGACCCTCACTGTCGAGCGCGAAGTGACGGAAGCGATGACCACGCAGCGTGGTGACTACAAGGTGTTTTCAACGCCGTCGATGGTGCAGTTCTGCGAAAGCGCGGCAGGGCAACTGATTGCGTCGCACCTGAAGCCGGGACAGGGCCAGGTTGGTATAGTGGTCACCATCCGCCACCTGGGGCCGACGCCGATGGGCAAGCGTGTGCGCGCCGAAGTCGAATTGACCGGCATCGACCGTCGCCGGCTGAGTTTCAAGATCAGGGTTTTCGACGATATCGAACAGGTCGGCGAGGCCGAACATGACCGCTTTATCGTCGATCTCGACAAGTATCAGGCGAAGCTGAAGAAAAAAATCGAAGGTTGAAGGGGCGTAGTCGCAAGTCCCGGGGAGGCATCATGGCGTGGTTATTCACCAAGTATTTGCTCACCGCCGCTGTCGTTGTGCTGGTATCCGAACTGGCCAAACGCAGCGACAGGCTCGGCGGCTTGATCGCTGCGCTGCCAATGGTCACGGTGCTGGCGCTGATCTGGCTTTATGTCGAGAATCAACCGGCTGAGAAAATCGCCAACCATGCCTGGTACACGTTCTGGTATGTGATTCCGACGCTGCCGATGTTCCTTGCATTTCCGGTGCTGTTGCCGCGTATCGGATTTTGGCCGGCGTTGCTGGCATGCGTAATAATTACCGTGGTTTGTTTCGGCCTGTTTGCGCTGGTGTTGCGACGTTTTGGTATCGAACTGCTTTAAGTTTTTTAGGGATTATGGGTTGAAAGAAAAAATTGAACTGGTGGTCTGCGACATGGCCGGCACGACAGTGCGCGATGCCGGACAGGTTCCGCAGGCATTTAAATCCGCGCTGGCGGCGCACGGAATCGCCGTCACGCCACAGGCAATCAACAGTCTCCGCGGGGCCTCCAAGCGACTGGCAATTCTAAATCTGATTCCGGACGGTGCAGATCGTGCGTCGTTGGCCGAGCGGGTTTATGCCACTTTTGTGGAGCATCTGGCGCAAGAGTTTAACGGGACCGTCGAGCCCGTACCGGGTGCGCGTGAAATGATCGATATGTTGCGGCAACGTGGTGTACGGGTGGCACTTAATACCGGATTTGACCGTGAGACCACGCGCCTGCTGCTCGATGCGCTGCGCTGGCATGAGGGTGTGGTCGATGCCGTGGTCTGCGGCGACGAGGTGGCGCAGGGGCGTCCCGCGCCGTATATGATTTTTCATTGCATGGAAGCGACCGGAGTTGCCGATGTGAGCCGCGTGGCCAACGTTGGCGACACCGTTCTTGATTTGCAGGCAGGTCACAACGCCGGTGTTGCACTCAATATTGGCGTGTTATCCGGTGCGCATAAACGCGACCAGATGCAGCAGCAACGCCACACCTATTTGATTGAAAGCGTGGCGGACCTGCCGGAACTGCTAAATAGTCACCATTAGACGACAATTTGTAAAAAAGCTCTGGCAGTAAGCGTCTGTAAGCTTGCGCGCGTTAAAGTCGGCAAATGTTTAGTGCCGACTTTCAGCAAGATTTTTTGATTTCCTGGCGTTTCATACAGCACAGCGCATTCGGTGCGGCCTTGGCGTTTTCGATGACCCCGGCCTGCTCGATGCCGCGTGTCGATGTTGCCGCACTGTCGCCCCATGTTCTGGCCATCGTCAATCCGCCGCGTGCCAAACTGCGGCCCGACCCCCCCCGTGCAGTGGAACCCGTAAGGGCCTTGCATGTGGTTGCCGCTCCTGGGCCCGACCAGGCCGGCTATATCCATTACTGGGTGATTACCGCACCGGATGGCGAAGAAGAAATTCAGGTCGGAGTCGAACTTGCTGATCAGCGCATTGCCTGGTCGTTTCCGGAACTGGGCGTGCAGGTCCGTTCGTTTATCGCGAACGGCGAGGTAAATGCTCGTGGCAAGATTTTTCGGGTGCAGCATCTTTACGGGTTGCGCCCGTTTACTTCGGATTCGGCGATGCGGACCTTGCGCAACGTACTGGATTTCCGGATCGCTTACTGGGTCGACAACAATACGCCGTACTGTTTTCTGAACGGCGAATCCCGCGAAATTTGCTTGAGCTGCATGGGCTTTGTGATGCAGGTATTGTTCCCGGGGAAAACACCGGCCTATCCGCAGGTGCCCAAGGATTTCACCCGGATCGGCGGCGATATTTATCACACGACCGAGGACCTGTTGTTTTACCTGACGGGCCTGCACAAACTGCCGACGGAAGCGGCGCGCCGGGAGCGCATCACTATGATCAGCGGATCCAAGGCGCTGCAGGAAGAGTTGACCCGGCTGTCGGTCATGGCCGGAGAGGATGCCCAGGCCGCCGGCAATACTGCGGTTGCCGAGGCCGCCAAACTGCCGGCAAAACGGCGTGTCAGCAGCGCTCGGCCCTCTACGCCCAAACCTGCCGCAAAACGTCCGGCATCGGCGAGCTAACCCCGCTTTAGAACTGCTCGTCGTCGCGCAAATAGCGCCACTGCCCGACTGGCAGATCACCGAGCATCACCTTGCCGATGCGCACGCGCTTCAGGCCGGTGACAGCGAGGCCCACCAATTCACACATGCGGCGGATCTGGCGCTTTTTGCCCTGGCGCAGCACAAAGCGCAACTGGTCCTGGTTTTGCCACGACACTTGGGCCGGACGCAGCGCTTCGCCGTCCAGTGAAAGGCCATGCTGCAGCTGGGCCAGCCCGTCTTTGGTCAGCTTGCCGGTGACCCGCACCAGATATTCCTTTTCGATGCGCGAGTTTTCGCCGATCAGCTGTTTGGCAATGCGGCCGTCCTGGGTCAGGATCAGCAGGCCGGTGGAATCGATGTCGAGACGACCGGCCGGTGCCAGTCCGCGCAAATGCTGAGGTCCGAAGCGCAATTTGCTGCGGTCGCCGGTGTAGTGGTTTTCCGCGGTGACCAGGGTGCTCGCCGGCTTGTAGTTGTTTTCCGCCTGCCCGGAAACATAGCCGATGGGTTTGTGCAGCAGCAGGGTGACCCGTGACTGCTGTTTTTCGCGTGCGGCGGCGGTCAGCGTGATGGTCTGGGTGGGCAGGATGCGGGTGCCCAGTTCAGTGACCGGAATGTCATCGACCAGCACCCAGCCGCGTTCGATATAGCTGTCCGCCTCGCGCCGGGAGCACAGGCCCTGTTCCGACATCAGTTTGGACAGGCGGATTTTTTCCATGGCAGGTAGGTTGGTTGAGATTGCTGCACCACCGTGGAAGGTGCAGCAAAAAGGGTTTTAATAAGTTATTGTTTTTATTGAATAGTTTATTTTGCTGCGCATCAAAACGCAGCAAAGATTTTCGCTGCAGCCTTGATCGTGCGGTCGATTTCAACGGGGCTGTGCGCGGCCGAAACAAACCCGGCTTCGTATGCCGATGGCGCCAGATAGACGCCCTCGGCGAGCATGGCATGGAAAAACCGGTTGAACGCGTCCTTGTCGCACTGCATGACTTCGGTATAACTCATCGGCGGCGTTTCGCGGAAATACAGTCCGAACATGCCGCCTATGTTGCGCGCGGAGAACGGGATGCGGTGGCCCTGTGCGGCTTCGGTCAAGCCGCTGCATAACTGGTGGGCGGTGGCGGCGAGCCGGTCGTAAAACCCTGGAGCCTGGATCAGCTTAAGCGTAGCGAGTCCGGCAGCAACCGCCACCGGATTGCCGGACAGCGTGCCGGCCTGATACACCGGTCCCACCGGTGCGATGCACTGCATGATGTCGCGGCGACCGCCGAAGGCGCCGACCGGCATGCCGCCGCCGATCACCTTGCCCAGCGTGGTCATATCGGGCTTGATGCCGTACAGCGCTTGTGCGCCGCCGAGGGCGACACGGAAGCCGGTCATTACCTCATCAAAAATCAGCACGGCGCCATGTTCGGTGCACAGGCGGCGCAGCAATTCCAGGAATCCGGGTTTGGGGGCGACCAGATTCATGTTGCCCGCGACGGGTTCGACAATGACCGCAGCGATTTCTTCGCCCACGCGGGCGAAGGTTTGTTCCAGCGCCGTCTCGTTGTTGTAGTCGAGCACCAGGGTGTGAGCGGCAACTTCCGGCGGTACGCCGGCCGAGGAGGGCTGGCCGAAAGTCAGCGCGCCCGAACCGGCCTTCACCAGCAGCGCGTCGGCATGACCGTGATAACAGCCTTCGAATTTGATGATTTTGCTGCGGCCGGTAAATCCGCGCGCCAGACGGATCGCGCTCATCGTCGCCTCAGTGCCGGAGCTCACCAGCCGTACCTGCTCCAGCGATGGCACCAGTTGCCGCAACAGGTCGGCCATCTCGATTTCGACTTCTGTGGGTGCACCGAACGACAGGCCGCGCTCGGCGGCCTGCTGCACGGCCCGCACCACGTCAGGATGGGCGTGGCCGCAGATCAGCGGACCCCAGGAACCGACATAGTCGATGTAACTGTTGCCGTCGACATCCCACACCAGCGGGCCTTTGCCGCGCTGGAAAAACAGCGGCGTGCCGCCGACCGATTTGAACGCGCGCACCGGTGAATTGACGCCGCCGGGAATGGCGAGCTGGGCGTGGTTGAACAGTTTCTGGTTTTTTTTCATCTGTGCAATTCGAACAGGGATTGAAATTCACGGGCCGCCGCCTCGATGTCGGGGGCAGAAAATACCGCCGAGATGACGGCGACAGCAGTGATGCCCGCGCCGATTAATTGTGGCGCGTTGGCCGGGGTGATACCGCCAATGCCGATCACGGGCACTGCAAAGCGTCGTCTGGCGCGACCGATCAGCTCAAGGGGCGGACGCACCGCTTCCGGTTTGACGCCGGAAGCGAAAAAACTGCCGAAGGCGACATGATCGGCGCCAGCGGCCAGCGCCTCATCCGCGAGGTCCAGGCGATCGTAACAGGACGCACCGAGCAGTTTGTCCGGACCGATACGCGCGCGCGCTGCAGCAATATCACCATCCTCGCCGCCGAGATGCAGACCGGCTGCATCCACCGCGAGAGCGAGATCAAGATGATCGTTGATGATCAGCGGGACGCCGCGCGCGGTACAGAGTGATTGCAGCGCACGGGCCTGGGTCAGACGCAACTGTGTGGATGCGGACTTGTTGCGGTATTGCAGGACACGGGCACCGCCGGCGAGTGCCGCGCGCACGCGATAAAGCAGATCGTCGGTATCAGCGAGATCCGGCGTGATCGCGTATAACCCTGCGATTTTCGCGTTCACGCCTGCGGATCGCCGTCGCCTCCGGGCGCGCCGGGCTCGGTTTCCTCTTCGCGCGCCCAGAACAGGCGGTCGGGGATGTGCTGACCCATACCCGGGCGAAACGCCAGTTTCAGCGATTGCCAGGTGTATTCCTGGGCATCACGCACCGCTTCCTGCATGTCTACGCCGTTGGCGATGGTTGCTGCCAGCGCGGAGGCCAGCGTGCAGCCGGAACCGTGGTAACTGCCGGTCAGACGCGGCCATGAATCGCTGCGCACCACGCCGTCGCTGTTGTACAGGGTGTTGATGACTTCGCCGGTGTTTTCGTGGGTGCCGGTGATCAGCACGTATTCGCAACCCGAAGCGAGAATGCGTTGCGCGCATTCCGCGAGATCGGGATTGTCATCGCCCTCTTCCGCATCGTCTGCGGCCAGGCGGCGCGCTTCGATACTGTTCGGCGTGATGATGGTGGTTTGCGGAATCAGCAGTTCGCGAATAGCGGTGAGCATGTCCTCGGACGCGAGTTCGTCGCCGCGTCCCGAGGCCAGCACCGGATCGAGGATCAGCGGGATTTCGGGGTAATCGGAAACCACTTCGGCGACCGCAGCAACAGCTTCCAGACTGCCGAGCACACCGATCTTGAATGCGGCAACCGGCATGTCCTCAAGGATGCAGCGGGCCTGGTCGGCAACCCATTCGCCGTCGATCGGCAACATGCCATCGACGCCCATGGTGTCCTGCACGGTGATTGCGGTGACTACGGAAACCGGATGGCAGCCCATGCTGGCGAGCGTCATGATGTCAGCTTGCAGCCCGGCGCCTCCGGTCGGATCGGTGGCTGCAAACACCATGACAATAGGCGGGGAATCAGTCATGCGCGAGGTTGGGCCCGAAGTGGGGATGGGCTAAAATGTCAGGGTAGATGACGAAGTGCCGGCGACGAAGTTCCTGCCGATGAATTGTAGCTTACATTTAACTCAGAAAACGCTGATGACCACCGATACCGGGCAGTACAAGAAATACATGTGCTTGATTTGCGGCTTCATCTACGACGAGGCCGCAGGTGCTCCTGACGAAGGCATCCCGGCGGGCACCAAATGGGAAGACGTGCCGATGAACTGGACTTGTCCAGAGTGCGGCGCCCGCAAGGAAGACTTTGAGATGGTGCAGATCTGACAGGAGACTTGTGCGCATGAGACTGCTGCATACCATGATTCGCGTCGGCGACCTGCAACGGTCGATTGATTTCTACACTCAGGTGCTGGGCATGCGCCTGCTGCGCAAAAGCGATTATCCCGGCGGTCGTTTTACCAATGCCTTTGTCGGTTATGACGACGAGTCGCGCGCAGCAGTGCTTGAGCTGACGCACAACTGGGACACCCAATCGTATGACATGGGCAGCGGCTTCGGCCATGTTGCCGTCGAAGTAGAGGATGCCTGCAAGGCTTGCGACGAAGTCAAAAAGCGCGGTGGCAAGGTCGTCCGTGAACCGGGGCCGATGAAACACGGCAGTACGGTGATCGCTTTCGTTGAAGACCCCGACGGTTACAAGATCGAATTCGTGCAGCGCAAGGCGGCAAGCTAGGCCGGCGCGGTTACCGCATCGGCAATCCGCACAAAATCCGCCACCGACAGCTCCTGTGCCCGGGCCCCGCCATTGATGCCGAGCGCGGCCAGCTGTTCTGCCGACACCAGGCCTTTCAAGGTGTTGCGCAAGGTCTTTCGACGTTGCGAGAACGCACGGCTGACCACCTCGGCAAACTGCGTTTCATTGCGCGCCGGATTCGGCAGCGGAAGCATCGGTGTCAGCCGGACCACCGCGGATTCGACCTTGGGCGCGGGATCAAACGAGTCGGCCGGCACGTCGATCAGTTTTTCCATGTCGAACCGGTACTGCAACATCACCGACAGCCGGCTGAACTCCGAATCCCCGGGAGCGGCGACCATGCGTTCGACCACTTCCCGCTGCAGCATCACATGTACGTCGCGGATTTGCGACGCATACGCGGCAAAACGGAACAGCAGCGGCGTAGAGATGTTGTAGGGCAGATTGCCGACAACACGCAGGTCGGCTCCCAGCGCCGCAAAATCGAATTCGAGCACATCGCCTTGATGGATGAGCAGGCGTTCCGGTGGATACAACCCGCGCAGCCGGGCAATCAGGTCGCGGTCGATTTCGATTACCTGCAGGCGGTCCAGCCGGGCGAGCAGCGGATCGGTCAGAGCACCCAGCCCGGGGCCGATTTCAACCAGGTTGTCGTCCCGCCGCGGCATGATCACCGAGAGGATGCCGGCAATGATGCCGTCATCGATCAGAAAGTTCTGGCCAAACCGCTTGCGCGGGATGTGTCCGCTCGCGGAACGCATGGTCACGCCGCGCGTTTGCTGCGGACGGCCAGTTCGGCAGCCAGTTCGATGGCGGCAATCAGGCTTTCAGGTTTTGCTTTGCCGGTGCCGGCGAGTTCAAGCGCCGTGCCGTGATCCACCGAGGTGCGGATGACCGGCAGGCCCAGCGTGATGTTGATGCCACTGCCGAAGCTTGCATACTTGAGTACGGGCAGTCCCTGATCGTGGTACATCGCCAGCACGCAGTCGCAGTGCTTGAGACGTTCGGGCTGGAACAGCGTATCAGCGGGCAGCGGGCCGATCAGGTGGTATCCCTCGCTGCGCAGTTTTTCCAGCACAGGCGTGATGACTTCAATCTCCTCGCGGCCGAGATGCCCGGATTCACCGGCATGCGGGTTGAGACCGGCGACAATGATTCTGGGCTGGGGAATCGCGAAGCGCCGCACCAGGTCGCTGCGCAGTACGCGCAACGTGCGTTCAAGACTCTCCGGGGTGATCGCGGCGGCGACTTCATGCAGCGGCAGGTGGGTTGTGGCCAGCGCGACACGCATGCCGCCGCCGGCAAGCATCATCACCACCTGCGGCACCTGCAATCGTTCCTGCAGGAATTCGGTGTGCCCGGTGAAGGGGATGCCGGCGTCGTTAATGATTCCCTTGTGTACCGGTGCCGTTGCCATGGCATCAAACAGACCGTCGCGGCAGCCGTCGGTGGCGATTTCGAGCGTACGCAGCACGTAGTGGCTGTTGGCGGGGTCGAGGCGTCCGGCGGCAGCCTGTTTGTTGAGGGGCACATGCAGCACCGAGAACGCCTGCGTGGTATCCCGACCGGTAAAACGCGGCGGTGTTCCGGCAGGTCCCAGTTTGCGTGCCCGGGTAAGCAGCAGTGTTTCATCCGCGATGACCACAATGCGCGCGGCAAACGCGTGGCCACTGATCATCGCGCACAGGTCAGGGCCGATGCCGGCGGGTTCGCCGCCGGTGACGGCAATGAGCGGGGTGTCGGGTACGACGGTCATGATGAGCCGGGATCGAATTCGGCTCTGGCCGGTCAGCTGCGGTTTTCCAGCCGCTGCTCGACGTAAGCACGGTCACGCAACTGACGCACCCATTCCTGGTAAGCCTCGTCAGTTTTGCGCTCACGCAACGTCTGGCGCGCGTTCATCCGCTGACCTTCCTGGGTCATGTCCTGGTTGCGCCGCTCCATGACCTGGATCAGGTGCCAGCCGAAAGGACTGCGCACCGGTCCGCTGATCTCGCCTGGTTTCAGTGCGTCCATGGCCTGTTCGAACTCGGGAACGGTGTCGCCCGGTGACAGCCAGTTCAGGTCGCCGCCGCGTGATGCGCTGGTGTCTTCGGAGCGTGCGCGCGCCAGCTCGGCAAAATCCACCTTGTTGTCGAGGCGATCCTTCAACGCCAGCACGCGATTGCGCGCTTCGGTTTCCGAAACCAGCTCGTTGGTCTTGACCAGGATGTGCCGTGCGCGGGTCTGCTGCACGACAATCGGTGCAGCACCCCCCCGTCGCTCGTTCAGACGCAGGATGTGAAACCCGTTGGGGCTGCGCAGCAACTCGCTTAGTTGGCCGGCTTGCAACGGCCGCAACGCGTCCAGAAACAACGACGGTAGCCGGCTGGTTTCACGCCAGCCGATCAGTCCGCCCTGCAGGGCTTCCGGGCCGTCGGAGAAGGCTGCAGCGACCTGCCGGAAATCGGCGCCCCCTTTAATTTGCGCCAGCGCCTGTTCGGCACGCTCACGACGCGCCTGCAACTGCTCCGGCGAGGCTTTTTCAGGAACCGCAACCAGAATATGCGACACGTTGAATTCGTCGCGTGCGGGCTGAGTCAGCTGGCTCTGAATGAAATTATCAATTTCGGATTCGGTCACCACGATTTTCTGAGCGACCTCGCGTTCGCGCAGCCGCGACAAGGTGATTTCACTGCGGATGTCTTCACGGAATTTGTCGAAAGGAACGTTGTCTTTAACCAGCGTGACCCGCAGCTCCGCTACGGTCATCTTGTTCTGTTCGGCAATACGCACCATGGCCCGGTCGAGCTCCGCATCATCGACCCGCGTTCCCGTATCCCGCGCATGCTGCATCTGCACGCGGTCATTGATGACCCGCTCCAGCAGCTGCCGCTCAAGTATCTGGCGGGGCGGCGGCTGCGTACCCTGCTGAGCCAGCTGGCGCAGCGCGAAATCGACCCGCGCCGCCAGTTCGCGCTCGGTAATCACTTCGTCATTGACGACCGCAATGATGCGGTCAATGACGACGATTGCGTTTGGTTTGGTCTGCTGGGCTTGCGCGATTGCAGCTACCAGCAGCAGCAAGCCGCCAATGATCAGTCGGGAGGGCAGTCGTGAAAAAATTTGGAAGCGCATGTTATTTCCAGAGTTTCGGGTGCGGCCCGTTCTGTCCGGCGCATCGGTCAGAAAAGTCCGGGTACATTGTATTCGACGGGCGAGGGTGAGCGTGGATCGAACTGTTTGTAACCGCCAATATTACGCTTAAGCACTTCCAGCGGGTTACTGCCGATGCGGGACACGCCGGTTAATTCCAGCTGGATGAAAATTGATGTGCTGGCATCGCTGGTGGTCGTGGCGAATCGGTGTGCAGCGATGCGCAGCGACCAGCAGCGGTCGTTGTATTCAATGCCGGCCAGCGCCTCCAGTACCCGGTTGTCGCGCAGCGAGTAATTCCAACGGCCGACGGCGGTCCACCCGGCCTGGATCGGCCATTGCAAAGAAAGATCGGTCTGGCGCAACGTATTGGCGGTTTCGCGATAAGCCAGATTCAGCACTTTGCCTTGCTGCGGCTGGTAACGACCCGAAATGTTGAATTTCTGGGTTTGCTTCAGATCGGTGTTGTATTGCCATCCGGCATCAGCTGTCCAGTTGGTCGCAAGATTGCCGCTGACTGCAGCGAGCAGGTCCGATGAATTGCTGTCGCTGGCACGAGGCGCAACACCAGGCAAGGTGACGCGCTGGGACTCGAAATAATAACGTTGTGCGAGCGCGCCGCGAATGCGTTCGATGCCTGAGTCGGCGCTGATGAATCGCGAGGTGACGCCGAGGGTCAGTTGGTTGGCGTCGTTGATGCGGTCATGGCCGCTGAACTGGTTTTCGGAAAAAATGGTGGCGAAGTTGATGTCCTGCAGGCCGCTTTCGAAATTCGGCAACGCACTCTGATTCTTGTAGGGAATATAGACATAGTAGGCCTTGGGTTCCAGCGTCTGCAGCACGCGCTGGCCACGGGCATTCATCTCGCGTTCGAATACCAAGCCGCTTTCTGCGCTGAACACGGGCAGCGAGCGCGTGGTGTCCTGCAGGGCTGCAGTATTGTTTTTGCCGATGGCGTAATGCGTCAGGTGGGCGCCGATCTTGGGCGTGAAGTGGGCGTACGCGTTTTGCATGGGTACAGAGTAACTGGGATAGGCAACCACGCGCTGTCCGTTGACCAATGACACATGGTCAAAGGCGGTGTAATTGCCCAGAAAATCGATGTCGCCCCGGTTCGCGGTTTGCTGTTGCGCCACCAGTGTGAGCTGGGGTTGCCGGTTATATGGCGGTGTCAGCGGCGCCAGCGGGTCCGATTGCAGCGTCTGGAAACGCTGGGCATAGGCCGAGACGCCGTAGGTACCGCTGTCGCCCCAGGTTCCGCCGCGGCTCACCGTGGCGTCGTTGGAAAGATGGACTTGCGAAGTGACCGCGACCTGCGTCGACAGGTCGGTGAAATATTTGCCGTCCGAAACCCGGTTGATGTTCAGTGTGCCGTTCGTGTTGTTATTGAATTGCTGCTGGTGTTTGGAGAAGAAGCCCCAGCGGTCGCGGCTGATCTGCTGATCGCCGGAGAGTATTTCCGCGCGCGCGTCGCCGCGCCACTGGGGGTCGAGGTAGCGGAATTCGCCGCCCAGTTGCAGTCCGCGCTTGGTCATGTAGCGCGGATAAATCGTCGCATCCATGTCGGGCGCCAGATTCAGGTAGTAAGGGACGGTGAATTCAAGGCCGGTGGTGTTCGAACTGCGATAGCTGGGCGTCAGTACCCCCGACTTGCGTTGTTCGTGCAGCGAGAACGACAGGTAGGGGGTCCAGAAAATCGTCTGATCGAAAAACACGATACTGGCGTCGCGCGCGACACCGACGTCGCGGCTGCGGTCAATATCCAGTTGTTTGGCACGCAGAAACCACGCATCGTTGCCGGGTTCGCAGGTCGTGTAATTCGCCGACTCGATCCGGTACTGGCCCGGCCCCCGGAACAACAGGCGCTCCGCGGTGCCGCGGCCGTCGCTTTCCGGCAGCGGTACGCTGCCGGCCGGCCCGGTCGCCGGCAAGGTCATCAGCATGTAACTCGGCGTATCCATATGCCCGCGGTCGGTGCCCATTTCGTAGCGCAGCACGCTGCCTTCAATCAGCTCGCGGCCTTGTTCCAGGCGGACGTTGCCTTTGGCATCGAGCACGTCATTTTGGGTGTCGTGGCGCATCCAGTCGGCGGCAAACGCCTGGCCGCGTTTGCGCATGCGCACATCGCCAAAAGCTTCAAGCTCCTTGTCCTGCGTGCCCTGGATGCGGTCCGCATCGACGAACAGTGGCACTTCCTCGGGCGTGTCGGGGATCGGCAGTAATCGCGACTGCGGCTTGAGTGTCAGCCCGTCATCGGCGCCGGCAAGCAGCGGCAACGCGCACAGCACTGCAAGCGCAATTCGGGTTTTTCGGGAAAAGGGCATCGGAAAAGGGTGTCGGGCGAGGTGCTAAAATCTCACAATTCACTCTCTGAAGCAACGATTGAAACCGTCATCTGACTCCGGAATCGATTTGCGGCGCGAAGCGCTGAGTGCGTGGATCGCCGCGCAATCGCCCGGCGCGGCCTTTAAACTCGCGCCAGCTTCGGCGGATGCCAGTTTCCGGCGGTATTTCCGGGTGACGCTGGATGGGGTGACGCGCATCGCCATGGATGCGCCGCCCGAGCGCGAAGACAGCCGGCCGTTCATCCATGTCGCGCAGCTGATGCGCGATGCCGGCGTGCATGTGCCCGAAGTGTTGGCTGCCGATACCGCGCAGGGATTCATGCTGCTGACCGACCTCGGCAACACCACCTATCTGAAAGCGCTCACCGAAGACAACGCGGACGCGCTGTTCCGCGACGCGATTGCCGCGCTGATCACCTGGCAACGGGCAAGCCGCCCGAATGTGCTGCCGCCCTATGATCGCGCGCTGCTGCAACGTGAAATGGACCTGTTTCCCGATTGGTACGTCGGTCGTCATCTCGGTCTCAAGTTGACTGATGCCCAGCGCGATTCCCTGGCCACCATCAACCAGCTCCTCGCGGACAGCGCGCTGGCGCAACCGGCGGTGTATGTACATCGCGATTACATGCCGCGCAATCTGATGCTGTCCGAGCCCAACCCCGGCGTGCTCGATTTCCAGGATGCCGTATGCGGCCCGATCACCTACGACGTGGCCTCATTGTTTCGCGACGCTTATCTGAGTTGGCCGGAACAACGGGTGATCGACTGGGCAGCGCGCTACTGGGAACAGGCGAAACGCGCGCAGCTACCGGTGGATCCCGATTTCGGCGAGTTTTACCGGGCCCTCGAGTGGATGGGCTTGCAGCGCCACCTGAAGGTGCTGGGTATATTCGCGCGTATCCATTATCGCGACGGTAAACCCGGCTATCTTGAAGACACACCGCGCTTTTTGCATTACGCACGCGCAGTCGGCGCGCGATACGCGGCACTAAAACCGTTGCTGCAGTTGCTCGATGAACTGGAGCAGCGCAGCCCGCAAGTCGGTTACACCTTCTGAGGCAGGTATCTTGAAAGCGATGATTCTGGCGGCAGGACGCGGCGAGCGGATGCGGCCGTTGACCGACCATACGCCCAAGGCTCTATTGAAGATTAATGATAAATCATTGATTGCAATGATTATTTATTCATTATCCCAAGCCGGAATCAGTGAATTGGTGATCAATCTGGCGCATCTCGGAGACACCATTGCCACGAACCTGGGTGATGGCAGGGCCCTTGGCGTGCACATTAGGTATTCACCGGAAACCCAGGCATTGGAAACGGCGGGTGGCATTGCTTATGCACTGCCGCTGCTGGGCGATTCGCCGTTTATTGCCGTCAATGCTGATGTTTATAGCGACTATGACTTTACCGCGCTGGTGCGATCGGCACAGCGGCTGCAGGCAGCGGGGCCGCTCGCGCATCTGGTGCTGGTCGACAATCCGCCGCAGCACCCGCGCGGCGATTTCGGGCTATCAGGTGACAGGGTGCAGGCAGAGGCCGCGAGCCGATTGACGTTCAGCGGCATCGGTGCTTATCACCCGGCGTTGTTCGCCGGCGTGCGCCGTGGCGCAAAGGCGCGGCTTGCTGATCTGCTGATTGCCGCGATGCCGGCCGGCCATGTCACCGGTGAACATTATTGCGGGCAGTGGCACGACATCGGCACGCCGGAACGCCTGGCGGCTGTGGATCGCGCCGCGCGCGGCGGCGGCTGAGACTGCGGTCTTAACGCGGCCGCCATCGCCGCGCGATGCGACGGCTATAATCATTGCATGAACCTCGCGCTTGATGCTTCCGTTTACGCACGCCGCCGCGCACGCCTGGCCGCCCGGTTGGGCAACGGCGTGGCCATCGTGCCGACCGCGCCGGAATGCCTGCGCAACCGCGACGCGCACTACCCCTATCGTTACGACAGCTATTTCTACTACCTGACCGGTTTCCGCGAGCCGGAAGCGGTGCTGGTGCTGGTGGGTGGTGAAACCCCGCGCAGCCTGCTGTTCTGCCGCGATAAAAATGCCGAGCGTGAAATCTGGGACGGTTTCCGTTACGGACCCGGGGCGGCACGTGAAATTTTTGCCTTCGATGAGGCGTGCAGCATCACCGAACTGGATGCGCGCATGCCCGATCTGCTGGCTGATCGCCCGGCCGTCCAGGTGCATCTCGGCAGTGATCCGCTGTGGGACGGTCGCGTGCTGGGATGGATCAATGTCGTTCGCGGCCGAGCGCGTAGCGGGGTTGCCGCGCCCGGCGACCTTCGCGATGTGCGCGTGCTGCTCGACGAGATGCGGCTGATCAAGGATGGTCATGAAGTGGCGCTGATGCGCCGCGCCGGAGATATTTCCGCCGCCGCCCACCGACTGGCGATGCAGGCGGCGCGTCCCGGCGTTGCCGAATATGCAGTCGAAGCCGTGCTGCAGCACGAATTCCGGCGCTGCGGCGCCCAAGCCCCGGCTTACACCCCCATCGTTGCCGGCGGCGCAAACGCCTGCGTTTTACATTACGTTGAAAACAATGCGGTTTTGGCCGACGGCGAGTTGCTGCTGATCGATGCCGGCTGCGAACTCGACGGTTACGCGTCCGACATCACCCGCACTTTTCCGGTCAACGGCCGTTTCAGCGGTCCGCAGCGCGCTGTCTATGAACTGGTGCTGGCGGCGCAGGCGGCGGCGATTGCTGCGGTCAAGCCCGGCGTGCACTGGAATGCGCCGCATGACGCGGCGGTTGCGGTGCTGGCGCAAGGCTTCATCGACCTGAAACTGCTCGCCGGCACGCTCGATGCCGTGCTGGAACAGGAAAGCTACAAACAGTTCTACATGCATCGCACGGGCCACTGGCTGGGTCTTGATGTGCACGATGCCGGTGAATACAAGACCGGCGGCGAATGGCGCGAACTGCAGCCGGGCATGGTGTTGACCGTCGAGCCCGGTTGTTATATCCGCCCTGCACCCGGTGTGCCCGAAGCCTTCGCCCATATCGGCATCCGCATCGAAGACGATGCGCTGGTGACCGACGGCGGCTGCGAAATACTCAGCGCCGCGGCGCCGAAAAACGTCGCTGATATTGAAGCGCTGATGCGTGACCGTGATGGCTGATCTCGCTGACACTGTTACGGTGAACACTGAAACCGCGGATGTTGTCATTATCGGCGGTGGTCCGGTGGGTAGTGCGCTGGCGCTGGCGCTGCAGCCGACCGGCTGGCGGGTGGTATTGCTGGAAGCGCGGACTGCAGCCACGATTGATGCGCGACCGCTGGCTTTGTCGTACGGCACGCGGCTGATTCTTGAGCGGCTGGGCGTGTGGCCGGCGCTGTCAGCAAAGGCCACATCGATCCGCCATATTCATGTGTCGCAGCAGGGTGGTTTCGGCCGCACCGCTCTTGAAGCTGCTGAGGCCGGGTTGCCGGAGCTGGGCTATGTGATCGATTACGCGGCGCTCGCCCGGGAACTCGCGCGTGCGACGGCGGCTTCGGCCGCTGACTGCCGTCTGGGCGCCCGGGTTACCGCGTGGCATGGTGGTGATTCTGCGCAAGTGGATTACGAAATCGAAGGCGTTCCACGCACGTTGACAGCTTCACTGGTGGTCGTCGCCGATGGCGGCGGCGTTGCGGATGCCGATATCGTGGATTACCAGCAGAGCGCAGTGACCGCGCGCATAGAAAGTAAGCGCACGCACAACAACACCGCCTACGAACGTTTTACGCCGCATGGTCCGCTGGCGCTGCTGCCGGATGGCACTGGGTGGGCACTGGTATGGACTACGTCGCCCCAACATGCGCAGTTGCTGTGCGAACTCGATGCACAACAGTTTCTCGCCGAGTTGCGCACCGAAATTGGCAGTCGTGTCGGGGACTTCACCGCAGTCAGCGGACGCGCCAGTTATCCCCTGCGTCTGCGCCGCGCACCCCGGACAGCGCCCGCTCACACGGTGTTGATCGGCAATGCCGCGCAGACGCTGCATCCGGTGGCCGGGCAGGGCTTCAATCTGGGCTTGCGTGATGCCTGGGAGCTTGCCGGACACGCGGTGAATGACGCTACAGCACCGGGATCCGCGGACTGGCTAAAAGCTTATTACGCGCGACGCGATGTCGATCGCGGCGGCGGCATAGGCATCACCCACGCGCTGGTGCAGCTGTTTTCCAATGACCTGCCACCATTGCGCATCGCCCGTGGTCTGGGCCTGACGTTGCTCGGCTGCGTTCCGCCGCTGAAAAATTTCCTTGTGCGCCGCATGACTTTCGGTTCAAGAGGCTGATCGGCGCATCCAGTATCGTTTCCCGTCCGCAATTTGCCGCATGCACTGCAGGTTCTGTTCCAGCATTACGCAGTAACTGCACGGATTCAATGCGGATTTATCCGGCTGTGCAGCATCGTGGTGCAAAGAACACGCCTGCCCAAAAAATAGGCAATTTCTTCTTTGCATGCCGGGCCAGTGTGATTACAATTGCGCCCTTTCCCCGTACACCCATACAAAGAACAAGCTCGGTGCGCATCGGCCCTTATCAACTGAAAAATAATCTGATCGTCGCGCCGATGGCCGGCGTGACGGACCGGCCGTTCCGCCAGTTGTGCAAGCTGATGGGCGCGGGTATGGCGGTGTCCGAGATGGTGGCGAGCAATTCATTGCTCTGGGGTTCGGCAAAAACGCTGCGCCGCGCCAATCATGAGGGCGAGGTCGATCCGATCTCGGTGCAGATCGCCGGCGCTGATCCGCAGATGCTCGCCGACGCCGCGCGTTACAACGTCGACCAGGGCGCGCAGATCATCGACATCAACATGGGCTGCCCAGCGAAAAAGGTGTGCAACGTGATGGCGGGTTCAGCGCTGCTGAAGGATGAGCCGCTGGTCGCGCGTATCCTCAAAGCCGTGGTCGGTGCTGTTGACGTGCCGGTGACGTTGAAAATCCGCACCGGCTGGGACCGCGATCACCGCAATGCCATCATCGTCGCGCGCATCGCGGAGAGCGCCGGCATCCAGGCGCTGGCCATTCATGGCCGCACCCGCGCCTGCGGTTACAGCGGCGAAGCCGAATACGACACCATTGCTGCGGTGAAAAGCGAAATTAAAATTCCGGTGATTGCCAACGGTGACATCACCACGCCGGAACGCGTCAAACATGTACTGGAATACACCGGCGCCGATGCCGTGATGATCGGTCGCGCCGCGCAGGGCAGGCCGTGGATGTTCCGCGAGATCAGCCATTTCCTGGCCACCGGCACGCACCTGCCGCCACCCGCAGTCGCAGAAATCCACCGCGTGCTGGTGGCGCATCTGCATGACCTGTATGCGTTTTACGGCGAATACACCGGGGTGCGCGTCGCGCGCAAGCACATCTCCTGGTACACCAAGGGTCTCGCTGGTTCGGCGGCATTCCGCCACGGCATGAACCAGTTGCAGACCTGTGCCGAGCAGATGGCGGCGGTCAATGCATTTTTTGCTGAACTGTCGGGTCAGGGCGAACGCCTGACGTATGTGGAGGAGGAACTGGCAGCATGATGAATGAAACAGAAATGGCCCGTGTCGTACGCCGGGCGATCGACGGCTACTTCCGTGATCTTGACGGTGAAAAGGCCAGCGGCGTTTACGATATGGTGATCGGCAGCGTCGAAAAGCCGCTGCTGGAGTCGGTGCTGCACAAGGTGCGCGGCAATCAGTCGCACGCGGCGGCGATGCTCGGCATCAACCGCAACACGCTGCGCAAAAAAATAAAGACCTACAACATCAAGTTCTAGCGAGGTTTTACGGCCGCGGCAACATCGGTCCTGCTTTCCGTCCCCAGCCATGACTATTATCAAACAGGCGTTAATCAGCGTGTCCGACAAGGCGGGCGTTGTTGAATTCGCGCGCGGTCTTGCCGGTTTCGGCGTGGTACTGCTGTCCACCGGCGGTACCGCCAAGCTGCTGCGCGAAGCCGGACTGCAGGTGACCGAAGTCGCCGACTACACCGGCTTTCCTGAAATGCTCGACGGTCGCGTGAAAACGCTGCATCCGCGCATTCATGCCGGGCTGCTCGGCCGCCGTGATCTTCCCGAACATGTGGCGGCGATGCAAAAAGCGGGGATTGCCGGCATCGATCTGGTGTGCGTCAACCTTTACCCGTTCACCCAGACCATCGCCAAGCCGGACTGCACGCTGGAAGATGCGATCGAAAACATCGACATCGGCGGCCCGGCGATGGTGCGCAGCGCGTCCAAGAACTATCAGCATGTCGCAGTGGTGACCGACCCCGCCGATTACGCCGGCTTGCTGCAGGAAATGGGCGCGGCCAGTAGTGCGCTCGGCGCGGATACGCGGTTTCGACTTGCATGCAAGGCGTTCTCGCACACCGCCGCATACGACAGCGCGATCAGCAATTACCTGACCGCACTGCAGCCCGACGGCCGGCGTGAAGCGTTTCCGGCCCGCCTCAATCTGCAGTTCGACCGCGTGCAGACCCTGCGTTACGGAGAGAATCCGCACCAGAGTGCGGCGTTTTACCGCGATCTGGCGCCAGCGCCCGGCAGCCTGGCCGCCTATCGCCAGATTCAGGGCAAGGAACTGTCATACAACAACATCGCCGATGCCGATGCAGCCTGGGAATGCGTGAAGACCTTTGACGCGCCGGCCTGCGTCATCATCAAACACGCCAATCCCTGTGGTGTTGCGACCGGTACTGATGTCGCCGCCGCCTACCACAAGGCTTTTGCTACCGATCCGACATCTGCCTTCGGCGGCATCATCGCGGTGAACCGGCCGCTTGATGCGGCGACAGCGCAGGCGATTTC
Organism: Burkholderiales bacterium; assembly: GCA_022841375.1. Classification (GTDB taxonomy): domain Bacteria; phylum Pseudomonadota; class Gammaproteobacteria; order Burkholderiales; family SG8-41. The sequence goes on from JALHRQ010000002.1 coordinate 345,852, forward strand.
GAAGCAGTTTGTCGAAGTGATCATCGCACCGAAAATAGCGGCCGATGCTTTGGCCGTTTTCGCGCAGAAGGTGAATATCCGCGTGCTCGAAGTGCCTCTCGCACCCGGCGCCAACGCTTTCGACATCAAACGGGTCGGCGGTGGCGTGCTGGTACAAACACCGGATGGCCTGAACGTTGCACCGTCGCAGCTGAAAATCGTCACCCGTCTTAAACCCACTGAAGCGCAGCTGGCTGACCTGTTATTTGCCTGGCGTGTTGCCAAGTTCGTCAAATCCAACGCCATCGTGTTCTGCAGCAACGGTCAGACCCTCGGCGTCGGTGCCGGCCAGATGAGCCGCGTCGATTCGGCGCGCATGGCGTCGATCAAGGCGGGCAACGCCGGACTGACGCTGCCCGGCTCGGTGGTGGCGTCGGATGCGTTTTTCCCGTTCCGCGACGGAGTCGATGTGGTTGCAGCGGCCGGCGCGAAAGCCATTATTCAGCCCGGCGGCAGTCTGCGCGACGAGGAAGTGATTGCCGCAGCCGATGAACAAGACATCACGATGGTGTTCACCGGCTTTCGCCATTTTCGCCATTGATGCGTATATGGTGTTTGAAGTACGCACACGTTGCACCGTTTTTGACCGACTAATCACCTTGCACGGTTTACGAACCTTATGAAAATTCTGGTGATCGGCGGCGGTGGCCGCGAACATGCGCTGGCGTGGAAACTCGCGCAGTCGCCCCGGGTCTCGAAAGTCTTTGTTGCACCCGGTAATGCCGGCTCCGCGCGCGAGGACGGGGTGATCAATGTCGCGCTCGGCGATAATCAGCAAGTTGTTGATTTTATTGATAAAAACGAAATTGCACTGACGGTGGTCGGGCCCGAGGCACCGCTCGCCGCGGGCGTGGTTGATGCGGTTCGCGCCGCCGGCCAGCGCATTTTCGGGCCGACGCAAAAAGCGGCACAGCTCGAAAGCTCCAAGGATTTTGCCAAGAACTTCATGGTGCGCCATCGCATCCCGACGGCGAAACATGCGACGTTCACCGATGCCGCCGAAGCACATGCTTATATTGATCGCGAAGGCGCACCGATCGTGATCAAGGCCGACGGTCTGGCTGCAGGCAAGGGCGTGGTGGTGGCGATGGATGCTACCGAAGCGCACGCCGCAGTGGACATGATGCTGGTCGGCAACCGGATGGGCAGCGCCGGTGCGCGTGTGGTCATCGAAGAATGTCTCATTGGTGAAGAAGCGAGTTTCATCGTGCTGGCGGATGGCCGCCATGCGCTGGCGCTGGCGAGCAGCCAGGATCACAAACGTTTGAAGGACGGTGATCAGGGACCGAATACCGGCGGCATGGGCGCATATTCACCGGCGCCGGTGGTGACGCCGGAAATTCACGCACGGGTGATGCGTGAAGTGATCCAGCCGACGATCAACGGCATGGCCGCCGACGGCATTCCGTACACCGGATTTCTCTACGCCGGGCTGATGATTGGCAGCAACGGTGAATTAAAAGTGCTGGAATTCAACTGCCGCATGGGCGATCCGGAAACCCAGCCGATCATGATGCGGCTGAAAAGCGATCTGACGGTGCTGCTGGATGCGGCCATCGACGGCAAACTGGATAGCGCCGAAGCCGAATGGGATCCGCGCGTGGCGCTCGGCGTGGTGCTCGCCGCGGCCAACTATCCCGACGATCCGCGCAAGGGCGATGTGATCAGCGGATTGCCGCCGAAAGGCGACGATTTCCACGTGTTCCATGCCGGTACCGCGCAGTCAGGCAAGGATGTGGTGACCAGCGGCGGGCGGGTGTTATGCGTAACCGCGTTAGGGCACAACACGCGCACCGCGCAGCGCAGCGCCTACGAGATTGTCGATCTGATCCGTTTCGACGGCATGCAGCATCGCCGCGATATCGGTCACCGCGCGGTCGGTAGCGGACGCAAGTAGCGTCTTCATCCAAGAGTATCCGGCCGTCATGGACACCGCTGCAGTCAAAACCTACCTGACGGGACTGCAGGACCGTATCGTCAACAAACTCGCCGCACTCGACGGTGGCACCTTTATCCGTGACGCCTGGGAGCGGCCACAGGGCGGCGGCGGCATTACCCGTTTGATTGAAGGTGGCCATCTGTTTGAGCGCGGCGGCGTCGGTTTTTCGCATGTGTTCGGCGACAACCTGCCACCGTCGGCTTCTGCCTTGCGCCCCGAACTCGCCGGGCGTTCATTCCAGGCCATGGGGGTGTCGCTGGTGCTGCATCCGCGCAACCCTTATGTGCCGACAGTGCACCTGAACGTGCGCTGTTTTGTCGCCGAAAAACAGGGTGCCGATCCGGTGTGGTGGTTCGGCGGTGGCATGGACCTGACGCCGTACTACGGTTTTGCCGAGGATGCGACGCATTTCCATCGCAGCTGCCGCGATGCACTGGCGCCGTTTGGTGCGGAGTATCACCCGCGTTTCAAAGACTGGTGTGACCGCTACTTTCATCTGAAACACCGCAATGAGCCGAGGGGGGTCGGCGGCATTTTTTTCGATGACCTCGGTGCGCCGGACTTCGACACCTGTTTTGCATTGACGCGCAGCGTCGGTGATCATTTCCTGGGGGCCTATGCCCCCATCGTTGAGCGTCGGCGTGATCTGCCGTACGGAGAACGTGAACGCGACTTCCAGGCGTACCGCCGAGGACGTTACGTTGAGTTCAACCTGGTATTTGATCGCGGAACATTGTTCGGCCTGCAGTCCGGTGGCCGCACCGAGTCGATATTGATGTCGCTGCCGCCGGTGGTGCACTGGCGATACGACTGGCGCCCGGAACCGGGAACGCCCGAAGCACGCCTTTATACGGATTTTCTGGTAGCCAAAGACTGGCTGTAGGCGCGGTTCAGCGGCCGAACCAGGATTTGATCGAGTGAATCCGGTTGCGCAGCGTTTCCAATACCGAACTGTCACCGCCGCGCGCCGCGGCAACACGATGTTGCTTGAGCAACTTCGGTGATTTGCGGAACGACTGGTAACGCGCCAATGCCGCCTGCACATGCTGCTGCAGCAGTTTCAGGTTCAGGGGTTTGGTCAGGAAACGGAACACCTGCGCCTGGTTGATCAGGTCGATCACCAGTTCCGAGTCGGAGGCCTCGGTCATCACAATGGCAAGGATTTCCGCATGGTCCTGCTTCAGCAGCTTGAACGCGGTCAGGGACTTTTGATCGCCGTGACCAATGTCGGCGACAATGACGGCAATCTCGTGTTCCTGCAGCACGGCCAGCGCGCGATCGATATCCGGCGCATGCAGCACCGGGCAGACGCCGCCGAGCAGTTCGTTGGTGGCGCGGAATACGCTCTGCCCGTATTCGATGACCAGCACACCGCAGTCGAGTTTTTCCGGAAGGATCACCGGGCTTGTCGCCATATCCGCGAGCTCGAGCGCGATGGCAGCGGCTTCACCGATGGTTTTCTGGATCTCGGTGTTGTCCCAGGGCTTGCTGACGAAACGGAACACTTCGCCGTCGTTGATCGAGCCGACGATCGACGCCAGATCTGAATAGCCGGTCAGCAGGATGCGCACCGTGTGCGGCGCGAGGTCTTTCACCTGGCGCAAAAATTCGACGCCGGTCATTTCCGGCATGCGCTGGTCGCTGATCACCACGTGCGGTTTGAAGCGTTTCATGAACTCCATCGCTTCGGGGCCGCTGCTGGCGGTAAATACGTTGTACTGATTGCGGAACACCGAGCGCAGCGCAGTGAGAATGCGCTCTTCATCGTCGACGAACAGCAGCTTGGCTTTTTTGCCGCCGGTGTCAAAGACGGGCGAAACAGTTGCGCCGGCGGCGGATGTGGCGGAGGTCGTTGCGGTGCTGCGTGTCGGTACGTTGAGTCCGGCAATCACCCGCGCTGCCGATACAAGCTTCGGATCCATGCGCTGCGTCGGCACGTCATCCTTGTTCTCTGGGGAATCACTTTTGGCGGCACGAACACTGGCGGCAACGCCCTGTACAAACGCCAGCGCAAATTCGCGCGCCGACTGGAAACGTTCTTCCCGTTTTTTGGCGAGTGCTTTTTGCGTGGCCCAGTCCAGTTGTGCTGATATCAGCGGATTGAATTCGGAAGGATTGGGCGGGCGTTCGCCGATCACCTGACGCATGATTTCAACGTTGCTGCCGGTAAACGGCTTGCGACCGGCGAGCAGTTCATAGGCAATGACGCCGACGGCGTAAAGGTCGGTGCGCAAGTCGGGCTCGTCGCCGGTGAACTGCTCGGGCGACATGTAGCCGGGTGAACCCATGATTTCGCCGATCTGGGTCAGCGACGACGTGTCGATGTGGGCAATGCCGAAGTCGCTGATCTTGATACGGCCGTCATCATTGATCAGCAGGTTGGAGGGTTTGATGTCGCGATGCACGACGCCCTGGGCGTGGGCGTAGCCCAGTCCGTCGAGCAACTGGCGGATGATCTCGCCGATCTCGGCCAGATCGAACTTGGCCTTGTTCTGCAGATGGTCGTACAGCGAGCGCCCGTTCACCAGCTCCATTACGATGTAGGCGAGATTCTCGTCCTCGCCATAATCGTAGATGGCCGCGATACGCGGATGGGTCAGCCGTCCGACGGCCTGGGCCTCATGACGGAAGCGTGCGATCGCGTATTGCAGCTCGGAGGGATCCATCGCCGATTTGGTGATGGTCTTGATCGCCACCTGGCGGTGAATCGCCGGGTCGAAGGCCTTGTAAACGACGCCCATCCCGCCGCGTCCGAGGACGCCCTGGATCTCGTATTTACCGATCTTTTGCGGGTGGTCGGTGCTCATTATTTTTATTCGAGGTCTGCGGTAACCGGCGGCGTCAGCGGCAGCACGATGGTGAATGTGGTTCCCTTGCCGACCGTGGAGTCCACGCTGATTTTGCCGCCATGCTGTTCAATGATTTTATAGGAAATCGACAATCCGAGCCCGGTGCCTTTGCCCACGGCCTTGGTGGTGAAAAACGGATCAAATATCTTCGACATGATTTCCGGCGGAATGCCCTTGCCGTTGTCGGAGATGTCGACCGCCACGTGTTGCGCATCTTCGACACGCGTGGTCAGCGTCAGTTCCCCGGTGCCGGTTTCAATGGCCTGCGCGGCGTTGTTGATCAGGTTGAGGAACACCTGATTGAGCTGTGACGGCGAGCAGGTGATTGCGGGGATTTCAGCGAAATTTTTCTTGATCGTCAGATGTTTCAGTTCGTGTTTGGCCAGCAGCAGCGCGCTGTCCAGCCCTTCGTTGAGGTTGAAACTGGAGACCTTGCTGCGGTCGAGGCGGCTGAAGTTCTTCAGATTGAGCACGATTTCGGAAATCTGGTCGATGCCGTAAAGGCCGTCGGTGGCCAGCTGTCCCAGTTCTGCCAGTGCCTGCTGCTCGGCAAAGTGATGTACCAGTTCGCGCACCGACTGGAATTTTGCCTGCAGCCGCTCCGGATCGGGGCTGCCGGCTTCCATCAGCCGCAGCAGCTTGTTGGTTTCAACGATCAGCTTTTTCACTTCGGGCAGTTTGCCGGCGACCGAGCCCAGACTGTTTTTGACGTAGGCCAGCGGGGTGTTGATCTCGTGCGCGATGCCGGCAACCATCTGCCCCAATGAAGACATTTTCTCGGTCTGGATCAACTGTGCTTCCGACTCCTTCAGCTGGTGCAGCGCGTTGGAGAGCTCGCGGGTGCGCTCCTGCACCCGCGATTCCAGCAGCCGGTAGCTGACCGCCAGCCGCGACAGCAACCAGCCGGTGAGGATCAACAGCGCGCCGGCATAGGCGATCAGGTAAATGCGGTAACGCTCGCTGTCGATCTGGGTGTTGGCGGTTTCAGTGCTGAACGCATCGGTCAGGCTGTCGATGCGCGGCCCGGTGGAGGCCATGGCCACTTTCTGGAACAGTTCGTTCTCGACGGGTTTGGCGCCCAGAATCTGCTGCACGGTTTCATCCATGCGAGCCAGTCCGGCACTCAGACCCGAGGGCATGCCGCTGTTGGCTTTGCGCAGATCGGCCGCGAACATTTCCACGTTCTTGCGTTCGTTCTCTGTCGGATCAGCCGTGTAACGCATGACATGGGCAAACAGCAGTGCTGAAGTGCTTTCGATGGCGACCAGCCGTTCCCGTTGCGGCACGCTTTGCCAGGCGCCGCGCACCAGGCCGGCGATTTCGGTATCGAAGTCGACCATGCGTCCCAGCGACTGCGTGACCGTCGCGCCGGAAGCCCGGTAACGGTTCAGCAGGTCGGTCTTCTGTTCAACGGCCTTGACCAATACCGGCAGGCCCCGTGCCAGCACCGGGCTGTCGATATCCGCCGCCGCTGTTTTCAGGCGACGCAACAACTCTGGAACACGCGTGCCCCGGTCTGCAACGACAGGTGCTTTGCCCGAAGCGCCTTCGACGCGCGCCCGCAGCACTTCCAAATCCCAGCGCGCATCAATTTCCTTCAGTTCGCGCAGGTAACCGAGAACTTCATTCTGCTGGCGGTAATCAACGCCCTGGCTTTTAAGATAAATGAATCCGAGCAGCACGACCAGGGCGACAGCCCCGATGATGAACAGGACGAGCCGGGTATTGCCGTCCGCCCGCGCATGCTGCAGCAATGCGGTAACGGGCGCTTTCAGTCCCTGTGAATCCCAGGATTTTTTGGCCATCAATTTATTGATCAAGATCATTCACCCAGATAGGCATGTCGGACTTGCGGGTTGGATAGCAGGGTTTTGGCGTCGTCGGCGAGCACGATGCAGCCGCTTTCCATGACATAGCCGCGGCTGCTGGTTTCAAGTGCGAGTTTGGCATTCTGTTCCACCAGCAGCATCGTTACGCCCTCAGCGGCGATCATGCGTACCGTCTCAAAAATCTTCTGCACCATCAACGGCGCCAGCCCCATGCTCGGCTCGTCAAGCAGCAGCATCTGCGGGCGGGCCATCATCGCCCGCGCGATGGCCAGCATCTGCTGCTCACCGCCCGACAGCGTGCCGGCCAGCTGCCTGCGGCGTTCCGCCAGTCGGGGAAACAGTGCACAGACCCGCTCGGTATCAGCAGCAACAACTGCAGCGTCGTTGCGGATGTAAGCACCCATGGCCAGATTTTCGGCGACGGTCAGTCGCTGAAACATGCCGCGCCCCTCGGGCACCAGCGCCAGCCCGTGACGCACCAGATGATACGCCGGTTTTCCGGTCACATCCGCGCCTTTGTAGGTAACGCGGCCGCCCTTGGGCCGCAGCAATCCGGCCAGTGCCTTGAGGGTCGTGGTCTTGCCGGCGCCGTTGGCGCCGATCAGTGCAACCACTTCGCCGGCACCGACCCTGAGGTCGATACCCTTGACCGCGCGGATACCGCCGTAGGCCACTTCCAGTTGCGTGACTTCAAGCATCGAGCAGCCTGATCATGCGAAACCACCGCCGAGATAGGCTTCGATCACACGCGGATCGCGCTGCACCGTCTCCGGTTCACCTTCAGCAATTTTTTCGCCGTAATCGAGAACTGCGACGCTGTGCGACAACCCCATCACCAGCTTCATGTCGTGTTCGATCAGCAGGAGGGTGACGCCATCATTGCGGATGCGTTCAAGCAGGGCTTTCAGCGCCGCGGTCTCCGTGGCATTCATGCCGGCTGCCGGCTCGTCGAGCGCCAGCAGTTTCGGATCAGTGGCAAGGGCACGCGCTATTTCCAGCCGGCGCTGGTCGCCATACGGCAGGTCGCGCGCCAGGTTGTTCGAATGCGCGGAAAGGCCGCAGTAGTCGAGCAGTTCATGCGCGCGCCGGGTGATGGCGCGCTCTTCGGCGACGGCTGCGCGGGTTCTGAATACGGCCCCCAGCACGCCGGTATTTGAGCGGAGATGACGGCCCACCATAACGTTTTCCAGCGCGGTCATGCTGCCAAAGAGGCGGATGTTCTGGAAGGTGCGTGCGATGCCGTGACCGGCCACGGCATGGGGCTTAAGTCCTTCAATGCGATGGCCATCGAATATCAAGGTGCCGGTGTCTGGAACGGCGAGCCCCGTCAACACGTTGAACAATGTTGTTTTACCGGCGCCATTGGGTCCGATCAGGCCGAAAATTTCGCCGTGCCGGACCGTAATCGACACCCCCGATAACGCGGCTAGTCCGCCGAAATGTTTGCCGATGCCGCTGGCGGCGAGCAGTACGTTGTCAGCCGACATCGGCATTTCCAGTGTGAACCGGCGCAACCCGCCGGCGCCGCGCCGGCCACAGGCCTTCAGGCCGCAGCAGCATCATCAGCACCAGCGCCAGACCAAAGAGCAGCATGCGCAGATCGGCCGGATCGACGATGACCCCGCCGAGCCAGCGTTGCTGCAAGGGGCCGATGTAGCGCAGTGCTTCGGGCAGCGCGGTCAGCAGCACGGCGCCGAGCACGACGCCGGCGACGTTACCCATGCCACCCAGTACCACCATGCACAACACCATGATCGAGTCGATCAGATGAAAACTCTCCGGACTGATGAAACCCTGGAACGACGCGAACAGGCCGCCGGCAACACCGCCGAAGGTCGCCCCCATCGCAAAGGCCAGCAGTTTTAGGTTGCGGGTGTTGATGCCCATCGACGAGGCGGCGAGCTCGTCGTCGCGGATGGCGATCCAGGCGCGGCCGATGCGCGAATTCTCCAGCCGCAGCGACAATACGATCGACAGCACGGCGCAGACCAGAAACACAAAATAATAGTTGTGCACCGGCGCGAACGTCAGCCCGGCAAAGGTATGGGTATGCGCCAGTGAAAATCCGCCCATTTGCAGCGGGTCGATCAGGGTGATGCCTTGCGGGCCGTTGGTGATATTGACCGGGCGGTTGAGGTTGTTGAGGAACACGCGGATGATTTCGCCGAAGCCGAGCGTGACGATGGCCAGATAATCTCCGCGCAGGCGCAGCGTCGGCGCGCCGAGCAGGACACCGAATACGGCGGCGATCGCGGCTCCCAGCGGCAGCAGCACCAGGAACGGCCAGTGCACCGCAAATTGCGGTGAAGCGAGCAGCGCGTAGCTGTAGGCGCCAACCGCAAAAAACGCGATATAGCCCAAGTCGAGCAAACCGGCGAAGCCGACCACGATATTGAGGCCCAGCGCGAGCATCACGAACAGCAAAGCGACGGCGATGATGCGCACCCAGCTGCGGCCGAGCAGCGCTTCGATGATAAAGGGCAGCGCCAGCAGCAACAACGCAACAGCGCTCCAGGCGATCCAGCGCCAGCGCCGGTCGGTGAACAGGGCGCTCCAGCTCATGCGCGATCCCCGCTGTGCTGGCCGAGCAGTCCTGAAGGCCGCAGCACCAGCACCAGTACCAGTACCAGGAAGGCAAATATGTCGCGGTAATTGCTGCCCAATACTCCGCCGCTGAGATCGCCGATGTAACCGGAGGCCAGACTCTCAATGACGCCGAGCAGCAGCCCGCCCAGCACCGCGCCGCCGACGTTGCCGATGCCGCCGAGTACTGCGGCGGTGAATGCTTTCAGCCCGAGCATGAAACCCATGAAGTAGTGGCCGATCCCGTAGTAGAGAATGATCATCAGGCCGGCGATGGCGCCGATTGCCGAGCCAAGCACAAAAGTGAAAGCAATCACCGTATTGGTATTGACGCCCATCAGGCCGGCGACGTCCGGGTTCTGTTCAGTGGCGCGCATCGCGCGGCCCATGCGGCTGGCTTTGATGAACCACAGCAACGCAGCCATGATCGCGCAGGCGAGCAGGAAAATCGCCAGTTGCAGCGTGGTCAGTTGCGCACCGGCAATGTCGATCGCAGCAGGTTCCAGCAGCTTGGGCATGGCGATGTACTGCTTGCCCCAGATCAGCGCAGCTGAATATTGCAGCAGGATCGATACGCCGATGGCGGTGATCAGCGGCGCCAGCCGCGGTGCACGGCGCAGCGGCCGGTAGGCGACGCGCTCGATCGACAGCCCGAGCGCGGCACACACCATCATCGCCCCGCCGCCGGCAATGATCAGCACCACCGGTGCCGGCATGCCGGCCGCAGCCAGCGCCTGCACGATGGTCAGCGCGACCAGCGCGCCGATCATGGTGATGTCACCATGCGCGAAATTGATCAAGCCCAGAATGCCGTAGACCATCGTATAACCGAGTGCAACCAGTGCATAAATGCTGCCCAGCACCAGGCCGTTGATCAGTTGTTGCGCAAAAATGTCCATGTCCAGAGACGGCAACGGCACCCGGAGCGGGTGCCGTTGCGTGGCCGTTGTCTTTGTTTACTTCTTTGCGGCTTCGGGAACTGGTGCGGCTGCAGGGGCCGTGGCGGGCGCGACGCCGGCCTCCGCTTCGGGTTTCACGGTTTCCAGCGGCTCCCACTTGCCGCCTTTTACCAAGTAAATGGTGATTGGTCCGTTTTTCAGATCGCCCTTTTCATCGAAGGCGATCGGTCCGATGACGCCGTCGTAACGGGTCTTGCCGACTTCGGGCAGGAACTTCGCCGGGTCCGCGGAGCCGGCGCGTTTCATCGCTTCGATGAATACCATCACCGCGTCATAACCCATCGGCGCGAACAGTTCGACTTCCTGGTTGAACTTGTTCTTGTATTTGTCGAGGAAGGTTTTGCCGCCGGGCATCTGGTCCTTGGGCAGACCGGGGATCGAAGCCATCACGCCGTCGGCAGTGTCACCGGCAAGCTTGATGAAATTCGGCGTCTGCATGCCGTCGCCGCCGATGAATCTGGCTTTGATGCCGAGATCTTTCATCTGCTTGACCATCGGTGCGGCCTGTGGGTCGATGCCGCCGAACATGATCAAGTCGGGTTTTTTGCCCTTGATCTTGGTCAGGATGGCCTTGAAGTCGGTGTCCTTGTCGGTGGTGTGCTCACGCGCGACGACCTTGATGCCCAGTAATTTGGCGGTGGCTTCGAAGTTGTCGGCGAGGCCCTGACCGTAGGCGGTGCTGTCGTCGATTACGGCCACAGACTTGGTCTGCAGCGTTTTTGCGGCAAAGCGCGCGAGTGTCGGACCCTGCTGGCCGTCATGGGCGACAACACGGAACGTGGTCTTGAAACCCTGTTCGGTGTATTTGGGATTGGTCGAGGACGGGGAAATCTGCGGGATGCCGGCGTCCGAGTAAATTTTCGAAGCCGGAATCGAGGCACCTGAATTGAAGTGACCGATCACCCCGGCGACCTTGGCATCAACCAGTTTTTGCGCGACGGTTGTCGCCTTGGTCGGATTGGCTTCGTCGTCTTCCGATACCAGTTCGAATTTGACTTTCTTGCCGCCGATTTCGACATTGGCGGCATTAGCGTCTTCAATCGCCAGTTGTACGCCGTTGCGAATGTCGATGCCGATATGCGCCTGCGGTCCGGTCAGCGGCGAAGCCGAGCCAATTTTCACCGTGAGTACTACCGGCGCTTTGGGCGTTTCCGCCTTCGGTGCGGGCGGCGGCGTTTCCTTGCCGCAGGCCACCACCAGAACGGCTGCCATCAGTGCTGCAACAACAGGTCGTATCGGGTATTTGTGCATTGAGGGCTCCAGTTTTTTTGATCCGTCGGGCAGCACAATCACGCCGTCGACCGTGTCTGCCGAATATCGATTAACTTGTTGTTACTGAAAGGAATTTATTTATTATCGGGTGAGGTTGGGGTCAAAGTCAATTTTGCTGCCACAAAGCAGCCCGCAAAAAAAGCCGGCATGCGCCGGCTTGTTGTGACTTTCAGAAGATTGGGCCCGATTATTTGGTGGCCAGCAACCAATTCACGATGGTTTTGATGTCTTCATCTTTGACATGTGCATTCGGCGGCATCGGTGTCGGTCCCCAAACACCGGAACCGCCGGCTTTCACTTTTTTCACCATATTGGCCTCGGCATTTTTATCGCTGCGGTATTTTGCTGCGATTTCCTTGTAGCTGGGGCCGATTACTTTTTTGTCGACGGCGTGGCAGGTCATGCAGCCGCTGGATTGCGCTAGTTTTTCATTGGCTGCAGCGGTTCCGGTAGCGAGCATACCGAAGGCTGCCAGTGCGACGATTGCAAATCTCATAACTACTCCTTGAAGGTCGGTTCGTGAAGAGTGGTAATTGTAGCCGAAGCCGCGTGTGGTCACGAAATCATGCGCCGCACGTGCCTTGCGGTGTTGCTGGGAAATCCGCGGTTTTCGACATCCTGATAACGCCGCGCTGAATGCCCCGTTGACCTTGCCATCGTAGAATAATTGACGGTTCTGCCTTAACCTATTGTTTTATTTGGTTATTTGTGGGGTTTTTCACTCCGGTCCGCCAGGCACCAGCAGACTGCGGATCTGCCGCACCAGCAGTCCCGGATTGAAGGGTTTGGTCATCACCAGTTGTGCCCCCGCGGCCAGGCATTCATCTGCAAATGTTTGCGCGTGGTTGGCAGTCAGGAAAATGACCGGAACATTGACGTGTTCCTGTTGCCCGCGCATCCAGTGCAACACGGTCAGTCCGTCGGCCACCGGCATGCTGCCGTCCAGCACGGCCAGATGTACGGGCTGTTGCGTCATCGCCGCGATCGCTTCGCTGCCGTCCCGGCACACCACCACCTCGGCGTTGCGCATGTTTCTCAGATAAAACGAAACAATACGCGCGATGTCGGCATTGTCCTCGGCCAGCAGGATGCGCATCGTTCCGGTCGATCCGCCGGTAGCGGTTGCGCTCATCAATGGCTCAGTCGGTGACCGCACCCTTGCTTGCCGTCGACACCAGGCGCGCGAATTTGGCCAGCGCGCCGCGGGTGTAACGGGGCTTGGGCTGCTTCCATTTTTTCTTGCGTGCCGCGAGTTCCTTCGCGGTGATGTTGAGCTGGATCAGCAGTTTGTCGGCATCGATGGTGATTGAATCGCCTTCCTTGACCAGCGCAATCGGCCCGCCTTCGTACGCCTCGGGCGCGACATGGCCCACCACCATGCCCCAGGTGCCGCCGGAAAAGCGGCCATCGGTGATCAGTCCGACCGATTCGCCCAGCCCTTGGCCGGTCAGCGCGCCGGTAGGCGCGAGCATTTCCTGCATGCCGGGGCCGCCTTTGGGGCCTTCATAACGGATCACCACCACGTCGCCGGCTTTGATCTTTTTCGCCATGATCGCCTTCATGCAGGCGTTTTCGGAATCAAACACCCGTGCCGGGCCGGTGATCTTCGGTGATTTAAGTCCGGTGATTTTGGCAACGCAGCCCTCGGGGGAGAGGTTGCCTTTCAGAATGGCGAGATGCCCGTGTTGGTACATCGGGTTGGACCACTGGCGAATCACATCCTGATCGGCGCGCGGCGCGTCCGGGATGTTCTTCAGTTCCTGTGCCATGGTGCGGCCGGTGATGGTCATGCAGTCGCCGTGCAGCAGCCCGTTTTTGAGCAGCATTTTGAGCACCTGCGGCACGCCGCCGGCGCGATGGAAATCCACCGCGACATAACGGCCCGACGGTTTGAGGTCGCACAGCACCGGCACCTTGCGGCGAATGCGCTCGAAGTCGTCGATGGTCCATTTGACCTGAGCGGCATGGGCGATGGCGAGGAAATGCAGCACCGCGTTGGTCGAGCCGCCGGTGGCCATGATCAGTGCCACCGCGTTTTCGATCGACTTGCGGGTGACGATGTCACGCGGGCGGATGTTGTGTTTGATCGCATTGACCAAAACCGTCGCGGAATCCGCCGCGGAGTCGGCTTTTTCCGGATCGGGCGAAGCCATCTGTGACGAACCAAGCACGCTCATGCCCAGCGCTTCGAATGAAGACGACATCGTGTTGGCGGTGTACATGCCCCCGCAGGCGCCCACCGAAGGGCAGGCATTTTTTTCAATGCCGACAAAATCCTCTTTGCTCATCTTGCCGGCGGCGTAGGAGCCGACAGCCTCGAAGGCGCTGACGATGGTCAGGTCCTGACCTTTCCATTTGCCGGGCTTGATGGTGCCGGCGTAAACGTAGATACCCGGCACGTTCATGCGCAGCATCGCGATCATGCCGCCCGGCATGTTTTTGTCGCAGCCGCCGCACACCAGCACGCCGTCCATGGCCTGACCGTTGACCGCGGTCTCAATACAGTCGGCGATGACTTCGCGCGACACCAGCGAATACTTCATCGCTTCGGTGCCCATGCCGATGCCGTCGGTGATGGTCGGCACGCCGAACACCTGCGGCATTGCACCGGCGGACTTCAGTGCGGCAATGGCGCGATCGACCAGCGGCTGGATGCCGGCATTGCAGGGGTTCATGGTCGAGTGGCCATTGGCAACGCCGACGATGGGTTTGTCAAAGTCGCCGTCGCCGAATCCGACGGCGCGCAGCATCGCCCGGTTGGGCGAGCGCGCAACACCGGCGGTGATCAACTGGCTGCGTTTGTTGAGCGGCATCAAAGTTCTCCAATGAGGGCGACGACGACGGCTATCCGGGCGGCGGCGCGGGACACGTATAATAGGACGCTCATTTTATCGTATCCCGGCAATTCCCCCATGTTCGTACATCCACAATTTGATCCCGTGGCGCTGCAGCTCGGGCCGCTTGCCCTGCGCTGGTATGGCCTGATGTATCTGCTGGGCTTTGCCCTGATCTGGATGCTGGGGCGCTATCGCATCGACCGTAATCAGGGCGGCGTGTGGACCCGGGCCGATCTCGACGACGTGCTGTTTTACGGCATCCTCGGCACGATTCTCGGCGGCCGGCTGGGCTACGTGTTGTTTTACAAGTTCAGCGATTATCTGGTGGCACCATGGAAGATTTTTTTCGTATGGGAGGGCGGCATGTCCTTTCATGGCGGATTTCTCGGCGTGGTGATCGCAATGGTGTGGTTTGCGCGCACGCGTCGGCAGGACTGGCTTCGTTGTACCGACTTCATCGCGCCGCTGGTGCCGCTGGGACTGGCCGCCGGGCGCATGGGTAATTTTATCAACGCCGAACTGTGGGGGCGTCCGACCGATCTGCCATGGGCGATGGTGTTTCCCAATGTCGACCGTGTAGCGCGTCATCCATCCCAGCTTTATGAATTTGCACTCGAGGGCCTGGTGCTATTCGTGCTGCTGTGGGTGTTCACACTGAAGCCGCGTCCGCGTGGCGCAACATCTGCATTGTTCCTGATCGGCTACGGGGTGTTCCGTTTCGGTGTTGAATACACCCGCGAGCCCGACAGTTTTCTTGGCTTCCTCGCGCTGGGGCTGACCATGGGCCAGTGGCTGTCGCTACCGATGATTGCAGCCGGCGCCGGCCTGCTTGCCTGGTCGTTGACGCGTCCGCGCTGAGCCGCGTCAGTTCAGTTTTTTTGGATTGATTTTCGGCGCGGTTTTTTCGGGTACCCGGCGGGCGGCGCGACGATCCAGCAGACGCTGGAAATTGCCCAGCGACAACAGATGCATGTAAACCCGCGCCAGCACGCCGCTGCGCGCCAGTTCCTTCAGCGTTTCCGCCGGCAGTGCGTGCAGTCGTTCTTCCGATACGCGATACATGCCGGTCAGCGTGATGGCCTGCTCCCCGTTCGGCAACGCCTGGGCTGAAAACGGTTCAAACAGCTGTAATTCATGCAGCTTGCGCGCCATTTCTTCGCTGCGTCCGAGATCGGCCTCGAATTCAAATAACAGTTTGCGCAAGCCGTCCCATACCGGCAACGGTTCGCCCTTGGTGTCGAACAGCGCGGTACCTTTGGCTTGCAGTGCGTTTTTCTCGACGCAGGCAACACGTTCCGCCTGTTCCTGGCCGTTGACCGAAACCCGGGTCATGCAGAACGGGTGACGGCGCACATAGGCTGGAAGGTAGGCCGTCGATTCCCACACATCGTTGGCATCGACAAACAGGTTTTGTTGCGCCTCGACGCCGAGAAGGATCATCGCCACAAAGGATTTGCCGGCATCGCCCGAAATGAACACCGCCGGGTAATCGCGGATCGCCGGCGCGAATTCGCTGAACGACAGGGGCATGGCGCTGAGTCCGCGAAACTGCGCCGGCAGTTTGCGCGATTCCTGCAACTGCACCCGCTGCGTCTTGGCCAGCGGTACGATGTCCTGGTATCCGTAGGGGGGCTTGATGTTCATGGCGAGTTCTCCGGTTAGGCCAATGATTATATCCCCATGATTCTGGACGTAATTTGCCGCTCGCCCCCCAAGCAGGTAGAATTCCCGCCTCTTTACGGGGTGGTAGCTCAGCTGGGAGAGCGCCGCGTTCGCAATGCGGAGGTCGGGAGTTCGATCCTCCTCCACTCCACCAAAATTCCTTAGTGCATTGATGCGCTAGGGGAAACCTCAAGCAGATACCGCAAAAACCTTCGGGTGGCCCAATCAGGTGGCCCAATCCAAGGTGTCTGCATGACCATTCGACTACACTCATACCTCAAGCGAAACCGCTTCGGGGTCTACTACTTCCGTCGCGTCATCCCGCTCGATCTGCGGTCTCGTTTCGCATTCGGACAAATCGCTCGAAGCACGCGCACGTGCAATACCCAAGAAGCTCAAAGGCTGGCACTTCGGCTGAGTGCCTCCGTAGACCTGTTGTTTTCAAGGATTCGCAATATGGCAAAACAGCCGAAACCTGAATCTATCTCTCAAGAACTGGTTGTCGAACTCGATTTCGATATCGACGGCTGGCTCACCGGTGTCAAAACAGACGTCAAACCGGGGGAGGAGGAGGCCGCCAGTCGACTTGTCCCGGTTCTTATACAGGCGGCCAGAGAGGGAGTGACCCGAAAACCAGTGGGAGGCGGGGCAAGGTTCTTCGAGCAAATCGACAAGTATTTGGTGGAACAGGCACGAGGGGCGGATTGGCGACCCCAGACCGTTCAGGATGTCCGTGGCGACTTCGATCAGTTTAAGTCGATCCTCGGTGACATGCCGCTGACTGAACTCAAGCACGAGGTGCTTAACAAGCTGCGGGACACGCTATTAATGTTACCGGCCAATATCAACAAAAATGCCGAAACGCGAGGCAAGTCGGTCGACGAAATACTTGCGCTAGCACTTCCTGCTCAAAGCGCATCAACTGTAAAGAAAAAGTGGGGGCGGCTAATAACGTTCTTTAACTGGCTGGAAGGCAAAGGGTTAATCGAACGCAACTTTGCACAAGGCAAGAAGCCAAAAGCCAAGGCTCAAAGCTACGAAAAATTCACCCGCTCGGATCTGTCGGCTTTGTTTGAAAGTTCGGAATACAAAGAAGATGGATTTGATGAAGCATTCAAATACTGGCTGCCGGTAATCGGGGTTTACACCGGAGCGCGAATGGAGGAGATAGCCCAGCTTCATTTGGCTGACTTCAAGCTGGATCAAGAGACAGGATTTCACGTTGCGGAAATTACAGATATTTCCGATGAAGAAGATGGTGCAAAAGAGGCTAAGAACCTGAAGAACACCACCACGGCTAGGACTTGTCCGCTGCACTCGGCACTTATAGATGCCGGCTTACTGACATACATCGACGAACTGAAGCGTGGAGGATATGACCGCCTTTTCCCAGAATTAACGCTTGATGGGGTGGGCAAGGTAGGTCCGCGTGCGTCGGAATGGTTTACCGAGTATCGCCGCAGCAAGAATGTTGGCGCACTTTCAGGACGTTCCCGAAAGGTGTTTCACAGCCTCAGACACACCATGAATGCGACGTTGCAGAAGGCAGGGGTTACCGAGGAAATCCGCGAGTCTTTATGCGGGCACGCCCCACAGTCTGTTAACTCTCGTGTCTATGGCGATAAATTACCGCTTGGGGTGCTGAAGGGCGCTCTCGAAAGTCTCAATTACGACATATCGCTGATCCCATATAAGTCGTTACCGGAGCATGAGATGGCAAGAAAACGGGGGCAGAGGCGGTCCATCGCATAGGTAAAGCCAAATAGGCTGAAGGGGTAGCTCGCCAAGGGTTCCCTGTATCGTTATATCTATTGACACAGTATTTTTATATCTTTAATATAAATATATTAATATCTTTTGCAAAAGTATTTCGATATGATTTTTACCGTAAAAGCCCTCCCGACAGAATACTTGCAAGTCCTTGATAATATTAAGGAATTGCGGGAAAAGCTGCGTTTTGCGACTAGCGATTCCCTCCATCGTTGGTCCGGGCTGCTGGCACGAACCAGCTATGCCCGGGCAATAATCGGCTCGAACACTATAGAAGGGATCAACGTGTCCATGGATGCGGCCATGGCTGCTGTGGATCGTGAGCCGCCGGAAAAAACAACTGACGAAGATTGGCAAGCGATATGGGGCTATCGAGAGGCGATGGATTACATCATCCAACTCTCCAAGGAGCCGGCCAAATACCAGCACAACTTGGGCACCCTATTGAGTTTGCACTACATGATGCTCAAGTATGACCAGAGCAAATTTCCCGGACGACTTCGACCGGGTGCGATCCATATTACCAACTCAACTACACAGCAAATTGTTTACGAAGGTCCTGACCATGAGGTTGTCCCTGGCTTGGTGGACGAACTGATTGCATCGCTCAATGCTGGCAACGATCAACCCATTATCGTTAGGGCCGCTATGGCACACCTCAACCTAACCATGATTCATCCATTCAAGGATGGAAATGGACGAATGGCGCGAGCATTGCAAACAATGGTTTTGGCTAGAGAAGGGATTCTTGCACCGGAATTTTCTAGCATCGAAGAGTATGTTGGGGGAAAGCCGCAAGATTATTACGATGTGTTAGCCGAAGTAGGGCAGGGGGCGTGGCATCCAGAGCGTGATCCGTTGCCATGGATTCGTTACTGCTTGATCGCACATTACCGGCAAGCAATGACACTATTACGGCGAGTTTCCGAAGTAGGGCGACTTTGGAATGCATTAGAAGGTGAGGTAAAAAAACACAAGTTAAATGAACGCGTGATATTTGCGCTCGCTGATGCTGCAATGGGATTGCAGGTAAAAAATCCGACATATCGAAAACAAGTCGAGATATCAAACCAGGTCGCAAAGATCGATCTGAAAAAGCTCGCTGATTTGGGGTTGTTAACCCCAAAGGGAGAGCGGCGAGGAAGACATTACGTAGCAAGCGAAGACCTTTCTACTATTAGAAAAGCTACGCTCCTTCCGCGAGAAGAATTCGATCCTTTCAAAGAGCTTGAGAGTAAAAGCAGCCCAGTTCAGCAAGAGATTCCCGGCCTTATAACAGTGCCGCAAAATAAATGAATTGATGGTGATAAGCGAAGCAATCAGCGAAGTGCCATCAATCAGGACTAATATTTCAACGCAGATTAGTTAGATACGAACAATGGCCGCACGATATCTACTTCTTGACGCAAATGTAACTGCGGCCTACTACCTTCCTCGCTCAAGCTCTTCCAAACGAGTTCGTGAGCGCATTGAGTTATTACTTAATTCTGTCCGCAGCGGAAAGACCCAGTTCTTTCTCTACATCCCAAATTTTTGCATCGCAGAAGTTTTTGGTGTTTTTGCGAAGCAGGCATTTGGGCGCTGGAATCCACACGTTAAGAAAGCAGGCACCATCGACAAGCGCGTCTATAACTCCTTGGTGCAACAATTTGCAGCGGATATTCACAATGCCCGATTTTTCTACCATTACGAACTCTCGCGATATCACATTCTTGGAATCGACTTGATCGCCCCCGTTGACCATTATTATCAAATCACGAGGGGAACCAAGCGGCGGCATGTGCCAATGGGAACGTTCGATCAGTTGATAATCTCTATGGGTATTCACTTAGCCCACATTCACGGGAATACGAATGTCGCCATTGTTTCGGCGGATGATCGCCTGACGGATATTTTGGAAAAATGCAAAGCTGGAATTCCGGCAAAAACAATCAAGAAGCTAAGGCTTGACGTTGCAGAAGAGGTTTCAGGCAAGCCCTTCACCCCAGACATATTTCCGATGAGTCTGAATCTAAAAAACGCTTCTTCTGCGCAACTAGTCAAGGTTGTTGATTTCCACCCAAAACTGAGCCACTTTTGGGGTTAGTTTTCACAGAAATTTGAGCCACGCATAGACACTACCCTGCTCAAAACATGAGCAGGGGTTGCAGGAGTGATCAACGTG
>JALHRQ010000003.1 GCA_022841375.1 Burkholderiales bacterium
ACATTTCGATCACGGTGGCGCTGATTCAGCCCATCGCGATGGAAGAGGGTCTGCGTTTCGCCATCCGCGAGGGTGGCCGGACCGTCGGCGCCGGCGTCGTCGCCAAGGTTATCGAGTAAACAACATGGCCGCCCTTAAAAGTCAAAAAATCCGTATCCGCCTGAAGGCGTTCGACTATCGTCTGATCGATCAGTCCGCGCTGGAAATCGTCGATACCGCAAAACGCACCGGTGCCGTGGTCAAAGGCCCGATTCCGCTGCCGACGCGCAAACAACGTTTCGATCTGCTGCGTTCGCCGCACGTCAACAAGACGTCGCGCGAGCAGCTGGAAATTCGCAGTCACCTGCGCCTGATGGACATCATCGACCCGACCGATAAAACGGTTGATGCGCTGATGAAGCTGGATCTGCCGGCTGGCGTGGATGTAGAAATCAAGCTGTAAAAACAGGCTGTAAAACGGTGTTCACGGGCGCTAAGGCGCTCGGTTGTTAAACAGAAGTGCCGGCCAATTGAAGTCGGCGCCTTTTTAAAAAAGGTACAAAACATGAGCTTAGGACTCGTCGGCCGCAAAGTCGGCATGACGCGGGTATTCACCGATGACGGCGACACCATTCCGGTGACGGTCGTTGACGTGTCGAACAACCGCGTCTCCCAGGTTAAAACGCCCGAGACGGACGGCTATTCGGCTGTTCAGGTTGCTTTTGGCAAACGACGCGCGACGCGCGTGGTCAAGGCTGCCGCCGGACATTTCGCGAAAGCGGGTGTCGAGGCCGGCCGGGTGATGCGTGAATTCACGGTCACTCCCGAGAAGCTGGCTGAATTGAAAGCCGGCACCCCGTTGGCGGCAACCATTTTCGAAGTTGGACAATATGTTGATGTGACCGGTGTGTCGCAGGGCAAGGGTTTTGCCGGCGTCATCAAGCGCCACCACTTCTCTTCGAATCGCGCCAGCCACGGTAACTCGGTCTCGCACAACAAACCGGGTTCCATCGGTATGGCCCAGGATCCCGGCCGCGTATTCCCCGGCAAACGCATGCCTGGCCACATGGGCGCGGTGACCCGTACCCAGCAGTCGCTGCAGATCGTGCGCATTGATGTCGAGCGCAACCTGCTGCTGATTCGCGGTGCCGTTCCCGGTTCGCGCGGCGGTGACGTGATGGTACGTCCTGCGGTTCGCACCCGGCGTCCCCCGGCAGTCAAACAGGGCGGCAAAGCCGCCCCGGCGAAGAAGTGAGGCGACGAGCAATGGAACTCAACGTTATCAACGATCAAGGCAAGCCGACCGCGAAACTGGCGGCGTCGGATGCTGCATTCGGTCGCGAATACAACGAAGCCCTGGTGCACCAGGTCGTTACAGCCTATATGGCCAATGCACGACTGGCGACGCGGGGTCAGAAGGATCGCGGCACCGTCAAGCACAGCACCAAGAAACCGTGGCGGCAAAAGGGCACGGGCCGTGCACGCGCTGGTATGACTTCCAGCCCGCTGTGGCGTGGCGGCGGCCGTACTTTTCCGAATTCGCCGGACGAGAATTATTCGCACAAGCTCAACCGCAAGATGTATCGCGCCGGCCTGATGTCGATCCTGTCGCAGCTGGCCCGCGAGGACCGTCTGTCGGTGGTGGATTCGTTCACGATTGATGCACCGAAAACCAAACTGCTCGCCAGCAAGCTGAAGGGCATGGGCATGGATGACGTGCTCATCATTACCGACAGCATGGATGAGAATCTGCGGCTGTCGTCGCGCAACCTGCCCAACGTCATGGTGGTTGATGTCAGCCATGCCGATCCGGTCAGCCTGATCCGGCACACCAACGTGCTGATCACCAAAGGCGCCGTGGGCAAGATAGAGGAGCTGCTGGCATGAGCGCATACAGTACCGAACGTCTGGCGCAAATCCTGCTCGCCCCCGTGATCTCCGAAAAGAGCACGCTCGTTGGCGAAAAGAACAACCAGGTGGTGTTCCGCGTAGTCCGCGATGCGACCAAGCCTGAAATCAAGGCAGCCGTCGAAACGATGTTGAGCAAGAAGGACGAGAAGCTCGAAGTCGAGCAGGTCCGTATTGTCAATGTCCGCGGCAAAGAGAAGCGTTTCGGCAAATTTACCGGCCGGCGCAGTTCGTGGAAAAAAGCCTATGTCTGCCTCAAGGCGGGCCAGGAAATCACCTTTGCTGAAGGGGAGGTGAAGTAATGTTAGTCAAAGTCAAACCGACTTCTCCGGGCCGTCGCGGCCTGGTCAAGGTGGTCACCCCGGGTCTGCACAAAGGCAAGCCCGTTGCGAAACTGGTCAAGAGCCAGTCAAAAAAAGCCGGCCGCAACGTCCATGGCCGCGTCACCATGCGTCACCAGGGCGGTGGCCACAAGCAGCACTACCGCCTGGTTGATTTCAAGCGTGACAAGGATGCAATTCCGGCAAAAGTCGAACGGATTGAATACGATCCGAACCGCAGCGCGCATCTGGCGCTGCTGTGCTACGCCGACGGCGAACGCCGTTACGTGATTGCAACCCGCGGCGTTACCGCTGGCATGCAGCTGATTTCCGGTGCGGAAGCGCCGATCAAAACAGGCAATGCACTGCCCCTGCGCAACATCCCGGTCGGCACGACGATCTGCTGCGTGGAAATGCTGCCGGGCAAAGGCGCACAACTGTCGCGTGCTGCAGGCACCTCAGTGCAATTGCTCGCCCGCGAAGGCGAATATGCACAGCTGCGCTTGCGCTCCGGCGAGATTCGCAAGGTTCACGTGAACTGCCGCGCCACCATCGGCGAGGTGGGCAATGAAGAGCATCAGCTGGAATCCATCGGCAAAGCCGGTCGTGTCCGCTGGCGCGGTATCCGCCCGACGGTCAGGGGTGTCGCGATGAACCCGATCGACCATCCGCACGGCGGTGGTGAAGGACGTACGGCGGCCGCACAGGCACCGGTCAGTCCTTGGGGCGTCATGTGTAAGGGTTACAAGACGCGCAAGAACAAACGCACCAGCGGCATGATCATTCGTCGCCGCAATGCGAAAGCTACGGCGTAAGGGATAAAAATGTCACGTTCCATTAAAAAAGGCCCGTTCGTCGATCATCACCTGATGCAGAAGGTGGAGACGGCTCGCGCCGGTTCTGACAAACGCCCGATCAAAACCTGGTCACGGCGTTCCACGGTTCTCCCCGACTTCGTCGGACTGACCATTGCGGTCCATAACGGCAAGCAGCATGTGCCGGTTTATGTCACCGAAAACATGGTCGGCCACAAGCTGGGCGAATTTGCCCACACCCGCACGTTCAAGGGCCATTCGAAGGCCGGCGGTTCATCGCCGGCTGACAAAAAATCGTCCCCGACACCGGCGGCGAAATAAGGGTTATCGACATGGATACCACAGCTAAACTGCACGGCGTCAGACTTTCGCCGCAAAAGGGCCGACTTGTTGCGGATCTTATTCGCGGCAAGAAGGTGGAAAACGCGCTGAACATTCTGGGTTTTTCGCCGAAGAAGGGTGCGGTCATCATTCGCAAAGTGCTGGAGTCGGCAATCGCCAACGCCGAGCACAATGATGGCGCCGACATCGATGAACTCAAGGTGACGCGCATTTACGTCGAAAAAGGGCCGGTGATGAAGCGTTTTTCTGCGCGAGCCAAAGGCCGGGGCGTACAAATTTTGAAACCGACGTGCCACGTTTACGTGACCGTCGGCGACGGAAGGAAGTAAAGCATGGGCCAAAAAATACATCCGATCGGGTTCCGTCTTGCGTTCAACCGCAACTGGGCTTCGCGCTGGTATGCCAACAACAAGAACTTCGCAGGGATGCTCCTCGAAGACATCAAGGTTCGCGAATACCTGAAGGAGCGACTGTCCCAGGCTGCTGTTTCCCGCGTCGTCATCGAGCGTCCGGCAAAAAATGCGCGCATTACCGTATACAGCGCGCGTCCGGGCATGGTGATCGGCAAGAAGGGCGAGGACATCGAGCGTCTGAAGGCCGACCTGCAGAAAATGCTCGGGGTGCCGGTCCACGTCAACATCGAAGAGGTTCGCAAGCCTGAGCTTGATGCGCAATTGATCGCTGACTCGATTGTGCAGCAATTGCAAAAGCGGATCATGTTCCGCCGTGCAATGAAGCGCGCGATCACCAACGCGATGCGCCTTGGTGCGCAGGGTATCAAGATCATGAGCGCAGGCCGGCTCAACGGCATTGAAATCGCCCGTACCGAGTGGTACCGCGAAGGTCGTGTGCCGCTGCATACGCTGCGTGCCGACATCGACTACGGATTTTCGGAAGCCAAGACCAGCTACGGCGTAATAGGCGTTAAGGTCTGGGTGTTCAAAGGTGAGGTGATCGGCAAGAACGATCAACCTGCACTGGCCCCGGCGGCAGTGCCCGCCGAGGAACCGGCGCCGGCACGCAAGCCGAGAAGGACAACTGCAAAGACAGGAGCAAAACGTGCTACAGCCAGCCAGGCGTAAATACCGCAAGGAGCAAAAAGGCCGGAACACGGGCGTTGCGACTCGCGGCAACAAGGTCAGCTTCGGCGAATACGGCTTGAAGGCGATTGGTCGTGGTCGTCTCACCGCCCGCCAGATCGAGGCTGCTCGTCGTGCAATGACGCGTCACATCAAACGCGGCGGCAGGATCTGGATCCGCATTTTCCCGGACAAGCCGATTTCGCGTAAGCCGGCCGAAGTGCGGATGGGTAACGGTAAAGGGAATCCGGAGTACTGGGTCGCTGAGATTCAGCCGGGCAAGGTTCTGTATGAAATGGACGGCGTGAACGAAGTTATCGCCAAGGAAGCTTTCCGCCTTGCTGCGGCCAAGCTGCCGATCGCGACCGCTTTTGTGCACCGTCTGGTCGGAGGTTGATATGAAGGCAAGCGAACTGCAGGGAAAAGGCACCGACGATCTGCGCAAGGAACTGGAATCGCTGCTGAAGGCACAGTTTTCCATGCGCATGCAGAAGGCAACGCAGCAACTGACCAATACCAGCCAGCTGCGCAAGGTGCGCCGCGACATCGCGCGCGTGCGCACCGTGCTGGCAACGAAGGCTTAAAGGCGGGATGCGGATATGAGCGAAGTAAAGAGTGAAGCAAACAAGCGGACACTGACCGGGCGTGTGGTCAGCGACAAGATGGATAAGACCGTGACGGTACTGGTTGAGCGCCGGGTCAAACACCCTCTGCTCGGTAAGGTAGTCACTAAGTCGAAGAAATACCACGCCCATGACGCCAATGACGAGTACAAGGAAGGCGATACCGTGCTGATCGAGGAATGCCGTCCGCTGGCCAAAACCAAGGCCTGGAAGGTGATCAAGCTGCTGGAGAAGTCGCGGGGTGTTTAATCGGATTAAACCCTTGCGCTGAAGTTGCGCAACGGTTATAATCTGCGGCTGTAATTTTTCCGTCCTGCTACCGCAGGCGGTGACCTAGCCCGAACGGGCTCCAAGACTGACCTTCCGTATTTTGGTGGGTCAAGTTGGAGAAAGATAAGCAGGAAAAACCATGATTCAGATGCAATCCAAACTGGATGTTGCTGACAACACCGGTGCGCGTACTGTTATGTGCATCAAGGTGCTTGGTGGCTCCAAGCGTCGCTATGCCGGCATCGGCGACATCATCAAGGTCAGCATCAAGGACGCTGCGCCCCGCGGGCGTGTCAAAAAGGGCGAGGTTTACAACGCCGTTGTCGTACGTACCGCCAAAGGCGTGCGTCGCAATGACGGTTCGCTCCTGAAGTTTGATGGCAACGCTGCGGTTCTGCTCAATCAGAAACTTGAGCCGATCGGCACGCGGATTTTCGGACCGGTGACGCGCGAGTTGCGGACTGAGCGATTCATGAAGATCGTTTCTCTCGCACCGGAAGTGCTGTAAAGGGACGTTACGCATATGCGCAAGATCAGAAAAGGCGACGACGTTGTAGTGCTGACCGGCCGCGACCGCAGCAAACGCGGAACGGTGCTGCGCGTTGTCGATGCAGACCATCTGCTTATCGAAGGCATCAACCGTGTCAAAAAACACCAGCGGCCCAATCCGGCCAAAGGTGAGACCGGTGGGATCATCGACAAGGAAATGCCCATTCATATCTCGAATGTGGCGCTGTTCAATCCGGCGACCAAGAAGGCCGATCGCATTGGCATCCGTCAGCTGGAAGACGGCCGCCGTGTCCGGTTTTTCAAGTCCAATGGCGAAGTGGTTGATGTATGAGCGCTGACAAAGAAACCAAAAAAGCAAAGCCCGCCAAGGAAGCCAAGCCTGCCAAGGCTGAGCCGACCAAGAAGGTCAAAGAGCCCAAGGGCGCGGCAAGTACTTCCGCCAAGCAGGGCAAACCTTCGCGGCCGACCGCTCCTGCGCGCCTGAGCATTTACTACAAGGATACCGTTGCCAAGGAGCTGACCCAGAAGTTCGGTTACTCCAGCCCGATGCAGGTTCCGCGTATCGACAAGATCGTGCTGAATATGGGCGTGGGCGAAGCGGTTGCCGACAAAAAGATCATGGACAACGCCGTCGGCGACATGACCAAGATTGCCGGCCAGAAGCCGCTGGTCACCAAATCCCGAAAAGCCATCGCGAATTTCAAGATCCGCGAAGGCTACCCGGTGGGATGCAAGGTCACCTTGCGTGGCGCGCGCATGTATGAGTTTCTGGACCGCCTGGTAAGCATTGCGCTGCCCCGTGTGCGCGACTTCCGTGGCATTTCAGGGAAAAGCTTTGACGGCCGTGGCAACTACAACATGGGCATCAAGGAACAGATCATTTTCCCCGAAATCGAGTACGACAAGATAGATGCCCTGCGCGGCATGAACATCACGATTTCGACGACGGCAAAGTCCGATGAAGAAGCGCGGGCTCTGCTTTCCGCATTTAAATTTCCTTTCCGTAATTGAGGAAAACGTATGTCTAAGCTTGCACTGATAAACCGTGACCAGAAGCGTCGCAAGACCGTGAAGAAATTTGCGGCCAAGCGCGCGGAGCTCCAGGCGCTAGTCGACGATCAGAAGCTGTCTCCTGAAGATCGTTACGAGGCGCGTCTGAAGCTGCAGAAACTGCCGCGGAACGCGAGTCCTGTCCGTTTGCGCAATCGTTGTGCGCTGACTGGCCGGCCCCGCGGTGTTTATCGCAAGTTCGGGCTGGCTCGGGGCAAGTTGCGCGAGATAGCAATGCGCGGCGAGATTCCGGGCGTAATCAAGGCTAGCTGGTAAGACAGGCCGCAGGAGAATTTTGCATGAGCATGAATGATCCGATTTCCGACATGCTGACCCGCATCCGCAATGCACAGCAGGCGGAAAAAGAGTCCGTGTCGATGCCTTCGAGCAAGCTCAAGGTGGCGATAGCCAAGGTGCTGAAGGACGAGGGCTATATTGACGACTTCGCGGTTCGTGGCGAAGTGGCCAAGCCCGTACTTGAGGTTGGCCTCAAGTATTACGCCGGCTCCCCGGTGATCGAAAAAATCGAGCGCGTAAGCCGTCCCGGCCTGCGCATTTACAAACCCAGCCGTGACATTCCCAATGTGATGAACGGCCTCGGCGTTGCCATTGTCTCCACCTCCAAGGGTGTGATGACCGATCGCAAAGCGCGCGGCATGGGCATCGGCGGGGAAGTTCTCTGCATCGTGGCCTAAGGGAGATAGACGATGTCCAGAGTCGGTAAATCCCCGGTCATGCTGCCGGAAAAAGTTGAAGTCACCATCGGTGCTGATCGGATTTCGGTCAAAGGCCCGCTGGGAACGCTGTCCCAAGCCATTACTTCGAACGTGAAAGTCGAGAAAATCGACAATCGCCTCGAAATCAAGCTGAACGAGACCTCGCGCCAGGCCAATGCGATCAGCGGTACGCTGCGCGCACTGATTGCCAACATGGTGCAGGGTGTCAGCAAGGGTTTCGAGCGCAAGTTGACGCTGGTAGGTGTCGGCTACCGGGCACAGGCCCAGGGTGACAAGCTCAACCTGACACTCGGTTTCTCACATCCGGTTGTTCATCAGTTGCCGGTGGGCGTGAAAGTCGAGACGCCGACGCAGACTGAAATCATCATCAAGGGCGCTGACAAGCAGCAGGTCGGGCAGGTCGCCGCCGATGTTCGCAATTACCGGCCGCCGGAGCCTTACAAGGGCAAAGGCGTGCGTTATGCCGATGAGCAGATTGTGCTCAAGGAAACGAAGAAGAAGTAAGGCGGATAGAACATGGTTGAAAAAAATACAGCGCGCCTCCGGCGCGCACGCAGCACCCGGGCCAAGATTGCCGAGCTCAAGACGGTGCGTCTCACCGTTTTTCGCTCGAACGGGCATATCTACGCGCAGGTTATTGACGCCACCGGTTCCAAGGTCCTTGCGAGCGCATCCACTTCCGAAAAGGAAGTTCGCGCTGCAATGCCCAACGGCGGCAACATCGCGGCAGCAGCTGCAATCGGCAAGCGCATCGCGGAGCGGGCAAAGAAGGCGGGCGTGGAAAAGGTCGCATTTGACCGCGCCGGCTACCAATATCACGGTCGGGTGAAGGCGCTGGCGGAAGCCGCGCGTGAAGCCGGTCTCAAGTTCTGACGGAGCAGCGCATGGCAAAAATGCAGGCATCGAAAATGCAGACCGGCGAAGAGCGCGGTGACGGCCTTCGCGAAAAAATGGTGGCGATCAATCGCGTCACCAAGGTCGTCAAGGGTGGCCGCGTGATGGGTTTTGCCGCGCTGACCGTAGTCGGCGACGGCGACGGCAGCATTGGCATGGGCAAGGGCAAGGCGCGTGAAGTGCCGGTTGCCGTGCAAAAGGCGATGGAAGAAGCGCGTCGCAAAATGGTCAAGGTTCAGCTCAAGAACGGCACGCTGCAGCATGCAGTCATGGGTCGTCATGGTGCCTCCAAGGTCTACATGCAGCCGGCATCGGAAGGCACGGGCATTATCGCCGGCGGTCCTGTCCGCGCGGTGCTTGAAGTCATGGGCGTGGCCAACATCCTCGCCAAATGTATCGGTTCGACCAATCCTTACAACATTGTTCGCGCCACGATCAACGGCCTGACCGCAATGAACACCCCCTCCGAAATCGCTGCAAAACGCGGCAAGTCGGTCGAAGAAATCCAGGGATAAGCCATGGCCAAGAAACCGCAAGGCAAAACAGTTAAGGTCACGCTGCTGCGCAGCCTGATCGGCACCCGTCCGGAGCATCGCGCCTGCGTGCGCGGCCTGGGCCTGCGCCGCATTCGTCATACCGTCGAACTTATCGATACCCCGGCGGTGCGCGGCATGATCAAAAAAGTCGCCTATCTCGTTCGTTGCGAGGGATAAATGGAACTCAACAACATCAAACCCGCCGGCGGCTCGAAACATACCAGGAAGCGTGTGGGTCGCGGCATTGGTTCCGGTACCGGCAAGACCGCGGGTCGTGGTCACAAAGGTCAGAAAGCACGCGCAGGCGGCTTTCACAAAGTTGGTTTTGAAGGCGGTCAGATGCCGTTGCATCGCCGCTTGCCGAAACGCGGTTTTCAGTCGCTGACTGCAGGCGACACCGCAGAAGTGCGGCTGGACACACTGCAGAAGATGACTGCTGAAGCCATCGATCTGGAAATTCTGAAGAAGGCCGGCGTGGTGTCGCGTCTGGCGAAGCAGGCCAAGGTGATCCTGGCCGGCGAAATCAAACGCAAGATCTCGCTGAAAGGTTTGTTGGCGAGCAAGGGTGCGCAACTGGCAATTGAAAAGGCCGGCGGCAGCATTGAGCAGCCTGCAGAAAAGGCCGGGAGCTAAGTTTTGGCCGTCGGCGCAGCACTGTCGGGAGCAGGAAAGTTCGGTGACCTCAAGCGTCGCCTGCTGTTCCTAGTCGGCGCGCTGATCGTCTTCCGCATCGGCTCGTTTATTCCGGTGCCGGGTATTGATCAGGCGCAGCTGGCGGAATTGTTCCGTTCGCAGCGCGGCGGCATCCTCGACATGTTCAACATGTTTTCAGGTGGCGCGTTGTCACGGTTCTCGATTTTTACGCTGGGCATCATGCCTTACATCTCGGCGTCGATCATCATGCAACTGATGACCGTGGTTTCGCCGACGCTGGAGGCTTTGAAGAAGGAAGGCGAGTCGGGTCGCCGCAAGATTACGCAGTACACCCGTTATGGCACGGCGGCGCTGGCGATTGTTCAGGGTTTGGCGATTGCGATTGCTTTTGAGCAGCAGAAAGTCGCGCTTGATCCGGGACTGATGTTCCGTCTGACGGCGATGGTTACTCTTGTTACGGGCACGATGTTCCTGATGTGGCTGGGTGAACAGATTACCGAGCGCGGCATCGGCAACGGCATCTCGCTGCTTATTTTTGCGGGCATTGCGGCAGGGTTTCCGCAAGCTGTTGGCGGCACGCTGGAACTGGCGCGCACCGGGGCTTTTTCGATCCCGTTCGTGCTGTTCATATTCGTGCTGGTGGTGGCGGTAACGGCGTTTGTGTGCTTCGTTGAAAAGGGCCAGCGCAAGATCCTGGTGAACTACGCGAAGCGGCAGGTCGGACGCAAGGTTTACGGCGGGCAGTCTTCGCACCTGCCGTTGAAGCTGAATATGTCGGGCGTGATCCCGCCGATTTTTGCTTCAAGCATCATCCTGTTCCCGGGCACTGTGGCCGGCTGGCTTGGTGAAAATGAAGGCATGGTGTGGTTGAAGAATGTGGCTGCGGTGCTGCATCCCGGACAGCCGATTTACACGCTGTTTTATGCCACGGCGATTATATTCTTCTGCTTTTTCTACACGGCGTTGGTGTTCAACCCTAAGGAAACGGCTGAGAACTTGAAGAAAAGCGGCGCATTTGTTCCCGGCATACGTCCCGGGGACCAGACCGCCCGGTATATCGAGAAGGTGACGATGCGGTTGACTCTGAGTGGCGCGATTTATGTCACGCTGGTCTGCCTGGTGCCGGAACTGCTGATCGTATGGAAGAATGTGCCGTTTTACTTTGGTGGAACATCGCTGCTGATCATCGTGGTGGTGACCCTTGATTTCATGGCGCAGGTGCAGGCTTACGTGATGTCGCATCAATATGAAAGTCTGCTTAAGAAAGCAAACTTTAAAGGCGGTGTGTTTCCGTCGCGGTAAATGTCGAAAGAAGACACGATAGAGATGCAGGGGGAGGTTGTAGAAAACCTTCCCAATGCAACGTTTCTGGTGAGGTTGGAGAATGGCCATGTTGTTCATGGTCATATCTCGGGGAAAATGCGCATGCACTATATCCGCATTCTGCCCGGGGACAAGGTAACAGTGGAATTGACGCCCTACGATCTAACCAAGGGGCGGATCATTTTCCGGGCGAAATAGGCTGCAAGCGAAAGAGGTATGACATGAAAGTACAGGCATCGGTTAAGCGCATGTGCCGCAACTGCAAGGTTGTGAAGCGCAACGGTGTGGTTCGGGTGATCTGCAAGGATCCCCGCCACAAGCAGCGTCAGGGTTGATTGGTTCATTGAATATGAACCTGTCAAAAGTTATAATGTTCAGTTTCCCATTGGTGGGGTGAGTAAATGGCCCGCATAGGTGGCGTCAACATAGCAAACCATCAGCACGCTGAAGTCGCGCTGACGGCAATTTACGGCATTGGCCGGAGCCGTGCCCGCCTGATCTGCACGGCGGCTGGCATCAACACCGCAACCAAGATCAAGGACCTGTCCGATACGGACATGGAGAAACTGCGCGAGCAGGTGGCCAAGTTCACGACTGAAGGTGACCTGCGGCGCGAGATTTCCATGAACATCAAGCGGCTGATGGACCTCGGCACCTGGCGGGGCAAGCGTCATCGCGCCGGTCTGCCGGTTCGTGGTCAGCGTACCCGCACCAATGCACGCACCCGCAAGGGTCCGCGCAAGGCCGCAGTGAAAATCCAGCGTCCGGCCGCTTAATTGAGAGTGACTATATATGGCTAAGGCAAGCACCAGGGTTCGTAAGAAGGTCAAGAAAAACGTGGCGGAAGGCGTCGCCCACGTTCACGCTTCCTTCAACAACACGATCGTCACGATTACCGACCGTCAGGGCAATGCGCTGGCATGGGCAACTTCCGGCAGCAACGGCTTCAAGGGGTCGCGCAAGTCGACACCGTTTGCTGCGCAGATTGCCGCTGAAAAGGCCGGCCGTCTCGCCCAGGAATGCGGCGTTAAGAATATCGAGGTCCTGATTAAAGGTCCGGGCCCCGGACGCGAGTCCGCAGTGCGCGCGCTGAACGCCGTAGGTTTCAAGATCACCAGCATCTCCGATGTGACGCCCGTGCCGCATAACGGTTGCCGTCCGCCGAAGAAACGCAGAATTTAAGGGAGATCCCACAGTGGCCAGGAATCTCGATGCAAAATGCCGGCAATGCCGGCGCGAAGGCGAAAAACTCTTCCTGAAAGGGGAGAAGTGTTTCACCGACAAATGTGCGATGGAGCGTCGTGCCTATCCTCCGGGACAGCACGGCCAGAAGAATTCCCGTCTTTCGGGTTATGGCGTTCAACTGCGCGAAAAGCAGAAAGTGCGCAGGATTTACGGCATTCTCGAGCGACAATTCCGCAAGACCTACAAGGAAGCCGTCGCCAGTCGCGGGGTGACCGGCGAAGCATTGCTGCAGAACCTGGAAAGCAGGCTCGACAGCGTTGTATATCGCATGGGCTTCGGTGCTTCGCGCACAGAAGCGCGCCAGGTGGTCCGTCACAACGGCATTCTCGTCAACGGCAGGCGGGTCAACATCCCGTCGTTCCAGTGCCGTCCGGGGGATGTGGTTGAGGTGGCGCAGCCGGCGAAAGCGCAACTGCGTATCAAGGGAGCGTCCGAAGCGGCCGAATCCCGCGGTTATCCGGAGTGGATCGAAGTCGACTCGAAGGCGCTGAAAGGCACCTTCAAGGCCCGTCCGCAACGCTCCGAGCTGCCGTCCACGATCAATGAGTCGCTCATCGTCGAGCTTTACTCGAAATAATTTCCGAGAGGTAGAACATGTCCAGCAGCGCCTTCCTCAAGCCTCGGATCATCGATGTACAAGGTGTGTCGCCGTTTCACGCCAAAGTTACGATGGAGCCGTTCGAGCGTGGCTATGGCCATACGCTCGGCAACGCCCTGCGTCGTACGTTGCTGTCTTCCATGCCTGGTTACGCGGCGACGGAAGTCAAGATCCTCGGCGTGCTGCACGAATACTCCACCATCGACGGCGTCCAGGAGGACGTGGTCGATATTCTGCTGAACCTGAAAGGCATCGTGCTGCGACTGCATAACCGCGACGAAGCCATTCTGACCCTGAAGAAATCCGGTGAGGGCCTGGTGACTGCGGCTGATATCGAGCCGATGCACGATGTTGAAATCATCAACCCAGATCACGTGATCGCGCATCTGACGGCGGGCGGCAAGCTTGACGTGCAGATCAAGGTCGAAAAAGGCCGCGGCTATGTGGCTGCGGTGACTCGTCGCGGCGACGAAGAAGCGCGCAGCGTCGGCGGCTTGATGCTCGATGCTTCGTTCGGTCCGGTGCGTCGCGTCAGCTACGCGGTGGAGTCGGCGCGCGTCGAACAGCGTACCGATCTCGACAAGCTGGTGATCGACATCGAAACCAACGGTGCGATCGACCCTGAAGAAGCGGTGCGTTACGCGGCCCGCGTGCTGGTTGAACAGCTGTCGGTGTTTGCCGATCTCAAAGGCACCCCGGCACTGATCGAAGAGAAAAAAGCCACGCAGATTGATCCGGTGCTGCTGCGTCCGGTCGACGACCTGGAATTGACCGTGCGTTCGGCGAACTGCCTGAAAGCCGAAAACATCTATTACATCGGCGACCTGATCCAGCGTACCGAGACGGAGTTGCTGAAGACCCCGAATCTGGGCCGCAAGTCGTTGAACGAAATCAAGGAAGTGCTGGCGTCCCGCGGTCTCACGCTGGGGATGAAGCTGGAAAACTGGCCGCCTGCCGGCCTCGAAAAGGTTTAAGAGGGCATCATGCGTCATCGTCACGGTTTACGGAAACTCAATCGCACCAGCAGCCATCGATTGGCAATGCTGCGCAACATGGCCAACTCGCTGCTGCGTCACGAAGCGATCAAAACCACGCTGCCCAAAGCCAAGGAACTGCGGCGCGTGGTCGAGCCGATCATCACGCTGGGCAAGAAGCCCTCGCTCGCCAACCGTCGTCTGGCGTTTGACCGCCTGCGCGACCGCGAGAACGTGGTGAAGTTGTTTGAACTGCTGGGCCCGCGTTACGCCAAACGCAACGGCGGTTATCTGCGCATCCTGAAGTTCGGCTTCCGCAAAGGCGACAATGCGCCGATGGCGTATGTCGAACTGCTGGATCGTCCGGAAGAAGCTGCTGAAGCGAAAACGGAAACCGCAGCCGCTTGATCATCGGCGATGGGTAAAAAAACCGGGCGTTGCCCGGTTTTTTTACGTACAGCGCATTTAAATAATCATTTAAAAACAAGTGTTTATAATATCCCTATCAAGTGATGAGGATGACGCGGTAGTCGTTGACGTTGGTGCGGGTAGGCCCGGTTACAACAAGGTCGCCGGTCGCTTCGAAAAAACTGTAGGCGTCGTTGCCATCCAGTAGCTCGGCGGCGTTGACGTGTTTGTGCGTTGCGCGTTGCAGCGCATCCGGCATCAGCAACGCACCCGCGTTGTCTTCGGAGCCGTCAATGCCGTCGGTATCGCAGGCCAGCGCGTGGATGTTGGCAGCGCCATCCAGATCCAGCGCCAAAGAGAGCAGGAATTCGACGCAGCGACCGCCGCGGCCATGGCCGCGAACGGTGACGGTGCACTCGCCGCCGGAAATCAGCGCCAACGGCGGTTGCCATGGCGCATTGTGCTGCCGCACCGCGCGCGCCAGTGCGCCGTATACCTTGGCGACTTCGCGTGCTTCACCGGTAACGGAATCGCCGAGGATCGCCGGGGGGATACCGTGGGCGCGGAAGTAATCTGCAGCGGCTTGCAGCGATTGCCAGGCCGTTGCGATGACACGGTTCTCTGTTTTTGCGAACGCGCGGTCTCCGGCTTTCGGCGTCTCTGCAATTTCGCCGCGTACACCGCGCGCAAGATGCGTGGCAATGGCCGGCGGCGGTTGCACGCCGTAACGTTCAAGGATGGCGACCGCATCTTCATAACTTGTCGGATCGGGCGCGCAGGGACCTGAAGCGATGTGCGTCGGGTCATCACCCGTGACATCGGAAATCACCAGCGCCAGGACCGGCGCGCGCGAGGCGGCGGCCAGCCGGCCGCCCTGAATCAGCGACAGATGTTTACGCACGGTGTTCATCGCCTGGATCGGGGCACCTGACAGCAGCAACTGCCGGGTCAACTGCTTCATGTCCGCCATCGGGATGCCTTCGGCAGGCAGCGACAGCAGACTCGATCCGCCGCCCGAAACCAGCACCAGCAGCAGGTCCTGCGGCGTCAGCATTTTCACTTTCTTGAGAATCTCCGCAGCGGCCTGTTGGCCTGCGCTGTCCGGCACCGGATGTCCGGCTTCGATCACAGTGATGCGGTTGGTCAGCAGGCCGTGGCGGTACCGCGTGATCACCAGGCCGTCGAGCGGCGCTGCGGCCGGCCAGGATTGCTCGACCGCAAGCGCCATCGCAGCGGCCGCCTTGCCCGCGCCAACCACCAATGTGCGCCCTTTGGGCGGCGGCGGCAGGTGCGCCGGGACGATGCGTTGCGGATCGACTGCGGCAAGCGCGGCAGCAAAGCTGCCGGTCAGCAACTCGCGCGCCGCCTCAGTCTTCACACCAATACCGTTTTCAGGTGAACGCCGGTGTGGCTTGCCGCGTTCGCGGCGATCACTTCGGGCGGGCCTTCGGCGATGATCATGCCGCCGCCACCGCCGCCCTCGGGGCCGAGGTCAATCACCCAGTCAGCGGTCTTGATCACGTCGAGGTTGTGTTCGATGACGACGATGGTGTTGCCGTGGTCACGCAGGCGGTGCAGCACGCGCAAAAGCAGGTCGGTATCGTGGAAATGCAGGCCGGTGGTGGGTTCGTCGAGAATATAGAGAGTACGGCCGGTGTCCCGCTTGGAGAGTTCGAGTGCGAGTTTGACGCGTTGCGCTTCGCCGCCCGACAGCGTGGTCGCACTCTGGCCCAGCGTGATGTAGCCGAGGCCGACGTCCATCAGCGTCTGCAGCTTGCGCGCAAGCGCCGGCACCGCGCTGAAAAACTCCAGCGCGTGTTCGACCGTCATCTCCAGCACCTGGTGGATGGTCTGGCCCTTGTAGCGGATGTCCAGCGTTTCGCGGTTGTAGCGTTTGCCGTGGCAGGTGTCGCACGGCACGTAAATGTCGGGCAGGAAGTGCATCTCGACCTTGAGCACACCGTCGCCCTGGCAGGCTTCGCAGCGGCCGCCCTTGACGTTGAACGAAAAGCGTCCGGCGCCGTAGCCGCGCGCGCGTGACTCGGGCACGCCGGCAAACAGTTCGCGGATGGGGGTGAACAGGCCGGTGTAAGTCGCCGGATTCGAACGCGGCGTGCGGCCGATCGGGCTCTGATCGACGTTGACCACCTTGTCGAAGAATTCCATGCCTTCGATGGCAGTGCACGGCGCAGGCTCGGCATTGCTGCCATACAGGTCACGCGCTGCAGACAGGTACAAGGTGTCGTTGACCAACGTCGACTTGCCGGAACCGGATACGCCGGTCACGCAGGTCAGTAGCCCGATGGGAATGCCCACCGTGACATCCTTGAGGTTGTTGCCGTGGGCCCCCTTGATGACCAACTGCCGCTGCGGGTTGATGCGATGACGCAGCGCCGGAACGTCGATGCGCCGGCGTCCCGACAGATACTGGCCCGTCAGTGATTCGGAGTGGGCCATGATTTGCGCGGGCGTGCCCTCAGCGATGACGCAGCCACCGTGTTCTCCGGCGCCCAGACCCATGTCGACCACGTGATCGGCATGCATGATAGCGTCGTGGTCGTGCTCGACAACGATTACCGAGTTGCCGATGTCACGCAGTCGCTTCAGCATGTCCAGCAGCCGCGTATTGTCGCGCTGGTGCAGGCCGATCGATGGTTCGTCGAGCACGTACATCACGCCGGTCAGGCCGGAGCCGATCTGGCTGGCCAGCCGGATGCGTTGTGACTCGCCGCCCGACAGCGTATCGGCGGAACGGTCGAGCGACAGGTAATCCAGGCCGACATCAACCAGGAAGCGCAGACGGTTGCTGATTTCGCCGGCAATTTTTTCGGCGATCGCCTGTTTGGCGCCAGTCAGTTGCAGGCTGTCAAAAAATCGCATGGCGTCGCCGAGTTGCAGGGCGGAGAGCGCGTAAATCGGCTGGCGGGCGACCAGCACATGGCGCGCTTCGCGGCGCAGGCGGGTGCCGTGGCAATCCGGGCACTGCTGTGTGTTCAGGTATTTGGCGAGTTCTTCCTTGACCACTGGCGAGTCGGTTTCCTTGTGTCGCCGCTCCAGGTTGGGAACCACGCCTTCGAAGGCGTGTTCCTTGACGTAGGATTTTCCGCGTTCGCCGACGTAGGTGAAACGGATGGCGGTTTTGCCGGAACCGTAGAGCACGGCGTTGCGTGCTTCCTCCGGCAGTTCGCCGAACGGCGCTTCGATGTCGAAGCTGTAATGGGCAGCCAATCCTTGCAGCATTTGGAAATAAAACTGGTTCCGACGGTCCCAGCCCTTGATGGCACCGGCAGCCAGTGACATTTCGGGAAACGCGGCGATTCGCTTCGGATCAAAGAAGGTGATTGACCCGAGGCCGTCGCAGCGCTGGCACGCGCCTGCCGGGTTGTTAAAGGAAAACAGCCGGGGTTCGAGCTCCGGTGAAGCAAAGCCGCACTGCGGGCAGGCGAGACGCGCCGAATAGGCATGTTCCTGGCCGCTGTCCATGTCCACCGCGACTGCGCGTCCGTCGCCATGGCGCAACGCCGTTTCGAACGATTCGGCCAGGCGTTGTCGGAGTTCTTCACGGACTTTAACGCGGTCAACAACAACGTCAATGGTGTGTTTGGTGTTCTTTTTCAGTGCCGGCAGCGCATCGATGTCATGCACCTTGCCGTCGAGGCGCACGCGCACGAAACCCTGCGCCCGCAGTTCGTCGATCAGCGCCGACTGCTCGCCCTTGCGGTCGTTGACCACCGGCGCGAGGATCATCAGCTTGGTGTCTTCGGGCATCTGCAGCACATGATCGACCATCTGTGCGACCGACTGTGCTGAGAGCACGACGTCATGCTCGGGGCAATGCGGCTCGCCGATGCGCGCATAAAGCAGGCGCAGGTAGTCGTGGATTTCGGTGACCGTGCCGACGGTCGAACGCGGATTGTGGCTGGAGGCTTTCTGTTCGATGGCGATGGCCGGCGACAGTCCTTCGATCATGTCGACGTCGGGCTTTTCCATCAGCTGCAGGAATTGCCGGGCATAGGCCGACAAAGACTCGACGTAGCGGCGCTGACCTTCCGCATACAGCGTATCGAACGCCAGCGATGATTTGCCTGATCCGGACAGCCCGGTGATCACCACCAGCCGGTTGCGCGGCAGATCGAGGCTGATGTTTTTCAGATTGTGCGTGCGTGCGCCGCGAACGCGGATCAGTCCGGCGCTGGCGGGCGGAAGCGGGAGATCGGTTTGCGGTTTGGCCGGCAGGGCGACCAGTTTTGGCGGCGTCGAGCGCGCTGTCATATCAGAGACCAAAGGTAAACCTGTTAATATACGCGCTTAAGCAGTTACGCCCAACTGTTCCCCGGTTTTCCCCTCCAGATTTCTTTTTTTCGTCCCCGCCCGCCCATGTCGTCGCGCAGCAAAATGACCCCGCTCGAATTGCGCGCCAGTATCGGTCTGTCCGGCATTTTCGGGCTGCGGCTGCTGGGCATGTTTGTGATCCTGCCGGTGTTTGCGATTTATGCCGAACGACTGCCGGGCGGAGACGATCTGACGCTGGTCGGCCTGGCCATCGGCGCTTACGGCCTGACCCAGGCCCTGCTGCAGATCCCCTTTGGGTGGTGGTCCGATCGTTACGGCCGCAAGCCCATTATCTATATCGGCCTGGTGATATTTGCCGTGGGTAGTTTTGTCGCGGCATTGGCGCCGGATATTTACATGGTGATTTTCGGCCGCATGCTGCAGGGCGCGGGCGCGATTTCAGCGGCTGTCATTGCGATGACCGCAGACCTCACGCGCGAAGATCAGCGCGCAAAAGCGATGGCGATGATTGGCTCGACCATCGGCGTGGCATTTGCGTTGTCGCTGGTGGCGAGCCCCTGGCTTGATCGCATGATCGGGGTGCCGGGTATTTTTGCGCTGACCGGTGTGCTGGCGCTGGGCGCGATGCTGGTGATGTGGCGCGTCATCCCGGATGTGCCGCAGAATCCGCCGGCGCCCGGCCGCGCATTGAAGGACTTCTGGCATGTGCTGATTGACCCGCAGCTGGCGCGGCTGAACTGGGGCATTTTTGCGTTGCATGCGGTGTTGATGGCGTTATTTATCGTCGTGCCTTTCGGTCTGCGCGACGCCGGCCTGCCGGTGGGTTCGCACTGGCAGGTGTATCTGCCGGTGATGTTGGGTTCGTTCGTACTGATGATGCCGGCGGTATTGCAGGCCGGTAACCCGGTGCTGCTGCGGCGCTGGTTCATTGTTTCGGTAGCAGTGCTGCTGGCCGCGCATCTGGCGCTGCCGTGGCTGGATGGAAGTGTCTGGCTTTTGTCATTGTTTTTGCTGGCATTTTTTGCGCCGTTTAATGCACTGGAAGCGATGTTGCCGACGCTGACCACCCGTCTGGCACCGGCCCATGCCAAGGGCACCGCCATCGGGCTCTACAGCACGATTCAGTTTTTCGGCACCTTTCTCGGTGCTTCGGCCGGCGGCATCCTCTACAAGAACTGGGGCCCGGTTGCAGTGATTGGCTTCGACGCCGTGCTGCTGGCGATCTGGCTTATACTCGCCCTCGGCATGCGCGTGCCGCCGGTAAAAAACGCGTAAACGCCCCGGACGGCGGGCGCGTTACTGACACTAATTGATGCGTTCAAATCAAAAGGAAAATCCGACATGGCATCCGTTAACAAAGTGATTTTGATCGGCAATCTCGGCAAGGACCCGGAGACGCGATATCTGCCGAGCGGTGAAGCATTGACGAGTTTCAGTATTGCCACGTCGGAAACCTGGAAAGACAAGACCAGCGGCGAGAAAAAAGAAGCGACTGAATGGCACCGTATCAGCACTTTTGGCAAGCTGGCCGAAATCTGCGGCGAGTATTTGCGTAAAGGTTCGCAGGTATACATTGAGGGCTCTCTGCGCACCAGGAAATGGCAGGACAAGGAAGGCCAGGATCGCTATACAACCGAGATTCGGGCGGATCAGATGCGAATGTTGGGCAGCCGGGGGGGTGGCGAAGGCGGCGGTAGTGGCGGCAGCATGCGCGAACCGGCTGCGGCTTCAAGTGGTGGTGGATCCAAGGCGCCGGCAAAGAAAAGCGGCGGCAGTTTTGATGATATGGATGACGATATTCCGTTCTAAGCGTCACGCGCGACTGCCAAAAGCCGGGCTCTGCCCGGTTTTTTTATGGTTTCAGGCCGGAGTATCCAGCAGGCGGCGGGTATGCGCGGCGATCACCGCTTCCTCATCGGTCGGAATCACGCAGACGGCAACCCGGCTCTCAGCGGCTGAAATTTTTAACGCGTTGCGTGCATTGGCAGACGGGTCAAGGCGGATGCCCATCCAGCCGAGTTTTTCGCAAATCTGCGCGCGGATGGCCACAGCGTGTTCGCCGATACCGCCGGTGAATACCAGTGCATCGAATCCTTCCAGCGCCGCAGACAACGCCCCTGTTTCCAGCGCGGCGCGATACACAAACTGCGCAATGGCTTCGGCGGCGCGCGGTTCCGTGCTGTCGAGCAGCGTGCGCATGTCATTGCTGATGCCTGAAACGCCGAGCAGTCCGGATTGCCGGTAGAGCATGTCTTCGACCGCGGCCGATGACATTTTCCGTTCATGCATCAGGTAGAACAGCACGCCCGGGTCAAGCGCGCCGCAGCGTGTGCCCATGACCAGTCCATCGAGCGTGCTGAAGCCCATCGTGGTGGCAACACTGCGGCGGTTATGCATCGCGCACAGACTGGCGCCGTTGCCGAGATGGGCGACGATGACACGGCCTTCGGCGAGCACGCCCAGCGCTGCCGGCATCGCACTGGCGATGTATTCATACGACAGGCCATGAAAACCGTAACGGCGCAGACCCTGTTCGGTGATGGCCTGCGGCAGGGCGAACGACTGCGCAACTGCAGCTTGCGTGCGATGGAAGGCGGTGTCGAAACAGGCAACCTGCGGAAGATCCGGCCGCAGTTTGCGCAGCGCCTTGATTGCCGCCAGGTTGTGCGGCTGGTGCAAGGGGGCCAATGGCGCCAGTGCTTCAAGACCGACGAGGCTCGAATCATCAACGACAATGGGGGCGTCATGGTATTCGCCGCCGTGCACCACGCGATGGCCGGCGCCGAGCAGGCGGCGCGCATGGTTGCCGGTTTCCAGCCAGGCAAACAACCAGGCCAGGGCCCCCTCATGGTCAAGCGGCCCCGGCGGCAGGGTTCCGGACAGCGGGCCCCGGTCGTCGTGCGCGGAGAAAGCGGCTTTGGAGCCGATGCCGGAAACCATGCCCAGTACTGTGCGTGTTAACGGCTGGCCGGTGCTAAAAACGGCAAATTTGATGCTGGAAGAACCGGCGTTGAGGACGAGAATCTGGCTGGGCATGGTGGAATTTCCGGAAAAATTCTTTTTCTTCAATAGGCTAGGTTGTCCGCAATTGTGCCGCGAGTGGTGCGTTGCGCCAAGCGGGGGCTGACGCCCTTGAAAAGACACCGGTAATACCCCCATATCCGCGGAAAGGCGGTGTAACCGTCTCAGGTATAATGCTTTTTTAGCTTTTTGAGGTGCGCCATGCCAATTTACGAATACCGCTGTGAGTCCTGCGGTTTCCAGAAGGAATTCCTGCAACGCATCAGTGATGCACCGCAAAAGGACTGTCCGG
Organism: Burkholderiales bacterium; assembly: GCA_022841375.1. Lineage (GTDB taxonomy): Bacteria > Pseudomonadota > Gammaproteobacteria > Burkholderiales > SG8-41. Next base: position 21,872 of record JALHRQ010000003.1, read on the forward strand.
AATGCGGCAAATCGTCCCTGTCGAAAATGGTCACTGCAGCCGGCTTCCAGTTGAAGGGCAGCGGCTGGTATGCGACCGATTTCAAAAACAAGGGCGGAGCCAAGCCCGCCGAACCGGCAAAAAAAGAAGAGACCAAATCAGAGCAGCCTGCCTGCGGTACCGGCGCCTGTCCTGCCAGCAACTGATTAACTGAGCGGCCGCGGGCGGAGTCAATAACCTTCGTGCCGCGCTGATGATCGCCGCATCCGCGCAAGGCTGTCTGTTTTGCGCCAGCCAACTTCATGTTCAAAAATTCTTCCATCAAGAGCTACATCATCACCGGCCTGCTGATCTGGGTGCCGCTGGTCATCACGCTTTGGGTTCTCAATCTGCTGGTCGGCACCCTCGACCAGACGCTGTTATTGTTGCCGCAGTCTTTCCTCACGGAAAACTGGCTCGGTGTCCATGTGCCGGGCCTGGGAGTCATCCTGACCGTGCTGATCGTGCTGTTCACTGGCATGATTACCGCGAACATGCTCGGACAACGGCTGGTCGTGTTGTGGGAAGGCATTCTCGCGCGCATCCCCGTCGTCAACACGATCTACAACAGCGTCAAGCAGGTCAGTGACACCCTGTTTTCAGGCACGGGGCATGCGTTCCGCAAGGTATTGCTGGTGCGTTACCCCCATCCGCAGGCGTGGTCGCTGGCGTTTCAGACCAACGTGCCGCCGGAAATCGCCATGAGGCTGCCGGAGGATCATGTTGCGGTTTTCATTCCGACCACGCCGAGCCCGGTGAACGGCTTTTATTTCTACGTGCGGCGCGAGGATGTAATCGAGATCGACATGCCGGTGGATGTCGCGTTCAAATACATCGTATCGATGGGTGTGGTGGCGACAAGCAGCGGCACACCGGCAAAACCCAGATAATCCACTGAAATCAGAAAACCATGCCCATGCGCACCAACTACTGCGGTCTGATCGATCGCAAATACCTCGGCCAGACTGTTTCGTTATGCGGGTGGGTGCATCGTCGCCGCGATCATGGCGGCGTGATCTTCATCGACCTGCGGGATCGTGAAGGCCTGGTGCAGATCGTCTGCGATCCGGATCGCGCGGAAACCTTCCAGGTGGCCGACAGCCTGCGCAATGAATTCGTGGTGCGCATCGAAGGCAAGGTGCGCGAGCGGCCTGCCGGTACGGTGAACAGCAATCTGGTCAGCGGCGAAATCGAAGTGCTGGCAACGGGTATGGAAGTGCTCAATGCATCGCAAACGCCGCCGTTCATGATGGACGACGAGCAATTGTCGGAGAATGTGCGATTGCAGTACCGCTTTCTCGATCTGCGGCGGCCGCAGATGCAGAAAAACATGCGTCTGCGCCATCAGGCGGCACGCGCCATCCGTGGTTATCTCGATGAACATGGTTTCATCGACATCGAAACCCCGATGCTCTACAAATCAACCCCCGAGGGTGCGCGCGAATTTCTGGTACCTTCGCGCATGCATGATGGTCAGTTTTATGCGCTTCCGCAGTCGCCGCAGTTGTTCAAGCAGCTGCTGATGGTTGCTGGCTATGACCGTTATTACCAGATCGTGAAGTGTTTCCGCGACGAAGATCTGCGCGCCGACCGCCAGCCGGAATTCACGCAGATTGATATCGAGACCTCCTTCCTCGGTGAGCGTGAAATCCAGGACCTGATGGAAGGGCTGATCCACAAGTTGTTCAAATCGGTGCTGGATGTCGATCTCGGCGTGTTTCCGCGGCTGACTTATGCCGAGGCGATGGCGAAATATGGTTCCGACAAACCCGATCTGCGCGTCAAGCTGGAACTGACCGAACTGAGCGATCTGATGGCGCAGGTTGAATTCAAGGTGTTCAAGCAGGCGCTGGCGCTGAAGGACGGTTGTGTCACGGCGCTCCGGGTGCCCGGCGGTGCCGCACTGTCGCGCAAGGAAATTGACGAGTACACCGCGTTTGTCGCGATCTACGGCGCCAAAGGGTTGGCCTATATCAAGGTCAACGATGTGACCAAGCTCAATGACGAAGGCCTGCAGTCGCCGATCGTCAAATTCCTGGCGCAGCCGGTGCTCGCGGAAATTCTCAAGCGCACCAACGCCGCCAATGGCGATTTGATTTTCTTCGGTGCCGACCGGCGCAAGGTGGTGTGTGATGCGCTGGGTGCGCTGCGCGTCAAGGTTGGTCACGAAAAAGGCCATGCCGAAGCCGGCTGGCGGCCGTGCTGGATCGTTGATTTTCCGGCATTTGATTACAACGAAGAAGAAAAGCGCTGGGTCGCCGCGCATCACCCCTTCACCGCGCCGAAGGACGATCATCTCGGACTGCTGCAGACCGATCCGGGCAAGGTGCTAGCCAAGGCTTATGACGTCGCTCTGAACGGCTGGGAAATCGGCGGCGGCTCGGTGCGGATACACCGTGCCGAAGTGCAGTCGCAGGTGTTCGCGGCGCTGGGTATTTCACCGGAAGAGTCGCGCGCCAAGTTCGGCTTCCTGCTCGATGCGCTGTCCTATGGCGCGCCGCCGCACGGCGGCATTGCCTTCGGTCTGGATCGTCTGGTGACGCTGATGACCGGCGCTGAATCAATCCGCGAAGTGATCGCGTTCCCGAAAACGCAGCGCGGCCAGGATCTGATGGTCGAAGCGCCGAGCGTGGTCACCGAACGGCAGTTGCGCGAGCTGCATATCCGGCTGCGCGGCACCACGCCGGTGGTTTGAGCGGCGGCGTGCTTTCGCGTCCCGACCGTGCTGACCCATGCGGCAGTTCATAAAACAGCTTGCGCTGCTCGCGGTTGCGCTGTTCGCGTCGGTGGCGCTGGCGCGCGGGGATCTGAGCCCGCGCGAAATCCGCTTGCAGGAACTGCCGGTTGAGGCGCGGCAGACCCTGCAGCTGATCCAGCGTGGCGGCCCTTATCCTTATGAACGGGATGGCATCACCTTTGGCAATTACGAAAAACGGCTGCCGGCGGCGCAGCGCGGCCATTACCGCGAGTACACAGTGAACACGCCCGGCATCAATCACCGCGGCGCACGGCGTATTGTCTTGGGTTGCGAACTGCAGCGGCCGGCGGTGAAACCGGAAGGGCTGCTGGCGCTGGCGCAATGCCGCGACGGCGGCACTTTTTATTACACCGCTGATCATTACCGTTCGTTTCGGCGAATCGTCGAATGAAAACCCTGTTGCCGCCGACCGAACAGAACGGCCTGTATCAGGCGCCGCCTGATATCGCGCCGCTGCGCCGCGCTGTGCGCGATGCAGCGTTGTCCTGGCACGTCGTTGATCTGCAGCGTGCGCGTGGCAAACGCGCGTTGTTCTCGGCATTTGCGCGGGAATTCTCTTTTCCGGCCACATTCGGCGGCAACTGGGATGCGCTGGCGGATTGCCTGCAGGATCTGTCGTGGCGAAGCGAGCCGGGGGGGATGGTGCTGCTGCGCGGTGTTGATGTGTTTGCTGCTGCTTCGCCTGACGACCATATCTTGCTGCGCGAGATCCTTGAGGCAACCGCGTTGCACTGGCGCGGACGCAAACGATTATTTGTCGTGCTGGCCGAAGATGCCGCAGGCTGGCCGATGTGGCCGCCTTCATGAACTGCAAGATTCCGGTTTCAGTGCTGGTGCTGGTGCATACCATCGACCTGCAGGTGCTGCTGCTGGAGCGCGCCGACCGGCCAGGGTTCTGGCAATCGGTGACGGGCAGCCAGGACGCCGGAGAATCGCTGGCCGAAACGGCGCGCCGCGAACTGGCGGAAGAGACCGGCATCATGCTTGGACCGGATGAACTGGCCGACTGGAAATTGCAGAACCAGTACGAGATATACCCGCACTGGCGCAGCCGTTATGCGCCGGGCGTGACCCACAATACGGAACATGTTTACGCTGTAACCCTGCCGATGATCCGGGATGTGGTGCTGGCACCGCGCGAGCACCTGGCTTGGGAGTGGCTGCCGTGGCGCGAAGCCGCCGATCGCGTGTTTTCATGGAGCAATGCCGAAGCGATACGCCAGCTGCCGCAGCGTGTTGCAGTGCGTAATCAATAAACCCGGTCTGGCGGGGGAATTCGAGACTGGTTTTTCTGTCAAAATACTGTAATAGTCAGAGTCTTACCTGCACCACGCCAATCTGGGGAAGGGCTGGATGATGGAAACGCAAACGATCACATTCGAAGGTTTCAAGCCGCTGGACGACGCCGCCTGCGAGGAGCGCATTGTTGCCGCGCGCCGCAAGCTCGGTGACCGCGCCGTGCTGCTGGGTCATCATTACCAGCGCGCCGACGTCTACAAACACGCCGAACTGACGGGTGACTCGCTGCAGTTGTCGAAACTGGCGGCGAAAACCGAAGCCGAGTACATCGTGTTCTGCGGCGTGCACTTCATGGCCGAGGTGGCCGACATTCTGTCCAAGCCGACGCAAAAAGTGATACTTCCCGACCTGAGCGCCGGCTGTTCGATGGCCGATATGGCGAGCCTGAGCAAGGTCGAACGCGCCTGGCGTGAATTGTCGGAAGTGCTGACTCCCGACCAAAGCATCACGCCGATCACCTATATCAACTCCGCCGCCGATCTGAAGGCGTTCTGCGGTGAACATGGCGGCATCGTCTGCACGTCGTCCAACGCGCGCCAGATCCTGAGCTGGGCGTTTGGCCGTCGTGAGAAAGTGCTGTTTTTCCCCGATCAGCACCTGGGCCGGTGGACGGGTTACCTGATGGACATTCCGCTGTCGGAAATGCTGGTCTGGGATCCGGACCTGCCGATGGGCGGCCTGACGCCGCAGCAGATCAAGATGGCCAAGGTGCTACTGTGGAAAGGGCATTGCTCGGTGCACCAGATGTTCCAGGCGCAACACATCCTGCGCTGGCGCCAGCAGCATCCGAGCGGCATGGTGATCAGCCATCCCGAGTGCAATTTCGAGGTCTGCAAACTGTCCGACTACGTCGGATCGACCGATTACATCTACAAGACCATTGCCGCGAGCGCACCCGGTTCACGCTGGCTGGTGGGCACCGAACTCAATCTGGTGAACCGTATCGCCACCGAGTTCGGACCGCAGGGCAAATCTGTGCAGTTCATGGCGCCGACGGTGTGCATGTGTTCGACGATGCAGCGAATTGATCCGCAGCATCTGGCCTGGGCGCTGGAAAATCTTGCCGCCGGCAAGGTGGTTAACCAGATCAAAGTGCCTGCCTACGAAGCCGAGCTCGCGCGCATTGCGCTTGATCGCATGCTTGCCCTTTCCTGAGCCCGGCATGACCGTCGCGCCGCTGCAACTGAGCGTCGCGACTTACAACATCCACAAGGGTTTTCCGGCCACACCGCTTTTCGCGCGGCGGCCGGCGTTGCATGCCTTGCGCGAACAGCTCCAGGCGCTCAATCCTGATATCGTGTTTTTGCAGGAAGTGGTCGGCGCACATACCGGGCACGCTGCGCAACACCACGACTGGCCTGCACAATCACAATACGAATACCTGGCTGACCGTCTGTGGCAGAGCCATGCCTACGGCAAAAACGCCATCTACGACGCCGGCCATCACGGCAACGCTCTGCTGTCGCGTTATCCGATTACCCGCTGGGATAACGAAGATGTATCCACACATCGTTATGAGCGTCGCGGCTTGCTGCACTGTGAAATAGATATTCCGGGCTGGTCCCGTACGCTGCATTGCGTCTGCGTTCATCTGGCCCTGACGGCGCGCGGCCGCGGCCGGCAACTGGAACTGCTGCGCCAGCGTATTGAAAGGCTGGTTCCCGAGGATGCGCCGCTGATAGTTGCCGGTGATTTCAACGACTGGTACTGGCGCCACCGCGCCACCCACGAGCTTGCGCACCCGCTGAACATGCACGAGGTGTTCGAGTTGTCGGGCGGTGTTCCCGCGCGCAGTTTTCCGGCATTGTTGCCGCTGCTGCGCCTGGACCGGATTTATGTGCGCGGCTTCCGTGTACGCGAAGCCCGCGTCCACCACGGCCGCGAGTGGGGACGCGTGTCAGACCACGCACCACTCACAGCGCAACTGGAACGGTTGCCGGACGATCAGTAGCGGTAATCGTAGCCCGGGGGTGCTGCATATGTCCGACCGTGCTGCCGAGCAATGCGCCGGCGTCGCCACCGATGATCGGCACAATGACACTGCGTTCGGCCTGCGGTGCGCGCGGGGGCAGCGCTTCGATGTGAATTCCTGAAGTGGTTCACGTATGCGCTCGACGATGCGCATGGTCGATACTACGCAGGCCGTGTCGATGTAATCCGCAGCCTGTACGGGCAATGTGGCAAGGATTGCCGCAACTACGCACAGACGCGACAGTCGAATGCTGGACAGGGATGTTCCTGTTTATATTCATCGGCCAGCGACGGTAATGCCGGTGCCCGATGCGATAATTAAAACGCAGGCTTTGCGCTGAAGCAGCACCCGTTTCAGATATTTACAATGCTACCCGCTGATTGCGGTTATCCCTCTATTATTATTTAAGTAATTGTTTTTATTGATAAAAATGAATAGCCTCTGGATTGGAATAAACAATGACTGCTGAGGCCGCGCACGCGGCGGCATCCGCCGCCAAATCGGCACCGACTGTATCGGGTCGAGACTGGCGCGTCGTGCCGATGCTGCTGCCCTACCTGTGGGAGTACAAGTGGCGCGTGGTGGTGGCATTGTCGTTCCTGGTCACTGCAAAGCTGGCCAATGTCGGCGTGCCGCTGGTGTTGAAAGATATTGTCGACACGCTCGACACTTCGAAGGCCGTGCTGGTGCTGCCGTTTGCGCTGCTGGTGGCCTATGGCGCACTGCGCTTGTCGACCGTATTGTTTGCCGAACTGCGAGATGTGGTGTTCGTGCCGGTAACGCAGCGCGCGGCTCGGCGCATCGCGCTTGACGTTTTCCGCCACCTGCATGCGCTGTCTCTTCGCTTCCACCTCGACCGTCAGACCGGCGGGATGTCGAGGGATATTGAACGCGGCACGCGCGGCATTTCCACGCTGCTGTCTTTCATGCTGTTTTCCATCATTCCGGTGGTTCTCGAATTCGTGCTTGTTGCCGCTGTGTTGTTTGCCAAGTTCGATTGGCGTTTTGTCGCCGTCACCTTTGCCGCGGTGATTGTCTACATCGGGTTCACCATCGGCATTACCGAATGGCGCAGCGCGATCCGCAAGCGCGCCAATGAACTCGACTCCAAAGCCAATACCCGCGCCATTGACAGTCTGTTGAATTATGAAACCGTCAAGTATTTCAACAACGAAGAATATGAGGCTCGCCGTTACGACGACAGCCTGCAGCGTTATGAAGTGATGGCGGTGCGCAACGAGGCGTCGCTGGGCCTGCTCAACGTCGGACAGGCAGGGATCATCGCGGTCGCGGCAACGGCGCTGATGGTGCTGTGCGCACAGGGTGTGGTCGCCCGCGAATTGTCGATCGGCGATCTGGTGCTGGTCAATGGCCTGCTGATCCAGCTTTATATCCCGCTCAATTTTCTCGGCATGGCCTATCGCGAAATCAAGCAGGCGCTGATCGACATGGAGCGTATGTTCGGATTGCTCGAGCAGCATCGCGAGGTGGATGATGCGCCTGACGCGCAGGATTTGCCGGAGGGGGCGACTGCGGTGCGCTTTGAAGCGGTGGACTTCGGCTACGATCCGCGGCGGCAGATTCTGCACGGCATGACGTTCGAGATCCCGCCGGCGGCCAAGGTCGCGGTGGTCGGTTCAAGCGGCGCCGGCAAGTCGACGCTGGCGCGGCTGCTTTACCGCTTTTATGACGTCACCGGTGGCGCGGTCAGCATCAGTGGCGTCGATATCCGCAAACTCAGGCAGACCAGCCTGCGCAGCGCGATTGCCATCGTTCCGCAGGACACCGTGCTCTTCAATGACACCATCCTTTACAACATCCAGTATGGCCGTCCCGCGGCGTCACGCGACGAGGTGGTCGCCGCTGCGAAGGCCGCACACATCCATGATTTCATCCTGAGCTTGCCCGATGGTTACGAAGCCATGGTGGGCGAGCGCGGGTTGAAGCTGTCGGGGGGAGAGAAGCAGCGGGTGGCGATTGCACGCGCCATCCTGAAGAATCCGCGCATCATGATTTTTGACGAAGCGACTTCGGCGCTGGACTCGCGCACCGAGCAGGCGATACAGCGCGAACTTAATGCCATTGCGCAGGGGCGCACGACATTGGTTATCGCGCACCGGCTGTCGACGGTGATGGATGCCGACGAGATCTTGGTGCTGGAGCAGGGGCAGATCATCGAGCGCGGCCGGCATGGTGACTTGCTCGAAAGCGGCGGCGCTTATGCGCAGATGTGGGCGCTGCAGCAGCAGGAAGCCGCGCGCGAGTGCGAAATCAGTTCTGCGACGTAAACGCGATTACAACGCGCGTGCCGCGGCCGTTGACGCCGCTGTGGATGGTGGCTGTCGCGCCATGACCCTGGGCGATTTCACGCACGATGGCCAGACCCAGGCCGCAGCCTTCCGGCGAACCACCGCTGCTGCGGTAGAAGCGCTCGAACACCCGTTCCCGCTCGTCCTCGGGAATTCCGCAGCCGTTGTCCTCGACTTCCAGCGAAGGTTTATCGTTGTTGGCGGTCACGCGTACGGTAATGTGGCCGCCTGCCGGCGTGTAATTGATCGCATTGTCGATCAGGTTGTTCAGCAGCTCGCGCACCAGGAACGGATCGGCGCTGATGGTTGCGTCAGCCGAGGTGTCGTCAAATCCCAGATCAATCCGGCGGTTCAGTGAGCGGGGAACCCATTCACCGGTGGTTTCACGAGCCAGTGCAGCCAGATTGATGCGCTCGCGCATCACGCTGCGATAGGATCCCGGTTCCGCCCGCGCCAGTGTCAGCAATTGATTGACCAGGCGCGCTGCATGATCGGCTGCGGTGTGCAGCTGCTGCAGCGTGGCCTGCGCCTCGCCGCCTTGAACCTGGCGTACCGCCAGTTCGGCCTGCGTTTTCAGCGCCGCCACCGGTGTGCGCAATTGATGCGCGGCATCGGCGATAAACCGCTGCTGGGCGGCGAGTGCGGCGCTCAGTCGCGACAACAGGTCGTTCATTGCACGCACCAGCGGACGCACCTCGTATGGTGTGTTGGTTTCGCGAATCGGGCTGAGGTCGACGTGAGAACGATTTTCGATTTCGGTGCGCACCGAAGTCAACGCGCGCAAACCAAGACCCACGCCCAGCCACACCGTCAGCGCGGCGATTACGACAAGAACGCCCTGCGGCACCATCATGCGCAGCATGAGCTGCCTTGCAAAGTCAGTGCGCAGGCTGGTTTTTTCTGCGACCTGGACGATGATCGCACCCTTGCCGGAACCGGGACGCACGGGCACGCGCAACGCCACCGCGCGGATGGATTCGTTGCGATAAACCGCATCGTAGTAGGTGACGCGGTCATCCCGGACCTCTGCAGGCGGATCCGGAAGATCGGGATCGCCAGTGATGTATTCGCCGACCGGACCATTGGCCCGATAGTAGAAACGGCCCTGTTCCCCCGAAATCAGCATCTCGATGACCGGCTGCGGGAGGTCGAGATACAACTGGTTGTTGGTTTCACGCACGTTGCGGCCGAGGTCGAGCGCGGTGTCGAGCAGCGCGCGGTCGTAGTTGAGGTTGACGAAGCCGGTGGCGACATCGTGATCGATCATTGTGCTCATGACCCACAGCGCCAGCAGCGGCGCACTGACCCACAACAGCAGCTGGCCGCGCAGCGTGCGCAGCTTAGTCATTCGCGGCTTTTTCAAGCAGGTAGCCGAGTCCGCGGATCGTACGCACGCTGACCCCGGCGGGCTCGAGTTTTTTGCGCAAGCGGTGCACGTAGACTTCAATGGCATTGGCACCGACTTCCTCGCCCCAGCCATACAGCTGCTCGGCCAGCTGTTCCTTGTTGACGACACGGCCGACGCGCAGCATCAGCACTTCCAGCACCCCCAGCTCGCGTGCCGACAGGTCGAGCGGCGTGCCTTTGATGGTGGCCCGGCGCCCTGCGGTATCAAGGCTCAAATCGCCGTGAACCAGTTCCGCGCCGCCACCGGACTGGCCGCGGCGGATCAGTGCGCGCACGCGCGCCTCCAGCTCCGGCAGATCGTAGGGTTTGGTCAGATAGTCATCGGCGCCGAGATCCAGACCCTTGACGCGGTCCTCCAGCGCGTCGCGAGCGGTCAGCATCAGCACGGGAATCTTGGAGCCCTTGCGCCGCATCCGCCGCAGCACTTCATAACCGTCAACCTTGGGCAGGCCGATATCAAGAATGACGGCGTCGTAGAGCTGGGTGGCCAGCATGTGGTCGGCTTGTTCCCCGGAGTCGGCATGGTCTACCGCGTAATCGGCCGCCTTCAGGGCCTTGATCAGGCCGTCGGCAAGAATGGGGTGGTCTTCAATGACGAGCAAACGCATGGTATGGCCGGGGGTGTGCTGCGGAACCTACATGATACTGCGGCGCACGATGTAAGTTTGACGTAAGGGGGAGGGGCTACCGTGTTTCTCAACACGGCGTAATGGCGTGCGGCAGCGCACTCGTTAGCAGTGTTGTTTTTCCTCCTCGGAGGCCTGATAGATGTGATGACCTGTGCTGAGCGGGTGATTGCAAGGCCTCTTTAAGCTCCGCACGGACCCTGCAAACGGTCTTTGCGGAGTTTTTTTTGACTCCTGTTTTGCCGTCGAGGTCGCCAAACAAGTTGAAAATAATGGCGTAAGGCTGTATTTTCGAAGGGATTTTAACGAAAACCCGGTGGGCATTTTATGGTGCGTTGGTTTGTGGCTGCGTTGATGGCCTTGATGATGGTGGCCCCCGTGCTCGCGGAGTCCCCGGAACGCACCGCCCGCAAGGTCAAATCCGCGGTTGCGGGCCGCGATCATGCGCCGGAACTCAAGTCCTCGGCCGCGCTGGTCATCGACCAGACCGATGGCCGCCCCTTGTTTGCCAAAAATGTCGACAACGTAGCGCCTATAGCGTCCATCACCAAGCTGATGAACGCCATGGTGGTACTCGACGCAGCCCTGCCGATGGATGAGCGCATCGCGATCAGCGAGGCCGACAAGGACATGATCAAGGGCACCCGGTCCCGCCTTAGTGTCGGCACCGTGCTCACTCGCCGGGAACTGCTGCAACTCGCGCTGATGGCTTCCGAAAATCGTGCGGCCGAGGCGCTGACCCGGGTATATCCCGGGGGCAGCCGTTCGTTTATAGCGGCAATGAACCAGAAGGCGGTGGAACTGGGCATGTGGCGCACGCGGTTTGTCGACGGCACCGGTCTGTCCAGCGACAATGTATCGACCGCCCAGGATCTTACCAAGATGGTAGCTGCGGCCTATAAATATCCGCTGATCCGCGACCTCAGCACCGACACCGGCCAGGTGGTTTACGGCACTCGCGGCCGCACCATGAATTTCCGTAATTCGAACCGGCTGGTCGGCAGTCCGCAATGGGATATCGGTCTGTCCAAAACCGGCTACATTTCGGAAGCCGGCCGCTGCCTGGTGATGCAGGCCAAGATCGCCAACAAACCGGTGATCATCGTGCTGCTGGATTCGTGGGGCAAAATGACCCGCATCGGCGATGCCAACCGCATCAAACGCTGGATGGAAACCCGGGCCACCGGAAATACCTCCGGCTGAAGGCCGTTGCAGACTGTTGCTGCAACCCTGCCATGAGCAGCAACCTTTCAGTGACTTTCGTCGATCTGCACCCCGCGAGCACGAGCTTTCTCGACGACGTGATTGCCGGGCTGGCGCGCACCCCCAAGTCGCTGTCCCCCAAATATTTCTATGATGAGCGCGGTTCCGCGCTGTTCGAGGCGATTTGCGAACTGCCCGAGTATTACCCGACACGGATCGAACTCGCGCTGATGCGCGAGCACACGCCCGCGATGGCAGCCAGCCTCGGCGCAGACTGCCTGCTGATCGAGTTCGGCAGCGGTGCGGGTGTCAAGACCGAGGTGCTGCTGCAGGCGCTGCAACCGGCGGCCTACGTCGCGGTAGACATCTCGGCCGCGGCGCTGCGGGCGGCGACGGCCCGCCATGCCGCACGTTTTCCCGGTGTACCCACCATTGCCGTGTGCGCGGACTACATGCAGCCGCTGGAGATCCCGGGATTGTCGGCTTACGGTGCATCGCGCCGCGTGATTTATTTTCCCGGATCGACCATCGGCAACCTGACGCGCGATGAGGCGCTGACGTTCCTGCGCGATGCGCGCCGGCTGGCGGGCGCCGGCGGTGCGATGCTGGTCGGCGTCGATCTGAAAAAAGACCCAGCAGTACTGCATGCAGCTTATAACGACGCGCAGGGCGTGACCGCTGACTTCAATTTGAACGTGCTGCATCGGATCAACCGCGAACTGGGTGCGGATTTTGACCTCGCGCATTTTCGTCATGTGGCTTTTTATGACGCCAGCGCCGGACGGATTGAAATGCATCTGGAAAGTACGTGCGCGCAGACCGTCAGGGTGGCCGCACACGCGTTTGCGTTTGCTGCAGGCGAACGCCTGCACACCGAAAACTCCTGCAAATATGAAATCGAAGAGTTCCGTGAACTGGCGCAGGCCGCAGGATTCCGTGCGCGACAGGTGTGGAGCGACCGGCAGCAGTATTTTGCCGTGCATTTGCTCGAAGCCTGATCGGCGGGTGCCTCACCACGATACGGAATACCAGCTTCAGTTGCGTGCCGTGGTAAGGCCCGTCACTGCAAAACACAGCTGTGTGGCCGGCTACAGTGTGGAATGCAGGACGGGTATGGGTGCCGGCGATGCTAGACTCAAGCGGTCGCTTCGTATCCTCTGCGCAGGCCCAATCTGCTGATGGCCATATACCTCACGCTGGTGGTGATCGTTCTCAACCACATCGCTTTCGGCGGTAGCCGGGTGGTGGTGTCTTTGTCCGCGCTGGAATCCGGTGCGACGCAGATGCAGGTCGGTTTTCTGATGGCGCTGTATGCGCTGTGTCCGATGCTGTTTGCAATCGCCATCGGCCGTCTTGCCGACCGCGTCGGGCCGCGGCTGCCGATGCTGCTGGGCAGCACCGGGCTGGGCATCGCGCTGCTGCTCAATGTGCTGTGGCCGACATTGACCATGCTCTACATCGCTTCATTCCTGCTCGGATCCTCGTTTCATTTCTTTTTTGTCACGGTCACCGGCGTCGCCGGCGGCATCGGCGGCCCGGAAAACCGCTCGCGCAATTACGCGATCGTCAGCCTGGGATTTTCCGGTGCCGGATTCCTCGGCCCGCTGATTGCCGGATTCTCGATCGATTACCTGGGCTACATGAAGACTTTCATGATCCTGGCTGCGTTCACCGTGATTCCGGTACTGATGCTGCTGCGCAATCCGGGGTTTTTGCCCGAAGCGGCGAAATCTACCGGCGCACCCAGCGGCGGGGCGATGGAGTTGTGGCGCACACCCCGGCTGCGTAACACCTTTATCGCCAGCGGTTTCATTTCCGCCGGCTGGGATCTGTTCAATTTTTACATGCCGGTGTACGGTCACGGTCTCGGCCTGTCGGCGTCGGCGATCGGCATCATTCTTGGCACTTTTGCGCTGGCCACTTTTGTGATCCGCGCGGTGTTGCCTTGGCTGATCCAGCGCACCAGCGAAGTGCAGATCCTGATCTATGCGATTTTTGTCGCCGCGTTTGCGTTCACACTGTTTCCGCTGTTCTCCCATCCCGTTGCGCTGGGTGCGGTGGCATTCCTGCTGGGGCTCGGCGTGGGCTGCGGCCAGCCGATGTCGATGTCGCTGATTTATTCGCTGGCCCCCGAGGGCCGTGCGTCAGAGGCTGCCGGCGTACGGGTGACGGTAAACAATTTCACCCACCTGGTGATCCCGCTGCTGTTCGGCACCATCGGCACCGCCTTCGGTTATGCGCCGGTGTGGCTCGCCAACTCGGCGCTGCTCAGCGTTGGCGGCTGGTTGGTGCGCCGCACAGCAAGTCCCCTTGGGGGGCGGCGCACTCGCGGCTGACCGCGTTACTTCAACGGACGATGATGGTCAGGCTGAAGTCACCCCGCAACAGGCTGACCGCGTAACCGCGCTCCGCACTGCTCAGCAGTTTCTGGAACTCTGCGGCGGTCTGCACACGACGCCGGTTCACCGCGTAAATGATGTCGCCGGGACGGAAACCCGCCTGCATCGCGCGGCTGTTGGCTTCGATGGCCGCCACCACCAGGCCGCCGCCGTTCAGGCGCTCGAACAACGGGCTGCCGCGCTCGATTTCGACAACGCGCATGCCCGGCAGTTGTGCGACGGCCAGGGTTTGACCGCTGCTCGCCTGATTCGGCGCGGCGATGCGGGTGCGGATACGTTGCTGTCCCGCTTCGCGGACGACGGTCATGTCAACTTCGTCACCCACCGGCGTCAAACCGAGGCGCGCGCGCAGTTCCGCGGGTCCGCGTACGCTGCGGCCGTTGAGTGCGGTGATCACATCGCCTTTGCGAAACCCGGCTTTTTCAGCGGGCGATCCGGACTCGACATTGGCAATCAGTGCGCCATCCAGTGACGGCAGTTTGAATTTGCGCTGGGCTTCCAGCGGCACATCGGCCATTTCGATGCCGAGACGGCCGCGCCGCACTTCGCCGTAACGCACGATTTGCTCCATCACCGCGCGCGCCATAGCCGTCGGCACGGCGAAACCGATGCCGACGTTGCCGCCGGCCGGTCCGATGATTGCGGTATTGATGCCGATCAGTTCGCCGCGCAGGTTGACCAGCGCCCCGCCGGAATTGCCGGGATTGATCGAAGCATCGGTCTGGATGAAATCCTCATAACCCTCCACCGACAGGCCGCTGCGACCCAGGGCGCTGACAATCCCCGAGGTCACCGTCTGGCCGATGCCGAAGGGGTTGCCGATGGCGAGCACGTAGTCGCCGACCTGCAGCGCGTCGGAGTCGCCGATGCGCAGCGCCGTGAGGTTGGGTGCGCTGATCTGCAGCACCGCGATGTCGGTGCCCGGATCAGTGCCCACCAGCTTGGCCGGGAACTGGCGCCGGTCTTTCAGCGTGATGATGACCTGCTCGGCGTCCTTGATGACGTGATTGTTGGTCAGAACGAAACCGCGGGCTGCATCAACAATGACACCGGAGCCGGAAGCCTGTTCCTGGCGCTGCGGCCGGTCGGGCAGGTTAAAAAATCGGCGGAAGAACGGATCGCGGAACAACGGGTTGTCTTCCATCGGTGCGCGCGTGATCACCGAAACGTTGACCACGGCGGGTGTCACCAGGTTGACCAGCGGCGCCAGTGTCGGCAAGCCGCGTACGTCGGCTGCTGGTTGCGCGATGGCTGCGACCGGCAGCAGTGCTGTAGCCAGCACCCACCACGCACCGGGTTTCAGTAAGCTCTTTAAAAATAATGAGATGAGATTCATGGTCGGCATGCCTTCGAAGATGGGGAGCGAACCCGTCGGATTCAAGCAACCGATGATAATCCCGGCGCGGCCACGGCGTATCGCCGCAGCGCGCTTATTTATTTGAGAATCTTGAACAGGTTGTTGAAGCTGTCCGTCCACAGCCGCAGACCGGAGATTTCGCCAATCGCTTCCTGGGCACCGGCGATGCGCGCATGAGCCAATGCTTTTTCGCTGCGCGACACCAGCACCCAGTCGGTCTTGGCAAAGTCGGAGGTGTCGTCCGGTTCGTCGCTGATCAGCACGGTATGCAGGCGGTGTTCATCGGCAATGCGTTTGACCACCGGAGCAAGGTGCAGGAAGCGGTTGGTGACGTGGAAGGCAATTACGCCGTCCGCCTTCATGTTCTTCAGGTAAACGCCCATCGCCTGATGGGTCATCAGGTGGGTGGGGATCGAGTCGCTGGAAAAGGCGTCGATCGCCAGCACATCGTAGTTCTGTGCGGGCTCGCGTTCCATGGTCAGCCGCGCGTCGCCAAGCAGGTTCTCGACTTTTGCCGGGGTGTCGGTGAGGTAGCTGAACTCCTTCATTGCGACGTCGATGACCTGCGGATTGATTTCGTAGAAGCGGTAAGTGTCGCCCTTGCGCCCGTAAACCGCCAGCGTGCCGGTGCCGAGACCGACCACGCCGACGTTGATTTCGCGCGAGGCTTCGCGTTTGACGCCGATGATGCGGCCGATGCCCGAGTCGGGACCGTAATAAGTGGTCGGCAGCATGCGTTTTTCGGGAGAGAGGAACTGCTCGCCATGCATGATCACGCCGTGCATCAGACGGCGCGTGCCGGTGGGGCTTGCGGCATCGCCGAAATCCTTGACGCGCAGAGTGCCATAGAAATTCCGCGCCATCACCCTTGCGTCGTTGGACAGCATGTTGATGTAGCTGTGCACGTGGTAACCGGTAAAACCGGCCGCCGCCAGCGCCAGCACCGGCACGATGATCTGGATGCGCCGCGCGACATAGGCTGCAAGAAGCGCGGTGAACACCAGACCGAAGCCGAATTCATAATAGGTATTGAACAGTTTCGGCGCGACGAAACCCACCATCAGGCCGCCGACGGCGCCACCCAGCGAAATCATCAGGTAATAGCCGGTGAGATGGCGCGGCGCCGGTTTCAGCGCGGCGAGTTCGCCGTGGAAAAACATGCACATCACGAACAGGCCGACCGCGAACAGCGGAATCGCTTCCTTGATGTTCATCACGCCGCCGTCAGTATGCAGTGCCCACGCCATTGCGCCGACAATCACCAGCAGCGGGCCGAAAAAGATGGTGCGCTGGTACCAGTTGCGGCCTTCGAAGCACAGCACAAAGGACAGCAGGTACAGCGTCAGCGGCAGGATCCACAGAAACGGTACCGAGGCGACGTCGTGGGTGATGTGATTGGTCACCGCGATCAGCATGAACGAACCCATTGCAGCGAGCACCAGCCACAGCAGGTAGTCGGCCGGGCGCGGCGCCGGGCCATCAACCGCGGCAATGCCGGCGGCAGGTGTGGCTGCAGTGCTTTGCGAAGGCCGCAGGCTGAATACGGCCGAGGTCACGCACAGCGCGGCAAACAGGGCATAACCGATGCTCCAGCCGATCGACTGTTCATGTGTGGTCACCCAGGGCTCAACGGCGAATGGGTAGGCGATCAGCGCAATCAGCGAAGCGCCATTGGACAACGCGAACAGGCGATAGACGTTTTTGGCATCGGGGTAACTGCGCGCAAACCACGCCTGCAACAGTGGACCGGTGGTCGACAGCAGGAAATAAGGCAGGCCGATGGTGGCCGCCAGCAGGCCGAGGATCAGCCAGGTCGGATCTTCGTCGCCTTCGGGTTTCCAGCCGGTGCCGGCGATGATTGGCAATGACACCAGACTGATCACCAGCAGCGCGGTGTGCAGGATCACCTGCGGCCGCGGTTTGAGGAAACGCACGGTCCAGTCGGCGTAGGCGTAACCGAACAGCAGCACCAGCTGGAAAAACATCAGGCAGGTGGTCCACACCGCGGCGGAGCCGCCGAACCAAGGCAGGATCTGTTTGGCCATGATCGGTTGCACCAGAAACAGCAGGAAAGCGCTCGCGAAAATGGTCAGCGCATAAATCGGCATGATGTATTAACCAATTGATTTTATTAAAATAATTAACATGCAGCGGGGTGCGTCTACGCTGTGTGTGCTGATAACGCCGGGCAAGTGCCGGGGATGACACGGCGGGCAGCCATCTGCGGGCCGCCGCGATTTTACCCGCTACCGCGGCGGCGTGCGCGGCTGCTACGGGTGATCAATCCGCCTTGATGTTTGATTTGCGGATGACTTCAGACCAGCGCGCGGATTCTGCCTTGACGTGGGCGGCGAACTCGGCCGGCGTGTTACCCACCGGATCAGAGCCGTCGGCCGCCATGCGTTTTTGCAGGTCGGATGATTTGAGAATCACCACCACCTCGCGATGGATGCGGTCAGTCACCGCGCGTGCGGAACCGATGGGGGCAAACAGACCGTACCAGTTGGAGACATCGAAATCGGACACGCCGGTTTCCTGCACGCTGGGAATGTCGGGCAGGCTTGCAGCACGCTGTTTGCTCGATACCGCCAACGCGCGCAGTTTGCCGGTCTTCAGGTGCGGCAGCACCGAAATAATGCTCGGGAACGAGGCCTGGATGCGGCCCGACAACATATCGGTGTAGGCGGCGCCCATGCCTTTGTACGGAATGTGTGTCATGTCGGCGCCGGTGCGCACCTTGAACAGTTCGCTGGCGAGATGGATCAGGCTGCCTTGCCCGGATGACGCGTAATTGATCTTGTTCGGATTGGCCTTGGTGTAAGCGACCAGTTCCTTCACCGTTTTTGCGCTGACGCCGGGGTGCACGATCAGCACGTAGGGCTGGCTGGTGACCTGGGTGATTGCGAGGAAATCGCGCGTCGGCACATAACGCGCCTTGTAGAGCAGCGGGTGGATGACAAATGTAGCACTCCCCATGAACAGCGTATGGCCGTCGGCCGGCGCCTCGCGCATGATGTCGACGCCGACGTTGCCGCCGCCCCCGGGACGGTTGTCGACGACGACGCTCTGGCCCAGACGTTCACCCAGCGGCGTGGCAATCGACCGCGCGGTGGTATCCATGCCGCCGCCGGCGGCCAACGGTACGATCAGGCGCACCGGTTTTTCAGGGTAGGCTGCCAGCGCGGGCAGTGGCAGCGCAGAGAGCGCGATGATCAGCAGTTTGTACATGAAAGTCTCCTCGCTTGTCTTTTACTTTTTTCGGTATTCAGGCTGCGTTGATCGCCAGCGTGCGGCAGTCGGCGACCGTTTCCAGCGCCGTCAGCTGCGCGTGCAATGCGGCAGCCGGCGCATGCGCGCCCGCCATGCGCATGAACTTGGTCTGCAGTTCTTCCGCCGACAGCGGCGACGCCGGCGTTCCTTTGAATTCCTCGGCAAAACGTTCGAAGCGGTGGCCGTCTTTCAGCTCGACCGCGACGCGCGTCGCCCATGCACCGCCTTTTTCGTCATGGCCCATCTCGACCACTTTCAGTTTCAGCGCCAGCGCGCGTACTTTGGCATCGTTCAGCGCGATTTCCGAAAACGCCAGCGGATCGTTGACGTCGTAATACAGCGCGATCGCCGCACAGAAGGGAACGCTGTATTGCGCACCGGCAACATCACGCGGCTCGCGGATGTCGTGGTGCGACAGCACTTTGTGACGGGCATGAATGGTCAATGCAACCACGTCGTCGCCGCTGAATTTATGTTCGGCGCGCAGTTCCTGCAGGGACTGAACCGGTGTATGTGCGGTGATGTGGCAGGCGTAACGTTTCAGGCAGGCGTAAACGATATCGAAGTGGGTGCCGAGGTCCTTGGTGAACTGCGTGGCGTCGCCATCGCGGCAATAGGATTCGAGATAACCGTATTGGCCCTCAAGCACACTGTCCGGGCCTTCGTAACCGTCGCGTGCCAACAGCGCCGCAACCACGCCGGCTTCCGCGGCACGGCCCATGTGCAGGCGTTTGACCATCGCGCCGTTGCCGGCCTTGGCGAAAGCGAGCAGGCCGCCGCCGAGCGAACCGGCGATGCCCAGCGCCTGTGTCAGTTGCGCGGCATTGAGCCCGAGCAGTTTGCCGGCGACGATGGCGGAGCCGAAAGGGCCATTGACGCCAGGCGCATGAAAGCCCAGTGATTCCGTGCTTTGTTTTGCTGCGAGGCCGATGCGGAACATTACTTCGGCACCGGCGATGAAGGCGGTCAGCACATCCTTGCCGCTGGCGCCTTGCGCTTCGCCCGCAGCGAGTGCGGCGGGCAGCAGGATCGCGCCGGGATGTACACCGGCGCTGGGTTTGCGCAGACCGTCGAGTTCAAAGGCATGCGAACACACGCCGTTGGCCAGCGCGGCTGCCGGCGGTGCGACCTTGAGGTCGGTGCCGATGACACGGCTGGAACCATTGCCGCCGCAGTTGCGGGCGTGCCCGGCAACAATTTTGCTCCACGGCAGGCGCGAACCGAACAGCGCCGCGCCGGTGGTGTCGATGATGCACTGGCGGGCGCGTTCGCGCGCCGCCGCCGGGATCTGCTCGTAACGCAGCCCGGCGGCGAATTCCGCCAGTGTGCGGGCTGCAGTTTGAGCGTTCTTCGGAGCGGCGCCCATTGCTGCGGTTATGCCGACAGCAGTTTCGACAGCACGGTGGCGTCAGGCAGCTTCTCGATGCCCATCACCGCGTCGCGCAGCTGCTCGACCTGTGCCTTCGGCAGCGCCTTGACCGCCAGCTTTTCGAATTTCGCGATGATGTCAGCGTCGCTGGCGAAACGAAATTCACTGCCGCGCGCGGATTCGACGGTGCGTTTCATCACCGTGCCGTCGTTCAAGTGCAGTTCGACATGTACCTTGTGGCGCATTTTCGCGCCCAGCGCGGTGATCGCCGGATCATGAAGGACCTCGACTTTTTGCGACTGCGCGATGCGCGCCGGATCGGCAACCATCGCTTCGGTGAACTGGTCGACAAAGACGTCTTTTTCGAGCAGCCAGGTGCCGATGCAGTACGGCAGGTTCAGCTGAGCCGAGGTCAGACCCTGCGGCTTGTACGGCCAGCCGACGTGATGCACCGTGACTTCCGAGCCGTACACGACAACTTTTTTCACGTCGTTGGCGGTGAAGGGGCGTTCGGCATCCATCTCGCGCAGCGCGTCGAGTGTGGTGTGGTTGCTGCCGACGCAGGCGTAGAACTTCAGCGCGATGCCCATGGTCTGCCAGACTTCACCGAAACCGGCGGTGAGTTCCTTCAGGTTGAACTTGTCGGTCGACTGCGACATCGTCGTGCAGAAGCCGCCGTACGGGTTCTCCAGCACGTCGACGATCCCAGTGAAGCCGCCTTCGGCAAACAGCGCGCCGTAGAGGCCGGATTGCGACGAGCGGCCGGCATGCATGCGTTTGACCATCGCGCCGAACTGCGCGGCCATCAGACCTGCGGCCTGGGTGCCGGCAATACCCAGCGCATGCACGGTTTTGTCGACATCCAGTTTCATGCCGCGCGCAGCGCCTGCGGCGGCGGAAAACACGCCCAGCGTGGCGCCCGAGTGCCAGCCCGAAGCGATATGCGCCGGGCCCATGCACAGGCCGACACGCGGTCCGATTTCGTAACCGGCGACGGAAGCGGTGAGGAATTCCTTGCCGCTCATGCCCGGTTTGATTTCAGTGACCGCGATCAGTGCCGGCAGCACCACGGCGCCGACATGCAGCACGCCCGCGCGATGCACGTCGTCGAGTTCGAAGCCCTGCACCTGGGTGCCGTTGACCAGCGCGGCATGCGGTGCGGAGAGTTTTTTGCTGGTGCCCCACACACTGCACTGGCGGGTGCTGTCAACGCTGCCCAGCTTGTCCTGCAGGATGCGGGTCCACTCGAGATCCGCGCCGTAGAGCGCGCAGCCCAGCGAATCGAGCATCAGCAGCTTGTTGCGATGACGCACTTCCTCCGGGATCTGGTCGTAGTTCAGACCGGAAACGAAGGTGGCGATGTCGCGGGTGTAGGGATGGGGTTGCGTCGATTGCTGGGCCATGGGGGGGGATTCCTGTAACAAGTCTATAAAAGCGGTCTATAAAAATATCAATAAAAACAAATACTTATAATTTATATCAAAGGGCTTATTTGGGCAGCGTGACCGCGGTGCCGATGAGTGCGGCCAGTTCATTGATGTCAGCGAGTGACTCGCAACGCTCGACAGTGGTGATGATGCGTTGGGCGTCAGCATTGTTCATGCACGGCGCGACGACATTGCGGAACTTGTGTACGACTTCATCCGGCGTCAGCGGATTCTCCGGGCTACCGCGGCGGTGCAGTGCGAGTTTCTCATGCACTTTACCTGAGCGAGTAGTGATCTTCACGCGTGAAGCATGGCGGAACGGTGCGCCCATTTTTTCAATCTCGGGATCAACGTGAGCAGTGATGCGTGAAATGAAATCGAGGATCTGCGGATCGGCGAGACGCGCTTCGCGGAACTGTTCGGTGAAGGCCGCGCCGTCGAGTGCAATGACCGCCATGCCGTAATACAGATTCATCTGCGCGGCAGTGACACCCTGCGCTTTGTATTCCCAGGCACAGTGCACATGCGTCATCGGCGACAGGCCGGTTTCAACCTTTGCGATGTCAGCGGCCTTTAGGTCGTGTTCCTGCATCAGTTCCGACAACGCATCCAGCGCGCTGTGGATGCTGGTGACGCTGGCGTGCGGCTTGTAGCCGACGTTGAGCGTTTCCCATGTTTTGCCAAGACCATCAGTCAAACGCGACGGGTTTGGCTTGTCGGAGTAGGTGGACAGATAGCCGCCATACGGCGCTTCAAGCGCATCGAGAATGCCGGTGAAATCCCGTGACGCCAGTTGCGCGGCATAAACACCGCTTTGCGCGGCACGACCGCTGTGGAAGCGTTTGACCATCGCGCCCTCCTGCGCCGCCATCAGGCCGCCGGCCTGCGAGCCCGCCATGCCCAATGCGTGCTGAAACTGCGTGGCATTGAGATTCAGCATGCGCGCCGCTGTTGCTGCAGCAACAAAAGTGCCCGACGTGCCCTGCGGATGGAAGCCGCGGAAAAACAGGCTCATCGTTGCCGCATTGCCGACGCGGTGGCCGATTTCGTAACCCGCAACCATCGCGGTCAGCAGGTCTTTGCCGGAAACCTTGCTGCCTTTGGCTTCAGCCAGATTCAGTGCGACGGGTGTCGCGATGGAACCCGCGTGGACGATGGATTCCTTGTGAATGTCATCCAGTTCAAAAGCGTGGCCTGACGTTCCATTGACCAGTGCCGCGAGTGCGGGCGAAGACTTGCGACCCAGACCGATCAGTGTGGCAACCGGCTTTGCGCCTTCGGCATCGGCGAGTTCTGCGACCTTGCGCGTCCACGGCAGTGTCGCGCCAAACAGGCAGCAACCGAGACTGTCGAGCAGCGACAGTTTGATGCGCGCGACGGCCTCGGCTGGAATGTCCTCGTAACGCAAGGCCGCGCCGAAGCTGGCGAGATCGCGCGTGGCGTCGGCAAGCAGCGGCGGTTTGTTTGAGGACATGGCTGATTGCGTCCTTATCCCTGTGTGGCGGCTTTGCCCGCAGAGGTGCCCGCGAGCTTGCCGAATACCGCACCGGATACCAGACCAGTGCCGCTCGGGTAGTTGAAGTAGAACAGGCCGCCGACCATTTCACCAGCGCAATACAAACCGGGGATCGGCAACTGGTTCGAATCGACGACCTGGCCGGAGTCTTTGTCGACGCGCAGGCCGCCGAAGGTGAAGGTGATGCCGCAGGTGGTGGCGTAGGCATCGTAGGGCGGGGCGTCGAGCGCCTGTGCCCAGTTCGATTTCGGCGGCTCGATGCCGACGGTGCCCTTGCCATCCTTGACCACGTGATTGAACGGCACATCCTTTTGCACCGCGGCGTTGTACTCGTGCACGGTTTTGAGGAAAGCCTCGGGGTTGACGCCTTCCAGCTTGGTCGCCAGTTCTTCCAGCGTGTTGGCGCTGACCTTGGTCATGTATTTGATGCGGTATTCCGAACGCAGCAGCTTGGTGACTTTGGAGTCGAACACCTGCCACGCAAACTGGCCCGGCTGCTTGAGTACTTCACCACCATATTTGGCGTAGGTGAAGGAATGGAAATCGTAGCCTTCGTCGACAAAACGTTTGCCTTCGGCGTTGATCAGCAGGCCGAAGATGTAGCTGTGTTTCTGGAACTGGTCGCCGACATTGACGTCGCCGAATTCCGGCGCGTAGCGGTCCCAGCCGGTGGCGTGGCAGCCCGACCAGTTGCCGTAGGGCGCGGCACCGATGTCGAGTGCCATTTTCAGGCCGTCGCCGACGTTGAAGCGCGAACCGCGCACTTTCGCCAGTTCCCAGCCCGGACCGAGGTAGCGCGCGCGCATTTCGGGGTTGGCTTCGAAGCCGCCGCAGGCCAGCACCACGGCCTTGGCTTTCATCTCGAAGGACTTGCCCTTCTGCCGCACCTGCACGCCGCTGACCGTGGCGCCGTCGTAGAGCAGCTTGATCGCGCGGGTTTCGAAATGCACCGGGATGCCGGCTTTTTTGACGGCTTTGTCGAGGTACTGCACCAGGCCGGCGCCGCCGCCGTGGGCTTCGATCGGCATATTGCCGAAGAATTTGCGTTTGCCGTCGACCACTGCCGACTGGCGTCCCCAGTTCGGCACGAACTTCACGCCCTTTTCGCGCAGCCAGATCATCGTCGGAAGGCTCTCGTTGACCAGATACTCCGACAGGTCGGGATCGGTGCGGTAGGCGGTGAGCTGGTGGATCTTGTCGAGGAATTCCTCGCGGGTGTTGGTGCCGAAGTCGGTCTCGGCGATTTCCTGTTCGGTGATATCGGTGATTTTCAGCAGGTCTTCCACGGTTTCGTAGGCGAAGCGCATCACGCCGCCGGCAAAGCGGCTGTTGCCGCCGCCTTCATCTTCCGATGCGGCTTCAAGAATGGCGACGCGTGCGCCCTGGTCATGGGCCGACAGCGCGGCGCACATGGCGGCGTTGCCTTTGCCGACGACGATTACATCATATTCCGACATTTTCAGAGGCCTTTCAGTGTGCATGTTTGGGACAGCCCACAATTATCCTTTCCTCACACTCTTGAGTAAAATGAGATTATTGCAACAATTGTTCGCAGTTTTGCATCAATAAGACGCATTAATAAACCAAGGCCGTTCGCCCTGAGCCCGCCGTTTCTCCCTCTCCCCATGCACTCATGGGGAGAGGGCGGGGGAGAGGGGCAACCCAAACTCATCTGCCCACCATGAACATCGACACCCACGGCCTGCAGGCGTTTGCCCGCATTGCGGAACTCGGCAGCTTCCACCAGGCGGCGGAAGCCCTGCATCTGTCGCAGTCGGCGCTGTCGCGGCGCATCAGCAAACTGGAGGAGGAACTCGGCGTGCGTCTGCTCGACCGCACCACGCGCAAAGTGCGCCTGACCGCGGTCGGCCGCGACTTTCTGCCGCAGGCGCGGCGACTGATTGAGGAACTGGAAAATTCACTGGCCGGCCTGCGCGATATGGCCAAACGCGGCGCGGGCCAGGTGACGGTGGCCTGTGTGCCGACCGCGGCGATGCACATGCTGCCGCCGGTGATCCGCGATTACAGCGCCAAACATCCCGACAACCGCATCCGCATCCTGGATGTGCATGCCAACGAAGTGCTGCAGGCGGTGCTCGGCGGCGAAGCCGAGTTCGGGCTGACGCTCTCCGGCGCCGATACGCCGGAACTGGAAACCGAGGCCCTGTTCGAAGACCCCTTCGTGCTGGCCTGTCATCGCGACCATGCGCTGGCGAAAAAGAAAACGGTGAAATGGGCCGACCTGGAACAGCAGCGGGTCATCACTGTCGGGCGAATGAGCGGTAATCGCGCGCTGCTTGACTTCGGCTTGCCAGGCAACCTGCCGCAGCAGCGCTGGACTTATGAAGTGCAGCACTCGTTCTGGACCGGGCTGGGCATGGTTGAGGCGGGCATCGGTGTGATTGCGGTGCCAGCGCTGGCGCTGTCGGGGCGGCGCAATCCGCAACTGGTCAGCCGGCCGCTGGTGGAGCCGCGACTGACGCGCACGGTGGCGGTGATCCGGCGCCGCGGCGTGACGCTGTCGCCGGCGACGCAGGAGTTTCTGATGATGCTGAAAAAGCGTTGGGGGCAGTCGAAGCGGGAGGCGCGTCTGCGCAGTCAAGCGCAGCGAGCCCCATGATTCCCGGCAGCTTGCCGGTTGTGGCAACGGCTGTTAGTCTCAAATGCAAGAATCAAAACCGCAAAAACATTGTTGATTCAGTCCAATTGTCGGTACGAGGAGGGAGTGGAATGACGGCATCAAGGGTTTCCAAAAAAGTAATTTCCCAAGTTCTGTTTGCAGGCGCGTTCATCGCGGTATCGCACAGTGCTGTTGCACAGCAACCCGCTTATCCCGCAAAACCGATCCGCCTGATTGCCTCTCAGTCACCTGGCGGCGGCATTGATACGGTGGCGCGCATCGTGGCGACTCGGCTGGGTGATGCCATCGGACAGAACGTGATGGTCGACAACCGCGCCGGTGCCAACGGTTCGCTCGCCGGTGAACTGACCGCAAAATCACCACCTGACGGTTATACGATGATGATCGGCGCGGTGGGGAACCTTGCGGTCAATGGCTTTTTCTCCAAGAACATGACCTATGATCCCCTGAAGGATCTGGCGCCGGTGACGCCTGCGGTGACCAGCGGCAACATTCTGGTGGTGCATCCTTCGGTACCGGCCAAATCGTTGAAGGAATTCCTGGCGCTTGCACGATCACGTCCGGCTGAACTGGCCTACGGTTCATCCGGCGTTGGTGGTTCCGGACATCTGGCGACGGGTTTGCTGCAGTCGATGGCCAAGATTAAGCTGCTGCATGTGCCATACAAGGGCAATGGCCCGGCAATCGTCAATCTGATGTCCGGCGAAGTGCAGATGGCTTTTGCGTCTCCGGCCAGCGTGGCTGCCAATATCCAGGCCGGCCGGTTGCGCGCGCTTGCGGTGGGGACCGGCACCCGCTCGAAGCAGTTTCCGCAGGTGCCGACCATTGCTGAAGCGGGTGTGGCGGGTTATGAATCCAAAAGCTGGTACGGCTTTGTCGTTGCGGCGAAAACCCCGCCCGCGATCATTGCGCGGCTGAACAAGGAAATCGTGCAGGTCATCAATCGGCCCGAGGTCGTGGAATTGATGCTGACCCAAGGCGAAGCCTGGACCAGCAGTCCCGAAGCGTTTGCGGCCTTCATCAAGGTCGAACATGACAAGTGGGGGCGCGTGATCCGGGAGCAGGGCATCACTGCAAACTGAGCGGTGAAGTGCGTGCCGATAAAACCGAATCAGGACATTCAGGCATGTTGATCGTCGATTCGCAGGCGCATATCTGGGCGGCGAATACGCCGGAGCGTCCCTGGACGTTGAATGCCAAGCCGCATCTGCCGCAACCCTTCGGCGAGAAAGAACTGCTGCAGGAGATGAAAGCGGCCGGTGTTGACCGCGTGGTGATCGTGCCGCCGAGTCTTGATCGCACGCGTAATGACCTGGCGCTGGATGCAGCACAGTCGCATCCCGATTGTTTTGCGGTGATGGGCAAGATCAATCCGGCCTTGCCGGAGTCGCGAGGCATGATGGCAACTTGGCGCCGGCAAACGGGCATGCTCGGCCTTCGGTTCAATTTCAAAAAAAACATGGACCGGTTATCGAATCCGGAATATATGGCCTGGGTATGGGAAGAGGCCGAAGCGGCGGGTATCCCGCTTTACGTTGGCGTGGACCATCCGGCAGTCAGGCTGGTTGATGCCGTGGCCGAGCGACATCCGCGACTACGCATCATCCTCGACCACATGGCTCTCGCCAGCGGCGCCAAGGATGATGAAGCTTTTCGTGATCTGGATATGCTGCTCGCCATTGCAAAGCGTCCGAACGTTGCAGTGAAGGTCAGTGCACTGCCCGGATATTCAACCGCACCCTATCCTTACAGCAACCTGCATGGTTATGTGAAACGCGCGTATGACGCTTTCGGACCCCGACGATTGTTCTGGGGCAGCGACCTGACGCGGTTGAAATGCACTTACCGCCAGTGTGTGACCGTGTTTACCGAAGAAATGCCCTGGCTCACGGCCGATGATCTGGAACTGATCATGGGGCGTGCGCTGTGCGAATGGTTAGACTGGCCGGTCGAAGTGCAGTCCCGATCGGCGTCTGCCGCGTAGTTACACGCGTGCGCGCAGCGAACTGCCGGCGTCGATGGTGACCACGGTGCCGCTGATGTAGGAAGCGCGTGGCGACGCGAGGAAAGTCACCAGGTCCGAAACTTCCGCCGGGCGTCCCGCGCGGCCGAAGGGCAGTGAAGCGATGACCTTGGCTTGCAGTTCGGGCCAGCGTGATTCATCGCCGAATTGCTGCAAGGCTTGTTCCTTGAAGTGCCCGATCTGGCGTTCGGTTTCGATGCGTCCCGGATTCACGCCGACCACGCGGATGCCGTGATCGACGCTTTCTGAGCCCAGCGCGCGGGTGAAGGCCATCAGTCCGGCATTGCCGGTGGTTCCGGTGATGTAGTTGGCGCGGTGGCGTTCGCCGGCGACGCCGATGATGTTGACGATGACGCCGGATTTGCGCTCGCGCATGCTCTTGTAGAGTTCTCGCGTCAGGTTGATGAAGCCGAACACCTTCAGGTCCCAGGCCTTGCGCCAGCGCTCATCGGTGATGTCCAGCAGATCGCCGCCGGGGATCGCGCCGGCGTTGTTGACCAGTATGTCGACGTCGGCGCAGGTTTTGCCGAGGGCCACGACATTTTCCGTCGTGCTCAGATCGACCGCATGGATGAAGACCTCGGTCTTGTACTGTTTCCGGATGGCTTCAGCCGCCGATTTCAGCGCGGATTCGTTGCGTGCGGCGAGATGGATAATCGCCCCTTCCGACGCGAAACCCTGCGCGCAGGCCAGGCCGAGTCCTTTGGAGGCGCCGGTAATCAAGACTCTTTTGCCGCGAAGTTCCAGATCCAAGCTGTTTCCCCTGAGTGATTCGTTGTCGTGGCTGCGTAAATTAAGCGTTAAGCGGCAACCCGCTGCGGCCCGCCTTTGCCGGCAGCCAGTGCCGCGATTTCGCGAACGTCTTTCGCGTTCTCGAAATCCTGGATGGCCGCATAAAGCCGCGCCACGTTGTCGGTTGACAGTGCGCGCGCCGCGCAGTTGTCGAACTTGTCTTTGAGGCGGTCGGCGGGCAGCGGCTTGTCGACGCTGCGGCCCAGCGCCTGATCGGTTTTGGTACTGACGACACGACCGTCGGTCAGCGTGACTTTCACTTCGGCGCCGAAGTGGTTGTCGGCAGGGAACTGTTCCGTGGTGTAGATGGAGGCGTGGATTTTCGGCAGCATGGCGCGAGTCGCCGGATCCTTCCAGTTGTCGCCTTCGAAATGTTCGAGCTTGACGGTGCGGTCTTTCAGCGCACGCGCCAGCGTGTATTGCACGCTGAACTTGGCGTCGAGGGAGGACTGCGGATCGGGACGGTTGGTGTGTTCGAGGCGGCGCGCGTGGGTCCATGATTCGATGCGCGCGACCTGTTCGGGTTTCAGGTTGTGTTTCTCGACGAGTTCGAGCATGCAGTCAATGGCCGGGTGGGTGCTGCCACAGCAGGGGTAGGACTTGATGGCGATACCGGGGCGGGTGATGTCCAGCGGCTTGGCCCAGGCGGGGATGGCTTTGGTGGCGTCGTAGTTGCCGGCGCCGTTGAAGACTTCGAAATAACCCTGCTTGTGTTCGAACGCGGTTGCGCCGGCAGTGAAGCCGTCGCGCGCGAGCAGCGCAGCGAACAGACCGCTGCGCGCGCAATGGCCGACATGCAGCGGCTTGGTCATGGTGCCGAAATTCGATTTGACGCCGGCGGCGAGCGATGCGGCGATTGACAGTGCAGTGGCGGTTTTTTCAACGGACAGTTTAAGCAGGTGCGCGCAGGCCGCGGCGCTGCCGAACACGCCGATGGTCGTCGTCGGATGCCAGCCTTTGGTGTATTGGTAAAAATTCACCACCATCGACAGTTTGCATTCGGCTTCAAAGCCGGCGACGTAGGCCGCGATGAAATCCTTGCCGGTGGCGCCGGTTTCATCGGCGAGCGCGAACAGCGCCGGCAGGATGGGCACCGAAGGATGACCGCCCAGCGTGTTGTTGCAGTCATCGAAGTCGAGTGCATGTGATGCGGTGCCGTTGACCAGCGCAGCGTCGAGCGCGCCGATGCGCCGTGCATGACCGAACACCAGCGACGGACCGCTGCTGGAGCCGGAAACGCCGAGCACAATGCGCGTTGCATCTTCTGCGGCGCCGGCAATCGTCACGCCGACGGTGTCGAGGATGCCGACTTTCGCCCAGTGCACGGCATCCGCCGGCAGGGTGCCGTACTGTAAGCCAATGATTTTATTTGATAATTCTGTGGCGAATGACATGGTCGAACTCCCCGGCTATTACGCGCCGGCAGGTGCGCGCCGACGGACTGGATGAGTGGCGGAAGAGAGTGGGAGTCGAACCCACACAGGACCGCTCGCGGCCCCTACCGGGTTTGAAGTCCGGCCGCCCCACCGGGAGCGATTCCCTTCCGTTGTTACTGCGTGGCCGTCATTGTAAGGCGGCGCGATGCCGGCGAGAAATGCAGTTCCAGACTGTGGTGAAGCTCAAGGTCTGCGCGCGGCGCTGAGCACGACCGGTGTAATTTCTACGGTGCTGTCACCGTTGGTCATCCAGGTTGTGCCGTCCTGGATCGTGCATTGCAACTGCATCGTGCGTTCTGCGAGCTTTGCCAGCGCCTGAGTGGACTCGGCCGGCAAATCAATCACCGTGAGGTTGTCGGGCCGCGCCATTGCGTCGCTGTTGTCCTGCCACCATTTCGCAGCGCCGCGGCCATAAGTGTAGAGCTTCACCTGCGTCGCACGGCCGCAGGCCTTGCGTACGGATTTTTCATCGGGCAGGCCGATGTCGATCCACAGTTCAATGATGCCGGTGAGATCCTTGCGCTGCAGCGCAGGATCATCTTCGTTGCTCAGCCCTTTGCCGAATTCCAGCGCTTCATCGGCATTTAATGCGAATGCCAGCAACCGCACCATCATGCGTTCGTCGGTTTCGGAAGGATGGCGCGCCAGCACCAGCGCATGGGTCGCGTAATAGCCGCGGTCCATGTCGGAAATCGTCAGGTCCACCTTGAAGATGGTGGCGGTCAGCGCCATGCGGTTATTTCAGACGCGCCGCTACTGCATCGGCAGCGCGATTCGCATCTGCAATCGCGTCATCAAGACTGCCGCCGCAGCCGCTGCGTACGGCACCGACGGCCCAGACGCCAGGCAGTGCGGTTTCGAGTGCGTCGCCGGTAACAAGGCGACCTTGGTCATCGCGTTTGACGGCATCCGGCACGAAAGCGGTGTTGGGTTCGAGGCCGATGTAGGTGAAAACGCCGGCGACGGCAATCTCTTCGCTGCCCGCTGCGGTTTTGACGCGGATTTTCTCGACCATCTGCCCGCCGAGGATGGCCTCGACCGTAGTGCCGAAACGTTTTTCGATCTTGTCGTTGCCTTTGACCTGGTCGATGAAACGCTGCTGCGCGCGGAACGCCATGCCGCGATGGATCAGCAGCACCTTGCCGCAATAGTGCGTCAGCACATTCGCTTCCTGCAGCGCGGAGTCACCGCCGCCGATCACGGCCACGGTTTCATTCTGGAACATCGGGCCGTCGCAGTCGGCGCATTTCGACACGCCGCGGCCTTCGAATTCGGCTTCGCCGGGAACGTTCAGCGTTTTCAGTTTGGCGCCGCTGGCAATGATCACCTGGCGCGCGCGGTAGCTGCCGCTTTCGGTGGTCACGGTATAGCCGCCATCGGCGGTGGCCAGCGCGGTGACCGGTTCCTGGATGCTGGTGACGCCGGCCTCGGCGTTGGCGCCGGTCAGTTCGGCGGCAAACGCCGCACCGCCGGCTTCGCCGCCGGGCGGCGCGGGGTCGAGTTCATTCACATTGAGCACGAGACCGCCGAAGATCTGCTGCTCGAAGGTGGCAGCGCTGAGGCCTTTTTTGGCGAGCGCACCGGCAGCGGTGAGTCCGGCGATACCTTCGCCGATGATGATGACGTCAAATGCGGAAGTGGTCATGGCGTTCTCTCAGTTCAGTGATCAGTAACGTTTGTTGCGGAAAGGGGGGCGTTGCTGTGGTTTTCCGGCGGCGGGTTTCTGCGCCTGTGGTTTGGCCACTGTGCCCGGTGGAGGCGGCGGCGCCGATTCGGCGGCACCGAGTATCGGCACAAAGTCCTTGCGAATCTTGCGCGCGTCGCCGATGCGTTGCGTCACAGTGATGCCATCCAGCGCTTCGAGAATTTCAATTGCCAGCGTGCGGCCGATGCCAACGGCGTCACGGTACTGCGCAGCGGTGAATTGGCCTTCGGGCTGTTTTGCTGCGACGGCCTGCGCGGTTGCTGCGAGCACCGCCATCGTCGGTTTCAGATAAAAACGTTCGGCACCGACCCGGTACAGATTGCCGGCCTTCATCTGCCGGTAGAGGAAATCCTTGAGGATCGCGTCCTTCAGTTTCAGCAGCGGCGCCAGTTCCTTCAGCGGCGGCGGATTGAATCCTGCCGAGAGCAGAGCCGGTTGTACGGTTTCCCACAGTTTGACGTCGGCGCTGTTGGCCGTAGTGTCATGGCCGGGCTTGCGCACCAGTGAGCTGTGCACTTCGATCTGCCGCTGATCCGCGAGCAGGCGCAGCAGGTGGCCGAAGGCGTCGGCATCGAGTTCCGGTGCCAGCGTCGCGTGCAGTGTTTCGATTTCCATGCCCGGCGCCTGCGGCTGCGCCTGGTGAAACGCGGCGACCTGTTTGACCGCCGCCTGATGCAGCGCGGCGAGTCGCGGTTGGGTGATGGCGATGCGGCGGTCCTTGCCCAGAGGTGAAAGACCGGCCTTGGTGTATGCGGCCGTGGCGATTTCAGGCAGCAGGTTGAAGATGGCTTCGAAGTGCGCCAGATCAACCGGACGTTTGCTATCGGCGGCGAGGGCGGCCAGTGCAGTGACGTGATCTGCCGATTCAAGCGCGGTGAGTGTGGCATCACGGGTCTTGCTGCGTCGTGAAGCCGGCGGCAAGGGGTCGATGATGACGCCGCCGCCGATTGTGCGTGTCGATGACTGGTCGCGCAGGATGAAGCGGTCGCCATGCAACGCCGCAATCGGTTCGTCGAGCACCAGCTGGCCGATGCCGCCCTGGCCTGGATTCAATGCTTCGCCGCGTTTCAGCGAGACCCGCGCGGTGACATCGGCGGTGGCGAGATGCAGGTGCACCGGCGTCCAATGTTTCAGCGGCTTGCCTTCGCCGGGCAGTACGTTCAGACGTACGTCGATGCGCTGTGTCGGGCGGTGGATGGCTTCGGCCATGACCCAGTCGCCGCGCCGAACCGATTCAACATCGGCGCCGGTCAGGTTCAGTGCGCAGCGTTCACCGGCGCGCGCTTCAGCAGCGGCTTTGCCGTGGATCTGGATGCCGCGCACGCGTACTTCGCGGCCTGCAGGGGAGATCACCAGCTTGTCGCCGCTGCGCACGGTGCCGTTGAACACGGTGCCGGTGACCACGGTGCCGCTGCCGGCAATGCTGAAGGCGCGGTCAATGGCGTAACGCAGATGCTGCCCGGCGGCGCTGCGCTGGCCTTTGGCCGCGGCTTCGCGCAGCAGCAGGGTTTTCAGTTCGGTCATGCCGGCACCGCTGATGGCGGACACCGGCAGTATCGGCACTTCGGCAAGCAGCGTCGGTGCGAGCAGGGCCTGCACCTGGTTGCGCACCTGTTCGATGCGTTCGGCGTCGACGCGATCGACCTTGGTGATCACCGCGGCGCCGCGACCGATGCGCAGCAGATCCAGGATCTGCAGATGTTCGATAGTCTGTGGCATCACGCCGTCGTCGGCGGCGACGATCAGCATTGCAAAGTCGATGCCGGATACGCCGGCGAGCATGTTGCGGATGAAACGCTCATGGCCCGGTACATCGACAAAACCGATCAGTCCGCCTTCGGCCAGCGGCAGGTAGGCAAAACCGAGATCGATCGAGATGCCGCGGGCTTTTTCCTCGGGCAGACGGTCGGTGTCGGTGCCGGTCAGCGTTTTGACCAGCAAAGTCTTGCCGTGATCGATGTGGCCTGCGGTAGCGACGATCATAAAGTCAAAGGCATTGAGCCACAGAAGACACAGAGTTCACAGAGAGAATAATCAAAAGCCATTCGATGCTCTCGTGATAACTGTTCTCAGGGTTTCTCTGCGCTCTCTGTGTCCTCTGTGGCTAAGGTTTTTTGATCTTGAGATTTGCAAGTTGCGTTACAAACTCGTCTTCATGATCGAGGCAGCGCAGGTCAAGCATCAGCGCACCGTCCTTGATATGGCCGATCACCGGCGAGGGCAGTGCGCGGAGCGCTGCGGCGAGTTTGTTGAGGTTGCCTTTTTTTCCGGCGGGCATGATGGCCAGGCCGCTGCTGGGCAGCGCATCCACCGGCAGCGCGCCGCTGCCGATCTGGCTTTTGCAGGCGGCGATTTCAACGGTCCAGTCTTCACCCAGTGCTGCGGCGACCGCAGGCAGCACGCGTGCTGCCTGCGCGGCAATGTCGTCGGCATTACGGGTCAGCAAACGCAGCGCCGGCAGTTCTTCGTGCAGGCGTTCCGGGTGCAGGTACAGGCGCAGCACGGCATCCAGCGCGGTCAGCGTCAGCTTGTCGAGGCGCAGCGCGCGTTTCATCGGATTTTTGGCGATGCGCGCCATCAGATCCTTGCGGCCGACCAGCAGGCCTGCCTGCGGGCCGCCAAGCAGTTTGTCGCCACTGAAGGTCACCACATCGGCGCCGTCGGCGAGTGTCTCTCGCGGCGTCGGTTCATGCGGCAAGCCGTAGTCCTCGAGATTGATCAGCGTGCCGCTGCCGAGGTCGACGATGAAGGGCAGGTTGTGTGCGTGCGCAAGTTTCGCCAATTCACTTTCAGGCACCGTTGCGGTGAAGCCCTGCACCACGTAATTGCTGGTGTGCACTTTCATGATCGCCGCGGTGCGCGGCGTGATCGCTTCGGCAAAATCTTTGAGGTGCGTGCGGTTGGTAGTGCCGACCTCGACCAGTTTGACGCCGGCGCGCGACATGATGTCGGGAATGCGGAACGCGCCGCCGATTTCGATCAGTTCGCCGCGCGATACCAGCACTTCACGCTTCAACGCCAGCGTATTCAGCGCGAGGTAGACTGCGGCGGCGTTGTTGTTGACGGCGACGGCTTTCTCGCCGCCCGTCAGTTCGGCGAGCCAGCGTTCGACATGGCTGTCGCGTTCGCCGCGGGCGCCGGTCGCAAGATCAAATTCCAGATTGACCGGACGGGTCATCGCCGCCATCACGGCTTCGGCAGCGCTTTGCGGCATCACCGCGCGGCCGAGATTGGTGTGCAACACGGTGCCGGTGAGATTAAATACCGGTTTCAGCGAGGGTGCGGCGGATCGCTCCAGCGCAACAGCGCAGGCCTGCAGGAAACGGATTTCATCAAAGGCGCCGGCTTCAGGCTCGGCCAGACGAGCACGCTCAGCGTCCAGTGCGCAGCGCAGGAATTCGGTTACGCGCGTGCGGCCATACGCGGCAATGAGGACCGCGACTGCCTCGCTGCCGAGCAGGCGATCAACCGAGGGCAACGCGCGACGCGCGGCTGCAGCGGGATTCACCATCGGGATGCGGAGATGCGGCAGGTCATGCGGATTGCCAGTGTGGAAAGCGGAGGGCGCAGTTTAGCGTAACTCGCAGGGTGCGTGCTATTCTGGCCGCGGCTCGCAAGCGCGGGCGCAAAACAGCCGGATTCCGGGGAGAAAACATGAACATGCGCGTAATGATGGGGGTGCTGTTGCTGGCTGCAGGTGTTGCACAGGCGGCAGATGCGCCGTATCCGACCAAGCCGATACGATTTATTTGTCCCTATGCCCCGGGCGGGGCTGGCGATATTTTTACGCGCACCATAGGCCAGAAACTGAGTGAGGCGCTGGGTCAGGCCGTGGTGGTGGACAACCGCGGCGGCGCCAATGGCGGTATCGGTACCGAACTGGTGGCGCGTGCGCCGGCCGACGGATACACGCTGCTGATGGGCAATGCCGGGCCGATGACCGTCAATCCGAATCTGTATCTCAAAATGGGTTATGACCCGGTCAAGGATTTTGCGCCGATCACCCAGGGCACCTCATACATGTACGTGCTGGTGGTGCCGCCCGCAGCGCCGGTGAAGGCGCTGCCGGATTTCATCAAGCTGTTGCAGTCAAAGCCGGGGCAGATGACCTACGGCTCGACCGGCATCGGCGGCGGCAATCACCTGTCGGGCGAACTGTTCAGCCTGATGACCAACACCAAGTCGATTCATGTGCCGTACACCGGGAGCTCGCTGGCACTGGCGGCGTTGCTCGGCGGACAGATCAGTTACATGTTCGATACCGTGATTACCGCGGTGCCGCAGTTGCGCGGCGGCAAACTGCGCGCGATTGGCGTCACCGGCGGCAAACGCGCTTCGGCTTTGCCCGACGTGCCTACACTCAACGAACTGGGTCTGAAGGGATTTCAACTGACGCAGTGGCAGGCGGTGGTTGCGCCGGCAGGCACGCCGAAACCGGTGATCGACCGCCTGAACCGTGAAGTGGTGAAAGCGCTGAAAATGCCGGATGTCATTGACCGGCTGGCGACACAGGGCGGCAACGATCTCGTCGGCAACACGCCGGAAGAGTTTGCGCAGGTGATCAAAAGCGATCTCGCGCTCTACGCCAAAATCATCAAGGCTGCGGGGATCAAGCCGCAGTAGCGGTGATGTCTGGAAAATTAAAAACGCCGGCATCATCGATGCCGGTGTTTTAATGTAACTTATTGATTTTAAATAACTATTCCCATAGCCGTTCGGGCAGCGGCAAACCGGCCAGCTGTTCGGGCGTCAGCGGCTGATCCGGCGTGATGCCGATGTTTTCCAGTACGGCGGCGAGCTGGCGTGCATGCTGCGCGCTGTGCCAGGTTGAACGCTCGTAAAGCATATAAATGGGCTGCATGCCGAAGAAGGTCTTGATCTTCTGCTCGCAGGATTTGTCTTCGAGCTTGTTCCACCAGTTTTCCAGCCGTGCAATCACGGTGTCGCCGTAACGCGCGATTTCCTCGCCGGTCATGAAGGTGCCGTCTTTCGGCGGCACGTTGGCCAACTGCACTGCATATTCGACGCCGCCCTCTACGGACTCCAGGTAGGCCTCGCCGATGCGGAAGATGTGGTGGCACATCAAGCGGATCGAGCGGTCGCGGTTGGGAATGACGCGTTCCAGGAGTTTTGCGTCGGGTAACTGGCGCATCAAACGTTGTGCGGCGCGCAGCACCATGATCCAGCGCTTGATCAGTTCGTCCGGGGGCAGCGGCTTGTGCCCGGTGCCCTGAAGGCCGACAAACTCGGCGACATCTTCCAGGTTTTGTCCAAAGACAAACTGTTCGCCCTTGGCGACAACAGGGACATTGCGCACACCGAACTTAAGCAGGCGTTCGCGTCCCGCCGGATCGTTCAGAACGTCGATGGCGATGAAATCAATTTTTTTACGCGAAAGAAACTCTTTCGCCCGGAGACAACTGCTTCAGCCCGGTTGGGTAAACAGAATGAACTGTTCGTCGGCGCCCATGTGTGACCTCTTTGCAGGCGGTTGAATGGAGGGGCAAGACTAACGTTCGACGGCATTGGGCGTCAAGGATCGCAGTGCTATAATCCGCGCGCTTTTTATCCTGCATTTTTCAATAAAAAAATCCATATGATGAAGTTGATCGGGACTGTCACCAGTCCCTACACCCGAAAGGTGCGCGTAGTTCTTGGTGAGAAGCGCATGGAATGCGAGTTCATCACGGACACACCGAACACGCCGGACAGCGCGGTGACCCGTTATAACCCGCTGGGAAAAATCCCGGTGCTGGTGCTCGATGACGAGAATACGATTTTTGACTCACGGGTAATTGTCGAGCATCTGGACAATGCGAGTCCCGGCAACCGGTTGATACCCGAGGAAAAACGCCCGCGCATCCAGGTGCGGCGCTGGGAGGCGCTGGCCGACGGATGCACGGATGCCGCGATTGCCCTGGTCAACGAAAAACGCAAACCCGCGGAGCAGCAATCATCGGAGTGGATCATCCGGCAACAGGGCAAGGTCGATCGTTCGCTGCAGGCGATGGCGGACGAACTCGCGGCCAAACCGTGGTGCGCGGGTGATTTTTTCACGCTCGCCGATATTGCGGTCGGCTGTTGCCTGGGCTGGCTGGAATTGCGCGTGCCCGATCTGCCATGGCGGCGTAATCACCCGAATCTGGCGCGGCTTGCCGACAAACTGGCACAACGCCCGTCCTTCAAAGACTCGGCGCCCTGATCAACGGTTGCCGGCGATGGCGTCCGGCGGACATTCGTCGTCGAACGACAGCGCAGGTGGCGCAGGGCGTGCAGTTTCAATGATGCCGCCGCCGATGCAGACGCGGCTCTCGTAAATCACCACCGACTGTCCGGGCGTCACCGCCCACTGATTTTCGGCGAAATCGACGATGCAACGCCCGTTTGAGGCCTCTTCCATCGAACACGCGGCATCGCGCTGGCGGTAGCGTGTCTTCGCGCTGTAAACCCATTGTGTATGCGGCGGTTCGCCGCTGATCCAGTTGACATTGACCGCGGTGAGCTGGTCGGCCAGCAGCAACGGGTGGTCGTGCCCCTGCACCACGATCAGCCGGTTGTTGGTCATGTCCTTTTGTGAGACATACCAGGCGTCTCCGTCGCCGTCGCGGGTGCCACCGATGCCCAGTCCCTGACGCTGGCCCAGCGTGTAGAACGTCAGTCCCATGTGGCGGCCGACCTGGCGGCCTTCCGGGGTGACAATGTCGCCCGGATTGGCCGGCAAATAGCGGTTGAGAAATTCGCGGAACGGCCGCTCGCCGATGAAGCAGATTCCGGTCGAATCCTTTTTGTCGTGATTGGGCAGGCCTTCCCGGCGCGCGATTTCGCGCACGTCGCGCTTGTAGAGGCCGCCCAGCGGAAACCAGGTTTTGGCGAGCTGCTGCTGGTTAAGGCGGTAGAGAAAATAACTCTGATCCTTGGTGCCGTCCTCCGCCTTCAGCAACTGGTGGAGACCGTCGACCTCGCGCACCTCGGCGTAATGTCCCGTGGCGATGCGGTCGGCGCCGAGATTCATTGCATGGTCAAGGAAGGCCTTGAATTTGATTTCGGCATTGCACAGCACGTCGGGGTTGGGCGTGCGTCCGGCCTGGTACTCGCTGAGGAATTCGCTGAACACGCGATCCTTGTATTCAGCGCTGAAGTTGACGGCCTCGATGTCGATGCCGATGCGATCGGCAACAGCAACGGCGTCAATCAGGTCCTGGCGCGAAGTGCAGTGCTCGTCGGTGTCGTCATCTTCCCAATTCTTCATGAACAGGCCGATCACTTCATGCCCCTGCTGCTTGAGCAGCAGCGCGGCGACCGAGGAATCCACGCCCCCCGAAAGACCAATGACAATTTTCTGTTTGCGCGCCATGACCAGGCTTTAGTTGTGGTGATGCAGAATGTGCAGCGGGTGGCGCCGCCCGCCGAGGTAATCATCCACGCATTGCATCAGCAACGGGCTGCGGTGCCGTTCGACACAGGCGCGGATTTCGGCCACCGGCATCCACAGCGCGCGCAGGATCCCGGTATCCAGCGCGCGGCCGGGATGAGGCTCCGACAGCGTCCCGGTAAAGGCGAAACGCAGGTAGGTCACGCCGTTGCCTGACTGCCGGTAATGGTAGATGCCGAGCAGGGCTTCGGGTTTGAAATCACAGGCGGATTCTTCCAGGGTTTCGCGCACCACGGCCTCGATCAGCGATTCACCTGCTTCAAGATGACCGGCTGGCTGGTTGTAGCGAATGCCGTCGTCGGTCTGTTCCTCGACCAGCAGAAAAGCGCCATTGCGCTCAACAACGGCGGCAACGGTGACATTGGGTTTCCACTGGGTTGATTGATCACTCATCCCGCTATTTTATCGTCTGGCGCCGGCGCTGGAAAAAGAAGAGGCAGGGCGTAAGCCCTGCCTCTTCAAAAGCGCGAAAAGTTATTGTTTTATTTTTTCGCTTTGCAATCTTTATGGTCTTTGTTTTTTGCGTCTTTGCAGTCCGTTTTTGCGGCTTCTTTCTTTTCGGCTGCGAACACCGGGGCAACGGACACGGTGGCAAACATTGCGGCAAATGCAATTGCGAGCAGTTGTTTCATGGTTCCTCCCTTGGATGGTTTGACTAAACCGGCCGGTGAACGGCCGGCAGCTCTAGGTGAGCGGCGTCACCTTAGCGCATGCCCTCATAAATGACAACTGGCCGGTTGGACGCGCAAAAACGGGGTAAATAAGCCCAAAAAGGGCGAAAAAAAGGCAGGGCCTCAGCCCTGCCTTTTTGAAGCGAAAGACGATTATTTCTTTTCGTCTTTTTTGGCTTCAGCTTTCGGCGCGTCTTTTTTGGCTTCAGCTTTTTTCTCGGTCTTTTTCTCTTCTTTTTTCGCTTCAGCAGCGAACGCCGGAGCAACGGCAACAGTAGCGAACACAGCGGCGATGATGGCAGCAAACAGTTTGTTCATGATTTCCTCATTGAATGGTTGATCAACCAGGTCTTTTTGACCCCTGACCGAAAACCGGTCACTGCCAATAACGCCTATTCAATGGGTTGGTTGACAGCTTGGTGTAAGTTTCAGAATACGGACTATTAATGAATTTTCAGCACCAGAATTGTGCCGGCATGGAATGAATAATTGACCAATGATTAAACGGCGTTTGCGTTAAATCGACTATGGCAAAGGTTCTATTGGAGCCTCGCGCCATTGTCCGCAGTGCAGATTTTCCAGCGACCAGGATCCAATGGCATGACGGATCAGGCGCAAAGTCGGGTAACCCGCCGCCGCTGTCATCCGCCTGACCTGGCGGTTGCGGCCTTCACGCAGCACGAGTTTCAGCCAGCTCGTCGGGATATGCCGCCGTATGCGGACTGGCGGGGTGCGCGGCCATAACCAGTCGGGCGGTGCACAAAGGCTGGCTTCGGCCGGCCGCGCCCGGTAATCCGGGAGTTGTATGCCGGCTCTTAGCGGTGCCAGGGCCGCTTCGTCGGGGACACCTTCGACCTCGACAAAATAAGTCTTGGGCAGTTTGTGGCGGGGATCGGTGATGCGGTGCTGCAGAGCGCCGTCATCGGTCAGGATCACCAGCCCTTCGCTGTCCGTGTCCAGACGACCGGCCGGATAGACGCCGGCGACTGGCACAAAATCTTTCAGCGTCGGATGACCACCCGAGGGGCTGAATTGGCAGATCACGCCGTAAGGCTTGTTGAGCAGCAGAAGTTTCGACACCGGCTGATTGTACGAAGAAAGGCCATCGCGGGTGCGATGGCCTGAGCGGTGCGGCAAGCCCGGTGGGGTATCAGGCGGTGGCGCGTGTTTCCAGTTCCCGGGTCAGCAACTCATAACCCGGCAACGTCAGGAACTCGACGTAGTGGTCGCTGGTGGTGATGTCGTCAAAAAGCTTTGCCGCTTCTTCGTAACGGCCGGCTGTCCAGGCGGGTTCGCCCAGTTCACGGCGTACCCGTGCGAGTTCTTCGGGCAGCATTTTCCGGAACATGTCCTTGGTGACTTTACGGCCGTCATCCAGAACGCCCTTCGGACTGCGCATCCATTGCCAGATCTGCGAGCGCGAAATTTCGGCGGTGGCCGCATCTTCCATCAGGTTGTAGACCGGGACGCAGCCGTTGCCCGCGAGCCAGGCGCCAATGTACTGGATGCCGACGCTGATGTTGTTGCGCAGGCCGGCTTCGGTTATTGGCGCTTCCGGTTTGAAATCCAGCAGATCTTTTGCGGTGACCTGCACGTCCGGTCGCTGGCGTGAAACCTGATTGGCAGTCGGCATGTGTTTGTCAAAAATTTCCCTGGCGATGCCGACCAGCCCCGGATGTGCGACCCAGGTGCCGTCACAACCGTCGGTGGCTTCACGCTCCTTGTCGGCGCGTACTTTGGCCACGGCGGCTTCGTTGGCAACGGGATCGTTCTTGATCGGAATCTGTGCCGCCATGCCGCCCATCGCAAAGGCCTTGCGGCGGTGGCAGGTCTTGACCAGCAGCAACGCATAGGCTCGCATGAACGGTGCGGTCATCGTCACCTGGCTGCGGTCGGCCAGACAGAAGTTCTTGTTGGAACGGAATTTCTTGATGCAGCTGAAAATGTAATCCCAGCGGCCGATGTTCAGCCCGACGCAATGGTCACGCAATTCGTAAAGTATTTCGTCCATTTCGAAGGCTGCGAGCACGGTTTCGATCAGCACCGTGACTTTGATCGTACCCAGCGGCAGTCCCAGTTCTCGTTGTGCCATCACGAAAATGTCGTTCCACAGCCGGGCTTCCAGGTGGCTTTCCATTTTCGGCAGATAGAAGTAAGGGCCGGTATTGCGCGCGAGGGATTCTTTCGCGTTATGAAATACGTAGAGGGCAAAGTCGAAAATCGCAGCGGAGACCGGTGCGCCGTCGACATGCATGTAATGTTCCATCAGATGCCAGCCGCGTGGCCGCACCAGCAGCGTCGCCGTGCGCGGGTTAAGCTGGTATTGCTTGCCATCGGGGCTCTGGTAGTTGATCGATCGCCGCATGGCGTCGCGCAGGTTGATCTGACCCTCGATCATGTTGCTCCAGGTCGGCGCGTTGGAGTCCTCGAAATCGGCCATGAACACATTGGCGCCGCAGTTCAGCGCATTGATCACCATCTTGCGATCGGTGGGGCCGGTGATTTCAACGCGGCGATTTTGCAGGTCAGCGGGAACGGCGCCGACAGTCCAGTCACTCTCGCGAACGTTGCGTGTTTCCGGAAGAAAATCCGGCAACTGGCCGGCATCGAATTCGGCCTGGCGCTTTACGCGTTGCGCCATCAGTTCGCGTCGACGACCTTCAAACTTGCGTGCCAGTTTGGCGACGAAGGCAATAGCCTGCGGCGTCAGGATTTGATCGTAGGAGGCCGGAGACACGCCGAGTATGGCGATGCCTTCGGGCAAGGGCGTTGAGGTCATGGCGGTCTCCTGAGAAACGTCGGCGGAATTTCACTATACAAAAATTCGTATCATACTGAATGCTGCACTGCATTATACCGATAATACATTGAAGTCCAATTAAAGTTGAAGGTTAAAAATTTCCC
The DNA here is from genome assembly GCA_022841375.1 of Burkholderiales bacterium. Taxonomy (GTDB): domain Bacteria; phylum Pseudomonadota; class Gammaproteobacteria; order Burkholderiales; family SG8-41. Next base: position 64,406 of record JALHRQ010000003.1, read on the forward strand.
TCTGCAATTGCACGTATTTGTAGCAATAGTCATTTTTCTGCAATGCAATATAAATCAAAGACATAGAGATATAAAGTGGCAAAGCGGTTGAAAGCCATTGACCCCTCCCGCTGGGCACGGGGCAAAGAAAAACGCCCGCAATTGCGGGCGTTTTTTCAGATCATCGCTGACCGCCGGGTCAGCGAAGTCACCGGTTACTTGGTGCCCCAGGGCTTGATGGCAGCTTTGAGCTGGTTGTAACCGTCGATGTAGCGCGGGCGTTTGCTGCTGTAGATCTTGTCGAACGTAGCCAATTGATCGTCCAGCCACTTGGCCAGTTCGGTGTTACCCGGATTGGCGGCTTTGTAGGCTTCGTTGATCAGCACGAAGTGAATGCGCGGATCGTACGGATCCTTGGTGCCGCCAACGGTTTCGTCGCCGTTGAGCAGGCGCTGCAGCATCGCATCGGCGGAGCCAAGGGTCTGCTCGAAAATTGGCGCGCCCTCCATGCGGTACATCACGCTGGTCATGTCCTTGCCGTTGGTCATGGTGAAGCCCATGTCCTTCCACACGTCGCCCATCTTCTTGCCGGTTTTGGCGTAGTCGAGAATGATCTGGCCCCACTTGCGCAGCACGTCCGGTGCGTCGGCCATCAGGTCGGTCAGGCGGTCACCGTCAAGGTCGGTCGAGTAGATGATGCATTCGCGCTGTTCGATCATGTCGTGCAGCATCAGACCGAAGTTGGTGTCGGAGATGTGCTCGTAGATGTCGCCGCCCCAGTTTTCCATGCCCGCCTTGAAGTCTTTCGGCAGCAGCGCGACGATGGCGTGAACGTTATCCTTGTGTTCTTCGTAGGCGTCAACCGCGTATTGGCGCTTCAGCTGGAATTTGGTGCCCTGGATCATCCAGCGGAACAAACCGGCGTTTACTGCGTCTTCTTTCGCCTGGGTCGGCTTGGTGGCGACGCGGCCGATGCAGCCTCGGTCATTGACCAGCTTCAGGAACAGCCGTGCGGCATAGGCCATGCGCACGCCGGGGGTGTTCATTTCGGAATGGATGTTGCCGGTGGCTTTTTCAACGACGAATTTCTTGTTGTCCTGCGAGTAGGGCAGGCCGGGCATGAAACGCACGTTGGTGATTGAGCCGTAGGGGCGGACGTTGCAGTAGACGCCGGCTGCAGTGCGCAGCGGGGCATTGGCTGACTTGCCGGCGACAACCACTTTCTTGCCACCGTCATTGACCATGAAGTCGCCCGCGGTCGACCATTTCAGGCAGGTGAAATCCATCTTGCCGAACCACTCCAGCGACTTGAGCTTCGTATCGTGGCGGAACTGGGCCATCATCGGTACGCCGAGGAAGGGCAGGCCAAGTACGTCGAGTGCCATGATGGTGCCGTTGAGCGCGAAGGTGTCGGTGAGCGCATGTGCTACCGGATTGACGCCGCCGGTGAAGTTACCGCCTTCCCAGATGGTGGCGTCGCTGATGCCGCGCGGCTGGGTTTTGGAGCGCTTGAATACGCCGTCCAGATATTTGAAAAGATCACCGCTTGCTTCTTCCTGCGCGATTTTCAGCAGGTCCAGTTTTCCGCTCATTTCTTAATTCTCCGTTCGAATTGGGTCGTTCAAGTGATCGGCGGGTAGTCGCGATCAAAGGGGTGCTCCGGAGGCAAGGTTCTCTCCGAAGCGGTGACCACCGTGCCTGTGACAGATTGCCTGCTGGTCAGGGGGCGGATTATCTCATTATTTCCCGCGCCCGGCATGGTTTGCCGCTGTTATGAGTCGGCAAAAGGGCAGAAAAAAGCCCGCAGGCGAAGCTGCGGGCTTTGTCTCTTGCAGGGCAGCGGGCAGGACTGCGGCCCGCTGCTAAGTCACAGCTTCAGGCTGCTTGGATGTTAGAGGCTTGCTTACCCTTGGGACCCTGGGTGACTTCGAATGACACCTTCTGGCCTTCTTTGAGTGTCTTGAAGCCATTCATCTGGATCGCCGAGAAGTGGGCGAAAAGATCTTCGCTTCCGTCGTCGGGAGTGATGAACCCGTAGCCTTTGGAGTCATTGAACCATTTCACAGTGCCAGTTGCCATATGCCTGCCTTGATATAAAAAGCGGATGGGCTCCGCGATTTGTTCGAGTTCCAAGGGATAGCACCGGCCAAACTGGTCTTGCGCTGAATCCTGAACCCCAACACCCGACTGCTTTCTAGGGTATTTGCAGACGAAAGTCAAGTGTGGGCAAAAACTGCGGGAAACCCCGTCGCAAGTCCGGATTTATCGTTCTTTTCGCCACTTGAAAAATTCCCAATTCCAGACACAATAGGTCAGGAGATTCATTTGAAATTGAACCGCGTAACCCCCACTTACATCAGGCATGGCGAACCGGCAGCGTGAAGACACCGTCCTTGAGGCGAAGCGCAGCAAAACCAAGCCTCCACCGATGTTCAAGGTGCTGCTGCTCAATGACGACTACACCCCGATGGATTTCGTGGTCGCCGTGCTGCAGAGGTTCTTCGGCTTGAGCCGGGAACGCGCAACCCAGGTCATGCTCAAGGTGCATCGCGACGGCATGGGGGTCTGCGGCGTATTTCCCCGGGATGTTGCGGCGACCAAAGTCGAGCAGGTAAAGTCGTACGCCAAGCAGCACCTACACCCGTTACAGTGTGTAATGGAAGAAAATTGATTAACAGGCCATGATCGGAAAACAATGATCGCCCAGGAACTTGAAGTCAGTTTGCATATGGCCTTTATGGAGGCACGCCAGAAACGCCACGAATTCATCACCGTGGAGCATCTGCTGCTGGCTCTCCTTGACAACCCGTCTGCATCCGAGGTGTTGCGCGCCTGTGCTGCCAATGTCGATGAACTGCGCAAGCTGCTGGCGGACTTTGTCACCGAACACACCCCGATTCTTGCGGGTGAAGAGGTCGACACCCAGCCGACACTCGGCTTCCAGAGGGTGATTCAGCGCGCGATTCTGCACGTGCAGTCGTCGGGCAAAAAAGAGGTCACCGGTGCCAACGTGCTGGTGGCGATCTTCGGCGAAAAGGACTCCCACGCGGTTTATTTCCTGCATCAGAAGGGCGTGACCCGTCTTGATGTCGTGAATTTCATTTCGCACGGCATCAGCAAGGTGCCGCAGGCGCAGCAGCCCAAGCCGGAGGGCGAAGCTGCCGAGGCCGAACAGGAAACCCAGTCGGGCGGGGCGCTGGAGTCGTACACCCAGAACCTGAACGCGGCGGCGACCGCCGGAAAGATTGATCCGTTAATTGGACGCGATCACGAGCTCGAACGCGTGATTCAGATCCTTTGCCGCCGGCGCAAGAACAACCCGCTGCTGGTCGGTGAGGCCGGTGTCGGCAAGACCGCGATTGCTGAAGGACTGGCGCGGCGCGTGTTCGAAGGTGACGTTCCGGACATCCTGAAAAAAGCCACGGTGTATGCGCTGGACATGGGCGCGCTCCTGGCCGGTACCAAGTACCGCGGTGATTTTGAACAGCGGCTGAAGGCGGTGCTCAAGCAGTTGAACGAAAATCCGCACGCGATCCTGTTCATCGATGAAATTCATACGCTGATTGGTGCTGGTGCCGCATCGGGCGGCACGCTGGACGCCTCGAATCTGCTAAAGCCGGCGTTGTCGAGCGGCCAGCTCAAATGCATCGGCGCGACCACCTACAATGAATACCGCGGCGTGTTCGAGAAAGACCACGCACTGTCGCGCCGATTCCAGAAGATCGACGTCAATGAGCCTTCAGTAGCCGAAACGATTGCGATTTTGAAGGGGCTGAAGTCACGCTTCGAAGAGCATCACGGCGTCAAATACCAGCCGGCGGCACTGAGTGCCGCGGCGGAGCTGTCGGCGCGCTTCATCAACGACCGTCATCTGCCGGACAAGGCCATCGACGTCATTGACGAAGCAGGCGCGGCGCAGAAAATTCTGCCCAAGTCGAAGCAGAAACGCGTCATCGGCAAGCACGAGATCGAAGAGATCATCGCCAAAATCACGCGCATCCCGGCGCAGACCGTATCGGTCGACGACCGCAACGCGCTAAAGACGCTCGACCGCGACCTGAAGGCCGTGGTGTTCGGCCAGGACAAGGCGATCGAGGCGCTGACGGCGGCTATCCGCATGGCGCGCAGCGGACTGGGCAATCCGGTCAAGCCGATCGGCAGCTTCCTGTTCAGCGGTCCCACCGGTGTCGGCAAAACCGAGGTCGCGCGCCAGCTCGCCTATGTGATGGGCGTGGAATTGCTGCGCTTCGACATGTCGGAATACATGGAGCGCCATGCCGTATCGCGGCTGATCGGTGCGCCGCCCGGCTACATCGGGTTTGACCAGGGCGGATTGCTTACTGAAGCCGTCACCAAGAATCCGTACTCGGTGCTGCTGCTCGACGAGATCGAAAAGGCACATCCGGACATTTTCAACATTCTGCTGCAGGTTATGGATCACGGCACACTGACCGATAACAACGGTCGCAAGGCGGACTTCCGCAACGTGGTGATCATCATGACCACCAACGCCGGCGCCGCTGAGTTGTCGAAGACGTCGATGGGCTTCACCGCGTCCAAACATTCAGGCGATGAGATGGGTGAGATCAAGCGCTTGTTCACGCCGGAGTTCCGCAACCGTCTCGACGGCATCATATCGTTCCAGTCGCTGGATCGTGCAGTCATCCTGCGCGTGGTCGACAAGTTCCTGATGCAGCTCGAAGAGCAGCTGCACGAGAAGAAGGTGGACATCAGCTTTACGCCGGCGTTGCGCGAACATCTGGCGGAAAAAGGTTTTGATCCGCAGATGGGAGCGCGACCGATGTCGCGTCTGATTCAGGACACCATTCGCAGCGCGCTGGCCGACGAATTGTTGTTCGGTCGCCTGGCCAACGGCGGCAAGGTTACCGTCGACATCGATGCTGCGGGCAAGGTGCGCCTGGAATTCACCGAGGAACCTGCCAGCGTCGTTTGAAGGTCGGCTCATCGCACCACAGTGTCATGATTGTTTGCGGGCACTGTCGTGCTTTGTCCTGGAACTGAACTATATTAAAAAAGTCTGGAGTTATGGACTGCTGTGGTTCTTATGCGAGATGGAGGAGTTTATGCATAGAGCGATGATCCTGCTGGCCCTGCTGGCGGCCGGCAATGCCTGGGGGCAGTATGCTCCCGCAGCAGATCCGAATTACGCGCGCAACCTGGCCTCCACCTGTTTCACCTGCCATGGCACCGAAGGGCGCAGCGTAGACGGCGTGCCTCCAAGCCTCGCCGGCCAGAACCGCGATTACCTGCTCAAGCAGCTTCTGGAATTCCGCGACGGCAAACGTCCCGCGACCATCATGCACCAGCATGCCAAGGGCTACACCGACCAACAACTTGCGCTGATTGCAGGGTATTTCGCAGCCGTAACTCCCGGTCGAGCAGCAGCTGCGCCGGCCGTGCGCTAGGAGACACCATGACAATTTCCAGACGCGAATTCATGAAATGGGCTTCGGCGGGTGCCGGAATGGCAACGCTGGCCGGTTGCGTAACGGGAGGCAGCGGCAGTGCCGGACGCGTGGTGGTAGTGGGTGGCGGTTATGGCGGCGCTACGGCGGCTAAATTCGTCAAGATGTGGGCGCCGGATATCGATGTCACGCTGATCGAAACCAACGATTATTTCGTGTCATGCCCGATCAGCAATCTGGTACTCGGCGGCAATGCGCGAATGAACCAGATCACATTCAGTTATGACGGGCTGCGCAACCGCGGCATCCGCGTGCTGAAGGATAACGCCATCGCGATGGACGGCGTCAACAAACAGGTCACGCTGGCCAGCGGCGGCTCCGTGCCCTATGACCGGGTCATCGTGTCGCCGGGCGTCGATTTCATGTACGAACAGATTCCCGGCCTGAATACCGCGGACGCGCAGAGCCGCATCCTGCATGCGTGGAAGGCCGGACCGCAGACCGTGGCTTTGCGTAAGCAACTCGAATCGATGCGCGACGGCGGCATCTATGCGCTGCAGATCCCGATGGCGCCGTACCGCTGCCCGCCGGGACCGTATGAACGCGTGTGCCAGGTCGCCGACTACCTCAAGAAATCCAAGCCGAAATCGAAGATCCTGGTGCTGGATGCAAATCCCGATCTGGTATCGAAAAAGGGATTGTTCCTTGCCGCCTGGAATGACATGTACAAGGGCATGATCGAATACCGGCCAAACAGTGAAATCGCCGATGTCGACGTCAAGGGCATGACCGTCAAGCTGCAGTTCGAAGACGTCAAGGCCGATGTCATCAACGTCGTGCCGGCGCAGCGCGCCGCCGATTTTGCCGTCAGGAGCGGGCTGATCACCGCCAACAACCGCTGGTGCGGTGTTGACTGGACGACCTGCGAATCAACCGCGGTGAAAGGCGTGCATGTACTCGGCGATGCCACGCTGTCGGCAACGGCGATGCCGAAATCCGGCAGCATGGCCAATCAGCACGCCAAGATCTGTGCAGCCGCCGTGGTGGCGTTGATCAAGGGCCAGCCGGTGAACACCGACACCATGATGATGAACACCTGTTACAGCTTTGTCAGCGGCGACAGTGCGATGCATGTGGCCTCGGTGCATCGTTACGATCCCGCGCAGAAGACGCTGGTGCCGGTCAAGGGCAGCGGCGGCGTTTCAAGCGAAGCGAGCACGGCCGAAGGCGCTTATGCCTGGGGCTGGGCACGCAACATCTGGGCTGAAGCACTGGCCTGATCTTCGATCCCTGCGACGAAACAAAAAAGGGGCGCCAGGCGCCCCTTTTTGCATGTTGCCATGTGCACCTTTTTGGCATTGCAGCCATGCCCCTTTTTCTTCATATCCGCTTGCGTACCGGTGGTATGAACAGCCAGGTCAGCGCGACTGCGGCTGCAAATACAACGTAGGCTGCGGTGAACATCCACGACGGCAGATCATAGAAGAGCAACGCATGCAGCCAGCGCGCGATAAAACCTTTGTCGGCATTGTGACCGCGCAGCGCGTCTTCCAGAATTGTCAACGGACACCAGATTCCGGCCAGCGCCTCGGCGCTGACGATCAGGATTGCGGCAAGATGGATGGCGCGAAATTCGAAATGACGCACCCAGCGCCAGCCCGCAGCAGCGCCGGTCCATACCAGTGGCAGACTGGCCACCACGAACAACACAAAAAAGAAATGCGCGAGAAGAACCAGATCTGCAAGCAGCAGATTCAATGTCGTTTTCCGCGCTTGATGCTCAAGCGCCGGTGGCTACAGGCCGGCGGCGGTCGCTGACCCATTCACTCCAGGAACCCGGATACAGTCGTGAGCCCTTGAGTCCGGCAACTTCCATCGCCAGCAGATTATGGCAGGCCGTCACGCCGGATCCGCACTGGTGGATTACCGATTCAGGGCCGTGGCCGTTCAGCATGCCGGCGAATTCCTGTTTCAGTGCGGCTGCGGGTTTGAAGCGGCCGTCCTCACCGAGATTGAGTTTGAAAAAACGGTTGATCGCGCCCGGGATGTGTCCGGCGACCGGATCCAGCGTTTCGTTTTCACCGCGATAACGGTCCGGCGCGCGTGCGTCGACGACCTGCTCCTTGCGGGCTTGCAGATTGGCCGTGACCAGTGCGCTGTCGACGGCGAGTTGTGATTGCACACGGCCGCTGTAAGTCGCCGGTTCGATGGCCGGTTGCGCGACGGTGAACGGCAATCCGGCACGTTGCCATGCGCCCCAGCCGCCGTCGAGCACGGCGACGCGGTCGTGGCCCACCCAGCGCAGCATCCACCACATGCGTGAGGCAAAAGCGCCGCCGCTGTCGTCATACGCAACAACCTGCTTGGTATTGTCGATGCCCAGCGCGCCCAGACGCAGGGAGAACGTTGCCGGATGCGGCAGCGGATGACGGCCGGTCAATCCGGTCTTCGGGCCTGACAGATCGGAATCGATATGCAGAAACCGCGCGCCCGGAACATGCCCGCTGCGGTACGCGCGATAACCGGCGCTGTAGTCGGCGAGATCATGCCGGCAGTCGCAGATGATCCACTCCGGATCGTTCAGATGCGCTGCGGTTTCTTCAGCACTGACGAGCGTCTTGTGGGCCATTGCGGCAATCCGGTGGTGAGCGGGAGCGGCAAAGGTAGCAAACGCCGACCGAAAATCAAGCGCCGGAAAAAATCACGGCAGCCGTCAGCTGCCGTGATTATATTATAAGTATTTGTTTTTAAAGGATAATTATTTTATGAGTTGAGGCTCGACTTCACGCCGCAGGAACTCGTGGAAATGCACCATGCCGTCTTCCAGCGGCGTCTGGTAGGGCCCGACTTCGCTGCGGCCCTGCTGCCACAGCGCACGGCGGCCTTCGGTCATGCGCGCGATGATTTCAGCGTCCTCAACCGCGGTCTCGCGGTAGGCCGCCTGTTCTGCTTCGACGAATTCGCGTTCGAACAGCGCGATGTCTTCGGGGTAATAAAACTCGACGACGTTGCTGCACGCTTCGGGGCCGCGCGGCACCACGGTGCTGACCACCAGCACGTGCGGATACCACTCGACCATGATGTTCGGAAAGTATGTCAGCCAGATCGCACCGTGCGCCGGCGCTTTGCCTTTGCCATAACGCAGCACCTGATCGTGCCAGCGCTGGTAGACGGCGCTGCCGGGGCGCGCGAGCTGGTTGGCGATGCCGCAGGTCTGCACGCTGTACCAGTCTCCGAACTCCCATCGGAGGTCGTTGACGTTGACGAAGTGGCCGAGTCCCGGATGGAACGGTTCGACGTGGTAGTCCTCGAGATAAACCTCGATGAAGGTTTTCCAGTTGCAGGCGTATTCATCGATCTCGACGCGGTCGAGCATGAAGCCGGAAAAGTCGAGATTCTTCATCACCCCGAGTTTCGCCAGATCGTGCGCGATGTCGCGGCGGCCGGCGAACAGCAGGCCGTTCCAGTTGGTCAGCGGCGTACGCGCGAGGTCGAGGCAGGGGTTGTCTTTGAAATGCGGTGCACCGAGCAGTTTGCCGTCGAGGCCGTAGGTCCAGCGGTGCAACGGGCAGATGATGTTTTGCGTATTGCCGCGATCTTTGAGGATGATCGCCTGACGGTGGCGGCAGATGTTGGAGATCAGGCCGACGTCGCTGGCGTTGCGCACCAGCGCCTGCGCGTTGTCGAGCCAGGCCAGCGCGTGATAGTCGCCGGCGTTCGGCACCATCAGTTCGTGGCCGACATAGCCGGGACCATTGTCGAACAGCAGGCGTTTTTCGACCGCATGGATATGCGGATCGAAATACCACTGTACAGGAAGTTGTGTGGAGGTCTTGCCGAAGGCGGTAACGCTGGAGAGATCAGACATGCAGCAGGCGGAAAAGTTACGGATTAGTCGGCCTTCGTCGGCGATTCAAGGGCCTGATTCTAAAAGTTTTTTGGCGCTGTTTCTGGAGCAACGAAGCGGCGGCAAAAATGAGGGGCTATTCTTTCCCAGCCCCCCCCAAAAGGCAACAACAATTTCCTCAGGGTCTTGCGGCCGGGTCCGCAGGACGTAATGTAAGGTTATGTTTATTAAATGAAATACCACCGAAATGCGCGGTTGCGAAAGTCCCGGTGTTATCCGTGTCGGTGGCCACTGCAATGGCCCTGACTGTTGGCGCCTCCTCGCCGAAAGCCGCGCGGAAATCGCGCGCGATGTTGCGTTCGACATCAACCCATTGTTTTACGCGCGCACTGCCGGACTCGACAACGATCACTTTCACACGGCCGGTATAAGCGCTGGACGCAATGGTTCCCGCCGGCGCCTTGCCGTCCCACACGTAACACAGCGTAGCCGCCGGCAGCTGCGAATCGAATAGGACCCGTGCCAGCCGCAACTTGTTACGTTCATAAAACGGCAGTTTCTCCAGCGGGTAATCGAACATGACATAGAGGCGCGCAGGAAAATCATCCCCGGCCTTGCTGCGCAGGTCGGCGGCCTCTATGAGATTGCTGATGTTCCACCGCCAGCGCAGCCACGGCAGATCACCGGGATCGACACGCAAGGACCGCGACAGGCCCGAGGCGCCCGATTGCGATTCCGCGCGCAGCACGGTGATGCCGTTGTCATCGACCAGGCTGTAGCGCGTGTGCCCCTTGATGTTTGCAGCGGCCAGCGGCGTCCATCCCGCAGGCAGGGAGGTGCCGGGTCGTGCCGCAGAGAACGCGCCCGCAAGCAGCTGGTCCTCGACCGCCCACGCTGCCGCAGCGAACAGCAGTGTGCCCATCGCCAATACCGCCCATGCCTGGTCAGTCCGTCGACGGCGCATCGTTGAGCAACCCGGATTGCTGCAGGCGTTGCCAGTCTTGCGGACGATCGACGTCCCACAAATATTCGAGTTCCTGCCAGCGGAGCCCGCATGATCGCAGCTGTTCGCGCGTCTGCTGCATCACGCGTTCGCTGCCCCAGTCGATGCCGGAGAACAGGCGCGGCTCGTGGCGCGACAGGCCGATCAACGTGTAACCGCCGTCTTCCGCCGGGATGAATACACCGTCATTGCCGTTGCGCAACGCCGCAGCCGCTTGATGCAGGTGTTTCACGCTCAGCGCCGGGCAGTCGGTGCCGATGAGCAGGACTTTGGGCGTGTCACGCAGCGCCTGCTCAAAGGCATGCGCCAGGCGGAGGCCGAGATCGGCGCCCTGTTGCGCATGCAGCGTCGCGCGGTGTAATTGTGAAGCCTTGATCAGTGCGGGGTGTGCGGTGTCGGGCGCACACCACAGTTGCAGATGAGCGGGGAAGGCCGCACGCGCCGTTGCCAGCGCATGATGCAGCAACCGGTTCTGCAGCGCGGCGGCGCGTTCTGAGCCGAGCAGCGGAATCAGCCGAGTTTTCGCCGCGCCGGGTACCGGTGCTTTGGCGAACACCAATATCGCCAGCTCAGGGTTTGTGCCGGACATATTGCTGCGCAAGCTGGTTGGGGTCTGCGCCGAAAAAATAGGCGAGCCGCAATCGCCACATCAGCAGCATCGTTCGCCATACACCGTGTTTTTCCCAGCGCCGGCCCGAGGTCGTCAGCCGGTGGGCGATGCGCAGTGGTGGACTGTAACGCTTTAACTGCCGCGTCAGCGCGATGTCTTCCATCAGCGCAATTTCCGGAAAATGGCCAGCCGCTTCGAACAGCGAGCGGGTCAGGAACAAACCCTGGTCGCCGGTGGCGATGCCGGTCAGCCGCGAACGCCAGTTCATCAGCTGTGCGATCACGCGAAGCATCGGGTGCGTGCCGGCAATCGACACATCGAAACGTCCCCAGCTGCGCCGGCTGCGGGAGAGCCCATCGACGATCAGGCCGTCGGCACCCTCCGGCAGGCGCGAATCCGCATGCAGAAAGCAGAAAATTTCACCCTGCGCTGCCGCGGCGCCGGCATTCATCTGTCGCGCGCGGCCCCGCGGCGCGGTCAGCACTTGATCAGCGCGCTCGCGGGCAAGTTTTGCGGTGTCGTCGCTGCTGCCACCGTCGGCGACGATGATTTCGACGCCGCGCCGGCGCAGCGGCTGCAGACTGTCGAGCGTGGCCGCAATGTGTTCCGCTTCGTTAAGCGCGGGAATGATGATGGACAGTGACAAATCGGAACCGGGTGATGGAGCCAGGGAAGCGGAAAAAGGAAGCGAAAGCTATTTCTTAACGTCGTTCAGCGTCCAATCATAATCCAGATGCCGGATCGCGGCCTTGCGCTCGGCAATGGCCTGCTGCTGGGCCGGTGCGTCGGCGAGCAAGGCTGCGTATTTTGCAAAAAACTGCTCGCGCGACTGTATCGGCGTGCTTTTGCCGTCAAAGCCGCGGTAGCCGCTGGTCCAGTCGGTGCTGAACCATTTGAAGATTTCAGAAACTTCCAGCGCATTGTCCTGTGCGCTGTAGCGGTTTCGGCTGCGGTCGGACAGAAAACGCTTCGTTTGCTCTTCCAGTTGCGCCTCGAGACGCAAGGTGACATAGGGTTCCTCGCGCAACATCGGGCAGCCGACAGAGGCGCAGTTCACCGCGAAATGCACCCGCGGATCATCGTAGGTGCCGGGCTTGCGCAGGGTTTCATGCTCGATCATGTCGAGCGAGAATTCGCGGCCGAGCAGTGTGAAGAATTTGTCCTTGAACGGGTTGCCGAAGACTTTTCCGAAATCCCAGATCGATTTGATGTTCGGATAGCGGGTGAGGATTTTTTCGACGGTATACGCGTTGTAGGCGTTGATCAGGAACGCCATTTGCTGGGGTTTGCTCCAGGCGTTGAATTCGGCCTGGGTCACTTTGGAGAGTGTGCCAAGGTAGGCTTTGAGTTCGTTGCGGTCCTGGGCGAAGCCGGCATAGCGCACTTGCGAGGATTTGCTGTTGTCGATGAGCAAGACATGTTTTTTCAGCAACGTGGCCCACGGTTTGTGATCGTGGTCAAAGGATTGGGCGGTGGCGGTCAGCGGGATGGCTGCTAACAGCAGGGCAAGTAAGAGTTTTTTCATGAGATCAATTAAACAGCGTGGAGTGTGAGGTTTTTGTGGTCATGGCAAGTGCGGTGCTCGAGGTCGCCTGGCGGCTAGTTACCTGCTCTTGCTACGCCCAGTGAAAGTAATCAAAGAGAAGGAAAACCTCCTCGCCGCCCTTCGGGTTCCCTGCGCTGCTTGGCGGCTCACAGCAGGGAACTTCACAACCGTTGGTCGAGTTAAGTTTTGCGGTTAAGAGTCAACCTCGTCGCCAGGCATGAAACTTATCCACCCACTCCAGTAACCCTTTAGGCGCGTGATTGCGTTTCCAGTTCCCGGCAACGTATTTATTGGCTTCTGAGAGTGTCGGGTAAATGTGGATGGTGCCGAGGATCTTGTTGAGGCCGATGCCGTGTTTCATCGCGCTGACGAATTCGGTAATCAGCTCCCCGGCGTGTTCGCCGGCGATGGTAGCGCCTAGGACTTTGTCTTTGCCGGGTACGGTCAGCACCTTGACCAGGCCATGCGCACTGCCGTCGGCGATGGCGCGGTCGAGATCGTCGATGCCGTAGGTGGTGATCTCGTACGGGATATTCTTTTCTTTCGCCTCGGTTTCATTGAGGCCGACGCGCGCCACTTCGGGGTCGGTGAAAGTGGCCCACGGGATCACCGAAAAGTCAGCGCGGAATTTTTTGTAGCCGCCGAACAGGCCGTTGACCGCGGCATACCAGGCGGTGTGCGCTGCCGTATGCGTGAACTGGTAAGGCCCGGCGACATCGCCGCAGGCGAGGATATTGGGGTATTTGGTCTGCATGAAATCGTTGACTTCAACCGTGCGCGCCTTTGTTACTGGAATGTGGAGTTCTTCCAGGCCGTAGCCGGTGGTATTGGCGACGCGGCCAACGGCACAGAGCAGGGTGTCAAACACGATGCGCACGCTGTCACCGTTGTGTTCGCAATACAGCACCTTCTCGCCATTCTCGGTCGCGAAACGCTGGGCCTTGTGGTTCACCAGGACGTTGATGCCTTCGCTGCGGAATTTCTGCTGAACCAGATCGGATATTTCCGGATCCTCGCGCACCATGATCCGCGGCAGCATTTCCACCTGAGTCACCTGCGCACCCAGGCGGGCGAAACATTGCGTAAGTTCGCAGCCGATCGGGCCGCCGCCGAGCACCACCAGGCGTTTCGGCAACTGGCGCTGATCCCAAAGAGTATCGGAGGTCAGATAACCCGTTTCTTCGATACCGGGAATCGGTGGTACGAACGGGCGGGCACCGGCGGCGATGATGATGCCGCGCGTGGTCAGTGTCTGCTTGCCGGTGGCGGTGGTGATTTCAACTGCCCACGGGGATACGATTTTTGCTTCACCGGTCAGGCATTCGACGCCGAGTTTGGTGTAACGCTCGATCGAATCATGCGGCTCGATTTCGCGAACCACCCGCTGCACGCGATCCATCACGTCGGAAAAATCGAAATCGACGGTTGCGCTTTTGAAGCCATAGTCACTCGCGTGTTTCATCGTCGCCAGCAGTTTGGCCGACTTGATCAGCGCTTTTGACGGCACGCAACCGGTGTTCAGACAGTCGCCGCCCATTTTGTGTTTTTCGACCAGCGTCACTTTGGCTTTCACGGCCGCTGCGATGTAAGCGGAAACCAGACCGGCGGAGCCGCCGCCAATGACCACCAGGTTGCGGTCGAAGGTGGCGGGGCGGGTCCAGCCGGCGTAGACCTTGCGCGCCTTCAGCGCATCAAGAGTTCTTTTGGCCAGCAGCGGGAATATGCCGAGCAAGGCAAATGCGATCAGCAGACCCGCCGAGATTTTGAATGCGCCGAGTTGTGTGCCGGCATAAACATAGACCAGGGTGCCCGCAAACATGCCCAGCTGACTGACCCAGTAGTAGGTCCAGGTACGGATGGCCGTAAGGCCCATTACAAGATTAATCACGAAAAACGGGAAAGCGGGCACCAGGCGCAGTGCGAACAGATAGAACGCCCCTTCGCGCGCAATGCCTTCATTGATCGGACGCAAGCGGTCGCCGAAACGTTGTTGCACCCAGTCGCGCAGCAGAAAGCGCGAGGCGAGGAAGGCCAGCGTGGCGCCCATCGTCGACGCAAACGACACGATTACCGTGCCCAACAGCAGACCGAACAATGCGCCGGCAATGAGGGTCATGATCGCCGCGCCGGGCAGCGACAGTCCGGTCACGGCGACGTAAGCGCCGAAAAACAGCAGCGCGGTGCGCAAGGGGTGGGCCTGGACCTGGGCCTCGATGGCGGCGCGCTGCGACTGGAAATAATCCAGTGATACGTATTGCTTCAGGTCAAAGATAAAAAATGCAGTGATGGCTGCTGCGATCACTGCAAGCACCAGTAGTTTGCTTTTGCTCAAGATCGTTCTCCGGCTGCGCGTACCTGCTGCAGCAGCGTGTGGCTGATGCGGATGCCCCGACCCATTGCGCGGTTGAGGCCGTAACGCGGCCCGTTGGCAATGCGTTTGCCATAAGACAGTTCAGCCGCGCTGCCTGCGGGCCATTGGTCCGCAAATTCGTTTTGCCACGCGACGGGATCGTAGTGCACCGCCAACGCGTCAATAAACACGCCGTCGATGGTCGTGCCATAGAGCGCTGCCGGCGTGGTTGCGGCACAGGTGGAAATGCGGGTGATCACGCCGAAGGACGTACCGGCGAAGTTGGGCATGCCCGCGGCGCCGTTGTTGAACAGTGCCGCGGTGCCGATCGCGGTATCCAGCGTCAATGCAAGCGGCAGGCAGGTATGGCTGCATGAGATGATGCGTGCGTTTGCAGCTGCGAGGTGCGCCACGACCCGCTCGTGGCCGGTGGCATCGCGAAGTGCGGATTCGTCATAAGTCCATCCGGCCAGCGATTCGCAGTCGCCGTGAACGATGGCGATACGCAAACCGCCGACGGTTACCGACAGCGTCATCGGCAGTGCCGCTAGGCGTTCGCGCAATTCGGGAAATTTCCGCGCCGTTTCGCGCAGCCGTGCCGCGATGGCGTTGGAGCGTTCAACTTCAGCGTCGCTGACACTGTCTGGGTAGCCGCAACCGCAGCCGGACGCATCGTCATCATTGGCCAGTTCGGTTTCGACGTTGCCGCGTATTGCACGATGGCCGAGCACCGCCTCATTGATGGCCGTAAAACCGGCGGCGTCAATATTGAACCAGTTGAAATCGCCATTAAATACTTGTGTCACCGGCCCTGGCTCGGCGGCGGCCAGTTCACGTAACGCGCGCAATGCGGGTTGGTTGCCGTAAAGCCCGCCGATGACATACAGCGTGTCAGCGCTGAAATCCGCTGCGCGGTTCAGCGATTTCGCGGCATAACGGTAGTGCAGCGGGCAGTTGCGACCGGGATTCATCGTGGGCTGCGCAGTTTCTGCCACGCGATGGGCAGCAGGAATCCGGCGATGCACAGGCCGAGCCCGTAAAAATTGACCCCTAGCAGCAGTGCGTATTTGCCGTCGCCGATGGCCCACGACGGCGGGATCATGCTGGCCGCCAACAGCACGCCGAGGATTACCCCCGGCCAGAACGCCAAATGGAAGCTCCACGGTGAGTGTTTGACCAGCGGTGCAAGCAGAAATACCGGCGCCAGACCCATCACCATCGTGCCGCTGACGGTGGTGGCTTTGAGAATGTCAGTGCCGGCAATCATCGGGATGTTGCCGAGCAGCGCGAATACGATCATCGTCCACATGCCCACAACCATCGCCCGCGGTCCCGGTTTGTGGCCGGCGAGCATCGGCACTTCCTGACCGATGGATTTGGCGACGGAAGCAAATGTCGAGTCCAGCGTTGAACCTGCAGCCATGATCATCACTACGGTCATCAGCAGGTAGGGCAATGTGCCGAAAGCCAATGCCACTGCGCCGGGCATGTTGTCACCCGAGGGCAGGCCTTCCAGCTTTGCGTGTACGCCGACCAGGCTGAACGCAAAAATGCATATGAAACCGAGCACACCGGCGATGATCATCGCGCGCAGCATGGTTTTTTCACGGGTGATGAAGCCGCGGTCGGTGAGTACCGGATCATGGAAGGGGTAGGACAGCACTTGCAGCAAAGCGACCAGAATCAGGTCTACGCCGGCATTCATGCGGAAGTCGCCGACGGAAAGCAGCGTGCCCAGACCGTGATGCGGCAACACGAGGAACAGCACGGCACCGAGGGCGACGATAAACAGGATGGTCTGGATGACGTCAGTGACGATGGAACTGCGCAGGCCGCCTTTGAGGGCATAAATCAGCGTAGCCGCGGTGAACAGCAGGGCTGCGGTGATGAAGGTCCATTCTCCAGCCTGGCCGTAATAGGCGCCGACCACGGCGGTATTGCTCCACACTTCGTTATAAAGCCGGATCAGGATTGCGAGCGTGAATGCGAGCGCAGCGAGCCTGCCGTAACGCGTGATCAGAAACGGCACCAGTCCGGTGGCGCCATGGCGCGTGCGCAGCCAGTAGATCACGATGCCGGCGACCGGAATCGACAGCCAGTAGGTTGCATAGGCCAGACCGCCGACCACGCCCCAGGCGGCGCCGAGATTGGCCGCGTTGGTCACCGACTTGGCGAAAATCCAGCTGATGAAAATGCTGCACATCAGCGCCCACTCGGTGGCCGGACGCCCCGCATCGTCGCTGCCGGTGAAAAAGCTGGCGGCAGTGCGCGAGCGCGGCGTGATCGCATACATCGCGCCGCCATAAAGCAGCAGGAAGCCCCAGAAATAGATGGCGAAAGCCGGTTCGATCATTGTCGGGTGGTCGAGTTCAGTCCGCCAGCGCGCCGCCGCAGCTCGAACCCTGCCCGGCGGTGCAGCCGTAACAGTGGTCCTTGACAACGATCGGATTGCGCTCGAGGTTGGCGCCGATCAGCTCGCGCAGGTGGGTGCAAGTGCGGCCTTTCCACGCCAGCGGCAGTTCCAGCATCTGGTTGAAATCGCAGTCGTAGACATAACCCTGCCAGTCCACCGACAGCAGCGTCCGGCACATCACGGTGTCGAGATTTTCGGGTCGGTAGGCCGCTTTCAGCAGTTTCATGTACGGATCAAACTGTCCCTTGGAGACCAGCGTACTGCCGAAACGCTGGATCGGCATGTTCGCCAATGCATATAGATCGTTGAATACAATGCCGTAGCCATCGAGCAGTCGTTGCTGGTACTCGCGCTGCAGGTTCTGCTGGTCCGGGGGCAATACAGGCCCCTGCGGGTTATAGACCAGGTTCAGCTTCAGTGGTGAACCGGGTTGCGCATAACCGAGGCTGTTGAGTTTCTGCAGCGCACGGATGCTGGTATCGAACACGCCCTTGCCGCGCTGCCGGTCAACGTTATCTTCAAGGTAGCAGGGCAGGGAAGCGGTGACTTCAACCTGTTGGTCAGCGAGGAACTGCGCCAAGTCCTCATGGCCCGGCTCGAACAGTATGGTCAGATTGCAACGATCAATGACCCGAACACCCAGTCCGCGCGCCGATTTGACGAGCATGCGGAAGTGCGGGTTGAGTTCCGGTGCGCCACCGGTGACGTCCAGCATACGGATGCCCATGGCTTTCAGGCAGGCGATGACTTCGAAAATGGTCTCGCGCGACATCAGTTCGGTGCGCGTCGGCCCTGCGTTGACGTGGCAGTGCAGGCAGCTCTGGTTGCACCGATAGCCCAGATTGACCTGCAGGGTTTCCACCGCCTTGCGACGGATGGCCGGGAAATCGCCGTTTTCCAGCAACGGCAGCGTGGCATGCATCAGTGAATGCTCCGTATAACGCGGGTTATTCCGTGCCCATCGGTCGTGCCCGGGGGGCGATTCCTTACGCTGTTCATTGTACGCAATCGACAGTTTATTCCGCCGGGGATTATCCAGGCTTGCGCGTTGACCGCAACCCTCTGATTGCGCTACATTTCCTGACCTTTCCCCGGGTCACGTACCCTCATGTCCAAAACTACAAAAACCGCAACTGCCACGCCCACTTTCGAGACGGCTCTCGCCGAGCTTGAGAAAATTGTTGAAGCCATGGAAGAAGGCCAGATGCCGCTGGAGCAATCGCTTGCCGCTTACAAGCGCGGCGCTGAATTGCTCAAGTTCTGTCAGGCGCAACTCCATGATGCCCAGCAACAAGTGAAGATTCTGGAAAATGGCGTGCTGAAGAATTTCGGCGCCGCCGAGCAGTAGCTTTTTCATTGTGAACGCAACCGATTTCCAGGCCTGGGCCGCCGCCGGGCAAGCCCGCACGGAAGCTTTTCTGCAGCGCGCGCTGCCGCAGACGGACATTGCGCCGCAACGGCTGCATGCGGCGATGCGTTACGCGGTGCTCGGCGCCGGTAAACGGGTCAGGCCACTCCTGGCCTATGCCGCGGGGGAACTGTCGCATGCTGATCCCGAACGCGTAACGGTGGCCGGCGCCGCTGTTGAAATCATCCACGCCTATTCGCTGGTACACGACGATCTGCCCTGTATGGACGACGATGTTCTGCGTCGCGGCAAGCCGACCTGTCATGTCGAGTTTGATGAGGCGACGGCGCTGCTGGTTGGCGACGCTTTGCAAAGTCTTGCGTTCCAACTGCTCGGCGAATACCGCCTGGCCCCCGACGCTGCGGCGCAGCTCGAAATGATCAAATTGCTCGGCATGGCTTCGGGCTCGCGCGGCATGGCCGGCGGGCAGGCGATCGATCTCGCTGCCGTGGGCAAAACACTGACTGTGCCGGAGCTGGAGTTCATGCATATCCACAAAACCGGTGCGCTGATTCGCGCGGCAGCCGTGCTCGGTGCGCGCTGCGGCACCGGGCTCAGCGAAGCGGAGTTTGCCCGCGTCGACGCTTACGCCAAGGCCGTGGGTCTGGCCTTCCAGGTCGTCGACGACGTGCTCGATGCCGAAGCGCCGACCGCAACGTTGGGCAAAACCGCCGGCAAGGACGCCGAGCAGGGCAAGCCTACCTACGTCAGCGCCATGGGTATCGCCCAGGCCAAAGCGCTGGCTTCGCAGTTGCGCGAAGAAGCCCTCGCGGCCATCGCCCCGTTCGGTGTTCGCGGTGCGCGACTGGCGCAACTCGCGGATTTCATCGTCCTGCGCCAGTTCTGAGACAATGACGGAATGAGCGGGACACTGACCATTGACGGTACGGGCGACCGGGACCGTCCGCAGTACGAGTTGCTGAAATCCATCACCTCGCCGGCAGAACTGCGTTTGCTGGAGCGCAGTCAGCTGACGCGTCTGGCCGAAGAGTTGCGTACCTATCTCGTCGAGTCGGTCAGCCAGACCGGCGGCCACCTGTCGTCGAATCTCGGCACCGTCGAATTAACCATTGCCTTGCATTACGTGTTCGAAACGCCGCACGACCGGCTGGTGTGGGATGTCGGTCACCAGACCTATGGCCACAAGATCCTCACCGGCCGTCGCGAGAACATGAAAAGCCTGCGCATGTGGAAAGGGTTGTCCGGTTTTCCGCAGCGCGATGAATCCGAATATGACACTTTCGGCACCGCGCATTCGAGCACGTCGATCAGTGCTGCGCTGGGCATGGCTGTTGCGGCCCAACTCAAGGGCGAACCGCGCCGTGCGGTCGCCATCATCGGCGACGGCGCGATGACCGCGGGCATGGCGTTCGAGGCGATGAACAACGCCGGCGACATGGATGTCGACCTGCTGGTGATCCTCAACGACAACGACATGTCGATTTCGCCGCCGGTGGGTGCGCTGAACAAATATCTGGCGAAACTGATGTCGGGGCGTTTTTACGCCACAGCCAAGGATCTCGGCACCAAGGTGCTGGGTGACCTCGCACGCCGGGCGGAAGAACACGTCAAGGGCATGGTTACGCCGGGCACGATGTTCGAGGAATTCGGTTTCAACTACATCGGGCCGATTGACGGGCACGATCTTGATTCGCTGATCCCGACGCTGCATAACATCAAGCGCCTGAAGGGTCCGCAGTTCCTGCACGTGGTGACGCGCAAGGGCCAGGGCTACAAGCTGGCTGAAGTGGATCCCATTCTCTACCACGGCGTTTCTAAATTCGACCACAAGGCCGGCATTTCTACAGGAAATGCGGGTGGTAAATCCGCCAGCAAACCAACGTACACGCAGGTGTTCGGCGAATGGCTGTGCGAGATGGCCGAGCGCGATCCGCGGCTGGTGGCGATCACGCCGGCGATGCGCGAAGGATCGGGCATGGTGAAGTTCGCCGCGCAGTATCCCAAGCGTTATTTCGACGTCGGCATTGCCGAGCAGCATGCGGTGACCTTTGCCGCCGGCATTGCGTGCGAAGGTTACAAACCGGTGGTGGCGATTTATTCGACGTTCCTGCAGCGCGGTTACGACCAGCTGATCCACGACGTGCAGATCCAGAATCTGCCGGTGATATTCGCGCTCGACCGCGGTGGCCTGGTCGGCGCCGACGGCGCCACTCACAACGGCAGTTTCGATCTGAGTTATCTGCGCTGTCTGCCCAACATGACAGTGATGACCCCGGCCGACGAAAACGAATGCCGGCAGATGTTGTACACGGCTTTCCAGATGAGCAGCCCGGTGGCGGTGCGTTATCCCCGCGGCAGCGGTCCGGGTGTCGCCATTGAACGCGAGATGACTGCGTTGCCTGTTGGTCGCGGTGTGGTGCGGCGGCGCGGCGCGGGCAAGGTGGCGATCCTCACCTTTGGTTCGATGCTGGCACCGGCGTTGGCGATTGCCGACGAGTTCGATGCGACGGTCGCCAACATGCGTTTCGTCAAACCGCTGGACGTCGAACTGGTGCGCGAACTGGCGCAGTCGCACGACCTGCTGGTGACGGTCGAAGAAAACGTGATCATGGGCGGCGCGGGCAGCGCCGTACTCGAAGCACTGGAGCAGCAGGGCTGCACGGTGCCGGTGCTGCAACTGGGATTGCCCGATCGGTTTATCGACCAGGGTGATCCGGCGGTGCAGCTGGCCAGTGTCGGCCTGGATGCCGAAGGCATTGCATTGTCGGTCCGCCGGCGGCTTGAAACCGAAGCCACGCGCAACACAATCAAGCGGGTCTGATGATGCGCAAGGAAAACGCGATGGACGGCTACGCCAAGATCGACCAGTACAATCCAAAAGCCATTCGCAGCATCGCGAAAAAATACACCGACATTTTGCGTGAAATCGGTGAAGACCCGGCGCGCGAAGGACTGCAGAAAACGCCGGAGCGTGTGGCCAAGGCGCTGCAATACCTGACCCACGGCTACGATCTTGATCCCGCCGGAATCCTGCGCTCGGCGATGTTCACCGAGGAATACCAGCAGATGGTGATCGTGCGCGACATCGAGGTGTATTCGCTGTGCGAACACCACATGCTTCCCTTTTTCGGCAAAGCACACGTCGCCTACATTCCCAAGGGCCGCATCGTCGGTCTGTCGAAACTGCCGCGCGTGGTGGATGCATATGCGCGCCGCCTGCAGGTGCAGGAGCGGCTGACGGTGCAGATCCGCGACTGCATTCAGGAGACGCTGGAACCCGCCGGCGTCGCCGTGGTGATCGAAGCGCAGCACATGTGCATGATCATGCGCGGCATCCAGAAGCAGCATTCGGTGGCGACGACTTCCGCGTTTACGGGTGAATTCAACAAGGACGTGACGCGTTCCGAGTTTCTGCGGCTGATTGCCGCAAAAGCATGAAAAAAAACTCAATAAAAACAAATAGTTACGTATCGTCCCGGGTATGAGTAGCCAGGACAGGGGCGGCGACTATCTGGTCGAGCAGATCCTGCCGGCGGTGCGCCGCGGCGACCTGCTGATTCTTGTCGACAGTGAAGACCGCGAAAATGAAGGCGACCTCTACATCGCCGCCGAACGCGCCACACCGGATGCGATCAACTTCATGGCGACCGAAGGCCGCGGCCTGGTGTCGCTGGCGCTGACCGAAGACCGGCTGCGCACATTGGGCCTGTCATTGATTACCGATGATCGCGGCAACCAGACCAAATTCGGTACCGCGTTTGCAACCCCCATTGATGCCCGCGAAGGCGTGGGCTCGGGTATGTCGGCGCACGACCGTGCGCGCACCATTGCCGTGGCCATTGCCGACAATGCCAGCGCTTCGGATCTGATCCGCCCGGGCCGTTTACAGACGCTGCGCGCGGTCGACGGCGGCGTGATTGCGCGCCGCGGCCATACCGAAGCGGCAGTGGACCTCGCGCGGCTGGCCGGATTGAAGCCCGCCGGCGTGATCTGCGAAATCATGAAGGCCGACGGCACCATGGCGCGGCTTCCCGACCTTGAAGCGTTTGCGCAAAAGCACAATATCCGCATCGTCAGGATCAGCGACCTTGTCGCCTACCGTGAAAACGAGCGCGAAATCCGCCGCAAGGCGGAAACAGTGCTGCCGACCAGCAAGGCCGGCACGTTCCGCATGATCGTCTACGCCGACAACCTGGAGACCAATCTGTTTGTCGCGTTGGTGAAGGGCGACATCAAACCCGATGAACCGGTGCTGGTGCGCCTGCATTCACAGTGCCTGACCGGCGACGTGTTCGGTTCCGAGCGCTGCGACTGCGGTGAACAACTCGAAACCGCTTTGCACAAGATCGAGGAGGCGGGGCGTGGCGTACTGGTCTACATGTTCGACGAAGGCCGCGGCATCGGCTTGCTCAACAAGATCCGCGCCTACGCGCTGCAGGACCAGGGCCACGACACCGTCGAGGCCAACCACGAGCTGGGTTTTGCCGCCGACATGCGCGATTACCGAGCCGGTGCGCAGATTCTGTCCGATCTCGGCGCGCACCAGGTGCGGCTGATGACCAACAATCCCGACAAGGTTGCGGCGCTCGCCGATTACGGCCTGACGGTGGTGGAGCGTGTGGCGGTGGAAGTGCCGCCGCGGGATGCCAATCGCAAGTATCTCGATACCAAGCGCAGCAAGTTCGGGCACTTGCTGGCGATGGCGGGTGGGGAGCGGGAAACTAAGAAGTAGTCCGTCCTGACCAATGGCGCTTTATGTGTTGGAAGTATTCGGGCCCGGAACTTAACGGCCAAACAATCCGCGCAATTTCTGCACGGTATCTGCGGCTTCTTTCAGGGTGTCAGTGGTTGAAGGGGCAGGCCCCGGGAGCGCAGTACCCGTGTTATCGGATGCCGGTGTGGCAGCGGCGGGAGCAGCGCCAGGGACGGCGGGTGCAGATGCCGTAGCGGTGGCCGACGTCGCGATCAGTGGCGTAGGCCCGGTTTTTTTCATGGCGGCGGACGCTGCTACGCTAGGCAGAGGTTTTCCTACAAGTGCCGCCAGCCGGTCGCGTTCGATTGCCGCAGCCAGTGACCCACGCAATTGCTCGATCTGTTCTCGTACCCCGTATGAGGCGGCATCGACTTTCCATTCCACGTTGTTTACTTTCAGTCCGGCGCTGAGTGTCGGGCTGGGGCTGCCGTAGGCACCCGAATAGTTGCCTGCAGGGGCGGCGAAATTTTTTACGTTCATTGCGAAATTCACGGTCACCACCGTGTCCGCGGAATGCTTTTTGGGATCGGGCCAGATAAATTTTCGGCTGACGCGCACGGTGAAATCGCCCTGCTTTTTTTCACCTTTGCAGACGTTGAACTGATCAGGGTTTGTGTCTGCATCGCTGGCGCGCAAACCCTCGGCGCTGGGTGCGGAAGGCAGCAAGGTTTTCAGCGCGGCATTGGCTCGCAGCATGAAATCACGCTCCGGGGCGCTCAGCGGAACCGTGTCCACGCAATCCGCGTGGACACCCCGGGCATGAAAAAACAGAGCGGCGAGGACTAATGGGAAAAGCGTGGTTTTTGTGGATGACATGATGTTGTTCCCGCAGTCAGTGGTGTTGGTGGTAGGAGTCCTGGATTCAAGTTCTGGTAGGGAATCCCGATTTCCTGCGAAACTGTTGAGAAGTTTAATTGATGTTTTTTAAAACCGTTTCACCAGCGTCATGCTCTGCCCCTCGCGTCTCATGTCGGTGCGGCTGAGGAAAGTCATGCCGAGCAGTGCGACATTGAGGCCATTGCCTTCGAGCACCACGGCCTCGACACTATGCAGCGTGATGCCGCCGACGGTGACCGTGTCCAGCGTGATTCGGTAAGCGGTGGCGCGGCCGTTGGCGGTTTCGGTATATCCGCGCTGGCCGTTAAGGTAGTTGATGCCGAGGCGGCGGGCGTCTGCACTGGGGATCGCGATCGCGGTGGCGCCGGTGTCGACCAGGAACTGCACGGTGCCGCCATTGATCTGGCCCAGCGTCATGTAGTGACCGCGGGCGTCGGGCGTCAGCGTGACTGAACCGGAACCGCTGCCGCCCACGGTGCTGCCGCCGGAAAAGCGACCGCTGGAACCCGGGATCAATGTCTGCCGCTTGCCCTGGAACTCGATCACCGCGCTGCTGCTGTCGGCGCTGATCAGGCGGATGCCTTCCGGCGTGCTCTGGCCCACCGAAACGGTGCGTGGCGCACCGCCGTTGATCACCAGTACCGCCTTGCCGGTGAACAACGCCGCCACGCTGATGTCATTGGCATGCGCCATGCTTGCAATCAGCAGCAGTGCTGCGATCCACAACGCATTAAGATGATGGGAATACCTTGCTGGAGAGTTCATGAAGCCGATCGCCATATTTCGCCATACCCCGACTGAAGGTCCGGCCTATTTTGCCACGTACCTGGAGCGCAGGAAGCTGCCGTACCAGATCGTCAAAATTGACGCGGGTGATGCGGTGCCGGCCGATGCGTCGGCTTACGCCGGCCTGTGTTTCATGGGCGGGCCGATGAGTGTCAACGATGACCTGCCGTGGATCGCGCCCGTATGCAACCTGATCCGCGATGCGGTGGCGCGGGATGTGCCGGTGCTGGGGCATTGTCTGGGCGGGCAGCTGATCGCCAAGGCGCTGGGCGCGTCAGTGAGCCGTAACCCGGTCAAGGAAATCGGCTGGGGCGCGGTGCAGGTGCTGGATGATCCCGAGGCGCGAAGCTGGCTGGGCGACGATCTGCGCGAGTTCCTGTCCTTCCACTGGCATGGCGAGACGTTTGCGATACCCGAAGGCGCGACGCGGCTGCTGGAAAGCCCGTGGTGCGGTAACCAGGCCTATGCGCTGGGTAAACATTTCGGCATGCAGTGCCATGTCGAAATGACGCCGGAACTGATCCGCACCTGGTGCCGCGACTGGGAAAAAGAAGTGGAGGCGCTTGCCGGACGGGTGGCGTCGGTGCAGACGCCGGCGGAAATGGAGTCCGGCATTGACGACAAGGTGCGCGCGTTGAACGCGGTGGCGGACCGGATTTATGACCGGTGGGTGGAGGGGCTGGCTGTCTAGGCCCAGCGGGTAACGCTTGCCGGGTTAACCAGTCCAGGGCGACCCGGTGAGCAGCCGCCACGCATTGCCATAGGCGACCAGTTGCCGGGCGGGTTCGCTCAACGCATCGAGAATCAACTGGCGCTGGCGATTGATCTGATTCGGGTACTGATCGGCCACGGGTGGACGGTAATCGCTGGCCGACATGAAGCGCTGGGGATGCATCTCGATCAGTTTTTTCCAGCCGGCATCCAGCTGCCCGTTCGTGAACAGGGTTGAATGGCGAGCGCCCGATGGCTGGTAAATCGCGTCCGGCGGCGGCACGGCCAGATCAAAGTGGAGTCCGGGAAAACGTTCGATCAGCCCGCGAACATAGTCCGTGTTATAACGCTTTGCTCGATCGGGGTAGCGAATCATCGCGAGGTGGCACCAGATCACTTTCGCATTCGGATGGCGTTCCAGCACCGATTCAAGCGGTGCCAGCAGGCGGTCCTCGATTTCGTAGTGGATCTGGAACGCGACATTGAATTCCGCGCTGAGCGCGAACAAGGCATGCCCTGCAGGCCCGGTAATGTCTATGGTGATATCGCGATCGTTGCGGCCGGCGCTGACCTGTTCGGGTGAGGGGTAGTGCCTGAATTCATGTTCGCCCATGAAGAAATACTCTCCGCTTTCCAGGTCTTTCCGGGTGACGGCCAGGAAGGCGGCGGGGTCGCGCCACCAGCGCGGAAATTCGCCGCTGCTGGTGGTCGGGATGAAGTGCTCCGGATGCTGACGGTGCAGATTGAGCGAGGGCGCGCCGTTCGGTGCATTGGCGGGAGCGAATGCGATTTGGGCGACGTTCAGTTCATCCATGACTTCGATCATTTGCCGGACATTGGTTGCTCCCTCAACGTAGGTGGCCTGCAAGTCGATGATCGGCAGCCGGTTTTTTGCCAGGATGGCGCGCAGCCGCCGCTGCCAGGCAGTGATCGCTTCCGTGCGGGCCGCCGTGCCTTTGGCCTGGGCGTGGGCCACGCCCGGCGTGAACAGTGCAGGCAGCGTGCAGGCGAGACTGGTCGCACCCAGGAGAAATCTGCGGCGGTCATTCATGTTTCAAGTCCTGAACTGGTGTTGAAGCGTAAACCCGAACATAACAGCGGGGTGTGGATGGGGCGCTTATGCCGGCAGCAGCGTCCACGCCGCGCCCACCAGCGCGCAGGCACCGATCACCGGCATGATGCCGATCTTGTAACGCCACAGCGCGAGGAACGCAGCGATGCCGATCACCGCCGACGGCCAGTCGAAGCGGCCTGTCATGCCCTCCGGCCACAACACGTGGTAGGCGAAAAACACTGCGAGATTGAGGATGACACCGACCACCGCCGCGGTGATGCCGGTCAGCGGCGCGGTGAAATGCAGTTCGCCATGCGTGGTTTCGACCAGCGGGCCGCCGAGCAGGATGAAAATGAAACTCGGCAGGAAAGTGAAGTAGGTGACCACCGTGGCGGCGAGTGCGGCAGCGGCGAGCACATGATCGGGGCCGAGGAACTGCGTGGTCCAGCCGCCGACGAACGCGACGAAAGCGACGACCATGATCAGCGGGCCCGGTGTGGTTTCGCCGAGGGCGAGGCCGTCGATCATCTGCAGCGGAGTGACCCACTGGTAGTGTTCGACTGCGGCCTGATAGACGTAGGGCAGTACCGCATAAGCGCCGCCGAAGGTCAGCAGCGCGGCCTTGGTGAAGAACCAACCCATCTGCGCCAGCGTGCTGTCCCAGCCGAACACCGCGATGATCAGCGCCATGCCGGAGCCCCACAGCAGCAGTCCGGCGGCGAGCACCTTGGCGAAATGCGGCCAGCAGAAGCGCGCGTGCTCCGGTGTCGGTGTTTCGTCGTCGATGACCGCCGGGCCGTAACTCTTGCCGCCGGCGCCGTGACCGCCGCCGGTGGCGAACAGCTGGGGTGCGACGCGGCCGCCGATCCAGCCAATGATGCCGGCGCCGATGACAATCAGCGGGAATGGCAGCTTCAGCGCAAACAGGGCCACGAAGGCCGCGGCCGCGATGCCCCACAGCACGCCGTTTTTTAATGCCCGCGAGCCGATGCGGATCGCCGCGAAGACCACGATCGCGGTGACTGCGGGCTTGATGCCATAGAGGATGCCGGCAATCGCCGGGATGTCGCCGAAGGCGAGATAAATCCACGACAGTGCAATCAGGATGAACAGCGAGGGCAGCACAAACAGGCCGCCGGCGACAATGCCGCCCCAGGTGCGGTGCATCAGCCAGCCGATGTAGGTGGCGAGCTGCTGCGCTTCCGGTCCCGGCAGCACCATGCAGTAGTTCAGGGCGTGCAGAAAGCGGCGCTCGGAGATCCAGCGTTTCCGCTCGACCAGTTCCTGATGCATGATTGCGATCTGCCCGGCGGGACCGCCGAAGCTGATGAAGCCGAGCTTGAGCCAGAAACGGAAGGCGTCGGCGAACGGAATGGCGGCGGGTGCTTCGGTCGGTACGGCGGTGTTTTTATCAGTCATGGATTTGTTGTTGCCGTTCAGCGATCAATCCCGGGGTTCCAAGTGTGGCGCTCATCCTGCCCTTCCTTGCACCACAGGTACAAAGCATCGTACATCACCATGCCCTGTTGCAACTGCTCGTGGTCATCGGCAATCAGGCGCGATAGGCCCAGTGACAGCGCGACCAGACCCGCTGACTGCGGCGTGATTTCCAAGTGACCGGTATCGGCGCCGCGTACGATGTCCGCCAGTTGCAGCAGGGCCGGATCGGTCAGGCGGTAGGTCTTGATGAAGGCATCGAAACTGCATTCCGGACCGTCATGCGTGAATGCACCGTCCGCAACGTCGTAGGCGATGGCATTGTCCGATGCAGCGCGGGCTTTGACTTCGGCGGTGGGTACGTAGAGAAACTCGGCGGCGGGGTCGATGAAACGTTTGATCAGCCACGGGCAGGCAATGCGGTCGACCTTCGGGCGCTCGCGGGTGATCCAGCGCGTTGCGGCGGTGTCCGCCGGCTTGTTCATCAGGGCATGGCCGGCAGCACGGAGGCCTTCCTCGATGCCGTCTTTAACAAAAGTTGCTTTGAAGCCGCGGGCGCACAGCGCTTTGGCGACGTTTTGGCTGACCTCGTGGCCGTGCACGCAATACACAGCAATGCTCGCTGCAGCCGGCAGTTCGGCGGCCCAGCTGTTCACGGTAGCCGGATCGCGGCGCAGCGCACCGTTTGCCATGTCTTTCGCGGACCGGAATGCCGCTTCGCGGCGCACGTCGATCAGCAATGGCGCGTCCGGCCCGTTGCGGACTTCGATCACTTCTTCAGGGGAAATACTCGGAATGCTCGCATCCATACAGTCTCCTTCGCGGTGGCGAAATCACACGAAGGCAGCACTTGGACGCGAGGCGTCTGGGTGCGGGGAGTCTGCCATCGTCCCCGTTTGAGGCGGTCTGATTCTGCTCGGCAGTACCGGCGCTGTCAACACAGCGCCGCGGTCAGTCGCGGAAGTTCTTGAACTGCAGCGGGAAGTCGGTGATGGATTTGCGGATCAGCGCAATGGCGTCCTGCAACAGATCCTTCTTGGCGCCGGAGACACGCACCACATCGCCCTGGATGCTGCCCTGGACTTTCATCTTGCTGTCCTTGATCAGCTTGACGATTTTTTTTGCCAGCTCCTGCTCGATACCTTCGCGCACGGTCACCGGCTGTTTCATTTTGTTGCCGCTGATGGTTTCGCCGTCGCCGATTTTCAGGCAACGGGTGTCGACCCCGCGCTTGGCCAGCTTTGCGGTGAGCACGTCGCGTACTTGACTCAGCTTGAAGTCATCGTCGGCGAATATGGTGAGCGTCTTTTCCTTGTCGTTCATTTCAACGCGGGCATCGGAGCCCTTGAAATCAAAACGGGTGGAAACTTCCTTGTTGGTCTGGTCGACCGCGTTGTGTACTTCGACCTGATTGACTTCGGAAACGATGTCGAAAGAGGGCATTGCTTGCTCACTGTTCTTTAGTCAGATGCGGATTATACGCTTTGGGCTTTGCGCAGCACGCCGGTGTTCAGCGTGTGCGTTTGCGCGGAGCGGGCTGGCGGATGGATTGTGAATCGACCGGCAGGCCTGTTGCGTCGTCAAATTCAGCCGCCGTTTCAACGGCGCGCCGCGCCAGTGTTTCGGCGTTGAGTCCGCGTTCGCCGTAAAGTGCGTGCAGGGCGCCCATCGCGTAATTGCTGCCGCTGCCGAAGGCGTAGTAACGCGAAAATTCCTGCACCGTGCGGTGCGCGACCACGCCGAAGATGCCGTGGCGGTTGGCGATCAGTGCGTCAAAGCGCGTCGATTCCAGCGGCTCATCGTCATGCCCGGTGGCCAACAGCTGGTAGTCGGCTTTCAGCGCGACGTGCAGCGCCTGCCAGGTGCGGAAGATTTCCAGCGGCGTATCAAAACGCGCGCGCACCTTGGGTCGCGAAAAATAATCGCGAAGTATGGTTTTGAAGGTGGCGTTGCCGGTGAGACCGAGCCAGGTGTCGCCGACCTGCAGCAGCTTGCCGTGATTGACGACGTAGTCCGCGGTTTCCTTGCCCGAGCCCCACTTGGTCATGGTGTCGGCGGCGATCGCGATGTCGCGATCCTTGCGCACCACGACGATGGTGGTCATTGCGGCTTAACCGAAATGACAGACGTAGTGCAGCGGCTCGCTTTGCTCGATGTCGAAGCTGGATTTTCCCGGCACATCAAAACTCTCGCCGGCTTTCACGTTTTTCCAGTCGGCGGCGCCGGCCAGCTTGTAGCGGCAACTGCCGGCGATGATTTCCATGCGTTCCGGATCGCCGGTATTGAAGGTCAGTTTTGAGGGCAGAATCACGCCCACCGATTTTCGGGTGCCGTCGGCGAGGACGACGGTATGGCTGACGCACTTGCCGTCGAAATAGACATTGGCTTTTTTGACGACGGAAACATTGTCGAACTGGGACATGCAAAGCTCCGGAAAAGGTTGTTGGCCGTGTGTTGGCGTGCTTTTATTTGCGTTTGTTGCGGAGTTTGGCGGCGATGCGCAGCCTGAGCGCATTGAGCTTGATGAAACCGCCGGCGTCGGCCTGGTCGTAAGCGCCCTTGTCGTCCTCGAAGGTGGAGATCGCCGGATCGAACAGCGAATCGGTCTTGGACGCGCGGCCCACGGTGGTGACCGTGCCCTTGTAGAGCTTGACCTTCACCGTGCCGTTGACGCATTTCTGTGATTCATCAATCAGTTGCTGCAGCAGCAAACGTTCCGGACTGAACCAGTAGCCGTTGTAGATCAGCCGCGCGTAGCGGGGCATCAGGTCGTCTTTCAGCGCCAGCACTTCGCGGTCCATGGTGATCGACTCCATCGCGCGATGCGCCCTCAACATGATCGTGCCCCCGGGCGTTTCGTAGCAGCCGCGCGACTTCATGCCGACATAGCGGTTTTCGACGAGGTCAAGGCGGCCGATGCCGTGTTTGCCGCCGAGCTGGTTCAGTTTGGTCAGCACCTGTGCCGCTGACATTTTTTTGCCGTTGATGGCAACGATGTCGCCCTTGGCGTAGCTCAGTTCGACGTATTCGGGTTTGTTCGGTGCTTTTTCCGGCGACACGGTGATGCGCCACATCGTATCTTCAGGCTCGAATGACGGGTCTTCGAGAATACCGCCTTCGTACGAGATGTGCAGCAGGTTGGCGTCCATCGAATACGGCGCGCCGCCCTTGCGTTTTTTGTAGTCGACCGGGATGCCGTGTTTGTCGGCGTAGGCGAGCAGTTTTTCGCGCGACAGCAGATCCCATTCGCGCCACGGCGCGATGATTTTGACGTTGGGCATCAGCGCATAGGCGCCGAGCTCAAAACGCACCTGGTCATTGCCCTTGCCGGTGGCGCCGTGCGATACCGCGTCGGCGCCGGTCTTGCGCGCGATCTCGATCATGCGTTTGGCGATCAGCGGCCGGGCGATCGAGGTGCCGAGCAGGTATTCGCCTTCGTACACCGCGTTGGCGCGGAACATCGGGAACACGAAGTCGCGCACGAATTCTTCGCGCAGGTCTTCGATGAAGATCTGTTTGACGCCCATCAGCTGCGCTTTTTTGCGCGCCGGCGAGACTTCTTCGCCCTGGCCGATGTCGGCGGTGAAGGTGATGACTTCGCAGCCATAGACGTCCTGCAGCCATTTGAGAATGACCGAAGTGTCGAGACCGCCGGAGTAAGCTAATACTACTTTATTGATTTTATTGGATTTTTTCATAATTTTGGAGTTTCGGAATTAAGTGTTCTCGACTTTGCCGAGCAATAAATATTCCATCAGCGCCTTTTGCGCATGCAGCCGGTTCTCAGCCTCATCCCACACCACGCTGTGCGGGCCGTCGATGACTTCGGCAGTGACTTCTTCGCCGCGGTGCGCGGGCAGGCAGTGCATGAACAGTGAACTCTTGCCGGCGGCGCGCATCATGTCGGCATCCACGCACCAGTCCTCGAAGTCGCGTTTGCGTTCCTCGTTTTCGGCTTCGAAGCCCATGCTGGTCCACACATCGGTTGTGACCAGGTCGGCACCGCGCACGGCGTCCATCGGATCTTTGAATTCTTCGTAGTGGTCGGTGCCGTAGAGTCCCGCCCGTTCGGGTTCGACTTCGTAACCGGGCGGCGTCGACACGTGGACATTGAAGCCCAGCACTTCGGCGGCCTGCAGCCAGGTGTTGCAGACGTTGTTGGAGTCGCCGATCCACGCCACGGTCTTGCCGCGGATGTCGCCGCAGTGTTCGATGAAAGTGAAAATGTCGGCGAGGATCTGGCAGGGATGATATTCGTTGGTCAGACCATTGATTACCGGCACGCGCGAGTGCGCGGCGAAACGATCAAGGATCGTCTGCTCGAAGGTGCGGATCATCACGATGTCGACCATGCGCGTGATCACGCGCGCGACGTCCTCGATCGGCTCGCCTCTGCTCAACTGGGTCTGGCTGGAGGTGAGGTTGATCACCGTGCCGCCCATCTGCAGCATGCCGGCTTCGAACGAGACGCGGGTACGCGTCGAGTTTTTTTCAAAGATCATCGCCAGCGTGCGGTCGTGCAGCGGCAGATAAGGCTCGTAGCGTTTGAAGCGGTCCTTGATCCAGCGCGCACGCTCGAACACGTGATCGTATTCCGCGGCGGTAAAATCCTTGAACTGGAGGTAGTGGCGCAGTTGCATGGTGTCTCGCGGCGCGGCAGGCCCCGTGTTCAGGCTGCCGCAGAGGCGGTTTTCATCAGGAATGAACGGATCATCGGCGCCAGTTCGCTGGTCAGTTGGTCGGCTTCCGGCGCAGACATCACCAGCGGCGGCACCAGGCGCACGACGTTGTCGGCGGTGACGTTGATCAGCAGACCGGCTTCAAGCGCGGTTTTCACCAGGTCGCCGCAGGGACGGTCGAGTTCAATGCCGATCATCATGCCCTTGCCGCGGATCTCGCGGACGCCTGGCGTTTCGGCCAGCGCACGCTCCAGGCTGGCGCGGATGCGGGCGCCGATATCGGTGGCGTTCCGGCACAGGTCTTCGGATTCGATGATGTCCAGGGTGGCGAGCGCAGCGGTGCAGGCCAGCGGGTTGCCGCCGAAGGTTGAGCCGTGGCTGCCCGGTTGGAACAGCGTAGCCGCTTCGCCGCGTGCAACGCAGGCACCGACCGGCACGCCGCCGCCGAGTCCCTTGGCTAGGCTAATCACGTCCGGCATTACGCCGTAATGCTGGAAAGCGAACATCTTGCCGGTGCGCCCCATTCCGGTCTGCACTTCGTCGAGCATCAGCAGCCAGCCGTGGGCGTCGCAGATTTCACGCAGGCCCTTCAGGTAATCGTCGCTGCAGACGCTGACGCCGCCTTCACCCTGCACCAGTTCGGCCAGTATGGCGATCACGTTACGGTTGGAATCGGCGACACGGCGTACGGCCTCAAGATCGTTGAAAGGTACACGTACGAATCCGGTCATCAGCGGCTCGAATCCGGCCTGCACCTTGCGGCTGCCGGTGGCTGACAGTGTTGCCATGGTGCGGCCGTGGAAGGATTTTTCGAGCACCACCACCGCGGGATTTTCGACGCCTTTCTTGTGGCCGTAGTAGCGCGCGAGCTTGATCGCGGCCTCGTTGGCTTCCGCGCCGGAATTGCAGAAAAACACCTTGTCCATGCCGGAGACTCCGGCAATGCGGTCGGCGAGTTTTTCCTGTGCTGCGATCTGGTAAATGTTAGAGGTGTGGATCAGCTTGCCGATCTGCTCGCGTAGCGCGGCCACCAGCTTCGGATGGCTGTGGCCGACCGCATTGACGGCGACGCCGGCGAGTGCGTCGAGGTAACGTTTGCCCTGTGTGTCCCACAGCCAGACACCTTCGCCGCGCTCGAAGGCGACGGGCAGGCGACCGTAGGTGTTCATTACGTGTGACATGGTCCGTCGACCTCCACAAAAAAACACGGCGGCCTGTTGCCGCCGGAACAGCTATTTTCGTTCAACAATGATTTGATTTGCAAGCTTAATTTCCCTCTGTTCCGCGAGGGAAATGGAGGCCCTTCTGTCAGACTTTTTGCCTTCAAAATACACAGGACGCCAGCTTGTTCGACGGCGCGCCCGAAATGGTCAATCATTACTGAAAGCGGCGAAACGTTTCGTCTCAGCGGCTGAGTCGAACGTTTCAGCGGCATGCTTTCGGTATTCAGCGATGACAGCTACATTGCCTATTCGCCCTTCCTCAAGCCGATCATGGGCGGTGGAGTGCGCTGCCTGGCGATGGACCGGGAACTCGAGCGTCGGGATCCGCCGGCCTATGCATTCCTGCTGCAGTTTGCCCGCGACAACCAGCTGAAAATGAGGCCGGTCCGCAAGGCGAGGCGTCCGGAAGATCAGGCGACTGATGCCGGGGTGGTGGAAGAAGGTGCAAAGCCCCATCCGGAAAATCAGGGCGTGCGCCCCCGCCACTATCAGCCCGCCTTCAATCGGCAGGCCGAAAACTGATGATTACGCCATCGCCTTGACGGCGGCTGACAGGCGGCTCTTGTAACGGGACGCCGTGTTTTTGTGCATGATTTTCTTGTCGGCGATCGAGTCGATCTTGCTTACCGACTGCTGAAAAACGACTCTGGCGGCTGCCTTGTCGCCGGCGGCGATCGCTTTGCGTACGTCCTTGATGGCAGTACGCAATTCAGAGCGTTGGGCACCATTGTGGGCGCGACGCACGACGGCTTGGCGTGCTGCTTTTTTGGCTGAAGCGATATTGGCCATGTAAACTCCGGATTTCGTTCGGAAAAAGGGCGTAATCATAAAGAAAATCAGCCTTCTCCGCAAGGTACGTGTTATCCGCCCCCAGTCTGATCGTTTCCAGGAAACATGAATTTACTCAATAGCTTAGCTACAGTCAGCAGCATGACGCTGATATCCCGCGTGTTGGGTTTTGTGCGCGATGCGATCATTGCCCGGGTTTTCGGGGCCGGCCTCGCCACCGACGCTTTTTTTGTCGCCTTCAAGATTCCCAATCTGTTGCGCCGGCTTTTTGCCGAGGGTGCGTTCTCGCAGGCCTTCGTGCCGATACTCGCCGAATACAAGAACCAGCGCGGCGCTGCTGCAACACGGACGTTGATCGACCATGTGTCCGGTGTGCTCGGCATCGCGTTGTTGCTGGTCACTGCAGCAGGCGTGCTGGGTGCGCCACTGATCATCGCGATCAGTGCCCCGGGCTTTACGGCTCATCCGGAAAAATTTGCGCTGACTGTGGATCTGTTGCGCATCACCTTTCCCTACATCGTATTCATCGCGTTGACCGCGCTGGCGGGCGGGATCCTCAACACCTGGAGCCGTTTTGCGGTTCCGGCGTTCACACCGGTGCTGCTCAACCTGTCGTTCATCGGCTTCGCATTGCTGGCGGCGCCGTGGTTTGATCCGCCGGTCATGGCCTTGGCCTGGGCGGTGTTTGTCGGCGGCGCGCTGCAAATTGCCTTTCAGCTGCCGTTCCTGGCGCGCATCGGCATGCTGCCGCGACCGCGACTGAACCTGCGCGACGAGGGCGTGCGTCGCGTGCTGCGGCAGATGGGGCCCGCGCTGTTCGGGGTGTCGGTCGGGCAGATCAGCCTGCTGATCAACAATGTTTTTGCATCGTTCCTGATTTCCGGCAGCGTGACCTGGCTGTATTTTGCTGACCGGCTGATGGAGTTTCCTGCAGGACTGCTCGGCGTCGCGCTGGGCACGGTGTTGCTGCCCAGTCTTGCGCGCAGCCACGCCGAAAAGACGACTCAGGCGTATTCGGCGCTGCTGGACTGGGGGCTGCGCTTGACCTTGCTGCTCGCGGTGCCTGCGGCTGCCGCGCTGGCATTGCTCGCGGTGCCGCTGGTGACCACACTGTTTCACTATGGCGCGTTTACCGGGACGGATGTCATCAACACCCGCGATGCGGTGATCGCCTATTCCATCGGCTTGGTCGGCCTGATCGCGGTGAAAGTGCTGGCGCCCGGATTTTATGCGCGGCAGGACATCCGCACGCCGGTGAAAATCGCGGTGATTTCGCTGGTGGTGACGCAGTTGCTGAATCTCGTGCTGGTGTGGGAGTTACGCCATGCCGGACTGGCGCTGTCGATCAGCATCGGCGCCTGCCTCAATGCCGGCCTGTTGTTGCGCGGCCTGCGCCGGCATGGGATTTATCAGCCGCAGCCGGGGTGGGGCGGGTTTTTGCTCAAGCTGACGCTGGCGTTGTACGTAATGGGGGTGGTGTTGTGGGTGCTTTGCGGCGACGTGCAAAGCTGGCTGTCTGCGGGCGCGCTGGAACGTGTTGCACGGCTTGCGTTGCTGGTCGTTGCGGGTATGGCGGCCTACTTCGGCACCTTATGGTTGTCCGGGTTCCGGCTGCGCGACTTCAATCGCCGCGGCAGCGAATAGGAAATTGCCGCATCAGCGCTGCATGATGCGACGCGAAACATAGGACAGCAGATCGACCATCGCGACCAGCAGGATCATCGCGATCAGGATCGAACTGGTTTCGTTCATGTGGAAAAGTCCCATATGAAAGGCCAGCATCTGTCCGAGCCCGCCGCCGCCGACCACGCCGAGCACCGCTGCCGCGCGGATGTTGTTTTCCCAGCGATACAGCGTGTACGACAACAGTTGCGGCAGCACCTGTACGAAAGTGGCGTAGACAAAAACCCGGGTTGGCGCTACGCCGCGCACGCGCAGTGCAAATGCCGGACCCTGCGGCGCGTTTTCGATGGCCTCCGCAAACAACCGTCCCAGCACACCCGAGGTGTGCAGCGCCAGCGCCAGTGTGCCGGCGAAGGGCCCCAGCCCCGCCGATATGATCAGCAGTGCAGCCCAAACCAGTTCCGGAATGGCGCGCAATCCGTTGAGCAGCAGTCTCGTCGGTGCGCGCCAGTAGGCGGGATCGCCGGAATGCGAACGGCTTGCCGGGAGCGCTAGCGCGAGACCCGCAACCGCGGCGAGCAGTGTGCCCAGTGCCGACATCGCGATGGTTTCGAGACTGGCCCCCGCCAGCTTCAGCAGAAAGGCCGGATCTGTTGAGGGCGTCAGCAGTTCGGCCATGAAACGGCCCATTTTGCGCAGCGCATCGGCGGACAGGAATTTCGCCCATTGCAGATCCAGTGACCAGAAGCTTGCAATGGTCAGCGCGGCCAGTCCGAGCATGAACCAGCAGGCGGCGCAGCGCGCATCAAAAAGTTTCGGCGGCAGGCGG
Source organism: Burkholderiales bacterium (assembly GCA_022841375.1). Classification (GTDB taxonomy): domain Bacteria; phylum Pseudomonadota; class Gammaproteobacteria; order Burkholderiales; family SG8-41. The sequence goes on from JALHRQ010000003.1 coordinate 101,670, forward strand.
TAGGTCTCGTTTGCCGCATCCTTGGACGACTTCGGTGAGAGGTTGCTCATGCCGTCGTCTTCATTCCATTGCTCGTATAGCTCATGCCAGCATCTTTCTCAGCCACGCGCTGGCCTGGTCAGCGAGCGCCACCAGCAGCATGAAAGCGATGAGCATGGTCGCAACTTCCGCGCCCAGGAACATTTTCATCGAATTGTCCATCTGCTGCCCGAGGCCGCCGGCGCCGACAAAGCCGAGTACTGCCGAGGAGCGAATGGCGCATTCCCAGCGATACACCGTATAACTCGTCAGTTCCGGCGCGCTTTGCGGCAGCAGGCCGTAGAAAAAGGCCTGCAGGCGACCGGCGCCATTGCGCAGCAGCGCATGCGTGGCGTGTGTTTCGTCGCTTTCGAGGATTTCGCCATAAACCTTTCCGAGCATGCCGCCATAAGTCAGCGCGATGGCGAGCACGCCCGCAGTCGGGCCCAGTCCGACCACGCGCACAAACACCAGTGCCCATACCAGTTCGGGCACGCTGCGCAGCACGATCAGCAGCCAGCGGATGGCCTGGCGCAGGACAAAGGGCAATGCGTGCATGCGTCCCGACAACGCCGAGATCGAAATCGCACTGGTGGAAATGAAGGTCAGCGGGATGGCAATGATCAGGGCCAGCACCATGCCGACCGTGGCGATGGCGACGGTGCGCCAGGCCTCGCGCATCACCATCAGCAGGAATTCGGCTTCTATTTTGGGCGGGAAAAAATCGCCGATGAAGCGTTTCGTGGACTTGATGGTTGCAGGCTCGAACAGTGTCCATGGCTTGAATTCGGTAATAACCAGCGCCGGGGCGAGCAGCACTGCGGCCGCAAGCAGCCAGAACACGCGCGTGATCCAGGCGGGATCGCGCAGTTGCGGTGGCACGATGGTGGCGGAGACTGGATGGCTCAAGGGCGTGGTGCGGCTAGCGGCAATACAAAGGGGCCGGGTGCGGATTTTCCGGCGCTTTTTCTTCACCCGTCATCGGCGCGCCGAGCAATTCCTCCTCATGCTGGGCGTAAAGTGCGGCCAGCCGCTCGTGCGTGACTTCCGCGGCCGGCAGGTCAAACTGCAGTGCGCCGTCGCGCAAGCCGATGATTCGCTGAAAGCGTTTTGCAACATCGACCTGGTGCAGCGAGGTGATCAGCGTTGCGCCCTGTTCGCTCGCCGACTGGGTCAGCGTGTCGATGGCTTGCGCCGCGCGCGAGGGATCGAGCGACGACAGCGGTTCGTCGACAAGCCACAGCGAGGCGCTGGAAACCAGGGCGCGCGCCAGGCCGACGCGCTGGCGCTCGCCACCCGAGAGCCGGTCGACGCGCTCCCACAGTTTGCCGGCGAGATCGAATTTTTCCAGTGCGGCCTGCGCTTCCGGGATATGGGTCGGGTAGAACAGCGAACGCAGGCTGGCGAGAAGCGATTGCTGCGGCAACCGGCCGGCCAATACCGCGGTGATGACCCGTTGCCGGGGCGGCAAAGGCGGCACCTGCGGCCCCAGGAACAATCTGCCGCGAAGTTTCTGCAATTGCGACACCGGCAGTTTCCACGGGTCGACGCTGTCAAGTTCAAGGTGGCCTGCCGTCGGCTTCAGCGCGCACGCCAGTGCATGAAGCAATGTGGTCTTGCCGGCCCCGGAGGGGCCGATCACGGCCAATTGTTCGCCGGCTGCAACGGTGAGCGTCAGCGGCTTGAGGGCCGGTATGCTGTCGCTTGCGGCGGCCGGATGGCGCGCCGCAAGCCCTTCAATGGCAATACGCATGGATTATTTGATCAGACCCGCGCTGCGGCCCGCGCTCTCAAGATCCTTGTAATTCTCGGGTTTGGTGGCAATGTATTTGGTCGCGCGGTTCAGGGTCAGGATTTCCTTGCCCTCGGGCGTTGCCATCGACAAGTCAAGCAGTGCTTTGGTGATGCGTTCACGCAGGGCAGCAGGCATATCCGCATGTACCGACCAGTTGTAATTGAAATACGGCGGTGTGGTGAAGAACACGTTCACTTTCGTCGTGTCGACTTTTTTCTCGTCGACGAATTTGCGCCATACGGTAATGTCGAGCGCAGCGGCATCAACACGGCCACCCACGACAGATGCGATGGTGGCGTCGTGTGCGCCGGAATAGGCGACACGCTTGAAATCCTTGTCCGGATCGATTTTGGCCTGCAGCAGGAAGCTGCGCGGCATCAGGTGGCCCGAGGTGCTTGATTGCGAGCCAAAGCTGACCTGCTTGCCCTTCAGATCGGCAAGCGTCTTGATTCCGGAATCCGTCTGAGTGATGAATACGGAGCGGAACTGGGTGTCTTCCTCGCGCTGAGCGATCGGCACGATTTTTCCGCCGGAACGCAGTTGCGCCTGCACGTGGGTGAAGCCGCCGAACCAGACCAGGTCAACCTGCTTGTTGACCAGTGCTTCGACCGCCGCGGGATAGTCATTGACGGGGGTGAATTCGACTTTCACACCGACGGTGCGCTCGAGGTAGCGGGTCAGCGGTCCGAACTTGCGGATCTGCTCGGTTGCGGCTTCTTCGGGAATTGTGGTGACTTTAAGCGTTTGCTGCGCGAATGCCGGAGCCGATGCGAACAATGCAAAGCTGGCGGCTGCAACAATGCTGCGTAAGAACGTTGTAATGGCGGGACGTGATTGAGGGGAGGATTGCTGGGAAGCGCGTCTCATGGCTTTTTTTATCCTTTCAGCGGATGGGGTGGGGATTTGCGGTGCCGGCCTGGGTGGCGTGTAGTTGAGCGGCATATCCGATCACGACGCGGCGGGTGCGGGACGGGCTCAGATCGATCATGGTTTACACCTTGAGAGGGTTGTTGAATTTGCATCTGCGCCCATAGTCGCAGATGCAACGTTACAAACTACCGCAGCAGCGGCGTAATTGCAAAGATGCATGGCGCTGCTTTGACAGTGCGGAGACTTACCCGCCCGTCAGGTTATCGCTTGAACGTCAAAGCTTCCGGGTATCGGGCATTTAATCGATCTTGGCGCCCGATGCTTTGACGACTTTTGCCCATTTTTCATTTTCCGCTTTCAGGAATGCACTGAATGCGGCCGGCGTCGTGCCGACACCATCGGCGCCCAGTGCCGCAAAACGTTCGCGAACGTCATTCGTATTAAGTGCTTTAACGACTTCGGCGTTGATGCGGTTCAACCGGTCGGCAGGAAGCTTGGCCGGTCCGAACAGGCCGAACCAGAGGTCGGCATCGTAGCCGGGGATGCCCGCCTCAACGATGGTGGGCACGCCGGGTAGCGCATTGATGCGTTTTTTGCCGGATACGCCAAGGGCGCGGACACGACCCTGCTTGATGAACGGCAGGGCCACCACGGGAACATCGAACAGGATCTGAATCGAGCCGCTGAACATTTCCGGATAGACCAGCGCCGTGCCTTTGTACGGCAAGTGCACGATGTTGATACCAGCGAGCAGTTTGAGCAGTTCACCGGAGAGGTGGAACTGCGTGCCGGTGCCGGATGAGCCGAAATTCATTTTGCCAGGTTGTGCCTTGGCCAGCGCGACCAGTTCCTTGATCGATTGCGCCGGTACTTGTGAGCCGACGAGCAGCACGTTCGGTGAAGTCGCGACCTGGGTGACAGGCGAGAAATCCGCCAGCGAATCGTAAGGCGGTTTGGCGTAAAGATGCGGTCCGATGGCGTGGGTGCTGGTGGTGCCCATCAGCAGCGTGTAGCCGTCTGCGGTTGCGGTGACGGCAATACGCGAACCCAGTGTACCGCCGGCGCCGGGCCGGTTGTCCACGACAACCTGCTGGCCAAACTGCTCGGCACTTTTTTGCGCGACGACGCGGGCGAGGATGTCCGTTGCCCCGCCGACCGGGAAGGGGATGATCATGCGCACGGCGCGGTTCGGATAACTGTCGGCAGCCTGTGCGGGCTGGAATGCGCCGGTCCACAGGGCTGCGGCACAGAGGGTGGCGGTTAGGGCTCGGTTCATGGCAAAACTACGGTAAATGGTATTCGTCTTGTGCGGTCAATCTACTCCCGCGGTCCGTGCATCTCAAGCAGGAATGATGCCCGCGTGATTTCTAGGGTGCGGCGACCGGCGTGCTGCCCCCGCTCAGTGCAGCATTGACCACCGTGCGGCCCAATGTCGGTGCAAACAGTTCGATGAAATCGTAGACATAGCCGCGTAGCCAGGCGTTGCGCCGCAGGGCGATGCGCGTCGTACTCGGTTCGAACAGATGATCGGCATTGATCAGGCGCACGCCATGATCGCGCGCAGGGTCAAAGGCCATCTTGGCGAGGATGCCGATGCCCATGCCCTGTTCAACATAGGCCTTGATCACGTCGGCGGCCACCGCGGTGAGCACGACATTGGGTTTGATGTTTGCGGAATCGAAGGCGCGTTTGATCGGCGAGTTGGCTGTGAATGCGAAGTCATAGGTGATCAACGGATATTGCGCGATTTTTTCCAGGGTCAGCGGGCCGGCGCCGAGCAGCGGATGCCGCAGCGGCGTGATCACGCTGCGCGTCCATTGCGCACACGGCAGCGTCACCAGTTCTTCGAACTCTTCGTCCGATTCGGTGGCGATGCCGACATCGGCGACGCCGTCGCGCAGCAGGCCGGCAATCTGCGCGGGACTGCCTTCGCGCAGCGTCAGCCGCACCTGCGGATAACGTTTCATGAAGCGCGACACCACCGGCGGCAGCGCATAACGCGCCTGGGTGTGCGTGGTGGCGATGACCAGTGTGCCGCTGCCGCCGGCGTTGAAGTCGCGGCCGACCTCGCGCAGGTTGTCGGTGTCGCGCAGGATGCGTTCGGCGATGTCGAGCACGATACGGCCCGGTTCGGTCAGCGCAGTGATGCGTTTGCCGTTGCGCACAAGGATGGTGACGCCGAGTTCTTCCTCGAGCAGGCGGATCTGTTTGCTGATGCCCGGCTGCGAGGTAAACAGCGATTCCGCGGCATCCGTGACCTTAAGTCCGTTGCGGGCGATTTCGCGCAAATAGCGTAATTGCTGTAAATTCAATGACTTACCTTAATTTTCTACTCTTATATAACAAAATGATCTTAATAATTAATAACATATTCTTGGACGATATATAAGGGGGTATCTAGTATCGGCAGCCTTAAGTATCAAGGTGCCGGACATGTATTTGTATGACGAGATCGATCAGCGCTTGGTGGACGAACGGGTGGCCCAGTTTCGCGGCCAGACCCGGCGTTTCCTCGCGGGCGAACTGAGCGAAGACAATTACCGTCCGCTGCGCCTGCAAAATGGTCTTTATATTCAACGATTTGCGCCGATGTTGCGGGTGGCGATTCCTTATGGATTATTGTCTTCCCGGCAATTGCGGGCACTCGCTCACATAGCCCGCAAATGGGATCGCGGCTATGGCCATTTCAGCACCCGCCAGAACATCCAGTACAACTGGCCCAAGCTTGAAGACGTTCCCGAAATCCTCGCCCATCTGGCCTCGGTGCAAATGCACGCGATCCAGACCAGTGGCAACTGCATCCGCAATACCACCAGCGATCATTTCGCCGGCATCGCACCCGACGAGATCGTTGATCCGCTGCTGTGGTGCGAACTGATCCGCCAGTGGTCGACCTTCCATCCGGAATTCGCCTTCTTGCCGCGCAAGTTCAAGATCGCGGTGTCGGGCGCGGAACAGGATCGCGCGGCAATCCAGGTGCATGACATCGGCCTGCAGGCGGTGCGCGGCGCCAATGGCGAGGTCGGTTTCCGCGTGCTGGTCGGTGGTGGCCTCGGCCGCACGCCGATCATCGGCACGGTGATCCGCGAGTTCCTGCCGTGGCCGCATCTGCTGACCTACCTGGACGCCATCCTGCGCGTCTACAACCGCTTCGGCCGCCGCGACAACAAATACAAGGCGCGCATCAAGATTCTGGTGAAGGAACTGACGCCGGAAGAATTTCGTAAACAGGTCGATGCCGAATGGGTACATCTGAAAGATGGTCCCGCAAAACTGACCGCTGCTGAAGTCAGCCGCATCGACGCGCGTTTCACGCGCCCGCAGTATCAACAACTTGATGCGCTGTCGGTGCAATACACCCAGGCGCTGGCGCGCGAACGCGGATTTGCCAGCTGGGCCGGCCGCAATGTGCATCCGCACAAGGTGCCGGGCTACGCCGCAGTCACGCTGTCACTGAAAAAGACCGGCGTGCCGCCAGGCGATGCGACTGCCGACCAGATGGATGCGGTGGCGGATCTCGCCGACCGTTACAGCTTCGGTGAACTGCGCGTGTCGCATGAACAGAACCTGGTGCTGTCGGACGTGCGCCAATCGGATCTGCATGCGTTGTGGCTGGAAGCCAAGTTGCTGGGGCTGGCGACGCCGAACATCGGCCTGATCACCAACATAATTGCCTGCCCCGGCGGCGATTTCTGCTCGCTGGCCAATGCCAAGTCGATTCCGGTGGCGGAAGCGATCCAGCGCCGCTTTGATGATCTGGATTACCAGCACGATATCGGCGAACTCGACCTGAACATTTCCGGCTGCATGAATTCCTGCGGTCACCATCATGTCGGTCATATCGGCATTCTCGGCGTCGACAAGCAGGGTGCGGAGTTCTATCAGATTTCCATTGGCGGCGCGCAAGGCAACGCGGCGTCACTGGGCAAGGTCATCGGCCCGTCGTTCGCGCAGGATGAAGTACCGGATGTGATCGAAAAGCTGATCGAAACCTATCTCGAACACCGCGACAGCGAATCTGAAAAATTCATCGATGTCGTACGGCGCATCGGCGTCACCCCTTTCAAGGAGCATGTTTATGGCTACCCTGATCAAAAACGCGAAAATGGCAAACGACAGCTGGCTGCGGCTTGACTGGACTGCCGACGGCAGCCTGCCGACGGTACCGGCCACCGGCGACGTGCTGGTCCCGCTGCGCCTGTGGCGGGGCCTCGCCGATGAACTGCTGAGTCGCACCACGGGCAAACTCGGCTTGTGGCTGGAAAGCGACGAGGATCCGGTGCTGATCGCCGACAGTCTCGACGCGTTCAGCGTGATTGCCGTCGATTTTCCGCAGTTCACCGATGGCCGCGGTTACTCGACTGCTCGTCTGCTGCGCGAGCGTTATGGCTGGAAGGGCGAATTGCGCGCCATTGGCGACATTCAGCGCGATCAGTTGTATTACCTGTCGCGCTGCGGCTTTGATTCCTTCCTGCTCAATGACGGACTTGACGTGCAGGAAGCGCTGACGGCCTTCAACGATTTCAGTGAGTCCTACCAAACCTCGGTGGATCAGCCGGTACCGCTGTTCCGCCGTCGTGAAAAAGAAGCGGCCTGAACGAATGACGGCTATCGGTACGGTTTATCTCGTCGGCGCAGGGCCGGGTGCGCCCGACCTGCTGACGTTGCGCGCAGCAGAACTGCTGCGCCGTGCCGATATCGTGTTTTACGACGCGCTGGTGCATGCCGACACGATTGCGCTCGCGGTTAAAGCCGAGAAAATAGCCGTCGGCAAACGCTGCGGCCGCCATTCGACTGCGCAACGCTTTATCAACAAGCGGCTGGTCGATGCCGTGCAGAAACATGCGGTGGTCGTGCGGCTCAAGGGCGGCGACCCGATGCTGTTTGGCCGCGCGCAGGAAGAAATCGACGAACTGACTGCAGCCGGTATCCCATTTGAAGTGGTGCCCGGCATTACTTCGGCCCTGGCGGCCAGCGCCGAACTCGGCGTATCCCTGACCCAGCGCGGTATTGCCCGCAGCGTGGTGCTGACCACGCCACGCGTCGGCAACGATGAAACGTCCAGCGACTGGGCGGCAGGCATTGATGCTGGCAGCACCGTGGTGGTGTACATGGGCGTCGGTAAAGCCGCTGAAGTGGTCGAAAAACTGCGTGTGCGTGGCGTGGCGGCGGACACGCCGGTCGTCATCGTGGAAAACGCGACCCTGCCGGGGCGCCGGGAAAACTGGTGCACGGTGGCGACGCTGGAAGCGGCCGCAAGGCAGTCGGTGGAGGGGCCGGCGCTGATCGTCATCGGTCAGGTGCTCGAGAAGGCGCGATGTAGAACGCCGGACGTTCAAAGGCCCGATCAACGGGCTGACAGCAGCAATCCAGCCTGCAGCCGCAGTAATGCTCGTTTAAATAAGTGTGGAGCGTTATGATTTAAGCCGTTGGTCGGCACGGTTTTTCGCCGCGCCGGCAATGCCGGGCGGTTCAGCGGAGGCAGGCTTTTGACCAAGGCAAAGCTCTATGACGATTTGCTCATGGAGCACATCAAGCATGCGCGGAACTACCGCGTCATCGAGAACGCTGATCGTACGGCCGACGGCAGCAACCCGCTGTGCGGCGACGACATGACCCTGTTTCTGCGCCTGGATGGCGGGCGGATTGTGGACATCGCTTTCCAGTGCACCTGTTGCGGTGTCTCAATGGCATCTGCCTCGATCATGACCGAGCAGGTGCAAGGCAGGGCCGTAGCCGAGGTCAGGGCGATGGGGCGGGCGTTTCGCAATATGCTGGAACATGCCGCCGACTCGCCGCTTCCCGGCGACATGCCGGGTGCGCAAGCCATGCTGGAAACTGCGCGTGAATATCCGGCGCGGGCTCGTTGCGCCGCACTACCTTGGACAACGCTGGAGAACATGCTGGCGAATCTGTCCGAAGATTGATTCGCGGGATTCGCAATGCCCGGCTGGCCCATGCATGCCTAGCCGCACACTCTGAAAAAACGCTAAAATTCAGCCTTTTAGCGCGCTTCTCTGGGAACAAGGCGGGTTCATGCAAATCCTGCGCAGCGTTCCGGACGCTGCCTCCAGCCCCGTCGCGCTGACCATTGGCAATTTCGACGGGGTTCATCTCGGCCATCAGGCCATGCTCGCCAAGCTGCGCGCAGCTGCGGCTGCGCGCGGGCTGCCCGCATGCGTGATGACTTTCGAACCGCACCCTCGCGAATTTTTTGCACCGGACCAGGCGCCGGTGCGGCTGACTTCGTTGCGCGAAAAACTGAGCATGCTCCGCCTCCATGGCGTTGAACGGACTTATGTGCTGCGCTTCAATTTCGCGCTGGCGCAGGTGACGGCACAGGATTTCATCGAGCGCATTCTGCTGCGCGGCCTCGGCGTGCGCTGGCTGCAGGTCGGTGATGATTTTCGTTTCGGTGCGCGCCGCGCCGGGGATCTCGCGATGCTGCGCGCGCAGGCGGGGCAACACGGTCTTGAAGTCGAGGGCATGGCTACGGTCGAACATGACGGGGGACGCGTGTCGAGCACCGCGGTGCGGGACACTCTGGCTTCAGGTGATGTGGAAAGAGCCGGACGCCTGCTGGGCCGGCCATACAGCATCAGCGGGCGCGTGGTTCGTGGTGATCAACTCGGACGCGAACTCGGTTTTCCGACGGCGAACGTGCAGATGAAGCACAATCGACCGCCGCTGACCGGCATCTTTGCAGTGGAACTCACACGCAGTGATGGCAGGCGGCTACAGGGCGTTGCGAGCCTGGGTGTGCGGCCGACGGTGAAAGCGCGCGGAGCTGCCCCGGTGCTTGAAGTATATATATTTGATTTTAAACAAGAAATTTACGGAGAACTGGTGCAGGTCGATTTCCTGCACAAATTCCGTGATGAAGCGAAATACGTGGATCTGGCAACGTTGAAGCAGCAGATCGCGCGCGATGTTGCCGATACGCGCACTTTTTTTTCGCGGCGTGCGGCCTGAAACGCAGATCTAAACCGGTTAGAACAAAGCAGTTTGAAAAAGTATTGAAAAGATTGTTGAAATTGAGCAGACATGGCTGATTACAAAAATACACTGAACCTTCCCGATACGCCGTTTCCGATGCGCGGTGATCTGGCGAAACGCGAACCGAAAATGCTCGCCGAATGGGAAGAGCGTCGTTTTTATCAGCGCATCCGGACCGCGAGTCGCGGACGGCCTCGCTTCGTGCTGCACGATGGGCCGCCCTATGCCAACGGTGACATCCACATCGGTCACGCGGTCAATAAAATTCTCAAAGACATCATCGTCAAATCGAAATCCCTGTCGGGTTTCGATGCGCCGTACGTGCCGGGCTGGGACTGCCACGGCATGCCGATCGAAGTGCAGATCGAAAAACTGCACGGCAAACATCTGCCTACTGCGGAAACCCAGCGGCTGTGCCGCGCCTATGCGTCGGAGCAGATCGAGCGCCAGAAAAAGGATTTCCGCCGCCTCGGCGTGCTCGGCGACTGGGACCATCCATACCTGACCATGGCCTTCCGCAACGAGGCCGACGAGATTCGTGCGTTGGGCAAACTGCTGGAGCAGGGCTACGTTTATCGCGGTCTGAAGCCGGTGAACTGGTGCTTTGATTGCGGATCGGCGCTGGCCGAAGCGGAAGTCGAATACGAAGATCGCAAGGATCCTGCCGTCGATGTGGGTTTTCCGTTTGCGGAACCGGACAAGGTGGCGAAAGCTTTCGGGCTTAACGCACTGCCGGACAAGCCGGGTCATGCGGTGATCTGGACGACGACGCCGTGGACGCTGCCGGCGAACCAGGCGCTGAACGCGCATCCGGAATTCACTTACCACCTGGTCGATACCGAAAAAGGCTTGCTGATTCTTGCGGCGGATCTGCAGGAAGCCTGCCTGACGCGGTACGGCCTTACGGGAACGACACTGGCGTCGTGCAAGGGCGCGGCACTTGAGTTGATCAAATTCAAGCATCCCTTCTATGACCGCCATTCGCCGGTTTACCTTGGCGAATATGTAACACTCGATACCGGTACCGGCATGGTTCACGCCGCGCCAGCCTACGGCGTAGAAGACTTCCACTCCTGCCGCAAGTATGGACTGAAGGACGACGAAATCCTCACGCCGGTACTGGGCGACGGGAAATATGCAGCCTCGCTGCCGCTGTTCGGCGGCTTGATGATCTGGAAAGCCAATCCGCAGATCATTGCGCACATGGAACAGCATGGTGTGCTGTTCTCGAACAAGACCGATCTGCACAGTTATATGCACTGCTGGCGGCACAAGACGCCGATCATCCTGCGCGCGACCACACAGTGGTTCGCCGGTATGGAGGATGTACCGGGCTACAACGGTGTCAAACCGGAAGAGACCTTGCGCGCCACTGCCTTGCGTGCGGTTGAGGCGACGCAGTTTTATCCAGACTGGGGCAAGGCGCGTCTGCACGGCATGATCGCGAATCGTCCGGACTGGACGCTGTCACGGCAGCGGCAGTGGGGCGTGCCGATGCCGTTTTTTGTGCACAAGGAAACCGCGACGTTGCATCCGCGCACGCTGGAACTGCTGGAGCAGGTGGCGCAGCGCGTAGAGCGCGAGGGCATCGAGGCGTGGCAGGCGCTGGATGCGCAAGAGCTGCTCGGCGCTGATACCGCACAATACGAAAAAATCAAGGACACGCTGGACGTGTGGTTTGATTCGGGCACCACGCACAGCACGGTGCTGCGCGGCTCGCATGCCGACACCGGCGCGTTTCCCGCAGATCTTTATCTCGAAGGCTCGGACCAGCACCGCGGCTGGTTCCATTCCTCGCTGCTGACCGCGAGCATGATGGACGGTTGTGCGCCGTACAAGGCGCTGCTGACCCACGGCTTTGTCGTTGACGGCGCCGGCAAGAAAATGAGCAAGTCCAAGGGAAATGTCATCGTGCCGCAGCAGGTGATGGATGAACTCGGCGCCGACATTCTGCGGCTGTGGGTGGCGAGTACGGATTATTCCGGTGAACTGTCGATTTCCAAGGAGATCCTGAAGCGCGTCGTTGAATCATATCGGCGCATCCGCAATACGCTGCGTTTCCTGCTGGCGAATCTCGCGGACTTTGATCCGGCGAAACATGCCCTGCCGGCGGATCAGTGGCTGGAGATTGACCGTTATGCGCTGGAACTGACGCGCAAATTTCAGAGCGATGTGGTTGCGGGCTACGAGCGCTACGAGTTTCACGCCGTCGTCAAAAGCCTGACGGCATTCTGCTCTGAAGATCTGGGCGCTTTTTACCTGGATATCCTGAAGGACCGGTTGTACACGACCGGCGCCGATTCACGCCCGCGGCGCGCTGCGCAAAACGCGCTGTGGCACATCACCCATTCGCTGGTCAGGCTGATGTCCCCGGTGTTGAGCTTTACCGCAGAGGAAGCTTGGCAGGTGTTCAAGGGTAGCCCGGAAGGCAGCATTTTCGAGGAACTGTGGCATGACATTCCAGAGCAGTCCTTTGATGCCGCGCTGGTCAATGCCTGGAAAGAGGTCCGTAATGTGCGGGACTTTGCCAACAAGCGCATCGAAGAGCAGCGTGCACAGGGTGTAGTCGGCTCGCCCCTGCAGGCCGAACTCGAAATCAAGGTGGCCGATCAGGAATCGTTCGAATCATTGCAACGTCTCGGCGACGATCTAAGGTTTGTGCTCATCACGTCGAGCGCAACAGTAGTGCAACAGCAAGGTACGGGACTGACCGTTGACGTCAAACCGAGCGCGCATACCAAATGCGAACGCTGCTGGCATTACCGCGCCGATGTCGGGCATGACGCGAACCATCCGGATTTGTGCGGCCGCTGCACATCCAACCTCACCGGCGCGGGCGAACCGCGCCAATACGCATGATGTGGCGCTGGCTGCTGCTCTCCGGCGTGGTGGTGGCGCTGGATCAGCTCACCAAATATGTCGCGGTTGCGCAGCTGACGGGCCAACCGCCGGTGGAAGTGACGTCGTTTTTCAATCTGCTGCTGGTCTATAACCGTGGTGCGGCGTTCAGCTTTCTCGCCGGCGCGGGCGGCTGGCAGCGCGAACTGTTTACCGGCATTGCGCTGATCGCTTCGGCGTGGATCATCTGGCTGCTTTATCGTCATCCGCAGCAGACGCTGTTCAGTCTGGCGCTGGCGCTGGTGCTCGGCGGTGCAATCGGCAACGTGATCGATCGCGTGATGATCGGCGCGGTAGTCGACTTTCTCGATTTTCATGCCTTCGGCTGGCACTGGCCGGCATTCAACGTTGCCGACTCCGCAATCACCTGCGGCGCAGCCTTGTTGGTGTGGGATGGTATTTTCGCCGGTTCACAGGCGAAGAATAATCATAAGTAATTGTTTTTATTGATAAAATTATGAGTCGCTACCGTCGTGGCGCCGGCGCAAGGGTATAATCCGCACCATGCAAGTTCTGCTCGCCAATCCCCGTGGTTTTTGTGCCGGCGTCGATCGCGCGATCGAAATCGTCGAGCGTGCGCTGGTACTGCACGGCGCGCCGATCTATGTGCGTCATGAAGTCGTACACAACAAATTTGTCGTCAACGACCTGCGCAACAAGGGCGCGGTGTTCGTTGAGGAACTGGCCGAAGTGCCTTCGGGCAGCACGGTGATTTTCAGCGCACACGGCGTGTCGCAGGATGTGCGCCGCGAGGCCGATGCGCGCGGCCTCAAGGTTTTCGATGCGACCTGTCCGCTGGTGACCAAGGTCCATGTCGAGGTCGCCAAAATGCGTGAACAGGGACGTGAAATCGTGATGATCGGACATCGCGGCCACCCTGAAGTCGAAGGCACGATGGGCCAGAGCGACGGCGGCATGCATCTGGTCGAAGGTCCCAATGATGTGCCTGGCCTCAAGGTCGGCGATGAAAACAACCTGGCTTATGTCACGCAGACCACGCTGTCGATGGATGACGCGGCGCGCACAGTTGCCGCACTTAAAAAACGCTTCCCGCAAATCGTCGGCCCGAAAAAAGACGATATCTGTTACGCCACGCAGAACCGTCAGGACGCGATCAAGACCCTCGCGCAGCGCTGCGATGTGGTGATCGTGGTGGGTTCACCCAACAGTTCCAATTCCAACCGCCTGCGTGAAGTCGCCGAGCAACTGGGCGTTCCCGCGTACATGGTGGATAACGCCACCGAATTACAGCCTGAGTGGGTGGACGGCAAAAAAATCGTCGGCGTGACTGCAGGCGCTTCTGCGCCGGAGGTGCTGGTACAGGCGGTGATTGAGCGGCTGCGTGGACTGGGCGCCAACAGTGTCAGCACGCTGGATGGTATTGCCGAGCGGGTGACTTTTCCGTTGCCCAAGGGGCTGGTTGTTACCGCAGCCAGCTGATCAGTAAGCCTTGCCGCGGAAACTTTCCGCGACGTCCAGCGTTTCAAAATTTACTTCGATCAGCAACAGACTTTTCACCGGCACGCCATCTTTAAGGCCCGGTGTGTAGCTGGCCGAGCCGAAGGCGGCCACGACGGCAGCCACAAACGGATCGGCGGCGTTTTTTCCCGGAACCACCACATTTTCGACACGACCTCTTTCGTCTATGAACACGCGCAGCGTGAAAGCGGCGGTGAGGCCCTGTTCGGCGGCGGCTTTCGGATACACCGGATCGACGCGGGTGCGGATCTGTGGCCGGGTATCGAGTTCGTTCGTCAGGTAATAACGCGGAGACGATCCCAATGGCAGTAGTCCGTCGCGGCCGGCAACGGGTTCGCTGCCGGTAATCAATGCAGGCGTGGCCTCATCCGGCGCCGGCGTTGATGTTTCGGGCATGTCGCTGACCAGATCAACTACGACACCTGCTTGCTGAAACATGACCTGCAGCACGGAGGGTGCAGTGGCAGGCAATTGGATGGCCGTATTCATGATGACTCCGCCGTCGGGTTTGCCCGCGGCAGACAGCAGCAGGGCGGCGTGCATCGAGGCAGAAATCACCAAGGCCCAAACGGCGCGCCCCGCCGGAGCGGGGCGCGAAGTATCAACAGCGTCCATCATCAGTCGACGAACAGCTCCCGCCAGGAAACCCGGCGTCCCTGCGTCGTCGTCGGCGCCACCGGCGTGTTCTGCGTCAACTGCTGGTTATCGGCGGTGGTAACAATGGTTTTTACCGTGCCGCCCGGCAGCTGCACGACGTTGACACCGACGATCAGCGAGGCCGAAATGCGTTGGCTGGCCATGTTGTCCGTGGCGCCGGTGACGAAGCTGCCCGTCCGTGCGTTGAGGAAGTTGACCCAACCAAAGCCACCGGCTACGCAGTCATCGTCGGAAGGCACGTTGGTTGGCACCACCAGTGTGCCCAGCTGCAACACGGGATCCACCGTGGCTCGCTCTGTTGGCGATGCCGGTGAGCCGGTGCCGCCATCGGGCAGATCGACATACCAACCATTATCGGTGAGCAGATTCACAGAATTGTTTGTAGCGGTACGGCGGTCGGTCTCGCTGCCGATCAGGCTCAGCGTCTGCTCAATGAATCCGGCGGCGCCGCGGATCGCCGCATACTGGGGCGATGTGGTGTTGGTCATCGGGTCCTTGATGGCGTAGATACTCTGGCGGTCGGCATTATCTTTGTCCGAGGTGCCGAGCAGTTTGCCGGTGGAGACGTAAATGATGCGGTTGGTACCGACCAGAGTCATTTCAGGCTTGGTGGAGACCGGCTGACGTGTGCCGCCGGCGTTGACCAGCGTGGTGAGACGGGTGACCGTACCGGCGGCAACCCCTGCAGTGTCTTCCAGCTGGAAGCGCCATACATTGCCCTTGAGGTCGCCGCCATAAACCGTCAACGCGGTGTTGTTTTCTGTGGCGGTGTTAACCCAGGCATTGATCCGGGCCAGGCCGCTGGGATCAACGGTGCCTGCGGTACAAGGCGCGGTAGTGCTGACGCCATCGCAGCCGACGCCGGTGCTCATGCGTTCGAGGATTTTTCCGGTATTGGCATCGACGACATACAGATACCCTTTACCGTCGCCCGGACTGACGTTGTTGTGACCAGAGGTGAGCAGGGCGACCCAGCGGCCATCGGAGGGGCGTTTGACCACGATCGGATTGCCGAAAGACAAGCCGATGTTGCAGTCCTCACTGAAGGTGCCGCCGGCAACCTGGGCTGCGGTGAGGCAGGTGGTGCCGGTGCCGCCTTTGATTTCCCACAAACCCTTGGGATTGATCGGGTCGGTGACATCCAGTGCGTAGTAACCGCGGCCGCCTGCGTTGAGGCCGGCAACGATGATGGTTTTCCAGTTCGATGCGCTGGAACAAGGGGTTGAAAGCGTGTGGCCGGCACAAATATCCGCGACTACGGGCGAGCCATCGGTCAGATAACGGTGGTTGGTCGCATAGTTTGCTTCGGCCAGCCGCTTCATCGTCGGAAACACATGGGTCGGAATATAGGCCCAGCGCTCGGATCCTTCGCCATTGACCGGATTGGTGTTCAAAGTTCCCGAGAACGTGTCGTCCGAGGTGACCGCAGTACTAATACCGGCGGTCTGGAAGTACGGATTATTGTCGGGGTCCGTTGCGAAGGCATGCAGCATGCCGTCGTTGGCGGCAACATAGACCGTACCGGTGCGCGTCGCATTGTTGGTTTTGAATGTGGTGTAGAACGGATCGGTATACAGGAACGGCGGCGATTTCACGTACGCCGGCTGGGCATTGACGATGTCGCCGAGCACGCTGACCCGGTTGCGATACAGTTCCGACACGGCGGTGCCGCCGCTGCTCTCGAAACTGGAGTCGCCGCGCAGGAAGTCCACCAGAGTCGCCGAGGTTGCCGACAGGTTGCGCAGGCTGCCATCGGTGGGCCACGGTACTGACTGCAGTAGCTGGCCGTTGGCGCCACCTTGAGGATCGAAATGCGTGGTCATCTCCGCCGCCGTCAGCAAGCCGCCATCATCGCAAGTGGGATAGGAGCCGACCGGCGCATCAGTCCAGCAGAAGCTGCGCAGCTTGTTGGCGTTCTGGTTACGCGACACGCCGGTGACGGTGACCGTCGCCGAGCTGTCGGTGTCTGCGGGGTCGAAGGTCAGCAGGCGCCGGGTGGTATGGGCGCGCTGGTCTAGCAGATCCTGTGCCGACCATAGTTCGCGGGTCGACACCGTGCCAGTGCTAAGGTCGATGGTCCGTGCTTTCAGATCGCCCGACCATTCCACGGTCTGGTATTGCGCGGTAAAGGCGAAGTTGTCGCCGGCAACCGGTTGCAAGTTCGACGTCGCCGCTGCAGCACCGGCACCGACGCGGGCCTGTACTGAACTCAGCGTCTCGGCAATACCGTTGGCGAGGGCCACCGGGTCCTGAGCACTGAAGAAGGTGCCACGGCCGTTGACTGCGGCATGCCACAGATCGTCCAGTGTGGTTTCAGCACTGGCGGTGGGCGCGGGCCAGGATTTGCTGCCCTGCTTGATGTCGAAGAAGTCGCCGCTGGTTTGCGTCTCGTAATTGGGATCATAGTTCAGCGTGCCGGCCAGGCCCATGCCGACGGTAAACGTGGTCATGTGCTGGTGCGATGCCGTGTCTTTCTGGGTCACCGGCACCTGGTTGGCGAGATCGGTGCGCAGGTCGGTCTTGTAGTAATACAGCGCGACGTCGGCCAGGGTGTTGCTGGCGTTGTTGGCGTCGTAGGCGCCAATGGCCTGGGTCGAATAGCCCGAGTTGGTCCCGTCCTGGTCGCCGACGTTGGAAGTGCCGTTCAGCTGCACGTAACCCGAACTGTCGTTCCAGTAACCGTCGGTGGTCAGAATCGCGTAGTTGGGCTGGCAGGCCATGGTGATCGGACTTGCACCCATGCTGTTGGGGTTCTGGTCGCCATAGTAACGGCCCGCGCGCGCGAGTGCACCGCGCAGCGGTGTGCTGCCGCCGGGCGAGGTGGCGTAGAGCTTGGTAAACCACTGACTCTTTTGCCCGCCCGCAGTGGTGTTGAAGTCGGCCACAGCGAGGTAGTCGGTGAGATTGAAGTTGATGGTCTTGTAGCCGACGCGGAAGTCACTGCCCAGCGTCAGGAAAGCGCGGCCGATCGACGTTTTGGCCATTTGCATCCGCGTGCGGTAATACGCGAACCAGTTGGCAAAGTTGGTCATTTCCTCGTCGTAAGTGCATGTTGTTGCTCCCGTGCAGTCGGAACGCGCCGGGAATTTGGTATAGGTCTGTCCGGAGACGATGTCAGTCCGTACGAAGTTGCCGACGTTGGCACGCGCCCAGGTGGCAGCGGCGACGGCGTCGACGCCGCTGCCGAAGTTGGTGGTGGTGTGGGCCAGGTCGCCAGGCGTCAGGCCGCCGCTCAGTGAAGCGCTGACATTATCGAGCCCGGTGTCGTTCCACACCAGCGCCCAGCCATTGCGTTCGCCGCCGGTGGAGGCCGGTGCGGTGATGGTCACCGTGTTGGAAGTGCCGCTGGCGACATAACCGTGGGTGCCGGTATACAGATTGACTCTGTCGCGGATCAGCCCGGCCATCTTGTCGTTGGAGCAGGCGCCAGCGGTATCGTCGCAACGGATAGTTGAGTTATTGATCAGGGTGACTGCCGAGCCGGAAGTCGCTCCCAAAGACAAAGTGGTGACACGGTCGCTGTTGCTGCCGGCGCTGCCGACGTTGAACGAAAGGCTGGCCGGTGTGGTTGGTGTGGTGGCTGGCGCGGCGACGGTGATGGTCGAACCGTTGTGGATGACGCCCAGCACCGGCGCTTCGATCTTGATCTGGATGGTGGTGGCGGTGTTGTTGATCACCGAAGCGACGTAGTTATGGGTGCCGGCGTTGAGGTTGATCTTGTCGCGGATGGCATTGGCTGCGGTCAGCCGGTTGGCCTGACTGTCGGTGGCCACCGTGGTCAGCGTGCTGCCGAACAGGTTGACGGTTGTGGTGTCCGGTTTGGTGATGGTGATCTGGTTGAGGGTCGGTGCGCCGGCGTCGCCGGCGCTGAGCGTGATCAGGCCAAATGCCTTGACACCGGCGACAGCGGGCGAAGATGCATTGACGGTGCCGAGGAATTTCGGGAATCTGAAGGTGCTGGTGCGCTTGCCCTGACAGGTAGTCAACGCCGTGCTGTTGCAAAAGCGTACGGGTGCGGGGCGGCTGTAAGTGACACCGCCGGATACCGTGGCTGAGGTGGCTGCAATGCAGTTAGTCAGCGCGACATCGGCGCAGTATTCGGTGGCTACGATCCGGTAATAATACGGAGCCCCAAGTTTGTACTTGCGGTTACTGGTGCCGTCGCGGCCGTAGCCGAACGTGTCGTTGGGATAGGTGTAGGCGCTGTTGGTCTTGCATACCGCGGTATCGGTTGCGGTGGCGCCGGTGCTGTTGCACCAGACGCGGTCCGGGAATCCAGTAACCAGATTCATCGTGCTGACCGTGCCCTCCGAGGTGCCGGCCTCCCAATCAGTGCCGCTGGCGGTGGTACTGGTCAGATCGCCGGTATGCAGGCGTTTACGCGAGGAATTGTCAGCTGCTGTGCTGACATTGTCAGTGGGTACGGCGGTCCAGTTGGTGGTAGCCGTTGCGTTCATGTTCCCTTTGGAACTGCCGTCGAAGTTCACCGCGGGGAAGTAGCGGAACTGCGGGTTGTAGTACTGGGTGTTGAAATCGGGTGACATGGCAGGGGGGTCGCCGGCGTAACAGTCCTGCGGTGTGGCCGTCGGCGGGTTATTCAGGTCGCGTGAATTAAAGCAGTTGGCCACAGTGCCGGCGTTACTGTTACTGGAAACGTAGTCGGGCGTGAACTGCCGCGCCATTGATCCCGAATCGTCGAGGATCAACAGCATGTTCGGCTTGACGCTGGTGGCGGGTTGCGCCATCGGGCCGTCAGCAATTTCAGTGATAGCGCCGTAGGCGAGCAAGCTGATGCCGAGCGACAGGCCCACCGCGGTGAGCAGTGAAATAAGCGGGCGATGTGGGGTTGATGTCATGGTGATCTCCGGAACTTTCGTCCCGAATCCTAGAAAATGGTGCTTTGGATGTAACCCAAAGTGTTGCGGGGACCTTCAACGCGGACGGTGATGCGGTACAGCGCCGCTGTAGGTACGGTAATGGCATAGGAGCCGTAGGTCGCCGCGCCTTTGGTGCCGGTTGACGTCGAGCTGGATGTCACGGAAGTCTTGACGCAGTTGGCGCTCGAACCAGTCGGATCACCGGTGTTTTGGCACAACCGGTGGATTACGTAACGCACGGTGTATCCGGATGGGCCGGCATAGGAACCAGTGGTTGAGATCGAGCTGCTCGACCAGTTGAAATCGGCTTTGCTGGCATCGTTGCCGAGCAGGTCTATGCTTTCCTGCCAGGTGGCGTAGTAGCCGTTGGTGGTGGAGTCGGCAAAGAGGCTGGCGCTGGTCGTTGTCAGCCAGGCGCGCGCGGCTTCGACGCCTAAATCGGCAGCGTGTATTGCCGATTGCCGGAATGCCAGATTGCCGGCGATCACCGTACCGGCATCCACGCTGCGCATCAGGGCAATGCCGGCCAGCGTCATGGCTACAAGTACAATCAGTGCGACAAAAAGAACGACGCCGCGCTGAGCCTTGTGCAGGATTACGTTCATGCGGCCCTCCAGATCATGTTGCGCAACGGGATCGTGGTTTCGAATACGCGGTAACGGTAGCAACGGTCTTCACTGGTCACTGTCGATATATCCAGTTTGCTGAACGTGCCGCCGGACCAGGTGCGCGCGGTCGTGGTTGCATCGCAGTCGCTGCCCGCGGTCGGTTTTTCATAGACGCCGATGCGCGCGAGTACGCCCATGCGGATGGACAACACCTGCTGCCATCCCGTGGTGTTGGTCGGGGAAACATTGTTGTATTCGTCAACGATGCCGTCACCGGCGGTGCCGCCGCCGGCACCGTTATCGTGGCCGTATTGCGCACGCAGATCAACGATGCTGTCGACGATGTCGAGCGGCGTCGCGCCGGCGGCCTGCAGCAATGCGTCGGTGACGCGCAGCTTGTTGTTGTTGACCGAGTACGAACGCACGACGGGGTTACCCAGATTCAGCATCATGTCGCCCGAGGCATAGGTGCCGGGGAAGGAGCCCCAGGCCGGCGGATTGTAGGGGGCGCTGGCGCCAGGGTTGAGTTGCAATTTTTGCGGACCCGACTGAACCTGGGTGATTTTGCCCAGCGTGCAGCGGGTCGTGCCGGTGGTGTTGACCAGCAGGATCAGGTCGCCGATATTGAATCCATAGACACCGTCGACCGTGACTTCCGATGAGGAAGCATTAAACGAGGAGATCGATGTGGGCATCAGGCGTTCGGCGGTGGTCGAGTACATCACGGTAACCACATCCGGGTTGGTGCCGTTGGTGGTGATGGTCACCGGCGCCAGCGAAAGCGTGGGCAACGGAGAGCCGGACTGGATGCTTGCTGAGTAGTTGGGGTCGTAATACCAGTCGATGGTGCCGCAGCCCAGTGCTGCTGAACTGGCAATGCCGTAACCGGACATGCGCAGATCGCGCTCCATCTGGTAGAGCGCGATCAAGCCGCCAGTCTGCGCGCTGCCCTCGCCGGTGGTTGAGCGGTTGAAACGGTCGCTGGTCAGGTAGGCCTGGGTCATCGCAAGGATACCGACAAGGCCAATGACCACGGCGACCATCAACTCGACAAGACTTAAACCGGATTGGCGTGAACGCATGTTGAAATCTCAGGAGGGATCGTTGATTTGGGCGATTGCGGAATGCTGGCTGGGGGCGCTTTCACCCGGACGCTGCCAGATGACATTGACTGTGGCCTGGCGCCCGCTGATGCTGATTGTGGGGACGTTGCCGCCGGTGGCGCCCGGCAGGGTTTCCGTCACGCTGGAGATCCAGGTCGCGCGTTGTGTCGTACCTGCGCCGGACGTGGTGTCGTAACTGTTCAGATTGGCGCGATCTACCCACATCACGCCGATGATTTGATTGGCCAGGAAGCTCGCTTCCGAGCGGTACTTGGCATCAATGGTGTATTGCATCGCAATCGCCTGCATGCCGATCAGCGCGAGTATGCCCAGCATGAAGATCAGCAGTCCGATCAGCGCCTCGATCAACATAACACCCTGCTGATTCGATATATGGTGTTGGGAATTCACCGTGGATTCCTTGGAAGTAAGGGTGTCAATTGCAATATCGGGAGTCAGTGGTCGCAGCCACCTTGGGGTCGCACAACTTGGGTGCGCCGCCGGTCGAGATCAGGATGCGCAGGCAGCGTGCGGTGCCGTTGGTCGGATCCACGTGTTCGCAGGTCATGGCATTGTGGGTGAAGTCGATCTGCGAGATACCGGTGCCGACGATCCTGCCAATACCGTTGAAAACTATGGACGAACTGCCGGCTGCGGTGACCGTGACCTTGGGGTAGCCTTCAGCGGATGATTGCTTGCGGAACGATCGCGGTGTCGTAGTATCCGATGGAGCGACTTCACAGGCGCTCGCTGGGTCATCCTGGCTCACAATCCACGAACCGCTGTTCTGGCTGAGGGCGCAACTCGAAGTCAAGTTGGTGACAAACTGAAAACGTACGGGCGTATTGCGGCGGATCGCTTCCGATTTGGCCTGGGTAAGTCCGGTTAACACAGTTTCCGCAGCATTGCGGATCTGCGTGTTCTGAATGAAGATGGTAAAAGCCGGAACGCCAAGGCCCAGCAGCACGCCGAACAGGGCCAGCGTGACCACCAGTTCGATGATCGTAAAACCGCGCACTGCGCGTTTTACTTTTACGAAAGTCAGCACGTCTCACCCTTTTTGCTCACCCAACAGGTGGTCGAGTCATTCCAGCCGCTGACGCTGGTAAATGTTGAAGCCCGGGTATTGGATTCGTTGATGGTGTAGGCAAAGCCTCCCATGCCGCTGGCAGCAACGCCGGTCGCCGTGCAGGTGAAGGTATTGGCAGTGGGAGTTGTGCAGGCGTAGGTGAAATGCCGGGCGTTGCCGATCGTGGTATTGAAGCCGACATAAGTGCGGTTGTCGGAAAAGTATTTTTCGGCGCGCAGCCGCAACTCCGACAACGCTCCGGTTGCCTCGGAAATTTTGCCGCGGGTGACGTAATCCCGATATTGCGGAACCGCAATTGCCGAAAGTATGCCGACGATGGCTACGACGACCAGAACCTCAACCAGTGTAAAACCAAGGCTACGTTTCATGCCTGCTCCCCTTTGCGTAGGTGTAAGAATAAAAAGGATTCTACGCCGCTGCCATGTGTGGCCGATGAGTGGTTGAGAGCCCGTCATGAACGGTTGCGGGGCGCTCGGTGGCGTGAGAAAAATCACTGTTTTTGCCTTTGAGCGATGACGTAAAGGTGTGTGTGTAGTGAGACCATGTGATGGCTCTACATTAGACAAAGTCCAATAATTGAACTAAACTAAAAATCAATGGAAGCAATGCCTTATAACCGTCCGATGCTACTTGCGTTGCTGCGCAAACATGACATTTCGCCGACCCATCAGCGCCTGGAGATCGCCCAGGTTCTGTTCCGGCGCTGTCATCATCTGTCCGCGGACCAGATTCTGGTCATGGTCAACAAGCGGCACGCTGAAACTTCCAAGGCCACGGTTTACAACACGCTGAATCTGTTTCGCGATTGCGGTCTGATTCGTGAAGTCATCGTTGACCCCAAACGCGTGTTCTACGATCCGAATACTGAGCCGCATCATCACCTCTATAACGTCGATAGCGGTGAAATTACCGATATCGCCGCTGATGCGTTGTCGGTGAGCGGTTTGCCTGATCTGCCGCCGGGCATGGTGACTGTAGGCGTTGATATCATCGTTCGCATTCGCGCCAGCGACTCCTTGCTGGGGTAGAATACGGCCCTCTCCGCAATCGCGGATTTCCTGTTTCGCCGGAATAGCTCAGTTGGTAGAGCAGCGCATTCGTAATGCGAAGGTCGTAGGTTCGACTCCTATTTCCGGCACCAAAAAAACGGCCCCGATAATTCGGGGCCGTTTTCATTGGGGCGGTATCAGCAGTTGATGCGCCAACGTTTGTAACTATTTGTTTTTATTGTGTTCTATAACACACCCGAAATGCCGCCATCGAGGTTGATGCTGGTGCCGGTGACGTAGCTGGCAGCATTCGATGCGAGGAAGGTGATGACATTGGCGACTTCCTGCGCTTCGCCGACCCGCTTCATCGGAATGTCCTTGCCCATTGCACCGTAATAATCGCCGGCGCTGGTGCCGTCCTGAGTAAAGCGGCGTTCGTGCTGGCCCGATTTGATCTTGCCGATGCAGATGGTGTTGACAAGGATGTTGTCCGCCGCGAATTCCTTGGACAGCGCCTTGGTCATCGCCAGTCCTGCAGCGCGCGAGATCGAAGTTGGCATCGAGCCGCCGGCCGGCTGTTTGGCGCCGGAAATGGTGATGTTGATGACACGGCCGCCGCCCTGCTTTTGCATGTGCGGGATGGCCAGTCGCGTGCAGCGGATGGCGCCGAAGACCTTGAGCTCGATGTCGGCGGCCCATTCCTCGTCCTGCAGTTCCAGGAACTTGCCGCGCTTGGAGGTGCCGGCATTGTTGACCAGGATGTCGATGCGGCCGAATTTCTGCGCCACTTCATCGATGAAGCGTTTGCAGTCCGCGGCCTTGCTCATGTCAGCCGATACCGCCAGGACTTCGCCGCCGGCCTTGGTGATTTCGGCCGCGGTGGCGTCGAGCAGGGTCTTGCCGCGGGCGCAGATTGCGACCTTGGCGCCCTCGCGGGCAAGTGTCAGTGCAGTAGCCTTGCCGATGCCTTCGGTGCCGCCGGTGACGATGGCAACCTTGCCTTTGAGTCCGAGTTCCATGCTGTTTGTCCTCCACAATCACGAAAAAGAGGGCGCATTGTAGCGCCATTCCCGCGCAGGCCCTTTTGCGCCCCCGATATTAGTCGTAGCATATTCTCCTGACCCTCCGACCCCGGCTGCCGCCGGCGGCGACGTCTTCCAAACTGGAGATCTCCATGGCGCTTGTCCGCAGTCTGATGCGCAAATTTCAACCGATGCTGAACGCAGTAATCCTCGCGGTCGGGCTGTCTGTGTTCAACACGCCTGCGCTGGCGCAGCCGGCAGAGCGCGAACTCACCGTTGACGAGCTTTCCGTCGTCAAGCTGACCGTCAGGGCAGTGCCCGACGCGCGCAGCGCCCGTACCCTGGGACCGCAACGGGAAGGAACCGGCGTGGTGATCGACTCCAGCGGGCTGGTGCTGACCATCGGCTATCTGGTCACCGAAGCGGATACGATTGAACTGGCGACTGCCGATGGCCGGAAGTTTGCGGCGAACGTCATCGGCTATGACAACGCGACCGGTCTTGGTCTGGTCAAATCGATGCAACCGTTACCGATCAAACCGGTGGATTTTGGTCAGTCTTCCGCCGCCAACCTGCGTGATGTGGTGTTGATCGTCGGTTTTGACGGCGTGGCTCCAGCTTACATCGTGTCGAAACGGCCGTTCGTCGGTTACTGGGAATATCTGCTCGATGAGGCCATCTACACCGCGCCGGCCACCGTCAACTGGCAGGGTGCTGCGCTGCTGTCACGTGAAGGCAAACTGCTCGGCATCGGCTCGCTGGCAGTGGGTGATGCGGTCGGCCATAGTGGCGTGCCCGGCAACATGTTCGTGCCGATTGATACGCTGAAACCCGTGCTCGGTGATTTCATCGCCAACGGCCGCGCCACCACCAAGCCGCGGCCATGGCTGGGCATTACCTCGCAGGAAATCCAGGGCAAGGTCATCGTCACCCGTGTGACTTCCGAAGGCCCGGCGGAAGATGCGGGACTGCGGGCGGGCGACATCATCGTCGGCCTCGGTGGCCAGGCGCTTACCGGACAGGCTGATTTTTATACGCGACTGTGGAAAAGCGGCGATGCGGGTGTTGAGGTGACGCTGGATGTGCTCAAAGGCAACAAGGTCGAACCCGTCAAGGTCAAATCGATCGCTCGCGAACTTCACATGCGCTCGAAGCCGGTTTATTAACGGGTTTTGAACCGTTGCGCTGGAATCCCGGAGTACTGTAGCGATCTCCGCGCGACGATGTGCCTGTGTCGCGCAGCAGGCTGACGAGGAATACTAGAAGTAATCCATCCCCAGGCAGCCCGACGCAAGGTCCATCTGTTCGACCAGTTTGCGGCCGACCATGTTGCGCAACGTCTCGGTGGTGCCGCCGCCCAGGCTACCGTAACGCGTGCCACGGAAAAAACGCGATACCGGAAACTCGTCGGTGAAACCGTAGCCGCCGTGCACCTGAATGGCTTCGCTGGTGACGCGGATCGACATTTCGTTGGTATAAATTTTGGCCATTGCCGCCAGCGTCGGATCCGGAAATTTTTCACCGGAAACCGCGGCGCGATAGAGCAGGCCGCGCGCGGCTTCGATTTCGATGTACATGTCCGCGACCTTCCAGCGCATGCCCTGAAAGTCGCCGATTTTTTTGCCGAACGCTGAGCGTTGGCGCATGTATTTCACCGCTTCTTCCAGTGCGCCTTCGGCAAGGCCGAGGCAGATCGCAGGATTAAGTACACGCTGGGTGTTGAAAACCGACAGCAGTTTTTTCATACCGTTGTCGCGAATCACCAGATTCTCGATCGGCAGTTCGACATCGTCGAACACCACGTCGGACAGGAATTCGCCGCCCATGGTGTGGTAAGTCGCCTTGGCGATCAGGCCCTTGGTGCCGCCCGGCACCAGCACGCAGCCGATGCCTTCGGCGCCGGGTTTGTTGTCGACGCGGGTGAATACCACGAACATCTCGGCGATGTCGGCGCGGGAAATCAGCGTTTTTGCGCCGCGCAGGATCACGCGGTCGCCTTTGATCGTGCAGTTGGTCTTGTAGTTCGGCACGTCGGTGCCGGCGTCCGGTTCGGTCATGCAGATGGCGAGCATCGCTTCGCCGCTGGCGACGCGCGGCAGGATGCGGCGCTTGATTTCTTCCGGGGCGAATGTCGAAATCACGCGGGTCTGGGTGCCGACCTCGCCGAGCGCGCCCATTGCGGTGACATAACAGACCTTGCCGATTTCCTCGAGCACCAGCACGGTATCGAGAATCGACAGTCCGGAGCCGCCATATTCCTCGGGGACCGCCATGCCGAGCACGCCGATTTCACCGAGGCGTTTCATGTTTTCAGCGGGCCAGGTGCCGTCGAGATATTTGATCGCACGCGGCGCGAATTCCTGCTGGCAGACCTTGCGCACGGTGTCGACAAAGGCGCGTTGTTCGTCGGAGATCGAGAAGTCCATGGGGGCGTCGCTATAAAAAGTTTGAAAAGATGAAAAAAACCGTGTGCCGGCTCAGTGCCAATACGGGGGATAGCCGGAGTTTTTCGATTCGGCGTCGAGCAGCCGCAGCATCGCATGCCATTCGAGCACGCCATAAGGCCGGCGCGTGCCCGGCTGGTACAGATTGGCGGTGTGTGCGATGACCTCTTCCGGCGGCAGCACGATGTCCTGGCCCCCCGCCAGCGCATCGACCTGGGCGCGGCAGGCCATCTCCAGCTGATACATGGTGTTGAACGCCTGCTGAACGCTGGCGCCGCAGGTGAGCAGCCCGTGGTTGCGCAGGATCAGCGTGTCATGGGGGCCGAGGTCGCGAACCAGGCGTTCGCGTTCGGCAAGATCAATCGCCGGGCCTTCGTAGTCGTGATAGCCGTGGTGGCCGACAAAACGCATCGAAGTCTGGGTCATCGGCAGCAGGCCGCGTTTCATCGAGCTCACCGCCATGCCGGCGCGGGTGTGTGTGTGCAACACACATTTCACTTCGGGGCGCGCGCGGTGGATCGCACCGTGGATCACGTAGCCTGACTTGTTGATGCCGTAATCGGTGTCGGGTTTCCACAGGATGTTGCCTTCGAGATCGATCTTGACCAGGCTTGAGGCGGTGATTTCCCTGTAAAGCAGGCCGTACAGGTTGATCAGCAGGTGGTCGTCATCGCCGGGAATGCGCGCGGTGATGTGGTTGTAAATCAGGTCGGTCATGCCATAGACGTCGGTCAGCCGGTAGCAGGCGGCGAGGTTGAGCCGTGTTTCCCATTCTTCGGGGCTGACTTCGTTTTTGATGCTGCGGAACTGCGTCGAGTAGTTTGCGGTCACAGGCTTATCCGGTACGGGCGGCATTGAGGCGCCGCAGATTCAAAAACTATGCGGGAAACAGGGTGAATTATATAGGGGGCATCAGCGGTTTGACTGGTTTGGTTCCGTATCCTAGACTTGCGTTCCCCTCTGGCAGCCTCAACTTTTGTACTGCTTGACGATCAACTTTTTACCCGGAAATTCATGGATCAAACCGCTAAAAACGCCGCAGTTGCCGGCAAGGAACATTGGACCCGCAAGGGCGACGTCAAACTCTTTTTGTGGGAAAAACCGGCGGTAGACGGCAAGGGCGCGAATGGTACCGTGCTGTTTGTGCACGGTTCGTCGATGGCGTCGCAACCGACATTCGATCTGCATGTGCCGGGACGCCCTGATTCGTCGGTGATGGACTGGTTCGCTGCGCGCGGCTTCAACACCTGGTGCGTGGACATGGAAGGTTACGGCCGTTCCGACAAGACGCGCGACATCTATTTCGACATCGCCAACGGCGCCGATGATCTTGAGGCGGCGAGCGACTACATCATCAAGACCACGGGCGCGAAGCAGTTTCTGGTCTACGGCATTTCGTCCGGCGCGCTGCGCGCAGCGATGTTTGCCGAACGTCATCCGGAGCGGGTATCGCGGCTGGCACTGGACGCCTTTGTCTGGACCGGCAAGGGCAGCCCGACGCTGGAGGAACGCGCGAAAAAACTCGATCAGTGGAAAGCCCACAAGCGGCGCCCGATCGATCGCGCTTTTATGCACTCGATTTTTACCCGCGACCATCCCGGCTGCGCCGAGCAAAGCGTCATTGAAGCCTTCGCGGACGAAGTGCTCAAGCTCGACGATTCCGTGCCGACCGGGACCTATCTCGACATGTGCGCCAAGCTGCCGGTGGTTGATCCCGCGAAGATCAAGGCGGCAACGGTGATCATGCGCGGTCAGTGGGACGGCATCGCCAGCATGGAAGATCTGCTCGATTTCTTCAACCGCCTGCCCAATCCCGACAAGTCGTTTGCGGTGATGGCAGGTATTTCGCATGCGAGTTTCCAGCAGATCAATTACCGCACGGTCTACCATATCCTGCATTCGTTTTTCACTCAGCCGGAGCCGATCTATCGGGGCTAGTGTTCCTTCCACTGCGGCTGCTACACTGGCCCGGCGGCGCCCTCGACGGCGTTGTCCATACCAATTAAAACTGACGAGGAGATTCAAATGAAACAACTTCAAATCGGCCTTGCGGGTCTCGCCTCGGTTCTGGCGTTGAGCGTCGCGGGCGGCCCGGTCTGGGCGCAGGCTTATCCGGTAAAACCCGTGCGCATCATTGTCCCGTTCGGTGCCGGCGGCGGCACCGACATCCAGGGCCGTCTGCTGGCGCAGAAGTTTCAGGTCAGCATGGGCCAGAACTTCCTGGTTGAAAACCGCTCGGGCGCATCCGGCCTGATCGGCGCGGAATTTGTCGCCAAGGGACCGAATGACGGTTACAACATTCTGTTCACCACCGCTTCACTGGCCGTGAACATGGTGTTGTACTCGAAGCGCATCAAATTCGATCCGCTGACCGACCTCGAGCCGGTGAGCTGGGTGTCTTCCGTGCCGCTGGTGCTGACGATCCATCCCAGCGTGCCGGCAAAGAATCTGAAGGAGTTTGTAGCGCTGGCGAAAAAACCCGGCGGTAACCTGATTGCGGCCCACAACGGCGCCGGCACCACCAGCCACCTGTCGGTGGAAATGCTCAAGCTGTTCGGCGGCGCACGCGTGACTCCGGTGCCGTACAAGGGCGGCGGCCCGGCGATGGTTGCGCAGATCAGTGGCGAAACGGATTTCACTTTCGCCACCGCGCTGGCGGTGCAGCCATTTATGAAAACGGGCAAGGTGCGGACGATTGCGGTGACCACGTCGAAAAGATCCTCCACGTTCCCGGACCTGCCGACGATGACCTCGTTATTCCCGGACTTCGAGGCTGACAACTGGTACGCGATGTTCTATGCGAAAGGCACTTCCAAGGACATCATCGCCAAGTTGAACGCCGAGATTCTCAAAGCGCTCAAGGCGCAGGATCTTAATGATTTCATCCGCAAGGAAGGTGGCGAACCGGTCGGCAGCACGCCGGAAGAACTCGCGTCTTATTTCAAGCGCGAAGCGGCGAAATACACCAAGGTCATCAACGCGGCCAACGTTACCGCTGACTGATTGGCCGCTTGGGACCTCCCAGGCAAAGAAAACGCCCGCCACGTGCGGGCGTTTTCTTTGGTTTTCGGTCGAAAATGGGGATTCCTAAAATGTAACAAATGCGTGACAAATATTTTATGAAGTCACATATATTTGACTACTCCAAGTAAGCTCGAAATCGCAGTTCTCCTAAAAATCTAATATAAACAAATAGTTATGATTTTACTTCCTCACCCAAAGATGATTTTGTCCGGGCTGTGGATCCTTGTTGCTGCCATTCCACCTGTTTTTGCGGCAGAAACCGCTCCTTTCCCAACACGCCCGCTACGCCTGATCGTCCCTGCGCCGGCCGACGGCGGGGCCAGCCTGCAGGCGCGGCTATTGGCGCCTTCGCTGCGCGCCCATCTGGGCCAGCACGTGTTTGTTGAACATCGTGCAGGTGCCAGCGGCGTCATCGGCAGCGCCGCCGTGGCGCAGGCCCCTGCGGATGGACACACGCTGCTGCTGACCTCAGCCGCATTGGCGGTGAACGCCGCCTGGCTGCCCGAGCAGATGCCGTTTGATGCGCTGACCGCTTTTGCGCCGGTCAGCCTGATCGCCACGGCGCCTCTGGTGCTGGTGGTGCATCCGGGGGTGCCGGCAAAAACGGTGGGTGAGCTGGTCGCTCTGGCGAAACGGGCGCGGCCGCCCATTCACGCCGGCGGCAATGCGGCCGGCAGCTTTAGTCAGGTCGCATTGACGCTGTTTTCACGTGCTGCTGGTTTTCGTACCGAGACCGTGCTGTTCAATGGCGGTGGCCCGGCGGCGCAGTCGCTGGCACAGGGTCAATACGATCTGCTGTTTATGGCGGCACCGGTGGCGCTGCGGCTGGTGACCACGCAGCGCTTGCGCGCGCTGGCGGTCACCGCCGCCGAGCCGATGCCGCAACTCTCCGGGGTGCCGGCGATGAAACAGTTTTTTCCCGGACTGGTGATCGAGAACTGGTATGCGCTACTGGCGCCGGCAGCAACGCCGCAACCGGTGATCGCGCGTTTGCACGCCGAAGTGCGCCGCGCGCTGGGAGACGAAACCGTGCGTGAAGGTTATGCCGCTCTCGGTCTCGTTGCGGCAGGTAGTGCACCCGAGGTGCTGGCACAGACGCTGCAACAGGACGTGGCGCGTTACGCCGGACTGATCCGTCGCGGCGATTTGCGATTGCAATGATGCGGCCATGGGGGCGGCCACAGCATGTGGAATGCGCCGTCAGCGTACGGATGCCCTGATAGAATCCTCAGCACTTTCCCCTGCAATGAATGAAGCCCATGACTGAAATCGACGCCAGCGAGATCTCCTGGCAGGACCAGTACAAACTGATGGTCGGCACCGTGACGCCGCGGCCGATCGCGCTGGTGACGACACTGGGTCCCGACGGCCCCAACGCCGCACCGTTCAGTTTTTTCAACGCCGTAGGCTCCGATCCGGCGATGCTGATGTTCTCGGTCGGCGACCGCTCGGGCCAGGCCAAGGACACCGTTCGCAATATCCGCGAGACACCGGAATTCGTCGTGCACATCGTCAGCGATTCGATCAAGGACAAGATGAATGTCTGCGCCGTGGATTATCCGTTCGGTGTCAATGAAATGGAAAAGGCGGGATTCACCGCACTGCCGTCGCGGAAAGTGAAGCCGCCGTATATCGCCGAAGCGCCGGTGGCGATGGAATGCCGTCTGATGCAGATCGTCGAACTCGGCCGCAAGCCTTATCATGTGGTGTTCGGCGAAGTCGTTTTTTTTCATTACCACGCCGGCATTGTCAACGAGCGTTACCACGTCGATGTCGGCGCCGTGAATCCGATCGGCCGCCTCGCCGGCAAGGGGGGGTATTGCCGTGTCACCGATCGTTTCGAAATGCCGCGCATCGCGCTTCAAGGCAAGCCGTCAGCTGAATAGGCACCGGTTGCCGTGCCAACAAAAATAAAGTTGCATCGATGGAGGATCACGCCCGATTTACAAGGAGCAGCATGATGTCGATATTCCGTTTTGTTTTCACCCTGGTGTTCGCGGTTGCGACGTGGGTGCAGGCCGCTGATTACCCGCAACGCCCCGTCCGTCTGGTGGTGCCTTATGCCGCGGGCGGTTCGACGGATACGGTTGCGCGCATTGTCGGCGCACGGCTTGGCGAACGTCTCGGCCAGCAGATCGTTGTCGACAACCGCACCGGTGCCGGCACGCTGATCGGCACCGAGATCGTGCAGCACGCCACTGCTGACGGCCATGTGCTGCTGATGGCAACGCCGCCACTGGCGGTGAATCCGGCGCTGTATGGCAAAGTGTCGTACGCGGTCGAGCGCGATTTTGCCGCAGTGACCAACGTCGCCGGTTCGAGCAACCTGCTGGTGGTGCATCCTTCGGTGCCGGCCAATTCCGTCAGCGAACTGGTCGCGCTGCTCAAAGCTGCTCCCGGCAAATATAACTACGGCTCGAGCGGCGTCGGCGGGGCTGGGCATCTCGCGATGGCGCTGTTCGAGAGCATGGCCGGTGTTGATGCCGTGCACGTGCCGTACAAAGGCGGCGCGCCGGCAGTGGCTGACCTCGTCGCCGGGCGCCTCCACCTGATGATGGCCAACCTGACGACCGCCCAGCCGCACATCCGCGCCGGCAAGTTACGCGGCCTTGGTGTCGGCAAAGTCAAACGCTCGCCGCTGTTTCCGGAAATGCCGACGATCGCCGAGGCCGGCGTGAAAGGCTACGAAGCGAACAACTGGAACGGCGTCGTCGCCCCGACAGGCACGCCGCGCGCGGCCATCGAGCGACTGCACCGTGAGATTGTCGCCACGCTGAAGGAGCCTGCCATCGCCGATCGCATGACGCGCGCCGGGCTCGAGCCCGTGGGCGACTCGCCGGCGGAGTTTGCGCAGTACCTGAAGTCCGAGGCGGCGAAGTGGGGCAAGCTGGTGAAATCGGCTGGCATCAAGCCTGAATAAAAAATATTTTAAAACAAGGAGTTACATTTAATGGCTGCAGTCACCAACAAGCGTCCGCCATTCGACAAGGTCATCGTTGACCTCGCCAACTATGCCCACGGCTACAAACCGGCGAGCAAGCTGGCGTTTGAAACCGCGCGACTGACGCTGATCGACAGCCTCGCCTGCGCGTTCGAGGCGCTGGCCTATCCCGACTGCACCAAGCTGCTGGGGCCCATCGTGCCCGGCACCATCGTGCCCAACGGCGCGCGCGTGCCCGGCACCAGTTACGTGCTTGATCCGGTGACTGCTGCGTTCAACGCCGGTGCGCTGATCCGCTGGCTGGATTTCAACGACGCGTTCTATGGCCGCACCGTCATACATCCGTCGGACAACATCGGCGCGATCCTGATGACAGCTGACTGGCTGTCGCGTACGCGACTGGCTGCGGGCAAAGCGCCGATAAAAATGCGTGATGTGTTATCCGCGATCATCAAAGCCTACGAAGTGCAGGGCGGATTGGCGCTGGAGAACGGTTTCACGGCGGCAGGCCTGGACCACACCATCCTGGTCAAGATTGCGACCACGGCAGCGGTGTCACAGCTGATTGGCTGCACACGTGACGAAGTCATCAATGCGCTGTCGAACGCGTGGATCGACGGCCACGCGCTGGCGACCTACCGCCGCAAGCCCAATACCGGCGCGCGCAAGTCATGGGCGGCGGGTGATGCTTCAGCGCGCGCGGTGTGGCTGTCGCTGATGGCGAAAAAGGGCGAGATGGGTTACCCGTCGGCACTGACTGCGCCGAAATGGGGTTTCTACGAAGTGCTGTTCGACGGCAAGCCGTTCAAATTCCAGCGCCCGCTGGGCAGCTATGTCATCGAAAACACGCTGTTCAAGATTCCGTACCCGACCGCGTTCCACGGCCAGACCGGCGTCGAAGCCGCGATCAAGCTGCATCCGCTGGTGAAGGACCGGCTTGATGACATCAGTCACATCGAGGCGCGAGGCCACAACTCGACGATGGTGATTCTCGACAAGACCGGGCCGCTGGCCAACTTCGCCGACCGTGACCATTGCATGCAGTACATGATGGCGATTGGCCTGATCTTCGGCGACATGACCGCCAAACACTACGAGGACGAAATCGCCGCCGACCCGCGCATTGACAAGCTGCGCGCCAAGATCCACCTGACCGAGTATGAAAAATACGAGCGCGAGTATCACGACCCCGCGAAACGCACCAACGCCAATTCGATCCAGGTGTTTTTCAAGGACGGCAGCAAGACGCCGCTGTCGGAAGTGAACTATCCGCTGGGCCACCGCAAGCGCCGCCAGGAGGGCATTCCGGCGGTGATGAAAAAGTTCAATGAAAACACCGCGATGGTGTTTGCGGCCAAGCAGAAGGCGGCGATCACCGCCGTCTGTACCGATCAGAAAAAACTCGAGGCGATGGCGGTCAACGAGTTCGTTGATCTGCTGGTGCGCTGATGGGTGCCATAGAGGCCAGGCTCGCGGCGATGGGTCACAGCCTGCCGCAGCCGCGCGAATTTCCCAATCCCAACCGCTGCGGATGTGTGCGCGTCGGCAATATCCTGTTTGTGTCGGGACACGGTCCGCATCATCCCGGCATGCAGATTTGCGAACACGGCAAGCTGGGCCAGGATATGACGGTGGAGGAGGGTTACAAGGCGGCGCAGGCAGCCGCGCTGGCGATCCTGGCCACGGTCAAGGCGGCAGCCGGCGACCTCGACCGCGTGAAGCGTGTGATCCGGCTGTTCGGCATGGTCAACAGCACGCCGGATTTTCCGGACCACCCGAAAGTCATCGATGGCGCTTCCGACCTGTTCTTCGAACTGTTCGGTTCGCCTTATGGTTGCCACGCACGGTCGGCGGTCGGCATGGCCGGCCTGCCGCGCGGGCAGGCGGTGGAGATCAACGGCGAGTTTGAACTGCGGGACTAGTTGCAGCCATCGCGCAGGGGGTTCTGCCTCAGGTGTGTGAATACATTCTGCGACCCGGCGTCGGCAATTCCGCGCTGAGGATCGCGCCGCCTTCGGAATCGACAATGTACAGCGTGTGCGGATCCAGTACGCCGTAAGCGCAGTTGGTCACCACGTCGCTGCCCGGCGAGTCAATGCGGTACAGTGGTTCGCCACGGTGATTGAAAATCCACACCGCGCCCATATCGGGATGCGCCACGGCGAGTCCGTCATCGGCGTCGATCGCCATGCCGTCCGGACCGCGGCCGCCGCTCATCAGGATGAACACGCCCATGCGCGACACCGTGCCGTCCGGCAGCAACGGCAGGCGCCACACCGCGTTGGCACGGGTGACCG
The DNA here is from genome assembly GCA_022841375.1 of Burkholderiales bacterium. Lineage (GTDB taxonomy): Bacteria > Pseudomonadota > Gammaproteobacteria > Burkholderiales > SG8-41. The sequence continues at coordinate 136,778 of JALHRQ010000003.1, forward strand.
CGACCAACAGTGCGTTCTCCGCCTGGTTCAGCACCAGGCCGTTGGGGCTGGGAATGTTGTCGGCGATACGTTCCAGCATGCCGTTGGCGCGCAGCCGATACACCGCGCCGCTCGGATTCTGCAGCCCGCTCTGGCCCTGGTCGGTGAAATAAAGATCGCCGTTACCGGCGAACACCAGATCGTTGAGACCTTTGAAGGTCTCGAGGTTATAACGCGTGATGATGGATTCGATACGGCCGCGTTTGGCGTCGAGCAGCATCAGCCCGTGTTTGTGGTCGGTGACAAAAATGCGGCCGTCCTTGTGAATTTTCAGGCCGTTAGGTTCACCGTCGTATTCGACGACAAGGTCCCATGCGCCATTCGGGGAAATACGGAAAATGCGGCCGAAGGGGATGTCAGTGACATAAAGATTGCCTTTGCGGTCGAACGACGGACCCTCGAGAAAGCAGCCGCCTTGCGGCGCCGGCCGGCCTGCGGCGAGGCGCTCGGCGGATACTTTGGTGCGGCGGAATTTTTTCGGCAGTTCGGCGAAAACGTCGGCGGTAAATCGTTCGGGCGGGGCGAAGAAGCTCATGGTCTCTCTATATGGACTGGTCAACGAAACGAGCGTTGAGTATGCCAGAATCGATGTTCATTCAGTCTCTGCAAAAACATGAAAAAACCGCTGGAAGTTGTCCGTCTGTATTCTGAGCATGACTACACCCTGAACGGCACATTGGCGAGCCGCGCTAGCCGCGATCCCGGACGTCCTTTCATGTTTTACCGCGACCGTTGCAGGTCGTGGGGTGAGTTTGTGCAGAAGGTGGATGCTACTGCACGAGTGCTGGCTGCACGCGGCATCGGCAAGGGCGACCGCATGGGCGTGATGGCGCGCAACTGCGACGGTCATGTCGTGCTGTTGTTTGCACTCTCGCGTCTGGGCGCGATCATGGTGCCGGTCAATCCCGAGTTCGGCGTCGAAGAGGCGAAATATGTGCTGCATCATGCGGAAGTCAGCGCGGTGGCCGCGACGCAGGATACGCTGGACGTCGCCCGCAAAGCCGCCGCCGGACTGAAAAATCAGGCGTGGTTCGTGATGCTGGATGCCGTTGCGACCGATGTACAGTTGCTGGACGATCTGCTCAAGGCAGCGCCGCAGCACGCGCTTCCAGATGATGTGACTGGTGATGCCACCTGCCTGATCGTCTACACCTCGGGTACCACCGGCTTTCCGAAAGGCGCGATGCACAGCCAGCGCAGCTTTGTCACCGGCGGCGAAGCCTTTGTGCAGCGGGTTTATCTGCAGGACTACGACCGCGTGATGATTGTGCTGCCGCTGTTTCATATCAACGCGATGTTCTACTCGCTGGCTGGCACACTGGCTGCCGGCGCGAGCATGGTGATCATCCCGAAATTTTCAGCCTCCACGTTCTGGCAGACCGCGGTCGACACCGGCGCCACCCAAGTCAACATCATCGAAGCCATCGGCAGCATCCTGCGCGCACGGCCGCGCGAAGAGTTCCGGCCACAGCACAAACTCACCAAGGTCTATGGCGTTCGCGCGAGCATGGACGAAACCTTCAAGAACGATTTCAGGATTGCGCACCGCATCGGCGGCTACGGCATGACCGAGATTCCCGGCGTGACCTGCAACCCCTTTGATGTGGAAAATGAGGGTCCGCAGAAACTCGGCAGCATGGGGCCGGTCGGGCGCCATCCCGATCCGGCGCGCCCGTGGGCGCAGTGCCGGGTCGTCGATGACCAGGGCTGCGACGTGCCCGACGGCGAACCGGGCGAGCTGTGGGTGAAAACGCCGATCATCATGCAGGGTTACTTCCGCGATCCCCAGCAGACCGCGAACTCTTTCCATCAAGGCTGGTTCAAGACCGGCGATCTGGTGAAGCGCGACAGCGACGGTTATTACTATTTCATTTCGCGCAAGCGCGACATCATTCGCCGCCGCGGCGAGAACATTGCTGCGGCTGAACTCGACCGCGTGGTCGGTGAGCATCCGGCGGTTGCCGAGGCCGGCACCATCGCAGTGCCGTCGGAGCTGGGCGAAGATGAAATTTTTGTGGTCTGTGCACTCAAATCCGGCGGCACAGTGACGGCTGAAGAAATCGCCGATTGGTGCCGTGCGCGGCTGGCACCGCAGAAAGTGCCGCGTTTTGTCGCTTTTGTCGATGAACTGCCGCATACGCCGACGCACAAGATTGCCAAGGCGCAACTGCGGGCGGACACGGCGTTGCGGGCGCGGGCGGTGGATCTCGCGCCGCTGAATAAATGAACCCTTCAAACCGGGTCGGCCGCTTGTAAGCCCCCGACCCCTTGGCTAGACTCGGAAGCTTTGGCGCATTCCCGGTCTGAAACAACGCAGGATGCGCCAGATCATGCAGATCGTCCGCCATGCCGGCAGCGCGATCCCGGAGGAGAACATCATCGAACGCAAGACACTGGGTCTGGCCGTCATCGGCTCGGGCCGTATCGGCAGCCTGCGCGCGCAGCTCGCTGCAGGGCATCCGGCGGTGCGCTTTATTGCGACGGCTGATCAGGACGCCAAAAAAGCCGAAGCACTGGCGAAGAAGGTCGGCGCAGCAACGCACTCCGCCGACAACGACGCGATCATTGCGCATCACGAAGTCAACGCGGTCATCGTCTCGACCAGTGAGGGTGAGCATCTCGCGCCGATCCTGAAGGCGCTGGAGCTGGGCAAACCGGTGTTGGTGGAAAAACCCATCGCGCTGTCGCTGGCCGATGCCGACCGGGTGATCCAGGCCATCGAAAAATCCGGCGTTGGCGTTCATGTCGGTTATAGCCGCCGCTACAAGGAACGTTACCTGATCGCCAAGGAACAGATCATCCAGGGTCGTATCGGCACCATGACCGGCGGCGCGGCGCGGGTGTTCAACTCGCGTTCACAGGCGCTGGCGATGCTCGGCCGCAACCGTCATGCGACACCGGTGGTGGATGCGCTGACGTATTACGTCGATCTGATGAACTGGCTGCACGAAGGCAACCAGCTGGTCGAAGTCTATGCACGCGGCCAGAAGGGCGTGCTCAAGGCGGCCGGTTATCCGGAAGTCGACGACATCAGCTACGCCATCATGACCTATGCCGACGGCGCTGTGGTCAACCTCGGCGTCAGTTACGCGCTGCCCGAGAAATATCCGGCGCTGGGTCACGCCGCCCGTGTTGAAGTAGTGGGCACCGAAGGCGTGATGATTCTGGATGACGATCACACCGACCAGCTGATGTACACCAACAAGGGCATCCCCCACGTCTATCTGCCGGATCACTTCGTCAACATGGTGTTCCTGCAGAGCGGCACGCCGGGCGACTGGGCTCTGGGCGAGTTCTGGGGGCCGATTGCCAACGAAACCCGCGCCTGGCTGGATCATCTGGCGATGGGCAAGGCTTGTTCGCTGGCCACGCCGCGTGAAGCCCGCGTCAATCTGGAAGCGACGCTGGCGATCGAACATTCCATCGCCACCGGGCGGGCGGTATCGCTGCCACTGGCGCAATGATGAGCAGCGTGACGGACCGCGTGTCGCGCTGCATCGACAGGAGCATTTCATGAAATACCGTATCGCATGCCTCGCAGTGTTCTGCGTGGTCTCCGGCGTGGCACAGGCCGCTGATAGTTATCCGTCGCGGCCGATCCGCATGATCGTCGCCTATCCGCCGGGCGGCGGCACCGATCAGGTCGGCCGCGTGATGGCCGATCAGCTGTCACAGACCCTGGGCCAGAACGTCGTTGTCGATAACCGCGGCGGCGCCACCGGCAATATCGGTACCGAACTCGCTGCGCGGGCCGTGCCCGACGGCTATACGCTGCTGATGGGCAACGTCGCGCCGAACGCAGTCAACATCAGTCTGTTCAAAAAGCTGGGCTTTGATCCGGTGAAGGATTTTGCGCCGGTCAGCCTGGTGGCGGTGACGCCGAACATACTCGTGGCCCATCCGTCGATACCGGTGAAAACGATCAAGGAACTGATCGCCTATGCCAGGGCAAAACCGGGTGCACTGAATTTTCCATCGGCCGGCGTCGGCAGTTCGTCGCACCTCGCCGGTGAAATGCTGAAGTCGATGACCGGCATCAGCATGGTGCACATCCCGTTCAAGGGCGGCGGCCCGGCGCTGGTCGCGGTGATCGCCGGTGAAGTGCAGATCATGTTCGCGACCATGCCGGCGGCGATGCCGCATGTGAAATCGGGCAAAGTGAAACCGGTCGCGGTGACCACGGCGAAACGTTCACAAGCGATGCCGGAGCTGCCGACGATTGCCGAATCCGGCATCAAGGGCTACGAAGCGTCGACCTGGTACGGACTGCTGGCGCCGGCGCGTACCCCGCAACCCATCATCAACCGGCTGCACGGCGATACGGTGAAAATCCTCGCCGGTCCGACGCGGCAGCGGCTGGAAGTGCAGGGTTTTGAGCCGGAAGGCGGAACGCCGGCCGAATTCGCGGCCTACATTAAATCCGAAATCACCAAGTGGGCGAAAGTCATCAAGGACGCGGGTATCCCCGCCGAATAAGCGTTGGCGTTATTGCGCCGATGCGTCAAGGAGTCATCATGCTAACCCGTTACTTGCTGTTGCTGGCCATTGCGGCGCTGACACTGCCGGCACAGGCACAGAATTATCCCAACCGCCCGATCCGCTTCATCGTACCGTTCCCGCCGGGCGGGGGTACCGACACCGTGGCGCGGCTGATCGCGCAGCCGCTGGGTGAGCGTTTCAAGCAGCAGATCATCATCGACAACCGCAGCGGCGCCAATGCCATCATCGGCACCGATCTCGGCGCCAAGGCGCCGCCCGACGGCTACACCTGGGTGTTCTGTCTGCCGGCCAGCGTGTCGGTGAATCCGACGCTGTATCGCAACCTGCCGTACGATCCGGCACGCGATTTTGCGCCGGTGATCCAGATCAATACGATTGCGTTGCTGCTGACCGTGGCGAATGCGCTGCCGGCCAAAAATGTCGCGGAACTGGTCGCCCTGGCCAAGGCCAAGCCGGGCGCGTTGAACTACGCCTCTTCGGGCAACGGCGGCGCTGCGCATCTGGCGATGGCGCTGTTTAATTCGATGGCCGGACTGAACATGGTGCATGTGCCATACAAGGGCGGTGGACCAGCGATGACCGATCTGATTTCGGGGCAGGTGCAGATCATGGCGGGGCCGATGATCGCGGCGATGCCGCATGTGAAATCAGGCCGTGTTCGTGCGCTGGCGGTGATGAGCCACAAGCGCATCCCCGGCATGCCCGATCTGCCGACCGCGGGCGAAACCGTCAAGGGTTACGAGAGCAGCATCTGGCATGGCGTGCTGATGCCCCGGGGTGTGCCGCCGACGATCGTGCGCCAGGTCAACCGCGAGATCAACGAACTGCTGAAGCTGCCGGAAGTGCGCGAGCGCATGGCGGGGCAGGGTGCCGAGACGGTTGGCGGGTCGCCTGAGGAATTTTCTGCCTGGATCAAAACCGACACCGAAAAATATTCAAAACTGCTGAAGCAGATCGGCATGGCGGGCACGGAAAAATAACAAGGTCGCAAGGCAGTTCATCAGTTCACTTTTGGAGGAGCACGCATTATGAAAGCCGGTTTTCTGTATTTCCCCGAGAGCTTCATGTGGTCGCAGGGCATGATGATTGTCATCGAAATGGCGCGCTGGGGCGGCTCGGCGATGAGTGAAGTCGATCGCGTCGGCCGCCGCCTCAAGGGCAAGGTCGGTGACAACGAGGCCTGGGGCGCAGAGTGGGAAAAGGAGGCGCAGCGTATCGAGGCCATGGGCAATGCGGCGATGAAGGACAACTTTGTGATGTCCGCTGCAGGTCATTATCTGCGCGCGGCAACCTATTATTTTGTCGGTGAACGTTTCGTCGGGCTCGGTCCGAAAAAAATCGAGCTTTACCAGAGCTGTCTGCGCTGCTTCAGGCTCGCCATCAAGCACCGTTATCCGAACATCGAGCGCGTTGAAGTGCCGTATGTGCACGAGGGAAAATCGACGACACTGCCGGCCTGGTTCATGAAAGCACCGGGTGAAGGTCCCAAACCCACGGTTGTTTTTTTCGACGGACTCGACAGCACCAAGGAACTGTCGATCCTGTTCGGCGGCGTCGAACTGGCGCTGCGCGGCATCAATACCATGGCCATCGACGGGCCCGGGCAGGGCGAAACGCTGCGGCTGCTGAATATTCCCAGCCGCCCCGATTACGAAGTGCCGGGCGCCGCCGCCTATGACTACGTGGCGGCACGAAAGGATGTCGATCCGAAGCGCGTCGCAGTGATGGCCTACAGCATGGGCGGCTATTACGCGCCGCGGGTCGCGGCATTCGAAAAACGTTACGCGGCCTGCATCGCCTGGGGCGGTCATTACGACTATCACGCGACCTGGATCACCCGTCGCAAAATCCAGGAATCCGGCGGCACCCAGTTGTCGGCCCCGCATTATCAGTTGCCCTGGGTGATGGGCATGCCGGACATGGATTCGGCGATGAAAAAATGCGAGTCTTACAAACTCGAAGGCGTGGCGAACAAGATCACCTGCCCGTTCCTGGTCACCCACGGCGAGGAGGACTCGATTTCGCCGGTGGCCAATGCCCAGTTGTTGTATGACGCTGTCAGTTCCAAGAAAAAAACCCTCAAGGTGTTCACCGCTGAAGAAGGCGGCGCCGAACACTGCCAGGGCGACAACCGTTTCCTGGGCGCTACTTACGTTGCCGACTGGATTGCTGCAAACCTTTGATTCGCACACAGGCCGGCTTGCCGGCGGAGGAGAGGATCATGAAACGGATAGCCTGTTTCGGGCAGTTCGCAGTCTTGGTGTCGTTAGTTACGGTTTCTGGTTTTGTGTCGCCAGTCGTCGCGCAATCTTTTCCGGCCAAGCCGGTGCGGATCGTCGTGCCGTACCCGCCGGGCGGTCCGCTCGACGACGTGGCGCGCGCACTCGGCCAGAAACTGTCGCCGGTGTGGGGCCAGCAGGTGCTGGTTGACAACCGCAGCGGCGCCGGCGGCAGCATCGGCGCCGACGTGGTGGCGAAGTCGCCGCCTGACGGCTATACGATGGTGCTTGCCAATTCCGGGCCGATGACCATCAACGTGTCCCTGCGCAAGGATCTGCCATACGACCCGCAAAAGGATTTTGCGCCGGTGACGCAGATCATCAGCGGGCCGATGGTGCTGGTGGTGCATCCCTCGCTGCCGGTAAAGTCGGTGAAGGATCTGATCGCGCTGGCGCGCGCTTATCCCGGCAAGCTGAACTATGCGTCGGCCGGCGTCGGCAATCTGCAGCACCTGGGCATGGAGCATCTGCAGGCACTGGCGAAGGTCAAGATGAACCATGTGCCGTATAAAGGCGCGGCACCGGCTTTCATCGATACCCTGAGCGGTCGCATCGACCTGCAGTTCGCCAATATCGTCGGTGTGCTGCCGCATGTCGAAAACAAGCGAGTCAGGGCGATCGCCATTTCGGCAGCACGCGGCGCCTCGGTGTTGCCGGATGTGCCCGGTGTATCCGCCACGCTGCCGGCTTTCGATCTGGACGGCTGGATGGGACTCTTCGTTCGTGCCGGAACCCCGCCGGATATCATCGCCAAACTACATCGTGATCTGGCGGCCGCCGTGCAGAGCCCGGATTACCGGGAGCGGTTTGCCAAGCGTGGTGCCGATGTCGTGGTCGGTGGTCCCGAAGGGCTGGCCAAAATCCTGCGCGAGGAAATTCCGATTTACGCCGGCATCATCAAGTCGGCAAAGATTGCGGCGGAATGAGTTTCCGCTGAATAAATACTTTTTCGTAACAGAGCAACGGAGTATCCGAGATGTCTTTTTTTGAACCGCCGCGACTGATCGAAGCCGACGTGTTTGCCGCCGTACCCGACCGTCTGCGCAAGGGCGGCGCGCCGTCGAGCTGGATCGATGCCAATCACCCCGGCTCCAGGCTGGATTGTTTTCTTGAAGGCCCGGCGTTCGACCGCGACGGCAATCTGTACATGGTCGATATTCCTTACGGCCGCATCCTGCGCATGTCGCCCAAGGGCGAGTTTGATGTTGCCGCTGAATACGACGGCTGGCCCAACGGCATTGCCATTCATCAGGACGGTTCGATTTTCATCGCCGATTACCGTCGCGGCATCCTGCGCTGCGATCCCAAAACCGGGCGCGTCGAGGATTTCCTCACGCACAACCAGTCCGAAGGTTTCAAAGGCGTCAACGACCTGACTTTCGCGCGCAACGGCGACCTGTATTTCACCGACCAGGGACAGACCGGCATCCATGATCCGACGGGGCGCGTCTATCGCCATGGTGCGGACGGCCGGCTTGATTGTCTGATCAGCAATGGGCCCAGCCCCAACGGCGTCGTGCTCGATCCGCAGGACAAGGTACTGTATGTCGCAATGACCCGCGCCAACTGCATGTGGCATTGCCCGCTGAAAGGCGGCGGCATTTCCAAGGCGGGGGTGTTCGCCGTGCTGCCGGGCATCCACGGGCCCGATGGTTTGGCGATGGATGAAGCGGGCAATCTGTCGGCGGCGCATGCGCGGCCCGGCATCGTCTGGCTGTTCAGTCCGCTGGGCGAACCGCTGGCCCGCGTGCAAAGCCGCAAGCCCGGCAATCGCATGACCAACATGGCTTATGGCGGCGCCGATCGCAAGACGCTGTATGTCGTCGATTCCTATCGCGGCGAAGTATTGACGGCACCCATGCCGGTGGCCGGCAAGGTGCTGTATTCCCATCTTTGATACGAGGAAAAATAATGAATAAAATCAATAATTTACTAATCACCACTATGCTGCTGGGCGTCACCGCGCTGGCGCATGCGCAAGCCAATTACCCGACGCGCGCGGTGCGCGTGATCGTGCCTTCAGCGCCGGGCGGCGGCACCGATATTTCGGCGCGGATCCTCGCACCGCAACTGACCGCTTTCCTCGGCCAGCAGGTGATTGTTGAAAACCGCGCCGGTGCCGGCACCATGATCGGCGGCGAGGCGGTGGCGCGTGCAGCCCCTGACGGTTACACGCTGCTGATGGGCATCAGCACGCTGGCGATCAATCCGGCGATGTACAAAAAAGTGCCGTATGACGCGCTGAAGGATTTTGCCCCGGTGTCGCAGGCGGTGGCGCTGTCGAACGTGCTGGTGGTGCACCCGTCGCTGCCGGTGCGCAACCTGAAGGAATTCATCGCACTGGTGAAATCGCGGCCCGGGCAGGTCAACTTCGCATCGGCCGGCGTCGGCACCAGTCCGCATCTGTCGATGGAACTGTTTCTGGTGCTGGCCAAGCTGAACATGCTCCATGTGCCGTACAAGGGTTCCGGCCCCGGCGTCACTGATCTCGTAGCCGGTCACGTACCTGCGATGATGCCCAACATGCTGTCGGCGCAACCGCACATCAAGAGCGGCCGCTTGCGCGCCATGGGGGTGACGGGTACCAAACGCGCGCCCGGCGCCGATGACATTCCGACCATCGCCGAGGCCGGCTTGCCGGGTTACGAAGCGGTGCAGTGGTACGGTCTGCTGGCACCCGCGGCAACTTCGCGCGACATCGTCACCAAATTGCATGCCGGGGTAGTGCGCGCGCTGCAGAACCCCGAGGTGCGGCAACGCCTGTTGAACGACGGCGCCGAACCGGTGGGTAGCAGCCCGGAGGAATTTGCATCCTATCTGCGCGCCGAAACCACGAAGTGGGCGAAGGTGGTGCAGGCCGCGGGCATCAAGCCTGAATAATCAGATTCGATTGAGTGCCACTTAATGTCCGCAAACCACAGAAAATCCCCGCCGAAAATTTCACCATTGATGAGCAAGCTGGCGACTTACATCGCCGGTGCAAGGCGCGGCGCACTGCCCGCCAAGGTTACCGAACGCGCCAAACACCACTTGCTCGATACTCTCGCGGCGATGATTTCCGGTGCGCAACTGCTGCCGGGGCGGCGCGCGATTGAATTCATTGCAACGCAGGGCGGTGTGCCCGAAGCCACGGTGATCGGCAGCAATATCGTCACCAGCGCGATCAACGCCGCGCTGGCCAACGGCATGCATGCCCATGCCGATGAAACCGACGACACCTATTATCTCGCGCTGGTGCATCCGGGCTGCGGTGTGGTGCCTGCGGCGCTGGCGCTGGCCGAGCGCGAACGCGCGAGCGGCACCGAACTGCTCAGGGCAACGGTTCTCGGTTACGACATCTGCGCACGGATGTCGATTGCATTGGGCATCGAACGTTTTCGGGAGCGTGGCCATTCCACGCACAGCTTCGGCCATATGTTCGGCGCTGCTGCCGCTTCGGCAGCGATCATGAAACTCAATGTCGACCAGACGCGCTACCTGCTGTCGTATACCGCGCAGCAGGCGTCCGGCCTGTCTTGCTGGGCGCGCGATATCGAACATATCGAAAAGGCCTTTGATTTCGGCGGCATGCCGGCGCGTAACGGAGTGACAGCAGCACTGATGACTTCGATGAAGTTCACCGGCGTCGAGGATGTGTTTGACGGTGACCGCAGTTTTTTTCACGCTCACGGCCTGACCGCCGATCCGCAAAAACTGGTGCAGGGGCTGGGCCGTACCTACGAGATCATGAATACCTCGATCAAGCGCTGGGCGGTGGGTTATCCGATCCAGGCGCCGCTGGATGCGGTGATCAACCTGATTGAAAAATACCGCATCACCGCCGCCGACGTCGGGCGCGTGACCATCACCATCGACGACCAGGGCGCGCGCACCGTCAACCAGCGCACGATGGCCAGCATCAATATCCAGCACCTGGTGGCGGTGATGCTGCTTGACGGCGACATCAGCTTTGCGTCGGCGCACGATGACCGCCGCGTGCGCGATCCGCGGGTGCTGAAACTGAAGGAAAGCATCACCCTGCAGGGCAGCGCCGCGCTCGGCCGGGCGAAGACTACCCAGGCCATCGTCGAGATCGCGATGCGTGACGGCCGTCGCGTACGTCATCACACCCGGGCCGTACGGGGCACCGCAGCCAATCCGATGCCGCGCACTGAAGTTGCTGCGAAAGCCCGGGACCTGCTGCAGCCTATATTGGGCCATCGCCGTGCCGGACGGCTGATCGATACCGTTTGGAAGATTGAGGCGGTCAAGGATATTCGTGCACTGCGTCCTTTGCTGCGCGGCGGACAGCGGTAGAATCCGCCTTATTCGACTGATTTTTAATTCATTTCATTCACAGGAAATCCGGAACCATGCGCTACGACCTGCACAGCCACGTCATCCCGCCGACCATCATCGCCGCGATGGAAAAAGACCCCAAGCGCTTCGAGACCAGCATCACCGAAAAGGACGGCAAGAAATATTTCGACGTGCACGGCCGTCCGGCGCTGCTGAGTCCGGAGTTCTACGACGCCGACGTCAAGGTCGAGTGGATGAACAAAAACAAGCTCGACGTGTCAGCGATTTCAGTCGGCCCGCCGATCTATTTCTACTGGCTGTCGGCCGACGCCGGCCTCGCCGCGGCCAAACTCGCCAACGACGGCATTGCGCAAATGGTCGCCAAACATCCCTCGCGTCTGCGCGGCATGGCGCACCTGCCGATGCAGGATCCGGATGCGGCGATCGCCGAACTCGAGCGCGTGGTCAAGGAACATGGTTTCAAGGCGGTCGAACTGGCGACTTCGATTGAAGGCACGCCGCTGGCGGCGCAGAAATTCCGCAAAGTGCTGAAGACCATCGAACAGCTCGGCTGCTTCATCTTTGCCCATCCCTACCAGTGCCTGGCCAAGGGCGGCATGGAAGATTATTACCTGTCCAACTTCGTCGGTTTTCCGCTCGACACCACGCTGATGGTCGCGCACCTGATGTTCAGCGGCGCGATGGATGAAATGCCGGAACTCAAAGTCATGCTGGCCCATGGCGGCGGTTTTATTCCGTATCAGATTGGCCGCTTCCGCCATGGCCACCAGGTTCGCAAGGAGCCGAAAGTGAACAATGTCACGCCGCCGCGCGAACTGTTCAAACGTTTCTATTTTGACTGCCTGACGCATGATCCGCAGGCTGCGAAGTACCTGATCGATCAGGTCGGCGCGGACCGCGTGGTGATCGGCACCGATCATCCCTTCGACATGGCGCCACTGGATGTGCCGGCGGCGGTCGAAGGCATCCCGGGGCTGACCGCGGAACAGCGGGAATGGGTGTGCGAGCGCACGGCAAAGTCGCTGCTCGGCGAGCGCTGAGCGGAGGTTTTGGTATCCTGAACGTCTGATTTGCAATTCCCGGATCTCTAAAGGAGGCTGTGATGGCCATAAGTCTGCCGAAAATGGAGTTCGATAATAAGAAGGCCGGCATTGCCGGCGGGGTCCTGGTGCTGGCCGTTGCAGGATGGCTGGCCTGGGACATGTTCATGACCGAGCCGCCACCACCGCCGCCCCCGGTCGCGGCAAAACCGCCGGCGCCGAAGCCGCCAGCTCAGGCTGTTGCGGACAGACTGGCCGAGCCTTCGGCTGCGCGTGACAAGGCGGAAGGCGACAAGAAAACCGAAATGGCCAAGGCTGAAATCATCAAGAGTGAGACAGCCAAAGCTGAAGCGAAACCTGCAGCAGGGGCACCCGCTGCAGCACCTGTTATCGCCCCGCCTGTGCAAGTAGCCGTCGCCGCAGCAGGGCCACGCGCGCTGACAGCGCGTTCAAAAATGGATGCGCGGGAATGTCTGAAACAGGAAACCAATCAAGCCATTCATCGCTGCGCCGAGGGTTATCGCTGATCGTTGCTGCAGTCGAAAAAAACGCAGCTTCGGCTGCGTTTTTTTATTGCCCGTTTTTATTCCCGGTCTTTATCGCCGTGTTTTCAGCCGCCCGAAGCCGCCTTGATGCCCGCTGATTTGACCAGCTTGCCGAATTTATCGACCTCGGCTTTGAGATAGGCATGGAACTGTTCCGGCGTGCCACCGATGATCTGCGCGCCGACATCGGCATGACGTTTCTGGATATCGGGGTCAGCGAGAATGCCGGTGAACTCCTTGTGCAAGCGGCCGATGATCGGGGCCGGCGTTCCTGCAGGCGCAGCGACGGCAGACCACGAGGAATTTTCGTAACCCGGCACACCGGCTTCCGCGATGGTCGGCAATTCCGACAGCACCGCGAGCCGTTTGGCGCCGGTGGTGGCCAGTGCACGTACGCGATTGGCCTGAACGAAGGGGACGGTCGAGATCGCGTTGTTGAACAGTACCTGGATCTGACCGGCGATGACGTCGGTCAGCGACGGCGCGGAACTCTTGTAAGGCACATGGATCATTTTGGTCTTGCTCATCAGCGTGAACAGTTCCCCACTGATGTGACCGAAGCCGCCGACGCCCGATGAACCGTAGTTGAGTTCGCCGGGGCGTGCCCGGGCAAGTGCAACGAGTTCCTTGACCGATTTGGCCGGCACTGAAGGATGCACCACCAATACGCCGGGAGATGTCGAAATCTGGATGATCGGCGCAAAGTCTTTCACCACGTCGAACGGTAATTTGTAGAGGTGCGGATTCACCGCCCAGGTGCCGACGGTGGCGATGACAATGGTGTAGCCGTCGGGCGGCGCCTTGACGGTAAGTTCCATGCCGATGTTGCCACCGGCGCCGCCGCGATTGTCGATCAGCACCTGCTGGCCGAGACGCTGGGCGAGTTTGTCGCCGAGCATGCGGCCCTGAATGTCGGTGGGGCCTCCGGGGACGAAGGGTACGATGAAACGCACCGGTTTTGACGGGTAGTTCTGCGCCGCTGCGGGCATGACGGAAAATCCCAGCGCAACTGCGCACAGACTCAGGACTGCTTTCATTGAATGCTCCTCCGTTGTTGTTATAAGAGAAGCGCCTGTGTCAGGCTTGCAGTGCCTGCTTCAGACGCACGACTGCTGAATCCGGGCTGGTCAGTATCTTACAGTCAGACCGGACCGGAATCCTACGTGCGGCGCTGGCCATCGAGAATTGACCCAGGACCAGCGCATCGCAAGGCATCAGTTCGGCGGCGGCTTCCGCGACCAGGCGGTCGTGGGTTTCGACGTCGCCATTCTGCAGCGCAGTCCATGCCGGCGCCACGGTGCGGGAGGCGACGGTGATGTTCTGGCCGCGCGCGCGCGCCATAACTTCAAGCTCGGCGTTGAGCGCGGGAATGCTCGGGCCGAACGACGCGATCAATCCGAGGCGGCTGCCGGCAGCCAGCGCCTCGTCGAGCATCGCTTCGTTGGGTTTGAGTACCGGAATCGGCATCGCCGCGGCGCAGGCTTCGATGGCGGGACCGAAAGCGGAACAGGTGAAAAGGATGGCGTCGGCGCCGCAACCATGCACGTAACGGCTCAGCGTCAGGAAGCGCTCGATCATGCGTTCGGTCAGGCGGCCCTCGGTGGCCAGATCGGGCGCCAGCGAGTCTTCCAGCAGATTGGTGGTGCGCGCCTGCGGCCACAGCCGGCGGAATGCGTTGCCGATGGGCTCAATGGCGAGCGGAGTGGCGTGTATCAGTGCGATGCGCGGTGCGGTCATGACGGAAAGCAGAGGGATAAATCGGGCGCTCATTTTACCTGTTTTGTCTCTGCGCGTTGACCAAACAAGGCGCTGCATGGACAATCCGGAATATCGCGCCGCGCCTGCGGCCATCACAATAAATTTCCCCGGAGGAAAGCATGAAAAGAATATTCGCTGTGGCGGCCTGTGCCGCTGCATTGCTGGCTGCAGGTGTGGTACACGCCCAGACCCAAAACTATCCGACGCGGCCGATCCGGCTGGTACTGCCGTTCCCGCCGGGCGGCGGCACCGACATCCTCGGCCGGGTAATTGCGCAGAAGCTGGGTGAGAGTATCGGTCAGAACGTGATTGCCGAAAACCGGCCGGGTGCCGGCGGTAATGTCGGCGCGGAGTACACCGTGCGCCAGGCGCCCGACGGCTACACCATCGTGCTGTGCTCGCCGTCGATCTCGATCAGCCCGAGCCTGTACAAAAAGCTCAACTATGATCCGCTGAAGGATCTGGCGCCGATTTCGCTGGTGGCTTCGATTCCCAATCTGCTGGTGGTTCATCCTTCGGTGCCGGCGAAAACGCTGTCGGAATTCCTCGCACTGGCGCGCAAGAATCCGGGAAAACTCAACTTCGGTTCCGGCGGCGCGGGCACCACCAATGATCTCGGCGCACGTTATTTCATTGCCGAGAACAAAGTGAATATCGCGATGATTCCGCACAAGGGCGCCAACCAGGCGCAGACTGCGCTGCTCTCGGGCGAAGTCGACGTACTGGTGATCGGCACTGCGGCGGCGGCGCCGTTCGTCAAGGCCGGAAAACTGCGCGCGCTGGCCGCGCTCGGCGACAAGCGTGACAGCGCAGTGCCTGAAATTCCGACAGTGGCGGAAGCCGGCATGCCCTGGTTCAAGGTCGATACCTGGTACGGCATCCTCGCCCCGGCCGCGACGCCGCGCGAGATCATCAATCGCCTCAATGCAGAACTGGCCAAAGTGCTCAACGATCCGGCCACCAAAAAAATGCTGTCGCAGCGCGGCACCGATCCGATGACCAGCACGCCGGACGAGTTTGCGAAGTTCATTCGCAGCGAGGCGGAACGCTGGGGTAAAGTCGTGCGTGCATCCGGCGCCACGGCTGATTGAGATTGATCGAACCCGGGAGACTCTTGATGATTCAGCTTAAACAAGTATTCGGCGCTCTGGCCGCCCTTGCGGTGCTCGGCAACCTGACTGCCGCAGCACAGGATTACCCGACCCGACCGGTGCGGCTGATAGTGCCCTTCGCCGCCGGCGGTCCGACCGACGTCATTGCGCGCGTGGTCGCACAGAAACTGACCGAGGGCCTCGCTCATCAGGTGGTTGTGGACAACCGCGCCGGCGCCGGCGGCAACATCGGCATGGGGCTGGCGGCGGCAGCGCCGGCCGACGGACACACGCTGATCGTGGTCAGTTCGAGCTTTGTGGTGAATCCGGGGCTGTACAAATCGATACCCTACGATCCGTACAAGAGTTTTGTGCCGATCTCGAATGTCGCCGCTTCGCCCAATGTGTTTACGGTGCATCCGTCGATCCCGGCGAAAACAATGAAGGAACTGCTGACACTGGTGACGGCGGACCCGAAAAAGTTTTCGGTGGCCACGCCGGGCATCGGCACCACGCCTGATCTGGCGGCGCAGTTGCTGAAGATGACGACCAAACTCGATTTCATCACCGTACCCTTCGGCGGCGCCGGTCCGGCCGTCGGTGCCGTGGTCGCCAATCAGGTGCAGATCGGCTGCACGGCGCTGCCGCCGACCACACCGCACATCAAGGGGGGGCGGTTGCGCGGCATAGCCGTCACCGGCGCCAAACGTTCGGCAACGATTGATTTTGTACCGACCATGGCCGAGGTCGGCTTCAAGGGGCAGGAATCGGACACGCTGCAGGGCCTGCTCGCGCCGGCCGGCACCTCCAAGGCCATCGTCAGCAAATTGCATGCACAGGTTGCAAAAATGATCACGATCCCCGATTTCAAGGAACGTGTCGAAGGCCTCGGTTTTGACATCATCGGCAGTTCGCCGGCGGAATTTGCCGCACAGGTGAAAGTCGAAGTGGAGAAGTGGACCAAGGTGGTGCAGGCCGCCGGTATCAAGGTCAATTGACCCGGCTTTGCTGATTCAGAGCGTCTCGCATGCGCATCACTGACATCCGCGAGACGTCGATCGCGCTGAAATCGGATCTGCGCAATGCCGTATTTGATTTCAGCGAGATGACCACATCCGTGGTCGCCGTGGTCACCGACGTGGTGCGCGACGGCAAACCGGTGGTCGGTTTCGCCTTCAATTCCACCGGACGTTATGCCTGCGGCGCGCAGATGCGCGCACGATTTATTCCGCGCATCCTCAAGGAGCGGCCTGAAGCCTTGCTCAATGCCGCGGGTGATAATTTCGATGCGGAAAAAATTCTCGCGGTGATGATGCGCCGGGAAAAACCCGGCGGTCACACCGAACGCTCGGTGGCCATCGGCACTATTGAAGTGGCGTGCTGGGATGCCATCGCCAAGATTGCCGGCCAGCCGCTGCACCGGGCTATCGCGGAAAAATATAATAAAAACAACAAGATAGACCGTGTTCCCTGTTATGTCGGTGGCGGCTGGTATGCGCCGGGCAAGGGCATACCCGAATTGCTCGCGGAAATCCGCGACAAGCTGGAGCAGGGTTACCGCACGATGAAAATCAAGGTCGGCGGCGCTTCGATACCGGAAGACCTCGCGCGTCTCGAAGCCGCACTCAAGTTAATGGGCGACAGCAGCAATCTGGCCGTCGATGCCAATGCCGGTTTTGATCGCGAACGCGCGCTGACCTACGCCCAAGCGCTCGCACCCTACAAACTGCGCTGGTTCGAGGAGCCGACCGATCCGCTGGATTTTGCGCTGCTGGCCGAAGTCGCGGCGATTTATGAATCACCGATCGGCACCGGCGAGAACCTGTTCTCGACCCAGGACGTGCGCAACCTGATTACCTTCGGCGGCCTGCGTTCCGACCGCGACATCATCCAGATCGACGTGCCGCAGTCGTACGGCATCGCGCAGTTCGCACGCACGCTGGCGATGCTGAAGGACCGTGGCTGGTCTGCCGCTTCGGTGTTTCCGCACGGCGGCAACCAGATGACGCTGCACATCGTCGGCGGTTTCAGCCTCGGCGGCTGCGAGGCCTATCCGGGGGTGTTCGGCATGTTTGCCGGTTTTGCCGATGATGCGAAAGTCGAAGACGGTTATCTGCGTTTGCCAGATCGTCCAGGCATCGGTTTCGAAGCACAGAATGCGCTTTATGCGGTGATGCGCCAGATCGCGCCGGAACTCGGCAGCTGACAAAAAAATCATTCAGGGGAGAACAACATGAAATTGGCATCGAAGATTGCGGCGTTGATTGCCGGCGGCCTGTTGAGTGTGGTGCTGGTGCCTGCGCAAGCGGCGTACCCGGAAAAACCCGTACGGGTGGTGGTGCCGTTTGCCGCAGGCGGTCCGGCAGACCTTGCGGCGCGGCTGATCGCGCAGAAACTCTCCGAGCAGTGGAGGCAGCCGGTGGTGGTCGACAACCGCGGCGGCGCCGGCGGCAATATCGGCACCGCACTGGTCGGCCAGTCGCTCCCTGATGGCTATACGCTGCTGCTGACGACTTCGGTATTCATCAGTAATCCCAGTCTCTACAAGAATCCCGGTTACGACCCGTTCAAGGAATACGCGCCGATCATCCTCGCCGGCGTGTCGGCCACGGTGGTCTCCCGCCATCCGTCGTACACGGCGGTCAATTCGATGCAGGACATTCTGCAGCAGTCGAAGATCGCGCCGATCCCCTTCGCATCCCCCGGCATCGGCACCGCAGGGCATCTGTCGGGTGAACTGTTCCGCAACATCACCAAGGCCAATATCCAGGCCGTGCCGTACAAAGGTGCCGGACCGGCGATGACCGCGCTGCTTGGCGGTGAAGTGCGGCTGGGCTTTACCGCAGTGCCGCCGGTGGTGGCGCTGGCGCGCAGTGGCAAGCTGGTGCCGATTGCGGTGACCAGCCTGAAGCGCCTCGACGTGCTGCCCAATGTGCCGACGGTGGCCGAAAGTTATCCCGGCTTCGAGGTCGACAACATGTACGGCCTGCTGGCGCCGAAAGCGACGCCGGTGGCGCTGATCCGCAAGATCAATGCCGACGCCCGTATTGCGCTCAACCAGCCCGATCTGCGCCAGCGGTTTGCCCAGGACGCCTTCGAAATCCGTGGCAATACGCCGGAGGAATTTGCCCATTATCTGCGCGCCGAATTCACCAAATGGGCGAAAGTGGTCAAGGATTCCGGCGTACGCGTCGATTGATCTGCTGTCCGTTATGCGGGGTATGAGAAAATGCGGATCGGTAACTGATCTGATTCCGCGTATTTTCCCGTGAAAAAACTCCAGCACCTCTTTGACAGCAACCGAGTCTGGTCGGAGCGCATCCGCCGCCAGGACCCGGAGTTTTTCAGCAAGCTCGCGCGCCAGCAATCGCCCGAATTTCTGTGGATCGGCTGCTCCGACAGCCGTGTTCCGGCCAACGACATCGTCGATCTGCTTCCGGGAGAACTGTTCGTCCATCGCAACATCGCCAACGTGGTGACCCACACCGATCTTAACTGTCTGTCGGTGATCCAGTTTGCGGTGGATGTGCTCAAGGTCAAACACATCATTGTGGTCGGCCATTACGGCTGCAGCGGTGTCGGCGCAGCATTGCGCGGCGACCGCATCGGCTTGAGCGACAACTGGCTGCGCCATGTGCAGGATGTGCGGCAGAAACACGAGTCGCGTCTGCGGGCGTTGAATGATTCAGCTGCCCGTGGCGACCGTCTGTGCGAACTCAATGTCATCGAGCAGGTCGCCAATGTCTGCCAGACGACCATGGTGCAGGATGCATGGGAGCGCGGCCAGGATCTGACCGTGCATGGCTGGGTTTACGGTCTGCGTGACGGACTGGTGCGCGATCTTGAATTCAGTGCGACCTCTGCCGAAGAAGCGTCGGCGTGTTACGTGACGGCGCTGGCTTCCCTCGACTGAAGCGGCAGTTCAGCCCCGTTTTTTGATTTCGCGGCTGATGGCTTTGGTGGTGCCGCCCCAGGTTGGCGCGTAGGCGGCCTTGCGGCCAACGCCCCCGGCCACCACAATCATCAGGTCATCGGGCTTTTCGGCGACACGGATGATGTTTGCCGAAGGGTCGCCCCCCGCAGCCATGCGTCGGGTGCGCATTGCCGGTGCCAGTTTTTCAACGGGCAGCCAGGCGCGTTCCCAGATGGCCGCCTTGGTTTTCTGTTTGTCGCAGCCTTCGCGGTGAAACATCTCCACCCATTCCGGCGGCAGGATGCACAACGGTTCGCCGCCGCCGAGAAGCCCGGAGCCGCCGGCGACACCGGCAATCAACATCGACTGCGCAAAAGTCTGCGCCATGTCGGCTGCGGTCTGGCTGTCTGAATCGTTGACTTCCACTGTTCCGGCGATACCGACCACGGTGACCACGCCGGCCCCGGCGGCAAAGCCGCGTT
Source organism: Burkholderiales bacterium (assembly GCA_022841375.1). Classification (GTDB taxonomy): domain Bacteria; phylum Pseudomonadota; class Gammaproteobacteria; order Burkholderiales; family SG8-41. The sequence continues at coordinate 156,724 of JALHRQ010000003.1, forward strand.
CGACATGCAGCGGTGTCCACGGATTGTGATCTGTATTTTCGGCAAAACAGCAGGCGTATTTGGCGGGCTGTCCCAACGTCGCCATGTCGAGTTCGCCGGGCTTGGCGCCGCAGACATTCTGCAAAATCAGCGTCATCGCGCGGCCGATGGTGGCGTTGGCACGATGGCCCGAACCCAGTGCGTTGGCGGCGCCATTGAGTCCAATCTGTTCAGTGATCGGGCCGCTGACGATGTAAACGGGGGTCGCCGATCCGGTTGTGGTGGCGACGCCCAGTAAATTGAAGTGCGGATCGACCAGCGCATCCGTTGCAGCCACCAGCACCGGGAAATATTCGGGTTTGCAACCGGCCATGACAGCGCAGATCGCAATATCTCCGGCAGTGGCCATCGCAAAACTCGGCGCGACCAGTGCGATTTCCTCGTCAGACTTGTAGCCGTTGGCGGCGAGCATCGCATTGACGCGTACTGCGGTCGGTGGCACCAGCGGCAGGCCGTCGCTCAGATACGCCGTGGCGAGTTCCTGTTGAACGGTTTCCCAATCGCCTTCAGCAGTGCCTTGCCAGTTATTCATGATGCAATCGCATCGGACTCAGCGATCCGTCTTCGACAGAAAGCGGTGCATCTCGGTGTGGTCGGCGATGAAGCCCAGCTTTTTTTCCATTGCATTCCACACTTCGGCCGTCGGTTTGGCGAACGCCGTTGAAGTGTGCATCGCCTCGGCGATTTCAAGTGCGGTGCGCACGTCCTTGGCCATCAGGCCGGCGGAGAAGCCGGCGTTATAGGCGCCGGAGAGCATGTACTGTTTGCACTTGTTCCTGGTCGTGTTGTTCATGCCGCTCGACGTATTAATGATGTCGACGATCACGTTCGGATCGATACCGAAGGCCTGGCCGGCGTGCATGGCTTCGCAGGCGGCAATCAATCCGGCGGCGGAGACATAATTATTGAGTGCCTTGATGGCATGGCCGGCGCCCAGTGGACCGGCGTAATAAATCTGCTTGCCCATTTTTTCGAGCATCGGTTTGACGTGTTCAAAAAGGGCCTTGTCGCCGCCGACCATGATCGATAGCGTTGCCGCCTCTGCGCCTTTGACGCCATTCGATACCGGTGCGTCAATGAACTGCAGGCCGCGTCGGGTCAGCACGTCGCCCAGTTCGCGCGTACCCATCGGTGACGACGAACTCATGTCGATGACCAGCGTGTTCTTTCTGGCGCGTTCGAGGATGCAGTTTTTGAACGATTCGTTGTCACCACACAATGCGCTGCGTACGGCTTTGCCGTCGGGCAGCATGGTGATGATGATGTCGGCGGCTGCACCGAGATCGGCGAGGCTGGCGGCCACGGCGACGCCCGGTTCCCGCGCCAGTTTTTCGGTGCGCGCGGCTTCGAGGTCAAACACCGTCACTTTGTATCCCGCGCGTGCGAGGTTGCTTGCCATTGGCGTGCCCATCGCGCCGATGCCTACAAAACCGATCACATCACTTGAAGTTGTCATAAAATACCAATAAAAACAAATAGTTACGTTTACATCGGCAATTCGGTGCCGACCTTGCGCGCCCGCGCCAGTTCAACCAGTTTCACCGCGGTGTAGATATCCTGGATGGCCATGCCATGCGATTCATACAGCGTGATGTCTTGTTTTGACGCGCGTCCCGGCACCTTGCCGGTGAGCACGTCACCGATTTCGGTCAGCGATTCCCAGCTCAGCAAGCCGTTTTCAACCGCGGGCAGCAGATCGCCGCATTCGTTGCGGGCGGTGCCGCGCGAATCGACGGTGATCAGTGTGCTGCGTGCGACGGTTTTGCCATCGATCTCACGCCGCGACAATGCATTCGATCCTGCCGCATTGACATGTTGCCCCGGCTGCAGCCAGTCGCCGTCGATCACCGGCGTCGTTGATTTGGTCATGATGTTGACGACCTGCGCGCCGTTGATGGCTTCGGGGCCGGATGCCGCAGCGATCACCGGAATGCCCAGCTTGTCGCCCATTTTTTTGCACCAGGCTTCGAGTTTGTCGCGGGTTCTTGCATAGACGCGCGCTTCGCGGATGTTCAGTGCGGTGACCACGGCTTCCAATTGACCCATGCCCTGGAAGCCGGCGCCGATCTGCGCCAGCACCGAGGCGCCGGGATTGGCCAGCGCCTTCGCCGCAACGCCGCTGGCCGCGCCGGTGCGGACCATGCCCAGCCACACCGCTTCGACGATGGCTTCGAGCAGGCCGGTCTTCATGTTGAGCAGATGCACGTAAAACGATTTACGGCCGCCAATGGCGGTGTAGTAGTACTTGAAACCGATGTATCCCAGTTCCGGCGCCGAGGCCTGCAGCACATGCTGGATGCCAAACGGTGTCTGGATGCGCGCCCGCGGCACATCGGTCGCGCGTCCGAGGGCTCGATCCTTCAGCGCGCGCTCAACCTGCTCCAGCGCGAGCGGCATGGTAATCAGTTCTTTGACATTGTCTTCGTTCAGGAACAAAACCATAAAAACCTTTAGCCATAGAGTTGAAATGAACAAAAGTAAAAAGCTTAGCCACAGAGGGCACAGAGATCACAGAGAAAAGCGTTTAATCCCATCAGTCAAACGGTTGTTGCCAAAATTGATTAGTAACGCACGCTTTAAACCTGTTGCTCTCAGATAGGACAGTGTTTGGGTGGAGGCAATCTCGGGAAGAATTCTGGCCGATTTGAGTTCTACGACTACGCTGTTATCCACGATGAGGTCGATCCGTTGCCCCGATATTATTTTCCCTTTGTATTCGATATCAACGGCGACTTGTCTGGCAAACGAAATTTCTCTCAATTCGAATTCCCTGCACAGGGCTTCTCATAAACGGATTCGAGAAGGCCCGGACCTAGAATCCGGTGCACTTCAATGGCCGCGCCAATGATCTTCTCGGTGAGGTCGTCCATGGCGTGGGTTTTCTCTGTGCTCTCTGTGTACCCCTCAAGGGGGTATTAAAAAGAATCCTCTGTGGCTGGCTTTTGCTTTTAACCTTTTTTGTTTTTCTTGGCTTCAGCGCGGATCGCCGACAAAGTGGTGCGCGGCGTGATCGCATCGGGATCGACGCGCAGTTCCAGTAGCGCCGCGGTTTTCGCCGACCACGCACGTTCAAACGCGGCTTCAAAGTCTTCGGTTTTTTCGACGATCTCGCCGTGCAGGCCGTAGGCGCGTGCGAGCGCGGCGAAGTCCGGGTTCTTCAGCTGCGTGCCGCTGACATGTTCCGGAAAATCGCGTTCCTGGTGCATGCGGATGGTGCCGAACATGCCGTTGTTGACGACAATAAAAATCACCTTGGCGTCGTATTGCGCGGCGGTGGCGAGTTCCTGGCCGTTCATCAGGAAACAGCCATCGCCGGAGAACGAAATCACCGGGCGTTTCGGATGGGTGATTTTTGCGGCGACCCCTGACGGCACGCCGTAACCCATCGCGCCGCTGGTCGGTGCGAGCTGGGTGCGGAAACCGGGGTAGGGGTAGAAACGATGGACCCAGATCGCAAAGTTGCCGGCGCCGTTGGTGACAATGGTTTCCGGCGGCAGGCGCTTCCGGAGGAACACCATCACTTCGCTCATGTTGAGCTTGCCCGGCACTTTCACCGGCTGCTGCCACGCTTCGAGGTCGGCGCGCGCTTCTTTGGTCCACGCATCCCAGGCCGGTTTTACCGGTGCCAGTTTTTTCGCAGCCGCGGCGAACTCCGGCATGCCGCTGTTGATCAGCAGTTCACCCTGATAGACGCGGCCGAGTTCTTCGGCGCCGGCATGCACATGCACCAGCTTCTGCACCGGACGCGGAATGTCGAACAGCGTGTAATTGGCAGTGGTCCATTCACCGAGCCGCGCGCCGACGACCAGCATCAGGTCGCAGGTCTTGATGCGTTCGGCGAGTTTTGGATTGAGGCCGACGGCAACGTCGCCGACGTAATGCGGGTCGCGGTTGTCGACCAGATCCTGACAGCGGAACGACGCGCACACCGGCAGGTTGAAGGCGCGGGCAAAGGCGAGGATGTCTTCGCTGGCCTGTTTGGTCCAGCCGCCGCCGCCGACCATCATCAGCGGTTTTTTCGCCTTGCCCAAAAGGTCGCGCAGCTTGTGCATGTCGAACTCGCCGGGATTCGCGGCGACGCGCTGGTAACGCGCGGCTTTCGAGGTCGGCGCCATTTCGGTCTGCATGTCTTCGGGCAGTGCCAGCACCACGGGGCCGGGGCGGCCCGAGGTCGCGACATGGAAGGCGTGGCTGATGTATTCGGCGACGCGGTCGGCGCGGTCGATCTGCGCCACCCATTTGCACATCGGGCCGAACATGCGGCGGAAATCGATTTCCTGGAACGCTTCGCGTTCGACAACGTCGTTGCCGACCTGGCCGATGAACAGGATCAGCGGCGTCGAATCCTGATGCGCGGTGTGCACGCCGATCGAGGCATTGGTTGCGCCCGGTCCGCGGGTGACGAAGGCGATGCCGGGCTGGCCGGTGAGTTTGCCGTAGGCGTCGGCCATGTTGGTGACGCCGCCTTCCTGCCGGCAGATGACGAATTTGAATTCGTCGCTGCGCTCGTAGATCGCATCCAGCACCGCGAGGTACGACTCGCCGGGCACACCGAAGCCGAGACTGGCGCCGTGGGTGATCAGTGAGTCGACGAGGATTTGCGCGCCGGTCTGCATCAGTGGGCGGGTGGCGGATTTGGCCGTCATGGGAGGATTCCTGAACTGTTTTGTGTCAAATGCGGGGAGCGAAAGCCTATCACGTCCGTGCCGGTTCCGGCCGCTATACTGGGCAACAAACACGCGGCACAGCGGGGAGTGGTAATGCATGAATTCATAAAATGGACTGCCACCGAAGCGGTGGCCAAACTGGCCGGGGGCGAGGTGACGCCACTGGAAATGCTGGATGCAGCCGAAGCGCGCATTGCCGACACCAATCCGCAAATCAATGCCATGGTGACGCTGTGTTTTGAACGCGCGCGCGCGCATGCGCGGCGACTGATGAGCAGTTCGCGTTCCGGCCATGCGGCGGGTTTTCTGCACGGCCTGCCGATTGCGGTGAAGGACAACACCGATGTCGAGGGCGTGCGCTGCACCTCGGGTTCGCGCGTTTATGAAAACCGCATTGCAGCGGGTTCCGATCCGGTAGTGCAGCGGCTGGAAGCGCACGGCGCGATCATTGTCGGCAAAACCAATCTGCCGGAATTTGCTGCGGGCGGGAATACGTTCAATGACGTGTTCGGTGCGACGCGCAATCCCTGGGACACGCGGATGAGCGCGAGCGGTTCTTCCGGCGGCAGCGCCGCGGCGCTGGCGGCGGGGCAGGTGTGGCTGGCGACCGGCAATGATTTCGGCGGCAGCATCCGCACGCCGGCGGCGTTTTGTTCGATCAGCGGGCTGCGGCCGAGCCCGGGGCGGGTTGCGCGGTTGCAGAAACAGCCGTTTAACCCGCTGTCGGTCGAAGGACCGATGGCGCGCACGGTGGCCGATGTGGCGTTGATGTTTGATGCCGAAGCCGGATTTGATGCCCGCGATCCGCTGTCGCCGCGCGAACCGCTGCCATCGTTTGCGCAATGCGCGGCCCGTCCCGAACGTCCGCGCCGCGTCGCCGTCAGCACCGACCTCGGCATCGCGCCGGTGGTCGATCGCGATGTGCGCGCCGGCATCAATGCCATTGCGGAAAAGCTCGCTGCGGAAGGCGTCGAGGTCGAAGAGGCGCATCCCGATCTTAATGACGCGGGTGCCAATTTCCTGACTTTGCGCGGGGCCGTCTATATTGCCCGCGTAGCGCCGCTGCTGGCGAAATACCGCGGCGTGTTGAAACCGGAAGTCGTCGAGAACATCGAGTTTGGCCTCGGCCTCAAGCTGACTGATGTGGTTGCCGCCGAAATTGCACAAGGCGAAATCATTCGCCGTGCTGCAGCGTTTTTCGAAAAATACGATGCGCTGATCTGCCCGGCGACGTTATGTCCGCCTTTTGATGTGAACTGGCGTTATCCCGAGAGCTGGGATGGGGTGGCCTTCTCCGGTTACATGAACTGGCTGGTGCTGACCTATGCAGTAACGATGACCGCCTGTCCGGTGCTGGCGATGCCCGGCGGTTTTACGTCCTCGGGTTTGCCGCTGGGATTGCAGTTGATCGGCCGGCCACAGGGTGAGGCGGCGCTTTTCGGTAACGGTGCCTGGCTGGAGAACCTCCTCGATTGCGCCCGGCTGACCCCGATCAACCCCCGCTGAGAGGCGTTGGCGCGGCATTGCGGTGGCGCAAATTTGATCCTGGTTAAAGAAACCGAAAATAGCCTCTTTTAACCTAGGTTCCAGTAGCCGGCGCTGATAGTCTGACGGCACGATAACAAGGACGGTATGGGGGCCAGTCCGCGGCCTCGGTACGGTCGAACCCGGGGGCTGAATGTTCCAGAATATTAATGCCCGCACGCGCATTCTGCTGGTCTTGCTGGTCTACACACTGCTGATGTTTGTTCTGGTGCTTTATGTGGTGCTGCAGCTGCGCAACGAGGCCGAGGACGACGAGCGCAGGCATCTGCGGCTGATTGCCGAACTCACAGCGAGGCATCCGGCGCAACTTATTGAAAGCGCCCAGCAATTCCTTTACGCCTTGTCCGGTAATGTCAGTCCACTGCTGAGCGATCCCCGGCGCTGCCATGATTTTTTAAGGGTCTTGCAGCAGTCGAATGCATCACGTTACCACTCCATCGGTTTGATCCTGCCCGATGGCAAGCTATTCTGCAATTCGGTTGATCCCGATAGCAGGGTCGATCTGAGTGACAGACTGTATTACCGGCTTGCAGCGGAAAGCGGCCAATTTGCCATCGGCGAGCACCAGATCGGGCGCGCGACCAAGCGGCATGGGCTGAATTTTGGCTATCCGGTGATGGACGCCAACGGCAAGTTGCTGGCCGTGCTGAACGTGGCGCTGGATCTTGCGAAATTTGCCGAACGGGGCGCGATGCGTCAAATGGATGCTGCGGACGGTCATGTAATGACCATTGTCGACCGCAACGGCATCATACTCGCGCATTACCCCGGTTCGTCTTACCGGATCGGCGAAAAAATATCAGACCCGGTGGTGCTCAAGCAGGCATTTGCCATGGACAGTGGCATGTTCACGGCTACCGTCCCGGGCGGCGTCAGGCAAATTTTTGCTGTAGAAAGTGTCGGCAACAATCCCGATGGCATATCCCCGATACGGGTCATGGTCAGTTCACCGGAGTCGATAATCTACGCCGAGGCGAACCGGGTACAGCTGCGCATGCTGGTCGGGGCGGGGTTGTTGTTGTTGTTGATGTTTTTGGTGATCTGGTTCGGCGCCAATGTCCTCGTGCTGCGTCCGTTTCGCGTATTGCTGGACATGGCGGAGAAGGTGCGATCGGGAGATTTCAGCGCGCGTACCGGGATGGCGGGCAGTCACGAACTGGCCCGTCTGGGAGGCGCTCTGGATATGATGGCCGAGGAATTGTCGGTGCGTGAGGACAAACTCAAGCAGGCGATGCTTCAACTCAATGAACAGGCTGTCACCGACCAGCTGACCGGCCTGCCGAACCGGCGTTACCTGTGGGAGCGGCTCGAAGCGGAACTGATGCGTGCCCAACGCAAACAGGCAACGCTCAGTGTGCTGCTGTTCGATATCGATTTATTCAAGCAGCTCAACGACCGCTGGGGTCATGCGGCTGGAGACCTGGTACTCAGGAATATTGCGCACGTCACACGCAAGGTGGTGCGGGGTTCCGACGTCGTCGCGCGTTATGGCGGGGAGGAATTCGTCATTGTGATGCCCGAATCCGGCGAAGAGGTCGCCGCGGCGCGCGCCGAGGAATTGTGCCGCGAAGTGGCAGCTCTGCGCCTCAGCTATAACGGTCAAGAACTGGGGGTGATCACGGTGTCGGTGGGTGTGGTGTGCAGCCATCAAAATACGCAAAGTGCTGAACAACTGGTTCGCCTGGCAGATCAAGCGATGTATGAGGCCAAACAGGGGGGGCGCAATCGTATTGTGCTGAAGCGCCTGGACGCCGCCACCTGAGGTGGTGGATCAATCAAAAAAAACCCCGGCTCGCGCCGGGGTAAACAGGGGTTCTTTGCGGTGCGACCTGCTCGGAGGAAGCTAATCTCGTCATTTAAAGAGCAGATCGCGTGCCAGAAATAATTATCAATAAAATCAATGGCTTGGAGTAATATTTCAGCAGCGCTTTGTCGCCAATCCCCGACAGCCCATGGTTGCGGTTGCCAAGCCCCTGTTTTGCAATAAATTTTTTGTCTCTGCGCGGAGACGGCCGGGTGCCGTTGAACCTGTGCAAAAGTTCACGCCGGAGAATCGCCGACAACGTCCGGAATTCGACGGATCATGGCGACTGAATACCGCCTGTCCGGCTTAGCCGTGCGCTGGTCGTGGTGGGCGTCGGGTACGGGAGTTGCTCGCAGTTGTAAGGGAAGTACCAGGCAAGGAGAATGATCATGAGCGTGTTGCTGATTGTGCTGGCGGTATTTTTCGGATTGGTGGTGTGGTGTACCGGTATCCGGTTATGCCGGATGCTGCCGCCGATGGTTCAGGCCAGGCGTGCCGCTGCAATCCGTTCTTCGCAAGCCATGACGGTTCGCAAGCAGTGACGGAACCGGTCGCCAGCGGTCTGGCAGCCGGCGTGCGGCCGCGCGAGTTGTGGTCGTGGGCGATGTATGACTTTGCCAACTCGGGCTACACCACGGTGGTCATCACCGCGGTGTTCAGCGCCTATTTTGTCGCCGAGGTGGCGGGCAACGCGCCGTGGGCGACGTTTGCGTGGACCGCGGCACTGGCGGTCTCCTATGCGCTGATCATGCTCACTGCGCCGCTGCTCGGCGCCTGGGCGGATGCCCATGCCGCAAAAAAACGCCTGCTGGCCGCCACCACCTTCGGTTGCGTGGCTTTTACCGCAGCGCTGGCGTTGATCGGGCAGGGCGATGTCGCGCTGGCGATTGCGCTGATCATCGTATCGAATTTTTTCTTCGGTTCCGGTGAAAACCTGATTGCCGCTTTTTTGCCGGAGATCGCCCGCGGCGAGGCGCTGGGGCGCGTTTCGGGTTGGGGCTGGGGGCTGGGTTATCTCGGCGGGCTGGCGGCGCTGGGCCTGTGCCTCGCCTATGTCAGTCATGCACAGGGCGCGGGCGAGCCGGCCACCGCGTTCGTGCCGGTGACCATGCTGATTACGGCGCTGATATTTGCGTTGGCCAGTTTGCCGACGTTCCTGTTCCTGCGCGAACGCGCGCAGCCGCAGACAGGTACCAGCGTTTCGATCTGCGCAGCATTTGCCGGACTGGCGGAAACCCTGCGCACCGCCCATCGCTATCGCGACCTGCGCCGTTTTCTGATTTGCCTGACTTTTTACCAAGCGGGCATTCAGACGGTGATCGCGCTGGCGGCGATTTATGCCCAGCAGGCGATGGGTTTCACCACGCGCGACACGATATTGCTGATTCTTGTGGTCAACGTGACCGCGGCGATCGGTGCCCTGCTGTTCGGTTATCTGCAGGATCGCGCGGGCCATGTGCGCGCGATCGGGATTATTCTGGTGTGCTGGGTTGTTACCGTATTACTGGCCTGGCGCGCGACGGACGCGGCGGTGTTCTGGCTGGCGGCGAATGGTGTCGGCCTGTGCCTCGGTTCCAGCCAGTCGGCGGGCCGCGCGCTGGTTGGCTATTTCAGCCCGCCGGGACGACAGGCCGAGTTTTTCGGCCTGTGGGGGCTGGCGGTCAAATGTTCCTCCATCCTCGGCCCGCTGAGCTATGGTGTGGTGTCGTGGCTGACCGGTGGTGATCACCGGTTGGCGATTTTGCTGACTGGCGCTTATTTTGTCGCGGGCTTGCTGCTACTGTCGGGTATCGACGCAGAACGCGGGCGCAATGCGGCGCTGCACGACGGCCGGGGCACGATTTGAACAGGATTTTCAAAAAACCACGTCTGCCGCTGTATGGGGCGGCGGCAATAGCCAGGGGAATGTGATGCTCAGTTTTCTGACCGGGAACAAGGTTGATCACCAGATGGCCGATATCAAAAAGGCCAGGGAGATCATTGCCGAACTGCCTGCGGATCCGTTGAAGGCATTGGCCGATATCACGCAATGGCTGGAAAGCCTGCGTGATACCAAGGCCTTCAAGGTTGACCGCCTGTTCGAGAACATTGATCTGCTCGACGCGGCGGCGAAGAGTCACCAGCGCAAGCTGGGCCAGGATTATTTTGCAACGGCACGCCAGCAAAAATTCCAGGAAAACCGGCTGTGGGCCAGCAGCTTCACGTTCTGTAAAGCGTTGAGCGAGGCGTATCTCGAATGCGTGGCGCGGTTTGATAACACGCAGACCGGCGGCACCGCAATCCGCAAAAACCTGCCGATCATCGTGGCGCGCGCCTTGCGTGCGCTGACGCTGCAGCTGAAATGGGTGCTGGTGCGTTATGGTCCGGTCGATCCGCAAGTGTGGTCTGACATCGGACGGCTCTATCAGTTCGCCGAAGCCACCGGGTTTGCCGCAAGCACGGTGGCGATCTATCCCGGATCGCATGGCGGCGGTTCGGTACACCAGGAGTTTCTGAAGGCGGTGATGCTCAGCGCATCATCGACCGACGGCTTGAGCCCCATGCACCAGGAGCTCGCCGAACGCGCGGTGGCACATTTTTCCCCCGGCTTTCGCATCGCGCGCGAGCCTGGTTCCGGCTGCGGTTATTGTTTCGACATTGCCAATGGCAAACCGCCGTTCCGGGTGATCGGTGGCACCCTGCATTCGTCACCGACGGCGCGTTTTTTTGGCGCTGGTGACGCCCTCGCGCAACTGACCCGTGTTGAATCGGTGATCCGCGAGACCGGTGCGATTCCGTCGGATGTGCATCTCGGCGGCGTGTATGACAACGATACGGTGCTGCCGGTATTGCGCCACTTGATCTCTTATTGGTCCGATGATGCGCCGGCGCGCAGCGCTCAGCGCCGGCCGACCGCGACGCGGATGACCGTGCTCCACGGCATGGCGGAAATTCTCGGCGCGCTCGATCCCGTGAACAGCGACGCGCTGGATTTCAGCGATCCGGGCGAGGCTGAAAATACCGCCGAGAGCTGGATTGTCGAAAATGTCAGCGACGGCGGATATGGCGCGATTATTCCCGCCGCCAAAAGCGACTGGGTGCGTGTCGGTGCGCTGATCGGCGTCAAAACCGAAGTCGCCAAACACTGGGGCATCGGCATCATCCGCCGGGTGAGCCGCGATGAACACCAGCAGCGCCGCGTCGGCATCCAGCTGCTGTCCAAGCTGGCCATTCCGGTGCGCATCGGCAAATCGGCTGGCATGTTTGCGTCGTCTTCCTCCGAACCCACCGATTCAGCGCTGCTGTTGGCCACCACACCCGACAGCAACGGCGAAGTCGGCGTGGTCTTGCGCGAAGGCATTTACAACTCGCGCGACAGCATCGACATGGTCGTCAACAACAAGCCTTATCTGCTGATGCCGTCGCGTCTTGCCGAAGGTGGCGAGGATTTCGACTGGGCGATGTTCAAGGTCATGCAGCGGTCGAGTTGAAGGTTTGGCTGCCCAGGCTCTTATTTTCAAGTAGTTGATTTTATTGAATTAAATTTTCCCGGTTGCGGAGTCCGGAGGACTAATTCACCGCGGCTTGCGTTGCATCAAATTTCCTGCCCTGACGACTTTGATAATGGCTGCAAGTCGGAGCCATCGGTTCACCGTTTGCTGCGATGGTGCCGAAACAACAATAATGATCAGAAGAAGGAAAACGCCATGTTGAAAAAACTCATTACCGCACTTGCAGTTGCTGCTGCAATCACTGCCCCCGCGCTCGCGCAAAACGTGACCTATACCAAGGACATCGCGCCTGTTTTCAAGGAGTTTTGTTCTGAATGCCATGGCGAGGGTACGCCGCTGTTTAAGGAATTCAAGAAGCAGGAAGAAAAGTTCACCAAGGAAAAGACCGGTCCGCGCATGGACTCCTATCCTTTGCTGATCACCCACATCGCCTATCCCGAAACCGGCGCCATTCAGCGCCGGCTGGATGACGGCAAGGCCAGCCCCGGCAGCAAACCCGGCAACATGTATCGTTACCTCGGCGGCGACGATCAGGAACGGCAGAAGAATCTGGCGCTGTTCAAGGCGTGGTTGGGTGAGGGCGGCTGGAACCTCAACCGCTGGGCTGCGCGCGGCGATGTGCCGGCGGTGACAAAGGAGCAGCTCGACAAGCTGAAGCTGGCGTATTGAGTCGACGTACTGAGTCGACGTAACAAGTCGGCGTCAGCGGCAACAAAAACGGCGTGACCCGATCGGGCACGCCGTTTTTTGTTGCCCGCAGGGGCTGAAGTATTGCGGTCTCAGGCGAGTTTGGTGGCTCCTGCGGCGGCGAGTGTCTGGATTTCCGCATCATCGTAACCGGCTTCGCGAAGGATCTCCGCGCTGTGTTCACCCAGCCGTGGTGCCGGACGGTGCGGCATTTCATCGGCCCCCGACCAATGGCTGGCCAGCGCCATTTCGAGCAGCTTGCCTTCACTGGGATGCACGGTTTGCTTGAAGAATCCGGTGGCGGCGAGATGGGGATCATTGAGCACGTCGCCGACGGATTTCATCGGCGCCGACGGAATGTCCGCTTCGCGCAGCAGGTTTTCCCATTCCGCGTTGGTACGCAGTTTCAGATGTTCGGCGGCGAAGGCATAGACCTCGGCGATGTTGCGCGAACGCGCCCCGTGACTGCTGAAGCGCGGATCGGTTTCGAACATCGCTTCCTGGCCGATCAATTTGAAAAAGGCGCGCCAGTGTTTGTCGTTGTAAATCAGCACGCACATATAGCCGTCACTGGTTTTGTACGGCGCGCGGTCATGCGCCAGCATGCGCGCATAGCCGTAAGGGCCTTCCGGCGGATCGAAGGTGTAGCCGCCCATGTGGTCGGCGAGCACCATCTGGGTGACGGTTTCAAACATCGGCACTTCGACCGACTGGCCCTTGCCGGTGCGGCTGCGCGCGAACAGCGCGGTGGTCATTGCGTTGACGGCGGCGAGCCCGGTGATGCGGTCGGCAATCGCCAGCGGTGCATACCGCGGCGAAGACGCGCCGGCTTCATGGAACAGCGCCGGCATCGCCGACATGCCCTGGATCAGGTCGTCATAGGCCGGCTGCGCGGCATAGGGGCCGCGCTGGCTGAAACCATAGGCGCCGACGTAAATGATCTGCGGATTGATCGCGGCGACTTCCTCGTAAGACAGCTTCAGCCGCTTCATCGCCTGCGGCCGCACGTTGTAGAACAGCACATCCGCGGTCTTGATCATTTTGTGCAGCGCGCCCAGTCCTTCGGGTTTTTTCAGGTCGAGCACTATCGAGCGCTTGTTACGGTTGTGATGCAGGAAAATGTGGCCCATCGCCGGATGCCGCATCGGTGCAACATGGCGCAGGATATCGCCGTCGGGAGACTCAACCTTGACGATGTCGGCACCGAGGTCGCCGAGCAACTGGGTGGCAAAAGGGCCCATCACGACCGAGCTCAGGTCGAGGATGCGTACGCCGTCCAAAGGTTGAGTCACTGCATTTCTCCGCTATGTATTTTATGGTGGTTACTCGGGAATGATGTTGGCGGCTTTCGCCAGCCGCGCCCATTTTTCCAGTTCGCTTTTCTGGAACTTGCCCAGCTCCACGGGTTTCATCGGATCAACCTGGATGCCGAGCACCGCAAAACGTTCGCGCACATCGCTGCGCGCAAGAATTTTTTCCGCCTCGGCGGCGAGGCGGTCGACGATGGGTTGCGGCGTGCCGGCGGGCGCGAACATCGCGAACCAGGCGATCAATTCGAAATCCTTCACCGTCTCGGCAATGGCCTGCACGTCGGGCAGCAGCGGGTCGCGCTTGCGGGAGGTGACGCCCAGTCCGCGCAGTTTTCCCGATTTGACCTGCGGCGCGCCGTTGACCATGTCGGCATAAACCATGTTGATCTGGCCGCTGATCACATCGGCCAGCGCCGGCGGTATGCTTTTGTACGGCACGTGATTGAGTTCGATGCCGGCCATCTGCTGCAGCATGAATACCGGTACCAGGCTGCCGGCGCTGCCCGAACCCGCGGTGAGTTTTCCGGGCTGCTGTTTCGCCAACGCGATCAGCTCCTTGATGTTTTTAACCGGCAGCGACGGGTGGGTCACCAGCACGAAGGCGATGGTGCCAACGCGGGCGATCGGTGCGAAATCGTTTACCGGGTCGTAGTTGATTTTTTTCATCAGACTGGGCGCGGCGGCGCTCGGCGTGTTGGTGCTGATCAGCACGGTGTAGCCGTCCTTCGGCGATTTGGCGGCGAGTTCGGCACCGATGGTGCCGTTGGCGCCGGCGCGGTTGTCGACGACGATGGGCTGGCCCAGCGCTTCCGCTAAATTTTGACCGACGGTGCGTGCGACCACGTCGGTGGCGCTGCCCGCGGTAAACGGCACGATGAAACGCACCGGCCGGTTGGGATATTTTTCAATGGCGGCAGCCTGCGCAACGCTGGCGGCGATGCAGGCGATTGCGCCCAGAACAACGGCGTATGGTTTCATGACAAGGACTCCCCGGGCCTCAGGCCAGCGCGCCGGTCAGCCAGCGGCCGATATCGGCAACCTCTTCAAGACAGACCGAATGCTGCATCGGGTATTCATGCCATTCCGGCGCATAACCGGCCTGCTGCAGCCGTTCGCGCGAGCTGCTGCCCATTGCATACGGCACCACCGGATCGTGGGTGCCGTGGGCCATGAACAGTGGTGTGCGGGCGTTGGCCGGTGTTGCCTCCAGGGCAAAACTTTCGGCCAGCGGCATATAGGTCGACAGCGCCATCACGCCGGCGAGTGTTTCGGGATACCGCAGGCCGGTGTGCAGCGCAATCGCGCCGCCTTGCGAAAAACCGGCGAGCACGATTTTTTTCGTGGCGATGCCGCGGCTGTTTTCCCGTTCGATCAGCTGGCCGATCTGCGCCTGCGATTCGCGTACACCTTTTTCATCGGCCTTGCGTGTGTTGCCTTCGAGGTCGCCGAAGGCAATGTCATACCAGGCGCGCATCACGTAGCCGTTATTGATGGTCACCGGCCGCGTCGGCGCGTGCGGGAAAATGAACCGGATGCCGGGGGCGCCAGCAAGGTCGAGTTCATTGACAATGGGCACAAAATCATTGCCATCCGCGCCGAGGCCGTGCATCCAGATTACGGCGGCGGTCGGGTTGGGCTTGGTTTCGAGTTCGATGGTTTCTAGCATGAGTGAGGAGTCAGGAGTGAGGAGTCAGGAGTCAGGAGTCAGGAGTGAGGCGTGAGGGGTGAGGGGTTAGGAGTGAGGGGTGAAGGGTGAATCCCCGGTGGTTTGTTTCACGCCTGACACCTCACACCTTACAGTTTATTTACGCAACGCCGATTTCGGCCGGAACGCCCTGCATACGGCATCAACGGTTTCAATGTACGGGCCGCCGATCAGGTCGATGCAATAGGGCACTGCGGCGAAAATGCCGTGCACCAGCGGCTTGCCGGTCTCGTCCTTCAGGCCTTCCAGTGTTTCCTTGATGGCTTTCGGCTGACCGGGCAAATTGATGATCAGCGCGCCGCTCTTGGGCTCCAGGTTGGAGCGGCGAAAGCGGATCACCGCGACCTGCCGCGACAGGATCGCCGTCGGCACGAACTTCAGGCTGACCTGGCGCATCTGCTCGCCGAAGCCCGGCATCTCCTTGTCGCCGACCGCCAGTGTGGCTTCGGGTGTGACGTCGCGCAGCGCCGGGCCGGTGCCGCCGGTGGTCAGCACCAGATGACAGCCTTCCGTATCGACCAGTTCCTTCAGTGTCGCTTCAATCACCGGGCGTTCGTCGGGGATCAGCCGGGTGACGGTGCGCCATCGCGGCGCGCTGATCGCCTGACTGAACCAGTCTTCCAGCGCGGGAATACCCTCGTCCCTGTAAACGCCCTGTGAAGCGCGGTCGCTGATCGAAACCAGCCCGATGATGAGAGGTGGGGAATTCGCCATGGCGCGGATTATATAGAGGTAGGGGGGGCGGGTTTCAATCCGCCGGTGCGTCAGCCGCCGCATTCATGCGGTTACGCGCCTCGACCAGATCGCGGATCATCTGGAACAGCGCGCGGAAATGTTTGGGCGGCTTTGCCCGGGCGCGTTCTTCCGCAGTATTGCGGATCAGTGTGCGCAGTTGCTGGCTGTCGGCATCGGGATAGGCGGCGATGAATTCCGACACCGACTGCGGGTCGGCGAGCAGGCGTTCGCGCCAGCGTTCGATGTGGTGGAGCTGCGCGGTCTGTTCCGCCGAAACCGACAAAAAGCCGTCGAGCTTGCTGCGAATTGGCGCGGGGTCGTCGACCTGCCGCATCAGCTTGCCGATGTACTGCACCTGGCGGCGCCGTGCCTCGTTGTGTTTCATGCCGCGGGCGACCCGCACCGCGTCGCGCAGGCTCTCGGGCAGTTCGATGCTGGCCAGCTGCTGTTCGTTGAGCTCGGTCAGCTCGGCGCCGATGTCCTGCAGCGCGTCCATGTCGCGCTTGCGCTGGCTCTTGCTGGGCAGGTCGTCGAATTCGGGAGTGTCTTCCATGAGTGTTGCGTGGGGAATGGCTGAATTTTGAAGCTGTTATGATAACGCCCTTTCCTGCAGGGCCGGCCCCTGCATTCCGCAAAAATCATGGCCTCCAATCCGTTTTCCTATACCGACGACACGCTTAAACAGCTGGTGACTGATGCGCTGACCCATGCCAAAACCCGCGGCGCCACCGCCGCGGACGCTGAAGTCAGCGAAGGCTTCGGGCAGACCGTCACCGTGCGCCAGCGCGAAGTCGAAACCATTGAATACAACCGCGACAAAGGCATCGGCGTCACCGTCTACATCGGCCAGCAGCGCGGCCACGCCTCCAGCTCGGATCTGTCACCCGAGGCGCTGCGCGACACCGTCGATGCCGCGCTGGCGATTGCGCGCTTCACCGCCATCGACGACTGCGCCGGACTGGCCGACCCGGACCGCCTCGCACGCGAATTTCCTGATCTCGACCTGATCCATCCCTGGGACATGCCGGTGGAGCGCGCCATTGAAATGGCGCAGGCCTGCGAAGCTGCGGGGTTCGCGGTCGATAAAAAAATCACCAATTCCGAAGGCGCGACGGTATCGACGCAGCAGTCGCATTTCATTTACGGCAACACCAACGGTTTTCTGGCGGGTTATCCGAGCTCGCGTCACAGCATCTGGTGCGCGCTGATTGCCGGCAAGGGTGACGGCATGCAACGCGACGACTGGTATGAAACGGTGCGTGATCCCGCTGATCTGCCGGCGCCCGACGTCATCGGCCGCAAGGCCGGCCAGCGCGCCGTGGCGCGGCTGAAGGCGCGCAAGGTGCCGACCGAGCAGGTGCCGGTGCTGTTTGAATCCGGCGTGGCCGCCAGCCTGATGGGGCATTTTGTGTCGGCGGTGTCGGGCGGCAGCCTTTACCGCAAGTCGTCGTTCCTGCTCGACAGCCTCGGCCAGACGGTGTTTTCGCCGATTGTGCAGATGACCGACCTGCCGCTGATTCCGAAGGGCCTTGCCAGCGGCGCGTTTGATGAAGAAGGCGTGGCGACGCAGGCGCGCGAGATCGTCAAGGACGGCATGGTGCAAGGTTATTTTCTCGCCAGTTATTCCGCACGCAAGCTCGGCATGCAGTCCACCGGCAATGCCGGCGGCAATCACAACCTGATCATGAAAGACACCGGCGAAGATTTTGCGGCGCTGCTGAAAAAAATGGGCCGCGGCCTGCTGGTCACCGAACTGATGGGGCAGGGCGTCAATGCGGTGACCGGCGACTATTCGCGCGGCGCTGCCGGTTTCTGGGTGGAAGATGGCGTGATCGTTTATCCGGTGCAGGAGATCACCATCGCCGGCAATCTGAAAACGATTTACAAAAACATCGTCGCCATCGGCAACGATGTATCGCGGCGCAGTTCGCGTCAGTGCGGTTCGGTGCTGGTCGAAGGCATGACCCTCGCCGGCACATAAAATAGTGTTTAAAAACAAATAGTTATAAGTATTTCGGAGGTCCAGCCATGCAACGTCGTTCATTCCTGAAAAAGGCCGGCCTCGGTCTGGCCGCGGGTACGGTGGCCGCGCCGGCGATTGTGCAGGCGCAGCCGGTGATCCAGTGGCGGCTCGCTTCCAGTTTCCCGAAAAATCTCGATACCCTGTATGGCGCCGCCGAAATCCTGTCGAAGCGCGTATCTGAAGGCAGCGACGGCAAATTCCAGATTCGCGTGTTTTCCGCCGGCGAAATCGTGCCCGGCCTGCAGGTGCTTGATGCCGTGCAGAACGGCACCGTGCAATGTGGCCACACCGCGCCGTATTACTACATCGGCAAGGATCCGGCATTTGCTTTTGCCACGGCACTGCCGTTCGGTCTCAACGCGCGCCAGCAGAATGCGTGGATGTACTACGGCGGCGGACTGCAGGCGGTGGCCGCGCTGTTCAAGGACTATGGCTGCATTCAGTTTCCCACCGGCAACACCGGTGTGCAGATGGGCGGCTGGTACCGCAAGGAAATCAAAGCGCTCGCCGATCTCAAGGGTCTGAAGATGCGCGTCAGCGGTCTCGCCGGGCAGGTGCTGGCGAAGCTCGGCGTCGTCGGCCAGCAGATCGCCGGCGGCGAAATCTATCAGGCGCTCGAACGCGGCACCATCGATGCCGCGGAGTGGGTGGGCCCGTACGACGATGAGAAGATCGGCATTCAGAAAGTCGCCAAGTACTACTACTACCCCGGCTGGTGGGAAGGCGGGCCGCAGCTGTCGACGGTGGTCAACATCAAGCAGTGGGAGTTGTTGCCCAAGGCCTACCAGTCAATTTTTGAATCGGCCTGTGCCGAAGCCAATGTGCACATGCTGGCGAGTTACGACGCCAAAAATCCGGAAGCGCTGAAACGCCTGGTTGGCAGCGGCGCGCAGCTGCGCCAGTTTCCGAAACCGATCATGGAGGCCGCGCAAAAGGCCGCGTTCGAAATCTATGACGAAGCCGCGGCAAAAAGTCCGCACTTCAAACGCATCTACAGCCAGTGGCTGAAGTTCCGCGCCGACCAGTTCCTGTGGTTCCGCGTCGCCGAGATGAGCTACGACAACTTCACGTTTAACAGCGCCGCGCGGCCGACCGCGAAAAAGTAGCCGCTGATATTCAAGCATCCATGCCGCGGGCAATTTTCCGGGGGCCGCGCGGGCTGGTATTGCGCCTTGATGATCGCGGATTCGGCAGACTTTAAAAATAACAAGCAGTTTCATGAAGCGCTGAAATCCAGAACTCGTGCATGAAAAGCAACAAATGCATAAGGAATAAAAATGGCCGCTGTAAAAAGTGAAATCCGCGATGGCATGAAAATCGACTGGGATGTGCCGATCACCATGGATGACGGCCTGGTGCTGCGCGCCGACGTGTTCCGGCCGGTGGCGGAGGGTCGCTACCCGGCACTGCTCAGTTACGGCCCGTACGGCAAGGGGCTCGCATTTGAGGAAGGGTACAAGACGCCGTGGGAGATCATGCAACGGGAGAACCCGGACGTCTTCGCGGGTTCCACCAACCAGTATCAGTGCTGGGAGGTCGCGGACCCCGAGAAGTGGGTGCCGGATGGCTATGTTTGCGTGCGTATTGACTCGCGCGGTGCGGGCCGCTCGCCGGGTTATTTATGCCACAACGATGCACGCGAGACCCGCGACCTGCACCTGAGTATCGAGTGGGCCGCGGCGCAGTCCTGGTGCAGCGGCAAAGTGGGCATGAATGGCATTTCCTACTACGCGAGCAACCAGTGGCGGGCGGCGGCTTCGCAACCGCCGCATCTGGCGGCGATCTGCGCGTGGGAAGGCTGGAATGACAGTTACCGTGACGGCAACCGCCATGGCGGCATCCTTTGCGTGTTTCGCAAGAACTGGCAGGACATGCAGGTGAAGACCGTGCAGCACGGCGTCGGTGAACGCGGCGCCCGGAGTCGCATTACCGGCGAACTGGTGTGCGGTCCGGAAACGCTGTCCGACGATGAACTCGCAAAAAATCGCGAGGACATGTGGTCGGCAATGCTCTCCCGGCCATTTGACGAGGCCTATTACCGTGAGCGTTCGGCGGATCTGGCCAAAGTCATGGTGCCGTTGCTGTCGGCGGCGAACTGGGGCGGGCAGGGCCTGCATACCCGGGGAAACTTTGAAGGGTTCATGCGTGCGGGGTCGCAGCAGAAATGGCTGGAGGCGCATGGCGGTTCGCACTGGGCGCCGTTCTATACCGATTACGGCGTCAAATTGCAGAAAAGGTTTTTTGATTATTTTTTGAAAGGCGTGGCCAATGGCTGGGACCGGCAGCCGCGCGTGCTGCTGCAGGTGCGCCATCCCGGAGAGAAGTTTGTCGAGCGTCACGAAAACGAGTGGCCGCTGGCGCGCACGCAATGGACCCGCTTCCATCTCGATCCGCAGGGCATGCGGCTTTCGACTGCACCGGTCGCCACCGAACAGTCAGTAACTTACGCGGCGATGGGCGATGGCGCGACCTTCATCACGCCCCCGCTGGAACAGGACACCGAGATCACCGGGCCGTCGGCGCTCAAGCTGTTCATATCCTCATCGACTGCGGACGCCGACATTTTTGCGGTGCTGCGCGTGTTCGACCCGCAGGGCAAAGAGGTCGTGTTTCAGGGCGCGCTGGATCCGCATACCCCTGTCGGCCAGGGCTGGTTGCGCGCCTCGCACCGCAAGCTCGATGCGAAGCTGAACCTGCCTTATCGCCCGTACCACACCCATGACGAAGCGCAGCCGCTGGTGCCGGGGCAGGTTTATGAACTGGATGTTGAAATCTGGCCGACCTGCATCGTCGTGCCCAGGGGCTATCGCATTGCGCTCTCCGTGCGCGGCAGGGATTTCGAGCATGAAGGCGCGGCGGCGACGCTGTCGAACATGAAAAATCCGATGCGCGGCTGCGGGCCTTTTGTGCACGATGACCCGGTCGACCGGCCGCCCGCCGTGTTCGGCGGCAACGTGACCCTGCATATGGGGCCGGATCGCCATGCCGGCCTGTTGTTGCCTATCATTCCAGCGGCATGACGGGGGCTGTCGCCGGTTTTCGATCACCGGCCTCAAGACCAGTGATTGAGTATCGATTTGAAAGCGGAATAGTGGTCGTTACCGGGAAAATACGCCCCCACGACAGACTGATTGCAGCGTTTAACCACAATCGGAACAGGGAAGGATCAGCATGTTGAAAGCAGCCATTTACGGGCTCGGCCGCTGGGGCAACCGCCTCACCGAGTCGGTGCAAAACAGCAGCAAAATCCGTATCGTCAAGGCCATCTCCCGCAATCCCGCACACCACGCCGAGTATTCCAAAAAATACGGCATCCCGGTGATTGCCTCGTACGAAGAGGTGCTCAGGGATCCGCAGATCGATGCCGTGGTGCTGGCCACCCCGCATTCAAAACACCATGAACAGATTGTTGCCGCTGCCAAAGCCGGCAAACACGTCTATGTCGAAAAACCGCTGACCCTGACCCGCGCCAGTGCCGAGCAGGCGATAGAAGCGTGCCGCAGGGCGGAAGTCACCATGAGCATCGGATTCAATCGCCGCCATGCGCCTTCGTTTGTTGAGATGCTGCGGCGGATCCGCGCCGGCGACATCGGCGATGTGCTGCACGTGGAGGCGCATTTTTCCGGGCCCACCGGCTACGGCCTGAAGCCCGGCATCTGGCGTTCAACCCGCGTTGAGGCGCCCGGCGGCGGCATGACGGCGCGCGGCATCCATACCCTCGATGCGCTGATCCAGATTAGTGGTCTGGTCAGCGAGGTTTATGCCCATAGCGCCCGGCACAAACTGCCGGCCGAAATCGACATGGATGACACCACCACCATGCTGCTTAGATTCGCCAATGGCACGACCGGCAGCCTGACCACGCTGTTTGTCACTGCAGAACTCTGGCGAGTGCATGCCTTCGGCAGCAAGGGCTGGCTCGAAATGCGGGGTGATACCGACCTGACCTTCCTCGGACTCGAGGGCAAACCCGAGCGTATCCCGCTGCAGGCAGTCGATAAGGAACAACTGACGCTGGAGGCCTTCGCCGACGCGGTGGCCGCGAAAACCCCGTTCACGGTGCCGCCCGAGCAGGCGATCAACGGCATCGCGGTGCTGGAGGCGATCGAGCCCTCTGCCAGAAGCGGCAAACCGGTCGTTATCGGTTAAGGGCAGAGCAGTTCCGGCGGCGGCATGCAGGGCGCCGCTGGCGTGATATAAACACGGCACTCCTGAAGCCACAGTTTTTGTCTGCATACTGCCGTGCCTGCCATTTATCTCACCCTTGCACTGACCTTTTTCAATTTCACCGGCAACAACGCCATGCGCGTGTTGCTGACGCTGTATGCACTGCACCTCGGCGCGTCGGCCACGGCAGTGGGCGTCATCGGCGGTCTGCTGTTCGTGTTTCCGGTTTTGCTGTCGTGGGTGGTCGGCGGCCTCGCCGACCGCAAAGCCGCGCGCAAGCTGCTGCTGTTCGCCGCGACCTGCGCCGCGGCGTCGCTGCTGCTGATGTATTTTTTTCCGACGCTGCCGGTGTTTTACGCCGCCGCCGCATTGAACGGACTCGCGCTGTCGTTTTTCCATGTCACGCTGCAGAACCTGATCGGCAATCTCAGCAAACCCGAACACCGCGCGCGCAATTTCGCCAACTTCAGCATGATCGGCGCGACCACCAGTTTTTTCGGCCCGCTGACGGCCGGCCTGGCGATCGACCACCTCGGTTACGGCTGGGCCTGTCTGGTGACGGCGGCATTGTCAGTGGTGGTGATTGTGCTGCTGCTGACGCTGGGTCGCAGCCTGCCGCCGGCGCGCGGCCGCATCAAGGGCGGGGCCGAGCCGCGCGCCTGGCTCGACCGCGGCATGATCGGCATGCTGGTCACCGGCGGACTGGTGCAGCTCGGTTACGACCTGTTCCAGTTCTACGTGCCCATCCACGGCCACGCCATCGGTCTTTCAGCCTCGGCGATCGGCGGCGTGCTGGCGACGCTGGCAATTGCGTCGTTCATCGTACGCTACTTTCTGGCGCGGCTTGCGGAACGCTACCCCGGCGAAAAATTACTGATGTGGGTGTTTGTCACCGGTGCGCTTGGTTTTGCGCTGGTGCCGTTCGCGACCAACGCCTGGGTGCTGGGTGCGGTTGCTTTCCTGTTCGGCCTCGGCATGGGCATCGGCATTCCGCTGACGGTGATCCTGATGTTCGCCAATTCCTCCGACGGCCGTTCCGGGCAGATGCTGGGCATCCGCCTCACCGTCAACAATACCGTGCGCATGAGCGGGCCGATGGCTTTCGGCGCCATCGGTGCGGTGGTGGGGGTGTCGGCGGTGTTCTGGTTGCTGGCGGGGGTGATGCTGGCGGGGGCGGGGCTGGCGCGATGGCAGAAAAAAACGACATAGGTATTCCGAGTCGTTCTGAAAAGTTGGGCAGTTGCTACACTGACAATCTCAAATCGTCCTTTAGGGGAGCGACGGCTGAAATCTAACGAATTTGCGGCCTCGAAACTTATATGCCAGTACAACTTTGGACAAAAGAACAATTAAAACTGGCGTTTCACTTGTACTTCCAATTGCCATTCGGCAAATTGCATTATCGAAACCCAGAAATTATTGAGCTTGCATCGTTGATTGGTCGTACCCCGGGTGCGGTGGCGATGAAGTTAACCAACTTTGCTAGCTTGGATCCCCAAATCACTGGCACAGGACGAAAAGGGTTGAGCGGCGCATCAGCGCTTGATCGGAAAGTCTGGGCTGAGTTTCACGAAAATTGGGAGAAACTGGCTAGTGAGTCGGAGGAGCTGAGGCGCAAACTAGGCGGATCGATATCAGTCAGCCTTCAAAATACCGACGGCGAAGACTCTCCCGAAGACTATGCTGGTGAAACGCGGCCTAGATTGGTCAATCAACGTATAAAGCAAGCCCTTTTTAGGCGTGTTGTGTTGAGCGGGTATGGTGAAAAGTGCTGTATGTCTGGATTGGCTGAGCCGCAGCTCTTGGTGGCGAGCCACATCGTGCCATGGAGCAAGGATAAGGCGAACCGTTTAAATCCAAGTAATGGTTTATGTTTATCGGCGATACACGACAAGGCGTTCGATAAGGGGTTCATCACAATATCTGATGATTTTAGGGTGATCGTGTCTGAGAAATTGAGACGGAAAAAGGGCGACTTTCTAAGGGATGTGATTTTGTCGCTGCATGAAAGAAAGATTGCCCTACCAGATCGCTTTCAGCCTAAGGTGGAATTTTTGGCATGGCATCGTACCGCATGGTTTATTGATAACCGAGGTGCTTGAGTGATTGATTACGTTGTGTTGCACGAGGATGCGTTTTACGAATATTACAAACCGTATCGTCACCCCAAGGCCAGACACGATATTTGGGGAGGGCATGGTCTGGAAACTTTTGGTTCTGATATGGAAATAGTGCGCTGCTCCGACCCCAACTATCTTTGGACGGTTCTTGAGGATTGCGAATCGGATGACTATTGGATAGTTACGGGGTTTCATTACGTCAACAGGGTTTGTTATTTACTAACGGAAGTTCCACATCACTGGTTACCTATTGATTTCCGAGTTAAATATTGCCCGCGGCCTTACTCATTGACGACGCGAGGTTTGGCTCGTCAAATCACACGTATTAAGCGAATGGAAATGCAGCTTGGATTGAATTATTGAGTGTTTTTTTAACTGATCTCCGAGGAACCATGAACCACGCCAACCCCAACCGCACCGCCGAACTTGCCCGCAACGTCGAAATCGCGCTGCGTTTCAAGCAAAAGCAGGGCACGCCGGAAATGCCGCAGGTCGAGAAGGAAGTGCTAGCGGCGAATTACGACAGGGTGCGCGGCGGCAATCTGCATCTGGCGAACAACGCGCGCGATCAGGGCTGGCCGCATCCGGCGCTGTATCTGCGTGCGGCGTTTCCGGATCGTGTCGATGTCATCGAGCAGGTGATTGCCGACGGTGACCGTGTCGGGTTGCTGTTCCGTGTCACCGGCACGCATACCGGCAATTTTTTCGGCATCCCGGCGACCGGCAAAAAAGTCGATGTGTATGAAGTGGCGCTGCTGCGCATCGTCAATGGCCAGATGGTCGAAGGCTGGTACATGATGGACGAGGCGGAACTGTTGCGGCAGCTCGGCGCCAGACTGCCGCCGCGGTCGGATGGCCAGCTGATTGCGCCGCCGCTGCCGCAGACCGAAGACGCAGCAACTTTTGTCCAAAAATTGGAGGATCAGCCGGTGCTGACCCCACTCGACCGCAACAAGCTCTCTGCTGCGCGCACGCGGCTGTCGACGCAGACCAAGGAAGGGCTCGCCACCGGCCATCACAATCTGCGCTTCGGCTTCCAGCACACGCGCGACTACAGCAAGGCGCACGGTCACGGCGAACTGAATCTGAATGCGGCTTTCGCCGAGCGGCGTTACGGGCTGGATGTGCTGATGGCGGAAGGCAAGCAGGTGTGGGTGCGCTTCAATGTCAACGGCATCCATAACGGCCCGTTCTGCGGCATCGTGCCGACGGGCGCACGCATGGGCGTGAACGCAGTGGCGATGCTCAATTTCGACGACGAAGGCGCGATCACCAGCAGCTGGACCTTTGCCGATGAACTCGGTGTGCTGCTTCAGCTCGGCCGTCCCGATTTGCTGATCGATGAGCCTGGCGGTGTCCGCTAGAGTCCATCTAACCACATGTTTTTAAAAGAGTTTTAATGATATATTCGGGGCATTCCCGAACCCTTTCCGCGGGCTGACCTCGCCCCGCCTGACTTGCTCCGCTGATCATGGCCACAAGCAACAAATCCAAAGCCGGTGCGGTAAAACCGACGAAACCGGCGCAAATCGTGAATCCCAGCATGTCCAAGGCGATGGCTGCTGCGGTCGCGTTGCAGTCGGGCGTTGCGGCCCCCGCGCCGTCATCGATCGAGATCTGGGATATTTTTTATCAGGCGGCGTTGCAGGCGCAGCGCCGCGGCGATCTGGAGGCGGCGCGCGAAGGTTATATCAAAGTGCTGGCAATGCAGCCCGAAGATTTCGATGTGCTGCACATGCTGGGCGTGCTCGAAACCCAGCGCAAGAATTTTCCGGAGGCTCTGGCGCGTTTGACGCAAGCGCTGCAGCTCGATTCAGACAATCCGGCAGTGCATAACAACCTCGGTGTTGCGTTGTGCGGCATGGGCCGGCATGGCGAGGGACTGGTGGAAATGCAGCACGCGCTGGCGCTCGATCCGGAGTTTGCCGATGCCTGCTGCAATGTTGCCCGTGCCTTGTGCGATACCGGTAAAGCCGCGGAGTCGCTGCCGTATTTTGAGCGTGCGGTGACGCTGGAGCCGGATGTTGCGGACATGCACTTCCAGCGTGCCGCCGTACTGGACAAGTTGCAGCACCGAGAATTGGCGCTGGCGTGCTACGACCGGGTGATAGAACTCAATCCCGGCCACGCCGAGGCGCATTGCCGGCGCGGCCATCTGCTGTCCCATGCCAAACGCTTCCCGGAGTCGCTGGTCAGTTACGAGCGTGCGATTGCCGCCAATCCGCAATATTCAGAAGCGCATTGCAATCGCGGCAACGTGCTGCGTCTGCTCGGCCATTTGCCGGAGGCGCTGGTCAGCGTGGACCGCGCGATTGCCCTGCAACCCGAGATTGCGCCGGCGCACCGCATCCGCGGCGTGGTGCTGATGGGGCTGGGGCGGTATGCGGACGCCTTGGCCGGTTTTGATCATGCGCTGACCTTGCAGCCGAACTATGCCGAGGCGATCAATGACCGCGGCAACACGCTGCGCATGTTGGGCCGGTTCGATGAAGCGTTGCGTGAACAGGAAAAAGCGATAGCGATCAACCCTGCGGCATCCGGCGCTTATGCCAATCGTGCCGTTGCGCTGATGGATCTCGGTCGTCCGCACGAGGCGTTGCAGGATATGGATCGCGCAGTGAAACTCGCGCCGCAGAACGCCGAATTCTGGAACCTCCATGGCAACGCCCTGCAGGCACTCAACCGGCATGCCGAATCCGTGGCTTCGTACACCCGTGCCCTGGAGCTGCAGCCCGGTTTCGGCCAGCCCGAATTCAACATCAGCATGTGTGCGCTGGTGCGCGGCGAGTTTTCGCGTGGCTGGCCGATGTATGAAGCACGCTGGCGCACCGGGCAGAAGCTCGGCTGGCTCAAGTTCCGCCGGCCGCAATGGAAAGGTGAAAAAACCGGCGGTCGCCTGCTGGTTTGGGGCGAGCAGGGTATCGGCGACCAGATTTTCCACCTGAGCATGCTCGATTCCTTGTTCAATCGCGTCAGTCATCAGCAGACGACGCTGGCGATCACGCCGCGGCTGCTGCCGCTGGTACAACGCAGTTTCCCCGGCATCTCCTTTGTGTCGCTGGCGCGCGCGACGCGGGTGCCGTGCGACGTGCAGATTCCGCTGGGCAGCCTCGGCGGTCTGGTGCGACGGTCGTGGCACGACTTTCCGTCGCAACGCAAAGCCTACCTGATCGCCGATGAAGCACGGGTCCAGGCCTTGAGCACGCGCCTGCGTCAGGGCGGCAAGGATCTGGTGATCGGTCTTTCGTGGCTGAGCCGTGCCGAACGGTTCGGTGAGCTCAAAAGCGTCACGCTGAATGATCTGCAGCCGCTGCTTGAATTGCCCGGCGTGAAATTCGTCGATCTTCAATATGGCGACACCGCCGCTGAACGCGAAGCCCTGCGCCAGCACACCGGTATCGATGTGCAGCGCCTGCCCGATGTCGATACCTTCAATGACATGGATGGTCTGGCGGCGCTGATCCGCGCCTGCGATCTGGTGGTGACCACCAGCAACACCACCGCGCATCTCGCCGGTGCGGTCGGCGCATCGACGCTGCTGATGCTGCCGTTTGCCAGCGGCCGTCATTGGTACTGGCACGAAGAACGCGAGGACAGTCCGTGGTATCCGTCAATGCGGCTGTTCCGCCAGCAACGGGTCGGCGAATGGAGCGACATCATCGCGCGGGTGCGGGATGCGGTGGCGGCGCGCATTGCCGGGGCTTCATGAAACAAAAAGCGGACAAACGCCGGGTCGAGGTTGTTGTCGCCAAACCCGACGCGTCTGCAGCAACCGCGCTCTATCGCGAAGGCCAGGCCGCACAAAAGCGCGGCGACCTGCAGGTTGCGGAAGAGCGTTTTCGTCGTGCACTGGCGCTGCAGCCCGATCATCTGCATGCCTTGCAAATGCTGGGCATACTCCAGGCCCAGTGCGGCCGTCCCGCTGAGGCGGAAGGGTTGCTGGCGCGCGCGCTGGCACTGCAGCCCGACGACCCCAGCATCCACAACAACCGCGCCAATGTGCTGTGCGCGTTGCGCCGTTATGACGAGGCGGTTGTTCATTTTGAGCGCGCGATTGCACTCAATCCGGTGTATCCCGACGCACATGCCAATCTGGGCAAGGCGTTGTTTGATCAGGGGCTCACGGAGCAGGCACTGGCGCGGTTTGAACGCGCGCTTGAACTCAAACCCGATTTCACCGAGGCGTTGTTCCAGCGCGGCCTTGCGCTGATGAAACTGCAGCGCGACAGTGAGGCGCTGGATGCTTTTGAGCGCACGCTGAAAATCCGCCCGGGGCATGCCGATACGCATCACAATCGCGGCAACCTGCTGCGCAAAATGGGCCGCGCTGAAGAGGCGCTGATCAGTTTTGAACGTGCGATTGCCGCCAATCCGGAATACGCGGAAGCACACTGCAACCGCGGTAATACCCTGCATGCGATGAAATTCCTGTCCGATGCACTGATCAGCCTGGACCGCGCCGTTGCGCTGAAGCCGGATCTGGCGCTGGCGCATTGTTCACGCGGCGGCGTGCTCGCCGAACTCGGTCGCACGCAGGAGGCCGTCGATAGCATTGACCGCGCGATTGCGCTGCAACCCGATCTCGCCGAAGCGCATGGCAACCGCGGTCTCGCCCTGCGCGGACTCAACCGGCTGAATGAAGCAATGGCTGCATTTGAACGGGCGATTGCACTGCGTCCGGACTATGCCGGCGCCCATGCCAACCGCGGCGTGACGCTGACTGATCTCGGCCGCTACGACGAAGCGCTGGTAGCGCTCGATCGCGCGCTGGAGATTGACCCTGCACGCGCCGATTTCTACAACATCCGCGGCAATATCCTGCAGAACGTCAATCGTCACGAAGATGCGTTGCGCGAGTATGCGCGGGCGCGGAAGCTCAAGCCGGATTTTGGCGAGGCTGAATGGAACGAGAGTGTCTGCCGCCTGTTGTATGGCGATTTCGCCAAAGGCTGGCCGCTGTTTGAAAGCCGCTGGCGCAATGGCCAGACGCTGGGGGAGATGAAGTTCGCGCAGCCGCTGTGGGATGGCAGCAAGGTGAAGGGCAATCTGCTGGTGTGGGGGGAGCAGGGCGTCGGCGACCAGATTCATCAGCTGGGCATGGTCGATGGCCTCGCCGGTTCCGCCGATGGTGTGATTGTCGCGGTCAATGATCGTCTGGTGCCGCTGGTGCAGCGCAGTTTTCCCGGAATGCGCGTGATACCGCTGAGAGCCGCGGTAAGAGAAAAATTTGCGATGCATGCGCCGACCGGCAGTCTGGGCGGTCATTTGCGGCGCAGCTGGGATGAGTTTCCGGTGGCGCGCCAGAGCTATCTTCAGGCTGATCCGCTTCGTGTCAGTGAGTTGAAAAAGCAGATTGCCGCCAGGGGACGCCTGCTGTGCGGGCTGTCATGGCAAAGTGCGGCGCCCAAAGTCGGCGCGGCAAAAAGTATCGCGCTACGCGATTTGGCGCCGCTGCTCGAGCTCAAGGGTGCGCAGTTTGTCGATCTGCAGTACGGCGATACCGCCGCCGAGCGCGAGGCCGCGCGGACGGTGACGGGTATCGAGATCAAACACGTCGATGCCGTCAACAACCGCGAAGATATCGATGGCCTCGCGGCGCTGATCAGCGCTTGCGATGTGGTGGTGACGATCAGCAATACCACTGCGCATCTCGCCGGGGCGTTGGGCAAACCGACGCTGCTGATGTTGCCCACCGGCGTTGCGCGCCACTGGTACTGGCATGAAGGCCGCGCTGACAGTCCGTGGTATCCATCGATGCAAATCTTCCGGCAGCGCACGTTTGGCGACTGGAGTCCGGTTTTTGCCGACGTCCGCGAGGCCCTGCACAAACACCTCAAACCGCGCGCAGCCTGAACCGCCGGCTTGGCGCCGGAATAACGCCGGGTTTGCCGCTGTTCAATAACTGTTAGAGTCCGTATCGACTTTGCGCTGCCAACTTTGAGGAGAATTCGTATGCGCCTGCGCCAGATGCTGGGTATTGCCGCGTTATCGACTGCATCAGTGAGCGGCGCGTGGGTTTTCGCCGCACCGGCCAGTCCGGACATGTCGTTTTTTATCACCAGCGCAGGCTTGGGCAAGGGCGCTGATCTGGGCGGGCTGGCAGGGGCTGACCGGCATTGCCAGCAACTGGCGGCTGCAGCCGGCGCCGGTAAAAAAACCTGGCGCGCGTATCTGAGCGCCAGCGCGGCAGGCGGCTCACCGGCAGTCCATGCCCGCGACCGCATCGGCAAGGGGCCCTGGTACAGCGCTGAAGGGCGGCTGATCGCGCGCAATGTCGATGAACTGCATGCGGTGAACGGCATCAACCGGCTGACCGCATTGACGGAGAAGGGCACCCGCGTCAACGGCCGCCTCGAAACGCCGAACACCCATGACATCCTGACCGGCTCGATGCCTGATGGCCGGCTCGCCGTCAGCGACAAGGACACCACCTGCGGCAACTGGACCAAAAGCGGAGAAGGCGCAGCGATGGTCGGTCATCACGACCGTTTCGGCCTGCGTGACGACGAACCGGCGCGCTCGTGGAATTCATCACATCCGTCGCGCGGCTGCAGTCAGGACAACCTGAAAGCGTCCGGCGGCGCGGGCATGTTCTACTGTTTTGCGGCAAATACAAAATAAGACAACCATAAAAATTCCGCCCCCGTCGTGGCGGGATTGAGCGTTTGTTCGTCAGGCCGAGATCCGGAGGAGGAGCAATGCCCGTGAAACCGTTACAAGCGTGGTGCACTGTGCTGGCGTGCCTGCTGCCGTTGTGGGTGCAGGCACAAACCTATCCCAACAAGCCGGTGCGCATGATTGCGCCCTATCCGCCGGGCGGCACCAGCGACGTGATGGCACGGCTGGTCGCGCAGAAGCTCTCCGATACGCTGGGCCGGCAATTGATCGTCGACAACCGGCCGGGGGCCGCCGGTAACCTCGGGCATGAAATTGCCGCGCGAGCACCTGCTGACGGCTACACGCTGCTGTTGACCAGCGGCGGCGCAATGGTGACCAACACATTTCTCTACAAGCGGCTTGGTTTCGATCCGTTCAATGATTTCGCGCCGGTGTCCATCGTCGCCACTGCCGCCCCGATGATGGTGATCAATCCGTCAGTGCCGGCGCGCACTGTGCAGGAGTTCATCGCGCTGGCGAAGGCGAAACCCGGAGAACTCAATTTCGGTTCGGGCGGCGTCGGGACGACTTCGCATATCGTCGGCGAAGTGTTCAAGGCTGCCACTGGCGTCAATATTGTTCATGTGCCGTACAAGGGTGGCGGTCTTGCCGTGCTGGATGTGGTTGCGGGGCAGATTCCGCTGTCGTTTGCCGACATGGTGCCCTCGGTGCCGCAGGTCAAGGCGGGACGGCTGCGCGCGCTGGCGGTGACCACGCCGCAGCGCGCCCCCGTGCTTCCCGATGTGCCGACAATGACTGAAGCCGGCGTTGATGCGCCGTTTCCCGGTCAGTGGTGGGCGGTGGTGGCGCCGCAGCGCACGCCGCGCGCAGTGATACTGTTCCTTAACCAGCGCATCGGTGAATTCATGCGCACGCCTGAAATGCAGGAGCGCCTCGGCAACATGGGCGCTTTTCCCGCGCACACCACGCCGGAACAGGTGACCGAAACAATGCAGCAGGGCACCCGGCAGATGGCCGCCGTGGTCAAGGCAGCGGGTATCAAGCCGGAGTAATCCGGTTATGTAGCGCGCTGAAGTAGTAGTGCGCTCAATAAGCGGTTGCCGGACGCCGCTGCTCCGCAATGAACTTGCGGATTTCGCTGACCAGCGCCGGGCTGCCCTGAATGCCGGTCTTGCCGGTGTGAGACACGCCTTCAAGCAGCACCAGTTTCATGCCCGGACGGATGGATTTGAGTTCCTGCATGTCCTTCAGCGTATGGTCCAGCGTGCCGACAATGCCCATGGTCGGCACTTTCACTGCGGCCATTTGTTCGGCGGTGACGGCCTGATCCTTGTAACCGCGCAGCGATGCCGCGGTGGCGAGCTGATCGAAAGTCTTGTCGGCGCGGCAGGCGATCATGCGCTGCTGGATTTCTTCTTCGGTGGGTTTCATGCCGGCGGGCGCCTGGCGCATCAGGCGGCTGCGGCTGATGCAGTCGCTGGCGATCTCGGCAGCTTCGGTTTCGATGCGCGGGTTGTTGGCTTCCTTCGGGGAGCGACCCGCGCCGGCCACCTGCACGCCGGTGAGGAAACGTTCGGGATGCAGCGTCAGCAGTTGCGCGACGGTGCTGCTGCCCAGCGAAAAACCGATGATGTGCGCCTTGTCGATTTTCAGCGTGTCGAGGATGCGCACCACGTCCAGCGCCTGCTGCCGGCCGTAAGCCGAAGGTTCGCGCGGCGAATCGCTTTTGCCGTGGCCGCGCGCGTCAAAGGCGATAACGCGGAAGTCCTTCGCCAGATTGTCGACGACGCCGGGCGTGACCCAGCTCTCCAGCCGCGAAGTGCCGCCGTGCAGCAGCACGACGGCCTCGCCCTTGCCGATGTCGATGTAGCGGATCTTGACGCCGTTGGCATCGAGATATTGGTCTTCGAGTGTTGCTGCGCCGACCGGGGCTACGGCAAAACACAGCAGCAGCGCGGAAATACGATTGAGCAGCGTCATGGTCCTCTTCCTTGTGCGGTTTTGTTGTTATCCCCGGCGTGCAATGCGCGACGACCGGGGTGAGTCGTGAGTCAGGCGACAGCGTAACGGATTCCGCGTTGCCCATGCGCACCGGCTGGCGCTTGCGGGATCAGGGTTCGATGGCGAATTTTTTCAGCAGCGCCGGATCGGGATCGACGCCGAGGCCCGGTCCTTGCGGGATCGCGATGCGGCCGTTTTGGGGATTGATCGCGTCGCCCAGCGGATTTTCGGCGAAATCGCAGTAGAAGCGCTCGATCCAGGGTTGCTGGGCCTGCGCGGCACAGACATGAATGGATGCCAGCAGCCCCGGCCCGAAATAGGCCGAGTGCGGCAGCACGCGCACACCGTGGGCTTCACCCAGCGCAAACACTTTCTGCATTTCGGTGACGCCGCCGATTTTGGTGACGCTGGGTTGCGCAACATCCAGCGCACCGCGTTCGAACAGGCGCTGGAATTCATTGAGGCTGCCGACGTTTTCACCGGCGGCGACCGGAATGCCGCCCTCCGCGCGCACCCGCGCCAGTCCCGCATGATCCTCCGGTGGCCAGACCGGTTCCTCGAGAAATTCAAGATCAAGCTCATACAGCACTTTGCACATCGCCACCGCCTGCAGCGGCGTCCACGGCGTGCTGCAATCGACCATCAGCGGCACGCCATCGCCGGCGGCAAGGCGCGCGGCGCGGATGATCGCGGGATCGATTTCATGAATCTTGATCAGCCCGTAGCCGCGATCCAGCGCTTCGGCGATGCGTGGCTGCAGTGCTGACGTCTTGCCGTAACGCAGCAGGCTGGCATAGGCGGGCAGATCGTTGCGCGGACTGCCGCCGAGCAACTGGTACAGCGGCCGGTTGGCGATTTTGCCGGCGATGTCCCACAGCGCGATGTCGATCGCGGACATTGCATACATCGCCGGGCCGTTGCGGCCGGCACCGTGCACCGCATGCGCCAGATCGTGCATCAGTGCGTTGATCGCCGTCGGATCGCGGCCGATGCACAGCGGCGCAATCATGCGGTCGATCGCGGTGCGGGTCACCGGCCACACGCGGTGACCGAAGGCTTCGCCCCAGCCGCTGATGCCGGCGTCGGTATCGACGCGTACCAGCAGCGTTTCGATGGCCGTGCGCGGACGCCCGCCGACCATCGGCGTGTCGCCAGTAACGAGCATCGGCATGGAGGTGACGAAGGTGGTGACGTCGGTGATTTTCATGGTCTGATCAGGAAAAAAATGGGGGCGGCACAGAGGGTTCAGTCGACCTTGGCGCCGGTGGCTTTAATGATCTTGCCGAACTTTTCGGTTTCGGCGAGGATGATCGCGCGGAATTCGTCCGGCGTACTGGTAACCGCTTCAAGACCAAGATTGGCGTAACGCTCGCGGACGTCCGGCAAGGCATGGACGCGGATGATTTCGGCGTTGAGTCTGGTGATGATCGGCCGTGGTGTGCCGTGCCGTGCAAACATGCCCCAGGAGTTATCAATTGCGTAGCCGGAAACGCCGGATTCAGCGACGGTCGGCATCTCGGGGAGCAGCGTGGATCGCTTTGCGCTGGTCACCGCAAGTGCGCGCGCTTTGCCGGATTTGGCGTGGGGCAGGGCAATCGGCATGTCCGAGAACACGATTTCCAGCCGGCCGCCGAGCAGATCATTGAGGGCGAGGATGGTGCCCTTGTACGGCACGTGAACCAGATTCACGCCGGTAAACATTTTAAACAGCTCGCCTGCCGGGTAGGCGATGGTCCCTGCGCCGCCGGAACCGAAGTTAAGAGTGCCGGGTTTGTTGCGGGCGAGTTGGATCAATTCCTGCACCGATTTTGCGGCCACGCCTGGATTCACCACCAATAACTGCGGGGCAGAAGCGACCATGCTGATCGGTGCGAAATCGCGCAGCGTGTCGTAACTGACCTTGTAGAGAAATGGATTTGTCGCAAACTGGCTCATATTGGCGTGCAGCAGCGTGTAGCCGTCGGCGGGTGCACGCATGGCGACTTCGGTGCCGATGATGCCGCTGGCGCCGGGTCGGGTATCAATGACGATTTGCTGGCCCCAGGCTTCGCTCATCTTCAGACCGATGATACGGGCGCTGGTGTCGGAAGTGCCGCCGGGATTCCACGGCACGATCATGCGCAGGGGTTTGGACGGATAAGTCTGCGCTGTGGCTGTGCCGGAAGCGGGCACGGCAAAAGCAAGGCAAAGCAATCCCGGGATATAGGCGGTTCTCATTGCTCTCCTCCGTTCGTAAAATACGTTCGGACAACTTGAAGCCGGGGCTCAGGGTAACACCGTGGTGCGCAGCAAGTGGCCGCGGTTTTGAGCAGGTGACGCAGCGGACAAATTCGGCGGCGATGCCCTGCCGCTGGCCCCGCCACGCAGTGTTCTCGGGACAGGTGAATTCGGCGTTGTCCATGCACGAAGTAATGCGCTGTAGTGAAGATGCATCGTGGCGGCAGGCGGGTAATGTAATTACACGGAGTCACAGCTACATCATAAGTTTTTGTTTTTATTGAATAAACCATGGTTGGTGCAATGCGGGTGTTGAACGTCCCGCATGATAAAATCGGCTTCCCCATCTGCAACTCCGGAATACCGATGCCCATGTCCATTTTCAATAACCGACTGCAATCCGTAGACCCCGACATCTATCACGCGATCGAGCAGGAGGCGCAGCGTCAGGAAGACCACATTGAGCTGATTGCTTCCGAGAACTATGCCAGCCCCGCAGTTCTTGCGGCCCAGGGCTCGGTTCTGACCAACAAATACGCTGAAGGTTATCCGGGCAAGCGTTATTACGGCGGTTGCGAATACGTCGACATCGCCGAGAGACTGGCGATTGAGCGCGCCAAGGAGTTGTTCAAAGCCGGTTACGCCAATGTGCAGCCACACTCCGGCGCACAGGCGAATGCCGCGGTGTTTCTGGCGACACTGAAGCCGGGCGACGGCATCCTCGGCATGCGTCTGTCGGACGGCGGTCATCTGACGCACGGCGCCAAGGTCAACATCAGCGGCAAGTATTACAACGCTTCCAGCTACGGCCTGAACTCCGAGACGCAGGCGATTGATTACGAAGAAGTCGCCGAGCTGGCGAAAATCAACAAACCCAAGCTGATTGTCGCCGGCGCCTCGGCGTATTCGCTGGTCATCGACTGGAAACGTTTCCGCGAAATCGCCGACAGCGTTGGTGCGCTGCTGATGGCCGATATGGCACATTACGCCGGTCTCGTCGCCGCGGGCCTGTATCCGAGCCCGGTGGGCATCGCCGATTTTGTCACCACGACCACGCACAAGACACTGCGTGGTCCGCGCGGCGGCATGATTCTCTCCGACGCCAAACACGAAAAAATCCTCAACTCCGCGGTGTTCCCCGGTTCGCAGGGCGGGCCGCTGATGCATGTCATCGCCGCCAAGGCGGTGGCGCTGAAGGAGGCGATGACCAAGGAATTCCGTGACTACCAGCAGCAGGTGCTCGACAACGCGCGGGTGATGGCGAAGGTGATGCAGGAACGCGGTTATCGCATCGTCTCCGGCCGTACCGAATGCCACATGTTCCTGCTTGACCTGCGTGACAAGCCGGTGACCGGCCTCGAAGCCGAACAGGCATTGGGCCGTGCTTACATCACCGTCAACAAGAACTCGGTGCCCAACGACACCCGCACCCCGACGGTGACCAGCGGTGTGCGCATCGGCTCGCCGGCGATGACCACGCGCGGCTTCCGGGAAATCGAAGCCGAAAAACTCGGCCACCTGATTGCCGACATTCTTGATGCACCGCAGGACGAAGGTGTCAACAACAAGGTCCGCGCCGCGGTAAAAGTGCTTTGCGACCAGTTCCCCGTTTATCGCAAGTCCTGACTCGGCTGCGCCGCCATGAAATGTCCTTTCTGCAAATCGGATGAAACCCAGGTTATCGACTCGCGCGTCAGCGACGACGGCGACAGCATCCGCCGCCGGCGCAAGTGCGTCGCCTGCAGCAAACGTTTCACCACCTATGAAACGGTGGAGCTGCGCATGCCGCAGGTGGTCAAGCAGGACGGCAGCCGCGCCGAGTTCGACTTGGCCAAGCTGCGCACCAGTTTCATGCGCGCGCTGCACAAGCGCCCGGTGCCGACACCGCTGGTCGACGAAGCCATCGGTGCGCTGACCAACGAACTGCTGTCGCTGGGTGAACGCGAAGTGCCTGCGCGTCGCGTCGGCGAGATGGTGATGCGCGAACTGAAAAAGCTGGATGAAGTCGCCTATATTCGTTTTGCATCCGTCTACAAAAGTTTCCAGGGGGTCGAAGATTTCACCGATGCCATCAAGGAAGTGCGCCGTCCCGGGCGCACCAAGTAAACCGCAGGTCGCCGCTTGTCGCGGTGACAGGAATGCAAATGTTCAAACCTGAAGATCACCAACATATGGCCCGCGCGCTGCAGCTCGCGGCGCAGGGCCTGTACACCACGACACCGAATCCGCGCGTCGGTTGCGTGATCGTGCGCGACGGCGTTGTCGTCGGCGAAGGCTGGCACGTGAAAGCGGGCGAACTGCATGCCGAGCCGCTGGCGCTGCAGGCTGCCGGTGATCGCGCTGCCGGAGCGACGGTATATGTCACGCTGGAGCCCTGCGCCCACCACGGCCGTACGCCGCCCTGCGTCGATGCCTTGCTCGCGGCGAAACCGGCACGCGTGGTGGCGGCGATGCAGGACCCGAATCCGAAAACCGCAGGCAAGGGTTTCGAACAGCTGCGCGCCGCCGGCATTACGGTCGACGTCGGCCTGATGGAAGCCGAAGCGCGCGAACTGAATATCGGTTTTGTGACACGGATGACGCGCGGCACGCCGTGGGTGCGCATGAAGGTTGCGGCCAGCCTCGACGGCCGCACTGCACTGGCCAACGGCAAGAGCCAATGGATCACCGGTGCCGAAGCGCGCAGGGATGGCCATGCCTGGCGCGCGCGGGCCTGCGCCGTGCTGACCGGCGTCGGTACGGTCAAGGACGACGATCCGATGCTGACGGTGCGCGATGTGCAGACGACGCGCCAGCCGTACCGGGTGGTGGTGGACAGTCGATTGCAGACGCCGCTGACGGCGAAAGTGCTGGGGCCGGGAACCATCATCGCTGCGGCCGGCGTTGATGCGCCGCGCAGTGTTGCATTGCGCGCGCATGGTGCAGAAGTCGTGGTGCTGCCCAATCATGAAGGCAAGGTCGAACTGCCGGCGCTGCTGCAGGAACTCGCGCGCCGCGGCTGCAACGAAGTGCATGTCGAAGCCGGCTACAAGCTCAATGGGTCGCTGCTTGATGAAGGTCTGGTCGATGAACTGCTGATCTACATGGCGCCGTGCATCCTCGGCGATACCGCCAAGGGCATGTTTCACCTGCCGCCGCTGGACAATCTGGCCGGACGGCGCAATGTGCGCATTACTGACATCACGCGTGTCGGTGATGACATCCGCATATTGGCGCGGCTGGATAAAACAGACTGATTGATGTTTACCGGCATCGTCGCGGCGGTAGGCCGTATTGAAAAAATAAATCCCGCGCCGGGCGGCGTGCGTCTGCATATCGCCACCGGCGCGCTGGGCATGGACGATGTCGCACCCGGCGACAGTATCGCTGTCAACGGCGTGTGCCTGACCGTGGTGGCATTCGATAAAACTTTTTTCGAGGCCGAGGTGTCGCAGGCCTCATTGGGCGTGGTCGCCGGATTTGATGTCGGCGCTGCGGTCAATCTCGAAAAAGCGCTGCGGCTGGCCGACCGGCTCGGCGGCCATTTGATGAGCGGCCACGTCGACGGAGCCGGTACGGTGGCGCAATTCGAGGCGGTGGGGGACAATCGCCGCCTTGTTGTCGAAGCCCCGCCGGCGATTGCCCGTTATATCGCGCGCAAGGGTTCGATTGCAGTGAATGGCGTCAGCCTGACGGTGAATGCGGTTGACGGCAATGCCTTCGAAGTGAACCTGATCGCGCATACGCTTTCGGCGACGACGCTGCAGCAGCTGAAGCCGGGTGTGCGTGTCAATCTTGAGGTGGACATGCTGGCGCGTTACATTGAACGCCTGCACCAAGTCAGCCCTGCAAGGAACTGAAGTTTTGAACTCTGGAAAAAACGAATTGGCCATCAGCCCGACATCAGAAATCATTGCCGAAATGCGCGCCGGCCGCATGGTCGTGCTCGTTGATGAGGAAGACCGCGAGAACGAAGGTGATCTGGTATTGGCGGCGGAATTTGCGACCCCGGAGACCATCAATTTCATGGCGCGTTTTGGTCGCGGTCTGATCTGCCTGACGCTGACCGAGGAACGCTGTCGGCGACTGAACCTGCCGCTGATGGTCAGCAACAACCGTTCGCCGATGGGCACCAATTTCACGTTGTCGATCGAGGCGGCCGAAGGCGTGACCACCGGCATCTCGGCGGCGGACCGCGCAAAAACGGTGCAGGCGGCGATCCGCGCCGATGCCAGCCCGGACGATATCGTCCAACCCGGGCACATTTTTCCGCTGATGGCGCAAAACGGCGGCACATTGATGCGCGCCGGCCATACCGAAGCCGGCTGTGATCTGGCGCGGCTCGCCGGCCTCAGCCCGGCGGCGGTGATCTGCGAAATCCTCAAGGACAACGGCGAGATGGCGCGGCTGCCGGACTTGATTCCGTTTGCGGCGGAACACGGCCTGAAAATCGGCACCATCACCGACCTGATCCAGTATCGCAGCAGTACCGAATCGCTGGTCAAGCGCGCCACCGAGCGCGACATCGAAACCGCGCACGGCACCTTCCGCCTGGTGGCGTACACCGAAACCGCCGGCGGGCAGACGCATTTGGCCCTGGTGCGTGGCAAAATTGCGCCGCGTGACGAAGTGCTGGTGCGGGTGCATGAACCGGTGTCGTTGATCGACGTGCTCGATACCAGCGCGACCAGCCATTCGTGGAACCTGCACGATGCAATGGCAGAGATTGCCCGCAACGGCCGCGGCGTGATCATCCTGCTGCATCGTCCGGAAACCGCGGCTGAACTGCTGGAGCGCGCCCGTCCGCAACATGAACGCGGCGGCCCGGCAAAAATCGTGTTGCGCAATTACGGCATCGGCGCGCAGATCCTGCGCGACCTCGGCGTGAAAAAAATGCGGGTGATGGCGCAGCCGCTGCGCATGCCGAGCATGGCCGGTTTTGATCTCGAAGTGACCGGCTATCTGCAACCGCCGGGCAAGGCTTAAAGGAAAGCAATATGGGTCGTTACGACGGCATCGAAGAGCTGGAACCCGGCACCAATGGTGCGGGGCTGCGCATCGGCATCGTCATGGGCCGTTTCAATATTGACGTCGGCGACGGACTGCTGTCGGCGTGCACTGCGGCGCTGGTCAAGCAGGGTGTCGCGCAGAAGGACATGCGCATCGTCACCGTTCCGGGGGCACTGGAAATCCCGCTGACGCTGAAGAAAATGGCGCAAAGCGGCAAATACGATGCGCTGATTGCGCTCGGCGCGGTGATTCGCGGCGAGACTTATCATTTTGAAATCGTCTCCAACGAATCCTCGCGCGGCATCACCGAAGTGCAGCTGTCCACCGGCGTGCCGATCGCCAACGGCATCCTCACCACCGAGGATGATGATCAGGCCGAAGTGCGTATGGCGCAGAAGGGGCTCGATTGCGCGATCGCGGCCATCGAGATGGCGCGCCTGCTGCCGCGGCTGTAAACGCGGTATTTTATAAGTTATTGTTTTTAAACAATTATTCGTGTGTCCCGGTCATGCGGGACACACCGGAGTCTCATGAAATCCAGCCGCAGACGTTCGCGTGAATTCGCCGTGCAAGGCCTTTACCAGTGGCAGCTTGCGGGCACCGACCCTTTGACCATTGTCGAGCAGTTGTCCGATGCCGAAGGTTTCGACAAGATTGATACGGAATACTTCAAGGCGCTGCTCACCGGTGCTGTGGCTGGCGCTGCCGACATGGAGCAGCTGATTGCGCCCTTGCTCGACCGCGCCTACAAAAGCCTGTCGCCGGTGGAGCGCGGCATTCTGCTGCTCGCCGGTTATGAATTCAAAAGCCAGCTTGAAGTGCCGTACCGCGTGATCATCAACGAGGCGATCGAACTCGCCAAATCATTCGGCGGCACCGACGGTCACAAATATGTCAACGGCGTGCTCGACAAGATGGCCGCGCAGCTGCGCGCGATGGAGGTGTCGGCCGGTCGTTCATAGAACCTGTTGATCAAACCGTATCACCGAAACGGATTATCGAAAGAAGGACTGAAAGAAGATGGATGAAGAAAAACTGAAAAAACGCATTTACGCGTTTCATTTTGCCGGGATACTCAATTTGTTCCTCGGCTGTTATGTGCTGCTTTATGGCGGCGGCGTCGAGCCGGGTACGCGCAACATCATGCTGCTGTTCTTTTTCGGCTTCGCAATTCTCGACTTCTGGTTCCCGACGCACCTTAAAAAGAAATTCGCCGAGCAGCAGGCGCTGATGGCGCAGGCGCAGGGTCAGGCACCCGCGGTGCAGCCGGCGGAACCACCGACGTCCTGATGCAGGTCTGGCAGCGCCGACCGCGCAGCCTTTATTTCCTCATCCGCCGCAGGCCGTCGAGCAGGATGGCGGCCAGCGCTTCCTCTTTGGCATCCCAGTGTTCGTGGGGATCGACGTCGATATCGATGTCCTCACCCATCAGCGGGCGCAGCTCGGTGTCCGGCATCAGCCGCGCCAGTTCTGCGGCGGCGCGTTGAGGATGCGTGTTGTCATTGCCGGGAACAATGCACGCGGGTGCCTTGATCGAGCGTAACTGTTCCGCGCTGGCGCCGATGACCGGCTGGTCGGCGCCGGTCTTGAACTGTTCGTCCCACGCCGTCATCGCCGCGATGAATTGTGCTGCATCAATGTCCAGCAGCGCCTGCCGGTTTTCCGGACGGGCCGCGATACGTTCACGAAAATGCGGTGTTGCGCAGACCGCGGCCATGCCGCCGTTGTTGGCCGCGCGGATGTATTCGCCGTAATATTTTTCGCGCAGCCGCCGCACTGCAAACGCGCCGCCGGTGACCCGCCACAGCAGCAGGCCGCTGACCGCCTGCGGATAACGCAGCGCGAATTCGATCGACATGCGGCAGCCGGAAGAGCCGCCGCCGATCACCGCTGGCAGTGCGCCGAGCTGCTGCAGCAGCGCGTAAAGATCTGCAGCCCAGATTTCATGTTCGGCGCCAACGCCGGCCACCGAGACTTGGGAAGCGCCGCAGTTGCGCCGGTCATGGATCAGCACGCGGTATCCGCCTGCCGCCACGCGACCGGCCAGGGAACGGATATCGTCATTGCCCAGCCGGCCGCCGGGGGTCAGCGCAACCCACGGTCCGCGGTCACCGAGAACTTCATACTGGATGACAACGCCGTTGATGGTGGATACAGGCATGATTTACTCCGGTTTGATGCCGGCGGCGGCAACGACCTTGCGCCACTTGGCGATCTCGGCTTCGAGGTAGCGCGCGAATTCGGCGGGGTTGCTGGCGATCGGTTCGCCGCCGATTTTTTCGAAAGTCGATTGCACCGACGGCGACTTGAAGCTTTCGGTAATGCCCGCATACAGCGTGTTGACCACCGCCGCCGGCGTGCCGGCCGGGGCGAGCAGCGCGCTCCACGCTGCCGCTTCGTAGCCTTTGGTGCCGGCTTCGTCCATGGTCGGCACATCGGGCAGGGTTTTCGAGCGTTTGGCCGTGGTCACCGCCAGCGCGCGCAGTCGTCCTGCGGCAACGTGCGGATTGACCACGCTGGTGGGCAGGAATGCGATATCGGTTTCGCCGCCAACCACGCCGATCAGCGAGGGCGCAGAACCTTTGTAGGGGATGTGCACGATCTTTACGTCCGCCATACTT
Organism: Burkholderiales bacterium; assembly: GCA_022841375.1. Taxonomy (GTDB): domain Bacteria; phylum Pseudomonadota; class Gammaproteobacteria; order Burkholderiales; family SG8-41. Next base: position 199,463 of record JALHRQ010000003.1, read on the forward strand.
TTATACAGCTCCAGCGACAGGTGAGCCGAAGTGCCCGAGCCTGCCGATCCGCCGGTGAGGCGGTCGGGTTTGGACTTGGCCAGTGCGGTCAGTTCGCGTACTGTTTTTGCGGGCACCGACGGGTGCACCACCAGCACATTGGGCGTGACCACCAGCTGGCTGACCGGGACCAGGTCGCGCATTACGTCGTAGGGCAGCTTTTGCGTCAGCGCCGGGTTGATCGACAGCGCAGTGGATGCGCACAGCACGGTATAGCCGTCAGCGGGTGAACGCACCACCGACTCGACGCCGATATTGCCGCCGGCGCCCGGACGGTTGAGTGCGGTGACCGGCTGTTTCCAGATTTCAGCAAGGCGTTGCGCCACCGTGCGGCAGACGATATCGACCGCGCCGCCTGCCGGAAACGGAATGACCATGCTTACCGCTTTGGCCGGAAAATTTTGTGCGGTGACCGGGTTGACGGCGACAGCACCCAGCAGGCCGCAGATGACCAGTAGATGGCGATTCATGGTGATTCCTCCGGTGGTTTTATTCGAGACGCAGGTCCAGCCTGGTGCGCAATTCAGCGTAACGGGCGATTTCAGTATCAAGGTATTGGCCGAACTGTTGCGGCGTCATCCGCGGCAATTCAGCGCCTTCCGGCGCCAGCGTGTCTTCCAGCACCCTGTCGGTCTGTGCGGCGGCAACGGCGGTGTTCAGGCGCTCGATTACCGCTCGCGGCACACCCCGCGGCGCGAGCATGCCGTACCAGCTGGTCATTTCGTATTTGGGCACACTTTCACCGATGGCCGGCAGGCCGGGAAACGCCGCCGAGCGTTTGGCGGTGGATACGGCGAGGGCTCGGACCTTGCCTGAAGCGAGGTGGGGTTTGACCGACAGCGGACCCAGCAGTGCCATCTGCACTTCACCGCCCAGCAGTCCGGCGATTGACGGCGCAGCACCCTTGTAGCTGACGTTGACCATATCGACTCTGGCGTAAAGCTTGAGCATTTCCAGGCCGAGGTGCGAAGCGCTGCCGATGCCGCTGCTGGCGTAGTTGAACTTGCCGGGCTGGGACCGCAGCAGCGCCAGCAGTTCGGGCATCGTTTTCGCATTCAGTGAGGGATGAATCACCAGCACGAGAGGCATTTTTGCAAACAGCGTGACCGGCTCAAAGCTTTTGATCGAATCGTAGGGCAGGTTGCGCGCGAAAGCCGCATTGATCGCATGCGCGCCGGAGATCCACAGGATGGTGTAACCGTCGGGTGTCGCGCTGGCGGCTGCGGTGGTGCCGATGATGCTGCCGCCGCCGGGACGGTTGTCGATGATGACTTGCTGCTGCAGCGTGTCGGTCAGCGACTTCGCGAGCAATCGGGCGGCAACATCAGCGCCGCCGCCGGCGGAAATCGGCGCGATCATGCGGATCGGCCGTGCCGGATAGGATGGTGCGGCGGCGCCGGCCGTCTGCCAGCAGGTCAGCAGCACGATACCTGTGAAGAAAATGGTCGTGGGCATCGCCAATGTTATTCCGGTTGCAGCCCGATCGCCTTGGAGGGCGCGATAATGCGCACTGCGCGGGTCGGGTAATTCTGCGCTGTTGCCGGCAGTGTGGCGACAAGGCTTGCGGCGACGGCGGCGAGTTTGAGGCAGCGATACAGCGGGAAGCGATTCATGATGTTATCGATTTGATTCAAATTAAATCAAAGGAGCGAATTCTGCATCAAAACGGTAGTCACGGCGATGCCGGCCCGCCCCGGTCAAGGTCAAGGTCAAGGGCTGGGCGGAGCCATTGCGCATCCGGCGGTGGAAGGCAGTTGATGTGGCTCAAATGTCCGGCAGGGGCTGACCGGTATGCTCAACGGCAATCAGGGTCGCATTCATTGACCCGAACTTGCAACAGGGCAATGGAAAGTGCGGATTTTGGCTCTCTGGTTTCGGAATCGGCAGTATTGACCGGTGTAAAGGGATGGCCGACCGTTTTGCAGTAAGCACTCATTCGAGGGACTGCAATGATTACGTGGATGATGAACGCAGCTATAACACTGATATTTGTGCTGGCAGCCATCGGGTTGTTTTTCTTTGTGTTTACCCGCGGTGCGCTGCTGGTTGGCGGCTTGTCATCCCGGCCCGGCAACGAAAAGTCGCATGTGTATCCGATTTATTCGAACATGCGGCTGATCAAACTTGTCGATTTCCAGCCTGTCATCTCAGCCATTCTGCTGTTCCAGTATCACCGTCTGGTATCAGCAATAGTGTCTGGATTGAAGGCCACTAATCTGAAAAACAGGAAAGTGCTGATTACCTCCTGTGCCTTTGGCAACGTGATTCCCCGGGTCGTGAAAGCCGCACTGGATGCCGGCGCCGACCGTATTCTGATCGCCGACATCATTCAGAACGAGCTTGTCCACGCAAAGAGCAAACTGGGCCGCTATGCTGGCAAGGTCCAGTACATTGAGGACGATGCAACCGCCATGAAGCAGGCGGAGGGGTGCGCTGATGCCAACGTGATGTTCTTCCTGCTGCACGAGTTGCCTCACGAACTGAAGGCGCGTGCGCTGAGCGAAGCAGGCCGCATGCTGGCGCCAGGAGGCAAGCTTTACCTGGCCGAATTCCATCGGCCGGAACCCCGGGTGTTGCGTGCATTGAGCTGGACCTACTTCAAGGTTTTTGAACCGCTCGGCCTTGCGCTCTGGGATATCCATGATCCGTTGGCATTCCTGAAGGATATGGGCGGGTGGTCGTGTGAGCGCACCACGTACTTCTTTGGCAACTTCCAGATCATCACTGCAACCAAGCACTAGGGATTTCACATCCTGGCGATAAAGTGATGACTGGCGCCAACGGTGCCGGGATCGGCCGCTGTTCTCAATGATCTGAATCACGCACTGCGCGGCCACGATCGCTCCCCGCCCGCGGTTCAGGGCACAATACATTCTCAACCGGGCCTACCTGGTCGTGCCATGGCGCGGGGATGCCCTTTGTTTTGATTTAAGTCGGATACCCACCAAGAGGACAGTAATGATGGATGCAGCAGGCAGGCCGGAAAAAGACCAGCGGGTCGGGATCGCCATACACCACTGGGCGCCGCGTTTTGTGTCGAGTGGGGTGCCGCTGACGGATTTTGAGGAAGTCACGGCGGGCATCTCGCACTGGGACGAGTGGTGCGCCGCGTGGAGCGCACGCGCCGCCATTCATGAAGGGCTGGGCCATAAGGCGCTGGCCGATGGTTACAAATTGTCGGCGGGCGAACATTTCAACCGCGCGGCGATTTGTTATCACTTCGGCAAATTCATGTTCGTCCATGACATCGAACAGATGCAGCAGGCGCACTGCAAGGTGATCGCATGCCGCCAGTTGGCACTGCCGCTGCTGCCGTTTCCGGGTGTGCGTGTTGAAATACCGTATCAGGGAAAAACACTGGCCGGTATCCTGCGCAAGCCTGCGGGGAAGGCGCTGCATCCGGTGGTGATCATGTGTGTGGGGCTGGATTCAACCAAGGAAGAACTCGAGGTCTACGAAAACATTTTCCTCGCCCGCGGCATGGCGACGCTGTCTTTCGACGGGCCGGGGCAGGGCGAAGCAGAATATGACATTCCGATTCGTGGGGACTACGAGGTTGCGGCCAAAGCAGTGGTCGATTATGTGATCACCCGCAGCGATCTCGATGCCGCGCGCATTGGCCTCTGGGGCGTTTCACTCGGCGGCTATTACGCGGCGCGCAGTGTTGCGTTCGAAAAACGCATCAAGGCCTGCATCTCGCTGTCCGGCCCGTACAGCTGGGTGGAAACCTTCGACAGCCGCAACGAACTCTCACGCGAGGCTTTCCGCGTGCGTTCGCATGCGAAAGACATGGCGGCGGCGCGTGTCAACGCCCAGACGCTGACACTGGAAGGCGTTGCAAAAAACATCACCTGCCCGATTTACGTCGTCGGCGGCGAGTTCGACAAATTGACGCCGCCGCACAATGCGGAGCGCATTGCCGCCGAGGTGTCGGGGCCCTGCGAGCTGCTGATCGTCAAGGGCGGCAACCATGTCGCCAACAACCGGCGTTACATGTTCCAGACGCAGACGGCGGACTGGATGGCGGATATTCTGTGCAAGTAGTTACGGTGTGTGAAGCATCTTTCCCGACGTTCAAGGTGCAATAAATCAATGCCAACCGAATTCGAACTGATTCAACAGCATTTCACCCACGCCACACCACGCACCTTGCTGGGCGTCGGCGACGATGCCGCGTTGATCACGCCCTCGCCCGGACAGGTTCTCGCCGTAGCAACCGACATGCTGGTCGGCGGGCGGCATTTTTTCATGGACGTCGACCCTGAGTCAGTGGGTCACAAGGCGCTGGCGGTGAACCTGTCGGACATGGCGGCGATGGGGGCCATGCCGCGATGGGCGACGCTGGGCATCGCGCTGCCCAAGGCCGATGCGCGCTGGGTCGCTGCAATGTCGGCAGGCTTCATGAAACTGGCACGCCGGCATGGTGTGGATTTGATCGGTGGCGATACCACGCGCGGACCGCTGAATCTGTGCGTGCAGATTATCGGTGAAGTGCCTGCGCGGCAGGCGCTGCGTCGCGACGGCGCGAAGCCGGGTGACGATGTCTGGGTGTCGGGCGCGCTGGGCGATGCCGCACTGGCGGTGGCGGCACGTAACCAACGCATCAAACTGAAACCGGCAGACCGCAAGCGGGCGCAACAAAAACTGGACTGGCCGCTGCCGCGTATCGCACTCGGCATGGCCTTGCGCGGCGTGGCGCGCAGCGCGATCGATATTTCTGACGGCCTGGTCGCCGACCTGGGACATATCTGCGAACGTTCCGGAGTGGCTGCAGTTGTGGCATTCGAATGTCTGCCGGTATCGGCGGTGATGCGGCGTTATCGCGAAGCGCCCGTCGCCCAGGCGGCGCTGCTCGGCGGCGGCGATGATTACGAACTGTGTTTTACTGCGGCGCCGGCAAAACGGGCCGCAGTGGAGCGCACGGCAGCGCGCACACGTACCAGGGTGACGCGCATCGGGCGCGTGATCCGCGCGCCGGAGGGCGCGTGCAAGGTGGTGGTGGTCGATGGGGATGGTTTGCCGGTCAAGGCGACGCAACAGGGTTTTGATCATTTTCGGTAGGTCTGCGCAAGTTGCCATACCGGCCCCGGCAGTTTTTCCTTGCCGCCACGCAGCTTCGGTAAACTGTAGCGACTCTAGCGCCGGCCGGCAGTCGTATTCTGCCGCTGTGCCATTACTTCTGGAGGCAGCCAGCCGTGACGCTTGACGAACCGTACATCTTCGTGGGTTCCGATGTTTATATCCTGACCTACAAGGGCAGCAATGAACTTCAGGCGTCTCAAACCGGTCTGGGCGCGCTGTCGCTGAAGCTGCTGGTGCTGATCGATGGCCGGACCACGGTTGCCGGGATCCTCCGGCGGACGAACCCGGCCCCGAGCGATGAGCAGTTCTCGGCAGCGGTGCAGGAATTGATCAGCGGGGGCTATGTTGATCTCAATACCAATCAACTGACCCAATCGTTCGATTTCATCGAGTTTTTCAAGGAAACACCCACGCAGCCTTCAGATTCGGCGCTGGATCAAGCGCAGTCGGAGGCCGCATCCGGCATCACCACGCTGCAGCGGCGGCTGAATCCCGTCTGGAGCCGTATCGTGACGTTTAGCAAATGCCTGATGCCGGATTCCAGGCGGAAATCACGCAGTTGCTGGACAAGTTGCGGCATGCTGCCGGGGTTGATGGGCACTGACGGCATCAAAAAGGGCGGGCGCGGCGCCGTCATCTGAGCCGCTGCGCCATCAGAGCGCGCCCGCTGCCGGATTATGCGGTAATGTTGTGTCGATCAATTGTTAACCGCATGTAATGGAACCGCATATCTATCCCGACCTGCGCTTTATCTTTCGCCACCCCGCGCATTTCATCGCCTTTGGTGCCGGCGCCGGGCTGTCGCCGGTGGCGCCGGGTACCGTCGGTACGCTGCTCGCGCTGCCGCTGTTCCACTGGCTGGCGCCGCAGCTGGCGCCGTGGACTTTTCTGGTGCTGGTGGTCGCCTTGTTCTGGCTGGGCGTGTGGGCGAGTTCGGTGACGGGCCACGCGCTGGGCGTGGCGGATCACGGGGGCATGGTTTGGGACGAGACGGTGGCTTTTCTGCTGGTGCTGTTTTTTGTTCCGGCGACGGCTTACTGGCAGGCGTTTGCGTTTCTGGTGTTCCGGCTTTTTGACATCTTCAAGCCGCCCCCCATCGGCTACTATGACCGCCTGCTCAAAAACGGCTTCGGCGTGATGTGGGACGATTTGCTTGCGGCGGGTTACACGCTGCTGATCATCGCGCTGGCCTACTCGGCGTTGGGATAACCTGCAGGAGATCCGATGATGTCAAACAAACACACGGCAGATGATTCGACACTGTTTGAACTGGCGGCGCGCGTCGGCGAAGCACTGAAAGCGCAGGGGTTGATGCTGGCGACCGCGGAATCCTGTACCGGCGGCTGGATTGCGCAGGCACTGACGGCGGTGCCCGGCAGTTCCAACTGGTTCGAACGCGGCTTCGTGACCTACACCTATATATCCAAGCGCGAAATGCTCGGCGTCAGCCAGGACACGCTGGGCACGCATGGCGCAGTTTCGGAGCCGACGGTGCGCGAGATGGTCACCGGCGCGCTGGCCAACAGCCACGCGCAAATCGCCGTGTCGGTCAGCGGCACCGCCGGACCCACGGGCGGCACGCCTGACAAACCGGTGGGCACGGTGTGTTTCGCCTGGAGCATCAAAAACGGTGAACCCAAAAGCGCGCTGAAGCGCTTCAACGGCGACCGCGAAGCCGTGCGCCGGCAGGCCGTACGTTTTGCGCTGGAAGGCCTGCTGGATCTGTTGCCGGTTTCCGGAATAAGCAAATAAGCATATGATTTTATTGAATATTTAGTAAATTAGATGGGGTTATACCCACTACTGTATAAATATTCACCTTTTTTTGCGGATTGTGTAATAATGCGTTCCATCACCGGAACAAAACGCAAGACGCCGCACCGATTTTTTACTCAACAACTTCCTGAACGAATCACCGGACTACGAGGACAACCATGGACGAAAACAAATCCAAAGCGCTCGCCGCGGCGCTGTCGCAAATCGAAAAACAATTCGGCAAGGGCTCGGTCATGCGCATGGGCGAGGCCGACATTGCACGGGATATCCAGTCCGTATCGACGGGTTCGCTGGGTCTCGATATCGGGCTGGGCATCGGCGGGCTGCCGCGCGGACGCGTGGTTGAAATCTACGGTCCGGAATCGTCGGGCAAAACCACGCTGACGCTGTCGGTGATCGCGCAGATGCAGAAACTCGGCGGCTCGGCGGCGTTCATCGATGCCGAACACGCGCTGGACCCGCAATACGCCGTCAAGCTGGGTGTGAAGGTCGACGAACTGATCATCTCCCAGCCGGACAACGGCGAGCAGGCGCTGGAAATCGCCGACATGCTGGTGCGTTCGGGTTCGGTCGATGTGGTGGTGATCGACTCGGTGGCGGCGCTGGTGCCCCGCGCAGAGATCGAAGGCGAGATGGGCGAACCGCAGATGGGTTTGCAGGCGCGGCTGATGTCGCAGGCGCTGCGCAAACTCACCGCCAACATCAAGCGTTCGAACACGCTGGTGATTTTCATCAACCAGATCCGCATGAAAATCGGCGTGATGTTCGGCAACCCCGAAACCACCACCGGCGGCAATGCGCTCAAGTTCTACGCTTCGGTACGGATCGACATCCGTCGCATCGGCTCGATCAAGCGGGGCGAAGAGGTCATCGGTTCCGAGACACGCGCCAAGATCGTCAAGAACAAGGTGGCGCCGCCGTTCCGCCAGGCTGAATTCGACATTCTCTACGGTGAAGGCATTTCGCGCGAAGGCGAGATCATCGAACTCGGCGTGATCCACAACATCATCGAGAAATCCGGCGCCTGGTATTCCTACGGCAAGGATCGCATCGGTCAGGGCAAGGACAATACCCGCGAATACCTGAAGGAAAATCCGAAAATGGCCAACGAGATCGAGGCCAAGATTCGCGCCGCGGTCGGTGTTGCCGGCGGGCCTGCCGGCACTCCCGAGGTCAAGAAGCCGCCGTTGGAAGTGGTGGAGTCGGATCCGGCAGCTCGAAAAAAAGCAGCTGGACAGTAAGCTGATCTGATTTTTGTCATCAACCACCCGAACTCATTTCAGAAACGCGCCGAGCGCAGACATGACGAGAAGCACGCGAGGCTCCGACGAGACATTGCCGAAAGGTAAGGCAAGGAGGAACCCCGGTAAAAGCCCCGGGATAAACTCCGCGGGGGCCAAAGTCATGGCAAGCGCAGGCCGTTTATGAGATGAGTTCCAAAGAACCCAGTCTCAGGGTCCGCGCACTTAGGCACTTGGCGCGGCGCGAGTACACCCGGCAGGAGTTGAGCCGGCTGCTCGCGCCGCACGCTGAGTCCGAAGACGAAGTGACGATAATCCTGGATGACTTTTCGCAGCGCGGCTGGTTGTCTGAAACCCGCGCGGCGGAGCAGATGGTGCATGCGCGACGCGGGCGATACGGCCCGGCGCGCATCCGGCGGGATCTGGAAGCCAAGGGCGTGTCGGCGGAACTGGTTAGCAGCACGGTCGCCACGCTGAAGGAAGGCGAACTGGAAAGTGCGCGTGCCGTATGGTGCAGGAAATACCGTGAGCCGGCGGCGAACGCGGCGGAACGGGCGAAGCAGGCCCGCTTTCTGATGGGACGAGGTTTCAGCAGTGAAGTGATTACCAAACTGCTGCGGGCGTTGAGCCGCGGCGAGATGGGAACAGAAACGGAAAAGGGAGACGAATCATGATCATGATGATGATGTTGGTTGAAAAGGCCCTCGAATACCGCGATCAATGTGTGTTTTACGGCGCGATGGCCATTACCGTGATGTTGCTCGCCGTATAAGGCATAAGGCCTTCATCGCCGGGGGCGAAAACCCTGCAATCCCATCGGAAACGCGGATATATCCGATTTCCGCACCGCGACTGCTCCAAGGGCAGAATACGGCGGTAAAACTGGTTTAAAATCTGCGCCTTACGTAAAACCACTGGCGCATCCGCATGAAATCCGCAGAAATCCGCGATAAATTCCTCAAGTATTTCGAATCCAAGGGCCATACCATCGTGGCCTCCAGTCCGCTGGTGCCGGGCAATGACCCGACACTGTTGTTCACCAACTCGGGCATGGTGCAGTTCAAGGACGTGTTCCTGGGCCAGGAAAACCGCTCCTACAAGCGCGCGACCACATCGCAGCGCAGCCTGCGCGCCGGCGGTAAACACAACGATCTGGAAAACGTTGGTTACACCGCGCGTCACCACACGTTTTTCGAAATGCTCGGCAATTTTTCCTTTGGCGACTATTTCAAACGCGATGCCATTCAATACGCGTGGGAACTGCTGACCGGCGTCTATAAACTGCCCAAGGACAAACTCTGGGTCACGGTTTACCAAACCGACGACGAAGCCTACGACATCTGGCAGAAGGAAATCGGCGTACCCAAGGAACGAATCGTGCGCATCGGCGACAAGCCGGGCGGCGGCTCCGACAATTTCTGGCAGATGGCCGACACCGGCCCCTGCGGTCCGTGCAGCGAAATTTTCTATGACCACGGTGACGAGGTTGAAGGTGGCCCGCCCGGATCGAAAGATGCCGACGGCGACCGTTATATTGAAATCTGGAATCTGGTGTTCATGCAATTCAACCGTGATGACAAGGGCGTGCTGCATCCCTTGCCCAAACCGTCGGTGGATACCGGCATGGGGCTGGAGCGCATCGCCGCGGTGATGCAGCATGTGCATTCCAATTACGAGATCGACCTGTTTCAGGCGCTGATCAAGGCTGCCGCACGTGAAACCGGCGCCAAGGATTTCGATAACAATTCGCTGAAAGTCATCGCCGATCATATCCGCGCCTGCGCCTTCCTGATCGTTGACGGCGTGATACCCGGCAATGAAGGCCGCGGCTATGTGCTGCGCCGGATCATCCGCCGCGCCATTCGTCATGGCTACAAACTCGGACAGACCAAGCCGTTTTTCCACAAGGTCGTGCCCGACCTGTCGAAGGCGATGGGCGAGGCCTATCCCGAACTGCCGAAGGTGCAGGACCGGGTGATGCAGATTCTCAAGCAGGAAGAAGAACGTTTTGCCGAAACGCTGGAGCACGGCATGAAAGTGCTCGAGCACGCGCTGACCCGCGAGGACAAGATGCTCGACGGCGAAACCGTGTTTCAGCTCTATGACACCTACGGTTTTCCGGTGGACCTGACCGCCGACATCGCGCGCGAGCGCGGCGTGATGATGGATTACGCCGGATTTGAAGCGTCGATGGAGCAGCAGCGTGAACGTGCTCGCGCGGCTTCGAAATTCCAGATGGGCAGCGCGGTCGATTACCAAGGCGTGAAGACCCAGTTCAAGGGGTACGACACGCTGGCTGTGGATGAGGCGCAGATAGTGGCGATTTACCGCGACGGCAGCGCGGTGCAGGCGGTGCAGGCCGGCGAAGCTGCAGTGATCGTGCTCGATCGCACGCCGTTCTACGCCGAATCCGGCGGCCAGGCGGGTGACGCTGGCGAACTGGTCAGCGGTCATGGCACGTTTGCCGTCGGCGACACGCTGAAAATCCAGTCCGACGTCTTTGGCCACCACGGCAAGCTGGAAACCGGCGTGCTCAACGTCGGCGACAAGATTGCCGCGCGGGTGGATGCAGTGCGCCGTGCGCGTACCATGCGCAACCACTCGGCCACCCATCTGATGCACAAGGCGCTGCGCGAAGTGCTCGGTCCCCATGTCCAGCAAAAGGGTTCGCTGGTTGATGCCGACAAGACGCGTTTCGATTTTTCGCATCACTCACCGATGAGTGAGGACGAATTGCGGCAGATCGAAGCCCTGGTCAATGCCGAAATCCTTGCCAATGCGGCAACGGCAGCGCAGATCATGAAGTTCGACGATGCCGTCAAACACGGCGCGATGGCACTGTTCGGCGAGAAGTACGGCGATGAAGTGCGTGTGCTGGACATTGGTACTTCGCGAGAATTGTGCGGCGGTACGCACGTGAGCCGCACCGGTGACATCGGGTTTTTCAAGGTGATTTCCGAAGGCGGTGTGGCTGCGGGCATCCGTCGCATCGAAGCGACCACCGGTGATCGCGCACTGGCTTATGTCCAGGCGCAGGAGCAAAAGCTCACTGGCGCGGCGGCAGCGCTGCGCACGTCGCCGCAGGAAGTCGGGCAGAAGATCAACCAGATCATCGACAACGTGCGCAACCTCGAAAAAGAACTGGCGCGGCTGAAGTCGAAACTGGCCTCCAGCCAGGGTGATGATCTGGCCACTCAGGCGGTGGCGGTCAAAGGCATCAATATATTGGCGGCGGCGATGGACGGTGCCGATTCCAAAGCGCTGCGCGAAGGCCTGGACAAATTGAAGGACAAGCTGAAAAGCGCGGCGATCGTATTGGCTGCAGTCGAAGGCGGCAAGGTCACCCTGATCGCCGGCGTCACGGCGGACCTGACGGGCAAGGTCAAGGCGGGTGAACTGGTCAATTTTGTCGCGCAGCAGGTTGGCGGCAAGGGCGGCGGCCGGCCCGACATGGCGCAGGCCGGCGGCACCGATCCGTCGAAACTGCCGGAAGCACTGAAGTCGGTGCAGGCCTGGGTCGAGCAGAAACTTTAGATGACCGGCAACCGCATCCGTTCTATTGCAATGGCTGCGATGCTGCTGGTATTGGCTGTGCCGATTGCCCAAGCGCAGGAGAGCGGGTTGATCGAAGCCACCACGGCATCCGGGGAAAAAGTACGCCTGCACCCGAACGGACGCTGGGAATACGTGGATGCGCAGAAAGCCGCGACTGCAAAAGCCGTCGCCGACCAGTATCCGGAGAACAAGCTGCGTCCAATGGATGCGCAGGGCTGCCTGTTCGGTATCGGCCGCTGCGTCATGCCCGGAGACAAGGATTACAACCGCGGTACGCTTAATCCCGCCAAACGCTGATCAGAACGGCAACGTCGCTCCGGCCTTGACCGCGAGCAGGGCCTTGCGGAAATCGGCCTGGATGCGTTGCAGCGCATCGGTGGTGTCCGCTTCGAAACGCAAAACAATGATCGGCGTGGTATTCGACGGTCGTGCCAGGCCGAAGCCGTCCGCGTATTCGACACGCAGGCCGTCGATGGTGATGACTTCGCGGGCACTGTCAAAACGCGCGCTTTTCTGCAGCGCCTCCATCAGCGTGTAGTTTTCGCCTTCGTTCAGCTGCCATTGCAGTTCCGGCGTGCTGATCGAATCGGGCAATGCCTCGAGCACTGCGCAGGGGTCGGCGCTGCGGCTGAGGATTTCGAGCAGACGCGCGCCGGCATACATCCCGTCGTCGAAGCCGTACCAGCGTTCCTTGAAAAAGATGTGGCCGCTCATTTCACCGGCCAGTGGTGCGCCGGTTTCCTTGAGTTTTTTCTTGATGAAGGAGTGGCCGGTTTTCCATAACAGCGGCTTGCCGCCGTGTTGGGTGATCCAGCTAAACAGGTGACGGGTGCATTTGACATCGAAGATCACTTCGCCGCCGGGCACCCGCGTCAACACGTCTGCAGCGAACAACATCAACTGCCGGTCGGGGTAGATGATTTTGCCGGACTTGGTGACTACACCAAGGCGGTCGCCGTCGCCGTCAAAGGCCAAGCCGAATTCAGCATCGCCTTTTTTCAGTGCGGCGATCAGATCTTCAAGATTGTGCGGCTGCGACGGATCGGGATGGTGGTTGGGGAATGAGCCATCGACTTCGCAGAACAGCTCTTCGACGCTGCACCCCAGCTTGCGGTAAAGCTCGGGCGCGGTCGCACCGGCGACGCCGTTGCCGCAGTCGACAGCAATGCGCATGGGTCGCGCCAGTTTGATCGTGCTGATGATGCGTTCGAGGTATGCACCGCGGATGTCATGCTTTCGATAGCTGCCGTTGCCGGAACCCAGTTCATTGTTGATGAGGCGCGCGCGCAGCGCCTGAATGGCGTCGCCCGACAGCGTGTCGCCGGCGAGCATCATTTTGAGACCGTTGTACTGCGGCGGGTTGTGCGAACCGGTGACCATCACGCCGGACAGAGTGCCCAGTTCGTGTGCGGCATAGTAGAGCATCGGAGTCGCCACCATGCCGACATCAATGACATTGACACCGCTGACCTGCAGCCCGCGGGTCAGCGCCGCTGCGAGTCCCGGTCCGGAGTGGCGGCCGTCACGGCCGATGACCACGGTGTCGTGGCCGCGCGCTTGGGCTTCGCTGCCGATGGCGCGGCCGATTTGTTCGACGCCGCTGACGGTGAGAGTTTCATCAACGATGCCACGGATGTCGTAGGCCTTGAAGATGGAAGCCGGGGGTGGTGTTAAGGTGGTCATTAAAATATCAATAAAAACAATGAGTTATAAATTTTATCATGATGCGGTCAGAAATTCGAGCACGGTCTTCTGCATCCACCCGAAGGAACCTGCAGCATCGGGAAAACCGACGTGACCGCCATCCGCTGGAAATACAGCACGCACGGCGGTGGACAACATCGGGGATTCGGGCAACGCCGTCGCGGGCAGGAAGGGATCATTATGTGCGTTAAGCAACAGAGTCGGTACGGCAACACTCATAAGCAGGGGTTTGCTGCTGGCACGGGTGTAGTAATCATCAACCCCGGCAAAGCCGTGCAGCGGCGCGGTGACGAGATCATCGAAGTCGCGCAGCGTGCGCGTGGCGCGCAGTTTTGCCGGATCGTACAGACCCGGATGGATGCGAAGTTTGGCGAAGGACTTGCGTTTCAAGGAGAACAGAAAGTTTTTGGTGTAAAGCATGTTGAATCCCTGCTCCAGCGCGCGTCCCGCGGCGTGCAGATCCACCGGTGCTGAAATCGCCACGGCGCGTTGTACTACCGCATGTGCGGCCTCGCGTTGTTCACCCAGCCATTTCAGCAATGCATTGCCACCGAGCGAAATGCCGACTGCGAACAACGGCCCGTCGTTTTGCCGGGTACGCAGCCGTTTAAGCAACCAGTCGATTTCGGTGCTGTCCCCGGAGTGATAGGCCCGCGGCAGCCGGTTGAGTTCACCGCTGCAGCCGCGGAAATGAACGACCACGCCGCGCCAGCTGCGTTGTACAGCCGCGTGCATCAGACCTCGGGCGTAATGGCTGTTTGAACTGCCTTCGAGTCCGTGAAACAGTACCAGCAAAGGCCGCTCCTGATGCTGAATGCCCGATCCTGAATCCTGATTTTCCGCCCAGTCGAGGTCGATGAAGTCGCCATCGGGCGTATCCCAGCGCTCCCTGCGGTAATTCACACGTGGTCTGGGTGCGAGCAGTGCCGGATACAAGGTTTGCAGGTTGCCGCCCGGCAGCCAGATCGGCGCGCGGTAGCGCGTTGGGGTATTCATGCCGTAATGGTAAGCGGTTTACGTAATGCGCGGCCGCGTGCCAGAATGCTCTACGGCCTTTACGCCGCAATCCTTTCCTGGAGACTGCAAGATGAACGATCCTGTCGCAACTGCTCCGAACAACGACGACCGCAATCTGGCGATGCTGGCCCATTTGCTGGGCATTGTCTCCGGCTTCGTCGGCGCGCTGATCATCTGGCTGGTCAAGAAGGACCAGTCGGCGTACATCGACGAACAGGCCAAGGAAGCGCTGAATTTCCAGATCACCATGATGATTGCCTATGCCGGCGCCTGGATGCTGATGTTCGTGCTGATCGGCATGTTGCTGATGCCCCTGCTGCTGGTGGCAAATTTTGTGTTCTGCATCCTTGCGGCCGTGGCCGTGTCGAACGGCAAGGCCTATCGTTATCCAGTGGTGATCCGTTTGCTGAAATAACGCGGCAGAGTCAAAAAAAGAGCCCCGCGGGGCTCTTTTTTTCGGTTGTAGCGTGCTCAGTCACGGTACGACGGGTCTTTGCGGTCGAGCTTGCGCAGCAGCGCCGGCCATTCGAGCAGGCCGAAGCGGCGGCGCACACCGGGCAGCATCAGGTTGTTGGTGTATTGGGTGACTTCAGCCGGCGGCATCTGCAGTTCGGTGTTGCACGACAGCGTCATCACCTGCAGTTCACACGCGCGCTCAAGGCGGAACATGTTGTTGAAGCACTCGGGGATGCTGGCGCCGACGGTGAGCAGGCCGTGATTGCGCAGCACCATCGCTTCGCGGTTGCCGAGGTTCTGCACCAGGCGCTCGCGCTCTTCAAGGCGCAGCGCGACACCTTCGTAGTCGTGATAGGCGATGTCGAGGAAACGCATTGAAGACTGGGCGATCGGCAGGATGCCGCATTTCATCGCGGACACGGCCATGCCGGGCAGCGTGTGGGTATGGATGATGCACTCAACATCGTGACGCGCGGCGTGCACGGCGCTGTGAATGACGAAGCCGGCCTGATTGACGCCGTATTCGGTGGCGTTGAACAACACGTTGCCTTCGAGATCGATCTTGAGCATCGACGAGGCGGTCATTTCCTCATAGAGCATGCCGTAGGGATTGATCAGGAACTCGTTATGCGTGCCCGGCACCCGCACCGAGATGTGGTTGGCAACCATCTCGATCATGCCGTATTCCGCCATCAGCCGGTAACACGCGGCGAGATTGACGCGAGCTTCCCATTCTTCCTTGCTGACCTGTTCGCGGACAGGTTTGTTGATCTTGATGGCGGGTGCATTCATGGCTTGTTCCTCCAGTGGGTCGTGCGGGGCATTCTACGCCCGGCTTGCGGGGGCGAAAACCGGGCTTTCATAGTCTGGAACGTTTCAGGGCGGTTTAACTTTTGGCGTAGACGCCGGCGCTGCCGCCGGCGAGTTTGCCGAACACGGCGCCCGAGGTGAGGCCGGTGCCGCCAGGATAGTTGTGATAGAACAACCCGCCAACCATCTCACCAGCGGCATACAGCCCTGCGATCGGTTTGCCGGTGGTATCTTCGACATTGCCTTCAATGTTGACCTTGACGCCGCCAAAGGTAAAGGTGACGCCGCAGGTCACCGCATAGGCTTCGAACGGCGCCTGGTCGATGGTCAGCGCCCAGTTCGATTTGTTGACCTTGAGGCCTTCGGTGTGACGGCCGTCCTTCACCGTCAGGTTGAACGGGACATCGGTACGCACCGCCTTGTTGTAAGCCTTGATTTCGCGCAGGCAGGCTTCGGCATTCACGCCGTCGAGTTTTTTCACCAGTTCTTCCAGCGTATCGGCGCGCACCTTGGTGACCTGCTTGATGCGGTATTCGTCGCGCAACAAGGGGATCGATTGTGCATCGAAGACCTGCCAAGCAAACATGCCCGGCTGGTTAAGCACCACCGCGCCATATTTGGCATAGGTGTAGTTGCGGATGTCGGCGCCTTCATCGACGAAACGTTCACCGTTGGCATTGATCATGATGCCGATCGGGTAGCTGTGTTTCTGGAAATTGTCGCCGACGGCAAGGTCGCCGAAGGCCGGCGCGTTCATGTCCCAGCCCACGGCATGGCAGCCCGACCAGTGGCCATAGGGCAGGGCGCCGACTTCGAGTGCCATGCGGATGCCGGCGCCGGTGTTGAAACGGGTGCCGCGTACTTTTGCCAGGTCCCAGCCGGCGCCGAGATAACGCGTGCGCATTTCGGCATTAGATTCAAAACCGCCGCAGGCCAGCACCACGGCCTTGCACGGAATCTCGACGTTCTTGCCTTGATGCCGCGCTTTTACTCCTGTCACGGTGCCATTGTCGTCGGTGATCAGCCCGGTGGCCGGGGTTTCATAAAAAATCGTGATGCCTTCGCGTTCACAGGCCTTGTGTTCGTTTTCAACCAGGCCCGGACCGCCGCCCCAGGTTTCGGCAGCGAGGCCACCGAAGAATTTGAACTTGCCGTCGATTTTCATCGCCTGGCGGCCGAAGCTGGCCTGGAACTTGACACCCTTTTTGCGCATCCACGTCAGCGTCTCCAGACTGCGCGACACCAGAATCTCGCACAGGTCGGGATCGGTGCGGTACTGGGTGATGCGACCCATGTCGTCATAGAACTGATCGGCGGTGTAGGTGCCGAAATCGGAGTTCTTGATTTCGTCTTCGGTCAGATCGGGGACGATCTGTTTGAGGTCTTCGGCGCCGTTGAATTGCACGCGCATTGCACCCGCGGTGTAGCGGCTGTTACCGCCGCTTTCGTCGAGGGGTGCTGCTTCGAGCATGATCACGCGACCACCAGACTCGCGCGCGGCGAGGGCGGCGCAGGCGGCGGCATTGCCGGCGCCGACGACGATGACATCAGGATTGCCGAATATCGATGAGCTCATTTGCGATTCTCTGAAATAATAAATAAAAACAATAGTTTGCGAATCAGGGGGCGATGCCGGCGGGACGTGAATCATCGCCTGACAGCAGCGAGTAGTTCACCGCGCGGCCGACGCCCTGACGGAACCCTTCCAGGCGCAGCACCTGACCCGGCGCGATGTTGGCGAGATTAACGTCACGGCCGAAGTCGCGCAGCATCTGCACATGCTGCTGCGGGAAACGGTAGGGGTCGGCTTCGATGACGACATGGTCAAACCAGTCCTGCGCGCAAAGTGCCTTCAGACTCTGCGGCGCATCCTTGGCCAGCAGATCCATCTCGCATTGTTCCACGGTGACATGGTGGATGCCCTGCGCCGCGACCGAGCGCACGATGCCCTCGAGGTAGTCGAGGCTCAGCGGATCTTCGGGATTCTTGCGGCCGAACTCGTAGACCACTTTGATGTTTGCTTTCTGGAAATGGTCGATCATCCGCGCGCGTTCGTCTTCGGACAGCGTCACGTAGTTTTCGGAAATTTCCAGACCGGGAATGGCGAGGCGCTGGAGCAGCGCGATCAGGCCGTCGACTTCGTTGCGATGCCAGGCGTATTCGAACAGGATGCCGCCGGCAAAAGGCATCACACCGGCATCCCGATAAAGTTTGGTTGTGCGTTTGACGACGTCTCCGGGAATCAGCAGCGCGTTCATCGCGTAGATTTTGGCGTAGTCGATGTATTCCGCAGCAACATCAAGCAGATCGGCAATGCCGCGTTCGCCGCCGGACCAGCCGAAGGTGTCGGGTCCGAAGTCGATCATCGAGGTGATGCCGCGCCGGCGCGGCTTGGGGCTGCGTTGCGGCAGCGCGAGTTCTTTGACGCTCATGAGGGTCCGGGTCCGTGTTTGGTGTCCATGGCAGCTGAAGCAGTATGGCGCAGCCTGCAGGGGACGGCCGGAGTTTAGCTGATGCGTTTCGCGCGGGCGCCGTAAAATTCACTATACGGACAGCATTTTGCGCGAGCGGAGTGAACCGTGTTTCACTCAGTGAAGCGTCTTGGTGGCGGGCTCGCCGGTGATGTCGGGCTTGGTTGTAGCGGGCGCAACGGCCGCATGGTGGACGACCATGCGCCAGCCGCGTTCGGTGCGCTGATAGACGTTGGTGGCGATCATGGTCTGCTGCGCACGGGGTTGCGCCGCAACGGTGACCTGCTCGTAAACGCTGTGCACGGCGAGCATCATGGTGTGGATCATCTGCTGTTCGTGCAGCGTGAAGCGAAGGTCTTGCCCGCCGCTGAAAATCTGCCGCCACGACTCGCGCACCTTTTCATAACCGGAGACCCGTGCCGTGCCGGGATGGACACAGTAGATGTCGTCCTCTTCGGCCCATACCTCCATCATCGCTTCAAGATCGCGTTTGATGAAGGCTTCATAAAATGCGGCTTCGGCATCCTGCGGTGTAGCAAACATCGTTTTTTTCACGGCAGATCCCCCGACTCAGATGCCGAGCTCTGTTGGCCAGCTTTGTTGGCCAGCTCAGTTAGCCAGTTTAGCAAAATCAATTTCAGCAAAAACACGCTCAGGCACGAGGTCATTCAGGCATTTCAGATGGCCCAGGGGGCAGTTGCGCTTGAAGCAGGGGCTGCATTGCAGATTCAGCGAGACGATGCGCGCGTCAGCGGACAGCGGTGGCGTGAACTGCGGTGAACTGGAACCGTAGAGCGCGATCACCGGCCGACCTACAGCGGCGGCGACGTGCATCAGCCCGGAATCGTTGGTGACCACCAGACGCGCGGCGGCGAGCAGGTCGGCAGCCTCGGCGATGTCGGTCCTGCCGCACAGATTGATGCAGAGTCCCGCGGCGTCTTGCGCGATGGTTTCGGCGACCGTGTGATCTTTAGGCGAGCCGACCAGCCAGATTGCGAAGCCGCGTGCGGCCAGCAGACGGGCCAGGGCGGCAAAATGCCTTTCGGGCCAGCGTTTTGCCGGACCGTATTCGGCGCCGGGGCAAAACGCAACCGCCGGTTTTATCGGGTCGATGCCGAGCCGTGACAGCAACTGTTGTTGCTGTGGAGTCGTGGAATGCAGTGCGGGTCGGGGCAGCGGCCCGGGCAGTGCGGCGCCGGGTGGAAACGCCAGTGCGGCGAAACGATCCGCCATTTGTGGCAGCACCTGTGGATCAAGTGTGCGCAGATCGTTGAGCAGTCCCCAGCGTGCTTCGCCGCGAAAACCGGTGCGCTGTGCAATGCCCGCAAACCACGGTGGCAGTGCCGATTTCCAGGAATTGGGCAGCACCAGGGCCTGGTCGTAAGCGCCGGCGCTCAGATCTATACCCAACCGGCGGCGCGCGACGAATTGCAGCGCGCCGTGGCGGAAGGGATTGAGCAGGCCTTGACGAATCTCGGGCATGCGCTGCAAAAGCGGCAGTGTCCACGGGGGTGCAAGATAGTCGATTTGTGCCGAGGGATGCCGCTGCTTAAGCAATTGCAGCAATACCTGCGAAATAACGGTATCGCCGACCCAGGACGGGCCGACAACGAGGATGTTCATGACCGGCGTGCAGTTCGGGACTGCACGGGCGCTCAGTGGTGGCCGGCGCCGGCGCCGCCCTTCAAGGTGTACTGCGTGCCGCAGTACGGGCACAGGGCTTCCCCGGTTTTTTCGATCGGCATGAATACCCGCGGATGGGCGTTCCACAGCAGCATCGAGGGCATCGGGCAATGCAGCGGCAAATCGGTGGCAGTGACTTCGATCCGGCGCGATTTGTTGGCGGTGGGTTCGCTCATGTCTGTGCCTGAATGGTTACTTTGCGACGGGCGACAGCCAGTCGCGGTGCTCGTTGGTTTTGGCGTTGACGCAGTCAAAAAACTTTTTCTGCAGTTTGGTGGTGATCGGGCCGCGTTTGCCTTCGCCGATGACCCGGCCGTCGAGTTCGCGGATCGGCGTCACTTCTGCGGCGGTGCCGGTGAAAAAGGCTTCGTCGGCGAGGTAAAGGTCGTCGCGGGTAATGCGTTTTGCCACCACTTCGTAACCCATTTCCTGGGCGATGGTGATGATCGAGTCGCGGGTGATGCCGATCAGCGCGCTGGTCAATTCCGGCTCATACAGTTTACCGTTCTTCACCATGAACAGGTTTTCCCCCGAGCCTTCGGCGACAAAACCGTCGACGTCGAGCAGCAGGCCTTCGTCATAACCGTGTTCGGTGGCTTCCAGGTTGGCGAGGATGGAATTGGCGTAGGTACCGGAGTATTTGGCGCGGCACATCGACACGTTGACATGGTGGCGGGCGAAAGACGAGGTCTTCACCCGGATGCCTTTTTCCAGCGCTTCCGGGCCGAGATAGGCGCCCCACGGCCAGGCCGCGATGGCGACATGTACGCTGGCGCCTTTGGGCGACACGCCCATTTTTTCCGAGCCGTAGAAAGCGATTGGCCGGATGTAGCAGGACTCGAGCGTGTTCACGCGCACGACTTCCTTCTGCGCCTCCATCAGCTGATCCCGGGTGTACGGGATTTTCATCATGTAGATGTGCGCGGAATTGAACAGCCGGTCGGTATGTTCCTTGAGGCGGAAAATCGCGGTACCGATGTCGGTCTTGTAGGCCCTGACACCTTCGAATACGGCCAGCCCGTAATGCAGGGAGTGGGTGAGGACGTGGGTATTAGCATCGCGCCAGGGCACCAGCTTCCCGTCGTACCAGATTTGCCCGTCGCGATCAGCCATGGACATGCCGAAGTTCTCCCGTATGTGTTCGATCAATATTGCAGATTGGGTTGTGCGTGCGAGACCGGCGGGCCGTGGACATGGCGGTGGCGGCAATGCCGGGCGGCCGTCTTGCGCTGCTTGATCGCGATTCTAGCTGATTTGCCCGGCGCTGCCGACTTGCGCCGGGAAAATTGCCCCCGGGGCTCCCGTTGAACCCCAAGAATCCGCCGTTAGCGGGTACAATTGCTGCACTATCCAAAAAGGGGTGGCAGCCGCAACGCGGCATGCCATTGCGGGAGAATAAATGCTCCAAAAGCTGCGTGCGTGGCTCAATGGCCTGAGCGACCGCGTCATCAATGAGCAGGACAGCGAACAGGAAAAGCTCAACAAAACGCTGTTGATCTTCGCCTGCGGGCTGATGGGCTTCGGCTCGATCCTGTGGCTGGCACTGTACTGGGCTATGGGCATCAAATTTTCGTCCACGGTGCCCCTGACCTACCTCGCGGTGTCCGCCGCGTCACTCGCCTATTACGTCTACACCCTGAATTTTGCGGTGTTCCGCACCACGCAGGTGAGCCTGTTCCTGTTCATGCCGTTCATCATGCAGTGGAGCATCGGCAGCTATGTCAGTTCGTCCGGCGTTGCGCTGTGGGCGTTGCTGGCGCCGGTGGGTGTGATGATATTCCAGGGCGCCAAACAGTCGCTGCCCTGGTACGCGGCTTATATCATCATGACAGCGATTTCCGGCTTTTTCGATTTCTGGCTGACCTCGGGCCAGGAATCGGGGGTCACCATGCAGAGTATCGCTGTGTTTTTCACGCTGAACTACGCGGCGATGTCAACCATCATGTATCTGCTGATCAGCTATTTCGTCAGCCAGCGCGACAAGCTGCAGGATGCGGTGAATGAACAGAATGCCCTGCTGCGCGTCGAGCAGGCGAAATCGGAATCGCTGCTGCTGAACATCCTGCCGGCGCCGATTGCGCGCCGTCTGAAGGATTCCAAGGACATTATCGCCGACGGTTTTGCCGACGTGACGGTGATGTTTTCGGACATCATTGATTTCACCCGGTTGTCGGAAGAACTGCCGCCCAAAGCGATGGTTGAACTGTTGAACGAGGTGTTCACGAAGTTCGATTCGATGGCGGAGTTCCATCGGCTGGAGAAGATCAAGACCATCGGTGACGCCTATCTGGTCGCCGGCGGCCTGCTCGAACATGACGGGGTTGATTTTGCCGTCGATGCCCGCGATTACACGGCCGCTTCGCTGAGACTGGCGCTGGAAATGCGTCAGTACATGGATACGCTGTCCAAACAGAAGAACATGAGTCTGGCCATTCACATCGGTATCTGCTCAGGCCCGGTTGTCGCCGGCGTGATCGGCACCCGCAAGTTCATTTACGACCTGTGGGGCGACACCGTCAATATCGCCAGCCGCATCACCGATGAGGCGCGTTCCGGCATCATTCTGGTGGATTCAACCACCTACAAGCGTTCCCGCAACCAGTTCGAATTCGAGGGGCCGATCAATGTGGTCGGAAAAGGCAAGGGCAACATCGAAGTCTACAAGCTGATCGACCTCGCGCCCCATCTGCGCGACGTGACGGTTTAGTTATTCTTCGGGACAGCGCCCGCCGCTTCGCCAAACAGCGTTTTCCACAATTCAAGCACCGCCCCAGTCGAGCTCGCGACGGCCTGCGGTTCCACCCTAGCGTAACGTTCAGCGGCAAGCCGCAGCTTATGTTGCAGTTCGCGGAACTTGCGGTAGGCGGTGCGGGTGCCCTCGGCGTGCTCGATTTCGATCAGGCCCAGATCTGCCGCCGTTTTCAACAATGCCAGGTTGCCCGTATTGGCGGTCAATTCATGATGCTCGCGGGCATGACCCAACACCAGGTATTGCACCATGAATTCGACATCAATGATGCCGCCGTGATCATGTTTGAGGTCGAACAGTACGCTCTTGTTGGGATGTGCTTCAAACATTTTCTGGCGCATCTCCATAATGCCGACGCGCAGTTTTGCCGGTTCACGCGGGGCGCACAGCACTTCAATGCGCAATTGCTCGAATGCGCGGCCTATGGCAGCGTCTCCGGCGACCGCGCGCGCGCGGGTCAATGCCTGATGTTCCCACAGCCAGGCTTGTTGCAGCTGATATCGCCGCATGGTGTCAAGCGGGGTCACCAGCAGGCCGCTGACGCCGTCCGGGCGCAGTCGCAAATCGGTCTCGTAAAGTATGCCGGCAGCAGTGACGCTGGTCAGCCAGTTGTTGATGCGCTGGGCGAGGCGCGCATAGTTTTCGGCGGCTTCCGGCGCGGGGTCATCGTATACGAAGACGATATCAAGGTCGGATGAGTAACCCAGTTCCTTGCCGCCGAGTTTGCCATACCCGACGATGGCAAACAGCGGATTGTCGCGATGGCGCTGGCGCAAACCGTGCCATGACAGCTGCAAAACTTCCTCGAGAATGATCGTGGCCAAATCCGACAGATGATCGCTCAATGTTTCGAGGGGCAAGGTGCCCGAGAGGTCCTGGGCGATGCAATGCAGCGTCTGGGTGTTCTTGAAATGCCGCAGCATGTCCATCTGCCGTTCGATGTCGCCTTCGGCGGTGGCCAGGCTGACGCGCAGCCCGGCCTGCAGCGCCGGCCAGTCGGGTTTTGCGAGCAGCGTTCGCGCATCGAGCAATTCATCGAGCAGGATCGGATGCTGGGTGATGTACTGCGCCACCCAAGGGCTGGCACTCATCAGGTCAGCCACGCGATCCAGTGCGTGCGGGTATTCATGCAACAGCGCGAGATAAGCCTCGCGGCGGCTGATGCCCTCAAACAGCACCAGCAGCCGCTCCAGGGTGGCGTCGGGGCTGTGCCGCGTGACGGCAGCGGCAATGGCGGCCGGGACCAGGCGGTCCAGGCGCCGCTGGCTGTCTGCCGGCATTTGGCGGTAACGGCTGCCGTGACGGAACAGCGCCAGGCGCCGGCATAACTCCACTGCCTGGGCATAACCCATTCCCGCCAGCCGTTCCTCGGCTGCCTGGACATCTTCCGGCGGCATGTGCCACAACTCCGCGAGCGGATGTTCGTTGATATCGTCTTCGCCGAAGATGGATTCGAAGTGCAGGGAGACCGCAGCGCGGTGCTGCGTCAGTTTGGCGGCAAATGCGGATTCGTCGGCGAAATTCATGCTTTGTGCGACCAACGTGCGCTCGGCCGGATCGGTCGGCAGCGCCTGTGTCTGCTGATCGTCCCGGTATTGCAGACGATGCTCCAGGTTGCGCAGGAATACATAGGCGTCACGCAGCTCGACGACAGCTGCAGGTTCGATAAAGTTGCGTTCGCCGAGTGCGGCGAGCACCTGCAGCGTAGGCTGCTGCTGCAGCAAACGTTCGTGGCCGCCGCGAATCAGCTGGAACACCTGTACGGTAAATTCGATTTCGCGGATCCCGCCAGGCCCGAGCTTGATGTTATCGAGGCGGTCGCGGCGGCTGACTTCATGGCGGACCTGACTGTGCAGGCTGCGCATCGAAGCGAATGCGCTGTAGTCGAGATGACGACGGAACACGAAAGGTTTGACCATTGCCATCAGCGCATCGCTTTGGTCGCCGGTAATCACGCGTCCCTTGATCCATGCGTAACGTTCCCAGGCCCGGCCCTGCGTGATCAGGTAATTTTCGAGCATTTCGAAGCTGACCACCAGCGGGCCGCTGTCGCCGTAGGGCCGCAGCCGGGTATCGACGCGGAATACGAACCCGTCCTCGGTCCATTCATTGAGCGCATTGATCAGACGCCGGGCGAGCCGCGTGAAAAACTCGTGATTGCTCAGCGGCCGCGCGCCGTCGGTATCACCATCTTCAGGATAGACCAGTACCAGGTCGATGTCGGAAGAAGCATTGAGTTCGGCGCCGCCGAGTTTGCCCATGCCGACGACATGCAGTTGTTGCGGCGCGTTGTTAGTGACGCTGCGCGGTTCGCCGTGCACAGCGGCGAGGTCGGTGTGCAGTCGACTCACTGCGGTGCGGATGGTGATTTCGGCAAGCACCGTGACCGTCGTTACAACTTCATCCAGTGTGGCGCGGCCGCTGAGATCGCGGGCGATCAACCGTGCCATTACGCGTTGACGCAGTCGCCGTAAGGCGCGACCCAGTGACAAATCGTCGGTGATGCCGGCGGCATCCAGTTCGACCTGCATGGTGGCGGCGGTGTAGGGCGTTTCCAGTTCGGCCGTAGTGATTACGGCCGGGTTTGCGCAGAGCAGGCGTTCCAGATAACGGCTGTAACCTGCTGCGGCTGCGATATCGCGCTCGGCGGTGATTGCGGGCGTGGCGTTATTCGGTTTCATGCGTGATATCGGTGATGAGTGCATCCGTGCAGAACGGGCGGCTTATCCCGGCGTGCAGCGCCCGGGACTTTACGCCAACCTGTTAGAATTGCTAAGCCATTGTTTCACTATTGCATTTTATAATTTTTTCGGGCGTGATATGAGCCTTGCCGCAGTCCGCAGCCGGATCCAGAGCAGTTCGTTGTGGATCTATCGCGCACTGACCTGGGCCGTGCTGGTGACCGGTTTTGTTTTTGCGACCGCCATTCTGGGGCTCCGCTACTGGATACTGCCCGATATCGACGCCCACCGTGTAGCCATCGCGCAACGCTTGAGCGTCGCGGTCCAGCAGAAGATCACCATCGGAGGTCTCACTGCCAACTGGAATGGCCTGCGTCCCCAGCTGGCTTTCGATCAGGTGGTGGTGCACGACGCCGAAGGTCGGGCCGCGCTGGAACTGCCGCGGGTCGAGGCCACGCTGTCCTGGCGCTCCGCGGCGCTGTTGCAGATCAATTTCCATTCGCTTGATATATACCGTCCGATGCTGACCATGCGCCGCGACAGCCGTGGCGGCATTACCGTGGCGGGTATTCCGCTGAAGCTCGAAGAACAGGACGATGGCGCGGTTTCGCGCTGGCTGCTCGGCCAGAGCGACATCCAGATTCACGACGCCAAACTGCTGTGGAACGATGAAATGCGCGCCGCGCCGGTGCTGGAGCTGGATCAGGTGCAGCTGCGCATCGTCAACAGCGGCGACCGGCATCGTCTGGCCTTGCAGGCACTGCCGCCGGCGGCGCTGGCGTCGCCGCTGGATATACGGGCCGATTTGCGCGGCGAGGATTTTCAGTCGCTGGCCGAAAAAATCACCGGTCAGCTGTTTGTGCATGTGGATCACGTGGACATTGCCGCCTGGCGGCAGTGGGTCGACTTTCCGGTGCATTTTCCGCACGGCACCGGGGCGTTGCGCGCGTGGTTCACCTTTGCCGGTCATGAACTGACGGGGGTGATTGCCGACGCGCAGTTGCGCAATGTCAGGGCGAGGCTGGGCGCCGAACTGCCGGAGCTCGACATGCCGCAGTTGGGCGGCCGCTTTGCCTGGAAACGGCTGATCGACGGCTTCGAGGTGACGACGCGCAAGCTGGCTTTTACCACCGGTGACAAACTTTCACTGCCGCCGGTGGATCTGGTGCTGCGCCTGGGCGGGGCGACCGAAGGGGGCTATGCGCGGGCGGAATTGCAGGCCAACGTTCTCGAACTGGCGCCGTTGGTGCAATTGGCGGATCGTCTGCCGCTCGCCGGCGAGCTGCGCAAGTCGCTGGTGGGTTATTCGCCGGCCGGCGGGGTGCACGATCTGGCGGTACGTTGGAGCGGCGCCTGGCCGGATCTGAAGACCTATGCGGTGCGCGGTCGATTTAGCGAGTTGTCGTTGCAGCGGCAGGGCGGAGTGCCGGGTTTTTCCGGATTCAGTGGCAATATCGACGGCAACGAAAAAGGCGGCACGTTGCACGTCGCCACTCAAAAGGCGACCCTTAACCTGCCCAATCTGTTCCGTGAGCCGCTGCGCTTTGACACGCTGACCGGGCAGATGGGATGGACCCGCAGTTCGAAAGATCTGGAGCTGCGATTCAGCAATTTTGCCTACGCCAACGCGGATCTTACGGGAACGCTGTTCGGCAGTTATCGCACTGCGACTGAAGGGCCGGGTATCGCCGATCTGACCGGTCATCTGACACGCGGCGTGGCCCAGCGCGTATCGGATTACCTGCCGCTGAATATGGCTCAGGGATCGCGGGTATGGCTCGACCGTGCGTTTTCAGCGGGCAGTTCCAGCGATGTGCGTTTCCGGTTGAAAGGCGATCTCCGGCATTTTCCGTTCGCCGATGAAAAGAGCGGCGTGTTCGAAGTGGCGGCGAAGGTCAACGACGGCACAGTTCTTTATGGCGAGGACTGGCCGCGCATCACCGGTATCGAAGGCGATCTGTTGTTCCGCGGCCATCGTATGGATATCAATGTCCGTCAGGCGATGATCAATAACGTGCGCCTGGGCAAGGTGCGTCTGCAGATTCCTGACCTGGTCCATGGCGCAGAGGTGCTGCAAATCGCCGGAGAGGCTGAGGGGGTCACCGCCGATTTTCTTGATTTCATTCATAACAGCCCGGTGCACGGCATGATCGACGGGTTCACCGACGGCATGCAGGCGCAGGGCCGCGGCCGGCTGGGACTGAAGCTGACCTTGCCGCTGCGATCATTGAAATCCACCAAGGTCAGCGGCAACTATCAGTTTGTCAACAACCAGTTGATTCCGCAGCCGGATTTTCCACCGCTGGAACAGGTCAATGGCCGTCTGGAATTTACCGAAGCGTCAGTGCGGGTGCCCAACGCGACTGCACAGTTCCTCGGTGGCCCGCTGACCGTGTCTGCAGGCAGCCAGCGTGATGCGGCGGTCAGCATCCAGTTCCAGGGCAGGATCAATTCGGATGCCGCGCGCCGCGCCGGCGGTGGTGAGTGGTTGCGCTACATTCGCGGCGCTACCGATTGGCGCGGCACTCTGACCGTGCGTAACAAGCGCGTTGATTTTGCCGTTGACTCGTCTTTGCAGGGGCTGGCGGTCAATCTGCCGGCGCCGTTCTCAAAGGCTGCAGCGGAAACAATGCCTTTGCGGCTGGAGCGGCGCTTTACCGGCATGCAGCAGGAGCGCATGGCGCTGAACATCGGCGGCCTCGGCAGCGCGGTCATTCACCGGCGCACCGAAAACGGCAATACCCGCATCGAACGCGGGAATGTGCGTTTTGGCGAAGACAATGCTGCGGAACCGGACCGTCCCGGAATTGTTGTGGCGGGCTCGATCAAATCCATTGATCTGGACGCGTGGCTTACGGTGCTCGGTGAAAGCAGTGCAGGCGCCGGAGCGACATTGGCGTCAGTGGATATGCGCATCGGCACACTGGACTGGTTTGGCCGCCGTTTTGCCGCTCTGGCGGTGACGGCTACCCAGCAGGGCAGCGCGCTGCAGTTGACCGTCAAAGGCCGTGATGTCGAGGGGGCGGCATCCTGGCGCGCTCAAGGCAAGGGCCGTCTGACGGCGCGACTGCGGCGACTGACATTGCCGGTTCGTGACGAATCGGTGGCACCCGCGGCCGTGGTCGCGGCGGCAGATGCAAAACCGCCGGAACTGCCGGCGCTCGACGTGATCATCGATGAATTCCAATTGGGCGAACATGCCCTGGGCAAGCTGGAATTGCAGGCGACGCCGCAGCAGCGCGACTGGCGCATTGAACGACTGCGCCTCGCGAATCCCGACGGGACGCTGAATCTCGACGGCACCTGGCAGTCCTGGCTGACCCAG
Organism: Burkholderiales bacterium; assembly: GCA_022841375.1. GTDB lineage: Bacteria > Pseudomonadota > Gammaproteobacteria > Burkholderiales > SG8-41. The sequence goes on from JALHRQ010000003.1 coordinate 228,052, forward strand.
CCGGCGACGCAGGTCAATGTGCGGCTCGACGTGACCGACATCGGCAAGTTCCTGACGCGAATCGGTTTTCCGGAAGGCGTACGCCGGGGTACCGCCAAGATCGAAGGTTCGCTGGTGTGGGCGGGCAGTCCGCAGCGCATCGATCTTCCGACGCTGTCCGGCAACTTCGTGCTTGATGCCGCCAAGGGGCAGTTCCTCAAACTCGAACCGGGGATCGGCAAACTGCTCGGTATCCTCAGCCTGCAGTCGTTGCCGCGGCGGATATCACTCGATTTCCGCGACATTTTCAGTGAAGGTCTGGCGTTTGATGAAATTGTCGGCGCAATCAAAGTCACCAAGGGAGTGGCCAGTACCGACAACCTGCGCATCAGCGGTCCTGCGGCGCGCATCGTGATGAGCGGGCAGGTCGATCTGGCGAAGGAAACACAGATGCTGCGGGTGAAAGTGAATCCGCAGTTGTCCGATACCGTGTCGGTGGCGGGTGCGCTGATCGGTGGTCCCATTGCCGGACTTGCGGCGTTTGTGGCGCAGAAGCTGCTGAAGGATCCGCTCGACCAGATCGCGGCCTATGAATATGACATTACCGGCAGCTGGAGTGATCCGCTGGTCAACAAGGTCGAGCGCCAGCCGGTATCAACGGTGCCGCAATGAAGCATTTGAGTATTGCGTTGTGCGGGGGGTTGTTGCTGGCCATGCCCGCACGAGCAGCGGATGTTGCCCCCGAGTTATGGGATCGCCCGCGTTCGGCGCAGGCGGTGATGGCGCAACCTGCAGTCAGGCAGGCCGTGCTCTCGCTGCAATCCCGCAGCGACGCGCGACTGCAGATCGTGCACGGAACGCGGCCGGAAGCGCAACTGCAGGCGGAGGAGCTGCGCGCGTGGCTGGTGGCGCTGGCGGTGGAGGGCGCGCGGCTGCAGTTGCGCGCCGATCCGGCGGCGGCGACGATACGGCTTGAACTGGTGGACTGAGGGGGCAGGTAAGCATGAGTACACGTTTGCGGTCTACAAGATCACAGCGCAAGCCGGTCGATCCGGCGGATGCCGGCGCGACGCGCATCGCCGCGGTGCAAATGGCTTCGGGGCCCCGGGTCGAATCGAATCTGAAGGAAGCGGCGTGGCTGATCGAGATGGCGGTGGAGCAGGGCGCGAAGCTGGTCGCGCTGCCTGAATACTTCGGCATCATGGGCATGAAAGACACGGACAAGGTTGCGGTGCGCGAGACTTTCGGCAAAGGACCGATCCAGGAGTTTCTGGCGCAAACGGCGCGCAAGCACGGCATCTGGATCGTCGGCGGGTCAGTGCCGCTGGTGGCGTCGTCGCCGAAAAAAGTACTCAACACCAGCCTGGTTTATGACGACCAGGGCAAATGCGTTGCCCGCTACGACAAAATCCACCTGTTTGGCTTTGAGTCGGGTGAAGAACGTTATTCGGAAGAAACAACCATTGAACACGGCAAAAAAGTCGTGGCTTTTGATTCGCCCTTTGGCCGCATCGGCCTGTCGATCTGCTACGACCTGCGTTTTCCTGAGTTATATCGGGCGATGGGCGAAGTCGACCTGATTCTGTTGCCGTCGGCCTTTACCGAAACCACCGGCAAGGCGCACTGGGAGATATTGATCCGGGCGCGCGCGATTGAAAATCTCGCCTATGTGCTGGCTCCGGCGCAGGGCGGGTATCATCTCAACGGCCGGGAAACCCACGGCGACTCGATGATCGTTGACCCGTGGGGTGTGATTCTTGACCGCCTGCCGCGCGGTTCCGGGGTGGTTGTCGCCGGGATGAATCGTGCCCATATACAACGCTTGCGCCAGAGTTTGCCGGCGTTGCGCCATCGCACACTCGGATCCTGAGGATCCTCCCCGGAATTTTATTAAGTAATTGATTTAATTGAGATAATTATGAAATCTGCAAGTATTTTCGAAACCGCCAGCGCAACCTTGCTGGCACCGCATGCGCTGGACGAGAGCCGGCTGCAGTCGGTATTCGGCCAGATCATGGCCCACCGCGTCGACTACGCCGACCTTTATTTCCAGTATTCGCGCAGCGAGTCGTGGAGCCTGGAAGAGGGCATCGTCAAATCCGGCAGCTTCAATATCGACCAGGGCGTAGGCGTGCGCGCGGTCAGCGGTGAAAAAACGGCGTTCGCCTATTCGGACGACATCAGTTTCAACGCGCTCCAGTCCGCGGCTCAAGCGACGCGAGCGATTGCGCGCCAGGGTGGTGACGGCCGCACGGCGATTGCCCGCCAGGGCGGGCTGCGCGCGCTGTACGCACCGCAGGATCCGCTGGTCAGCCTCGGGGCGCCGGAGAAGGTGGCGCTGCTTGAACGACTGGAGCGCATCGCGCGCCGCATTGATCCCCGCGTGACGCAGGTGATGGCCTCGCTCGCCGGTGAATATGAGGTGGTGATGGTGGCGCGCAGCGACGGCATGCAGGCTGCTGACGTGCGGCCGCTGGTGCGCTTGTCTTTGCAGGTGATTGTAGAAGCTGACGGCCGCCGTGAGCAGGGCAGCGCCGGCGGTGGCGGGCGTTTTGATTACGGTTATTTCACTGAAGACGTGCTCAACGATTACGCGCAAAAAGCGGTGCATCAGGCATTGACCAATCTTGAAGCGCGGCCTGCGCCCGCCGGCACGATGACCGTGGTGCTGGGTCCGGGCTGGCCCGGCATCCTGCTGCATGAAGCGGTGGGTCATGGGCTGGAGGGAGATTTCAACCGCAAGGGCACGTCGGCGTTCAGCGGCCGTGTCGGTGAACGCGTCGCGGCGCCCGGGGTAACCGTAGTCGACGACGGCACGATTGCCCACCGACGGGGCTCGTTGAATGTCGATGACGAAGGCAACCCCACCCAACACAACGTGCTGATCGAGGACGGCGTGCTGCGCGGTTATATCCAGGACACGCTGAATGCGCGGCTGATGGGCGTGGCGCCAACCGGCAACGGTCGCCGCGAATCGTATGCGCATGTGCCGATGCCGCGCATGACCAATACCTACATGTTGAACGGCGACAAGGACCCGGCAGAAATCATCGCTTCGGTTGAGCGTGGTTTATATGCAGTCAATTTCGGCGGCGGTCAGGTCGACATCACCAGCGGCAAATTCGTATTTTCGGCATCCGAGGCGTTCATGATCGAAAACGGCAAGCTGACCTACCCGGTCAAGGGCGCCACGCTGATCGGCAACGGGCCGGATGCGCTGACCCGGGTTTCGATGATCGGCAATGACATGCGCCTCGATCCCGGGGTCGGCACCTGCGGCAAGGAAGGGCAGAGTGTGCCGGTGGGCGTCGGCCAACCGACGCTGCGCATCGACGGGCTTACCGTCGGCGGCACCCTCTAGCAACGCTGCAGGGAGCGTCAAGATTCGTTTATAATGCATTGAATTTAATGGAAAGTTAGGATAGTGATGTTGCACCGTACTGATGATCTGCGGATCAAGGAAATCAAGGAACTCGCGCCGCCCGCGCATTTGTTGCGCGAATTGGCACTCAGCGAAAAAGCCGCCAATACGACTTTTGAAGCGCGTCAGGACATTCACCGTATCCTTCACGGCGCCGACGACCGCCTGCTGGTGATCATGGGGCCGTGCTCGGTGCACGACGTTAAAGCCGCCAAGGAATTTGCCGTCAAACTGCTCGAAGCGAAATTGAAGCACGCGGCCGATCTGTTGGTGGTGATGCGGGTCTATTTTGAAAAGCCGCGTACCACGGTGGGCTGGAAAGGCCTGATCAACGATCCCAACCTCGACGGCAGCTTCCGCATCAACGAAGGTCTGAAAATTGCCCGCGAACTGCTGCTGGAACTGAACGAGAGCGGCATGCCGGTGGGTTGCGAATACCTCGACATGATCACACCGCAATACATCGCAGACCTGGTGTCGTGGGGGGCGATCGGCGCGCGCACCACCGAATCACAGATTCACCGTGAACTGGCCTCGGGACTGTCGTGCCCGGTCGGGTTCAAAAACGGCACCGACGGCAACATCAAGATCGCCATTGATGCGATCCGCGCCGCGCAAGCGCCGCACCATTTTCTCTCGGTGACCAAATCCGGGCATTCAGCGATTGTGTCCACCACCGGCAACGAAGACTGCCATGTGATTCTGCGCGGCGGTAAACAGCCCAATTACGATGCTGCCAGCGTCGATGCGACCGGACGCGGTCTGGCCGAAGCCGGCATCCCGGCGCGCATCATGATCGATTTCAGCCACAGCAACAGCAGCAAAAAACCTGAAAAACAGGTTGATGTGGCTCATGACGTGGCGCACCAGATTGCCAATGGCGACGACCGCATTTTCGGCGTGATGGTGGAAAGTCACCTCAAGGCCGGCCGCCAGGATCTGGTTCCGGGCAAACCGCTGGTCTACGGCGTCAGTATTACCGACGGTTGCATCGGCTGGGATGAAAGCCGCGGCGTGCTGGAAGCGCTGGCGGAAGGGGTGCGCAAACGCCGGCTGAAGGCGGCAGCCAAGGATTAGGTGGTAACCAAGGTGGCAACTCGGGCGGCATTATTAGCAAGGTGATATGAGCGACGACAATTTCCCGGCAACAGACCAGGGCAACCTCGCCAAGCTCGAGCGCGTGGGTGCGGGGACAGCCATTGCCACAGAAATTTTCGGTCTCGTCGGCAAATCGCAGTTTTTCACCGAATTTTCCAAGGAAGACATTTCCACCCTTGCCGGCTACATGGAAGTGTTTCGTGCGCAACCCGGCGAGATCATCATCCGCGAGAGCGACGAAGGCGATTTCATGGTGCTGATCGTCGACGGCGAAATCGACATCCTGAAAAAAAGCCAACGCGCGCAACAGCAGCACATGACCAGCGCCGGCCCCGGCATGACGCTGGGCGAAATGTCGATGATCGACGGCGAGCCGCGTTTTGCCACCTGCATGGCCTCGCAGCCGACCACCTTCGCTGTGCTGACCCGTGACAACATGGCAAAAATAATCCTCGATCACCCCAGCCTTGGTTCCAAGATCCTGGTGAAAATGGTCACCATGCTGTCGCTGCGCTTGCGCCAGACCAGCGGTCGCCTGCTGCGGATGATGGAAGAAGTCCGCTAGTTCTCCCACCGGCTTTTGCGCAGTTCATGAGGTGTCTGGTGATTCCGGTCGTCTGCTGCATCGCCGCCGTTCTGCTGTTGACGATCCCGCCTGTGGTTTCAGCGCAGGCTGATTCCGTGCAGGCCACCGATGCCCGCGGCACCACTCTGCGGCTGTCCAGGCCCGCGCAACGCATCATCACGCTCGCGCCTAATCTGACCGAACTGGCTTTTGCTGCCGGCGCGGGTGATCGCCTGGCCGGCGTCGCCCGCCACAGCGATTACCCGCCGCCGGCACGCGGGCTGCCGGTTGTCAGCGATGCGGTGCAGTTCGATCTCGAGCGCATGCTCGTGCTGCGCGCCGATCTGGTGCTGGCATGGCAGGGCGGCACCCCCCCGGATGCCATCGCGCGGATCGAGCGCGCGGGACTGCCGGTATTTGTCGCCGGCGCAGCGGGGTTGGAGGACATTGCGCGCAACATCACTGCGATTGCGCAGTTGGCCGGAACTGCCGCAGCGGGCGCCAAGGCTAGGGCGGTATTTGACGCCGATCTGCGCAAGCTGCGCAGCCGCCGTCACGAGGGGCCGCCGGTGCGCGTGTTCTACGAGATCTGGGACCGGCCGCTGATGACGTTGAACAATGCGCACCTGATCAGCGAAATCATCGGCTTGTGCGGTGGCGTCAATATTTTTGGCGGATTGCGTCCGCTGACGCCGGAGGTTTCGCGCGAAGCGCTGCTGGCGGCGCGCCCCGACATCGTGCTCGGCGGCAGTTCGGCGGATACGCCGGCAGATTTTGCCGCGCGCTGGGCGGCGTTGCCGCCCCCGTTTAATACCTGGACCGCGCAGCATTTGCCTGCAGATTTGATGCAGCGACCCACACCGCGCATTCTCGACGGCGCGCGCCAGTTGTGCGCTCGCCTGGATGAGATTCGCGCCGTGCGGCGCTGAGCTAGGCGAGAGCGGAGTTTGCGGTCAGCCCGGTTTGCGGCCTTGTTGCCACAATACGTCGTTGCCGCCGTCGGCGCGGTTAAGTACACGCGCCAGCACGAACAGCAGATCAGACAGCCGGTTCAGATATTGCAAAGGTAGTGCATGCACATCGCCGTTTTGGCGCATGCTGACCAGGGTGCGCTCCGCGCGGCGACACACCGTGCGCGCGACATGCGCCAGTGCGGCGGCACGGCTGCCACCGGGAAGTATGAATTCGCGAAGCGGCGGCAGGTCGGCATTGAACTGCCCGATCAGAGCGTCAATGCGGGCAAGTTGGCTTTCGGTCACCAGCGCATGGCCGGGCAGGCTCAGTTCGCCGCCGAGGTCGAACAGGTCGTGCTGCACCGCGGCCAGGGCTTCGCGAACGGCGGGCGGCAGTTTTTCGCTCAGCAGCAGGCCGAGGTTGCTGTTCAGTTCATCAACATCGCCCATTGCCGCGATCCGCGGCTGATCCTTGGTGATGCGTTCGCCGGAAGCCAGTCCGGTGCTGCCGTCGTCGCCGGTGCGGGTGACTATTTTCGAAAGCCGGTTGGCCATGGAGAAAATCCTGAAGGGTGGTAAATTATATGCGGACGTTAAATGATGGAAATATATAATAAAAACAATTACTTAAAATATACTAAGTCTCTTCACGCTTGCCGGCAGCAGCGCGTTGCGGGAAATAGATGGCGTCCAAGGCCGGATCCTGCAGCAGCCGGGCGATGGCTTCCAGCGCCTGGTCCTCGGTGTAATGAAAGTTTGAAGCCCCGATGATGTCGTGCAAGCCGGTGTTTTCCATCACGCGCAACACCTGCCGCTTTAATCCGCTGAACACCATGGTCACACCGTTATCGTGCAGGCGATGGACAAGATGGCGGATCATTTCTTCACCGGAGGCGTCAAGTTCGTTGATGGCATCCCCGACGATCAGGATAAACCGCGCCTGCGGATGCCGCGCTGCCTGTTCGAGGATCACATCTTCAAAATAAGGCACGTTGGCGAAAAACAGCGAACCGTCGTAGCGAATGGCGATCAGCTTTTCGCTGGTCGGCAGTTTGAACAACTGCGCATCGCGCAATGTGCCGTCGGCGTGGCGGCCCAGCACGGCGACATGCGGGCGCATCGTGCGATACAGATACAACACGATCGCCAGCGCGGCGCCAACCAGAATGCCGTTGTCGAGATGCGGTGCAAAGCTCAATGTGGCGATGAAGGTGACGATGGCGGCGATGCCATCGTGCCGATGCGCAAGCCAGGCGTGTTTGATCGCCTTGAAATTCACCAGGTTCACCACCGCCAGCATGATGATCGCGGCCAGCGCCGACTGCGGCAGGTGATAGAGCAGCGGTGTGAACAGCAACAGCGTCACCAGCACGATCACGCCGGCCACTACCGAAGACAATCCCGTCACCGCGCCCGTGGCAAGGTTGACTGCGGAACGCGAGAAGGAACCGCTGACCGGAAACGATTGAAACAGGCTGCCGACAATGTTGGCGAGTCCCTGGCCGATCAATTCCTGGTCGGGGCTGATGCGCTGCTTGGTGCGTGTCGCCATTGATTTGGCGATGGAGATGGCCTCCATGAAGCCGACCAGCGCGATGATCAACGCCGTGGGCAACAGTTTCAGCAGCGTGTCCCATTTCAATTGCGGCAGCTCAATATCCGGAATTCCGGCAGGAATGGCGCCGACCACTTCGCCGCCGCCGCTCAGTATCACGCGGCCGTTGTCGATTCTGGAGATGATCCAGCGCCGGCCGTCGGTCTTGGTGCCGGCGGGGGCCGTACCGGCGAGCTGGAATTCGGGCGTCGCGGTTTCCTGGATACCGGTAAAACGCAGGCGCCGCACTTCGGCAAAACGCACCCGGCGTTCGGCTTCGACGGCGCGAAGTTCCAGGCGCAGGAACTCAAGGTCGGCGTTGAGCATGATCAGGCGCGGATGATCGGCGCCGTCACTTGCGGAGAGCGCCAGGATTTCGGTGGTTTTTTCAGCAGCCTCTGTACGCAGTTCGCTACTGCGCGAAGTCAGTGCGGTCAGTGAATCGATGACGTTGCGGACCTGGGGGTCGCGGAACACGGTGGAATCGGCGGTGGTGTTGCGTTCGAAATCGGTGGCCCAGCTGAGCGCGGTGGTGATCGCCACTGCGATCAGCACGCCCGGCCACAGCGGACGGAAACGCCGCACCAGTATCATCAGGGCCAGCGCAAGAAGACCCATCGCCAGCGTCGGCCAGTGCGTGTCGCCGATGCGCAGCACGACATCCCAGACATCGGCGAGGAAGCGGTCGGAACGCGCGCTGTGCACACCGAGCAGCTTGTTGAACTGCGACAGTGCAATGATGATGGCGGCGGCGTTGGTGAAGCCGACAATCACCGGATGCGACAGGAAGTTGACAATGGCGCCGAGCCGGAACAGGCCCATCGCCAACTCCATCAGCCCGACCATCAGCGCGAGCAGGATGGCCAGGGCGATGAACTGTTCAGTGCCGGGAGCGGCGAACTGCGTCAGCGCGGAACCGGTCAGCAGCGATACCATCGCCACCGGGCCGGTGGCGAGCTGGTGTGAGGAGCCCCACATCGCGCCGATGATCACAGGCAGAAAGGCGGCGTACAGTCCGTAATAGGCGGGCATACCCGCGAGCTGGGCATACGCCATCGACTGCGGAATCAACACCATCGCCACGGTTATGCCGGCAATAACGTCGGCGCGCAGCGTGTGCCGCTGCAGCGGCAGCCAGCGCATAAAGGGCAGTAGCCGTTCGCGCAGGCTCATTGCGTGTCAGTCCGTGGCGTGCCGTCGGGCAGGCGCTCATGGCATTCCCGGAAGATGCGCAGTTTGCAGTCCCGGCAGATGGCCGTGTCGAGTTTTGGATAAATCGCCGCCAACGCCCGCGTTTTTACCGGGAACAGGTGGTCGCGGCCGATTTCATCAATGTATCCGCCACGGTTGAGCAGGCGGATTACTTCGTCCTTCAGGCGGTAAAAAAACAGGCCCCCGCCGAGGCGTTGGCGGCGTTTGGCTTCATGAGCAAACAGTTCGGCACCGGCGACATCGACGAAGTTGATGCCGCTGGAAATCACCAACACGTGTTTCTGGGGGATCTTTTCGCCGATTTCGTGCAGCATTTGCTGAATGTGATCGACGGCGCCAAAGAATACCGAGCCGTTGATGCGCAGACATTTGAGCTGGGGGCAATCGGGCAGTCCGGTGTCGGCGGAATAGTGATAGCTGTCGGGTGCAGGGTCCGGTTTGACGTCGAGGATCACCGGGTGCGATGTGCGTTTCAGGTACAACATCAACGACAGCAGGATCCCGGCGTAGATCGCAAATTCCAGTTGCACGAACAGCGTGGCCAGCAGGGTTGTGGCGAGCACTACGCTTTCCGGCACGCTGGTGCGGATGACGCTGCGGATCTGTTTGAGGTCGATCAGGCCCCACGCCACCATGAACAGCAAGCCCGCCATTGCCGGCACCGGGAGGAATTGCACCAGCGGCGCTACCAGCAACACGATCAGCAGCAGGAATACCGCGGAGAGTATGGCGGCCAGCGGGGTGCGCGCCCCGGCCTCGTAATTGACGCCGCTGCGGTTGAACGAGCCGCTGGAGGCGTAGGCGGAAAAGAAACTGCCGAAAAGATTGGACAGCCCTTGACCGATGAACTCCTGGTTGCCGTCAAGGCGTTGCTCCGAACGCACCGCTATGGCGCGCGCGATCGATACCGCCTCGGTCAGCCCCAGCATGGTGATGGCGACGGCAATGGAGGCGGTCTTGCGCAGCGACTCCAGCGTCAGATCCGGTACCGAGAACTGCGGGAAAATCCCCGACAGGGCCTTGACGGTTTCAATTTGACCGCTTACTTGAAGATGCGGAATCATGCCGAGGAGTGCAGCGTACAAGCTGCCTGCGATCATCGCAATGATCATGTATGGCAGTTTGTGATAACGGCGTTTGACAAACAGTCCGACCAGCAGCGTGATCATGCCCACCGAAGTGACATACCAGTTGATGTCGTCAAGCCCGAGCATGGTCTGGTGCAGTGTTTCCGCAAACGAAATGCCACGCGGCATGGGTATGCCGAAGAAGTGCTGCAACTGGGTGCCGATAATCAGCAGCCCGGCGCCGGCGGTAAAGCCGAGCACCACAGTATGGGAAATAAAATTCACCAGCGCGCCCATGCGCGCCAGTCCCATCCCCAGCTGGAATACGCCGGTGAGAAAGGTGACCACCAGCACCAACTGGATATATTCATCTGTTCCCGGCACGGCCACGCCGCTCATCGTCGAGTAGATGACTATGGAAATTGCAGTGGTCGGCCCCGACACCAGATGCCAGCTCGAACCGAACAGTGCAGCAATGATGGCGGGGATCATCGCCGCATACAGGCCGTATTCGGGCGGCAGGCCGGCGATGGTTGCAAAAGCCACGCCCTGCGGCAGCACCACCACGGCACCGGTCAATCCCGCCAGCATGTCGGCGCGCACGGTTCCGCGGTCGACACGGGGCCACCATTGCAGGAACGGAAAAATCCGTCGTGCGAATGCTTTGAGTTCCGGCGCGGAGAGGGATGAAGACTTCAATGGGATTCCCGATGCGACTTTGCCGATTATCGGCCATCGTTGCGCCGAGGGGCAATCAGCTAATTTTGCTGGGCAATCAGCGAAACTTTTGGGCTATAATCTGCGCCCTGCAAGGTCCAAAATAAAAGGAAAGAGCGCCCTCATGAAACGGTTATCCGCAATCGCCCTTGGTCTGGCCGTGCTGACGCCCGGTCTGGTGCAGGCGGCTGAAGCCAATCTGGCCCCGGCCAAAGACAAGGTTTCGATGTGCATCGGTTGTCACGGCATCCCCGGTTACAAGACCGCCTTTCCGGTGACCTACAACGTGCCGAAACTGGGCGGCCAGCACGCGGCTTATATCGTAAAGGCGCTGCAGGCCTACAAGAGCGGCGATCGTAAGCATCCCTCGATGCGGGCCATTGCGGCAAGCCTCAGCGAGAAAGACATGGCCGATGTCGCGGCTTACTACTCAGCGCCTGCGGTGCAGGCTGCGGCGAAATAAGGGGCGGACGATGATCAAAAAATTGTTCTGGGTTGCCGCTTGTGCCGCTTTGCTGGCCGGTGGTGTTGCGCAGGCTGCCAATCCGGCGGCCGGCAAGGAAAAATCGAAAACCTGCGCCGCATGCCACGGCCCTGACGGCAACAGTGCCGCACCGGATTTTCCGCGTCTCGCGGGTCAGCATTACGATTACCTGGTCAAGACACTGGCGGATTACAAGTCGGGTGACCGCAAAAACGCAATCATGGCGCCACAGGCCGCCAATCTGTCCAAGCGGGACATCGAGGACCTGGCCGCATACTTCTCGCAGCAGTCGGGACTTACGGTCAAATACTGACCTCCCGCTGACTGCTACAAAAACCGCGCCCGATTGGCGCGGTTTTTTTACGCCTTTTTTAAACCTGCTTTAGCCGGGTCTTCTGCCGTTTTCCCGCGAAATTCACAGAGATCGCGAATCAGGCACTCGCCGCAGCGAGGGCTGCGCGCGATGCAGACGTAACGGCCATGGAGGATCAGCCAGTGGTGGGCGTGCAGTTTGAATTCGTCCGGCGTGAATTTCAGCAGTCCCTGCTCGACCGCCCGCGGGTCCCTGCCGGGCGCCAGTCCGGTGCGGTTGGCGATGCGGAAAATATGTGTATCCACGGCAATGGTCGGCTCGCCGAAGGCGATGTTCAATACCACATTCGCGGTCTTGCGGCCCACCCCCGGCAACGCTTCAAGAGCCTCGCGGTCCCGTGGCACTTCACCGTCATGCTGTTCCAGCAGCAGCTGGCAGGTGGCAATGATGTTCTTCGCCTTGGTGCGGTAGAGGCCGATGCTTTTGATGAACTGTTCGAGTCCCTTGACGCCCAGCTTGAGCAGCGCCTGCGGCGTGTTGGCTTTCTGATATAGAGGGCGGGTCGCCCGGTTGACGCTTTTGTCCGTGGCCTGGGCAGACAGGATCACCGCCACCAGCAGTTCAAAGGTTGTTGCGTATTCCAGTTCACCGCGCGGTTCGGGACTGGCAGCGCGAAAGCGTTCGTAAATGGCGCGGCGGCGGGCGGGATTCATGCGGTATCGGATTTCATGGTGGGAGCGCGGACCGGATGATTATAATGGCCGCTTCAGCAGCGGGAGTTTTGAATGCCAACTTTTGTGACGCGTTGCGGCGGTGTTCTGGCCCTGTGGTGCCTTTGCGCCGTATTGACGGTTGCCCAGGCCGAACCGGTGACGCTGGAACGTGACAGCGTGCTGCGCAGTGAACCGCGCATCGATGCCGCAACGGTCGCCAATCTGCCCAACGGCAGCACGGGGGAGGCGCTGGCGCGGCAAGGCGCCTGGGTGCAGATCCGTTCGGGCAGCACTACCGGGTGGCTGTATTCGTTCAACGTGCGTTTCGGCGCCGCGGCCGGTTCGGGGGACGGCGCGGGTTCGGTGCTCGGCCGGGTGTTCGGACCGCGGCAGCGGGTCAGCGTTACCAGCACCATCGGTATCCGCGGCCTGGACGAGGAAGACCTGAAACAGGCGCGCTTCGACGACGGCCAGGTGCGGCAGCTTGACGGTTTTGCGGCTTCACGCGATCAGGCGGAATCCCATGCCGGCGCCGCCGGTCTGGATGCGGCACGGGTGGATTATTTCGGTGAATCTTCAGGCAACCGGCAATGAGCGCGCTGAACATGACCATCCTGCGTTTACTTCTTGCGGCGACACTCGGCTGTGCCGCCGGTTTTGCGCACGCGCAAAACATTGATCTGAATCGCCTGTTCGGCATCGGCCGCGAGGCGCTGACGGCCGTCGCCGGCGTCAGCGAACAGGACGAGCAGAGCATGGGGCGCGAGATCGCCGGTCGCATGCTCGGCGCCGCGCCCCTGGTCAGCGATGCCGCGTTGCAGGCCTATGTCAACCGTGTCGGCCGGTGGATTGCGCTGCAAAGTGAGCGGCCGGATCTGCCGTGGCGTTTTGCGGTGATCGACACGGCATCGATCAATGCGTTTGCCGCCCCCGGCGGCTACGTATTGCTGACCCGCGGCCTCTACGACATCCTCGACACCGAGGCGCAACTGGCCGGCGTGCTCGCTCACGAAATCGGCCATATCGTGCGCCGTCATCATGTAACGGTGCTGCAGAAAAGCGCGGCATTGTCTGCGGGTTCGCAGATTGCACAGCGGGATAACCGGTCGGCGATCGTCAATAACATGATCGGTACCGGCGCCGAGGTGTTCGCGCGCGGCCTCGACAAAAGCGCAGAGTATGAGGCGGATGCCATCGGCGTTGTTCTCGCCGCGCGCGCCGGTTACAACCCGTTCGGTCTGGTGGATGTTCTGCACAAACTGGCTGCGCGAGGAAGCGGCGACAATTCGATGGCGCTGCTGTTCAAGACTCATCCGCTGCCCGGTGACCGGCTGACTCAACTGGGTGACCTGCTGACGCCGAATCTGGCGCGGCTGCCTGCCGGACGTGAACCGGACATCCGTCGTGTAGCGGCCGGCGCCGGCCCGCTTCGCGCGGCGCAGCCCTTGCCGGCGGAGGGCGCACGCGGTCTTGCCGAGCAGCCTGCATCACCGTCACCGCAACCGGCTCAGCAGCCCAAAAGCACGCCTGCCATGGATCCGATGCAGTTGCTGCGCGGCATACTCGGTCGCTGATCTGACGGGCTGAGCCGGTTTCAGCGTTTGCGACCGGCCAGCCGTTGCTGCGCGCGCGCCAGCGCTTTTGCTATCACCGTTTTTTTTCGTGCTGCTGCGGCGCTGGCTGCGCGGTCACGGCGCTGCTGTTCACGTCCCGCATGGCGCAGCTGATGGGCCCGATAACGTTCGCGCAGCCGCGGCGCCGCACTGCGCTGCAAATCACGGTCTCGCGCGGCCCCGGTCGGCTCAAGCACGATGCAATCCACCGGGCAGGGCGGCAGGCATAAGGTGCAGCCGGTGCATTCCGCGGCGATCACGGTGTGCATCAGTTTGCGCGCGCCGACGATGGCGTCAACAGGGCATGCGGCGATGCACAGTGTGCAGCCGATACACGCGGCCTCGTCGATGCGTGCGACAACGGGGGGTGTTGCGTGGCCATGTGCGGTGTTCAGCGGCAATGCGGTTTTGCCGAGCAGGGCGGCAAGTTCCGCGATGACCTCATTCCCCCCGGGCGGGCACCGGTTGATGGGCACTTCGCCGGCGGCGATGGCTTCTGCATAGGGCCGGCAGCCGCGGTAGCCGCACAGACCGCACTGCGTCTGCGGCAACACCGCGTCAATGGCGTCGACCAGCGCTGTGGAACGGATCACGTCAGCGCTTGCGCCGCTGTGACGCATTCCAGTCCGAGATCGCGTGCCAGTTCCGGGTGAGTCACCCGGCCGTTGCAGGTTTGCAGACCGGCGGCGAGATGGGGGTCGGCAAGCACCGCGGCGCGCAGACCGAGTGTCGCGATTTGCATCGCGTGCGGCAGCGTCGCCTGGGTCAATGCCAGCGTCGCGGTGCGTGCGACGGCCGATGGCATGTTGGGCACGCAGTAATGCACGACGCCTTCTTCGACGTATAGCGGTTCGGTATGCGATGTGGGACGAGAAGTTTCGCAGATGCCGCCCTGGTCAATGGCAACATCGACAATCACTGAGCCGGGGCGCATGGTTTTGAGGTCGGTACGGGTGATCAGCCGCGGTGCCCGCGCGCCCGGCAACAGCACGGCGCCGATCACCAGATCCTGCGCCGGCAGCAGTGCGCGCAGCCTTTGCGGTGATGCGATGGCGCCTTTCAGCCGGCCATGGAATGCGATTTCCAGTTGTGCCAGCCGTTCTGCGCTGTAGTCGAGCAGCGTGACATCCGCGCCCATGCCCAGCGCGATGCGCGCTGCGTTTTCACCGACTACGCCGCCGCCGATGACCAGCACCTTGGCCGGCAATACTCCGGGCACGCCGCCGAGCAGCACGCCGCTGCCGCCATTGGCCATTTGCAGGGCCCACGCACCGGCCTGGGGCGCGAGGCGTCCGGCAATCTGCGACATCGGCTTCAATAACGGCAGATGACCAGCGGCGTCAGTAATGGTTTCGTAAGCGACGCAGGCCACACCCGCGGTGAGCATGGCTTGCAGCAGCGGGGGGTCGGGCGCAAAGTGGTGGTAACCGTAAATAATCTGCCCGCGCTTCAGCAACCCAAACTCGCTGCGCTGGATTTCCTTGACCTTGATGATCAACTGGGCGGCGTAGACCCCGGCGGCTGATGGGACTACGCTTGCGCCGGCTTCTTGATAAGCGGCATCGGAAAAACCAACGCGCGCGCCGGCGTTATGTTCCACCAGCACGGTGTGGCCCGCAGCAACCAGCGCCTGCGCGCCGTCAGGGGTGACGCCGACACGGTATTCGTGGTTTTTGATTTCTGCGGGAATGCCGACCTTCATGATCGGACTTTGCGTATTGCATTGACGCAGTCGCCGACCAGAGCCGGTCCGGCATAAACAATTCCGGTGTAGAGCTGCACCAGTGCGGCTCCCGCTGCGATACGCCGCGCGGCATCGTCACCGTTCATGATGCCGCCGACGCCGATAACCGGGATCGCGTCTGCAAGTTGCGCCGCGAGCTGTGCAGTGACGGCCTGAGCCTGCGTGGTCAGCGGTGCACCGCTGAGTCCGCCGGCCTCGCTGCCGTGTTGCAGTTGCGCGACGGCGTCCCGCGCCAGCGTGGTGTTGGTGGCGATGACCGCGTCGATGCCGTGCGTGACCAGCAGGTCGGCAATTTCCGATATCTGTGTTGCATCGAGATCGGGGGCGATTTTCAGCGCCAGCGGCACGCGCCGGCCGTGCCGGTCGGCAAGCCGCGAGCGTTCTTCTTTTAATGCGTGCAGCAATTGGCCGAGTTCATCCGACTGCTGAAGCTGGCGCAGGTTTTTGGTGTTGGGTGATGAAATATTCACGGTGATGTAGGTGGCGCTGGAATACACCTTGCGCAGGCAGATCAGGTAGTCATCGGCGGCACGTTCGATCGGCGTATCGAAGTTTTTGCCGATATTGATGCCGAGTACGCCGCGGTAACGCGCGCGTTGCACGTTGGCCAGCAGAGCGTCGACGCCGTGATTATTGAAACCCATGCGGTTGATCACGGCGCGTGCCGCGGGCAGGCGGAACATGCGCGGGCGCGGGTTGCCGGGCTGGGGGCGAGGGGTGATGGTGCCGATTTCGAGAAAACCGAAACCCAGGGCGGCCAGCGCATCGATATATTCGCCGTTTTTATCCAGGCCGGCGGCGAGTCCCACCGGATTCGTAAAATCAATACCCATGATGCGCCGGGGCAAGGGGGCAACGCGGGGCACGCAGGGTTGCAACACGCCGGTGCGCGCGGCGATTTGCAGCGACTTCAGTGTCAGGTGATGGGCGGATTCGGCATCCAGCGAGAACAACAGGGGGCGGAGCAGGGTATACATTTTTCTATTGTAGCGGGCAACTCAGGCGACCTTGGAAACCCGGTAAATTATTTATAAAAAACATATAGTTAGATGATTCTGTCAGGCATTCTGCGCTGTAGGCCGATTTTCGCTGAGCCAGGTGAAATCAGCGCAGAGTCAACTCAAATGCAGTGCCGTTCACCGACGGTGTTGTAATGGCGATGGACCAACCGCAATGGTCGCAGGCGCGCTTGACGATCGCCAATCCAAGCCCAAAACCGTCCCCCGCATGGCTGCCGCGGTAATGCCGGTCGAACATCCGCTGACGATGCATTTCCGGGATACCCGGGCCGGTATCGGTCACCGTCAAAATTGGCGCCTTCCAGTCGATGCGGATGCTGCCGGCTGCCGTGTATTGCACGGCGTTGCGTAGCAGGTTGGCGAGCACCAGGTGCAGGGCGTGGCGGTTCACGTGGGCGGTATGGGTCGGCGCAATGGTGTTTTCGAATTGCAGCGCCTTACGCCTGATTTCTCCGTGCAATGGTTCAACTGCCGCGTTTACGCAATCTGCAAGGGCCACAGGTTCGCGGTCGTTGACCGCCTGTGCGCGCGCCAGGAACAACAGCATTTCGATCTGCCCGGTCATGCGTTCGGCAGCCGCACTGATCGCGGCGATCCGCGAGCGCGTTTTCTCCGGCAGTCCGGTTTCTGCTTGCAGCAGTTCACAACTGGTACGGATGGCAGTCAGCGGCGTGCGCAGTTCATGGCTGGCATTGCCGGTGAACTCCTGTTCGCGCTCGATCAGCGCGCGGATTCGCGACTGGTATTCGTCAAAAGCGTTGGCAAGGGCGGCGACCTCAGGATCCTGCCCGGGTTCGGTCAGCGGCTCACGCGGAGTCCCCGGGTCGAGTATGGCCACGCGCGCGGAAAGATCGGTGATCTGGCGGGTGATCAATCCGGCGATCCAGTAGCCGAGCGCCGCAGCCACGATGGAGACGGCGCCCAGCGCAACCAGCAGCAACCGTTTGAACTGCTGTTCGCGGATTTCATGCGGGCCGGCGTCGTAGGCGACAATGAAGCGTGTGCCGTCGACTTCACGCACGGCGACGTGTTGTTCATCGGTGCCGACGCCGATTTCGTGGTGCCCCACCTGCAACTGGCGCAGCGCTTCCGGTACGTGCACGAGGTCGCTGCTGTTGCGTGCGATGTAATACTGCAGGTTGGGCCCGGGCTCCCTGACCACCACGCTGGGATTCTCAAGGTAATGCCGGACCAGGTAAACCATCTCTTCGCTGACAATCTGGTTGACGAGGGTTTCTTCAAGTTCTTCCGAGGCGGTGTACAGCGTGATCGCGAGCACGCCGACTACAGCGATGCAGGTGATGGCCACCGCTGCGGCTACGCGGACCCTGAGATGAAGTGATTTCATGCGTCGGTGTTCCGCAGCCGGTAGCCGATGCCGTGAAGCGTTTCCACTGGATCGAAGCCGGCGGCGGCGGTCAGTGCGCGGCGCAGTGTATGCAGATGACTACGCAGTGTATCGCTGGTTTCCTGCGCCTCTCCCCACACCAGGCGCTCGATTTCATCGCGACTGATCACCCGTTGCGGTTCGCGCATCAGCAGTTCGAGTATGCGCAGGCATTTCGGCGGCAATTTGACTTCGTTACCGGCGAACAGCACGGCCATGGTTTTCGGATCCAGCGTCAGTTGTCCGTGCTCGAGCAGGCGTGAGGTGACGCGGCCGCTGGCTCGCCGGTACATCGCTGTCAGCCTTGCCTCAACCTCTTTCAGGGAAAAAGGCTTGACCAGATAATCATCGGCGCCGCGGGAAAAACCTTCAAGCCTGTCATCCAGCGTGTCGCGTGCGGTCAGCATCAGGATGGGTGTTTCGACATGCGCTTCCTCGCGCAATTTGCGCGCGAGCGTCAGGCCGTCCATACCCGGGAGACCAAGGTCGAGCACGATAACGTCAAAGGTTTGAGAGACGGCGAGGTGCAGGCCGGTGATGCCGTCGCCGGCGGCGTCGATGCTGTGGCCGTGGCCTTCGAGGAAATCATAGAGATTCGCCGCGATGGTTGCGTCGTCTTCGATGATGAGGATGCGCAAGGCGGAACCGAGCCGTCATTCTTCGAGCGGACACCAGCGTCCCTCGATGAGGCCTTCCATCGGCTGGAAGCGGATCTTGTAGGCCATCTTTCGGCTTAGGGCGATCCAGTAACCTAGGTAAAGATAGGGCAGGTCCAGTCGCTTGCAGAGTTCAATCTGCCACAGGATGTTGTAGGTGCCGTAACTTGCGCCCGGCACGTCGGGATCAAAGAATGTGTACACCGACGACAGGCCGTCCTGCAAGCGGTCGACAATGCTTACCATGCGCAAAATGCCGTCTTCGCGGAATTCGACGAGTTGCGAATCGACATTACTCTGCAGCAGAAAATGACGGTACTGTTCACGGCTGTCCTGGTCCATGCCGCCGCCGGAATGCCGGCGTGACTGATAGCGCAGGTACAGCGCGTAGTGCTCGTGATGATACTTCAGATCAAGTTCACGGGATACGAGTCCGGTATGGCGCGACAGCGCGCGGCGCTGGGTGCGTCCGGCGCGAAAAGCCTCGATCACGACACGCACCGGAACGCAGGCGCGGCAACGATCGCAGTGCGGGCGGTAGGTGAAGGCGCCGCTGCGGCGGAAACCCGCGCGAACCAGTTCGCTGTAGACCGGACCATCGATCAGGTGGCTGGGCGTCGCAACCTGCGAGCGCGCCATCCGGTCCGGCAGATAGCTGCACGGATAGGGCGCGGTTGCATAGAACTGCAGAACCGAGAGCGGGAAATCCGAGAGAAAAGTCAACGGTAGTTACCCACGTAAAAAATTCATGTGAACAGTCACGTAACAGTCACCGAAACGGCTTTACCTAAAACAAGTCGTTCTCAAACTGCCATATGGCAGCAGGCGAAGGATAGTTTACCAATTCCGTCAGCCTGCGCGAGAATTCGGTGCGCGGAATCTCACGCGCGCCGAAACGCGCCAGATGGGCGGTATTCATCTGACAGTCGATGATGCCGAATTGCCAGCGTGCGAGTTGCTTCACCAGGTGCGCAAAAGCGATTTTCGAAGCGTCGCCGGCTCGGGCAAACATGGATTCGCCATAAAAAGCGCGGCCCAGGGCGACGCCATAAAGACCGCCGGCGAGTTCGCCCTCAATCCAGGTTTCAACGCAATGGGCATGCCCAAGCCGGTGCAGCTCGCAGTAGGCAGCAATCATGTCTTCGGTGATCCAGGTGCCGGCGTCGTCGCTGCGCGGCATCGCGCACTCCTGCATGACTTGCGCAAATGCATGATCGACGCGAATTTCGTAATCACGACGACGCAGGCGTTTGGCGAGTGACCGCGGCATGTGGAATTCCGCGGGAAACAGCACCATGCGCGGATCGGGACTCCACCACAGTACCGGCTGGTGATCCGAGTACCAGGGAAAGATGCCATGGCGATAGGCGGCCAGCAGGCGGGCCGGGGCAAGATTTTCGCTGGCCGCAAGCAGACCGTTGGGTTCGGTCAGCGCCTGCTGGACAGGCGGGAGTTCGTCGTTGTCATTCAGCCAGGGGATCACGGCTGTTATTTTAGAAGGACAACCCTTGCATGTGCAGGGTATTTTGATCTGGGTCAAATGGCAGATGTTTCATGATGCCTACCATTGCCATGTGAAAATTAACGACAAGAGAGAAGTAGATGAAACGCTGGACTTGGGTGTCTGTTGCATTTGTGATTGCCGTGGCAAGCAGTGTGGCGAGTGCCGCGCAAGGTGACTGGCTCGGACGTGCCCGGGTCATCAATATCAATCCGGACGCAAGTTCTTCCGCGCTGAATCTCGATGCGAGCACCGAGACCACGCTGGAGCTGGATTTTACCTATTTTGTGACCTATAGCCTCGGTCTTGAATTGATACTGGCGACCAAGAAACACGATATCAAGTCTGGCGTTACACCAGTGGGTGATGTGTCATTGCTGCCGCCGACCCTGACGCTGCAATATCACTTTTCTCCGGACAGCCCGTCGTTCCGTCCGTATGTCGGCGCCGGCATCAACTACACCAAGTTCTATGACATCAATCTGGGTGGCGGAACGTTGACGGTTGACAGCAGCAACTGGGGTGGCGCGTTGCAGATCGGCGCGGATTTTCCGATCAACAAGATTTTCTTTTTCAACGTTGATATCAAGAAGATCTGGATCGATACCGATGTTAAAGTTGTAGCCACTGGCGCTACGGCCGCGAACTTTAAAATCAACCCTGTGGTTATCGGCCTTGGTGCAGGGATGAAGTTCTGATGATGACGGTTGTTCCAGGATGACGGCGGTAACGCCGGCGTCTGCAGGCAAGCACCCCGCGGCGGAAAACGACGCGGGGTGTTTTCATTGCGGTCTGCCACTGGAAGCGACGGTATTTCCGGTCATTATCGAAGGTGCAGAGCACGGCACCTGCTGCCGAGGCTGTCAGGCAGTAGCACAGACCATCGGGGACAACGGCCTGGGCGCTTATTACCGCAATCGCACGGCCGCGCCGCCGTCTGTGCGCGGGCTTGATCTGGTGCCCCCAGGACTGACGGTCTATGACCTGCCCGAAGTGCAGCGCGGGTTCGTGCATGCGGATGAGGCGGACGGGGATGTGCGTGAGGCCGCGCTGCTGATCGACGGTGTGACCTGTGCGGCTTGTGTATGGCTGATTGAGCAGCGCCTGTCCAGGATGCCTGGCGTGCGCGATGCATGGCTTAATTATTCAACCCGTCGTGCCCGTGTACGCTGGGATGCGGACAAGACTACTCTCAGCAGCATTCTCGGCGCTGTTGCCGCCCTCGGTTATGAGGCCCATCCGTACGACCGCACGCGCGCCGAAGAGCGGATGCGTCGCGAGCGCAGTGTTCTGCTGTGGCGCCTGTTTATCGCCGGATTCAGCATGATGCAGGTCATGATGTACGCCTTCCCGGTCTATGTCGCAGAAGGTGCGATGACGGCCGATATCGAGCAGCTGATGCGGATTGCAAGTCTGGTGCTGACGCTGCCGGTGGCCTTGTGGTCGTCAATGCCGTTTTACACCGGCGCCTGGCGCGATCTGCGTTCCGGGCGAGCCGGAATGGATGTGCCGGTTTCGCTGGGAATCATCATCGCGTTTTGGGCCAGCGTGTGGGCCACATGGACGGCCACCGGCGAAGTCTATTTTGATTCGGTGTCGATGTTCGTGTTCCTGCTGCTGGGGGCGCGATTCCTGGAAATTGAAGCGCGCAGCAAGGCCATGCAGACCCAGGAGCAACTGGTGCGGATGGCGCCGGCCACCGCTGAGCGGTTGACTGGAGATGCTCAGGGTGCGACCGAGCGTGTTGCCGCTGTGACCTTGAAGGCCGGCGATCTGCTGCGGGTGCGCCCCGGCGATGCCATTCCGTCCGATGGCGTGGTGGTCGAAGGTTTTTCAGCGGCCGATGAATCCTTGTTGACCGGCGAATCGCGTCCGGTGGTCAAACGTCCCGGCGACCCGCTCACCGGCGGAGCGGTAAATCTGGAGGGTGTGCTGACCATGCGGGTGACACGCGTCGGCGAGGATACGGTGCTGGCCGGCATCGTGCGCTTGATGGATCGCGCTCAAAGCGAGAAGCCGCGCATTGCGCAGGCGGCAGATCGCGTCGCGCAGTGGTTTGTGGCCACGCTGCTGGTGCTGACGGTCGCCGCATTTGCGGCGTGGTGGTACATCGATCCGTCGCGCGCCATGTGGATTGCGGTGGCCATGCTGGTGGTGACCTGCCCCTGCGCGCTGTCGCTGGCGACGCCGGCTGCGTTGACCGCGGCCACCGGTGCGGCCTATCGCGCCGGCGTGCTGATCACACGTGGTTCGGCGCTGGAAACGCTGGCTCATGCCACTCATTTTGTATTTGACAAGACCGGAACGCTGACCACCGGCCGCATGTCGCTGACCGGGGTTACTTTGCTCTCCGACCAGACCCGCGAGCAATGTCTCGTTTTTGCCGCCGCTCTCGAAGCCTGGTCCGAACATCCGGTGGGGCGCGCCCTGGCCCAAGCGGCGCATGGCGCCCATCCGGTGGCAACGGGGGTGCGGACGTTTGCCGGCGATGGGGTCGAAGGTAATGTCGGCGGGCGCGTGCTGCGCATCGGCCGCCCGCAGTTTGTCGCCGCACTGCACGGGCAGCCGCTGCCACAGCAGATTGATTTTGCGCCGGATGCCGTATCGGTGGTGGCGCTGGGCGACGCGCAAGGCTGGATTGCGCTGTTCATGCTCGACGATGTGCTGCGCCATGATGCGCTGGCGATGATCCGCGCGCTGAAAATAGACGGCGTTGAGGTTGCGCTGCTGTCGGGCGACCGGCCGCAGCGCGCACGCCATACAGCGGCAGAACTCGGCATTACCCAATTCCGGGGCGGCGCAACACCCGCAGATAAACTGGCCTATGTCCGTGAATTGCAGTCGCGCGGCGCCATCGTCGCGATGGTCGGTGACGGCGTCAATGATGCGCCGGTGCTGGCGCAGGCGCAGGTTTCCATTGCACCGGGCGGCGGCACCCCGCTGGCACAGATCAACGCCGATGTCATCCTGATGGGTGACCGGCTGGAAGCGGTGTCGCAGACCGTGCGGGCGTCGCGTCAGGCACTGCGGGTGATCCGCCAGAATCTGGCATGGGCGGTGGCTTATAACGCCATTGCGCTGCCGCTGGCCATTGCCGGGCTGGTCACGCCACTGGTTGCAGCCCTCGGCATGTCATCCAGCTCGCTGGTGGTGGTGCTGAACGCGTTGCGTCTGACGCGCACCCGCAAAAGCGGCGGCATCTGAACGTTCTTTTCCATCAATTCGGCGGGTAAGGACGGAATTGCGGTTTTCAGGGCCCCGCAACGTTTAAGATGACCGTCTCATGGATATTCTCTATCTGCTGATTCCCCTGTCGCTTGTGTTGGTGTTCGTAATCGGCGGCATTTTCTGGTGGGCGCTGCGCAGCGGCCAGTTTGAGGATATGGAGGGCCCCGCCCACCGCATCCTGATGGATGATGACGATAACCCGCGTTGACATGATCCGGTCTGAATTTCTGCAATCCGTCACCGGAAACCTCGCGTGACGGTTACCTTGCCCCAGCCGCGACTCAGCAGCAAGCTGCTGTGGATGGCCATTGCGTTTCTTGCAGTGGCACTGACGGCTGTCGGACTCACGCTTTATGAATCCTGGAAGCTTGAAGGCGGCGCTGCAGTCATCAACGACATGGGCAGCGAACGCATGCGGTCCTATCGCATTGCCTATCTGCTGACGGAAAGCCTGCGCGATCCCGCATCCGATGCCGGCGTGCAGATGCGTGCCGAAATGCGCCGCTTTGAAGAAGTACTGGCAGGGATGAAAGCGGGGGATCCGGTGCGGCCGCTGGTGTTGCCGCGCGATCCCGAGATTGTCGCGGAACTGGATGCCGTCGAGCGGCACTGGCAGGACACCGTCAAACCGATGCTCTCGGCGGCCGCAGCCGGCCGGGTATCGATGGCTGCGTTACGTGCGGAAGTCGATTCGTTTGTCATTCACATTGACCAGATTGTCCGTCTGATCGAGGCCCACAATGCACGCAATATCGCGATCCTTCGTTACATGCAATTCGGCCTGATTGCGCTGGCGCTGGTCGGCACCGTGGCGCTGATTTACATGATGTCCCTGCTGGTGGTGCGGCCGGTGGTCAGCCTGGCGGAAAGCATGCAGCGCATGACCGCAGGTGAGTTTGATGCGCGGCTGCCGGTTGAAACCCGGGACGAGTTCGGTGATCTCGCCGAAGGCTTCAACCGCATGGCCAGCCGTTTGCAGGACGTTTATGCCACGCTGGAAGAGCGTGTCGCCGACAAGACCCGTGACCTGGGCGCGCGCAACCGTGAACTGGCGGCGCTTTATGAAATGGCGCGCCTGCTCAATGAACCTGCCGCCACCGAAGAATTGTGCCGCGCATTCCTGCGCCAGCTGATGGTGCTTCACGGTGCTGCCGGCGGCGCGGTGCGACTGATGGACGCCGACCGCCGCCTGCACCTTTATGCGCATGAAGGGTTGTCCACCGAGTTCGCAGGAAGCGAGCGCTGCATCGACATGGGCGAGTGCCTGTGCGGCGTCGCTGCGCAAAACAACCGCAGCGCGGTGGACCAGTTGGACGAAATCGCCCCCGAGGTAGCGGCAGATTGTCGCCGGGCGCGATACCGTACGGTGGCCATAATGCCGATCCGCCTCAAGCGCGAGTTGCTGGGGATCTTCAACCTTTATTTCACCACGCCGCATCCGATCAGCCCGGAGGATCGCCAGTTGCTCGAAACGCTGGGCCAGCATCTCGGCGTAGCGATTGAGAACCAGCGGCTGGTGTCGCGCGACCGCGAGCTGGCTGTATTCGAGGAGCGCAGCCTGCTCGCGCGCGAATTGCATGATTCGATCGCCCAGTCGCTGGCGTTCCTGAACATCCAGGTGCAGATGCTCGAGGACTCGCTGCGGCGCGAAGCACGCGGTGAAGTGGATGAGGTGCTCGGCAGCATCCGTGAAGGAGTGCAGGAAAGTTACGATGACGTGCGCGAGCTGCTGACGCATTTCCGTTCCCGCGTGAAGCACGAGGAAGACATCGGGTTGGCCTTGCGGCAGATGCTGACGCGCTTCGGCGCCCAGTCCGGACTGGCAACGGAATTTTCCGATACGGGCACGGGCGTGCCGCTGCATGCCGAAAACCAGCTGCAGGTGCTGCATATCCTGCAGGAAGCACTGTCGAATGTGCGCAAGCATGCCGGCGCCACCCGCGTCGTTCTGGCGGTCCATCGCGACGCCGCCTACCGGTTTACAGTCAGTGATGACGGGCGCGGATTCGATGTCGAAGCGGCTCCGGATGCCGCTGAAGCGCACATCGGCCTGCGCATCATGCGCGAGCGGGCGCAGCGCATCGGCGGACAAATCGAATTGCGTTCGCGGCCGGGCAACGGAACGCAGGTGATGCTGACATTGCCTGCGGTTCAGCCCTCCGGCCGCGAAGGCCTGCACGGACATGAGGTGCATGCGTGAGTGAAAGATTGCGGGTGTTGCTGGTCGATGACCACAAACTGTTTCGCAGCGGGGTGAAGGCGCTGCTGGCGCGTCAGGGTGATATCGAAGTCGTCGGCGAGGCGGCAGACGGACTCGACGGCGTGCAGCAGGCCCGGCAGTTGCGGCCGGACATCATTCTGCTCGACCTGCACATGCCGGGTGTCAGCGGCCGCGAAGCGGTGAAGACCCTGACCGAGGAACTGCCGGAGACACGGGTGCTGATGCTGACGGTGTCCGAGGACGCGGAGGATCTGCTGGAGACGCTGCATGCCGGTGCGGCCGGTTACCTTTTGAAAAACATCGACGCCGAATATTTTGTCGATGCGATCCGCCGTGCCGCAGCCGGCGATTCGGTGGTGTCGCCGGAAATGACCGGAAAACTGGTTGCCGGATTAAAGCGCAAGACCGTGGCACCGCTGCCGGACAAGGCGCTGCTCAGTGCGCGTGAGCGCGAGATCCTCGCCGCGCTGGCCCGCGGTGCCAGCAACAAGGAACTCGCCCGCGAGTTCGAGTTGGCCGAGAGCACGGTGAAGATCCATGTGCAGAACATCCTGCGCAAGCTCAAGATGACCAGCCGGGTGCAGGCGGCAGTATATGCCGTCGAACACGGTATTTCAAAAAATAACAATAAAAACAATTAGTTATAAGTATATTTCCGACGCCGCTGAGTATCGTGCGTAGCTGTTGCCATCGCTGGAACCGATCATCGATCCATCCCTTCGCGAAGTCGGCACTAGTTCGAAATAACTAGCCCCACCCCTGGCACTCGGTCGTTTGCAGTGCACGCGTCCGCCGACAGCCGAATGGTGACTGTGATGCTGTGCCGGTATTTTCGTTTCCATACCGATAAGGGAGCGAACGATGGCATCGCAGCAATTCAAACAGTGGTCGGTGGTGACGGCGAGTACCACTGCATTCACGGTCTGTTTCATGGTGTGGATGATGTTCGCCGTGATCGGCATCCCCATCAAACAGAATCTCGGACTCAATGAAACGCAGTTCGGCGTGCTGGTCGCTTTACCGGTACTCACCGGCTCGCTGATCCGCCTGCCCTTGGGCATGTGGACCGACCGCTTCGGCGGGCGCATCGTTTTTTTCATCTTGATGCTGTCGACCATCGTGCCGATCTGGATGATTTCCCGCGCCACCGAATTCTGGCATTTCCTGGTCACCGGCCTGTTCGTCGGCGTTGCCGGCGGCTCGTTCACCGTCGGCATTTCTTACTGCGCGCGCTGGTTTCCGCGGCACCGTCAGGGTTTTGCGATGGGCATCTTCGGCATGGGCAACACCGGTGCCGCGGTCACCAAGCTGGTGGCGCCGACCATCGTGGTCGCCTATGGCTGGGCGATGGTGCCGCAGATTTATGCGGTGCTCATGACAGTGACTGCAATCCTGTTCTGGTTTTTCACTTTTACGGACGAGGAGCATGCCACCGGTGCCGCCACGGTGACGGTGAGGGAGCAACTGCAGGTGCTGAAGGACCCGACGGTCTGGCGCTACAGCCAGTATTACTCGATTGTTTTCGGCGGCTATGTGGCGCTGTCGCTGTGGATGACCAAGTACTACATTTCCGAATACGGTTTTGATATCCAACTGGCGGCATTGCTGGCCGCGGGCTTCAGCATTCCGGGTGGCGTGTTGCGCGCCATCGGCGGCTGGTTCTCGGACAAATACGGCGCGCATTTCATCACCTGGTGGGTGCTGTGGATATCGCTGGTCTGCCTGTTTTTCCTGTCTTATCCGCAGACCGAATTCACCATACTCACGGTGTCCGGCCCCAAAACCTTTCATATCGGCCTGGGCCCGACGCTGTTCACCATCATCATGTTCACCATGGGCATCGCCTTCGCCATCGGCAAGGCCTCGGTGTTCAAGTACATCTCCGACGACTATCCCCACAACATCGGTGTCGTTTCCGGGGTGGTCGGCCTCGCCGGCGGCATGGGCGGCTTTGTCCTGCCGATCATGTTCGGCGCGCTGGTGGACCTGACCGGCGTGCGTTCCTCCGCCTTCATGCTGATGTTCGGCGTGGTCTGGGTGTCGCTGATGTGGATGTACTTCACCGAGGTGCGGCCGCTGAACGTGGCAAAACCCAGCCAGCAACCCGAATCATCACGCTTGATCTGAGACCCGGCATCCACGGCACCCACGAGACTGGAATCATCATGAACACCACGAATCAACAACACCCAGCCGGAGCCCATCAGACCAGCCGCGGTTCCCGCGATGTAGCCGAATGGAACGTTGAAGACGAAGTGTTCTGGAACTCGACCGGCAAACGCATTGCCTACCGCAATCTCGCGATTTCGGTGCCCGCGCTGCTTTGCGGCTTCGCGGTTTGGGGTATGTGGGGCATCATCACGGTGCAAATGCTCAACCTGGGTTTTCCATTTACCCAGGCCGAATTGTTTACTCTGACTGCGATCGCCGGCATCTCCGGCGCGACGATGCGCATTCCCGCCTCGTTCCTGATCCGTCTCGCGGGCGGACGCAATACCATTTTTCTGACGACCGCGATGCTGCTCGCTCCGGCGATCGGCACTGGCATTGTCCTGCAGCACAAGGACTGGCCGCTATGGGCGTTCCAGTTGATGGCGCTGTGGTCCGGCGTGGGCGGCGGCAACTTTGCCAGTTCGATGTCCAATATCAGCACTTTTTTTCCAAAACGGTTGCAGGGCACGGCCCTGGGCCTCAACGCCGGCATCGGTAATTTCGGCGTGACCACCATGCAGGTGGTGATTCCGTTGGTGATGACCGTGGGGCTGTTCGGTGCCTTTGGTGGCGAATCGATGACGCTAATCAAGGACAGTGGCTGGATCATGGGGAAAATCACCGCCGGCACGCAAACCTGGATCCAGAACGCGGGGTTTGCCTGGGTATTGTCGCTGGTGCCCTTGTCCATTCTGTGCTGGTTCGGCATGAACAACCTGAAGACGGTCTCGCCGAATACCGGCAACCCGCTGATCGCCTTCGCCAAGATTACCTATCTCTATACCCTGTCGTTCGTCCCAGCGATTCTTGGTCTTTACCTCTACCTGCCGAAGCCGACCGGCCTCGGCCTGATCAGTATGTGGGTGGCGATCCCGCTGGACGTGATCAGCGCGCTGCTGGTGATGCGCCTTGCCGCCTTCGGCGAGATGAAGGAGGGGATACGCAAGCAGTTCGCCATCTTCCGCGACAAGCACACCTGGTCGATGACACTGCTCTACATCGTCACCTTCGGCTCGTTCATCGGTTTTTCGATGGCGCTGCCACTGGCGATAACGGTGATTTTCGGTATCAGTCACGTTCCTGACGCGGCTGGTGTGCTCACGCACACCACCAAGAACCCGAACGCGCCCTCTGCCTTTACCTATGCGTGGATCGGCCCGTTTATCGGTGCCGCGATCCGGCCGATCGGCGGCTGGATCTCCGACAAGCTGGGCGGATCGATCGTCACCCAGGTGATTTCGGTGGTCATGGTGATCACGTCGATTGCAGTCGGCTACGTAATGATGCTCGCGTACCAGTCGGCCACGCCGGAACAGTATTTCTTTACCTTCCTCGCGCTGTTCCTGGTGCTGTTTGCAGCCTCGGGCATCGGCAACGGCTCGACTTTCCGCACCATCGGCGTGATTTTCGACCGCCAGCAGGCCGGCCCGGTACTGGGCTGGACCTCGGCGATTGCCGCTTACGGCGCCTTTGTCGCACCGATCGTGATCGGCGAGCAGATCAAGGCCGGCACACCCCAGGTTGCGATGTACGGCTTCGCCGTTTTCTACGCACTGTGCCTGGTGCTGAACTGGTGGTTTTACCTGCGTAAAAATGCGTACGTCAAAAACCCCTGATCAACGGATGAAATAGAAAAGCGGATGCGTAATGCGTCATGAATACAGCCCCCCTGACTCACTGGGAGCCCGAGAATCCCGACTTCTGGGCCCGGCAAGGGGCGCGTGTAGCCCGCCGCAACCTGATGATTTCGGTGCTGGCGCTGATGCTGTCCTTCGCGGTGTGGATGGTGTGGAGCGTGGTGGTGGTCAATCTGCCGCATGTAGGGTTCCGCTTTTCAACCAATCAACTGTTCTGGCTGGCGGCGCTTCCCGCCCTGTGCGGGGCGACGCTGCGCATTTTCTACGCCTTCATGGTGCCGATGCTCGGCGGACGGGTTTGGACCACCTTGTCCACCGCGTCGCTGCTGCTGCCGGCTCTGGGAATGGGATTTGCGGTACAGGATCCCGACACCACTTATCCCACGCTGCTGCTGCTGGCGCTGCTCTGCGGACTGGGGGGCGGCAATTTCGCCTCCAGCATGGCCAACATCAGTTTTTTCTTTCCCGCCTCGCAGAAGGGGGCCGCACTGGGATTGAATGGCGGTTTGGGCAATCTCGGGGTGTCGGTGGCGCAGTTGGTGGTGCCGCTGGTAATCGTCGGCGGCCTGTTTGGCGCCATCACCGGCGCACCGCAAGTGTGGAGCGGGGCGGGTGCAACAAGGGAAATCTGGTTGCAGAACGCCGGATTCGTCTGGGTACCGGCCATAGCACTGACTACGCTGGCAGCCTGGTTCGGAATGAACGACATCCCCGGCGCTCGGGCGTCATTCGCCGAACAGGCGGTAATTTTCGTGCGCAAGCACAACTGGCTGATGTCCTGGCTGTATCTCGGCACCTTCGGGTCTTTTATCGGTCATTCGGCCGCATTTCCACTGTTGCTGCAAACGGCGTTTCCGGCGGTCGAGGCTATGCAATACGTATTCATCGGACCGCTGGTGGGTGCGCTGATGCGCCCGCTGGGTGGCTGGCTGGCCGACCGCATGGGCGGGGCGCGGGTCACCTTCTGGAATTTTCTGCTCATGGCCCTGGCGGTGGCGGCAGTGCTGTACAGCCTGCCGTCGGCCGATTCCAGCGGGAGCCTGCCCGGTTTTCTGGGGTCATTTCTGTTGCTGTTCTTCACCACGGGGATCGGCAACGGCTCCACGTTTCGCATGATCCCGGTCATTTTTCTGACCGAGCGCAGGCGTGCCGCCGAGGGCAAGGGGGCGCAAGTGAACGAGCAGGCCGTCAGGGATGCAAACAAGGAAGCTGCGGCAGCACTCGGCTTCACTTCGGCGATTGGCGCCTATGGCGGATTTTTCATTCCCAAAAGTTACGGCACATCGATAGCAGCCACCGGCGGGCCGGAAGCCGCGCTCTATGTGTTCATGATTTTTTACTGCAGCTGCATCCTGATGACCTGGTGGTACTACTCGCGCAAAAACGCCGAGATGCCGTGCTGAGGGAGATGCAGAAGGAGGCAGCACGAGTGCAGGGTAATCACGATTCAGTTTCAAGTGGTACCGGTTTCAAATTTGACCATTCACGAATCACGAGGCGCACATGAGCCATTTTCTGGATCGACTGACTTATTTTTCACAACCGCGGGAATCGTTTGCCGGTGGTCACGGTGTCACCAACGGCGAAGACCGGACCTGGGAAGACGCTTACCGCGACCGCTGGGCGCACGACAAGATCGTGCGTTCCACCCACGGTGTGAACTGCACCGGGTCGTGCTCATGGAAAATCTACGTCAAAGGGGGCATCGTCACCTGGGAAACCCAGCAGACCGATTACCCGCGCACCCGCTGGGACATGCCTAACCATGAGCCGCGCGGCTGTTCGCGCGGCGCCAGTTACAGCTGGTACCTGTACAGCGCCAACCGGGTTAAATATCCGCTGGTGCGCGGCCGGCTCTTGAAAAGCTGGCGTGCGGCGCGGCTGGACAAGTCACCGGTCGAGGCCTGGGCGTCGATCGTCGAATCCGATGACAAACGCCGCGATTACCAGAGCGTGCGCGGCCTCGGCGGTTTCGTGCGTTCGACCTGGGATGAAATCAACGAGATCGTCGCAGCGGCCAATGTCTACACCATTAAAAAGCACGGCCCGGACCGGGTGATCGGTTTTTCGCCGATTCCGGCGATGTCGATGGTCAGCTATGCCGCGGGCAGCCGCTACCTCAGCCTGATCGGCGGCGTGTGCATGAGCTTCTACGACTGGTATTGCGACCTGCCGCCGTCCAGCCCGCAGACCTGGGGTGAGCAGACCGACGTGCCGGAATCGGCGGACTGGTACAACTCCACCTACATCATCGCCTGGGGCTCCAATGTGCCGCAGACGCGCACGCCCGACGCACATTTCTTTACCGAGGTTCGCTACAAGGGCACCAAGACCGTTGCGGTCACGCCGGATTATTCCGAAGTGGCCAAACTCGCCGACATCTGGATGCATCCCAAGCAGGGCACCGATGCCGCGGTGGCGATGGCCATGGGGCATGTGATCCTCAAGGAGTTCTACTTCGACAAGCGCAGTGAGTATTTCGACAACTACGCCCGTCGCTATACCGATCTGCCGATGCTGGTGATGCTCAAGGAGCACACCCTGCCGGGCGGTGACAAGGTGCTGGTGCCCGATCGCTACGTGCGGGCCTCGGATTTTGCCGACAAACTGGGCCAGGACAACAATCCCGACTGGAAGACCGTTGCCCTCGACCAGAGCGGCAAGGTGGTACTGCCCAATGGTGCCATCGGTTTCCGCTGGGGGGCTGATGGCCGGGCCGATGAGGGCCAGTGGAATCTTCAAGCGAAGGAAGCGCATCACGGCAGTGACGTCAAACTCAAGCTGTCGCTGCTCGAGGGCGACCGCCCGGGTGCGGATACCGCTAAAGTCGGCTTCCCGTATTTTGGCGGTATTGTCAGCGAGCATTTCCCCAACAGCGTGCAAAAAGGCGAAAACGGCGATGTGCTGGTGCGCACGGTGCCGGTGCAGCGTGTCGCGATCGGAGAAGCCGGCGAACAGCGCGAGGTGCTGGTCGCCACCGTGTTCGACCTGCAGGCCGCCAACTACGGTGTAGCGCGCGGCTTGCCGGGTGAACTGGCCGCGACGAGCTACGACGACGACACGCCGTACACGCCGGCATGGCAGGAACGCATCACCGGTACGCCGCGCGAGCAGTTGATCAGCGTCGCCCGCCAGTTTGCCGACAACGCTGACAAGACCCACGGCAAGTCGATGGTGATTATCGGCGCGGCAATGAACCACTGGTATCACAGCGACATGAATTACCGCGGCATCATCAATATGCTGATGATGTGCGGTTGCGTCGGTCAGAGCGGCGGCGGCTGGGCGCATTATGTGGGCCAGGAAAAGCTGCGCCCGCAGACCGGATGGACTGCGCTGGCCTTCGCGCTCGACTGGATACGCCCGCCGCGCCAGCAGAACAGCACCAGTTTCTTTTATGCACACACCGACCAGTGGCGTTACGAAAAACTGGGTGTCGATGAGGTGCTTTCGCCGCTGGCCGACAAAAAACTGTTCGGCGGCAGCATGATCGACTACAACGTGCGCGCGGAACGCATGGGCTGGCTGCCTTCAGCCCCGCAATTGCAGACCAATCCGCTGCAGGTGGTGCGTGATGCGCAGGCCGCCGGCGTGGATCCGAAGGACTACGCGGTCAAGGCGCTGAAGGACGGCTCGCTGAAAATGAGTTGCGAGGATCCGGATCATCCGGCCAACTGGCCGCGCAACCTGTTTGTCTGGCGCTCGAACCTGCTGGGCTCCAGCGGCAAGGGTCATGAGTATTTCCTCAAACATCTGCTCGGCACCAGCCACGGCGTACAGGGCAAGGATCTCGGCCCCGGTGACGCCAAGCCGGAGGAGGTGGTGTGGCATGACCAGGCACCGGAAGGCAAGCTCGACCTGCTGGTGACGCTCGATTTCCGCATGAGCACCACCTGCCTATATTCCGACATTGTGCTGCCCACCGCCACCTGGTACGAGAAAAACGATCTCAACACCAGCGACATGCACCCGTTCATCCACCCGCTGTCCACTGCGGTGGATCCGGCGTGGCAGTCGCGCAGCGACTGGGACATCTACAAGGGCTTTGCGCAGAAATTCAGCGAAGTCTGTGTCGGTCACCTCGGCGTGGAGAAAGAACTGGTGCTGACGCCACTGATGCACGACACCCCGGCTGAACTGGCCCAGGCCCTTGACGTCAAGGAATGGAAAAAAGGTGAAGTGGACCTGATCCCGGGCAAGACCGCGCCGCAAATCGCGGTGGTCGAACGGGATTACCCGAACGTCTACAAACGCTTTACCGCGCTCGGCCCGCTGATGAACAAGGTCGGCAATGGCGGCAAGGGCATTGCATGGAATACCCAGGACGAAGTGCGGCAGATCGGTGAACTGAACGGCCTCAATATTGCGGAGGGCGTCACCAAAGGCATGCCGAAAATCGAAACCGACATCGACGCCTGCGAGGTGGTGCTGATGCTGGCACCGGAAACCAACGGTCATGTCGCGGTAAAGGCGTGGCAGGCGCTGGGCAAACAGACCGGCATTGACCACACCCACCTGGCGATCCACCGCGAAGACGAAAAAATCCGTTTCCGCGACATCCAGGCACAGCCGAGGAAGATCATTTCGTCGCCAACCTGGAGCGGCATCGAGAGCGAAACGGTTTCCTACAACGCCGGCTATACCAACGTGCACGAGCTGATTCCGTGGCGCACGCTGACCGGCCGTCAGCAGTTTTACCAGGACCACCCGTGGATGCGCGCCTTCGGCGAAGGCTGCGTCAGTTACCGCCCGCCGGTGGACCTGAAGACCACTGCCGGCATCCATGGCATCAAGAGCAACGGCAACCCCGAGATTCTGCTCAACTTCATCACCCCGCACCAGAAGTGGGGCATCCACTCCACCTACACCGACAATCTGCTGATGCTCACCCTGAGCCGCGGCGGACCCTGTGTCTGGCTGAGCGAGGACGACGCCCAACGCGCCGGCATTGTCGATAACGACTGGATCGAGCTGTTCAACATCAACGGTGCCATCGCAGCGCGTGCGGTGGTCAGCCAGCGCGTCAATCCCGGCATGGTGATGATGTACCACGCGCAGGAAAAAATCGTGAACACCCCGGGTTCGGAAATTACCGGCGCACGCGGCGGCATTCACAACTCGGTGACACGCATTGTGTTGAAGCCCACGCACATGATCGGCGGCTATGCCCAGTTGAGCTACGGCTTCAACTACTACGGCACCATCGGTACCAACCGCGACGAGTTCGTGGTGGTGCGCAAGATGGACAAAATCGACTGGTTGGATACCCCGGTCGCGGATGAATTGATCAGGCCTGTTCAAGCTCACGGAGAAGTTTCATGAAGATACGCGCGCAAATCGGCATGGTGCTGAATCTGGACAAGTGCATCGGCTGTCACACCTGTTCCGTCACCTGCAAGAACGTCTGGACCAGCCGCCCCGGTATGGAATACGCCTGGTTCAACAATGTCGAAACCAAGCCCGGCATCGGTTACCCCAAGGAATGGGAAAACCAGGACAAGTGGAATGGCGGCTGGGTTCGCAAGAGCAATGGCGACATCGAGCCAAGGCAGGGCGCGAAATGGAAGTTGCTGATGCGAATCTTCGCCAATCCCAACCTCCCCGAGATCGACGACTACTACGAGCCGTTCACCTTCGACTACGGTCACCTGCAGAGTGCACCGGAGATGCGCGCCACGCCGACCGCGCGGCCGCGCAGCCTGATCACCGGCAAGCAGATGGACAAGATCGTGTGGGGACCGAACTGGGAGGAAATTCTCGGCGGCGAGTTCAGCAAGCGCAGCGCCGACCGAAATTTCGACGACATCCAGAAGGACATCTACGGCCAGTTCGAGAACACCTTCATGATGTATTTGCCGCGGTTGTGCGAACACTGCCTTAATCCGACGTGCGTGGCGAGCTGCCCGTCGGGCTCGATCTACAAGCGCGAGGAAGACGGTATCGTGCTGATCGACCAGGACAAGTGCCGCGGCTGGCGCATGTGTGTCAGCGGCTGTCCGTACAAAAAGATTTATTACAACTGGAAAAGCGGCAAGGCGGAGAAGTGCATTTTCTGCTACCCGCGCATTGAAGCCGGACAGCCCACCGTGTGTTCGGAGACCTGTGTCGGCCGCATCCGCTATCTGGGTGTATTGCTTTACGACGCCGATCGCATTCAGGAGGCCGCCAGCGTCGAGCATGACCGTGACCTCTATCACGCCCAACTGGACATCTTCCTCGATCCCAACGATCCGCAGGTGATTGCCCAGGCGGCCAGGGACGGCATCCCGGACAAATGGATGGAAGCGGCACGTAAAAGTCCGGTGTACAAAATGGCCGTCGAGTGGAAAGTGGCGCTGCCGCTGCATCCGGAATATCGCACGTTGCCGATGGTCTGGTACGTTCCGCCGTTGTCACCGATCAGCGCTGCCGCCAACGCCGGCCATGTCGGGAGCAACGGCCAGATCCCCGACGTCAATCAGTTGCGGATCCCCGTCAAATACCTGGCCAACCTGCTCACCGCGGGCGACACGGTGCCTGTGGTGCGCGCGCTCGAACGCATGCTGGCGATGCGTGCCTATCAGCGTGAGAAACACGTCGATCAGCGTATCAACACCGCGGTGCTGCAGCAGGTCGGCATCACCCAGGAAATGGTGGAGGAGATGTATCACATCATGGCGATTGCCAACTACGAGGATCGTTTTGTGATCCCCAGCACCCATCGTGAGTACGCCGAAAACACCTTCAACCTGCGTGGCGGCTGCGGATTTTCTTTCGGCAACGGCTGCTCGGAGGGTACTGGCACCACCAGTCTGTTCGGCAGCGACAAAAAACGAACCATACCCATCAAGCTGGAGGTGTGATCATGCTCGGATTATCCAAACCCAAACCGGCCTCGGGCACCCTGCGCGTCCTGGCAGCGCTGCTTGCGTATCCGGACCACGAGATGCGCGGTTTTCTCGGCGAGATGCGCGCCATTCTGCGCAGCGAACAGGTACTTTCCGCGGAACGCCTGCTGGAAATCGACGCCTTGATCGACGCGCTGATCGCCGCCGATCCTCTGGAGGCCGAAGCCGGCTACGTGGAATTGTTCGATCGCGGCCGCGCCACTTCGCTGCACCTGTTTGAACATGTGCATGGCGATTCGCGCGATCGCGGTCCGGCGATGATTGATCTGGCGCAGACCTACGAAAAAGCCGGGCTGTATCTGGCACCGGGCGAACTACCGGACTACCTGCCTGCCGTGCTCGAGTTTGTTTCTACCCAGCCAGCCCCTGAAGCGCGCGCGTTTCTTTCCGAAATGTCCAATATATTCAACAGCATATTCAATGCATTGCAGGGGCGCAGCAGCCCCTATGCGAGCGTGCTCGGCGCCTTGCTGGAACTGGCTGGCGAAAAAGCGCAACCGGTCAAACCCGCGATTGAGCCGCCTCTGGATGAAAGCTGGATCGAACCGGTGGTGTTTGATGGTTGTTCGACCAAAGGGCAGGCGCGGCCCGGCCAACCGCAACCCATTCATATTGTCCGCAGCATCAATGTCAGACAAGGAGTCTCCTCATGAACGGCGTATATGGATTTCTTTTCCAGGTGTACCCATACGTCTGCTTCATTGTTTTCATCGTGGGCAGCCTCATCCGCTTTGACCGTGACCAGTACACCTGGAAGAGCGACTCCTCCCAGATGCTGCGAACCGGAACCCTGCGTTGGGGAAGCAATCTTTTTCACATCGGTATCCTGTTCCTGTTTTTTGGACATCTCGTGGGCTTGTTTACGCCGCACAGCGTGTACGGGGTGTTCCTGAGTGCGGCAAACAAGCAGTTGCTTGCGGTGGTGGCGGGCGGGATCGCCGGCCTGCTGTGCTTCGTCGGTTTGTCGCTGCTGCTGTACCGGCGGGTGTTCGACCCGCGCATCCGCCTGACCAGCCATCCCACTGATATCGCCATCCTTGTCGTGCTGTGGGTTCAACTCGTCGTCGGTCTGATCACGATTCCGTATTCATGGCAGCACGCCGATGGCAGTGTGATGATATTGCTCGCTGATTGGGCGCAACGCATTGTTACGCTGAGGCCGGTGGACGCCACTGCGCTGATGGCCCTGCCCTGGCCTTATCTTTTTCACATCGTTTTCGGCATGACGATTTTTCTGCTGTTCCCGTTCAGCCGGCTGGTGCATGTATGGAGCGGTTTTGCCACAGTGGCCTACCTGTTCCGTTCACCCCAGGTGGTGCGCAGCCGCCGGCTCAATCTGCCGGACGGTCATAACCAGCCGCGCCAGCCCGGCGTCTGAATCATTCAGGAGATAAACCCATGACTGCTGTTACAAACGCCGCTACCGTCGCCCGTATCAACGGCGTCGCGCTGCATGCGCCCGGTGAAGTCCTGTCGACGGAAGAATTACGCCAGCGTGCCTGCACCGAGCTGTTGCGCCAGACGGCGCAGGCCGCCGGTTTGCTCGCGGCGGGCGATACCGCTGCTGAGGATGGCGTGATCAGTGACGCGGCATCTTCGGCGATTGAAGCGCTGCTGGATCAAGCCCTCGCTGTGCCCGAGCCGTCCGATGAGGATTGCCGGCGTCACTACGCCGCCGATCAAGGCCGTTACCGCACCGGCGAGCGCGTGCGCGTCCGTCACATCCTGTTTGCGGTCACCCCGGGCGTGGATGTGGTCGCCCTGCGCAAGCAGGCGGAACCCATTTTTCTAGACGTGCGTTGTCACGATGGCCAGGCCGTGGATCGTTTTGCCGATGCGGCGCGCCAGTGGTCCAATTGTCCGAGCGGCACTGACGGCGGCGATCTGGGCTGGCTCAGCGCAGAAGACTGCGCGCCGGAGTTTGCCCGCGAGTTGTTCGGGCGCATTGAAGTGGGGGTTTTGCCGCGACTGGTACACAGCCGTTTCGGGCTGCATGTGGTCGAGGTGCTGGAGCGGGAAGCCGGTGTGACGCATTCGTTCGAGTCGGTGCACGGCGCGGTGGCGAATTCGCTGCGCCAGCAGGCTTTTGTCACGGCATTAAAACAGTATCTGAGCCTGCTCGCCGGCCAGGCCGTGGTCGAAGGCGTCGAACTCGATGCCGCCGATACGCCATTGGTGCAGTGACCATGAACATTTCGAGTTTTGAGGACCTGCTGCATGCAGCGCGACTGCAGCCCGAGCCGCAGCGGCTGCTGTTCGTGTTTGCCGATGTCGAGTTGCCCGATGACAGCACCGCCGAACAGCGCGCCCGTTTTCAGGCGGGCGAGGGCGGCACGTTTGTGCCTTTGATGTCGGTCGATAAAAAGCCCGATGAACTGAAAACATTTAATGCGCTGGTTGAAGAGTCACACCAGTTCGGACGCGACTGGGCCGTGGTGTTCGTGGCCGGCCTGTCCGGCCGCAACGGTTGCGCGCCGACGAGTAACGAAGCCGACCAGTCATTGCAGCAGATGGTTGAGGCCATCAAGACCGGCGCCTTCGGCGCGTACATGCCGTTTGACCGGCAGGGTAACCCCTTGCAGATTGGTTAAGGCCGGCTCATGGCAGGCTTTGCATTGTGGAATCTGGGCTTTCGTCCTTTTTATCTGCTGGCCAGCGTGTTCAGTGCCTGCAGCGTGCTGTTATGGGCGGCGCAATATTCCGGATGGCTTCCTGCCGCCTACCTGCAGGGGCCGCTCTGGCACGGCCACGAAATGCTGTTTGGCTACACCATGGCGGTGGTCGCCGGATTTTTGCTGACAGCGGTGCGCGCCTGGACGGGCCAGCCGACGGCGATTGGCGTCCCGTTAATGGCGTTGGCTGCACTGTGGGTCGCCGGCCGTGTGCTGGTGCTGACGCCGTTGAGCCTGCTTGCGGCAATGGTCAACGCTGCATTTCCCCTTGCGTTGGCTGTGGCGATCGCCATTCCGCTGTTGCGTGCGCGGAATGTCCGCAATTACTTTTTCGTCGGCCTGCTGATGGTGATGGGCGTTCTCGTCGCCACACTGCATCTCGGCCTGCAGGGCAGG
This sequence comes from Burkholderiales bacterium, assembly GCA_022841375.1. Lineage (GTDB taxonomy): Bacteria > Pseudomonadota > Gammaproteobacteria > Burkholderiales > SG8-41. Next base: position 267,340 of record JALHRQ010000003.1, read on the forward strand.
TTTGAACTCCCGCCGCAGCTGGGCCTTCAGCTGGGTCTGGACGTCATGTTGTTCATCATGGCGGTGATGGGCGGGCGTGTCATTCCGATGTTCACCAATAACGGCGTGCCCGGCGCGGGCGCTGCGCGCCACCCCTTGGTGGAAAAACTGGCACTGGCATCGCTGTTGCTGTTGTTCACCGTCGATCTGCTGCAGTTGTCGTCCGGCATTGTGGCTGCGGTTGCGCTGGCCGCCGCGATGGCTCATGGCCTGCGCCTGTTGCTGTGGCGTTCCTGGCGCACCCTTGCGGTGCCGCTGGTATGGATACTGCATGCGGCCTACGCGTGGATCGTCGTGTATCTCGCGTTGCGTGCATTGTCCGGCTTCGGCTGGTTGGGCGGATCGTACGCCGTGCACGCATTGACCGTCGGCGCCATCGGCGGCCTGACCATGGGCATGATGACCCGTACGGCGCGCGGCCATACCGCGCGGCCGCTGCTGGCCGATGGCTGGGAAATGACCTGCTTCCTGCTGATACAGGCGGCGGCGCTGGTGCGTGTTTTTGGCGGGATGGTTTCCGCAGCGCTGTATTTGCCAAGCATCCAGATTTCGGGCGTGCTCTGGGCTGTTGCTTTTGGAATTTACGCCGTACGTTACTGGCCGGTGCTGACGCAGCCGCGGCTGGACGGTAAACCGGGTTGAGCCTGTTGCAGGCAAAAGCGGCTCGGGCAAGCGCAGTTTTCAATACCAACGGATCGCGACCGCAGGGTTGGCGATAGGCCGGGATCAACAGCATGTCCGATGACATTTTGCGTCGCCTGCGACGCTTTCACACGCAATACTTTCCCCGGCTGAGGAAGCAGTTCCGCAATCTGGTTGACGAAGGGCAGCATCCCACGGTGCTGTTTATCGGCTGCTGCGACTCCCGGATAGTGCCTTACCTGTTGATGGACAGCGGTCCGGGCGAATTGTTTATCGTGCGCAACGTCGGCAGTTTTGTGCCGCCGTTCGATGCTTCTCATGGTTACCACGGTACGGCTGCAGCGATCGAATTCGCCGTGCTCAACCTCGGTGTGCGCGAGATCATCGTCTGCGGCCACAGCCATTGCGGCGCGATCCGCGCGCTTTATACCGAACCCCCGGCCGAGGCGCTGCACATGATCCAGTGGCTGGAACTCGGACGGGATGCCGTGCTGCCGGTGACGCTGTCGGAAGAGGCGCTGCGCCGCACCGAGCAGCGCTCGGTGGCTTTGCAGCTTGAGCGGTTGATGGACTACCCGATGGTTAGGCGGCGGGTAGAGGCGGGAAATCTTTACCTTCGCGGCTGGCATTACCTGATTGAGGAAGGCAAGGTGCTGGTGCTGGATGTCGAAAGCGGGCAATTTGAACCATTCGACGCCGCCATCCAGGCGGCGAGGGCGAATGATCCTCTGGACGGCATCAATTTGTTGCCATAAGCGGCATGGACTCCACCATCGGAGCAGACACATCGACTACGCAATACTAAAACTGATACACGTGGGCTGTGTGGCCACCAGTTATGCCCTTTTCGTATTGCGCGGCACGTGGATGCTGGTGGAATCACCCCGGCTCGGGCAACGGTGGGTCAGGATAGCCCCGCATATTGTGGATAGCGCGTTGCTGGCGAGTGCGATCGCGATGGCAGTGACCCTGCGCCAATATCCTATGGTAGCCGGGTGGCTTACCGCCAAGGTGGTGGCACTGGCGGGTTACATTGCTCTGGGCATGATCGCGTTGCGATTCGGCCGCACCCGCGGCGTACGCATTACGGCATGGCTGACTGCACAAGCGGTATTTTTCTACATTGTTTGCGTAGCAATCACGCGTGATCCGCTGCCATGGCGCAGCATCCAGTGATTCTTACGCGGTGGCGATCACCAGCCCGAGGGACTGCCGGATTCCAGTTGCACGGCTGCTTCAAATAGCTGATCGCGCCGCCAGTGCTGAATAAACGTGGCATCAATAATTGCAGTGTAACCTGCTGCGATTATTGTTGGTGCGCCGGTCCGCTGCGCGTATAACCTGCAAACGTCCCGGGACTGACGTACTGAAGTGCGTGCCGCTCAGGCGGTGACAGGTGCTGAGCCCGTCAGAAAATATTGCATCAGTTCGGCAACGGGCCGTATGGCCGTGCCAAACGGCAGAGGCTCGGACCCGCGGAAGAACAGACCTTTTTTGATGTCTCCCTTCAACGCATAGGCAAGCCGGGTATCAATGCAGAACTGCCCGGCTGAAGCAATACCGTCGCGCAGCCCGCACATGGTCAGGCAGTTGAGCCCCTGCACGCAGCGGCGCTGGTCAGCCTTGGCATGGGACTGCAGGGCTTTTTCGCGGCCGAGGTAGTTTTTCAGCCATGGCGTCAACACGGCGCGCGCCGGCAGGCCGGCGACGCTCATGAAGGTGACGATGTTTTCGGGTTTCGCTTCCGCCAGAACACGCTTGAATGCAATATCAGCGTCGCCTTCCTCGGTGACGGCGAAAGGCGTGCCGATCTGCACAGCAGCCGCGCCCATTTGCAGCAGGGCGCGTATCTGCCCGTGAGTGTGGATGCCGCCGCCGGGAATCAGCGGGATCTTTTCGCTTTCCAGTCCCATGCCGCGCAGCAGTTCGAGAATTTCGACCAGGGCCCGTTCGAAGTCGAAGCGCGTGTCGCTGATTTCCTCAATCTTCGGCGCGCCTAGATGGCCGCCGGCATATCGCGGATGCTCGATGACGATGGCGTCGGGCAGTCGCTGCTTGCGCAACCATTTTTTGACGATAATGTTGACGCCTCGTGCATCCGACAGGATGGGAATCAGCGCCACGTCGGGGAAATCACGGGTCATTTCCGGCAGATCGATCGGCAGTCCCGCGCCCATGACAATGGCGTGTGCACCGCTTTCGCAGGACTGCCGCACATAAGTGGCATGCGCCGCCACGGCCTTCATGATGTTGACCGCGATGGCGCCGCGTCCCGCTGCGATCTCAAGCGCCATTTTGATTTCACGGTCGAGTGCGATCAGGTTGATGCCATCGAGCTCAGCGCGGTCGTGGGTTTTCTGCGATTGCGCCAGCAGATCGGGGTGATGATGACGCAGATCCACGCTGGAGACGGTTCCCAGCGCGCCCAGCGCCGCAACGTTTCCGGCCAGCCGGTGCGCGGAGATGCCGACCCCCATGCCACCCTGGACGACGGGCAGCAGGCCGTGCTCCTTGAGATGCCAGTTCGGCAGCGCTGGCAGAAGGGTTGGATCGGTCTGCGCAGCGCTCGTCATCTTGGCATCGTTCGATCTGGCATGGATTTCATGCTTGTTGATTTCAGCCGTAAGCAATACAGTTCTCGCAGACAGTGCCTCGGACATCGCGTTTGAGGTGGGCGGCGCGCAGTTTTGTGAAGTTGTCCGAATTCCAGGCTTCCATGAACGAGACTTTGTTGAGGTCGCCCATGGTCCAGTTGGTCGTTGCATCGAAGCAGCAGGCCGACAGGTTGCCTTCGGCGGTGACGTGGCCTTCGGTAAAAGCCGACCAGCAGGGCAGGGGTTCGCGCAAGGCGCCGATCCGCCCCTGATTGCCAGCGGTCGGCCGGTAACCGAGCTGTTCCTCGCGCTGGATGGCGAATGCGCCCATTGAATACAACGGCAGCCAGTAGTGCTGGTCGACGTAAGGCAGCACTTTTTCCTGCAGCAGGGCTTCCATTTTCTGTTGCTGTTCGCCGTCGTAGCGGATTGATGATGCGTAGAGGCCGGTTTTGTAACCGCCTGCGGCGCGTATTTCCCAGGCGCTGCGGACGTTGGCGAGAGCGCGATGGAACAGGCGACCGGCAACGCCCATGACTACTTCAAATTGTTCTTCGTCGGCGGCATTAACCGACCATTTGAGCGAATCCAGACCGGCTTTCATGCAGGCTTCCACCGCTTCTGGAAAAGCCATTGAGGCATTGGAGGTCAGGAAAACGTAGGGGAAGCCCAGTTCCTTCTTGGTATAGCTGATGCAATCGACCAGCAGTCGCGGATTCATGAACGATTCGCCGAGATAAAACATGCCGACTTCCTCGACCCCGGCCTCACGCATTTCGCGGGTGATGCGCTTGAACAAGTTGAAATCCATATCCCATTTCGGCTGCACTTCGCGAGTGCGCAGCGCGCAGAAACCGCAACGGTAATTGCAGCGCGGTGAAATTTCGATTTTCACGCTTTTCGGTGCCGGCGGTTTGGCGTGCAGGAATTCGGCCGGGATGCGGGTGATGTTGTCGATGCGTTCAGTGATGGTCATTACAGCCTCTAGGGTTTCTGCAGTTTGGCGGGTTGAAAAATGGAATTACCCCCGCGGTCGCCACCATGATGCGCGGCGCACTGCAGGGAAGAAAACTCCGGGCCGGACGGAATGTACCGATCGCGGCCAATTTCAGCGCATTACCAGCACTGGCGTTGTGGTATTGGCCAGTACTTTCTGGGTTTCACTGCCGATAATGAGCTTGGACAAGCCGCTACGTCCATGCGAGGCCATGATGATGAGGTCGCAACCGTGTTTCTTGACGGCCTTAACGATGGCGTCCGCCGGAAAATCGCTGGTGACGAAAAAGGATTGCGCTTTGACCCCGGCGTCAGCGGCTTCCTTTTTGACGATTTCAAGATGTTTCTCCGCCACTTTTTTTGCGCGCAACTCAAAGTCCTTGGGCAACACAAAGTTGGGCGGGATGTAGTCAGCGTAGACATTGAATTTGTAGGCCGGTGCGACGTGAAATCCGGTGATTTTTGCGCCGGTCAGTTTGGCCAGTGCAACCGCTTTTTTGACTGCTTTGCGGGACAGCGCTGAGCCATCAATTGGAACCATGATATTTCTAAACATGATTGATATCCTTCAAGAGATTTTCTGAAAATACAAGCGCAATTTAGTCGTTTGGGCCGTGAGGAGCTTGATGTAGATCAAAACCACACTCTGCGTGCCCTGATTATCCTTGCACCGTGACCAATCTGGCAGGGAGCCTCCATGCAGTCGCAATCTACGTATAACTACACTGTGGTCCGGCAGTTCGCGATCATGACCGTTGTCTGGGGCATTGTCGGCATGCTTGTCGGCGTGCTGATCGCCGCGCAACTGATCTGGCCCGAACTGAACCTCGCATCCTGGCTGTCCTATGGCCGCCTGCGGCCGCTGCATACCAATGCGGTCATTTTCGCGTTTGGCGGCTCGGCGCTGTTTGCGACCTCGTATTACGTGGTGCAGCGTACCTGCCACGCCCGGCTTTTCGGCGGGTGGTTGCCTGCCCTGACATTCTGGGGCTGGCAACTGGTTATCGTGCTGGCTGCGGTCACGTTGCCGTTGGGGATGACCAGCGGCAAGGAATACGCCGAGCTGGAATGGCCGATTGACCTGCTGATCACCGTGGTCTGGGTGTCCTATGCAATCGTGTTTTTCGGCACGGTGTTCAAGCGCAAGACACCGCACATTTATGTCGCCAACTGGTTTTTCGGTGCATTCATCCTGACTGTGGCAGTGCTGCATCTGGTGAACAGCGCGGCGATCCCGGTTTCGCTGACCAAGTCCTATTCGGCGTACGCCGGGGTGCAGGATGCGATGGTGCAGTGGTGGTACGGTCACAACGCGGTCGGCTTTTTCCTGACCGCCGGCTTCCTTGGAATGATGTATTACTTCATTCCGAAGCAGGCCGGACGCCCTGTTTATTCCTACCGCTTGTCGGTGGTGCATTTCTGGGCGCTGATATTTACCTACATGTGGGCGGGTCCGCATCACCTGCACTACACTGCGCTGCCGGACTGGGCGCAGTCGATCGGCATGATCTTCTCTCTGGTGCTGCTGGCACCGTCCTGGGGCGGCATGATCAACGGCATCATGACGTTGTCAGGTGCATGGCACAAACTGCGTACCGATCCGATTCTCAAGTTCCTGGTGGTATCGCTGTCGTTCTACGGCATGTCGACCTTCGAAGGTCCGATGATGTCGATCAAGACCGTCAACGCACTGTCGCACTACACCGACTGGACGATCGGCCATGTGCACAGCGGCGCGCTGGGCTGGGTCGGGATGGTCACGGTGGGCAGTCTCTACTATCTGATCCCGCGCCTGTTCGGCCGTACCGAAATGCACAGCATGAAACTGGTGACCCTGCATTTCTGGGTGGCGACCATCGGCATCGTGCTTTACATCGCTGCGATGTGGATTGCCGGCGTGATGCAGGGCCTGATGTGGCGTGCGGTGAATCCCGACGGCACGCTGACCTATGCCTTTGTCGAATCGGTCAAAGCCACCTACCCCTATTACATGGTGCGGCTGCTCGGTGGAACGTTGTATTTCTCCGGGATGCTGATCATGGCCTACAACGTGTTCAAGACCGTGGCCGGACAGAAACCCGCGGAGTCGGTCATTCCTGCAGTTTCCGGGGCGCACGCGTGATTATATAAGTAATTGATTATAAACGAAATTTAGAAACATCAGGAGAGTACATGGACACATCGGGCCATGCGGTAATTGAAAAGAACATGGGGCTGATGATCGTGTTGATCATTGTCGCGATCAGCTTTGGCGGCCTGGTGGAAATCGTGCCGCTGTTTTTCCAGAAATCGACGACCGAACCGGTTGCCGGCCTCAAACCCTATACGGCTATGCAACTCTCGGGCCGCGATGTCTACATCCGTGAGGGTTGCTACAACTGCCATTCCCAGATGATCCGGCCGTTCCGCGCCGAGACCGAGCGTTATGGTCACTACTCGGTGGCGGGTGAGTTCGTCTATGACCATCCCTTCCAGTGGGGCAGCAAGCGCACCGGACCGGATCTGGCGCGAGTTGGCGGCCGTTATTCCGATGACTGGCATCGCGTGCATCTGATTAATCCGCGCGATCTGGTGCCGGAGTCAAACATGCCGGCCTACGCGTGGCTGGCCACGGCGGCGGTGGATGCCGATGGCGTGCCGGGCAAGATGCGTGCGCTGCGCAAGCTTGGCGTTCCCTACACCGAGGAAGACATCGCCAAGGCGAGCGAAGCCGTAAAAGGCAAAACCGAACTCGATGCGTTGATTGCGTACCTGCAGGGCATGGGTACCGCGCTGCGCAATGTGAGATAAGTCATGGATATCAATCTGGTGCGTTCGATACTGACCGCGGTGCTGTTTGCGGTGTTCTTGGGCATCGTGCTGTGGGCCTGGAGCAGTCGCCGCAAGTCGGACTTTGAGGCTGCGGCGCGGTTGCCGCTGGATGATGATTTGGCAGAGCAGGAAATGGCGGGGAATAACGGAAGCAAGGGGAGAGCACAATAATGAGTGATTTTGTTCACGACGGCTGGAGTCTCTACATCGCCATCATCACGCTGGCCAGCCTGGTTGCCTGTGCCGTGCTGCTCAAATTGATGTCCACGAGCAAGATGGCGCCGGGTGAAAAAACGGGTACCACGGGCCATGTCTGGGATGAAGACCTGCAGGAATGGCACAACCCGCTGCCAAGCTGGTGGATGTGGCTGTTCTACATCACCATCGTGTTTGCGCTGGTCTACCTGATCCTTTATCCGGGACTGGGTTCATACAAGGGTTATCTGGGCTGGACCTCCACGGGCCAGTATCAGGACGAGCAGAAACAGGCTGCGGCAACCTATGGTCCGATCATCGACAAGTTCCTCAAGCAGGACGTGCAGACCGTGGCGGCCAATCCGGAAGCCCGGGAAATCGGGCAGCGTCTGTTCCTCAATTATTGCGCGCAGTGTCATGGTTCGGATGCCGGTGGTTCCAAGGGCTACCCCAACCTGCGCGACAGTGACTGGCTCTATGGCGGTACGCCCGAAGCGATCAAGGCAACTCTGATCAATGGACGCATTGGCGCGATGCCCCCGATGGGGGCTGCTGTAGGTGGTACCGAGGACGTGCGTGATGTTGCGCACTTCGTGCTGTCGATTTCCGGCCGCACGCATGACAGCATGCGGGCACAGCGCGGCAAGGCCAAGTTCGCTTCGACCTGTGCGGCCTGCCACGGACTGGATGGCAAGGGCAACCAGCAAATCGGTGCCCCCAATCTGACGGACGATATCTGGCTGCATGGCGGTACCGAAGCGGTGATTATCGAAACCATCGTCAATGGCCGGATGAACCAAATGCCGGCGCACAAGGATTTCCTCGACGAAGGGAAAATTCACCTGCTGACCGCCTACGTTCTCGGATTCTCCAACCAGGCGGCAAAATAAGTGCGGGCGCCGGACCATGCAGCGGGGCCGGCCACGGAAGATACCGAGACCTCGCTATACGAGGTCCGGAAGAAGATTTACATGCGCGCCGTCAGCGGTCTTTTCGCCCGCTGGCGGATTGCGCTGGTCATCCTTACCCAGCTGGTCTTCTACTGTTCACCCTGGCTGATCTGGAACGACCGTCAGGCCGTCCTCTTCGATCTGGTTTCGCGAAAGTTTTTTATCTTCGGTCTGGTGTTCTGGCCGCAGGATTTTATTTTCCTGACGGCGCTGCTGATTATCTCGGCGTATTCACTCTTCCTGTTTACCGCGGTGGCCGGGCGGCTGTGGTGCGGTTATGCCTGCCCGCAGACGGTCTATACCGAGATGTTCATGTGGATCGAGCGCAAGATCGAGGGCGACCGCGTGCAGCGCATGCGCCTCGACCAGTCGTCGCTGGATGTCCGCAAGTTTGGTTTGAAAGCGCTCAAGCACGGCGTATGGATTGCGGTGGCGCTGTGGACTGGCTTTACCTTTGTCGGTTATTTCACGCCGATCAAGACGCTCGCGGCTTCTTTTTCGCCGTGGACACTGGGGCCGTGGGAAACGTTCTGGATTTTCTTCTATGGCTTTGCCACCTACGGCAATGCCGGCTGGATGCGCGAGCAGGTGTGCAAGTACATGTGCCCTTATGCCCGCTTCCAGAGCGTGATGTTCGACCCCGACACTTTGGTCATCACCTACGATGCCAAACGCGGCGACCCGCGCGGCGCACGCGGACGCAAGGCGGATCCAAAGTCCATGGGCTTGGGAGACTGTGTGGACTGCAACATCTGCGTCCAGGTGTGTCCTACCGGCATCGATATCCGCAACGGCCTGCAATACGAATGCATAGGCTGTGCCGCTTGCATTGACGGCTGCGATCAGGTCATGGACAAAATGGGTTACGCCCGCGGGCTGATCCGCTATTCGACCGAGAACGCGATGTCCGGGAAATATGCTGACAAGGACATTACGCAGCATGTTTTGCGGCCACGAATAATGATTTACAGCGGTCTGCTGGTGCTGGTTGTCATGGCATTTATCGGCGGCCTGCTGTTGCGCAGCCCGCTCAAAGTCGACGTCATCCGCGACCGTGGCGCGATGGTGCGCGATGCCGGCGGTGGCATGATCGAGAACGTCTATCAGCTGCAGTTCATCAATACCGATGAGGCGCCGCGCCGCTATAACGTCACGGTCAGCGGTCTCAACGGCATGCAGGTGATCATGCGCCAGCCGGTTGAAGTGCCGCCGGCAACTACCCAGGTATTTCCGGTTTCAGTGAGGCTGGATCCGGGCGGTATCGAAGCCGGATCCCATGCTATCGTTTTCCATATCGTCGATCTTGACCGGGCGGATGTCCGCGCCGACGAAAAATCGCGTTTTTTTGTTCGCTGAGGAGTGTGCCGTGAGAATGACGCAGACTGATACGTTGCCGTGGTACCGGGAACCTTGGCCGTGGTTGCTGATGGCGGGTCCCGCTGCGGTGGTGGTGGCCGGATTTGCCACGCTCTGGCTGGCAGTAAGCAGCAACGACGGACTGGTTGCCGACGATTATTACAAACAGGGTCTGGCCATCAATCAGACGCTGCAGCGCGAAGCGCTGGCGGCAAAGCAGGGCTTGCAAGCCGCGGCACAGTTTGCCGACGAGGGTCGCCGCATCAGCGTGCAGTTGGAGGCCGCGTCGGGGACGCCGCTGCCTGACACACTGCAGATGCGCATCGTGCATCCGACCCGTGCGGGGCGGGATGGACTGGTACTGTTGCGCAAGACCGCCGCGGGCCGTTATGAGGGCGTCGGCCCGGTATTGGCCGATGCACGGTGGATGCTGATCCTCCAGGATCAGCAATCGACCTGGCGGCTTGATGGCGCCATGGCCGCATCGCAGCAGGGGATAGTCAGTCTGTCCCCGGCAAGTTCAAGATAGGAGACACCCGATGGCCTGGAAACTTCTGTTTGGTTCGGATATGGGATTGTTCAGTCTGGTCACGATCGCAGTGGTTATCGTCATCGGGGCGGGGTTTTATATATTCGTCCGCCGGAAAATGGCTGAAGAAGAAAACAACCGGCCCGGCGCCTGAGGCGCAGTACAACCCGGTCGAGCAATAGGGAGGAAACCGATGGGCAAATGGCTGATGTGGATATTGTGGCCGTCATTTATTGTCGGCGGCATCGCGGAAGGTGCATTTTTTACGCTGATTAATCCCCGGGAACTCTATCTCTTCGGGGAACCGGTGCAATGGTCGGCAACGGCGGTCTACTCGGTGGGTTTTTTCGCGTTCTGGGCTGTAGCAGCAGCTTCCAGCGCATTCACCTGTTTTTTGCAGCGCGGCGCGGTCGATGTCAATGCACCGGATTGAGCGGATTCCGGAGTTCCGCTTCATCAGTTCTTAGCGGCTGTTATGACCGGGATCAGGAACGGCAGCTGTGGTGGCTGACCAGTTCTTTCAGGTTGTCCAGGCTGAGGATGCGCAGGTGCTTGTTCTGCACTGCAATCAGCCCTTGCGCCTGGAAGTGCGACAGCGTGCGGCTGACGGTTTCCAGTTTCAAACCCAGATAACTGCCGATTTCCTCGCGCGTCATGCGCAGATGAAACTCAGTGGGCGAGTAGCCGCGCGCGGCAAAACGCTGGGACAGGTTGAGCAGGAAAGCGGCGAGACGCTCCTCCGCGCGCATGCTGCCCAACAACAGCATGACTCCGTAGTCACGGGCGATTTCGCGGCTCATGATGCGGTGAAAGTGCTGCTGCAACGAAGGAATGTTGCGGGACAGCCCTTCAAGATCCTTCAGCGGGATTTCGCAGACTTCGCTATCCTCCAGCGCCACCGCATCGCACAAATGCTGATTGGTGCCGATTGCGTCCAGCCCCATTAGATCGCCCATCATGTGAAAGCCGGCCACCTGCTCACGGCCATCTTCGTGGAGCACGCAGCTTTTCATGAAACCCGAGCGTATCGCGTAGAGTGAGTGCAGCGCCACGCCGGACCGGAACAGATAGTCCCCCCGTTTGACGGGGCGCCGGCGGGCGATCAGTTCATCCACGGATTTCAGCTCAATGGCAGACAGACCGGCCGGCAGGCAAAGCTCCTGCAGGCTGCAGGTGGAACAGGCGGTTTTGAGCTTGTCGACCTCGACAATGCGCAGGGTTGTGGGCATGCTGGGGTGGGCGAAACCGTGAAATTGGAAATATTGAATGGAGGGCGACATCTTACCCTCGTTTTGATCTGCGTCAAAGTCCTGCAGTCTGCTGGTTGTCACAATCACGGCCAGACTGTGAAATGAATCCAAATGAATAACGCACTGGTTGTCCCCGAAGCGCTGCCTATCGAGGTTGATCTCGACTTGATCCGGCGCATGGATCGTAATGGTCCGCGCTACACCTCGTACCCCACCGCCGATCGTTTTGTGGAGGCTTTTGACGCCGAAACCTATCAATCCTGGGTCGCGCGTCGCAATATAGGCGGCATACGCCGGGCGCTGTCGATTTATATTCACCTGCCGTTTTGCAGCACGGTCTGCTTCTATTGCGCATGCAATAAGGTGGTGACCAAGGATCGCAGCAAAGGTGATAAGTACCTGCAGTATCTGTTCCGTGAAATCGACATGCAGGGTCCCCTGTTCAAGGACGATCGCGTCGTCGAACAAATGCACTGGGGCGGCGGCACCCCGACTTTTTTCAGCATGGAGCAGATGTCTGCGCTTTGCGATCATCTCAAGCACCATTTTCAGATGTCGCCCGATGGCGAATATTCGATCGAACTGGACCCGCGCACCATTGAGGCCGCGCAGATGCAGGCGCTGCGCGACATGGGTTTCAACCGGGTCAGTCTCGGGGTTCAGGATTTCGATCCTGACGTGCAGCGCGCGGTCAACCGCATCCAGAGCGAGGAGCAGACGCTGGCAGTGATGGAGGCGGCACGCGTTGCCGGGTTTGCATCGATCAATGTCGATCTCATTTACGGACTGCCGAAACAAACCCTGCTCAGCTTCAACCGTACGCTGGGGCGGGTGATTTCCTCGTCGCCCGATCGCATTGCCATCTACAACTACGCGCACCTGCCGACGCGCTTCAAGCCGCAGCGGCGCATTGCAGATGCCGAACTGCCGACGCCGGATATCAAACTGAAGCTGCTCGGGCTGGCTGCGCAGCGGCTGCGTGAGGCGGGTTATGTTTATATCGGCATGGATCATTTTGCCAAACCCGACGACTCCCTGGCCGTGGCCCAGCGTCATGGCCACCTGCACCGTAATTTCCAGGGATATTCCACCCATGCCGAGTGTGACCTGATCGGTCTCGGGGTGTCTGCCATCGGCGCCATCGGGCCGACCTACAACCAGAATCACCGACACCTCGAAACTTACTATGATGCGATTGACCGCGGGCTGCTGCCGGTGGCACGCGGCCTTGAGCTTTCAGCCGATGATCTGGTCCGCCGCGCAGTGATTCAGAGCCTGGCCTGCCAGTTCAAATTGTCAAAACGATCCATCGAAATTGCCTACCTGATCGACTTCGAGCGGTACTTTCACGATGAAGTGATTGATCTGCAGCAGATGGTCGCCGATGGGCTGGTGCAGCTGGACGACGAGTGGATTGTTGTCACGCCGCGGGGCCGCATGCTGATCCGCAACGTCTGCATGGTGTTTGACAAGTACCTCCGCCGCGAACGTGAGACCATGCGTTATTCGCGGGTGATCTAGGGGTGCTGGTGGACGGCTGGCTGCAGACCATGGCGTTCACCGCTTTTATGGCGGGCCTGCTCGGCGGCGCGCATTGCGCGGCCATGTGCGGAAGCATTGTCGGCATGACCTGCGCCCCCGGCACTGACGGCAAGCCACGCAGTTTTTCCCGCAGTTTTACCTTTCCTCTGGCCTATAACCTCGGCCGCATCTGCAGCTATATTCTCGCGGGTGCGCTTGCCGGTTCGTTGGGGCAGGCCGGCATGGCGTTGCGCGGCGGCGTGCTTGCCCAGCATCTGCTGATGTTCCTGATAGGCACAACGCTTATTGTTGTTGCCTTGAATGTCGCCGGCGTGCGTCCGGTCACGCGTGGCATTGAAGCCGCAGGCAGCATACTGTGGCGCCGGGTGCAGCCGGTTTCACGCCACTTTCTGCCGGTCACCACACCCTGGCAGGCGCTGGGGCTGGGTGCGTTGTGGGGTTGGTTGCCCTGCGGCATGGTGTATGCAGTATTGCTGACGGCGCTGGCCTCCGGCGATGCTGCTGAAGGCGCTTCCATTCTTGCGGCGTTCGGCCTGGGCACGCTGCCCAATCTGCTGCTGATCGGTTCGGCTGTTGGCGGTGCGCGGCGCTGGACGCGGATCGGGTGGGTGCGTTATCCGGCAAGTGCGCTGATTGCCGCAGTGGGGATTTACGGCATGCTGCATGTGCTGCAACCCGCTGCGCAACAGCCCGACAGCCTGCTTTGCCGGATGGCGCCGGGACTGGCGGAACTGCTGCGCTGATCAGCGCGGTCAAGGCGACGCAACAGTTGCGTCGCCTTTTTTCAGTTGACCTTAGCGGATTACGCCACAGGCGACACGGCCGCCTGAATTGCCCGTCGGATCGGTGGCCTGATCGTCGGCAGCGGCGTGGATCACCACCGCACGACCGATGATGCCGTCGGGTGTGCTATTGCTTACCGAAATGCCGCCCACCACAAAACTGAACTTGGCGATGCCTTTGTCGTTGAAGGAGATGTTGCCCAGATCGCCGGCATGACGCTCGGGTTCGTACGGTCCGCCGTGTTTGTGATTGCCCGGGTTGAAGTGCGCACCCGCGTTCATCGCCTGCGCATCGCTGCAATCGCCCTTATCGTGGATGTGGAAACCTTTGGGTCCCTGGCTGTGACCGCTGATTTCACCGCTCACACGCACGATGTCGGCACCGGCCTGGGTGAAGGTCACAGTCCCCCGGACCTGGCTGCCGCTGCGCGGCTCCAGCGTCGCTGTGCCGACGGCGTCCAGTTGGGGCGTGCTTGCGCAGCCCGAGGCGAGGGCGACGAGGGCTGCGGTGATGACGGTGCGCTTCATGGGTGATCTCCTTTGGTGTGCCGCGATGCTGCGGCGAGTTTATTGCAACTTATTGATTTTATTGAATTTTAACAACGTACCTGCTGCTTGCAGAATTGCGCCAGGGGGCTGACGGTGATTTTCCCGGCCACGCGTTGTTGCGCGCGGCCACCGCCGTGCTCCAAGGATAAACGCATTTCATACTTGCTGAAAAAGGTATTGAACATTTCGCCACCGAGCGTGCCGGTGGCGAACAGCGTGTCGCTGGCGGGGTCATGCTCCAGCAGGATCGCGCACAAGGGTTGCGGCGCCGGCCCCGCCATGACTTTGGCGCCGGCTGCGGGATCGTACTCACTGTGTTCAGAGCAGCAATGGATCATGTTTGGCTGGGCTGCACGGGCAGTGGACTGGGCGCGATAACTGATGAAGCTGATCTGCCGGGTCGGATAAGTCAGTTGATGCGAGCAGATCGCCGAATAAGCGACGATCGCACGTTGGGGGCCGACGCCGCCGGGCCACTGGTAGGCCGCACCTTGCACGGTTTTCAGAGCAACGTTCTGCGTGGTCGGTTTGCCCAGATTGAGCAGGAAGCAGGGCGTGCTTTCAAAGGGATAATGGAAGACGTAGTTCTCGCCGACGACCAGTTGCGCGGCCCGCAGCGGCTGACCGGCGCTGTCCGTCAACTGCACTTTTCCATACAGCCGGGGCCTGGCATCAGCCGCGGCAAAAGCATCCTGGCCGAAACTGACGGCAGTGGCGGCGCAGGATGTGGCGCAGAGGCGGATGAAGTCGCGGCGTTCCATTATGCTGCTTATTCTTTGGGTGAGCCCCTGTCGCTGTCAATCGGTGGGCGCACAAAAAAACGGCCCGCCGAGGCGGGCCGTTTTTGCAATATGCAGCTATTGCCAACGGTAATAGTAGGATACCCCTACAAAATTGACTTTTTGCACTGGGTCTTGAAGCATGCGGGTGCCATCGCTGTATGTCCAAGTTGACCAAGTCCAGTCGTTGGTGCTGAAGCGGTCGTAGATATAATCCAGTCGAACCCCAGCATTTTTCTGCGTTGCAAATTTTGCAAACAGCTGCAAACGGGTCAACTTGGTGGTGACTTCGGGCAGCGAGGCGATGGCGGCGCCGGTGATTGCGCTTTGACCATATTTGTCGGTGATATCTGAATAGCTGACGTCGCCCCCCATTTCCAGCCAAGCATAAGGTTTGCCACGCAATCCAAGCCCCATGGAATCCCCCGTATTTTGCAGGGCCGCAGCCCAAAGCTGGCCTCCCGAAGTACGGCTGGACTGGTCTAACTTGGTGTCATTACGTGAAAAGTATGCCGTACCTTGAACCTTGTCGTTAAAGATGTAGGAGGCATCAATGGAGTAGTTCTGGGATTCTCCCTTTCTCGGCCCAAGGCCAGATCCGTCGCGATCACCTTCATATTTGTCTTGAGACTGATCCAGCACGAATTGTAAAGAAAGGGGTTCCGTTGCCTGCCAGTTTGCTGAAAGACGGATCTTGTCGCGATCACGATTGGCCAGGTGGATTGGGGCAACGACATTGCTCCCCGCGGTTCCATTGTTAAGTGTCGTCTGCAGGAATGGCGAACCATCACGCGAGCTGTGAATGTAGCCAATCGCGCCAGTAAGAGTATCGGAGACAGAACGCCTTAATTCGGCGCGATATGAGGTTTCATCCGTACGGTCGCGGTGACTGACAATGCGAACTTGCGACAGACTGCGTTTTTTCTCTTCGTAATCGAGGCCGCCGATCAGTCGAAATGCCATTGGCAGCATATAACTGGCTTCGAAATTACCTGTCGTGGTGCGGTTTGACCGTGGTTCGTTGTCGCCGTTAAAGGTCGATGTTCCAGTTGCAAGTGTGCTGTAACGCAGGACTGGAGTCTTGTCGTCACGGTCGTCGTAGCGAAGGTTGCCCCGCAATGTCAACTTGGGCATCGGCCGCGCGGTAATTCCCATCTGCACCAGTGTAGTGTCTATCCGTCCTTGAAGATTGTTACCGATTCCCGGCGCCATAGGAACATTAATGCCGGTGACAAATGCATCGTTCTGCAAGGCCTTTCCGTAAGCTACTTTAAAGTTGCCCTGTGTGGTCGGAGTGAAAGTGTAAGCTCCGGATAGAAAGAGTTGGTGCGAATGATTGTCCGGGGGTAATGCGATGGGGTTGAAGGTCGATAATCCCGCATTACCGCCGCTGAAACTAAGTCCGTTATATGCATTGTTGAACATAGTTCCAAAATAGCCACCGCTCAACTGTAGGTTTTTACCTGTGTAACCCAGAGTTGCTTCAAGCAGACGGGTGGTGCTATCAATCGGTTCAGGGGTGAATTCGAAGGCGGGTGTTGTGGTGCCGCGACCCCAGAGCCGCGCCCCTTTCTTTTCCTCGTTGCGAAAATCAACTTTGAAATTCCACACTTCGGAGAAATGTTTGCTAAAGCCCAAGCCGATACGTTCCCGCTTGGTCTCCAGATCGACGAGAGTTGTTCTCGTGGATACCGCGGGAATCGTCAATACGTTACTGCCAATACCCTGGACTCCGGTAAACGCCTGATAGGGTTCGGAGCGGGGTATTTGGTCAAATTCAACGTAATAGCCCCAGTTGCCCTGCGCTTCATGCTCGAAGCGCAAGTCTTGATTATCCAGCCCCAAGTTACGTCCGCGAAGCTTGAGCCAAGTGCCGGTGGCATCGTCGCGTTTCACGATATCGACGCCCAGCAGACCGTAGGCACCCTCTTGATTCAGGCCATTGTATTGCCCGAATCGACGGTTGTCGTTATCAACATAACCGAGCCCGAATTGGACGCTGCTTGTCGGTTTTGTCAGTTCTGCGGCTTCTTCGTTTGCGGCGAAGGCACTAAAAGCCGCAAAGGTTGCGGCTGCCACCGCGGTAAGTCTGAAGGAACTGGATTGGGGTTTCATCGTCGTCTCCTGTCAGCGAGCGCTAGCGCCTAAACGTCCGCTCGTTAGATATATTGGCTGGATTATTAGTACCGTGAATCTGGGTATGGCAGTTGAGGCAGCCACGCGCAGCGGCATTGGCACTGGTGCTATTTCCGGTTAGTGACCCGAAGTTGCCGCGGTGACTGGTGGGTTCATGGCATTGCTGACACAGGAAGGGAGAGCGTGTTTTCAACAGATTAGGCGTGGTTGTGCCGTGGGGGTTGTGGCAAATCGAACAGTCTTCCTGAACCGGCTGGTGGGTACGCACAAATGGGCCGCGTTTTTCCATGTGGCAGGTGTAACAGGTGTCATTGACATTATCGCGGACCAAGTTCTTCGGGCCTGCCGATCCGTGCGGATTGTGGCAATCCGAGCATGTCATCTTGCCTTCAGGAATCGGGTGGCGAGAGGGCCGCTGGCTCTGGGCGCGTTGTTCCTTGTGGCAGGTGTAGCAGACCTGGGCCTGGTCGCGCTTGTCACGCACTTTGTCATGCGCAGCGTGGACTTGGTGGCATGCCACGCAGGTGGTATCCCGGGTGGCATGCAGGCTGGTCTGCCAGTGGGTGCGCTTGCCGCCCTGGTGGCAGGTCAGGCAGGTCTGATTCTGTTCCTCGGGCTGGGTACCGCCCTTTTTGTTGAAAGAAATCGTGGGTTTGGGACGTTCGCTGACGCCGGCCGGCCGGTTGATGTGGGTTTCGCTGGCGCCGTGGCAACTGATGCAGGTGGGCGTGCGCTTGTCGGCAACCGTGCCGTGTTTGGTCTGGCCGATGGCCAGCACCGGATATTCCTCATCGACGCCATGGCAACGGGTGCAGACGGCGTCGCCTTTAAGAGCCAGATCCTTGCGCGGAGCTTTGGCGGCGTCCTGCGCCAGCGCCGACTGTGCCATGGCAAACAGGCACAACGCGGCAGTCACGCTGCGCATCAGTATCAGAAATGTTTTATTCATCTGCTGTTCTCCCGTGGTTCTATGGTGCAGCTTTTCGCGTTATTTCTTCTTTTCGAGCTTTGCAGCTTTCATTTCCTGCGGCGTAATACCCTCAGGTTCCTTATGCGCGATGCCGAAGTGGCATTCGATACAGGTCATCTTTTCTTTGTCCGCCTTGGCGTGGCGGTTTCGCGCTTTTTCGGATTGCAGTTCGCTGTTCATGGATTCGCGCTTGTGGCAATTGCGGCACTCGAGCGAGTCGGTTTCGAGCATGCGATCCCAGACGCGGTGCGCCAGCGGAGCGCGATGCGCTTCAAACTTTTCCTTGGTGTCGATGACGCCGCGGAAATGGCCCCATAACTCCAGGGATGCCCGCATTTTGCGGGCGATCAGCGGGATCGGCTCGCGCGGTACATGGCAGTCGGAGCAGAGGACATGAACGCCGGTGCGGTTGACGTCGTGGATCGTGCCCTTGAACTCGGCATAGACGTTGTCTTTCATTTCATGACAACCAATGCAGAATTCCTGGGTGTTGGTATAAGCCATCGCCGCGACACCAACAGTCATCAGTATGCCGGCGCCGGCCAGCGCGATCACCAACACCCCTGCAGTCAAAGTGACCCGGGAACATGTCCGGCAGCGGTTCTGCAGATTTGTCCACCATTTGGCGAACATGTTTTTCTCTCCCCGGGTTTTTGTTGTTGTGGTTAGCGGCTGAGGATCCAGTCGACGACGTTGCGGATTTCCTTGGCATCCTTGGATTTCAGCGCATCGTGGGTTTCTTCAACGCCATCAACCTTGATTTTGGGATTGGTGGTGATCTGTTTGGTGACTTTGTCCACGCCGTCGGACTTGCCCTTGTATTTTGCGGCTGTTTCCTTGAAGGCGGGGCCGTCTCTTTTCTTGTCGATAGCGTGACATTTCAGGCAGCCGCTTTTTTTGGCCAAGGCTTCCGCAGCGCTTGCATCGACATCGGCGGCGTGCGCGGCGCCGGCGGAGAGCATCACGCTGGCGGCGAGGAGCAGAATTCGGGTGAACATTTAGTAGTACTCCGGGTGGTTAAACAAGCAGAAGCCACAGTTTATACTTGAAGAACCCGCAGCGGTCCCCTTTGAGGCAGGCTGGGAACATAATTGTTTGCAATGAAAAAAGTAACCGTCCGGCGCTGAATCTGACTTTATGCTGTTCAGGCACATCCCGGAAGTCATTGTTGTCGCCCATTATCGCAGTTTTGGCTTAATCAGCTTAACAGCCGCAGTTACCCGAATTCATTGATATAGATCAAACCGCCATGGGCAATGGCGGCGGCCGGTTTGGAATTGAAACGGGCGCTGTTGCGTTTCAAATTGCAGGCCGCACTGGTGTTTGATCCTGGTCAAGTTGCAGAGTGCGTGCGGGGGGATACTCAAAACCGGATCATTTCCCAGGAGATTCCCCGCGTGTGTGCCGCCGCAGTTCAGGTTTTTCAGGCTCTTTCCTCATCCAGTCTCTTCGCGGGGCTGGAACCCGCCGCTTTTGGACGCCTGGCCGAGGGTGCCGAACTTCGGGATTTTTCCGGCGGCGAGGTGATCTGCCGTGAGGGCGAGCCCGGCACCGGGCTGCACCTGGTGACCCAGGGCCAGGTCAAATTGCTGCTACAGGCCGGTAATGGGCACGAAAAAGTCTTCGACCTGATTGGTCGGGGGGGCTGTTTCGGGGAGCCTTCGCTGTATACCGACCAGCCGCACCTGGTTACCGCGGCGGCGATTGTGCCGACGCAGTTGTTACATGTCCCGCGCGCCAATCTGCTGTGTGCCTTGCAGGAAGCGCCCGAACTGGCATTGCGGGTGATCAAAGGGCTGGCGTCAAGGATTTACCGCCGTACCCACGACCTTAAGAGCTATATGTTGATGTCGGGTAAGCAGCGCGTGATCTGCTATCTGCTGCATGAGGTGCCGCTGGAGCAGGATGGGCCGGAGGAAGTTGCGGTCACGCTGCCGGTGCGCAAGGGCCTTATTGCCTCACGGCTGAACCTGACCCAGGAGCACTTTTCGCGCATCCTGCACGAGCTGGCCGCCACCGCCCTGATCAAGGTCGAGGGGCAGCGGGTTCATATCCGTGATCTGTCGCGGCTGCGCGCCGCCGCGATGTCGTGACGGACTGATTCTGGCGTTACTTGAAACGCCAGGTCACGCCCATCGTGATCTGGGTCGTTTGGGTATCGCCATCGCGGTTGTTGCGAATGATGCCCAGCGCGAAGTCGAGATCCTTGCCTGGAAGGCAGGTTGTAGTTTGACGGCCGAAGGATTTTGGGGGAGTAGCGGGCAATTTATTCACAGAACTGTTTCAACTTTGATGCCAACCAGATTGGCCTTGGGAACTGTATTAAGGGCTCCAGGGGACTTGATTTGCTGGAACAGCGGCTGGATGGCCAACCACTTCGTGGCTTGAATGCGATAAGTGACTTCAATGGCTGATTCGGAGTCACCCCTGATTGATCCTGTGGCGGCTTGGGACGCTTTCCATTTTTCACTGATTCTGCTGCGGGTAAAAGCAATACCAAAAAAATCTTCTTCACGACCGGGGATAAGTCCTCGTGCACGTGCGCCTAGGCTGGTGACGTGCCGAATTGCGGTTGAATTGCCATCAGTAGCGCTAAAACGGGCGAATGTGGCCAAATCGCCAGTGTTCCAGCTCAGCATGGTCCGCTCGGCCTGTGCATACCATCCATCACTGACGCGTTGCGCCGGATTGCCGGCTGCATCCACATCAACCAGATCATTCACTTTTGAGGTGTATCGCCAGTAACCCAAAGCATATTTTTCCAAGCCGGTATTTTCACTGGCCTGACTATCTTTCGGAGAGTCATTGCCGGAACCGTTGGCTCTCGGAGTGAGACCAACTTCAATGATTTGCATCGTGCCATCGCCATTATTGAATTTAATGTGTGTTCCTTTCGGCTTGTTGGGATCGCCGGGAATGCCGTCGAGGACGGCCATCATGACGTAGTTTTTTTGATTCTCTGATTGCCATTTGCCGCGAAAGCCGAATGCGGATTGATTAAAAACCGAGGGGCCTCTGGTCAGCGCAAGATCAGCGGTCGGCCCATAGGGCGGGAGTACGAAAAGTCCTGCGCTTTCAATAACCTGGAATTCGGAGTCGATGGGGTATAGACCCACGAGCAAAGACCATTGTTTGTTTCCGAACGACTGGTCAACCCATGCATGAAAGATACGATGTGTTGAGACGGCCACTTCGGTATTGGAGACGCCCATGAGACTTCCGACGTAGTCGCGGTTTACTTTGCCGCCGGTGTCATAGATAAAATTTAAATAGGCGGTTGCATTTTCCCAGCCGACCAGTTTTTCCAGGTCACCTCGCAATTTCACATCAAATTGGTTGATGGGGCGTCCACCTTGCCGAATTCCTCCATGAACGTTGCGAAGAATATCCGACTTGAATCCGAGGTCCAGATTGAGCCCTTTTTCGCTCCAAGTAGAGCGTAATCCACCCCAATCCCCGGTCAACGTTTCTTGGGCGTAGTCGGGAGCATCATCCTCTTGAGCTTGTACGCAGGTGGCCCCAATAAGGCATCCAATAACAAATAAACATTGTTTGAGCATTTTTTCTCAATACATTTTTGATTTTGGAAATAAAATCTTTATACACCTGATTCCGTGTCGACTATTAATCCTTAAATGAATTTGTTTTCTTCGGGGGCATCGGATTTTTTGCTTTGGTCCAAGCCACGGCAGGTTGCTGTTGTCAATAAGAACTAAAAAATAAAGTTCAACTTGAAGCGAGTTTTATAAACTTCGTTTTGCCCGGAAGAATCAATGCCGGATTTCTGAAGTTAAAGGTGCGCATTTATTTGAATTTCCAAGAAAAATCTGAATTTTGAACTTTGGAAATGTATATAATCGGTGCCATGTTGCAAAAATTAACGGTAACTTTGCTGATACTTGTCATGGGAATCCATTCCATGGCAGTTACCTTGTTTGCAACTTCGTCAAACGGTTTTGCTGATCTGACTCATACGGTAATGCATTGGGATCAGGAAGCGCACCATCACCATGATTCCGGCGAATACCATCCCGAAGATTCCGACGAATCCGCGCAACACCTGATGGCTGATTATTCCAATGCCGCGGCAGTTCTATCGGTTGCCGGTTCGTATTATTTCCGGCCTGGTGTAATGTCATCAGCAGCGTTGCCGGAGCATCCCGGCCCCAATCCTTTTCTCGAAGGCCTGCTCAGGCCGCCGCGCCCGATCGTCTGACGCGCCGGGTCATATCACGTCCCTTGGACGTGCATGACCGATGTCACCATGGATTTTGCAATCCGCCGCGATTGTCGCCTCTGGTAACGATTGCGTGCGTTGCATGCCGTTGTGCAATCACACATTCGGTTAGGAAATATCGTGAATACTGTAATCAGGCTGGCCTGCTATGCAGTCGCAGGCAGCATATGGAGTGTGTCCGCCTGGGCTCAACTGTCGGCATCGCCCAAGGCGGCTCCCGACCTTCTGCAGGCGGCACCGGCCACCCTTGCCGCCGCCGTCGATGCAGCCTGGCAGCGCGCTGTTGCCGCTCGGGAAGTCCGGGGCCAGCAGCAGCGAGCTGAGGCAGATCGTGTGGCAGCCTCGAGCCTCTGGGCTGCGCCACCTACGCTGGAACTTAATCATCGCAGCGACCGCTGGCAGACCGATGCCGGGAGGCGTGAAACGGAAATCGGACTGGCCTGGCCGCTGTGGTTGCCAGGGCAGCGGGATGCTCGTGGTGCTCTTGCCGAGTCTGGCGTAAGCCTGGCTGATCAGGCGGAAGGCACAGCGCGTCTGCGCATTGCCGGTGAAGTGCGTGAGGCTGCTTGGGCGCTGGTTGGGCAACAATCGGAATTGGCGCTGGCAGAGGTTGGTGTACGGTCACTCACCTCGCTGGCTGACGATGTTGATCGGCGAGTCAATGCCGGCGATCTCGCGCGAGCAGATGCTCTGGCAGCGCGTGCTGAATTGTCGGGTGCGACTGCCCAGCTGATCGACGCGCGCCATCGCGTGCAGGCTGCGCGCAGCCGCTGGACGCTTTTGACCGGGCATCAGGGCGTACCACGGGCTGAGGAGCCGGTAATGGCTTCGCACCCAGCGGTCACGGAACATCCGGAAATGCGCTACGCCGCAACGACCGCCGAACACGTCCGTAAACGGGCTGCACTGGTTAGAACGTCGCGCAGCGAACCACCTGAGATCATCGTCGGCATCCGTCAGGACATTCCCGGTCGCATCGACTCGTCGCAGAACAGTCTCTCGGTTGGAGTTCGTCTGCCTTTAGGCACGGCGGATCGCAATCGGCCCCTGCAGGCGGCGGCACAAGCGGAACTGGATATCGCGGAGGCTGCAGAACTCCGGGTGCGCGATCGCTTGCAGGCCGAACGAGCCACCGCCAACGCGGCTCTTGAAGCCAGTGCGCAGCAAGTGCAAGCCGAAAAGAACCGTGCGAGTTTGCTCCGAGAGCGCGCCACTCTCCTCGAGAAGTCTTTTCGGGCCGGAGAAAGCGCTTTGCCGGAATTGCTCCGCACCATAGCCGCTGCGGCACAAGCCGAGGCGGCACTGGTTCGGCAGCAGGCTGCGCTCGGTCTGGCCCTGGCTCGACTCCACCAAACTTTGGGATTACTGCCATGAATGTCAGCACACCAACCCGATCCAAGCTCATTGCGTCTATTTTCGGCCTGTTGTTGGCTGCAACCCTGTCCATTGTTTATGCCTCGCCAGGTGCACATGGTCCTGATGGCGAGCATCTGGACGCCAAGTCCGGTGCGGCCGCAAGTTCAAGTCAACCGCGGATGGAAGCGAATTCCGATATGTTCGAATTGGTCGCCACCCTTTATGAAGGTGAGCTGTCAATCCTGATTGACCGTTACCAGACCAACGAGCCGTTGTTGAACGCAGAACTGGAGGTGGAAAGCGGCGGCATCAAAGCGAAAGCCAAGTTCCATGCCGACCACGGAGATTACGCTATCGATGATCAGGCATTGCTGAAATTGTTGTTGACCCCGGGCGAACACGCACTCGTATTCACCATCGTTGCCGGCGAGGAAACCGATCTATTGGACGGCAAACTGGTGAAAACCGCATTGACGGCGGACGGCCATGGCCGCGATGACCATGGCCACACAGGCGAGATCTCCGCATGGACGGGCCTCGCAGTCTTGGGCCTCGGTGTTGTTGTATTTCTGATCCGTCGCCGGAATCGCGGTCTCACGGCGAGCAAAGGAGCTTGATAATGATGTCGATTTGCATGTCATTAAGCCGTCACACAGCCAGGGCAACTCTAATGCTGTTTGCGGTAGCGCTGTTCCATTCTTCGCTTGTTCACGCAGCCCCTGGTGCGCATGGCCCGGGCGGCGAACATCTGGATTCCCCAGGAACGGCGTCCAATCCGAACGGACTTGCCCGCTTGCCCGACGGCGGCGTTAACGTGCCGAAGTCAGCGCAGCGGCGCATGGGCATCCGTACCTTGCTCGCGCCGGAGTCGGAGGCTGCCGCAACCGTGGAGTTGTCCGGGCGGGTCATTATGGATCCCAATTTCGGAGGGCGCGTGCAGACGGCGCACGGCGGGAGGGTCGAGGCTGGTCCCAAGGGACTGCCGGTAGCAGGCCAGGCTGTCAAGCGCGGTGAAGTGTTGGCCTATATCCGCCACCATGCCGAACCGTACGCCGCGGGCAACCAGGAGTCCCTGCTCGCGGACTTGCGCAGCCAGCGGCAGATCGCCGAGCAGCGGGTCCAGCGCCTTGAGACACTCGAAGGCACTGTGCCCCGCAAGGAGATTGAAGCCGCGCGCGCGGAAGCGCAGAGTCTTCAACAGCGTGAACGCAGCATCAATGCGAGTCTCGTTGCCCGCGAGACACTCGTTGCACCTGTCTCGGGGGTCATCGCGACGGCCAACGCAGTCACCGGCCAAGTCGTAGAGTCACGGGACATGTTGTTTGAAGTAGTGGACACCGCACGCATGCTGGTGGAGGCCGCCACGGCCGATTTCGCTCTGCCGGGGCGCATCGCTGGCGCGCAGTTGCAGGGCGTGACGGGTGTACAGCTTAAATTGATTGGGTCAGCTCTTGGGCTGCGCGACGGGTTGCTGCCATTGACCTTCTCGGTCCGCACTGAAAAGGCTGGACCTACGCTGCCTTTGGCGATTGGCCAGCCGGTGACCGTCATCGCCGCGCTCAACGAGAAGATCAAGGGCGTCGTGTTGCCGGCTCAAGCTATTGTCCGCAATGCAACCAATGAGCCCGTGGTCTGGATCAAAGCCGGCGCCGAGCGTTATATCCCGCAGCCCGTGCAGTTCCGGCCATTGGACGCGCAAACCGTCGTCGTTACCCATGGACTGGGGGCCGACAACCGGATTGTGATTCAGGGTGCACCGCTGATCGCACAGATCCGCTGAATGGGGATCAATCATGTTTAATTGGATTGTCCGTTACAGCCTGAATAATCGTCTGCTGGTGCTGGCGCTGGCTTCGCTCCTGATGGTTTATGGGGCGTTGACCGCGTGGCGCACCCCGGTCGATGTTTTTCCGGACCTCAACAAACCGGTGGTGACGGTTCTTACGGAAGCCGGCGGCATGGCGCCCGAGGAAGTCGAGCAACTGGTGACCTTCCGGCTTGAAACCGCCTTGAACGGTATGCCAGGCGTTACCCGCGTCCGTTCCACCTCCGGCGTAGGGCTGTCGATTCTGTATGCCGAGTTCGACTGGGGTACCGATATCTACCGCAACCGCCAGTTGGTGGCGGAACGGCTGGTATTGGTGAAGGAGCAGCTACCGGAAGGCATTACTCCAGTGATGGGGCCGGTGTCATCCATCATGGGCGAAATCATGCTGATCGCGCTGCCCTTGGGCAGCAGCGACGGCAAAACCCCGGTAGCAACCCCGATGCAGGCCAGAGCCTATGCTGATTTCGTTCTACGGCCACGCTTGTTGTCTATACCCGGCGTGTCCCAGGTCATTCCCATTGGTGGCGATGTGCGCCAACTGCGGGTGGAACCTGACACGGCACGGATGTCGCAATTTGGTGTCACGCTGTTGCAGATCGAACAGGCACTGCGGGGTTTCGCCGGCAATGCCGGCGGCGGCTTCATCGACCTCAACAGCCGCGAATACCTGATCCGCCACCTCGGTCGCACCAATCGTGCCGAAGACCTTTCCGGAATAGCTGTTGGCTGGCGCGATGGGCGCCCCATCCTGCTGGAGCAGGTCGCTCGTGTGCAATTTGCCCCTGCCCTGAAACGTGGCGATGCCGGCTATAACGGCGTTCCGGCAGTAGTCATCAGCGTGCAGAAACAACCCGCTGCGGATACGGTAAAGCTGACGCAGGACATCGAATCTGCACTTCAGGAACTGAAGCAGGGTTTGCCCCCGGGCCTGAGCGAAACACGGGTATTGTTCCGTCAGGCGGACTTCATCAAGTCGTCCATCCGGAACGTTGCTGAAGCCCTGCGTGACGGTGCGATCATGGTTGCCATCGTTCTGTTCGCCTTCCTGCTTTCTGCACGCACTACGGTCATCTCACTGACCGCGATCCCGCTGTCGCTTGCGGTCACCGCCATCATCTTTCAATGGCTTGGGCAGTCGATCAACGTGATGACCCTCGGCGGGTTGGCCATCGCGATCGGCGAACTGGTCGATGATGCCGTAGTTGGCGTTGAAAACATCCTGCGCCGCCTACGTCAGAACCGTTCCAGTTCGATGCCGTTGTCATCCCGGGACGTAGTCGAACGCGCCAGCGTCGAGGTGCGATCGGGCATTCTCTATGCGACCATCATCGTTGTGCTGGTGTTCGTGCCGCTGTTTGCATTGCCCGGTATTGAGGGCAGGTTGTTCTCCCCGCTGGGCATCGCCTACATCGTGTCGATCCTCGCCTCCATGATGGTTTCGATGACGGTCACCCCCGTACTCTGTTACTACCTGCTGCCACGGATGAAGCGCCTGGATCATGGCGACAGCCCGCTGGTCGTCTGGCTGAAGCGGCAGGATGCGCGGCTGCTGGCCTGGTCCTTCCCTCGCGCGAAACTGCTGGTTAGCGCAGCACTGTTTGCTATCGTTGTGGCGGCTGCGAGCGTGCCTTTTTTTCCTCGGCTATTTCTGCCGGCGTTCAACGAAGGTTCTTTGGTGCTGTCGCTAATGCTCAATCCCGGAACCTCGCTGGCCGAAGCTAACCGCGTTGGCGCTGTTGCCGAAGGACTGATCCGCGAAGTGCCTGAAGTCACCCAGGTCGGCCGTCGAACAGGCCGCGCCGAACTCGACGAACATGCCGAGGGCGTACATTCAGCCGAAATCGACGTCGATCTCAAGCGCTCCGATCGTAATCGTGAAGCCGTGATGGCTGAAATTCGCCGAAAATTATCGGTTCTTCCAGCGCAGGTCGCCATCGGGCAGCCGATTTCCCACCGCCTTGATCATCTGCTGTCGGGGGTGCGGGCGCAAATCGCCATTAAGATTTACGGAGACGACACTGATACCTTACGCGGATTGGCGGAGCAGATGCGCAGCCGCTTGAGCGCCGTACCAGGCCTGGTTGACCTGACCGTCGAAAAGCAGGTATTGATTCCGCAGATCACTGTGCGGCTCGACCAGCGCAAGCTGGCCCAAACCGGGCTTCCGCCCGGTGAAGCGGTGCGCGTTCTGCAAGCGTTGACCGATGGCGCACATGGCGCACAGATTGTCGACGGTTCCCGGCGTTATGAACTGGTATTGCGCCTGCCCGACGATCGGCGCAGTCCTCAGGATCTGGCGCGCACATTGATTGACACCCCGGCAGGCCGCTTGCCGGTATCGGCCTTCGCCACGGTCGAGGAAACCGATGGACCTAATCAGATCGGCCGTGAAAACGGCCGCCGGCGCATCGTGGTCTATGCCAACACTGATGGCTCCGACATGGGGCGCGTCGTTGGGGACATCCGCGGCATCATCTCGCGAACGGCATTGCCGGAAGGCACGTTCGTTAATCTCGAAGGACAGTTCCAGGCCCAGGAGCAGGCGACGCGGTTGATTCTCGGGCTGTCGCTGGTATCCCTTGTCATGATGTTCCTGGTGCTGTATTCGCGCTACCAGTCAGTGGTTCTGGCTGGTATCGTGATGGCTAATATCCCGCTGGCGCTTATCGGCAGCGTCGTGGCGATGTGGATGGCCGGCGTCGATCTCTCGGTCGCATCCATGGTCGGATTCATAACCCTGGCTGGTATCGCTTCCCGCAATGGCATCCTTAAAATCAGCCATTACATCAACCTGTGTAAATTCGAGGGCGAGATTTTCGGTCAGTCGATGATCGTGCGCGGCTCCCTCGAACGGCTGACGCCCGTACTGATGACTGCTCTGGTTGCCGCCTTCGCGCTGACGCCGCTGCTGCTGGCTGCCGATGCGCCCGGCAAGGAAATTTTGCACCCGGTGGCCGTGGTGATATTCGGCGGCTTGGTCAGCTCGACCGTTCTGGATACGATCCTGACGCCGTTGTTGTTCTGGTTGCTCGGCGAGGAACCTACCCGCCGCCTGGTTAATGCGCAAGCGGAAAACCCGGAACATCAGGAAACCCAAGAGGCGTACTAAGCCACCATCGAAAACAAGGCATGCGGCGCCGCCTGACTGAAAGCGCGCCATCACTTGCAAGGAGAATGCGTAATGGTTCAAAGATTTCTTGGTGTCATCGTGCTGGGCCTGTTGCTGCTGAACATCAACGCCGTCATGGCTCACGGTGGAGCTAAACCCAAGCATGGCGGAATTGTGCAGGTCAGCGGTGACCTGTCATTTGAGCTGGTGGCGACCCCCGACGGTGCCGTGCTGTACGTTGAGGACCATGACAAACCGATGAACCCCGCCAGCATGAGTGGAAAGCTGTCGGTATTGAACGGCAAGGAAAAGTCAGAGGCTGAACTGCTGCCGGTCGGTGAGCGTTTGAAAGCCAAGGGCGTCAAGCTTCAAAGTGGAGCGAAAGCGGTGGCGGCGATGACCACCGCCAACAAGAAGACCATCACGGTGCGTTTCACATTTAAATAGAAGGCCTCTTCATCCCGGATGTTGAGGTCAGGCGCTAACGCAAGGCGTGTTTTAAATTAGCGATCAGTCAGTGCTTCATTGATGGGAGTCAATGAGGTCAAAATGAGCTTTTTTTACAAAAAAACTCCTCTGGATATGTGCGCCCAGAGGAGTTTTTTGTTTACTGCTTTTTTTATTTCAGCGCCGCTGCATTGATGTCGCCACCCTTTCCGCCGATGCTGATGGTCAGCGGGAAACTGACATGGTGAAAGCGTGCGGTGGCATTGTCATCGTGGATCGCCAGCCCGATCGGGTAGCGTTCGCCCGTTTTCAGCGCGATGTCGTCGTTGTTGCCGGTATTCAGTTTCCGCTGCCAGATCACGGTCCATACGCCGTTGGCCCAGGTTCCGGTCACCGGCTTGTTGTCGGCGCCGCTGCCTTTCGGTTCCTGGTTGCCATACTTCGGCATCAGGTCACCATCTTTCCAGCCCTGGCCCGGATCGTACTTCACCCGGTTTTTCTCATTGAGCACCGGGGCCTTGGCATTGCGGAATTCGGATTCGACCAGACCGCCACGCCCATTATTGCCTGCCGGGTTGTACATAAACCGCGGTTCGTTTTTTGCGCCATCCCAGTTGTTGAAAAAAGGCGCCGCACCACTGTCTGCGTTGCGATATTCAAGAACGTGGCCGTCATCCGCCGCGCCGATGGGATTGGAGCGGTAACCGCGCCATTGCCAGAGTTCCAGGAATGCGCCACTGGCTTTCATGGCATCGATTTCCGCTTTGGATTTGATCTTGTCCCAGCCACCGTTTTCACCCATCGCAGTGCGGCTCTGCGGCAGGTATTTGCGAATGTCGTCTTTTTTCAGGCCTGCAGTGCCGAGGATCGGGTGCGGATCAATCTCGGCTTTTTTGACCTCATTGGGCATGTAGCGCAGGTCATTGTGGCAGGTGATCCAGCAGCCCTGATTGTTGTAAGTCGGCACGCTTTTGCCGTCGCCGAGCATGATCGAGAAACGGTCCTCATATGAAGCCTTCAGCTTGCCGGCGGCCACGTTGGCATTGGCGCGGTTCGTGGCATAGGTTTCCCATTTGCCGTTCTTGAACACCGCGTATTCGTGGTACATGCCCGGATCCTTGGTCGGCCAACTGGCCTTCATGTACAGGTAGTCCTTGTCGTAGGCGGCCTGCATCGTGACCTTGATCGAACCAATTTTGCCGGCGATTGGTTTCGGTTCCAGTTTCCCGCCGCTGACCAGCAGTTTGCCTTTGTCGGCTTCCTCGCCCTCGTGGCAGTACAGGCAGTTGCGGCCCTGGGCGATGGCTTTGGCGCCCTTGGCGTGGTCCTTGCCCATGATCCACTGCAGCGACGCCTGTCCTGGATAAAACAGGGTGATTTCGCTTTTGGGGACGGCGGACCAGTCGGGTCCCGCCGATTGCGCATAGGCCGCAGCCACCGGTGTCAGTGCCAGCAGCACTCCGGTCATTTTCCATATTGTTTTCATATCGTCCTCCTTAAGTTGAGATCATTGGCCTTGGACTTGGACAAAGAGAGCATCTTCCGGATCGGAAGCGTTGCAAGCTGTACGCTACCGCTCGCAACAGAAGCGGGTTTGATCTAGGTCAAGGGGGCGACTGCGATACTGCGGGGCATGCCTGTTACTTGCGCAGGTCATCCGCGGGGAGCAGTTCAAGCCTGCGCGATAGGTCAGGCGGCACGTTTCATTACGTCAACGCGGCTACGGCTTTTGCCATGGCCTGCTGCACGCTGATGCCGTTCGAGGAGTGCGGAATGGTGTCAGTGGTAACGACGCGTGAAGCGCCGGCGGCGAGCAGCGCGTCGTGGGCGTCGCCCGAAAATACTGCGTGAACGCCGACGCAAACCGGCGCTTGCAGTCCTTGTGCCATCACGTGCTGCACGGCGGCAAGCATCGTGCGTCCCGTTGAAATGATGTCATCGACCAGCACCGGCGTGCGGCCGCGCAGGGTCGCGGGGTCGGGAACGCTGACCGACACGTCGTGGTCGCTGCGGCGGATTTTTTCGAGCACGACATGCGGCGCGCCGGCGATTCCGGCAACGGCCGACACCCATTGTTCGCTTTCGGCATCCGGACCGATCAACACCGGGGCGTCAACGTTGGCTTTGATCCAGGCCGCAAGCAGCGGTGCTGCCGGGATCACGGTGCTCGGCACTGAATAGATCTGATCGAGCGAGTTCCAGCGATGCAGATGCGGATCGACGGTGACCAGCCAGTCGATGTGCGGAGACAGCAGTTTGGCGAACAACGCCGAAGTCACCGCTTCGCCGTCCTGAAACCGTTTGTCCTGGCGCATGTAGCCGAGATACGGCGCGGCGAGGCCGATTTCGGCGGCGCCGAGTTCGCGCGCGGTTGCGGCGGCAAACAGCAGGGGCAGGGCTTTGTCGTCGGGGTGATGCAGGCTGCACGCCAGAATGACCCGGTGTCCACGCACGGGACTGTCGAAACGCAGATAGGTTTCACCGTCGGGGAAACGGCGCATCACCAATGCGCCAATTTCAGCGCCGTGGTTTTCCGCCAGTGCAGCGGCCAGTGTCTCGTTACCGGGCAGTGCAAAAACGATGGTGTCGGCCGCTGCGCTCATTGCCCGCTGGCGATGGCGATGATCGGCGGCTGTCCGTACAGATAAGCCAGCGCGTAGGCCAGTACGCCCGGCGTTTCCGCATGCAACGTAAACAGCGGCTGTCCGCGTTCGACCCGCGTGCCGACTGGCGTGTGCAGATAAAGTCCGGCAGCCGGCGCTTGCGGCGCGCCGGCGAGTTTGGCGGCGCGGGCGAGGCGGCGGTTGTCGATGCTGATCACCGGACCCGCGGCTGGGGCGGTGACCACGTGCGTGTGCGCGGCCTGCGGCGGCACGCGCATGCCGCCCTGCGCTTCGCAGATCGCCTGGAATTTGCGCCAGGCCTGGCCGTCATCGAGCAGAGCACTGGCCTTTGCAATGCCGGTTTCCGGCGTGACGCCGTTGGCCATTTCAAAAATGCGGCCCGCCAGCGCCACTGCGCGCTCGCGAAGGTCCTGCGGTGCATCCGCTTCGTTGCGCAGCACGGCGAGCACATCGCGCGCTTCCAGTGCCGGGCCGATGCCGCGGCCGACCGGTTGGCTGCCGTCGGCATTCAGCACGCTGATCTGCAGACCGACGGTCTGGCCGATTTTCACCATCGCGGTTTCCAGCGATCTGGCCGATTCGATGCTGCGGATTTTCGCGGTCGGGCCGACCGGCATGTCGATCACCACGTGGGTGGCGCCGGCCGCAGCTTTTTTCGACAGGATTGACGCGATCATCTGGCCTTCGCTGTCGAGATCCAGCGGCCGTTCGACGCGGATCAGGATGTCATCGGCCGGGCTCAATTGCACGGCACCGCCCCAGACGATGCAGCCACCGACCTGTTCGACAACGCGGCGCATCGCCTTGACGTCGAGTGCCACCGGCGCCAGCGTTTCCATCGCGTCTGCAGTGCCGGCGGGGGAGGTGATCGCGCGCGACGATGTTTTGGGCATCGTCAATCCGGCAGCGACGACAATGGAGACTACCAGCGGCGTGGTGCGGTTGCCCGGCAGGCCGCCTACCGAATGTTTGTCGACAATCAGCGGCCGGTCCCACGACAGGCGTTCGCCGACAGCAATCATCGCGCGGGTCAGGGCACCCGTTTCCGCGGTGTTCAGCCGGTCGCCGGCGCAGGCGGTGATGAACGCCGACAGATCGATGTCGGTGTATTTGCGTCCGGCGATGTCCCTGATGATCGCGTGCATGGCGGCGTCATCGAGGCGCTGACCGTAGACTTTCGCGCGCACATGGCGCAGCGAGTCCAGCGGTTCCGGATGTGACAGCGTGACCACATCGTCGGCTTTCGCGTCGAGCAGCTTCCAGGTGATTTCGGACAATCCGATTTCGTTGATGCCCACCAGGTCACTGGTGACGATGTTCAGTGTGGCCAGCACATTGTGTCCACGGAGGCTGACGAGGATGCGTGAATGCGATTCAAAACCCTCGGAGCGGCAGATCGCACAATCGCTGCGCATGAACACGACCGGCTCGTAATAAGTGTCGATGCCGAGGCGGCGAACCTGCAGCACATTGATTGCGCGGTCGTGGGATTGGTGAGGGTTCATGCCCTGCTATTTTAAGGCTTTGCGCGCAGTGCTGCGGCATCAATGTAAAAAAACACAATATAAACAATTAGTTATGAATTTCCCCGCGATTGAGGTTCCATTGTTTGACCAACGCATAAATCGCCGGGATCACCGCCAGCGTCAGCACCGTTGATGCAGGCCTGGCGCCACAAGTGCGCCATCGCGCAGGGCTATGATGAAATGGAGAATTACAGGCCGTTGGAAAACGGCTCGTGGTACGCCACCTCAAACCATTGAACTCGTGGAGCACGCGACAAGAGATACTTTTACGATCAGAGAAATACTCTCAATGAACGGTTTGGAGCTTCGCATTTTAGAGTTAAACGGCCTGTTAATGATTAGCTGTGTGCGCCAGACACGCTATTGCCATATTCAGAAGGGCGGCCCCGAAAAGGGGCCGCGAGGATAGATCAATTGCCAGGATTGGGGCGCTCAATCACTGGGTGGATTCAGAATACCATCCAACCGCGCCACTTCATTGCCAACCATGGTGATTCGATTGCCATCCTGGGTTTCCATGATGTGGCCAGGACTCATCGGCACGGCGCGACCGTATTGGTCTTCCATGCCCATCTTGCCATTGGAGAAAACGTGAACTGTTAAACCATCCTTGAGTTGGATAGATTTGTTGATATCGCTTCTGTCCACCGCGAAGGCGGACAGTGCGAACATGCTGCTTGCTACGGCTACCAGTATTTTCTTGAACATGACAATTACTCCTGAGTTTTGGACCATGAAATATTCCGTCATGGATTCGGCATGGTGTCTGATTTACTTCGTCTAACCATGCCCTCATCTTAGAAGTCCCACCCCTACAGCAACATGACCACAAAATTACATTCTTAACAGGATTGCCAAGCGGTTGGTGGACCTGTTCTGCCAATCAATTGCGCCGGCGATGCGTGTTAGTAAGCTCGTGCCTACACTATCTACGCTGCGTCAGCGTTCGCTGCCGCGGGCCCACTGCCACTGTTTGACCAGCGCGTATAGGGCCGGAATTACCACCAAAGTCAGCACCGTCGATGAAATCATGCCGCCGACCATCGGTGCGGCAATGCGACTCATCACTTCCGAACCGGTGCCGGTGCCCCATAGGATCGGCAGCAGACCGGCCATGATCGCAACCACGGTCATCATTTTCGGTCGCACGCGTTCGACCGCACCTTCCATCACCGCCGCATACAGATCGGCGGCACCCGGCTCACGTCCCGCTGCGCGGCAGCGAGCCTGCGCGGCTTCCCAGGCATGATCCAGATAGATCAGCATCACCACGCCGGTTTCAGCGGCGACCCCGGCCAGCGCGATAAAGCCGACAGCGACCGCCACCGACAGGTTGTAACCGAGCAGCCACATCAACCACACCCCGCCGACCAGGGCAAAAGGCACTGACAGCATGACGATCAGTGTTTCGGTCATACGCCGGAAGTTCAGATACAGCAGCAAAAAGATACTCAGCAGCGTCACCGGTATCACCACTTTCATTTTCTGGATCGCGCGCTCCATGTATTCGAACTGACCGCTCCAGGTCACGTAATAACCCGGCGGGAATTTGACTTGTTCGTTTACCGCTTTGCGTGCGTCGGCGACATAGCCGCCGATGTCGCGGTCGCGGATGTCGACAAAAATGTACGCCGACAGCAAGGAGTTTTCAGTGCGGATGCCCGGCGCGCCCTTGGTAATCGACACTTTGGCGAGTTGCCCCAGCGGAATCATCGCGCCGCTCATTGTCGCCACCAGCACTTCGCGTGCGATCTGCTGCGGGTCGCCGCGCAATTCGCGCGGATAACGCACGGTGACGCCGAAACGTTCACGGCCTTCGACGGTGGTGGTGACCATCTCGCCGCCCAGTGCCGTGCCGATGGTGT
Organism: Burkholderiales bacterium; assembly: GCA_022841375.1. Taxonomy (GTDB): domain Bacteria; phylum Pseudomonadota; class Gammaproteobacteria; order Burkholderiales; family SG8-41. The sequence goes on from JALHRQ010000003.1 coordinate 302,452, forward strand.
CGAGCACGTCGCCGACCGCGAGGCCATACCGCGCCAGTTGCGTGCGGTCCGGTTCGATGTCGAGGTAAAAGCCGCCGGTGATGCGTTCGGCAAACGCCGACGTGGTGCCGGGCACCGCTTTGACCACAGCTTCTATTTCGCGCGCCAGCCGTTCCATTTCGTTCAAGTCCTTGCCGAACACCTTGATGCCGATGGGTGTGCGGATGCCGGTGGACAGCATGTCGATGCGCGCCTTGATCGGCATGGTCCAGGCATTGGCGACGCCCGGGAACTGCAGCGCTTTATCCAGTTCCGCGATCAATTTGTCGGTGGTCATGCCCGGCCGCCATTCTGCTTCCGGCTTGAGGTTGATGATGGTCTCGAACATTTCCGTCGGCGCCGGATCGGTGGCGGTGTTGGCGCGTCCGGCTTTGCCGTAGACCGAAGCGACTTCCGGGAAACTCTTGATGATGCGGTTCTGCGTCTGCAGCAGTTCCGCTGCCTTGGTGATCGACAGGCCGGGCAGCGAGGTCGGCATGTAGAACAGCGTGCCTTCATTCAGCGTCGGCATGAACTCCGATCCCAGCCGCGAGGCGGGGTAAATCGAGATAGCCATCACTATCAGCGCAATAAAAATGGTGAGTTTCTTGAAACGCATCACCGCGGCGATGACCGGGCGGTAAATCCAGATCAGGAACCGGTTCACCGGATTTTTCGCTTCGGGCAGGATTTTGCCGCGGATGAACAGCAGCATCAGCACCGGTACCAGCGTCACCGACAGCATCGCCGCGCCGGCCATCGCAAAAGTCTTGGTGTAGGCGAGCGGCGAGAACAGCCGGCCTTCCTGGGACTCCAGCGTGAACACCGGCAGGAAAGACACGGTAATGATCAGCAGCGAGAAAAACAGTGCCGGACCGACTTCGCGACAGGCGGCCATCATCGCTGCAGCGCGTTCGCTGTTGGAATGATCGGAAGGCAGACGCTCCAGGTGCTTGTGCGCGTTTTCAATCATCACGATGGCAGCGTCGATCATCGCGCCGATGGCGATGGCGATGCCGCCCAGGCTCATTAGATTGGAGTTCATGCCGAGCTGGCGCATCGCGATGAAGGCGATCAGCACGCCCACCGGCAGCATCAGGATGGCGACCAGCGCGCTGCGCACATGGAGCAGGAACACGATGCAGACCAGCGCGACAATGACCGATTCCTCGATCAGCGTGCGTTTCAGCGTGTCGATGGCGCGGTGGATCAGTTCGGAGCGGTCGTAGACCGCTTCGATATGCACGCCTTCGGGCAGGCCGCTGGAAATCTCGGTGATTTTTTCCTTGATGTTATGGATCACTTCCAGCGCGTTCTGGCCGTAACGCGCCATCACGATGCCCGATACCACTTCGCCGTCGCCGTTGAGTTCGGTCAGTCCACGCCGCTCGTCCGGCGTCAGTTCGACGCGGGCGATGTCGCGGATCAGCACCGGCGTGCCTTTTTCGCTTTTGACGACCAGATTCTCGATGTCGGCCGCGCCGCGCAGGTAACCCTTGCCGCGCACCATGTATTCGGTTTCAGCCATCTCGACCACGCGGCCGCCGACGTCGCGGTTGGAGTCGCGGATGACCTGCGCCACCTTCATCAGCGGCACGCCGTACGAGCGCAGCTTTACCGGATCGACCGTCACCTGGTAGGTCTGCACGAAGCCGCCGATGGAGGCGACCTCGGCAACGCCCTGCGCCTTGGTCAGCTGGTAACGCACGAACCAGTCCTGAAGGGTGCGCAGTTCGGCGAGAGTTTTATCCTTGGCGATCAGTGCGTATTGATAGACCCAGCCCACGCCGGTGGCATCCGGGCCCAGTTGCGGCGTGACGCCGCGCGGCATGCGGCCTGCGGCGAAGTTCAGGTATTCCAGCACCCGCGAGCGTGCCCAGTAGATGTCGGTGCCGTCTTCGAAAATGATGTAGACAAAGGACGCGCCGAAAAACGAAAAACCGCGCACGACTTTGGATTTCGGCACTGATAGCATCGCCGTGGTCAGTGGATAGGTGACCTGATCTTCGACAACCTGCGGCGCCTGGCCCGGATATTCCGTATACACAATGACCTGCACGTCTGACAGGTCGGGCAGGGCGTCGATCGGCGTGCGCATCACCGCAAATACGCCCCACAGCACGATGAACAGCGTGCCCAGCAGCACCAGAAAACGGTTGCGTCCGGACCAGTCGATGATGGCAGCGAGCACGGCCGTTCTCCTTAGTGCCCGGCGTGCGGGTTGGCGGCTGCCGCGGGTGCAGCCTTGCCCCCGGCCTGCGGTTTGACGCCGGTGATGACCCATTCACCCTGCTGGCGCTCGACGAAGTCAACCGTCACCCGTGCTTTGGGTGGCAGATCCTTCAGCAGTGCCGAATTCGCAACCTTGAATTCCATGGTCATCGCCGGCCATTTCAGGCTGGTGACCGGGCCGTGGTTCAGCATCACCGTGCCGGCCTTGGCATCGACATCGTCGACGGTGGCTTCCGCCTGATGCACGGCGCCGCCGGCTTTGGCACCCTGTGGCGCCGCCGTCATGCCGCCGAGTGCGGCCTTCAGATTGCTTTCGGCGTCGATCAGGAAGTTGGCGGCGACGACGACGAGTTCGCCGTCCTTGACGCCGCTGACGATTTCAACATGGCTGTCGCTGCGCGCACCGGTTTTGACTTCGCGCGGCTCGAAACGGCCTTCGCCGGTCTGCACCAGTACGATGCGCCGCGTGCCGCTGTCGATCACTGCCGAATTCGGCACGGTGAGCACCGTGCCTTTGGCGGCGACCGGCAGTTCGACCTCGGCAAACATGCCCGGCTTCAACAGATTGCCCGGGTTGGCCAATTCGATACGTACCGCCACCGTGCGCGTTTCCGCGGTCAGCGTCGGATAGACATAAGTAAGTGCGCCCGTGAACGTTTTGTCGGGATAGGCGTTGATGCGAACCTGCGCCTTGGCCCCGGATTTAACGAGGCCAATGTCCTGCTCGAACACATCGGCAATGACCCAGATCGAAGACAGGTCGGTGATCTGGTACAGCGTTTCACCCGGCATGAAGCGCATGCCCTGCAGCGCCTTTTTCTCGGTGACGATGCCGCTGACCGGCGAACGGAAAGTCAGCGTGCGTCTGGTTTCACCCGAGGCCGTGAGCGATTTGATCTGGTCTTCGGAAATGTCCCAGTTTTTCAGGCGTGTGAGGCTGGCTTCCGACAATTGCTTCATTGCGTCCTGCGCTTCGCTGCCGGAATTTTTCATTGCCTGCACGCCCTGCATGGCGATCGCATATTCGCGCTGTACCGACACCAGTTCCGGGCTGTAGACCTCGAACAGCGGCTGTCCCTTGCCGATCAATTGGCCGGTAGCGTTGACGTGCAGGCGCTCGACATACCCTTCGAACTTCGGCGCAATGGCGTAGGTGCGCCGTTCGTCGGGTTCGATGCGGCCCGCGGCGCGTACCAAGCGGTCCAGCGTGCGGAGTTTTGCCGCTTCGGTTCTGACGCCGAGCCGTTGCACTTTTTCCGTGCTGATGCTGATCTGCGTATTGGAACCGGAGGAGCTGGAGCTGCCTGCAGTGTCCTCGCCTTCGTAGACGGCGATGTAGTCCATGCCCATCTGGTCTTTTTTCGGCGTCGGTGAGGTATCAGGCAGGCCCATCGGGTTGCGGTAATACAGCAGCTTGCGTTCGCCTTTTGCATTTGCGGTGCTGCTTGCCGATGTTGCGGACGGGTTGTTGCCGGCATTGTGCTGTCCGAACCAATATCCTGCGCCGGCGGTTGCCGTGGCAAGGACTGCGATGGCGATTATTGCGCTGACCGGTTTCATAAGTCTTCCCCTATCAATCGTTCGACCTCGGCGAGACGGATCTGCTGCTCGGCGCGGGCTTTAATGACGTCCTGTCTGGCATTACGGATCTGCCGCTGCGCATCGAGCAGCGTTGCGAAGTCGACCTTGCCCGACTCATAACCGGCGAGTGCGGCTTTGAAGGTGAGTTCGGCCTGCGGCAGCAGACTGCCCTGCGCCAGCGTCTCCATGCGACGCGAGGCATCGATGGCGGCGAGCTGGGCGGAAAGCTCGGCGAGCAACTGGTTGGCGGTGGCGTCCTTGCGCGCGCGGGCGGCGTCGATCATTTTGTCGGCTTCGCGTTCCTGGCTGCGCCGGGTGCCTTGTTGCAGCGGAATATTCAGTTCCAGCATCAATTCCCACTCGTTGACGCGATTGCGTGTCTGCATCGGCGACACGCCGACGGTGAAATCCGGGTAACGGTTGCGGTAGGCGAGGTCGCGGTTTTTTTCCGCGGCGCGCATTCGGGCATCTGCCGCAAAAATCTGCGGATTTTTTTCCCGCGCGCGCAGTTCCAGCGCTTCATGCTCCAGGCGGGCCGGCGACGGCAGCGGACGCAGGCGTTCTGGATGCGCCAGCGGCGCATGTGCCGGCCGTGCCAGCAGCGCGTTGAGATTGGCGCGTGCAAGGTGACTTTCGTTTTCCATCTGAATCAATTCACCGAGCATTGCCGTGCGTTCGACCTGCACGCGGATCGCATCCTGCTGTGGCACCAGCCCGCCGGCATAACGCGTCTGGGTGATGCCTTCGATGCGACCGATGAGATCGATGACTTCGCGGGCCAGTACGATCAGACGCGTTACCGCGTAATACTGCGCGTAGGTGGTTTTGATGCGCGCAGCCTGATCGGTCCACGAACCGGTAGCGCGCCCCTGGGCAGCGGCGGCTTCGGCTTCCGCCGCCTCGCGTTTGAGGTCGCGCTTGCCCCAGAACGGCAGCGCCTGCATCAGCGTGTATTTGGTGCTGCCGACGCGGCTGGGCAGGATGCTGGTGCCGCCGTCCATGCCGTAGTTGGTGATGTTCTGCAATTCCGTACGCAGTACCGGGTCGGGCAATGCGCCTGCGGGACCGACGCGCTCACTGGCGGCCTCGGCCTCGAAACGCATCGCCGCGTATTCGGGATTTTTATCGCGGGCGTAGGCGAGCAGGCTTTCGACGTCGGCGCCTGGCAGCGTTTGTTGCGCCTGTGCAGAGATTGCCCAAACCAGCGTGGCGGCGGCCACCATGCAACTCTTTGGTTTTGAGTGCGATTTCATACGTATCCTTCCAGCTTCAATGCCAATATGGAGAGATTCTCTATTAAGGATCGGGTTGCAAGTCTTTGCGGCGACATAAGCATTTTTCAACCCTGTCGCTTAAGCCGAAGCGCATTCATTACTACCGAGACAGAACTAAGCGCCATTGCAGCACCAGCGAAAATCGGGGAGAGCAAAATTCCAAACGAAGGATACAAAACTCCCGCGGCAATCGGGATACCTAGCGCGTTATAACCAAAGGCAAAGACCAGATTTTGCCGGATATTGCGCATTGTGGCACGTGACAATACCGCTGCCCGGGCTATCCCCCGAAGGTCTCCTTTAACCAACGTCACGCCGGCACTTTCCATCGCTACATCGGTGCCGGTCCCCATGGCTATGCCAACGTCGGCCTGAGCTAGCGCTGGGGCGTCGTTGATCCCGTCACCCGCCATGGCGACCTTACGGCCTGCCGCCTGCAAACGTTTCACGTGACCAGCCTTGTCCTCCGGCAACACTTCGGCAAGAGCTTCGTCAATGCCGAGTTTTCGAGCGACAGCCTCTGCCGTACGCTTGGAGTCACCGGTGAGCATTACGATATGCACACCTGAGCGTTTTAAAGTGGCAATGGCTTCCGGAGTGTTTTCCTTAATTGGATCCGCAACCGCAGCGATTCCAGCTGCGACACCATCAACGGCGAGGAACACTACAGTCTTGGCGTCCGCCCGAAGATTCTCTGCCTGAGCTTCCCAGGACTGTGTGCTGGTGCCGTGCTGGGAAAGAAAATCCCGGCTGCCCACGAGTATTTTTCGGCCCCCGATATCTGCCTGTACACCTAACCCATTTACGGCCTCAAAGGAGGAGGCTGACGGCAAGGCCAAGCCCCTGGTCTTGGCGCCCTGAACGATTGCATGAGCTATGGGGTGTTCGGAAAGTTGCTCTACAGCAGCGGTAAGTGCGAGCGCCTCGTCTTCAGGTATGCCGGA